>NZ_QEMY02000001.1:732500-1331771 GCF_003143695.2 Streptococcus halitosis
AAACAATCTGGGAGACTGTTTCAGCCTGAGCCTAGAAATTCGAAAGCGAAGCTGTTTAGACAAGTCCATAGTAGGGACTAGACATATCCATCGTAATGATTTTCACCTGACAACGAACAGCTCGCTCGTAGCGCAGAAAGTAATTTCGGATGATAGTTTGTGTCCTGCCTTCAAGGACAGTGATGATATTGAGCTTTTCAAAATCCTGAGCAATAAAGCTCATCTTTCCCTTAGTGAAGGCATACTCATCCCAAGACATAATCTCGGGAAGACGAGAAAAATCATGTTTAAAACGGAAGTCATTGAGCTTTCGAATGACGGTTGAAGTTGAAATGGCAAGCTGGCGGGCAATGTCGGTCATAGAAGTCTTTTCAATCAACTTTTGAGCAATTTTCGGGTTGATGATACGAGGGATTTGATGATTTTTCTTGACGAGAGAAGTCTCAGAGACCATCATTTTCGAGCACTGATAGCACTTGAAACGGCGTTTTCTAAGGAGAATTCTGGTAGGCATACCAGTTGTTTCGAGGTAAGGAATTTTAGATGATTTTTGAAAGTCATATTTCTTCATTTGATTTCCGCAATCAGGACAAGATGGAGCGTCGTAGTCGAGTTTAGCGATGATTTCCTTGTGGGTATCTTTATTAACAACATCCATAATTTGGATATTAGGGTCTTTGATATCGAGTAGTTTTGTGATAAAATGTAATTGTTCCATATGAATCTTTCTAATGAGTTGTTTAGTCGCTTTTCATTATAGGTCATTGGGACTTTTTTTCTAGGCTACATAATCTCCATAGTGGATTTACCTACTACAAATATTATTGAGCTCTATTATCTAATGCTGTTTCAGTAACTTTCATATTAGAAAAAATCATAAATAGACTAGATTTAGTGGTATACTAAGGTTAGGGACTTTAAGTGGCTGGGGGATAATCGAGATGGAAAATGGAGTAAAATTTCATAGTATTTTTTATAGATTTATACTATTTATCTTTGTAGTATTTCTAACTGTGATTTCAATGATCTTAGATGCAAAAAAAGCGCAAATTCGCTTTTTTAACCTATCCTTGATTATCGGGCAAGGGGAGTTGAAGATTGTTACAGTTGCGGTTTTACTCCTTACTTTTCTTCTATCTTTCTTGTTTAAATGGAAATGTTCGATTTATAAAAAAGGGATTTATCTAAGAAAAATTGATTTATTTGTAGCTTGGGATGAGATTAGAGGTCTTAGCCATGTCTGGATCAATGAATATCATCGTGGACCTCATGGTTTCCTGTTCTATAATCGTAAGACGCTGGTTATTTATAGAGAAAATTATCAACCGATTTGCCTTTATAATATTTCATTATTGGCCTTATATGTGGCTAAATATTATCATCCAAAATTGAAAACCAATATAGTCTTAGCAACGTTGGCAAGTCTCTTCAATATGGCTTTAAATGCATGCTTCTTGTACGAGATGTTTAGTAAAAATTTGGTGAATATAAAAGCTGAAATCTTTATGTTTTGGCTGCTTTTATATGCTGTTAAAGTTTTTGCGTTGCCATTGATTATGCTTGAATATGAGAATCACTGCTATGGAGCTTCTTTGGTACATAGCACGGCATATAAAAAGAATGCCTCAAAAGCTATCCACCTGTAAATTGTTGATAGGAAGCTAGCTATTTATATATCTGTTACTTTCTACATTCAAACAGCACTATATGCTTGCTAGATGAGATTCTAGACATCATATAGTGCTGTTTGTTAAGTCCAGCTAGTGAGTGAGATTTCACCACTATTGAGCCAGATTTCTGTCTGGTCATCAAGCTGGATAAAGAGTTGTCCTTTGTCGGAGATGTCCTTGGCGACTCCTTTTTTTTCAGTCTGATCTTGGATAAAACTGACCTCTCTTCCTAGAACAAGAGAGTGTTCTTTATAAAGATAGAGTAGTTCTTCGGGTGCTGTTTGGTAGAAACAACGCCAAATTTCTGAGATTAGTTCGTTTCGTGTGATAGGAGCTGGTGGTGTAAAGAGACTTCCAGCTTTTTCTTTTATCTCTTTGGGAAAATCGCTGATGGCAAAGTTGATTCCAACACCGATAATGACATCTGTAACCACCCCTGTCTCAACTGATGTCATCGCTTCGGTGAGGATACCTGCTATTTTTTTATTTTTAAAGTAGATGTCATTTACCCATTTGATATCTACTTCTATCATAGTTAGGTTTTTAATGGCTTTGTAGACTGCAGCAGCTACAAGGAGAGTATAGGATGGGAGCTTTTCATAGGGAAGGTTTGGTTGAATATGCAGGGACATATAGATGCCTCCCTGAGATGGAGAATAGTAGGGGCGCTGAAAGCGGCCACGACCTGCTGTTTGACAGGTTGAAAGATAGAGTGTATTTCCTTTGTTTCCAGCTTCAATTCCTTCTTTTGCATCTGTTTGGGTTGATTTGGTCTCAGGCTTGTAGTGAACGATTAAGTTGGTTTTCTCTTGAATCAAATCAGGTAATATCAGATCGCCTTGAATAAGCTTGTAGCCTCTATTTTTGATACTGTCAATTTCTAGGCCTTCTTGTTGAAGACGTTGGATTGCTTTCCATATGGACGTGCGGCTTAAATTCAGTTCTTCTCCGATTTTTTCTCCGCTAACATAATCGTTTTCTCTAGCTAATATTTGGTAGACTAGTTGGTGTGATTTCATTGATTTTCCTTTCTAGCTGAGAGGGAATGAGAGTATTCTTTTCGAGTTTGACTAGGTGTTTTATGAAAAAACTGCTTGTAGGCTTTTGAGAAATGTAATGGATCTGAAAAACCCACAGAATACGCAATGACCTTGATCGTTTCATTGGTGTGCTCTAGTAACTGTTGAGCACGGTTCATTCGAACGAAAAGTAAATACTCTTTTGGAGAGAGTTGGTGAAATTCTTTAAACACACTAGTTAAGTAACTTCTATGAACCGATAGCTCTTTTGCTAAATCTTGAATGGTGAGCGATTGTGGATAGTGACTATCAATTAATCGTTTGCAGTCAAGATAGAGCTGGTGGGTTGATGAAATATTCTCTTTTTTCTGATTGGGAGCAATCGTTCCTAGATGAAACATTAGTTCATGGAGTTGTCCCATAATGTGGAGTTGAGCCAATTCATTTGATTTTGTTATTTGAGCGAAGCGGACAATATCTGAGATGAGTTTTGCAGTTGTTTGTGTATGACAGTTATTTGACTGGATGAGGTAGGATTGATCAGAAATTTGAGATAGAGCAAAGTAGTCAGGTGCCCTCCCTCCAGTGATCCCCAACCAGTAGTAAGCCCAAGGATCCTGGCTATCTGCTTGATAGAATGTTAATTCATCTGGTTTTAGTAAAAAGAAATCTCCTGCCTTTAAATCAACAATTTTCCCCTTATAATGGAATTGACCTTTTCCTTTAGTAATGTAATGGAGTACATAGGTATCTCGAATAGCTGGGCCAAAAGAGTAGTTAGGCGTGCATTCTTCATAACCGTAGAAGCTAAGAGAAAGATCAATTGTTCCAGTCTGGTATTCTGAAAAAACGAGCATGGGCCACCTCCTACCTAACATTTTACCATACTTTAGAGACATTTTTCTATTTTAGAAAGCGCTTTTATTTGCTAAAATTTTATCAGGAAATCGATGAGGTACAAGTTATGGGAATTCGGATAGAGAATAATCTATTTTACGTTGAGAGTAAAGATTTAAGTTTGATTATTGAAAATAGGGATGGGTTCTTATTATTAAAACATTTAGGAAAGACTATTAAGAACTATGGAGGTTCTAATAGTGTTTATGAACGCGATCATGCTTTTTCTGGTAATCCAACAGCTACTAATCGAACCTTTAGTTTGGATACGCAACGTCAAATTTTTGGGCAACATGGTTTGGGTGACTTTAGAAAACCAACTTTACAGGTTCAACATGATGCAACTGAAGTAACAGACTTTCGATTTGTAGAAGCAAAGATTTTAAAAGGTCAGAATGGTCCACAGGGCTTACCTTCTCCTCACAGCATGGATGATACAGAGACGCTTGTCTTGATTTTAAAAGATCCTCAAGCTAAACTTAGTCTGACTTTGTATTATACTGCTTTTGATAATGATGCGACAATTGCTAGTTACAGCAAATTGGAGAATAATAGTAATCAGGAAGTTGTCATTCATAAGGACTTTTCTTTTATGGCTGATTTTCCTGCTGCAGCTTACGAAATAGTGACTTTACAGGGAGCTTATGCTCGTGAAAAGACTGTTCGACGTCAACAGGTAGAGCAAGGAATCTTTTCGATTAGTTCGAACCGTGGAGCTTCTGGGCATGCTCAAACACCAGCTCTTCTATTATGTGATCAAGGAGTTACAGAGGATGCTGGGAATGTGTTTGCTCTGCAACTACTGTATAGTGGAAACTTCGAAGCTTTTGTCCAAAAGAATCAACTGAATGAAGTTCGAGTGGCTATTGGCATTAATCCAGAAAACTTTTCTTGGAAGTTAGATCCTGAGGAAGACTTTGAAACACCGGTAGCTTTAGTGACTTATTCAGATAAGGGATTAACTGGTATTAGTCATGAAAGTCAGAATTTTGTACTTAAGCACATTATGCCAAGTAAATTTTCTAAAAAAGAGCGTCCAATTCTAATCAATAACTGGGAAGCTACCTACTTTGACTTTCAGAGAGAAAAACTGTTAGAATTAGCTGATGAAGCTAAGAAAGTTGGAATAGAACTTTTTGTATTAGATGATGGGTGGTTTGGAAATCGCTTTGATGATAATCGTGCTTTAGGTGATTGGGTTGTTAATGAGGAAAAACTGGGTGGAAGCCTAGAAAGTTTGATTTCAGCTATCCATGACAGAGGTTTGCAGTTTGGCCTTTGGTTAGAACCTGAGATGATTTCTGTTGATAGCGATTTGTATCGCAAACATCCTGACTGGGCCATTCAGGTTCCTGGCTATGAGCATACCTATTCTAGAAATCAATTAGTACTTAATCTTGCCAATCCTCAGGTAGTAGAATACTTGAAAAATGTCTTAGATGAACTCCTATCTTATCATGAGATTGACTACATCAAATGGGACATGAACCGCAATATCACTAACCTAGGAAATGGCTTAACTTATCTAGAGACACAGATGCAATCTCATCAGTACATGCTGGGACTTTATGAACTCGTTTCTTATCTGACAGAGAAGCATAGCCATATTCTCTTTGAGTCCTGCTCTGGTGGTGGTGGACGAAATGATCTTGGTATGATGCGCTATTTCCCACAAGTCTGGGCTAGTGATAATACAGATGCCATTGCACGTTTACCAATTCAATACGGTTCATCCTATCTCTATCCAACCATTTCTATGGGGGCTCATGTGTCAGCAGTACCGAATCACCAGATGGGACGAAAGACACCGTTAGAAACACGTGGCCATGTAGCCATGATGGGAAATCTGGGTTATGAGCTTGATTTGACAAGTTTATCAGATGAGGAGAAAGCTGAGATCGCTAATCAGGTGAACTTGTATAAAGAATTGCGACCAGTAGTCCAGTTGGGAAATCAGTATAGGTTAATTAATCCCGATGCTGCATCCAATGAAGTAGCTGTACAATTTAACTATGGAAATCAAACGATTGTAACCTACGTCCGAGTCCTATCAGTTGTGGAAACAATGGAAACCACCTTGAAACTGAAAGACTTAGAGGTGGAAGGGCTTTATGAGCTGGAAGGGACAAACATTGTTTACTCGGGTGCAGAGCTCATGTATGCAGGTTTAACTGTTACCTTATCGCCAGGAGATTTTTTGAGTAGACAGTATAAATTCAAAAGACTATACTAAAAGCGTATAAATTTATTAAGGAGGCATTCCAATGAAATGGTATAAGAAAGCAGGTTTTCTTTTAGTAGCTGGGGTAAGTTTACTAGGTCTAGTGGCTTGTGGTCAGAGCAATCAACCAGCTGATGGTAAGGTAACGATTGAGTTTTTTAACCAGAAGACCGAGATGGCAGATACCTTGCAAAGGATAGTGGATGATTTTGAAAAGGAACACCCTAATATTGATGTGAAGCTGACTACAGTACCCGCAGCTGGAATTGTTCTGAAGACTCGGATTTTATCAGGAGATGTTCCAGATATTATTAATATCTATCCTCAAAATATGGATTTTCAGGAGTGGGCAAAAGCAGGTTATTTTGCAGATATGACAGGAAAATCCTATCTTGAGAACATCAAGAATGACTATGCCGAAAAGTATGCAATCAATAACAAGGTTTATAGTGTGCCTTTAACGGCTAACCTTTATGGAATTTATTACAATAAAACAAAGTTTAAAGAATTAGGACTTGAGGAACCGAAGACTTTTAAAGAGTTTCAAGAGATTGTTAAAAAGATAAAAGATAGTGGGCATTCTCCGTTTGCAGTTGCAGGCAATGAAGGCTGGACACTAAATGGTTACCACCAACTTTCTCTCATTACTCTTACAGGTAGTGGAGACGCGGCTAATAACTACCTTCGCTTTTCAAAACCAAACGCAATCTCTGCAGATGATGCTATTTTAAAAGCAGATGCAGAACGACTCGATTTATTAGCAGATAATGCTCAAGATGGTTGGCGTGGTGCCTCTTATAATGATGCGGTGGTAGCATTTTCGAGTGAAAAAGCCTTGATGATGCCACAAGGATCATGGGCATTAGCCGCAATTAATCAACAGGATCCAAAATTTGAGGTGGGGATGTTTGCCTTTCCTGGAGAAGAAGTAGGAAAAGAAGTCACTGTTGGTGCAGGGGATATGGCATTATCAACTTCAGCTACTACCAAACACCCTAAGGAAACCGAAGAATTTATCAGCTATATGACTAGTCCAAAAGCTATGCAGTCATACTATGATATAGATGGATCACCAGTTGCGGTGAAAGGTATACAGGAAAAAGAAGATTCAGCGCTTGCAGCTATTTCTAAACTGGCTTTTACGGACAAACATTATGTTTGGTTGGGCCAACGCTGGAACTCTGAAGAAGACTTTTTTAATCTAAGTGCAGGTTACCTGATGGATAAAAATCTGAAAAATATGGCAAACAATCTCAATGCTTTCTTTAATCCAATGAAGGCAGATTTGGACTAGAATAGGAGTTAAGATGATATGGCTATTCGAAAATTTTTAAATAAATACTGGGGTTGGACATTTTTGCTCATCCCGCTTGCTTTACAAGCTATCTTCTTTTACTTTCCAATGGTACAAGGTGCTTTCTATAGTTTGACTAACTGGACTGGATTGACCTATAATTATAAATTTGTTGGTTTAAATAACTACAAATTACTGATGATTGATGGGAAATTCTTCACAGCCATATCCTTTACTTTGATTTTAACTCTGGCATTGATTATTGGAGAGATTACGATTGGGATGGTTGTGGCACGAGCCTTAAATTCTAAGATGAAGGGGCGGACCTTCTTTAGAGCTTGGTTCTTTTTCCCGGCTGTTTTATCTGGTTTGACAGTTTCCTTGATTTTTAAACAATTCTTCAACTATGGGCTTCCAACGATTGGAAAAATTTTAGGAATTAGTTTTTTACAAGAGAGTCTATTAGGGACACCTGTCGGAGCGGTAGTGGCAACTATTTTTGTTCTTCTATGGCAAGGAGTAGCTATGCCAATCATTCTCTTTCTTGCTGGTCTTCAGAGTATTCCAACTGATATTTTAGAGGCAGCATCAATTGATGGTGCAACCAGTAAACAAACTTTTTGGAAGATTGAATTGCCCTATTTACTGCCAACGATCTCAATGGTTTTTATCTTGGCTCTTAAGTCTGGTTTGACAGCCTTTGACCAAATTTTTGCGTTGACGAGTGGTGGTCCAAATAATGCTACAACGTCTCTTGGACTTTTAGTCTACAACTATGCTTTCAAGAGTAATCAATATGGATATGCGAATGCAATTGCCTTGATTTTATTCTTAATTATTGGAATTGTTTCTCTGATCCAAATCAAGCTATCAAAGAAATTTGAAATCTAATAGAGGAGTCCTACACATGAAAAAAGAAGAAAAATTGAATCAGTTTTGGAAATACGTCCTCTTGATAGTCGGTGGTATTCTTATACTTGTTCCTTTGTTGGTAACAGTATTTAGTTCTTTCAAGACAACTAAGGATATCATGAATCATTTCTTTAGTTTGCCCAATCCTTTTACGTTGAGTAATTATGAACGATTGATTTCGGATGGAATTGGAGGCTATTTCTGGAATTCAGCAGTTATTACGGTGTTATCATTGATTGTAGTGGCTTTCTTTATACCAGCTGCAGCTTATTCCATTGCTCGAAATATGTCCAAGAAAAAAGCCTTTGCAATTATGTATTCGCTCTTGATCTTAGGGATATTTGTTCCATTTCAGGTGATTATGATTCCCATCACAGTTATGATGAGTAAACTCGGTCTAGCGAATATGTGGGGGCTAGTAATACTCTACTTAACTTATGCTATTCCACAGACTCTCTTCTTGTATGTTGGTTATATTAAAATCAGTATACCAGATAGTTTAGATGAAGCTGCAGAAATTGATGGGGCTGATCGTTTTACAACTTATCGTCGAATCATTTTTCCAATGTTGAAGCCCATGCATGCGACAACTTTGATTATCAATGCCCTCTGGTTCTGGAATGACTTTATGTTGCCACTTTTGATTCTGAATAAGGATTCCAAGATGTGGACTTTGCCTCTCTTCCAATACAACTATCAAGGTCAGTACTTCAATGACTATGGCCCAAGCTTTGCATCTTATATTGTGGGAATTGTAACGATAACCATTGTCTACCTCATCTTCCAAAAACATATCATTTCAGGAATGAGTAACGGGGCAGTGAAGTAACAAGATACAAAGCCCGTTAAAAGCTCACAGTGAAAATAGGGAATCTGAATAAGAAGCCTTGGCTTCTTGGAAGATTCATCTTTTTCACACAGAGCTTAGGGCGTGTTCAATTAAGATACAAAGGAACGGTTCAGCTTGTTGACAATTCTATGTAGAAAACAAGAAAATAGTACTTAGTTGCTTGCAGTCTATATTAGTACTGAACAAAAATCTAAAAATATCTTTCATTTACGAAGCCAGGTCATATAAGACTTGGCTTTCATCAGAAAAAGGAGACCATCTATGACCATTCAAAATAAAACTATGTTGATTACTTACTCAGACAGTCTTGGAAATAATCTTAAAGACTTGTATGAGAATTTGGAAGAACATTTTGGCGATGCTATTGGAGGAGTTCACCTTCTACCATTTTTCCCATCAACAGGTGATCGTGGATTTGCACCGGTTGACTATGATGAAGTGGATTCAGCGTTTGGTGACTGGGAGGATGTTAAGCGTTTAGGTGAGAAATATTATCTTATGTTTGACTTTATGATTAATCATATTTCTCGCCAATCTAAATATTATAAGGACTATCAAGAAAAACATGAAGCTAGTGAATTTAAAGATCTCTTTTTAAACTGGGACAAGTTTTGGCCGGAAAATCGTCCGACACAAGCTGATGTAGATTTAATTTACAAGCGTAAGGATCGTGCACCAAAGCAAGAGATTCTTTTTGCAGATGGTTCAGTAGAACATTTGTGGAATACCTTTGGTGAGGAGCAGATTGATCTTGATGTGACCAAAGAAGTAACGATGGCATTTATCCGTAAGACGATTCAACATCTAGCAAGTAACGGGTGTGACTTGATTCGTCTAGATGCCTTTGCTTATGCAGTGAAGAAATTGGATACCAATGATTTCTTTGTGGAACCAGATATTTGGAATTTATTGGACAAAGTTCGAGATGTCGCTGCTGAGTATGGGACAGAGCTCTTACCTGAGATTCATGAACACTATTCGATTCAGTTTAAAATAGCGGACCATGATTACTATGTTTACGATTTTGCCCTTCCAATGGTGACCCTTTATACTCTTTACAGTTCCAGAACAGAACGTTTGGCTAAGTGGTTAAAGATGAGCCCGATGAAGCAATTTACGACACTAGACACCCATGATGGAATTGGAGTGGTGGATGTCAAGGATATCCTGACCGATGAGGAAATTGACTATGCTTCAAATGAGCTCTATAAGGTTGGAGCGAATGTCAAACGGAAGTACTCTAGTGCCGAGTATAACAATTTAGATATCTACCAAATCAATTCAACCTACTATTCTGCGCTTGGAGATGATGATGTCAAGTATTTCCTAGCTCGTCTGATTCAAGCTTTTGCTCCAGGCATTCCTCAGGTTTACTATGTGGGTCTATTAGCAGGAAAAAATGACTTGAAATTGTTAGAAGAAACCAAAGAAGGTCGAAATATTAATCGTCATTACTATAGCAATGAGGAAATAGCAGAAGAAGTTCAACGTCCTGTGGTGAAGGCCCTTCTCAATCTATTTTCTTTCCGTAATCGGTCAGAGGCCTTTGATCTAGAAGGAACTATAGAGGTGGAAACACCAACAGCTCACAGCATTGTAATCAAACGTCAAAATAAAGACAAGTCCGTAACAGCAGTAGCAGAAATTGATTTACAAAGTCAGACCTATCAAGTAGTGGAAAACGGCAGAAAAATTCAGTTCTAGTGCTATATTAATGAAAGAGTTTTTTTGTTGTGAAAACGTGTTCATTGTTCCCAAATGACGGAAAAAATGGTAGAATATAAAGATAGTTTAGCATTTATCTTCTGGAGAAATCCAGAACAGAAAGGATCCGTTTTGAAATCAATTGGATTACTGGATAAGATAAGAGGGCTTTCGAAAAAAGATTTCTTTTTGTATTTGATGATCATAAGTATCTTTTTACCTTTTTATTTGTTCTTAGCCCTCTTTGCTTTATATTTGATAGGTTTACTTGTTACTGGGGAGATGAAGGGAATTATCAAAGGATTAGCCAAACATCCTGTACTTCTCTTTTTTATTGCCTACAGTAGTATCATCTCTATCGTCGCTAAGAACTGGCTTGGATTGGTTGCATCTTTACTGATGTTTCTCTTCCTCATTTTCTTTAGTTTCTACCAGAAACGTCTGACACATGCTTTCTTTCGACTGATACTGCAGACAATCTTGTTTGGTAGTGTGCTCTCTGCGGCTTTTGCTACTTTGGAGCATTTCCAAATTGTAAAGAAATTTAACTATGCCTTTCTTTCGCCCAATATGCAGGTATGGCATCAGAATCGGGCAGAAGTGACCTTTTTTAATCCTAATTACTATGGAATTATTTGTTGTTTCTGTATCATGATTGCCTTCTATCTCTTTACAACGACCAAGTTGAATTGGTTGAAGGTATTCTGTGTGATTGCAGGCTTTGTTAATCTCTTTGGATTGAACTTTACTCAAAATCGAACTGCCTTTCCTGCTATTATCGCTGGAGCCATCATTTATCTCTTTACAACCATTAAAAACTGGAAGGCCTTTTGGCTTAGTATCGGGGTCTTTGCGATTGGCTTGAGTTTCCTTTTTTCTAGTGATTTGGGAGTTCGGATGGGGACTTTAGATTCCTCTATGGAAGAACGCATTTCTATCTGGGATGCTGGGATGGCCTTGTTTAAGCAAAATCCTTTTTGGGGGGAGGGGCCATTGACCTATATGCACTCTTATCCTCGGATAAATGCTCCTTATCATGAACATGCTCACAGCCTTTATATTGATACGATTCTGAGTTACGGAATTGTGGGAACCATTTTATTAGCTTTGTCTTCTGTTGCTCCTGTTCGTTTGATGATGGATATGAGTCAGGAGTCGGGGAAACGTCCAATTATCGGTCTTTATCTATCTTTCCTTACAGTGGTTGCTGTGCATGGAATCTTTGACTTGGCCCTTTTCTGGATTCAGTCAGGTTTCATTTTCTTGTTAGTTATGTGCAGTATTCCATTGGAGCGTCGAACCTTGGTATCAGACATGACGGATTAAGTTTATAAGATTGAAATCTTCTACCTTGAGTAGGAGATTTTTTACTGAGAAAAATTAGTTCTAAATCGAAATAGTTGACAATTGGAATAATAAGTATTATAATGTTTTTTATTCGTATCGATATAGAAATAAATTGGAGGTTTCATGAAATATTGTCATTTGGTAGCCCATCATATTCGTTTGTTGAATGGGCGGCTTTTTCAAAAGTTACTGAGACAAGACCCTGACTCTCTTTATCGGAGTGAGCAGGGAAAGATTTTAGCGGTTTTATGGAATAGTAAGACGGGCTGTGCAACTGCGACAGATATTGCGCTTGCGACTGGGCTTGCTAATAATACGTTGACGACTATGATAAAAAAGTTAGAGGAGCAAAATCTTATAACTGTCAGTCCGTGTGGAGAAGATAAGCGTAAGAAGTATTTAGTTTTAACAGAGTTGGGCAAGTCCCAGAAAGAAGTTGGGCAACGTGTCAGTCAGAGATTGGATACTATCTGTTACAAAGGATTTTCAGAGGAAGAAATTCGTCAGTTTGAAGGTTTTCAAGAAAGAATTTTGGCTAATCTGAAAGAGCAGGAAAATGAGGTTTAGAATGGGGTAAATTAGTTATTAAAAGTTTGGTAACTTGACAAACCGAGGAAAATTTTAAATTGAGGACAAAGAATGATTGAATACAAAAATGTAGCGCTACGCTACACAGAAAAAGATGTTTTGAGAGATGTCAATTTACGGATTGAGAATGGGGAGTTCATGGTTTTAGTTGGTCCATCTGGATCTGGTAAGACAACCATGATCAAGATGATTAACCGTCTTTTGGAACCAACTGATGGAAATATTTATATGGATGGCAAGCGCATCAAAGACTATGATGAGCGGGAACTTCGTCTTTCTACTGGTTATGTTTTACAGGCCATTGCTCTTTTTCCCAATCTAACGGTTGCGGAAAATATTGCCCTCATTCCTGAGATGAAGGGCTGGAGCAAGGAAGAAATTGCTCAGAAAACAGAAGAGCTTTTGGCTAAAGTTGGTTTACCAGTGGCTGAGTATGGACATCGACTTCCTAGTGAACTATCTGGCGGAGAACAGCAACGGGTTGGTATTGTTCGTGCTATGATTGGTCAGCCTAAGATTTTGCTTATGGATGAACCTTTTTCAGCCTTGGATGCCATTTCGAGAAAACAGTTGCAGGTTTTGACGAAAGAATTGCATAAAGAGTTTGGGATGACAACGATTTTTGTGACCCATGATACGGATGAAGCTTTGAAATTAGGTGACCGTATTGCTGTCTTGCAGGACGGAGAGATTCGTCAGGTGGCGAACCCTGAGACCATTTTAAAAGCTCCTGCAACGGACTTTGTAGCAGACTTGTTTGGAGGTAGTGTTCATGACTAATTTGATATCAACTTTTCAGGATCGTTTTGGTGATTGGGTAACAGCTCTATCTCAACATTTGCAGTTGTCACTTTTAACCTTGTTACTAGCTATTTTTATCGCGATTCCTTTGGCTGTTTATCTTCGTTATCATGAAAAGATGGCGGACTGGGTCTTGCAGATTGCAGGAATTTTCCAGACTATCCCGTCTCTGGCCTTGTTGGGACTCTTTATTCCCTTGATGGGAATTGGGACCTTGCCTGCTTTGACAGCACTAGTGATTTATGCGATTTTCCCAATTTTGCAAAATACCATCACTGGGCTAAAGGGAATTGATCCAAGTCTACAAGAGGCTGGGATTGCCTTTGGGATGACTAGATGGGAGCGTCTCAAGAAGTTTGAAATTCCACTTGCCATGCCTGTCATTATGTCTGGGATTCGGACGGCAGCGGTCTTGATCATTGGTACGGCGACCTTGGCTGCCTTGATTGGTGCAGGGGGACTGGGTTCCTTTATCCTTTTGGGAATTGACCGCAATAATACCAGTCTGATTTTGATTGGGGCCCTTTCTTCTGCAGTGCTGGCTATTGCCTTTAACTTCCTGCTAAAAGTGATGGAAAAAGCAAAATTGCGGACGATTTTCTCTGGTTTTGCCTTGGTGACCATATTGCTTGGTCTGTCTTATAGTCCAGCCCTCTTGGCTCAAAAAGAGAAAGAAAACTTGGTGATTGCTGGGAAATTGGGTCCAGAACCAGAAATTTTGGCCAATATGTATAAGCTGCTGATTGAAGAAAATACCAGTATGACTGCGACTGTTAAACCGAATTTTGGGAAAACAAGTTTCCTCTATGAAGCTCTGAAAAAAGGGGATATTGATATCTATCCTGAATTTACTGGTACGGTGACTGAAAGTTTGCTTCAGCCATCACCCAAGGTAGGTCATGAGCCAGATCAGGTTTATCAGGTGGCGCGTGATGGCATTGCCAAACAGGATCATCTGGCCTATCTAAAACCTATGTCTTATCAAAATACCTACGCTGTAGCTGTTCCGAAAAAAATTGCTCAAGAATATGGCTTGAAGACCATCTCTGACTTGAAAAAGGTAGAAGGGCAGCTGAAGGCAGGTTTTACACTCGAGTTTAATGACCGTGAAGATGGTAATAAGGGCTTGCAATCAATGTATGGTCTCAATCTCAACGTAGCGACCATGGAGCCAGCTCTTCGCTATCAGGCAATTCAGTCAGGCGATATTCAAATCACAGATGCCTATTCGACGGATGCAGAATTGGCGCGTTATGATTTGCAGATCTTGGAAGATGACAAGCAACTCTTCCCACCTTATCAAGGGGCCCCACTCATGAAAGAAGCTCTTCTCAAGAAACATCCTGAGTTGGAGCCAGTTCTCAATAAATTGGCAGGTAAAATCACGGAAAGCCAGATGAGCCAGCTCAACTACCAAGTCGGTGTTGAAGGCAAGTCAGCAGAACAAGTAGCCAAAGAATTTCTACAAGAACAAGGCTTGTTGAAGAAATGATGGGGCAGAGACTTTAAACATACTGAACTCAACTCCCTTAAACAACTAGATAAAAGAATGCTCAGACAATGTCGTCTGGGCTTTTTTGATATTAGAGTTACTGAATGTCTTTCAAAATGGAAAATAATACTCAATGAAAATCAAAGAGCAAACTAGGAAGCTAGCCGCAGACTGTACTTGAGTACGGTAAGGTGACGCTGACGTGGTTTGAATTTGATTTTCGAAGAGTATAAGAATAAATTTTCAGGATTTTCCAATATTTTACTGTAAATACACTTGACTATTCAGAGAATAGGTGTATAATGTGTTGTGAACTACTTAACAAATAAGGATTTCCAACTCATGTCGACTAAGGATGGAAATCTTGTGTATAGACAGTTCAGTAGATATATAATAGAGCGTTGCGTCCGAAAGTCTATCCAGACACGGCTCTTTAAAAACAAAAGGAGAAAATATGACGACTTATTTGCAAACAAAACTCAAGAATATCAAAATTACTCTTGGTGAAATGTCTGGTGGCTACCGCCGTATGGTTGCTGCTATGGCTGATTTGGGATTTTCAGGAACCATGAAGGCTATCTGGAATGACCTCTTTGCCCATCGTAGTTTTGCTCAGTGGCTTTACCTGCTGGTTTTAGGAAGTTTTCCAATCTGGCTGGAGTTGATTTATGAACACCGCATTGTTGACTGGGTTGGGATGATTTGTAGCTTGACAGGGATTATCTGTGTTATCTTTGTATCGGAAGGTCGAGCAAGTAATTACCTTTTTGGTTTGATTAACTCTGTTATTTACCTTATCTTGGCTTTGCAGAAAGGCTTTTATGGTGAGGTGCTAACGACACTCTACTTCACGGCCATGCAGCCAATTGGACTTCTAGTTTGGATCTACCAGGCACAGTTTAAAAAGGAAAAGCAGGAGTTTGTCGCGCGTAAACTGGACGGTAAGGGTTGGACCAAGTATCTTTCTATTAGTGTTTTCTGGTGGTTGGTATTTGGGTTCATTTATCAGTCTATCGGAGCCAATCGTCCTTATCGCGATTCCATCACCGATGCGACCAACGGGGTGGGGCAAATCCTCATGACAGCTGTTTACCGTGAACAATGGATATTCTGGGCAGCTACCAATGTCTTTTCTATCTATCTCTGGTGGGGAGAAAGCCTGCAAATCCAAGGGAAATACCTGATTTACTTGATCAATAGTCTAGTTGGTTGGTATCAGTGGAGCAAGGCCGCAAAGAGTGCTTAAAAAGTAAAAAAGGATCATCTGATCCTTTTTTGTGTTAGAGCAAAATGAATAATACCGTAATGATAATAGCGCTCGTTATACGAACGATGTGGTGCGATATATGTTGGTGTTCTTTCTGTTGCCCGTTCCAGTAGGCTCCATAGCAGACGATACTTGAGCCCACAATCCATAGAAGAATGGTTGCAAGTGGGACGAAGTAAAAGATAGCTAGAGCCAGAGAGGTGAGGCAACTGCCAACCAAAATGCATTTATTTCCTAGACTGTAGTTCTTTTGTTTCATGGCTGAAAAAGCAGCAGCAAGGTGAAGCAATGAGAAGGCGAGAGCTAGTACAATTGTTAGTATTCCTAGAATCATCGAAGTTAACATAGTTGGTTCCTTTCTGAGTTACAGGCTTAGTTATCAAGTGGAGTTGTAGAGGTCATCTCCATTACATCAAGGTAAAATCTCACCACTTGGTCTTCGGTATAAGATTTTCCTTTTTTTAGCCACCAAGTTAGGGTCTCGATAAAGTTCGTCACAACAAAATGCTGGAGGTAGGAGGCCGGAATGTTTGGATAGGCCTCTTGCAAGTCACCCGCCACCATGGGATAAACGTGGTGTTCGAGTTCCTTGTGTAGTTGGCGGAGGAAGTAGTCGTTTTTAGAAAAAAGGAGACTGGTGACATGGTCCTGGTTTTTCTGAAAATGTAAAAAGATATGTGCGAGGTAGTCCTCGGTAGTAAAGTGTCCTTCCCTTTCAAAGAGATGATGAAAGAGGTAGCGACAGAGCTCATCTAAAAGGAGTTCCTTGCTTTCATAGTGACAGTAAAAAGTAGAACGTCCAACATCTGCTAGGTCAATGATATCCTGAACAGTAGTGGCATCATAGCCCTTGTCGTTCAAAAGTTGTAAAAAAGCTTGATAGATGGCTTTTTTCGTCTTGCTGACTCGACGGTCTCTTTTTGGCATATAGACACTTGAGACAAACTGTTCAGAACTGAATAGGACTGACAGTTTGCTTCTATCCTTTCTTTGAATTTTATTAGATAATACAAATGAAAGAAGTATGTATATACCCATTATACCAAAGGAGGGAGAGAAATGAGTTCTAAAACATCTATCTGGTTAGCTTTTTTCTTAAATTTAAGCTATGCGATTGTTGAGTTTATCGCAGGAGGAATCTTTGGTTCGAGTGCTGTTCTTGCTGATTCTGTTCATGACCTGGGAGATGCTATAGCCATTGGCATCTCAGCCCTTTTAGAAACAATTTCAAACCGTGAAGAAGATAGACAGTACACCTTGGGTTACAAACGTTTTAGTCTTTTAGGAGCCATGCTAACGTCTGTGATTCTTATGATAGGGTCTGTCCTAGTGATTTTGGAAAATATCACGAAGATTGCTCATCCGCAACCCGTTAATGAGAATGGCATCCTCTGGCTGGGAATCATTGCAGTAGCTATCAATGTACTAGCAAGTCTGGTAGTTCGTAAAGGAAAGACAAAGAACGAGTCAATTCTTAGCTTGCATTTTTTGGAAGACACTCTTGGTTGGTTGGCCGTCATCCTAATGGCGATTATCCTCCGATTTACAGATTGGTATATCCTTGATCCGCTTTTATCGCTGGTTATTTCCATCTTTATTCTGTCGAAAGCCATTCCTCGCTTTTGGAGCGCACTGAAGATTTTCCTAGATGCTGTGCCAGAAGGAGTCGAGACCAGTGATTTGGAGAAGGATTTAGAGGCTCTACCCAATGTCAAAAGTGTCAATCAACTTAGCATTTGGTCCATGGACGGTCTAGAGAACAATGCTATTGTCCACATTTGTATCAAGGACTGGGAACAGATGATGGAAACCAAAGAAGTGGTGCGTCAATGTTTAGAAGAAAGAGGCGTGCAGAATATCACTATTGAAGTAGATATCAGTCAAAGCAATCATGCGCAACATAGGCGGAGGGTGAGAGAGTTAGAGCAGAAGCAGGGGCATCATTAGTAAAAAGTAAAGAATGATTAAGCCCCTATGTTATTTGAAATAGAGTATTTTCTTTCCTGTTTAAATATCTTAAAAGTTTGATCCTATAAGGCTCTGTATAAACTTTACTTAGTTGTTTGGTAATTAAAAAAATTTTTCTATTAGATGCAAAATGTTTGACTTGGAGTCAACTCAAAGTTGTATAATAAGATGAATGAGTTATAGTTGCTTAAATTCAGTGAAGGAAATGAAAGGAGGCTAGTATATGAATATTAAATCTGCCAGCGACTTATTGGGAATTTCAGCGGATACGATTCGGTATTATGAGCGAGTTGGTCTTGTGCCACCGATTACTCGAACCGCGACTGGAATTCGTGACTTTCAAGATCAGGATATAGAAGCTCTGGAATTTATTAAGTGTTTTCGTTCGGCGGGTGTCTCTGTAGACAGTTTAGTTGACTATATGTCGCTTTACCAAAAGGGGGATGAAACGAGAGAGGAAAGGCTTGGTATTTTAGAAGACGAAAAGAAAAAATTAGAGAAGCGCTTGTCTCATTTACAGACGGCTTTAAATCGCTTAAATCACAAAATTAAACTTTACAAGGAAGGAAAATTTTAAATGAAATCAGCAGTATATACAAAGGCAGGTCAGGTTGGTCTTGCTAGTATTGAACGTCCGCAAATAATAGAAGCGGATGATGTGATTATTCGTGTAGTTCGTGCGTGCGTTTGTGGTTCAGATTTATGGAGGTACCGTAATCCAGAAACGAAAGCTGGACACAAAAATAGTGGACACGAAGCGATTGGGATTGTCGAAGAAACTGGGGAAGCCATTATGACGGTGAAACCAGGTGATTTTGTCATTGTCCCTTTTACCCATGGCTGTGGGGAGTGTGATGCCTGTCTTGCTGGCTTTGACGGTTCTTGCGACAATCATGTTGGTAATAACTTGGGAGGCGATTTTCAGGCGGAATATATTCGTTTTCACTATGCAAACTGGGCGCTGGTTAAAATCCCTGGACAACCTTCTGACTACACAGAAGGTATGCTCAAGTCACTTTTGACACTGGCTGATGTCATGCCGACCGGTTACCATGCAGCGCGTGTTGCTAATGTTCAAAAAGGGGATAAGGTTGTCGTTATCGGGGATGGGGCTGTTGGCCAATGTGCTGTTATTTCAGCTAAGATGCGTGGAGCGTCGCAGATTGTCCTTATGAGTCGTCATGAAGATCGCCAAAAGATGGCCTTGGAATCAGGTGCGACAGCTGTTGTGGCTGAACGTGGCGAAGAGGGAATTGCCAAAGTCCGTGAAATCCTTGGTGGTGGAGCAGATGCAGCCCTTGAATGTGTTGGGACTGAAGCAGCCGTAGATCAAGCCCTTGGGGTTCTTCACAATGGTGGACGTTTAGGATTCGTTGGTGTTCCTCATTACAATAACTGTGCGCTCGGTTCTACATTTGCCCAAAATATTTCAGTGGCAGGTGGAGCAGCCTCAGTTACTACTTATGACAAACAAGTTTTGTTAAAAGCGGTTCTTGATGGAGACATCAATCCAGGTCGCGTCTTTACTTCAAGTTATAAACTGGAAGATATCGACCAGGCTTATAAAGATATGGATGAACGCAAGACCATTAAGTCTATGATTGTGATGGATTAACAATGAAAATCCTAATGGAGAATTGAGACTCTCTATTAGGATTTTTTGCGTTGGTATATTTGTTGAGTTATGGCAGCGTACTTTCTCTCAAAGTCAGTCTGGTTCCCAGCATAGTCAGGCTAGGAATTTTCCGACCATGGAGAACTTCCTTATTAAGAATATCCATACCTGCTCGGCCCATTTCCTCGGTATAGACAGTGATACTGGAGAGGGGAGGATAGACCTGCTTGGTCAGGCTAGTGTCGTTAAAAGAAATGAGACTGACGCGGTCTGGTAGGCTAATTCCAGCTTCTTGAAGGGCACGGAGGGCGCCGATGGCTAAACTATCGCTAGCAGCGAAAAAGGCTGGTGGGAGTTGTTCTCCTAGCTTGTGAATGGCCTCCTTCATCAAGTCATAGCCAGACTGGGCAGTAAAGCTCCCCTGAAAGACCAGTTCTTCATGGTAGATACCATTTGCTTGGGTAATGTCTTTGAAATTCTCTAGCCGCTTATCCTGGATAATTTCTTCCTGGTCGGTTGTTTCCTCAAGGCCTGTGAGAATTCCGATACGGTTCATCCCTTGACTGAGGAAATGGTCTACAACTTGTTTCACAGCAGTGTAAAAGTCAGTAATAATACAGGTATGACCTAGTGAGAGGGTGTCGCTGTCTATAAAGACTAAAGGTTTTTGGTATTCTTCAAAGGCAGCAATCTGAGATCGGCTAAATTTTCCGATGCAGAGAATGCCAATCACTTCCTCGCTCAGTGTAAAAGGATGGTCATTAAAATAGCGCAAGATATCATAGTCCAACTCTTGGGCTCTTTTTTCAATACCGAGACGAATCTGGTAGTAGTAGAGGTCGTCCAACTCCCCTTGTTCGCTGACCCATTGGATAATGGCAATTTTTTGTTTGGGTTTGTGGGATTCGCCTGTCTTGAGGTGCTTGGTATAGCCCAGCTCTTCCGCGACGGTTAATATACGGTGTCTGGTTTCTTCTGTAACAGATAGACTCTGGTCGCGATTGAGGACACGAGATACGGTCGCAATAGAGACAGAGGCTAGCTGTGCGATGTCTTTTAAGGTAGCCATAAATCCTCCTCCTTTTAGGTTAGTATATCATATTTTTCTTCTTTTTACCGATAGTTTAGTAAAAGTTTAGTAAAAAGGATTGACCTTGGTAAATCCCTTGGATACAATAGAAGAAAACGATTACACGTTAAGGTGACTTAACGGATAGTCAAAGGAGAATTTATATGACACAAGATCTTACTACTGAAGCCCTTCGCAAAGACTTTCTTGCCGTTTTTGGTCAAGAAGCAGACCAAACCTTCTTTTCACCTGGCCGCATCAATCTAATTGGTGAACACACGGACTACAATGGCGGTCACGTTTTTCCTGCTGCGATTTCCTTGGGAACTTATGGGGCGGCTCGCAAGCGTGACGATCAAGTTTTGCGTTTCTACTCAGCCAACTTTGAGGACAAGGGCATTATCGAAGTGCCTCTTGCTGACCTCAAATTTGAAAAAGAGCATAACTGGACCAATTATCCAAAAGGTGTCCTTCATTTCTTGCAAGAAGCTGGACATGTCATTGACAAAGGTTTTGATTTTTATGTCTTTGGGAATATCCCAAATGGTGCTGGCTTGTCTTCATCAGCATCCTTGGAACTCTTGACAGGGGTTGTGGCAGAGCATCTCTTTGATTTAAAACTAGACCGTTTGGATTTGGTTAAAATTGGAAAACAAACAGAAAACAACTTTATCGGAGTCAACTCTGGTATCATGGACCAGTTTGCTATCGGTATGGGTGCAGACCAACGTGCTATTTACCTAGATACCAACACTCTAGAATACGACTTGGTGCCACTTGATTTAAAAGACAATGTCGTTGTTATCATGAACACCAACAAACGCCGTGAACTAGCGGACTCTAAATACAATGAGCGCCGTGCCGAGTGTGAAAAAGCTGTGGAAGAATTGCAAGTTGCCTTGGATATTCAGACCTTGGGTGAATTGGATGAGTGGGCCTTTGACCAATACAGCTACCTGATTAAAGACGAAAATCGTTTGAAACGAGCTCGCCATGCTGTGCTTGAAAACCAACGTACCCTTAAAGCTCAAGCAGCCCTTCAAGCAGGTGATTTGGAAACATTTGGTCGCTTGATGAATGCGTCACACGTTTCTCTTGAGTATGATTATGAAGTAACTGGCTTGGAATTGGATACCCTTGTCCACACAGCTTGGGATCAAGAAGGTGTTCTCGGTGCTCGTATGACAGGAGCAGGTTTTGGTGGCTGTGCCATTGCTTTGGTGCAAAAAGATGCTGTTGAGGCCTTTAAAGCAGCTGTTGGCAAGCACTATGAGGAAGTAGTTGGATACGCTCCAAGCTTCTATATCGCTGAAGTTGCAGGTGGCACTCGCGTCCTTGATTAGTCAAAAGGAGGCTCTATAGTGACCTTAGTAGATAAATTTATAACACATATCATTTCTGAAAGTTCATTTGAGGAAATGGATCGAATCTACTTGACCAATCGTGTTTTGGTTCGAGTGGGAGAAGGTGCTTTGGAAGTTGAGACTGATCTGGATGAGTTGATTGACCTCAAGGACCAGCTGGTCGAGGAGGCGGTTCGATTAGAGACGATTGAGGATAGTCAGACTGCACGTGAAATCCTAGGTGCTGAACTGATGGACTTGGTAACCCCTTGTCCAAGTCAGGTCAATCGTGATTTCTGGGCAACTTATGCCCAATCTCCTGAGCAGGCGATAGGGGATTTTTACCAGCTCAGCCAGAAAAACGACTACATCAAGCTCAAGGCCATTGCTAAAAATATTGCTTATCGTGTAGCATCTGACTACGGAGAACTTGAGATTACCATCAACCTCTCTAAGCCTGAAAAGGATCCAAAGGAGATTGCGGCAGCCAAGTTGGTGCAAGCTAGCAATTATCCCCAGTGTCAGCTCTGTCTAGAGAACGAAGGCTACCATGGTCGGGTTAACCATCCAGCTCGCAGCAATCACCGCATTATCCGTTTTGAAATGGCGGGTCAGGAGTGGGGCTTCCAGTATTCGCCCTATGCTTATTTTAATGAGCACTGTATTTTCTTAGACGGCCAGCATCGTCCCATGGCCATTAGTCGTCAGAGTTTTGAGCGCCTGCTAGCTATCGTAGAGCAGTTTCCAGGCTATTTTGCGGGCTCTAATGCCGACTTGCCAATCGTGGGGGGCTCTATTCTCACCCATGACCACTATCAGGGAGGTCGTCACGTATTTCCTATGGAATTGGCTCCTTTGCAAAAGACTTTTTGTTTTGCTGGTTTTGAGCAGGTCAAGGCTGGGATTGTCAAGTGGCCAATGTCAGTGCTACGTTTGACTTCGGATTCTAAAGAGGATTTGATCAACTTGGCTGATAAGATATTGCAGGAATGGCGACAGTATTCAGATCCAAGTGTGCAAGTATTGGCAGAAAGTAATGGAACACCACACCATACCATTACACCGATTGCCCGTAAACGAGATGGACAGTTTGAGTTGGACTTGGTCTTGCGTGACAATCAGACATCGCCAGAGCATCCGGATGGTATCTATCATCCCCACAAGGATGTCCAACATATCAAGAAGGAAAATATCGGCTTGATTGAGGTCATGGGCTTGGCTATCTTACCACCTCGTTTGAAAGCAGAAGTGGAGCAAGTTGCAAGCTATCTTGTAGGAGATGATGAAGCAGTTGCAGACTATCATCAGGAATGGGCAGACCAGCTCAAAGCCCAACATCCGGACCTAGCAGATAAAGAAAAAGCCCTTGAAATCGTCAAGGACTCTGTGGGTGCTATCTTTGCACGTGTTCTGGAGGACGCGGGGGTTTACAAGCAGACGGAACAAGGACAGGTAGCCTTTATGCGCTTTGTAGAGCAGATTGGAATTTTGCCAGACTAGGAGCTTTCTCCTTGCACAGTCCTATAAAAAGTAGTATCATAGTGTCGTTTGAACTATCAGGAGGAAACGATGAAAGATTTTCATTTTGACGCTATATCTGCCTTTGAAAATTACGAAATTGAAAAAATGAGAGATGGTCATGTTGTGGTGACGACAAAAGTAGTGGACTCGTCGCTCAACTACTATGGCAATGCCCATGGTGGCTATCTCTTCACCCTTTGTGACCAGATCAGTGGTCTAGTGGTCATCTCGCTAGGGCTTGATGTGGTGACACTCCAGTCCTCTATCAACTACCTCAAGGCTGGAAAACTCGACGATGTGTTGACCATTAAAGGAGAATGTGTCCATCAAGGTCGCACAACCTGTGTCGTGGATGTGGATATTACCAATCAAGAAGGCAGAAATGTCTGCAAAGCCACCTTTACCATGTTTGTCATAGGCCAAAGGTCAGAAGAAAGACAGGTAAGGATATAGATAAACAAAAAAGAGGCTCACACCTCTTTTTCTTATTTCTTTTTCCTGTTTAGTACTGCATTGAGAACAATGGCCAGTAGGCTGGCTACGACGATTCCATTTGAGAAGAACATTTGGAAGGCTGTTGGCATGCTGACAAAGAGATTACTATTGTTTAGTCCGACACCTGCAGCGATGGAGACAGCTGCGATAAGGAAGTTGTGTTCATTGTTAGCAAAATCAACGCGGGCGAGGATTTGCATCCCTTGAAGGGAAACAAAGCCAAACATCACCAGCATGGCCCCTCCAAGAACAGGGCTCGGAATGATTTGGGCGAGGGCACCAAACTTAGGAAGGAGTCCAAGGAGGACTAGGAAACCAGCTGCGTAGTAGATTGGCAGGCGAGTCTTGATACCTGACAATTTAACCAAACCAACGTTTTGTGAAAATCCTGTGTAAGGGAAGGTGTTAAAGATTCCTCCGAGAAGTACGGCCAGACCTTCTGCGCGGTAACCGTTGCGCAGGCGCGTGCTGTTGATTGGGTCATTGGTAATATCAGACAAGGCTAGGTAAACACCAGTGGATTCAACCATAGACACCGTTGCGATGATACACATCATGACAATAGAGGAGATTTCAAAGGTTGGCACCCCAAAGTAGAGGGGAGTTGGGACATGGACAAGCGGTGCTGCTGCAACAGGGGAGAAATCAACCAAGCCCATAGTAGCAGCAATGGCAGTTCCAACAACCAGACCAATCAAAATGGAGATAGACTTGATAAATCCTTTGGTAAAGATGTTGATCAAAAGGATGATCAGAACAGTGATGGCTGCAAGCAAGAGACTTTGACCAGTTGGCTCTGGGACGTTATTTCCCATATTTCCAATAGCGACAGGAATCAGGGTCAATCCAATTGTGGTAATGACAGAGCCTGTTACGATAGATGGGAAGAGATTGGCTACTTTTGAGAAAATGCCTGAAACAAGAACTACGTAAATCCCTGATGCGATAAGGGCACCAAACATAGCACCACTACCATGGCTTTGGCCAATCATAATCAAGGGAGCGACAGATTGGAAGGCAACTCCGAGAACGACTGGTAGTCCAATCCCAAAGTATTTGTTGAGTTGGAGTTGGAGGAAGGTTGCCACCCCACACATGAAGATATCTGTAGAAATCAGGTAGGTCAACTGCTCAGCTGAATAGCCAAGGGCTGTCGCAATCATGATGGGAACCAGGATAGATCCTGAGTACATGGCTAATAAGTGCTGCAAGCCAAGAATGGCTGCTTGCGAGTGTTTTTCTTGTTTTTGCATTAGAGATCTGCCTCCTTAAATACGACCTGACCATTTTCAAAACGATCCAAACGAGCAAGTGATAGGACAGGGTAACCTGCTTTTTCAAGCAAATCACGACCGTCTTGGAAGGATTTTTCAATCACGATACCAATCGCTTCAACTTTTGCTCCAGCTTGTTCGATGATTTGGATCAAGCCTTTGGCAGCTTGTCCATTTGCTAGGAAATCATCGATAATCAAGACCTTGTCCTCTGGTGAGAGGAATTTTCCAGCGATAGAAACGGTGCTGGTCACCTGCTTGGTAAAGGAGTAGACTTGGGCGGTTAAGATGCCTTCGTTCATGGTGATGTTTTTAGCTTTCTTGGCGAAAATCATGGGCACATTCAAGGCTTCCGCTGTAAAAACGGCTGGGGCAATGCCTGACGCTTCAATGGTCACGACCTTGGTAATGCCAGCAGAAGCGAATTTTTCCGCAAAAACCTTACCAATCTCTCGCATCAAGCTAAAGTCAACTTGGTGGGTTAAAAAGGAATCCACCTTGAGGATGTTGTCACCCAAGATATGCCCATCCTCAAGGATGCGCTCTTCTAATAATTTCATAAGACCTCCTAAAGTCTAAAAGATGCTTCATTTGCTTGTCTAGAGTTTCTAGCAAGAAATAGAAAAAGGACCTACTTAATCCCCTAAGTAAGTCCCCAAAATAGGTATGGCCAACACCATACCTTCAGCTGACATACTCATTGTTAGGTGTTCCGGCACCTTGTAGAAACGTCGTGCCAATTCACGACATAAACAAGTAAAATGATATTCAATTTTAAATAGGCTACTGCCAATGTTTTTATTTTACACCAATTAGCTTTATAAATCAAATTTTTTGTTAGTAAATAGATCATAAAAGCGAACGAATAAAAGGCTGCAACGCTATATAGTATTGTAGCCTTTTGTTCTTTTATTCGCTAAATCTTAAAAAATAGCCATCGGGATCCAAGACTGCAAATTCGTGAGGATAGATATAATGATCCCCAACACGAAATGTTCTCTTGGTCAGCGGACGATGGATAGGATAGTCAGCTTCCAGCAGTTTTTGGTGGAGCTGAGGGACATCTTCAATGCCAAAGGAAATATTGACACCGCGCCCGAAAGGATAGGTTAGTTGGGCTAATTCTTCTGTACTGCCTTCTTCTAGCATAAGTTGGCAGTCTTCAAGCGAGAGGAAGAGAAATTTCTCCTCTGGACGCTCGTATTCGACAGAAAATCCCAGCAAGTCGCAGTAGAAGTGGCGTGACTTTTCGAGGTCAGATACTACAAATTCAGGAATGACAGCTTGATAGTCCATTAGCTTTCTCCTTAGAGCTCAATCTCCATGACAATGGGCGTATGGTCTTGACGCGCACCTGAGTCAATCATGTCAGACTTGGTCACCTTGTCAGCCACGCGGTTGCTAGTGAGCCAGTAGTCGATTCTCCAGCCTGTATTGTTGATTTTAGAAGTCTTGCTGCGTTGCGCCCACCAAGTATAACGCTCTGGGACATCACCGTGAATATGGCGGAAGGTATCGGTAAATCCAGTTGCCAAGAGGTTGGTAAATCCAGCACGTTCCTCGTCGGTAAATCCAGGTGAACGGCGATTGCTGGCAGGATTTGCAAGGTCGATTTCCTTGTGAGCTACGTTGTAGTCTCCAGTCGCAAGGACTGGTTTTTCTTTGTCTAGTTGAGCCAAATACTCAGCGTATTTGACGTCCCAGACTTGACGCTCTTCCAAGCGTTTGAGACCATCGCCAGCGTTTGGAGTGTATACTTGGGTCACGAAAAATGTATCAAATTCCAAGGTGATGATGCGGCCTTCCAAGTCCATGGTAGAAGGAGCCCCGATTTCTGGGAAGCTAATCGTTGGTGTGAGTTCTTTCTTATAAAGGAACATGGTTCCAGCGTAGCCTTTGCGAGCAGGTTCTTGAGAGGAACGCCAAGTGTTTTCATAACCTCGGAAGAGTTCTTCAAGTACTTCTAGGTGTTTCTTTGTAGGGCCCTTGGCAGAAAGTTTGGTTTCCTGAATAGCGATAATATCAGCATTTTCAGCGACCAAGGTTTGTAGGACTTCTTGGGACAATTTGGCACGAGCTGAGTCACTAGTTAGGGCAGCGTTTAGGGAATCAATATTCCATGAGATAAGTTTCATAAAGTTACCTTTTTCATTCAGATTATAGATTTTATTATACCAAAAAAAGGTCTATTTCCCCAACGTATGGCTTGAAAAATCACTCTCTTTCGTTTATAATTAAGAATGATTTTATGAAAGGGAGTGAAAATAAATGAAATTTTACTCATATGACTATGTACTTAGCCAAATCAGTCAGCAAAATGGCATCATGATTGGCTTTGGAATTGTTCTCCTAGCTATCACAGGATTTTTTGCTTTTAAAGCCTATCGAGATAAAAAGGGGACTAAGTTTCGGGAATTGGTCATGATTTTGGCCTTGACCTTGGTGGCCATGCTTTTGGTGACAATCTCAAAATACCAGACCAATCAAGCCTCTAACAACCAATTTCAAACTTCCCTTCATTTCATAGAGGTTGTTTCCAAAGACTTGGGGGTGGATAAATCAGAAGTTTATGTCAATACTTCTGCCGACACTGATGGAGCACTTATCAAGGTAGGTTCAAATTTCTATCGTGCCATGAACGGGAGCCAACCAGACAAGTATCTTTTAGAGAAATTAGAATTGCATCAAACAGACGCTATTGAATTGGTGGAGGTAAACAAATGACACTCAATTATATGGAAATTTTAATCAAACTGGCCCTGGGTCTTTTCTCTCTTGTTTTTGTTATTAATGTGACAGGAAAGGGGAATCTAGCACCTAACTATGCTATAGACCAAATTCAGAACTATGTTCTTGGTGGTATCATCGGTGGGGTGATTTACAATAGTTCAATCAGTATTCTGCAGTACGCAGTGATTTTGATGATGTGGACGATTTTGGTCTTGACCCTCAAGTGGCTCAATAACAATGTTCGTTTTGTCAAACGCTTGATTGATGGAAAACCAACTCTCCTTATCAAAAATGGGCAGATTGACCCAGAAGCCTGTCGTTCAGTTGGTTTGTCTGCAGCAGAAGTTGCTCTCAAACTTCGTAGCCAAGGGATTTTCCAGATGAAACAGGTCAAATGCGCTGTGCAGGAGCAAAATGGCCAACTCATCGTGGTCCAAATAGGAGATGAAAATCCTAAGTATCCAGTTGTGACTGACGGTGTGATCCAAGTCGATGTCTTGGAGTCGATTGGTCGTAGCGAAGAGTGGTTGCTTGATAATCTCAGCAAACAAGGACATGACAATGTAGCCAATATCTTTATCGCTGAGTATGACAAGGGTGTCGTCTCAGTCGTAACCTATGAATAAGAAAAACCTGGGGTCTTGGCCTCAGGTTTCAATTTGCAATCAGAAAGGGATTTTATGTCCATTATTCAAAAACTTTGGTGGTTTTTCAAGTTAGAAAAACACCGTTATTTAGTCGGGATTGTGGCCCTGATCTTGGTTTCCGTCCTCAATCTTATTCCCCCTATGGTTATGGGGCGGGTCATCGATGCCATCACATCGGGGAAATTAACCCAGCAGGACCTCCTTTTTGACCTATTTTACTTGCTTCTTGCGGCCTTTGGGATGTACTATCTGCGCTATGTTTGGCGTATGTATATCCTTGGAACTTCCTACCGTTTGGGGCAGATTATGCGATCTCGCTTGTTTGAGCATTTTACAAAAATGTCTCCAGCCTTTTATCAGACCTATCGGACGGGGGACCTGA
The DNA here is from genome assembly GCF_003143695.2 of Streptococcus halitosis. Classification (NCBI taxonomy): domain Bacteria; kingdom Bacillati; phylum Bacillota; class Bacilli; order Lactobacillales; family Streptococcaceae; genus Streptococcus; species Streptococcus halitosis. The sequence continues at coordinate 761,607 of NZ_QEMY02000001.1, forward strand.
TGGCGCATGCAACCAACGATATCAATGCCTTGACTCGTCTGGCAGGAGGCGGTGTTATGTCTGCCGTGGATGCCTCTATCACGGCTTTAGTGACCTTGCTGACCATGCTCTTTAGCATTTCTTGGCAAATGACTCTGGTTGCCATTTTACCCCTGCCTTTCATGGCTTATGCGACCAGTCGTTTAGGGAGAAAGACTCATAAGGCTTTCGGAGAATCGCAGGCTGCCTTTTCTGAACTCAATAACAAGGTGCAGGAGTCTGTATCAGGTATTAAAGTGACCAAGTCTTTCGGTTATCAGGCGGACGAGTTGAAGTCCTTTCAGGCAGTCAATGAATTGACCTTCCAAAAGAACCTCCAAACCATGAAATACGATAGTCTCTTTGACCCTATGGTTCTCTTATTTGTTGGTTCCTCTTATGTTTTAACGCTTTTGGTAGGCTCCTTGATGGTTCAGAAAGGGCAAATCACGGTTGGGAATCTAGTTACCTTTATCAGCTACTTGGATATGCTGGTTTGGCCTCTTATGGCCATCGGCTTCCTCTTTAATATTACCCAGCGAGGGAAGGTTTCCTACCAGCGGATTGAAGATCTTTTGTCTCAGGAATCACCCGTACAAGCCCCTGAGTTTCCTCTAGACAGTATCGAAAATGGGCGCTTGCAGTATGCCATTGATAGCTTTGCCTTTGAAAATGAGGAAACACTGACAAATGTTCACTTTAGTTTGGAAAAAGGTCAAACGCTGGGCTTGGTTGGGCAAACAGGCTCTGGGAAAACATCTCTAATCAAACTGCTCTTGCGTGAATACGATGTGGACAAGGGTGCAATTTACCTAAACGGTCATAATATTCGTGACTATCGTCTGACAGACCTTCGCAGTCTCATGGGCTATGTTCCTCAGGACCAGTTCCTCTTTGCGACTTCGATTTTAGACAATATCCGCTTTGGCAAACCTAACTTGCCCCTTTCAGCGGTCGAGAAAGCGACTAAGCTAGCTCAAGTTTATCAAGACATTGTAGACATGCCTCAAGGATTTGATACACTGATTGGTGAAAAGGGAGTCAGTCTTTCTGGTGGTCAAAAGCAGCGTCTGGCCATGAGTCGGGCTATGATTTTAGACCCTGATATCTTGATTTTGGATGATTCTTTGTCGGCCGTGGATGCCAAGACGGAGTATGCGATTATTGACAACCTCAAGGAGACGCGGAAGGACAAGACAACCATTATCACAGCCCATCGCCTCAGTGCAGTTGTCCATGCAGATCTAATATTGGTTCTGCAAAATGGTCAAATTATCGAACGGGGCAGGCACGAAGACTTGCTAGCCCTGAATGGCTGGTATGCCCAAACTTACCAGTCTCAGCAATTGGAAATGAAAGGAGAGGAAGATGCAGAATAAGAAAGAACAATGGACTGTATTGAAGCGCTTGATGTCTTATCTCAAGCCCTATGGATTCCTGACCTTTTTGGCACTCAGTTTTCTCCTCGCGACTACGGTCATTAAAAGTGTCATTCCCCTCATGGCTTCCCACTTTATCGACCAGTACCTCAGCAATCTCAACCAACTTGCTGTGACCGTTTTGCTGGTCTACTATGGTCTTTATATCCTACAAACTCTGGTCCAGTATGTCGGCAATCTTCTCTTTGCGAGGGTGTCCTACAGTATTGTCAGAGACATTCGACGTGATGCCTTTGCCAATATGGAGAAGCTGGGCATGTCTTATTTTGACAAGACGCCAGCAGGTTCCATCGTCTCTCGTTTGACCAATGATACCGAGACCATCAGTGATATGTTTTCGGGGATTTTATCCAGCTTTATTTCAGCAGTTTTCATCTTTCTGACAACTCTGTATACCATGTTGGTACTGGATTTTCGTTTGACAGCTTTGGTCTTGCTCTTTCTTCCTTTGATTGTCCTTTTGGTCAATCTCTATCGGAAAAAGTCAGTCAAAATCATCGAGAAAACTAGAAGTCTCTTATCAGAGATCAATAGTAAGCTAGCAGAAAGTATCGAAGGAATCAGGATTATTCAAGTCTTTAATCAAGAGAAGCGCCTGCAGGCAGAATTTGATGAGATCAACCAAGAACACTTGGTCTACGCCAACCGTTCTGTAGCCTTGGATGCTCTCTTTTTGAGACCTGCTATGAGTTTGCTGAAACTCCTAGGCTACGCCGTTTTGATGGCCTACTTTGGTTACCGTGGTCTTTCTATCGGGATAACGGCCGGAACCATGTATGCCTTTATCCAGTACATCAACCGTCTCTTTGATCCCCTGATTGAGGTGACGCAAAACTTTTCAACCCTTCAAACGTCCATGGTATCTGCAGGTCGTGTCTTTGCTTTGATTGATGAGACAACCTATGAGCCTCTTCAAGAAGATGGGAAAGCCAAAGTTCAAGAAGGCAATATTCGTTTTGAACATGTGTGTTTCTCTTATGATGGTAAACATCCGATTCTGGATGACATTTCCTTTTCAGTTAACAAGGGCGAAACCATTGCCTTTGTAGGTCATACAGGTTCCGGGAAATCTTCCATTATCAATGTCCTCATGCGCTTTTATGAATTTCAGTCAGGCCGCGTTCTCTTGGATGATGTGGATATCAGGAACTACAGTCAGGAAGAGCTGAGAAAAAATATCGGTCTGGTCTTGCAGGATCCCTTCCTCTATCATGGGACCATCAAGTCCAATATCGCCATGTACCAAGACATTAGTGATGAAGAAGTCCAGGCTGCGGCTGCCTTTGTTGATGCAGATTCCTTTATTCAGGAGCTTCCGCAGGGTTATGATGCACCTGTGTCTGAGCGTGGTTCGAGCTTTTCTACTGGCCAGCGCCAGCTTCTTGCCTTTGCTAGAACAGTTGCTAGTCAGCCTAAAATCTTGATTTTGGATGAAGCGACAGCCAATATTGACTCTGAAACAGAAAGTTTGGTTCAAGATTCCCTAGCTAAGATGAGACAGGGACGGACGACCATTGCTATTGCTCATCGTCTTTCGACCATCCAAGACGCCAACTGCATTTATGTTTTGGACAAGGGGCGCATCATCGAGAGTGGAACCCATGAGGAACTCTTGGCCTTGGGAGGAACCTATCACAAGATGTATAGTTTGCAGGCAGGGGCTCTTACCTAAAGAAGAATTCCTCTAAATTACAGATTTCTTGCACCGCCTTTTCCATTTTGTGGTATAATGAAAAATGTTGACAAATAGTATAATAAAAACAAAGGAGAAACAGCATGCTGAAATGGGAAGACTTGCCCGTGGAAATGCAATCAAGCGAGGTTGAGTCTTACTACCAGCTTGTCTCTAAAAGGAAGGGTTCGCTGATTTTCAAGCGTTGCCTGGATTGGGTTCTGGCCCTGTTTTTGCTACTTTTGACTTCTCCCGTCTTTCTTATCTTGAGCATTTGGATCAAGTTGGATAGCAAGGGACCTGTCATTTACAAGCAAGAGCGCGTGACCCAGTACAACCGTCCTTTCAAGATTTGGAAGTTCCGAACTATGGTAACGGATGCGGATAAAAAAGGAAGTCTAGTGACTTCTGCTAACGATAGCCGTATTACCAAAGTGGGAAATTTCATTCGCCGTGTGCGTTTGGACGAACTACCTCAACTGGTCAATGTCCTTAAAGGCGAAATGTCTTTTGTCGGTACACGACCTGAGGTGCCACGCTACACGGAGCAGTATAGTCCTGAAATGATGGCGACCTTGCTCTTGCCAGCAGGAATCACCTCTCCAGCTAGTATCAACTACAAGGATGAGGACACCATTATCAGTCAAATGACGGAGAAGGGTCTGTCAGTTGACCAGGCCTATGTCGAACATGTCCTCCCTGAAAAGATGCGCTATAATCTCGCCTATCTCCGAGAATTTAGTTTCCTTGGAGACATCAAAATCATGTTTCAAACCGTGTTTGAGGTACTAAAATAAAATAGTCATGAGAAAATGAGTACAGATAAAAGGAGCAAATCAATGCCAAATTACAATATTCCATTTTCACCACCTGATATTACCGAAGCTGAAATTGCTGAAGTAGCGGATACCCTACGTTCTGGTTGGATCACAACAGGTCCTAAGACAAAAGAACTGGAGCGTCGCTTGTCCCAATACACACAGACACCTAAGACTGTCTGCCTCAACTCTGCGACAGCCGCTCTTGAGTTGATTTTACGTGTTTTGGAAGTGGGACCTGGAGATGAAGTCATTGTTCCAGCCATGACCTATACAGCTTCATGTAGTGTCATCACACACGTAGGAGCGACACCTGTCATGGTGGATATTCAAGCAGATACGTTTGAGATGGACTATGACTTGCTTGAGCAAGCCATCACTGAAAAGACTAAGGTGATCATCCCAGTAGACCTTGCAGGGATTGTTTGCAACTATGATCGTTTGTTCCAAATTGTGGAGAAGAAACGCGATCTCTTTACTGCTTCAAGTAAATGGCAAAAGGTCTTTAACCGTATTGTGCTTGTCTCTGATAGTGCCCATGCTTTGGGATCTACTTACAAAGGACACCCTGCTGGCTCTATCGCTGACTTTACTTCCTTCTCATTCCATGCCGTTAAAAACTTTACAACGGCTGAGGGAGGAAGTGCGACTTGGAAGGCCAATCCGGCGATTGACGACGAAGAAATGTACAAGGAATTTCAAATCCTTTCCCTTCATGGTCAAACTAAGGATGCTCTTGCTAAGATGCAATTGGGTTCATGGGAGTACGATATCGTAACACCTGCCTACAAGTGCAATATGACGGATATCATGGCTTCGATTGGTTTGGTACAATTGGATCGTTACCCTGGTTTGTTGCAACGTCGTAAGGATATCGTGGACCGCTATGATCGTGGTTTCGCGGGTACTCGTATTCACCCATTGGCACACAAGACTGATACTGTCGAATCTTGTCGTCACCTCTACATCACCCATGTAGAAGGAGCAAGCTTAGAAGAACGCAACCTCATCATCCAAGAATTGGCTAAAGCAGGAATTGCAAGTAACGTACATTACAAACCACTTCCTCTCTTGACAGCCTATAAGAATCTTGGCTTTGATATGGCAGATTATCCAAGAGCCTATGCCTTCTTTGAAAATGAAATTACACTTCCTCTTCATACAAAATTAAGCAATGAAGAAGTTGATTACATCGTTAAGACTTTAGTGAGAATTTCCGAAGAAATCCTCGGTTCAGGAAAAAAATCATAAAAAATCTTGACAAAGATAGAACAATAACATATAATATTCTCAATAAATCAGAAAAGTAGTTATTTTTGATCTTCAGGGAGCCTGTGGTGATTGTGAACAGGTGGTTGGAAGTAGTGAAAGTGGGCTGATTTTAAAAATGAATTTGAAACAATGAAAGTTCGGTGCGCACACCTTACAGTGCAACTTGTTGTTAGACAAGGCAGAGGTATAAAGGGGGATAGTCCTTTTATAATTGAGGTGGCACCGCGTTACCAACGCCCTCACACGGAAGTAGATTCTGTGTGTGGGCTTTTTTCTTTCGGTCATTTTGTTTATCTTTTATTAGGGCCTTAAGTCGCTTTGATGAACTTGAGTTCTATCTGCAGCTCCTTGCCTACTACTAAAAGCAAACAAAAAGCCGAATTCATACAGAAAGAAGGAAATTTTTATGACAACTAAAGGTTATTTTGGACAATTTGGTGGTAGTTTTGTACCGGAGCCGATTCAGGCTTTGTTGGATGAGTTAGAAGTGACATTTGATAAATACAAGGATGATCCAGAATTTTTGGCAGAATTTCGCCATTACTTAAAGGATTATTCTGGTCGCGAAACACCGCTTTATTTTGCGGAAAGTTTAACAGACCACCTAGGTGGAGCTAAGATTTATCTCAAGCGCGAAGACCTTAATCACCTTGGTTCTCACAAGCTTAACAATGTTTTAGGGCAAATTCTTCTTGCCAAACGTATGGGCAAGAAACGAGTGATCGCGGAAACAGGAGCTGGTCAGCACGGTGTTGCGACAGCAGCAGCTGCAGCCAAGTTTGGTATGGCCTGTGATGTCTACATGGGGGCAGAAGACGTGGAACGCCAACGTCTCAATGTTTTCCGTATGGAGATGATGGGAGCAACTGTTCACTCAGTTGAAACGGGGACACGAACTCTGAAGGATGCGGTTGATGCAGCCTTTGGAGCATGGATGAATGACCTTGAAGCCTTCTACGTTTTAGGATCTGCTGTAGGGCCTCACCCTTATCCTACCATTGTCCACGAGTTTCAAAAGGTCATCAGTGAAGAATCTCGCCGTCAAATCTTAGAAAAAGAAGGCCGTTTACCAGACTACGTTATTGCCTGTGTAGGTGGTGGTTCTAATGCCATCGGTGCTTTTTCACAGTATGTAGCTGATGAAGAAGTCAAATTGGTTGGGGTCGAAGCTGCCGGTCACGGACTTGATACAGACAAGCACGCAGCCACTATGACAAAAGGTAGTGTCGGAATTGTCGACGGTATGAAGACTTATGCAGTCTTTAAGGAAGATGGAGAGCTGGCGCCAGTTTACTCTATCTCAGCTGGTTTGGACTATCCAGGGGTTGGTCCAGAACACGCCTACTTTAAAGATTCAGGTCGCGTGGAATATGTGGCAGCGACAGACGAAGAAGCTGTTCAAGCCTTGCTTTTATTAAGCAAGACTGAAGGGATTATCCCAGCGATTGAAAGTTCGCACGCCATCGCAGAAGCGGTTAAACGTGCACCGAAACTAAGTAAGGATGAGATTATCATCATCAATGTCTCTGGTCGTGGAGACAAGGACGTAGCTGCCATTGCAGACTACCTAGAAGCTAAAAAATAAAAGATGGAAAAATTACAGTCTTTTCTTTCCCAGAGAGCTTGTGGTTGCTGGAAACAAGCAGAGAAAGCTGTAAGGTTGGGTCCATCTGAAACGAGAGAAGAAAACATAATTCTCAAGGGAGTGCCCTTTATCGCACAGCCTGTTACAGGAGCTTTCTGAGACAGGAATGAGAGATAGGAGAAATCCTATAATTGAGGTGGCACCGCGAATTTCGTCCTCACGCAAGTTATTTTGCGTGGGGATTTTTCATACAATCGCCACAGACTAGAAATAGAACTGAAAGGAAAATTACAATGGAACGAATCATTCATGGAGATGTTTTATCACCAATCTTGGCTTATATGCGCCTAAAGGGGCAACACAAGGTGATCTTAGAGAGTATTCCGAGAGACAAGGAAACCGCTCGTTTTTCTATCCTAGCCTATAATCCTGTTTTTGAGATTCAGTTTGAAAATGGAGTCCTTTATCAAAATGGGCAAATGATTGATCGGGATCCCTTGGATTTCCTTTATGAAGTGACTCATAAGAGCCAGCACCATTCAGACCTACCTTTTGGTGGGGGAGCCATTGGCTTTGTGGGTTATGATATGATTTCTCTATATGAAGAAATTGGACAAATCCCTCAAGATACCATTGGGACTCCAGACATGCATTTCTTTGTCTATGAGAGCTATATGGTCTTTGACCACAAGAAGGAAAAAATCCATGTCATCGAGGATGCTCTCTATAGTGATCGCAGTCAAGAAGATTTGGAAGAAGCCTTGAAGCAAGTGCTGGAGGAATTACGCATTCTTGCTCCAAATGAATTTGAAGATTTGGATCTATCTCCGCTGGACTTCAAACCCCATATCGTTCCTCAGAAGTTTGAGCAAATGGTAGAAACCGCCCGTGACTTGATTCGTAATGGCGATATGTTCCAATGCGTGCTCAGTCAGCGCTTCTCAGCGGAAGTCACTGGAAATCCATTTGACTTTTACAGAAATCTCCGCGTGACCAATCCTTCTAATTACCTCTATTTCTATGACTTTGGTGATTATCAAATCATCGGTGCCAGTCCTGAAAGTTTGGTTTCTGTCAAAAATGGCATCGTAACAACCAATCCGATTGCCGGTACACGACCAAGAGGAGCAACGGATGAAGAGGACAAGGCCTTGGCGACAGACCTGCTTTCTGATGAGAAGGAAACAGCAGAACATCGAATGTTGGTGGACTTGGGTCGTAACGATATTGGCCGTATCTCTGAAACATCCAGTGTCCAAGTTACCAAGTATATGGAAGTGGAGTTTTTCCGCTATGTTATGCATTTGACCAGTGTTGTGAAAGGGCGTTTGCTTCCCGAACTCACTGCCATGGATGCCTTGAAAGCTACACTTCCAGCTGGAACAGTTTCAGGAGCACCAAAGATTCGAGCAATGAGACGTATCTATGAACTGGAAACAGAAAAACGGGGCCTATACGCAGGAGCAATCGGCTACTTGTCTGCGACGGGTGATATGGATTTGGCTATTGCCATCCGAACTATGATTCTTAAAAATCAAACAGCCTATGTGCAGGCTGGGGCAGGAATTGTCTACGACTCCATCGCCCAAAACGAATACCAAGAAACCATTAACAAAGCAAAATCTATGACTAGAATTGGAGAACTAAGACCATGATTTTATTGATTGACAACTATGATTCCTTTACCTATAACTTGGCGCAGTACATTGGGAATTTTGCAGAAGTGCAGGTCTTGAGAAATGATGATCCCAAGCTTTATGAAGAAGCTGAAAAAGCAGATGGTCTGGTTTTTTCTCCTGGTCCAGGTTGGCCAGTTGATGCTGGAAAGATGGAAGACATGATTCGTGACTTTGCTGGCAAGAAGCCGATTCTTGGGATTTGTTTGGGGCATCAAGCCATTGCAGAAGTCTTTGGTGGTAAGCTAGGTTTGGCTCCCAAAGTCATGCATGGGAAACAGAGCCATATCAGCTTTGAAGCACCATCTGTTCTCTATCAAGGCATTGAGGATGGTCGTCCAGTCATGCGTTATCACAGTATTTTAATTGAAGAAATGCCTGAAGACTTTGAAGTGACAGCTCGTTCGACTGATGATCAAGCCATTATGGGAATTCAACACAAAACCCTTCCAATTTACGGCTTCCAGTACCATCCAGAGAGTATCGGAACGCCAGACGGCTTGTCTTCTATTCGGAATTTTATCGAGAAGGTTGTAAAGTGAGGAAACTAGGATGAAAGAGATTATTGAAAAACTAGCAAAATTTGAAAATTTATCAGGTGTGGAAATGACGGATGTCATTGAGCGTATCGTAACTGGGCGTGTAACTGAAGCGCAGATTGTTTCTCTTCTCTTGGCACTTAAGATGAAGGGAGAAACACCAGAAGAGCGCACAGCCATTGCCCAAGTCATGCGAGGACATGCCCAACACATACCTACAGAGATCCATGACGCCATGGACAACTGTGGTACAGGTGGAGACAAGTCCTTCAGCTTTAACATCTCAACAACTGCAGCCTTTGTCTTGGCTGGTGGCGGTGTTCATATGGCTAAGCATGGTAACCGTTCGATTTCTTCTAAATCGGGTTCGGCAGATGTCCTTCAAGCCTTGGGCATCAATCTTGACCTTAAACCAGCTGAACTTGGTAAGGTTTTCGATAAAACTGGAATCGTCTTTCTCTTTGCTAAAAATATGCACCCAGCAATGAAATATATCATGCCCGCTCGTTTGGAGTTGGGAATTCCAACGATTATGAACTTGACTGGTCCACTGATTCATCCAATGGCCTTGGAAACACAGTTGCTTGGTATTAGTCGTCCAGAACTGCTAGAAAGTACAGCTCAGGTATTGAAAAATATGGGTCGCAAACGTGCCATCGTAGTTGCTGGACCAGAAGGGCTTGATGAAGCTGGCTTGAACGGAACAACCAATATTGCTCTTCTTGAAAATGGCGAAATCACCTTGTCAAGCTTCACTCCAGAGGATTTGGGAATGGAACGCATTGCAATTGAGGACATTCGAGGAGGAAACGCTCAGGAAAATGCAGAAATTTTGCTTAGCGTTCTTCAAAACGAACCAAGTCCATTCTTGGAAACCACAGTTTTAAATGCTGGTCTTGGTTTCTATGCCAATGGTGAGGTAGCTAGTATCAAGGAAGGAGTTGCCTTAGCCCGTCAAGTGATTGCTAGTGGTAAGGCCCTAGAAAAACTCAGACTGTTACAGGAGTACCAAAAATGAGTCAGGAATTTTTAGCACGAATCTTGGAACAAAAGGTGCGTGAAGTCGAGCAAATGGAGCTGGAGGAAGTCCAGCCCTTGCGCGAGACCTATCGCTTAGCTGACTATTTAAAAAAACATCAAGACCGTTTGCAGGTAATCGCTGAGGTCAAGAAGGCTAGCCCTAGTCTGGGAGATATCAATCTCGATGTGGATATTGTACAACAGGCCCAGACTTATGAAGCGAACGGCGCGGTGATGATTTCTGTTTTGACAGATGAAGTTTTCTTTAAAGGGCATTTGGATTATCTGCGGGAAATTTCCAGTCAGGTAGACATTCCGACGATCAATAAGGACTTTATCATCGATGAAAAGCAAATCATCCGTGCCCGCAATGCTGGTGCAACAGTTATCTTGCTCATTGTGGCAGCCTTGTCAGAAGAACGCCTCAAGGAACTTTACGACTACGCGACGGAGCTTGGTCTGGAAGTCTTGGTGGAAACCCACAATCTAGCTGAACTAGAAGTAGCCCACAGACTTGGTGCTCAGATTATTGGTGTCAATAACCGTAACTTGACCACCTTTGAAGTCGACTTAGAGACCAGTGTAGATTTGGCTAAATACTTTAAAGATGATTGCTTGTATATTTCTGAATCGGCTATTTTCACAGGGCAGGATGCGGAACGAGTAGCACCATACTTTAACGGAATTTTAGTGGGGACAGCTCTCATGCAGGCTGAAGATGTGGCCCAGAGAATCAAGGAGTTGCAGATTGACAAAGGTTAAAATTTGCGGATTATCGACCAAAGAAACAGTAGAGACAGCTGTATCAGCAGGGGCGGACTACATCGGTTTTGTCTTTGCACCTAGTAAAAGGCAGGTGAACTTGGAACAGGCTGCTGAGCTGGCAAAGCTCATTCCTGTCAACGTTAAAAAGGTTGGTGTATTTGTTTCACCAAGTCGAGTTCAACTGTTAGAAGCGATTGAAAAAGTTGGCTTGGACTTGGTACAGATTCACAGTCAGGTGGCAGATGATTTGTTTGAGGATTTGCCTTGTGCCAGGATTCAAGCTGTTCAAGTCGATGGAGAGGGTCATGTACCCCATTCTCGTGCAGACTATCTACTCTTTGATGCCCCTGTGGCAGGGAGCGGCCAGACCTTTGACTGGGGGGAATTGGATACAACAGGACTAGCACAGCCCTTCTTCATCGCAGGTGGCCTTACGGAAGATAATGTAGTAAAAGCAATTCAACACTTTACTCCCTATGCAGTAGATGTATCAAGTGGAGTGGAGATAGATGGACAAAAAGATCATGAAAAGATTAGAAGATTTATAGAGAGGGTAAAGCATGGCATATCAAGAACCAAATAAAGATGGATTTTACGGAAAATTCGGCGGACGTTTCGTCCCAGAAATATTGATGACAGCAGTTTTGGAGTTGGAGAAGGCTTACCGTGAAAGTCAGGCAGACCCAAGTTTCCAAGAGGAATTAAACCAACTTTTACGTCAGTACGTAGGACGTGAAACTCCTCTTTACTACGCAAAAAACTTGACCCAGCATATCGGCGGAGCCAAGATTTATCTCAAACGGGAAGACCTCAACCATACAGGAGCCCACAAGATTAACAATGCCTTGGGACAGGTTCTTCTGGCTAAACGTATGGGCAAAAATAAAATTATCGCTGAAACAGGTGCTGGTCAGCACGGTGTGGCAACTGCAACGGCTGCGGCCCTCTTTAACATGGAATGTACCATCTACATGGGTGAGGAAGATGTCAAGCGCCAAGCCCTTAATGTCTTCCGCATGGAGCTTTTGGGAGCCAAGGTCGAGGCCGTGACAGATGGTTCGCGCGTGCTCAAGGACGCAGTCAATGCAGCCCTTCGTTCATGGGTAGCGAATATCGACGATACCCACTATATCCTTGGTTCTGCCTTGGGCCCTCATCCTTTCCCAGAAATTGTTCGTGACTTCCAAAGTGTCATCGGTCGAGAGGCTAAACAACAGTACCGTGACTTGACAGGTCAAGATTTGCCAGATGCCCTAGTAGCCTGTGTTGGTGGTGGTTCTAATGCCATCGGTCTCTTTCATCCATTTGTAGAAGATGAGTCAGTAGCCATGTATGGGGCTGAAGCAGCAGGACTTGGTGTGGATACAGAGCACCACGCAGCGACTTTGACCAAGGGTCGTCCGGGTGTCCTTCACGGTTCTCTCATGGATGTGCTCCAAGATGCCCATGGTCAAATTCTTGAAGCCTTCTCTATCTCAGCTGGATTGGACTATCCTGGTATCGGTCCAGAACACTCTCACTACCACGATATCAAACGTGCCAGCTATGTTCCTGTGACAGATGAGGAAGCCTTGGAAGGATTCCAACTCTTGTCTCGTGTGGAAGGAATTATCCCAGCTTTGGAATCAAGCCACGCCATCGCCTTTGCAGTGAAATTAGCCAAAGAACTTGGACCAGACAAGTCGATGATTGTCTGCCTATCCGGTCGTGGGGACAAGGATGTAGTTCAAGTCAAAGACCGCTTGGAAGCAGATGCAGCAAAGAAGGGAGAAGCGCATGCCTAAGACTTTAACAGAAAAATTGAATGCTATCAAAGCAGCTGGAAAAGGAATTTTCGTTCCCTATATTATGGCTGGAGACCATGAGAAAGGTTTGGATGGACTAGGAGAAACAATCCACTTTTTAGAAGATTTGGGTGTCTCTGCCATTGAAGTGGGCATTCCCTTTTCAGACCCTGTTGCAGATGGACCTGTTATCGAAGAAGCTGGCTTGCGCAGTCTAGCCCACGGGACCTCTACTCAGGCTTTAGTTGAAACCTTGAAAACCATTGAAACAGAGGTTCCGCTGGTTATCATGACCTACTTCAATCCCCTCTTTCAGTATGGTGTGGAGAACTTTGTCAAAGATTTGGCTGATACAGCGGTTAAGGGCTTGATTATTCCAGACCTTCCTCATGAGCATGCCAACTTTGTAGAACCATTTTTGGCAGACACAGACATGGCCTTGATTCCTCTAGTTAGTTTGACGACAGGAATTGAGCGCCAGAAAGAGTTGATTGAAGGGACAGAAGGATTCGTCTATGCCGTTGCCATCAATGGGGTGACAGGGAAATCTGGCAATTACCGCGCAGATTTGGACAAGCACTTGGCACAACTTCATCAAGTGGCTGACATTCCAGTATTGACAGGTTTTGGTGTATCTAGTCAAGCCGATGTAGAACGCTTCAATGCGGTGTCAGATGGTGTTATCGTTGGTTCAAAAATCGTAAAAGCTCTCCATCAAGGAGAGCCGATTCAGGACTTTATCAAACAAGCAGTAGCTTACCAAAAATAATCAAACAAGCAGCAAGTAAGAGGAAAGGCACAAAAGGAAGTCTTTCCTTTTTCTTTTGTAGGAGAAAGGCCAGGATGCCTGTCGCCGAAGCAAACTGAATCAAAATCAGCAATTCGGTCGCACTAAAGACGAGAGCACAAGAACCCAGAAAGAGGAAATCCCCTGCACCCATGCGAATATCGATAAAATGAGCCATGATTCCAAGGATAAGGAAGAAAATCATGACCAGATCCCAGCCAGAGGAAGCCATGAGGATTAGGTGGAAAGTCATCCAGACCAGTAAGGGATATTCCTGATGGCGAAAGTCGTAGATGGCCAAGGTCAAACCAGCAGTGATGAGGATGACTTGCCCCAAGGAAAGAAATTCCCAAGACCAAGCCAGAAAGATGAGACCTAAGCCTAGTTCAAAGAGGGCATACCAGACAGGATAAGGAGCCTTGCAGTAGCGGCAGCGAAAGCGATTGAAGACCTGCGAGAGAATCGGAATCAAATCTAAGGGACGCAAGGGAGTCTGACAGGAATCGCAGTAACTAGCTGGACTGATAATGGATTGCTCTGGAAAACGGTCAATGACCAAACCAAGAAAGGAAGCGAGAATGCTCCCGACAAGAAAAAAATAAAAATCAATCATACTTATCTATTCGTAAAAAATGGGAGAAGTAGTATAATGGAGAAACATAGATAAGATGGTGAGGTCAAGATGACAATTCGTTTTGAAGAAAATGTGAGCCCAGAAAATGCTCAATTCGTATGCCAATGGTCCAACTCCCTTGGCAAATCCTTTCAAGAACAATGGATGGGACCAAAGATTCCTTTTCCCTTGGAAATTCAAGTTTTGCAAGATTTGGAAGGAATCTTTTCTATCTTTGATGGACCAGAGTTTATCGGGCTTATCCAGAAAATCAGGCTAGAAGACAGGAATCTTCATATTGGAAGATTTTTTATCAACCCCCTGAAACAGAGGCAAGGCTTAGGTAGCCAGGCTGTAAGGAAATTTGTTAGCTTGGCCTTTGAAAAAGGAGACATAGATAGTATTTCTCTAAATGTCTTCGAGGCAAATCAAGCAGCCAAGAATCTCTATCAAAAAGAAGGATTTGAAATTGTTCAAACCATTGAAGCACCTGTACGAAAATACGTTATGAAAAAGTTTAGATAGAAAGCAAAAAAGCCTTGATTCCAAGGCTTTTTTATGTTATAAACTCATTAAAACAACTCCCAGTAAGGTGTGGAATGTTTTTTAGTCTGTGTCATATAAAAATAAATAGAATGAATAGCTATAGCTAGAGCTAAAATGGTTGTAATACTTACTACTATTATAGGATTAGAAGCAAAGATTAAAGAGAGAATCAAGGCAGCCAGATAGAGTGTAGCTTGGACACAGTAGTAACTTTTCGAATAGCGAAGATAGTGTTTGTTATAGGGCCCATTTGCTAGGACAGCAGCTTGGAAGAGGCCAATTCCGATATAAAAGAAGCTGGTTGCAAAGAGAAGATTAGTTTCAGGATTCAGAAGAAAACTCATCGAAACGGTCATCATAAGAAGTCCAATGAAAATAGGATAGTGACTGTAAATTAGAAATAGTCCCTTTTGATTAGATTCTTCATCAATAGCATGGTCGAATTGAACAAAATAAAACAAGAACAGAGAAAGCATAATAATGAAATAAAGAACCGAATAAATCGAGAAATTCTCGATTGTAAAGAAGTTAACTAGCCCCATAATCATCTCTCCAAACGTAATAATGACAAGAAGGGAGATGCGCTCGATTAAATGGGGGAGAACTATCTGGAAATGTTCATCTTTACTAATCGAGGTAATTGGCGTAATAAATGTTAGCAGAATACTAGCATAAAGGATATAGACTCCAATGTAAATAGGAAGAAGAGCTGCTAGATAGATTTCTAAACTTCGTAGACCTGTTATCCATAGAAAACCTTTGATACTTTCCCTATGAACATTATCGGTTGATTTTTTAAAAAACTCAACCAAATATTGAAAAAATAAGGTAAGGGTTAATGTACCAATAGCCCAACAGACATAATGAAAATATTGTTGCCAATCATCTTTAATCAAATTGGATATAAAGAGTAAAAGTCCCATATTGATAAACATGATTACCATGTTAAATACAGAGTTCTTTCCATAGCGATTGGTATAAACGGTTTGAATCATCCAGGCATTGATGAGAAGCAAGACAGACATGAAAAAATCAAGCAAAGAATTCCAAGTCAAAATACCGTTATGAAGATGGTGAATTAAAGCAGTTACTTTTGAAATCGCAAAAACAAAAACTAGATCATAAAAAAGTTCTGAATAATTTACACGTTTATGTTTAACAAGAGTTGTCATCTTAAGACCTTTCTATTTTAGAAGTACAATTTATTATAACAGAAAATGGTAATAAAAAAAAAGGAGATGCTTAAATAACTTCATGTGACGCGAATGAACTGCGCCACAAAAGTTAGGTTTTTTCTGTCTAACTTTTGGGGTGCAGTTCAGAAGGGGTGTTTTTTCTATCGTTTTTTAGTGCTAAGACTACACAAAAAAGCCTTGATTTACAAGGCTTTTTCCTGTTGTATTTAGATGCCCCCTACAGGGATTTGGAAAGGACTTTCATATTGAGAGCAATTAAAAATATTGAAATATAAGTGATTTTAGGTATTTTCAATGTCATGATTTAAAAATGGGACAAAAGTGGGGCAAAAACCATACAGATTCTAAACTGTATGGTTCTTTTTTTATCTAACCAAGAAAGGTTAAAACTTATTAAAACAAATGCAATCAACTGTTGAAAACTTTTTAGTCCGTGTAATATAAAAACAAGTAAAAAGTTGAACTATAGGGAATATTGTGTCATAATAGGTAATAGATGAATAATTAATAGATTGGAAATAATGCTTTCTTACCTTAACAAGTTGAATTGGTTATACATTTTTTCGTCGCAATTGTGTCTATCTCTCGAGTTTAGCTAGTTTTTATAAGCTCTGGTTTCTAATCAATATAACAAATTTTAGAAGTGCATAAGACAAGATGGTGACATTACTACAGTCATTTCTAGTCACCATATGTTGCTGGCACAGGCTGTTTGTAGTGTTGGCTATTTACTAGTCAGTTTAATCGGAGTGTTTAATTTTTATTGTTGAAAGGTTTTTATATGGCGAAAATTCTATCTTTAGGTCTGACAGGTAAGAAATTACTTGCTCAGGGGTTCTTGTTTGTTCTGCTAGGTCTCATCTTGATGGTCACGGGGACTTGGTTGCCAGTAACAGTTATTCGCCTGGTTCTGTTTTTAGCTTGGATAGCAACGGTCGTAGATTTGCTATTAAGAGTTTTCAAAAAAAGCCAGTCAACGGATACCTTGGGAGTTGCACTGGTTAAATTGTTAGTGCTGGGATATTTGCTAGGTTCTAATCTTGCGACTGATATACCGATTTATGTTCTGGCTCTTGTGATTGGAGTTTATCAGATTTTTCATGCTAGTATTAACCTTGCCACCTATGTTCTCTACCGCAAAAACAAAATTCGACCTCGTTTTCGTCTCTTACTAGATGGACTCGTACTAGTTTTTCTTGGTGGGACTAGTCTTTTGTCCTCTACAGGAAATTCTGTCTTTCAACTCTTTGTATTAGGGGCTTATTTTTTCCTTTATGGTGTGTCCAATATCCGTGATGGTTTCTTGTTTGAGGAGGAAATTGGGAAAAACCATCTCAAACGTCGTATTAGAATTAGCTTACCTATTGTCCTAGCCGCTCTCATCCCTGCAAGAACTTTAGCAAAAGTTAACAAATTTATGCTGGAAAATGCTGATGAGGAAGAAGATATCCATCTTGGAATAGTGAAGTCTGGTAAGACAGCGGAGCTAGAAATTTTTGTTCATACAGCTGAGACCTCTCTGTTTTCGGCAATTGGTCATGTGGATATCTGCTATCAAGGCCGTGTTATTTCTTATGGCAACTATGATCCGTCTTCTGAGACCTTATTTGGCATGGTAGGAGATGGTGTCTTATATTTCTGTGATCGTGACAAGTACATTGACCTATGTAAACGTGAGAGTCAAAAAACGCTTTTTGGTTATGGGATAGATTTGACGCCTGAAATGGAAAAAGCAGTTCAGAAAAAGTTGGCTGAATTGAAACAACTGACGATTCCATGGGAGCCAAGTGCAGATAAAATCATGACAGGTGATGGTAAGGAAGACTACACCTACGCTTATAAAATCAGACATGAGACAGATGGGGAACTTTATAAATTTATCAAATCTAAGTTTAAATCCTACTTTGTCTTATCTACAAACTGTGTGCTCTTGGCTGATACCATAGTCGGTCAGGCTGGCACCGATATCCTCTCACCCAAAGGATTTATCGCTCCAGGAACTTACCAAGCCTACCTTAATCGAGAGTTTGAAAAACCAAATAGTATAGTCGTATCTAAACATGTTTATTAAGGAGAATTTATGAACTTAGTAAAAAAATACACCCCGTTAATACTTTTTATAGGGCTGGTTGCTCTTGTAATTCTGAATGCATCGAGCTTTATATCAGGAGCAATCTCTCTCTTTGATGTAATATCAACCTTGATTTATGGTGCTGTTATTGCTTTTGTGCTTAATGTTCCTATGAAAAAAATTGAACAGTACTTAGTTAAATTGAAGGTAAAGGCAGAGTTGCGTCGTCCGATTGCCATGGTACTTGTTTTCCTAGCTCTTATCTTAATCGTGATTGCTCTTTTGGTTTTGGTGCTGCCAACCCTAGCCCAGACTATTAGTCAGCTGGGAACAGTCCTTTCAACAGTCCTTACTCAACTTGGGAAATTGCTAGGCAGCTCGGAATTTGTAACCAAAGACATGTTGTCAACTATCGTATCAGGCATACAGGGACAATCTAGTTCTATTAGCCAAGCTTTGATAGGTTTTTTATCAGGTCTGACTAGTAATATCGGCAATATTTTTTCAAGTTTGATGAATGCCTTTTTGATTATAGTCTTCACCTTTTTATTTTTATCCAGTAAGGAACATTTGGCAGCGATGACGAGTCGACTTCTAAAAGTTTTTCTTCCAGAGAAGGTGGTGATAAAGTTGACTTACATTGGACAAGTAGCACTAGAGACTTATGACCAATTTTTGATGAGTCAGCTGATTGAAGCAGTTATCATAGGAGTTATGATAGCGGTTGGTTACAGCGTGTTTGGGATACCCTATGGAGTAATGACAGGTATCTTTGCAGGAGTGCTATCGTTCATTCCTTATGTAGGGCCTATGATTGCTTGTGTTGTGGGAGCGATTTTTATCTTCACAGTGAGTCCTACTCAAGCCTTACTTTCTCTTCTTCTATATCAAGTTATACAGCTGATTGAAGGAAACCTTATTTATCCTAGAGTTGTAGGTCAGTCTATTGGTTTGCCAGCTATTTTCACGCTTGCGGCTGCTAGTATTGGAGGCAATCTCTTTGGCTTACTTGGGATGATATTCTTTACACCGATATCTGCTGTTATCTATCGATTGGTTAAGGAATTTGTCGTTGCAAAGGAAAATCAGCTAGATTAAGAAAAACTAAATTTAATAAGATATACTGAGAAGAGAGTGAGAGATTCTCTTCTCTTTTATTTTTAAATACTTTTCTACAAAAAGCTATTAGACGTTAAAAAAAGCCTTGGTTTCAAGGCTTATTTCTGTTGATTTAGATGTGCCCCCTGCAGGGCTCGAACCTGCGCCCCATAGCTTAAGAGTCTACTGCTCTACCAACTGAGCTAAGGAGGCAACAGAAAAAGCTGAGAATGTAACTTCCCAGCTATTTTAATATGCCCAAAATGGCAGCTAGATTATTTACGAAAGGCATCAAGGATATAGGTGAAACCAACAATTAAAAATGCAAAGGCAACGACATAAACGACAAAGACACTTGTAGCTACTGGATTGAACAAAATCACTAGACCTAGTAAAAATGCAAGCAACGCTATCCACATGATATGGTTGCCAATAATAGGGAAAATCAATCCCAGACGATTGCCTTTAAAGAAAACTATAATGGCTTCTACAATTAACCAAATTCCTAAAATAGTTGGAATGACAACTGGCAGCGTCACAAAGCCATAGGCAACGAGGTAAAGAGCTAAGAGAAGATTAACAATCCCTTGGAAAAGATGAGCTGGTGAGCGAAGCTCTTTTGGTACAGAGAAATAGCCTAAAATAGCTGCTATAGAAGAAACCAGTAAACCAAATGCAATCCACCAGCTGTAAGCAACAAGATTAGCTACTGGGTTTGTAAATAGGAAAAGTCCTAAAAGGACAAAAACAACTCCTGCAAGGAATAGCAGTAAACGATTAGAAAATTTCATTTCAATACCCCCTATATAGTATAGTATAGTTTGATAATAAAAATATTATACACCTTTTTAGAGGAAATGTCAATAAACAAAATGGAAAATTTGGAAGTTTCAGTCTGATTTACAAAAAGAAAAGGAGTTTTCACTCCTTTTCACAGATTGAAGACAAAGTCCTTATAAAAGTGTCTTCTAAAGATTTTAACTTCAATCTGAAGCGAGGTTATCCTCGCTTTTTCTATTTATCAAACAATTCCTTATTTTCAATTAAGAGTTCTAGTGGAGATTTATCCCTTGCTACAATAAAACCAGGTTCATATTGGTTATGAAGTGTTCTTTTCTGAGAAGTTGGATCAATATACAACTCTTTTCCATCTTCTGTGTATAGTTGGTTGCCTCTTGTTAGGTAAAGTAAATCCTCTAAGTACTGTCCATCAGTATGTAGGAAATGCTCGATGTATTTGACAGCTTTTAAGATTTCACTTACTTTATCAGAGTATTCATTAGATTCAAGAACACTCTTTTCTAACTCAATCTCTTTACTCGTTCCAAAGAGTTGGGTTGGAGTTGCATTAAAATATTCCGCTATCTTATCCAAATTTGCAAAGGTAGGATAGCTTTTTTGTTTTTCGTAGAGGAGCAAAAGAATTTTTTTACACACAAAATATATCTTGAGCATCTGTTGATGGGACATAAGTAGGGAGGACACAAAAAAAGCCCTGATTCCAAGGCTTTTCCTGTTGTATTTAGATGCCCCCTGCAGGGCTCGAACCTGCGACCCATAGATTAAGAGTCTACTGCTCTACCAACTGAGCTAAGGAGGCAAAGAAAAAGCTGTATTGGTGCCGAAACTTCACGGTTTGTATTGAACCCGCGCAATTAAGCAGGTGGGCAACTCGCTCTAACTGAAGCTGTCTCCGTGTGAGACGGCCTACATGCTGTTAGAAGACTTTTGTTTCCCTAATAATACAAAAATAGTCGGTCAACACTTAAGTGTGAAGTCGTACACCACAGCGTTTCTATGTTTATATGATACCACTTTTTCAAAAAAAATCAAGAGGAAAATTTATTTTTTTGAAAAGGATTTCACAAGTCCCGTAATTTATCAATGGTTTCCTTGCGTTGCGCCAAGGCTCGTTCGTATTTGCCGGTATCTTCTGGAGTAAAATAGTGGTGATTTTGGATTTTTTCTGGCAGATAGTCCTGCTTGACCCAGTTTCCAGGATAGTTGTGGGGATAGAGATAGTTTTGGGCGTTCCCAAGTTCCTTGCTTCCACTGTAGTGGCCATCGCGCAGGTGTCGAGGGATAGGCAAATGCCCTGATGTTTTGAGGTCAGCAAGGGCCTTGTCCATCGCCACATAGGCTGAGTTGGATTTTGGAGAAAGGGCCAAATCAATCACGACATTGGCAATGAGGATGCGAGCTTCTGGGAACCCAATCTTTTGAGCAGCATCTAGAGCAGTTACAGTATGGATCTGTGCTTCAGGATTGGCCAAACCGATATCTTCATAAGCGATGACGGTCAAACGACGAGCGAGACTAGGCAAATCCCCAGCCTCAATCAAGCGGGCTGCGTAATGGAGACTAGCATCGACATCTGAGCCACGGATGGATTTTTGTAAAGCGGAGAGAACATCATAATGCCCGTCGCCATCCTTATCCATAGTAATATAGCTCCGCTGCAGGCTATTTTCCATGATGTCAAGTGTTATATGGTGAATGCCTTTATCATCTGCTGGAGTCGAAAGAACAGCCAAGTCCAGTGAATTAAAAGCAGAACGAAGGTCTCCATTTGTAGAGGTCGCGATGAAATTCAGTGCATCCTCATCTAGCTCTACTTGGAAATCAAAACCACGCTCAGGGTCAGTTAGAGCAATTTGAATCGCCTCTTTAACATCTTGATTAGACAAGGGTTCTAACTCAAAAATCTGTACACGGCTACGAATGGCTGGAGTGACAGAAAAGAAAGGATTTTCAGTCGTAGCGCCAATCATAATGACCAGACCACTTTCCAAGAGGGGAAGTAGAAAATCTTGCTTGGTTTTGTCAAGTCGGTGAATCTCGTCCAGTAGCAGAACTAGTCCTCCAGAAAATTTAGCCTCTTCAGCGATTTCTTGTAGTCGCTTTTTACTATCCACTGTCGCGTTAAAGGTCCGAAAGGCATACTTGGTCGTTCCAGCGATGGCAGAGGCAATGCTGGTTTTGCCGATTCCTGGTGGTCCGTAGAGAATCATGGAGGACAGACGATTGGCTTCCACCATGCGACGAATGATTTTTCCTTGTCCGACCAGATGTTCCTGACCAATGACCTGGTCGATGGTTTTAGGGCGCATGCGAAGCGCGAGATTGTCTGGCATAGCAGTCCTTTCTAACGTGGATTTTCTGATGTATATGTGGTAAGATGGTAGTATCTATTTTAGCATATTTCCGAGTAATCGGGGCGATTTAAGAGTCGCATGGAAAGAGGACAAAATGGCAACATACGGATTTTTAGATGTTTTAGAGGAAGAATTGGACAAGAACTTTCCCTTTGACTTTGAGATTAGCTGGGACAAGCGCAATCATGCAGTTGAAGTGAGTTTTTTATTGGAAGCACAAAATGCTACGGGAGTAGAGATGCTGGACGAGGACGGAGAGGTGTCATCAGACGACATTCTCTTTGAAGAAGCAGTCCTTTTCTACAATCCTGCCAAGTCAACAGTCAATGCGGGCGATTATCTGACTGTCATTCCTTACTTACCAAAGAAAGGCTTCTCTCGCGAGTTTTTAGCTTATTTTGCGCTATTCCTCAAAGATACTGCTGAGGTTGGGCTAGATGCGCTCATGGACTTTTTGGAAGACCCAGAAGCAGAAGAATTTGTCATGGAATGGAACCAAGAAGTTTTTGAAGAAGGAAAAGCTGGCTTGGAAGAGGGAGAATTTTATCCTTATCCGAGATATTAGGAGTCTAATATGGAAATAGAAATTTCTGATTTCACAGGTTGCAAAATTGCCCTCTTTTGTGGAGATAAGCTCTTAACTATCTTACGTGATAACAAATCAAACATTCCATACCCTAATACCTGGGAATTGCCAGGTGGCGGGCGAGAAGGCGATGAAAGTCCTTTTGAGTGCGCAGCGCGTGAAGTTTACGAAGAACTGGGAATTCATCTGACTGAAGATTGTCTGCTTTGGGCGAAGGTTTACCCAAGTATGCTTTTTGCGGATAAGAAATCCGTATTTCTAGTTGGCAAGTTGGCTCAGGAACAGTTTGACCAGATTGTCTTTGGAGATGAAGGGCAGGGCTACAAACTGATGGGCATTGAGGAATTTCTTGGATCAGATAAGGCTGTGCCCCAGTTGCAGGATAGAGTGAGGGATTATTTGGAGGAAGTAAATGATTTTTGCAATTGCAACAACGACGTTAAATAAGGAAGTTAAACGCAAACTAAAAACTGGACAATATTCTAGAGAAGAAGCTACATTCATCTATATGGAATATTTAAAGTTAAAGAAGCAGAGAGAAAGTGGCACGAAAGTAGCTGGGATTTCTATGGCTGTTATTTGGGTATTAATGCTTGTTATACCCTTACTGAGTGGTAGAGGTCTCGTACTGCCCCTTTCAGTATATTTTTTATTTTTGATACTGTTTGCAGGAATTGTTCTATTTGTTTATTATCTTATGTTTGGTATTTTTAAACGGCAGATTCATAGCGCAATGAAAGAACACTACACAGATGTAATTGAGGAATTTGAGGGTCAGTAAAACAGCTTGTGGAAGAGCATAGGAAGCGAGT
This sequence comes from Streptococcus halitosis, assembly GCF_003143695.2. Classification (NCBI taxonomy): domain Bacteria; kingdom Bacillati; phylum Bacillota; class Bacilli; order Lactobacillales; family Streptococcaceae; genus Streptococcus; species Streptococcus halitosis. The sequence continues at coordinate 785,059 of NZ_QEMY02000001.1, forward strand.
TGAGAGAGTGAATTTGGAGGTATTAGTATGATTCAGATTGTCCAAGCAGGAGCAGAAGATTTAGAAAAGATTATTGCCATTCAAAGAGCTAGCTTTAAGGCTGTCTATGAAAAATACCAAGATGAGTATGATCCTTATCTCGAGGATCGTGAACGAATCAAGTGGAAATTGGTTGAGCGTCCTAATAGCTATTACTACTTTGTGAAAGAAAAGGACGAAAATATCGGATTTTTACGAGTTCAGACCAATGAAGAGTTGACGGAGGCTTGGTTGGGAACGGCTGCGATTTTGCCCCAGTATCAAGGAAAAGGTTATGGTTCTGAAGGATTGGAATTGCTGGAAAAGGAATTTCCGACGATTAAACAGTGGGATTTGTGTACGGTATTACAGGATGCGGGCATGGTCGCTTTTTATGAGAAAAATGGCTACCGTCAAACTCATATCGAGCCTGAAAAAGAAGGTATGGATATGGTTTACATGAAAAAATTGATTGACAAATAGAAAGGATGGTTCGGTTAAATTTCTAAACTGAACCCGCCCTAAACACTGTACCAAAAAGATAAACTTCTCTTAGACACAAGCGTCTTCAGAGAGTTTCCTATTTTGGCTTTGTGTTTTACGTGCTTGGTATCTTAATTATGGAAACATGGCAAGAGTTAAAAGTAACAGTTAAGCGTGAGGGAGAGGAATTGGTTTCCAATCTCTTGATTGAGTTAGGTGCCCAAGGTGTTGCGATTGAAGACAGTATGGACTATGTGGGGAATGTCGACCGTTTTGGTGAGATTTTCCCAGAGGTCGAGCAACAAGAAGAAATCGTAGTGACAGCCTACTATCCTGACACGGTTGATGTGGCAGTAGTTGAGGCAGATTTGCAGGCTCGCCTCCTAGAATTAAAAGATTTTATGGATTTAGGAGAGGTCAAGATGGGAACGACTGCCTTGGCTGAGGAAGACTGGGCAGACAACTGGAAGAAATATTATGAACCAGCTCGTATCACCCATGACTTGACCATTGTGCCGTCCTGGACGGACTACGAGGCGACTGCTGGAGAAAAGATTATCAAGCTGGATCCTGGGATGGCTTTTGGTACTGGGACGCATCCAACCACTAAGATGAGCCTCTTTGCCTTGGAGCAGGTCCTTCGTGGTGGCGAAACGGTGCTAGATGTGGGGACTGGTTCAGGTGTCCTTTCTATTGCTAGCTCGCTTCTTGGTGCCAAGGAAATCTTCGCCTATGACCTGGATGATGTGGCAGTTCGTGTGGCTCAGGAAAATATTGAGCTCAACACTGGCATGGAAAACATCCACGTTGCTGCTGGAGATTTGCTCAAGGGTGTGGAGATTGAGGCAGATGTCATCGTGGCTAATATCTTGGCGGATATCCTCATTCATCTGACGGATGATGCTTATCGCTTGGTCAAGGATGAAGGCTACCTCATCATGAGTGGCATTATCAAGGACAAGTGGGATATGGTGCGCGAGTCAGCTGAGTCAGCTGGATTTTTCCTTGAAACCCATATGATTCAAGGGGAATGGAATGCCTGTGTCTTTAAGAAGACTAAGGATATTTCAGGTGTGATTGGAGGCTAGCATGCAGCAGTATTTTGTCAAGGGCAGTGCAGTCTCTCCTGTCACTATTGAGGACAAGGAAACCAGCAAGCATATGTTTCAGGTCATGCGCTTGAAAGAAGATGATGAGGTGACCTTGGTCTTTGATGATGGTATCAAGCGTTTGGCGCGCGTGCTGGATGTGGAAAAACGTCAGTTTGAGTTGGTCCAAGAGTTAGCTGACAATGTGGAACTACTAGTTCAAGTAACCATCGCATCAGGCTTTCCCAAGGGAGACAAGCTGGAGTTTATTACTCAGAAAGTAACAGAACTAGGCGCTAGCCAAATCTGGGCCTTTCCTGCCGATTGGTCAGTTGCCAAATGGGATGGTAAGAAATTGGGCAAAAAGGTTGAGAAACTAGAAAAAATCGCCCTTGGAGCAGCAGAGCAAAGCAAGCGTAATATCGTTCCAAGTATTCAGCTTTTCGAGAAAAAAGCAGATTTTCTAGCTCAGCTGGACCAGTTTGACTCTATCGTAGTAGCCTATGAAGAGTCAGCGAAAGAAGGAGAAGCCGCTGCTCTCTTACAAGCAATCACTGGTCTTAAAAAAGGAGCCAAATTGCTCTTTATCTTTGGTCCAGAAGGCGGTCTGTCACCAGCAGAAATCGAAAGTTTTGAAACTAAAGGAGCCGTCTTGGCAGGACTTGGTCCTCGTATTTTGCGAGCAGAAACAGCGCCGCTTTACGCCTTATCTGCCCTTAGTGTTTTAGTAGAATTAGAAAAATAAGAGGAAGAAAATGGAACAAAAACACCGTTCAGAATTTCCAGAAAAGGAACTTTGGGATTTAACCGCCCTATACCAAGACCGTGAGGATTTCTTGCGTGCAATCGAGAAAGCTCGCGAAGACATCAACCAATTTAGCCGTGACTACAAGGGCAATCTTCACACTTTTGAAGATTTCGAGAAGGCTTTTGCGGAATTGGAACAAATCTATATCCAGATGAGCCATATCGGCAATTATGCCTTTATGCCTCAGACGACAGACTATAGCAATGAAGATTTTGCTAATATTGCCCAAGCTGGGATGGAATTTGAAACAGATGCCAGCGTAGCCTTGACCTTCTTTGACGACGCCTTGGTGGCAGCAGACGAGGAAGTCTTGGACCGTTTGGGTGAGCTGCCACACTTAACGGCAGCCATTCGTCAGGCCAAAATCAAAAAAGCCCACTACCTAGGGGCGGATGTGGAGAAGGCCTTGACCAATCTGGGTGAAGTTTTCTACAGCCCACAGGACATTTATACTAAGATGCGAGCTGGGGATTTTGAAATGGCTGACTTTGAAGCCCATGGCAAGACCTACAAAAACAGCTTTGTAACTTATGAGAATTTCTACCAAAATCATGAGGATGCAGAGGTGCGTGAAAAATCCTTCCGTTCTTTTTCAGAAGGACTTCGTAAGCACCAGAATACAGCTGCGGCAGCCTACTTAGCTCAGGTCAAGTCTGAGAAATTGTTGGCAGATATGAAGGGGTATGACTCAGTCTTTGATTATCTCCTAGCTGAGCAAGAAGTAGATCGTGCCATGTTTGACCGTCAAATTGACCTCATCATGAAGGATTTTGCGCCAGTTGCTCAGAGATACCTCAAGCATGTTGCCAAGGTTAATGGTCTTGAAAAGATGATTTTTGCAGACTGGAAGCTAGACTTGGACAGTGCCCTCAATCCTGAAGTGACTATTGACGATGCCTATGATTTGGTCATGAAGTCAGTAGAACCTTTGGGGCAAGAATATTGTCAGGAAGTTGCGCGCTATCAAGAAGAACGCTGGGTGGACTTTGCTGCTAATAGTGGCAAGGATTCTGGTGGGTATGCGGCGGATCCATATCGCGTGCACCCTTATGTCCTCATGAGCTGGACTGGTCGTTTGAGCGATGTCTATACCTTGATTCATGAAATTGGGCATTCTGGTCAATTTATCTTTTCAGATAATCACCAAAGCTACTTCAATGCCCACATGTCGACTTACTATGTCGAAGCGCCGTCAACCTTCAATGAATTGCTTTTAAGTGATTACTTGGAACACCAATCTGACGACCCACGTCAAAAACGCTTCGCTCTTGCTCACCGCTTGACAGACACCTACTTCCATAACTTTATCACCCACCTCTTGGAAGCTGCCTTCCAGCGTAAGGTGTATACACTGATTGAAGAAGGGGAAACTTTTGGAGCAAGCAAACTCAACAGCATTATGAAGGAAGTCTTGACGGACTTCTGGGGAGATGCCATTGAAATTGACGATGATGCAGCCTTGACTTGGATGCGTCAAGCTCACTACTACATGGGCTTGTATAGCTACACATACTCAGCAGGCCTTGTTATCTCTACTGCAGGTTACCTCCATCTGAAAAACTCTGAAACTGGAGCTAGAGACTGGCTCAATCTCCTCAAATCAGGTGGCAGCAAGACACCGCTTGAGTCAGCCATGATTATCGGAGCCGATATCTCAACAGATAAACCACTACGTGATACCATCCAGTTCTTGTCTGACACAGTTGACCAGATTATAGCCTACAGTGCCCAGTTGGGAGAGTAGGGAAATGGGCAAATTTTAGGAGAATAATATGAATAGAATCAAAGAATGGCTAGAGCAAGATCCCCAAAGAATGCATTTTATCAAAATTGGTCTAGTTTCGTTGGGAATCATTTTATTGATTGCTTTGCCTACTCTCTATCTTGTTTTGAGCGGAGTTGGTATTTGGTATTTTGTAAAGAAAGCACCAGATATTCGAAAAAGAAATCTAATGATCGGGATTTTCATTGTCAGTTTTGTTGCAGTTGCTCTTCAAACTCCAACAGTCACAAAGAAAATTTCATCTTCTCAGTCAGAAACTAAGCAGACTGCGACATCTACTACTTCGACAGCTTCAACCACGGATACTTCATCTAGTATAGAGGAAGCAAAACGAATCGAAGAAGAGAAAAAAGCTAAAGAAAAAGCAGAAGAAGAGAGAATTGCCAAAGAAAAAGCTGCAAAGGAGTTTCAAGAAAGAGGTGAAACTTTAGTCAAACAATTGGAAGACAGTCAAGATGCGAGTCAAGTGAAGTCTGCTAAAGAAACAGTTAATCAAATTGAAAATAATGATAAAAAGACAGAGTTGCTTGATAGAATAGGTGCAATTGAGTCGTTAATTTCTCAAAAAGAAGAAGAAAAAAGAGCTGCGCGTGAAGCTGAAACCAAAGCTCAACAGCAAGATAGAATTGTCTATGTTGCAGACCATGGGAAATCAAAAGTTTATTGGTATAGTAAGGATAGAATGCCTTCAAAAACGAATAAAGCTAACGTTGTTGAGATGACAGAAGCAGATGCGATTGCAGCAGGAAAACGACCATCTAAAAAAGAATAAGACAGAAAGTTATCTTGGGCTGGTTTTTTGAACAGTTGCTAGAAATGTAGAGGTACTTGAGATGCGTAAAAAATTACAAAGAAAAGTGACAGAAGAAAAACCAAGCTATAGCCGAGAAGAAATTCAGTGGTTGCTTGAGCATTTGGGAGATCCCTCTCCAGAAATTAGAGACGAACTTGTTTTTACGAGTTTGGCTAGAGGGATTCAAGAAGAGTTGTTTTCCCTTGGGCAGTTTCAGTTTATTTCAGAAGAGGTCTCCTCTGGTGAAGGTCTATACAAAGAGATTGATAGTAGAGGAGTTTCGGCTCTTAAACGTTCTTTTAGGGCGCTTATTTATGCCAATCTTTTGTCTGCAGATGGTAACGAGCACTCTCTTTTCTATAAGGGATTAAAAGCTGATATAAGAAATGCTATGCTATCTCAAGGTTTGTATTACTTAAAAAAAGAAAAGGATACGACAGGTTTTTCAAGTCAGTATGGTTGGGTTCACGCTTTTGCGCATGGAGCAGATCTCCTGACTGAAGTCGTTTGTCATCCAGATTTTCCTGGTAACAGAGCTTCTGAAGTTTTTGATGTACTGGGTCAATTATTTAAAAGAATTACCATTCGTTTTACAAATGATGAGGAATGGCGCTTAGCTAGAGTACTTTATGAACCCATTTTGCAAGGAAAATTAGAGCAAGAACAAGTAGCTTCTTGGATAAAAACTGTTGACTTTCCGATAGAAGATAAGGAAGATTTTTATAAATTTTCCAACTTCAGATCCTGTCTGTTGGAAGTCTATATCCAACTTGACCAGAGAAATAGTTTACAAGATGACTTGAAAGAAGCTATTCAATCTTTTCAGTACTAAGGATAAGCGAGTCGTTTCATGATTTTCAAATAACTTTCCAGTCAATTTTCTTGAAACCCTTTCCTTCTTTTGATAGACTAATACATAGTTCGAAAAAAAGGAGACTTATCATGAAAAAATTTGTTGCTGAATTAATCGGTACATTTATGCTTGTGTTCATCGGAACAGGAGCTGTTGTTTTTGGGAATGGTGTTGAAGGTGTTGGGCACCTTGGGATTGCTCTTGCTTTTGGTTTGGCAATCGTAGTTGCAGCTTACTCAATTGGGACGATTTCAGGTGCTCACTTGAACCCAGCGGTTTCGATCGCTATGTTTGTAAACAAACGTTTGTCATCTTCTGAGCTTGTAAACTACATCCTTGGACAAGTAGTTGGAGCTTTCCTTGCGTCAGCTGCAGTATTCTTCCTCTTGTCTAACTTAGGCATGTCAACTGCTAGTCTTGGTGAAAATGCCTTGGCAAACGGTGTCACTGTCTTTGGTGGTTTCTTGTTTGAAGTCATCGCAACTTTCTTGTTTGTCTTGGTTATCATGACGGTAACATCAGCAAGCAAAGGTAATGGCGCAATCGCTGGTTTGGTAATCGGTTTGTCATTGACAGCCTTGATCCTTGTGGGATTGAACATCACTGGACTTTCAGTAAACCCAGCTCGTAGCTTGGCTCCTGCTGTCTTGGTAGGTGGCGCAGCCCTTCAACAAGTTTGGATTTTCATCCTTGCCCCAATCGTTGGTGGCGTTCTTGCAGCACTTGTTGCGAAAAACTGCCTTGGAACAGAAGAATAATTGAAACTCAAAAAGCCTTGCTCCTCAGTTTGAGGAACAGGGCTTTTTCGTATCTGTTTAGCGGTTGTCAATTTTCTCTGGATAAAGGTCGTGTTGAAAGAGGCGTTGTTCTGCCAGGCCTTCATACTTGGTTCCAGGTCTACCGTAGTTGTAGTAAGGGTCGATTGAAATGCCCCCGCGTGGAGTGAATTTCCCCCAGACTTCTAAATAGCGAGGGTCTAGCAAGTTGACCAAGTCTTTCCCGATGGTGTTGATACAGTTTTCGTGAAAATCTCCATGATTTCGGTAGCTAAAAAGGTAGAGTTTGAGGGATTTTGACTCGACGCAGAGCTTGTCAGGAATGTAGGAAATATAAATCGTCGCAAAATCTGGCTGAGCAGTGATTGGGCAAAGCGAGGTAAATTCAGGACAGTTGAATTTAATAAAATAGTCATTTTCCACATGACGATTGTCAAAGGATTCGAGGACTTCTGGTTGATAGTCAAAAATGTAGTTGGTCTCTTTGTTGCCGAGGAGGCTAAGGTTTTTCATTTCTTCTTGTTGTGACATGATTTTTTCTTTCTAATTTAAACACCACGTTGGTTGTCGTAGAGGAGGGTATGCAGTTGAGGAAGGACGCGGACATTGCCCCAGCTATCGTCAGCAGCGACGCGTTCCCAGAGTTCTTTGAGGCGGTCTAGTTGGTCTTGGACAATATTGCCTGTAGCCTTGGGCTCAGGATTTCCAGCCGATAAGAAGAGGACATCTGGCTGGTAACGTTCTTGGATCCCTTTGGCAAAGGCTAAATCGGCATCATCAAAGACAGGGATTTTAAAGGTGACCTTGTCTGGATCTAGTTGGGAAACGATAAAGTCTAAGGTTTCGAAGTTGACTTCCATCTTGGATGAAGGAGGTTTGGGACTCAGAGTGACTTGGTCGATATCTTTTAACCAATTTTGCCAGCGAGAACCTTGAGTCTCAACAGCCAGAGTGACACCGCGTTCCTTGAGTTTGGTGACGAGTTCAGCCATGTTGGCTGCTAGGATAGCAGGATTTCCTCCAGACAGGGTAACGTAGTCGTAGCTTCCCAGCTTATCTAAGGCGGCAATGACTTCGTCAGCTGTCATACGAGTAGGTTTTTCAGAACCATCCCAAGTAAAGGCAGAGTCGCACCAGTCGCAGTGGTAGTCGCAACCAGCAGTGCGGACAAACATGGTTTTCTGCCCGATAGCACGACCTTCACCTTGAAAGGTTGGGCCAAAAATTTCCAGAACTGGTAGTTTGAGGACACGTTCCCTAGTCATCTAACCACTCCCGTCTAAACTCTGCAAAGGCAGTCGGAGTTTCATAGAGGCGAACGTATTCCAAACGGAGACTGCGCTCATCTGGTAACTCTTGACTCATGGTTTGGAAAATCCAGTAAACCATATTTTCAGCAGTCGTGTTCATATAAGGCAGGGTTTCATTGAGATAGCGATGATCCAAATGGGGTTCTAAGAAGTCCTTGTAGATAGCTTTGATATCTCCAAAATCGTAGGTCATGCCACGTTCATCTAAAAATCCACTAACAGCAATCTGCAGATGATAAGTGTGGCCGTGCAGGGATTTGCATTTTCCCTCATAGTGAAAGAGATGGTGGGCAGCATCGAAGGTAAACTCTTTTGAAACTAAGGTTCTGTGAGGATTGTAGACAAGAGATTCCCCAGTTTCCTGTCTGATTTCTTTGGGAGCAAAAAACATTAGCCCTCTCCTTTCTGTGAAAGATAAACATCTAAACCATGCTGACGTAGGTGGCAGGCTGGACAATCTCCACAGCCACTTCCGATAATCCCATTGTAGCAGGTCAAGGTCTTTTCACGAACGTAGTCAAAGGCACCGAGTTGGTCGGCTAATTCCCAAGTTTCAGCCTTATCTAGCCACATGAGAGGTGTTTGGATAACAAAGTCGTAATCCATGGCAAGGTTGAGGGTGACATTAAGAGATTTGACAAAGACATCCCGGCAGTCAGGGTAGCCTGAGAAGTCTGTCTCGCAGACACCTGTCACGATATCTTTAATGCCACGTTGCTTGGCAAGAACTGCTGCAAAGGATAGAAAGAGGTGGTTGCGGCCGTCAACAAAAGTATTGGGAAGCTCTCCCTCTTTTTGCTCGATTTCCAGATCAGAGGTCAGGGCATTTTCAGTGATTTGCCCTAGCAGAGACATATCTAAGATGTGATGACGAATGCCTTGTTCCTTAGCGATTTCTCTAGCAACTTGAATTTCGAGATGATGGCGTTGGCCGTAGGCAAAGGTGACGGCTTCGACTGTTTCATAGTGTTCTTTAGCCCAAAAGAGGCAGGTTGTGGAATCTTGACCGCCACTAAAGACGACCAAGGCTGATTGACGTTTCATAGTACTCCTTCCAAAATGGGAAATGTTCAGAGCACGCAAAAAGCTCCCTTGAGGGGAGCTAAAAAATACCAAGTAGAGGTTTTTTTTAGCGATGGCATGTCCCAAACATCGTAATATTCTACCTACAGTCTAGCATATTTTTTGAAAAATGGCAAAGGGCAAGAAAAAAGAGACCAAATGAAGCACTTGATCTCTCGTGTGATTAGCTCAATTCAGCAACGATGGCCTTGATTTGTTCTGCAGTATGAACACCTGCAACTTGTTTCACCACTTGGCCGTCTTTTTTGAAGAGAAGAGTTGGTATAGACATGATTCCAAAAGCACGAGCTGTGTTTGGATTTTCATCAACGTCCATTTTAACGATTTTCAAGACATCTTCTGAAAGTTCTTCAGACAATTTGTCCAAGATTGGACCTTGCATACGACATGGGCCACACCAAGTTGCCCAGAAGTCTACCAAGACCAAACCGTCTTTTGTTTCTTGTTCAAATGTTGCATCTGTAATTGCTTTTGCCATTGTATTTCTCCTTTTTTAGTTATATTGGCTTAAATCTTGTTTCATGAGATAGAAGAAGACATCTCCGTAAGTCCCATGGTAGTCCAAATCATGACCATTATAGGTCAATTTTTGAACTGGGTAATAGTCTGCGACACCGATAAGGCAAGCTTGTTGAGAACGTTCAAAGTCTTCGTAAGACTCGAAAGTCATAGTTCTCTCTTGTTTGCTGGTGTCTAGATAGGTAATTTCGATCATATAAAACTCCTTTGTTCAATCATGACTTTATTGTACTCCTTTAAAAGAGGAATGTCAAGAAAAATGATTGCGCACGCAACTTTTTTTAAAAATACTCATTAAGGCAAGAAATCAAGACTGGTTTCCAATCTTTCTTCGACAGCTTTTTGTAGATAAGCCAGAGTTGTTTGCCCCTCGTCAGTCAGGCAGATAAAACTGGCCCGTCTATCCTGATCGCAACATCTGCGACTAAGCAAACCGCAGTTTTTCTCTTCTAATCTAGCCACCATTCGAGAAACAGCGCTTGGGCTGAGATGGAGTTTATCTGGTAGGTCAATTTGTCGTAGAGATTTTTCTTGGGCTAGATTCAGATAGTAGAGCAGGTAAAACTCTTTCAAATTCAGCCTTTGTTCACTCTGCTGAGCAATAGTTTCTTCCAACAAGGCTTCCATTTCCTTTTGACGGCGGTTGTAGTCAAACCATTTTTCTAAGTAGGTCATTGCTTTCTCCTTTCTTTTTAATGTAAAAATCACAAAATCATTACTGACGGTCTCTCTAACATAAGATGATTGCGCATGCAATGATTATACTACTTTTAACTAATCCTTGCAAGAAAGAAGAATTTCAATATTTCCTTGAAATTTTCTGAAAAAAGAGTAAACTGGTATGCAAGAAGTTTATTTCATGGAGTTTAGGATGAAATTATATGTTCAATTAATGATTCTCTTTGTGATTTCTCTAATCGGTGAGGGAATCTCCAGTTTCTTTCATCTGCCCATCCCAGGCAGTATTATCGGTTTGATTATTCTCTTTCTAGCCTTACAGTTCAAGTGGCTAAGGACCAGGCATGTCAACATGGTCGGAAATTTCTTGCTGGCCAATATGACTATTCTCTTTTTGCCGCCAGCAGTGGGTATCATGGAAAAGTTCGATGTGATTGCTCCTTATCTCTTGCCCATTGTCTTGATTGTCTTTTTTGCGGCTGTCATCAACATTATCCTCATCGCCCTAGTGGTTCAGTTTATCAAAAGACGGTTTGAGGGAGATTATGAGAAAGGAGATGCCAAATGAGCGAATTTGTATCGAATCCTCTGTTTGGGATTGCATTATCTATCCTAGCTTATCTAGTGGGAATGCTGATTTACAGACGTTTTCCCCATCCTTTGACAACACCTTTGCTTTTGTCGGCAATTTTTATTATCATCCTTCTTAAGGCGACGGGTATTTCTTACCAAGATTACTACCAAGGTGGGGTTTATCTGAATAATTTGATTGTCCCATCGACAGTGGCTCTAGGGATTCCGCTTTATAAGAGTTTTCATCTGATGAAGCACCATGCTCGGAGTATTCTCTTTGGTAGTTTGCTAGCAGTGGTTGTCAATACTAGCTTCACTGCTATAGTGGCGAAAATATTTGGCATGGACTTTTTCCTAGCCATTTCTCTCTTTCCCAAGTCAGTGACAACCGCTATGGCAGTGGGGATTACAGAGAAATTGCAAGGTTTAACGACTGTGACCTTGGTCGTCGTAGTGGCAACTGGGATTTTGACTAGTGTTATTGGACCAACCCTTTTGAAGTGGTTGAAGATTGATGATCCAGTGGCTGTCGGACTCTCCCTTGGAGGAACAGGTCATGCAGTCGGAACAGGAACAGCCTTTCGATACGGCTCGGTAGCAGGAGCCATGGGTGGCTTGGCCATCGGTGTCACCGGTATTCTCTATGTTTTTGTTAGCCCTATTGTAGCCAGTTTGATATTGAGTTAAAGCAAAACCCAGCTCTTGTAAGCTGGGCGTTTTTTATTGCAAATTAACCTTGTTTTTCAAAATATAGTAGGTACCGAGATAGTAGATAGCCGATAAAAAGAGATCGCGCAAGATTTCTGTACCAATCATCATGTTAAAGTCATTTTCAATTCGGAAGAAGAGAGAAACATAACCAATGACGATGGCAATGACGATATAGGCTAGAATTCCCATAGCTGTTCGATACTCATTAAAGAGTTGTCCGATTGAGATGGAGAGGTAAATGGATAAAATCCATGTAATCGAACCGACAAATAGTGATAGGGCATACAGCCAGCCGTAGCTGAGGTAAGGGGAAATGAAGTTATAGAGGACAGTGAAGTCTTTTTCTATTGGTGTTAAAAAGAAGATAATCAGTACACTCAAGATAAAGACGATATAGCTTAAGATGGACCAGACAAGACCACCTAAAAGTTTTGCGATGATGATTTGGTGCTCAGAGACAGGCAAGGTCAGGGTCAAGTACCCTTGGCGGTCATAAACACTCCCCTTGAATCTTCGGATGATTAAAAAGATTGTTGCAATCCAAAGAGTGACGCTAAGTCCTCCAAAGACTAGTACCAAAAAGAAGATGAAATAAACAGCGTTGTTAGAATTGTAACTCTGGCTAAGGCTACCAAGAAAAGCTCCAATCAAAACTGAAATTGCAAGCACAGCTCCATAGAGCGCTAAATACCATTTATTGACATTTTTAAATTCATAACGAACTAGATTCCAAAACATAATAATCTCCTTTGCTTAGGCTTTAAATTCCTGGCGGAAGAGCTGGTCAATTGATTCACCTGACTCGTAACGAATATCATCAACATTTCCTTGGCGGACGACTTTCCCGTCTTTGAGGAATATAATCTCATCCAAGATTGGCTCAATATCTGAAATCAAGTGGGTTGAAATCAGGACCGTAGAAGTTGGGGAATAGTTGTTGATGATGGTATTGAGGATATAATCACGAGCAGCTGGATCCACGCCTCCGATTGGTTCGTCCAGAACGTAGAGGCGGGCTTCACGGCTCATAACGAGGATTAGTTGGACCTTTTCCTTGTTTCCTTTTGATAATTTCTTTAAGCGACTATTTTCATCAATGCCAAGGTCTGCAAGCAGATGTTGGGCGCGTTCAAGATTGAAATCCTGATAGAAGGTCTTGAAGTAGGTTAGGGCTTCCTTGACCTTCATTTGCTCATTGAGATAAGTTGTGTCTGGTAGATAAGAGACGATCGCCTTGGTAGCAGGACTTGGATCCTGTCCGTTAATGAGGACACGTCCTTTATCTGGCTGAAGGAGGCCATTGATCAGTTTGATTAAGGTTGTTTTCCCGGATCCGTTTGGTCCAAGGAGTCCGACAATCTTTCCAGCTGAGATCTCTAGTGAGATATTGTCAAGTGCCGCAGTTGCTCCATATGATTTTGATACATTTTCAAGTGCTAGTAGTGTCATAGTCTTAAACTCCTTTGATATAGTCGCTTAATACATTTGGCAGTTCTTCTTTTTTGTAGCCAAATTGAAGCATGCAAGAGACGAAGTGTTGCAGTTGCTCCTCGGAAAGTTGTTTGCGGGACTGAACGATGAGGTCTAAATCCTCGGTGACAAAACGACCAGTTGTCCGCTTGCTGTAAACGAATCCTTCGCGTTCAAGGTCAGACAAGGCGCGCTGAATGGTATTGGGATTGACACCGGCCTCGCTCGCCAACTCCCTTACAGTCGGAAGTTGTTGATTGGGTTCCAGTTTATGGGAAACAATCTGTAGTTTGATTTTTTCCATAATCTGTAAATAAATGGGTTTTGTATTATCAAATGACCAGGACATCATAGTCTCCTTTCTTTATCTTTATTGTTCTAATTAAATAATACAATAAAACAAAAAACTTGTCAAGTAAAAATAAGAATTGTTTTGGGAATTGCTCAAAAAATGGTATAATGAAAAGAAAACGACAAGGAGGGAAATGCATGCGTTGTCCAAAATGTGGGGCTACCAAGTCTAGTGTTGTTGATAGTCGACAAGCCGAAGAAGGAAACACCATCCGTCGAAGACGTGAGTGCGACGAGTGCCAACATCGTTTTACAACCTATGAACGAGTAGAAGAAAGAACGCTGGTCGTCGTCAAAAAAGACGGTACGCGAGAACAGTTTTCGAGAGATAAAATCTTTAATGGGATTATCCGCTCAGCCCAGAAGCGTCCTGTGTCAAGTGATGAAATCAACATGGTGGTCAATCGTATTGAGCAAAAACTCCGTAGTCGCAGTGAGAATGAGATCCAAAGTGAATATATTGGGTCTTTAGTCATGGAAGAATTGGCAGAGCTTGATGAGATTACCTATGTTCGTTTTGCCAGTGTTTATCGTAGCTTTAAGGATGTGAGTGAGTTGGAGAGTCTGCTCCAGCAAATCACCCAGTCCTCTAAGAAGAAAAAGGAAAAATAGATGAAACCAAATGACCGTTTTTCTTTTCTAAAGAATAATCGGGTGTCGCAAGATACCTCTTCTCTGGTGCAGTGCTACCTCCCGATTATCGGTCAGGAGGCACTGAGCCTCTATCTATATGCCCTTACCTTTTGGGATGGTGGGCAAAAGGAACACCTCTTTTCCCACATCCTCAACCACTTAAACTTTGGCATGCCGACCTTGCTCCAATCCTTTAAAATCTTATCTGCCTTAGATCTGTTGACCCTTTATCAAAAGGGGAAAACTTATGAATTGCAGCTTCATTCTCCCCTCTCCAGTCAGGAATTTTTAAGCCATTCTGTCTATAGCAGATTATTAGAGAAAAAGATTGGGGATACAGCTGTTTCTGCTATGAAGCAGGCTCCAAGTGAGGGAGAAGCACTTTCTGTTTCTTTGAGCCAAGTCTTTCCAACCCTGACTGAAGAAGTGACCCCAAGCGAGTCTAAAAGCAAGTTAAAAAATGATTTTGACTTGGAACATTTCCAGCGCCTGATGGCTCGAGATGGCTTGCGTTTTGAAGACGAGCAGGCGGATGTTTTGGAATTGTTCGCCATTGCAGATGAAAAAAAATGGACCTGGTTTGAAACCTATCAATTAGCTAAGGCGACAGCGGTGGCTCAGGTTATTTCAGTCAAACGCATGCGTGAAAAGATAGCACAAAAACCAGCGTCTTCTGACTTTAGTCCCAAAGAAATGACCATTATCAGGGAAGCTAAAAATAAAACTCCCCTACACTTTTTAGCGGAAATCAAGCAAACGCGTAAGGGGAATATTACCCAGAGCGAACGAGAACTCCTTCACCAGATGGCGTCTTTAGGTTTGTTGGATGAGGTCATCAATATCGTCTTACTTCTAACCTTTAACAAGGTTGATTCGGCTAATGTCAATGAAAAATATGCCATGAAGGTCGCAAATGACTATGCTTATCAAAAAATTCGGACAGCAGAAGAGGCTGTGCTTCGGATTCGAGAGCGTCAGCAAAAAGGGCAAGAAGACCAGAAATCGAAAACTAGCTCGACTAAGACCAATGTTCCCAAGTGGAGCAATCCAGAATATAAAAATCAAACCAGTGAGGAAACTCGTCTGGAACTAGAACGCAAAAAACAAGAAATGTTAGCCCGATTAGAAGAAGGAGGAGACTAGATGGAAAGTGTGGGTGACGTTATCAAACGTCAGACAAGTCGTTTTCAGTATCAGGACCTAGTCCAGCAGATTATGAAAGACCCAGATGTGGCGGCTTTTATCCAGAAAGAGTCCCTCAGTCCAGAGGAGTTGAATCGTAGCATCTCCAAGTTCAACCAATATATCACAGAACGGGATAAGTTTCTTCGTGGGGATGCGGACTATATAGCGCGTGGCTATAAGCCTATCTTGGTTATGAATCACGGTTATGCGGATGTGTCTTATGAAGAAACACCAGAACTAATCGCGGCAGAAAAAGAGGCTGCAATTAAGAATCGTCTTAAGTTGATCAATCTACCAGCAAGTCTCAAGAAAGCGAAGTTAGCTCAGATTGACCTGGATGATCTAGGACGGTTGCCGATTTTTGAGAGACTCTATTCCTTTGTTGACCTTTACCCAAGCATCCGAAAAGGCCTCTATCTTTACGGAGATTTTGGTGTTGGAAAGAGTTTCATGATGGCAGCCTTAGCTCATGACCTATCTGAAAAGCGTGGGGCATCAACGACCATTATCCACTATCCAAGCTTTGTCATTGATGTGAAAAATGCCATCGGTGAAGGAACTGTGAAGACCTTGGTGGATGACATCAAGTTAGCTGAGGTCTTAGTCTTAGATGATATTGGTGCAGAACAGTCTACCCCTTGGGTACGTGATGAGATTCTCCAGGTCATTCTTCAGTACCGCATGCAGGAAGATTTGCCGACCTTCTTTACTTCCAACTTTAATTTCCAAGATTTGGAAAAACATTTTGCCAAAGGAAAGAATGGAAATGACGAGACTTGGGAAGCTAGACGGGTCATGGAACGAATCCGTTATTTGGCTGAGGAGACAAGACTAGAAGGAGAAAATCGCCGATGACAGAAACCATTCAACTGATGAAAGCTCATACTTCAGTTCGTCGCTTTCAGGAGCAAGAAATTCCTCGGGCAGACTTGGAAGAGATTTTGACTGCTGGACAAATGGCGTCATCTTGGAAAAATTTTCAATCCTACTCTGTGATTCTTGTGCGTAGTCAAGAGAAGAAAGATGCCCTATATGAACTGGTTCCTCAGGAAGCCATTCGCCAGTCAGCTGCCTTTTTGCTCTTTGTCGGTGACTTGAACCGAGCTGAAAAGGGAGCAAGTCTTCATACGGACACTTTCCAACCTCAAGGGGTAGAAGGTCTCCTTATCACGTCTGTAGACGCTGCGCTTGCGGGGCAAAATACCTTGCTTGCAGCAGAGAGTCTGGGATATGGTGGTGTTATCATCGGCTTAGTCCGTTACAAGTCGGAAGAGGTAGCAGCGCTTTTTAACCTGCCTGACTATACCTACCCAGTTTTTGGGATTGCCCTTGGCGTGCCAAACCAACAACATGATGTCAAACCAAGACTGCCTTTGAACCAAGTGGTATTTGAAGAAGAATACCAAGAACAGCAAGTTGAAGCGATTTTGGACTATGATCAAGTACAGGCAGACTATGCTGGTGCGCGTGCGACGACCTCTTGGAGTCAGCGTTTAGCAGAGCAGTTTGGGCAAGCCGAACCTAGTTCAACTCGGAAGAATCTAGAACAGAAAAAGTTATTGTAGAAAGTGAGAAAATATGGCCTTACCAACTATTGCCATTGTGGGACGTCCCAATGTTGGGAAATCGACCCTATTTAATCGGATCGCTGGTGAGCGAATCTCAATCGTAGAAGATGTCGAGGGTGTGACACGTGACCGTATCTATGCAACGGGTGAGTGGCTCAATCGTTCCTTTAGTATGATTGATACTGGAGGGATTGACGACGTCGATGCTCCCTTCATGGAGCAAATCAAACACCAAGCAGAAATCGCTATGGAAGAAGCTGATGTCATCGTTTTTGTGGTGTCTGGGAAAGAAGGGATTACAGATGCGGACGAGTACGTAGCTCGCAAACTCTATAAAACCCATAAGCCTGTTATCCTAGCCGTTAACAAGGTTGACAATCCTGAGATGCGAAATGATATCTTTGATTTCTATGCTCTGGGCTTGGGTGAACCGCTGCCCATCTCGTCTGTCCATGGGATTGGTACGGGTGATGTACTGGATGCCATTGTGGAAAATTTACCACATGAAGTCGAAGAAGAAAATCCAGATGTCATTAAATTCAGCTTAATTGGACGTCCAAACGTTGGAAAATCAAGTTTGATCAACGCCATTTTGGGAGAGGACCGCGTGATTGCTAGTCCAGTAGCTGGAACAACGCGTGATGCCATTGATACCCATTTTACAGATGCTGATGGACAAGAGTTCACCATGATTGATACAGCTGGTATGCGTAAGTCAGGTAAAGTCTACGAAAATACAGAAAAATACTCTGTCATGCGTGCTATGCGTGCTATTGACCGTTCCGATGTGGTCTTGATGGTTCTCAATGCCGAAGAAGGTATTCGTGAGTACGACAAGCGTATCGCAGGTTTCGCCCACGAAGCGGGTAAAGGAATGATCATCGTGGTCAACAAGTGGGATACTCTTGAGAAAGACAATCATACCATGAAGAACTGGGAAGAAGACATCCGTGAGCAGTTCCAATACCTGCCTTACGCGCCGATTATCTTTGTTTCGGCTTTGACCAAGCAACGTCTCCACAAACTACCTCAGATGATCAAGCAAATTAGTGAGAGTCAAAACACGCGTATTCCGTCTGCGGTGCTCAACGATGTCATCATGGATGCCATCGCTATCAATCCAACACCGACAGACAAAGGGAAACGCCTCAAGATTTTCTACGCAACCCAAGTGGCAACCAAGCCACCAACCTTTGTCATCTTTGTCAACGAAGAAGAACTTATGCACTTCTCTTACCTGCGTTTCTTGGAAAATCAAATCCGCAAGGCCTTTGTCTTTGAAGGAACCCCGATTCATTTGATCGCAAGAAAACGCAAGTAAGCCTTGCTTATTTTTCAATAAGAATAACTGAAAAGAAGACTAGTCTGTCTTCTTTTTTTCTATAAAATAGGTGAAAAAATCCTGTCAAATCGAAGGAAAAATCTGTCATCAAAATTCAATCATTTTCCTGGCTTTTGTAATCTATTTGTAATGAAAATGCACTTTCTTTGTAAAAATCAAAATGCTATAATTCCTTAAATCAATTTTCCTTTATCAGGGAGGTTATTATGAAAAGAAGCAGATTATTTAAACATAGTTTGTTGGTTCGCTTGCTTGGACTGCTGATGGTCTTTCTCTTCTTGTCAGCATTCACAGCACCTGAAAAACCTGAGTACGGGATCTATGACCCGGATCACTATCTAACGGATGAGACTATAAGTCAGATTCGGGAATTGAATAATGTCAATAGTAAAAAATCAGAAAAAATCCAGATGGGTGTTTACGTTGTGAAAAGCCTAAATGGAGAAACAATCGAGACTGTCGCCAATGAAACAGCTAGAGCTTGGAAGATTGGCTACTCGGGAGACAATCACGGTGTCTTGATTGTGGTAGCAGTCCAAGATAGAAAATCACGGATTGAAACCAGTAATAATGTGGCCAGTAAAATCACAGACTATCAGACTCACAGGTTCTTGACAACAGCACGCCCTTACTTTAAAAATGGTGACTATAACAAGGGTGTTCTCTCAATAGTCAATAATCTCAACTACATGTTCTATAGTGGATCGAGTACAACTGCTTCAAGTTCTAAAAGTAGTTACGACTATACTACCAACTCTAGTCGCTTAAGGGAACTTGAAAGGTATGCTGGTGAGAGCAGTTCTTCGAGACGGCATCGAAAAAGCAGTTCGAGTGACGGAGTTATCGGATTTGGAGTTCTCATTTACTTCATTGTGATGATTATCGGCTTTATTTTTGGAGGTCGTGGTGGCGGTTCACATGGCGATGATTCTGGCGGTGGCTGGTGGGGCGGTGACTCATCAGATTCAGGATCTTCTTGGTCAGACTCAGGTTCCGACTCATCTGGTGGCTGGGACGGCGGTGGCTTTGATGGTGGCGGTTCGTCTGATGACTGGTGAGTGATTACATATTGCTCAAACCGATTTTTCCATGCAGTAAGGTGACTACTTTGCAACAGTTCACTCCTTAATTAAAAATAAAAACAAAGTTTGGGAAATTGATTTAAAATCTGAGTATTTTCTCAGAAAAGTTGATAAAAGAAAGTGTTAAGGTTTTGATATGAAACAAAATAAAGTAATTCTCTCAATAGTAGCGATTTTCTTTGGACTACTAGTTCTGGGAAGTTGTTCCGCAGTGACGACCTATAATGGTCTGGTTGGTGAACAGACTAAAGTGGAGCAGGCACAGGCCGATGTCTCCACAGCCCTCCAACGTCGTTCGGACTTGATTGGTAACTTGGTGGAGTCCGTTAAAGGACAAATGAATCATGAAACGGAAGTCTTTACTAAAATTGCTGATGCCAGAGCTAAAATCGGCAGTAGCTCAGTAACGTCGGAAGAAAACCAAAAGGCTCAGGGAGAATTGAGCTCTGCTCTTTCCCGCTTGATTTCCTTGACGGAGAATTATCCAGAACTCAAGAGCAATCAAAATGTTGAGCAACTAATGGTCGAACTTTCAGGAAGTGAAAATCGTATCTTTGTAGCACGCAAGGACTATAATAAGGTTGCAGCCGAGTACAATCAAAAGTTGAGAAGTTTCCCAACCGTTCTTTTTGCGAATATGATGAACTTTAAAGAAGCAGAAACCTTCAAAGAAACAGAAGAAGCCAAGACAGTTCCTAAGGTCGATTTTGGAACCTCTTCATCAAGTCAATAAAGTGAATCAGCCTATGAATAAAGGAATTTCTCTAGTATGACTAGTGATTTCAAACTCAAACCTGGAAAGCTTTTTCCAGGTTTTTTTGGTATAATAAAAGGGAAGAGACAGTGACTCAAATGGAGGTTTGCTATGGAGAAAACAAAAGCCTTTCTTGAAGCGCACTACAAGAGATATATCCTTACGATTTGCCTTCTCTGGTTCCTCATGTTTTTCCTTCCTTGGGATTGGCAAATAGGAGGAGTTTCAGTATATTATTTCGTTATGAAAAAACTCTTTGTGGTTTTTGGAGTTTTATCCATCCTATACTCCGTGCTGATTAAAAAAATCAGTCTTCTCATCTTTGGCATCATCTTTTGCTTGGCCTTCTGGATTAATCTCTTTTTGTATTTTGGGATATTGCCTGTATTCTTGGGAAATTAAACATTAAAAAATGAAGGACTAGACTAGCTTCTAGTCCTTTTTTCCCCTTGTGAAACAAGGATTCTTTCTTGAAAAATAATGGTAAATATGCTAAAATTAAAAGAACATTCTAAAATATTCAGAATAAAAAGTAAGGAAAATCATGGCTAATATTTTAAAAACGATTATTGAAAATGATAAAGGAGAACTTCGTCGTCTGGAAAAGATGGCTGATAAGGTTCTTAACTATGAGAGCCAAATGGCTGCAATGTCAGACGAAGAACTAAAAGCGAAAACTGACGAATTTAAAGAGCGGTACAATAAGGGTGAATCACTTGATTCATTGCTATATGAGGCTTTTGCAGTAGTTCGTGAAGCTGCAAAACGTGTCCTTGGGCTCTTCCCTTATAAGGTTCAGGTCATGGGTGGGATTGTTCTTCACCATGGTGACGTTCCAGAGATGCGTACGGGTGAAGGGAAGACCTTGACAGCGACTATGCCAGTGTACCTCAATGCCCTTGCAGGTAAAGGGGTTCACGTAGTTACCGTCAACGAATACCTAACAGAACGTGACGCGACTGAAATGGGTGAATTGTACTCATGGCTCGGTCTGTCAGTAGGGATTAACTTGGCAGCAAAATCTCCAATGGAGAAAAAAGAAGCTTATCTTTGTGATATTACCTACTCAACCAACTCAGAGATTGGTTTCGACTACCTTCGTGATAACATGGTCGTTCGTGCAGAAAACATGGTGCAACGTCCACTCAATTATGCCTTGGTCGATGAGGTTGACTCAATTTTGATCGACGAAGCCCGTACACCATTGATCGTTTCAGGTGCCAACGCAGTTGAAACAAGCCAACTCTACCATATGGCGGACCACTTCGTGAAATCCTTGGACAAGGATGACTATATCATTGACGTTCAGTCTAAGACGATCGGTTTGTCAGACTCTGGTATTGACAAGGCAGAGAGCTACTTCAAACTAGAAAATCTCTACGACATTGAAAATGTAGCTCTTACTCACTTTATCGACAATGCCCTCCGTGCCAACTATATCATGATTCTCGATATCGACTATGTGGTTAGTGAAGAGCAGGAAATCTTGATTGTCGACCAATTTACAGGTCGTACCATGGAAGGTCGTCGTTACTCTGATGGTTTGCACCAAGCGATTGAAGCAAAAGAAGGTGTGCCAATCCAAGATGAGACTAAGACTTCAGCTTCTATTACCTACCAAAACCTCTTCCGTATGTATAAGAAATTGGCAGGTATGACAGGTACTGGTAAAACAGAAGAAGAAGAATTCCGCGAAATTTACAACATTCGTGTTATCCCAATCCCAACCAACCGTCCAATTCAACGTATCGACCACTCAGACCTTCTCTATGCAAGTCTTGATGCGAAATTTAAGGCTGTAGTTGAAGATGTAAAAGCTCGTTACCAAAAAGGTCAGCCGGTCTTGGTAGGTACAGTTGCAGTTGAAACGAGTGACTTTCTGTCTAAGAAACTGGTAGAGGCAGGTGTTCCTCACGAAGTCTTGAATGCGAAGAACCACTACAGAGAAGCGCAAATCATCATGAACGCTGGTCAGCGTGGTGCAGTTACTATCGCGACCAACATGGCCGGTCGTGGTACCGACATCAAGCTTGGTGAAGGGGTTCGTGAACTTGGTGGACTTTGTGTCATTGGTACAGAACGCCATGAAAGTCGCCGTATTGATAATCAGCTTCGTGGACGTTCAGGGCGTCAAGGAGACCCAGGGGAGTCACAATTCTACTTGTCTCTTGAAGATGATTTGATGAAACGTTTTGGTTCAGAACGTTTGAAAGGTGTCTTTGAACGTCTTAACATGTCTGATGAAGCCATCGAATCTCGCATGTTAACGCGTCAAGTTGAAGCAGCTCAAAAACGTGTTGAAGGAAACAACTACGATACTCGTAAACAAGTCCTTCAATACGATGACGTTATGCGTGAACAACGTGAAATCATCTATGCACAACGTTATGATGTCATTACTGCAGATCGTGACTTGGCACCAGAAATCCATGCTATGATCCGTCGTACCATTGGACGTATCGTGGATGCGCATGCACGTTCGAAAGAAGATGAAAAATTGGAAGCAATCCTGAACTTCGCTAAGTATAACTTGCTTCCAGAAGATTCAATTAGCCGTTCAGACCTTGCAGGTTTGTCAGACCAAGCTATCAAAGATGAACTTTTCCAACGTGCCTTGAAAGTCTATGACAGCCAAGTTGCTAAGCTTCGTGACGAAGATGCAGTGAAAGAATTCCAAAAAGTCTTGATTCTACGTGTTGTAGACAACAAGTGGACAGACCATATCGATGCTCTTGATCAGTTGCGAAATGCTGTTGGTCTTCGTGGATATGCCCAAAACAATCCTGTCGTAGAATATCAAGCAGAAGGTTTCCGCATGTTTAATGACATGATTGGATCAATTGAATTTGATGTGGCCCGCTTGATGATGAAAGCACAAATCCACGAACAGGAACGTCCTCAAACTGAACACAATATCAGTACAACTGCGACTCGTAATATCGCGGCGCAGCAGACTCAGCTTCCAAAAGATGTGGACTTGAGCCAAGTCGGACGAAATGATCAATGCCCATGTGGATCTGGTAAGAAATTCAAGAACTGTCATGGTAAGAGACAATAATATGAGATAAGATACAGGCGGATACCTGGTAAAAGTCATTTTTTGCTTGGTGTCCGTTTGCTTTATAAGGAGATGAATCATGGTATTTACAGCTAAAAGTCCTAAAATTAACATTGAAGAAGTTCGCGCCTTGTCTAAATTAGAGGGAGCGGCTCTTGCGAGAAAAAATCAACGTGATCAGGAATTGGAAGCCATCATCCGTGGGGAAGACCAGCGTATTCTCTTGGTGATTGGACCATGTTCATCTGATAACGAAGAGGCGGTTCTCGAGTATGCCAAGCGTCTATCTGCTTTGCAAGAAGAGGTCAAAGACCGTATTTTTATGGTCATGCGTGTCTATACAGCTAAACCTCGTACCAATGGAGATGGCTATAAGGGCTTGATTCATCAACCAAATGCTAAAGAAGCACCTAGCTTGATCAATGGAATCAAGGCTGTTCGTCATTTACATTACCGCGTTATTTCTGAGACTGGCATGACAACAGCGGATGAGATGCTTTATCCTGAAAATCTTCCGCTGGTGGATGATTTGATTTCTTATATGGCTGTTGGAGCTCGTTCTGTAGAGGATCAACAGCACCGTTTTGTAGCGAGCGGAGCAGATTTTTCAACAGGATTTAAAAATCCAACATCTGGAAATCTCAATGTTATGTTTAACGGGATTTACGCAGCGCAAAATAAGCAGAGTTTCCTCTTCCTTGGTAAAGAGGTGGAAACGACTGGGAATCCATTGTCCCATGCCATTCTTCGTGGTGCCTTGAATGAATATGGCAAGAATATTCCCAACTACTACTATGACAATTTGATAGATACCATTGCCCAGTATGAAAAGATGGGCTTGGAAAATCCCTTTATCATCATCGATACCAATCATGACAATTCAGGCAAGCAGTACATGGAGCAAATCCGTATCGTTCGTCAGACCTTGATTAACCGTGACTGGAATGAGAAAATCAAGAAATATGTTCGTGGTTTTATGATTGAGTCCTATCTAGAAGATGGACGTCAAAATGAGCCAGAAGTTTTTGGTAAGTCCATTACAGATCCGTGTCTAGGATGGGACAACACAGAAGCACTTGTTCGCGAAATTTACCAAACGCTAGGAGAGTAAGATGGCATTTATCGAAAAAGGTCAAGAAATTGATATTGAAGCAATCAAGGCTGCGACCCAGTTGTCAGCTGAAGCCTTGCGAAAGAAAGAAGCTCGCGATAGAGAGTTGGCGGCCATCATCTCAGGTGAGGACGACCGAATCCTTTTGGTGATGGGACCTTGCTCTTCTGACAATGAAGAAGCAGTGCTCGAATATGCTCATCGCTTAGCAGACTTGCAGAAAAAAGTTGCGGATAAAATCTTTATCGTGATGCGTGTCTATACGGCTAAACCTCGTACCAATGGAGATGGCTATAAGGGCATGATTCATCAACCAAATACCAGCGAAGCGCCTAGTCTCATCAATGGTTTGCAGGCTGTTCGTCAGCTCCACTACCGTGTGATTACCGAAACTGGATTGACAACAGCTGATGAGATGCTCTATCCGTCAAACCTCGTTTTGGTTGATGACCTGGTCAGCTACCATGCTGTTGGGGCTCGTTCGGTGGAAGACCAGGAACACCGCTTTGTAGCGTCTGGGATTGATGCTCCAGTTGGGATGAAAAATCCAACATCTGGAAATCTCGGGGTCATGTTTAATGCCATCTATGCGACTCAAAACAAGCAAACCTTCCTTTACCATGGGCAAGAAGTGGAAACTTCAGGAAATCCTTTGGCCCACGTTATCCTTCGTGGCGCCATGAACGAATATGGTAAAAATGAACCCAACTTCTACTATGAAACCCTCTTAAATGCCATCAATCGCTATGAGACTATGGGACTTGAAAATCCCTTCATTATCATTGATACCAATCATGACAATTCTGGCAAGCAGTATATGGAACAAATTCGTATTGTTCGTCAAGCCTTGCTGAATCGTGACTGGAATGAAAAGATTAAAAAGACGGTTCGAGGCTTTATGATCGAATCTTACCTAGCTGATGGTCGTCAAAATCAACCAGAGGTCTTTGGTTGCTCCATAACGGACCCTTGTCTAGGTTGGGAAAATACAGTAGCCTTGGTAGAAGAAATTTATACTACCTTAACAAAATAAGTGAAAAGGATGGAGTTGGGGGAATCTCAGCTCCTTTTATGAGTATGATAGTTGGACACGGAATTGACATCGAAGAATTGGCTTCGATAGAAAACGCAGTTACACGACGTGAGGGCTTTGCCAAGCGCGTGCTGACCCCTAAAGAAATGGAGCGTTTTGCCAGTCTCAAAGGGCACAGACAAATCGAATACTTGGCTGGTCGCTGGTCGGCTAAGGAGGCCTTTTCCAAGGCTATGGGAACTGGTATTGGAAAACTGACCTTTCAGGATTTGGAAGTTTTGAATAATGAACGCGGGGCACCTTATTTTAGTCAGTCCCCATTTTCAGGAAAAATTTGGCTATCTATCAGCCATACAGATCAGTTTGTGACAGCCAGTGTCATTTTGGAGGAAAATCATGAAAGCTAGTCCACATAGACCAACCAAGGCTCTGATATATCTGGGAGCCATTCGACAAAATATACAACAAATGGGAAGTCATATCCCTAATGGTACGCTCAAATTTGCAGTAGTCAAGGCTAATGCTTATGGACATGGGGCGGTAGCTGTTGCAACGGAGATCCAGGATGTTGTTGATGGATTTTGCGTTTCCAATATCGATGAAGCTATCGAGTTGCGTCAAGCAGGTATAAACAAGAAAATCCTCATTTTAGGAGTTTCTGAAATCGAAGCTGTTGCTCTAGCTAAAGAATACGACATCACCTTGACAGTGGCAGGATTGGAGTGGATTCAAGCGCTGTTAGACAAGGAAGCAGATTTAACTGACTTGACTGTCCATCTCAAGATCGATTCAGGAATGGGACGAATTGGTTTTAGAGAGGCCAGTGAAGCTGATCTGGCTCAAGACTTGCTCAAGCAACATGGTGCTCGAGTTAAAGGAATTTTTACCCATTTTGCGACTGCAGATGAGGAATCAGATACCTACTTTAATCAGCAGTTAGAATGTTTTAAAGCTATTTTGGCAAGTATGAAGGAAGTTCCAGAGCTGGTTCATGCCAGCAACTCAGCAACGACCCTCTGGCATGCAGAGACTATTTTCAATGCGGTTCGTATGGGAGATTCCATGTATGGTCTCAATCCAAGTGGAGAGGTTCTGAACTTGCCTTATGAGTTGACTCCAGTCTTGACCTTGGAGTCTGCTCTGGTTCATGTCAAGACAGTTCCAGCTGGAGCTTGCATGGGCTATGGAGCCACCTATCAGGCGGATAGCGAGCAAGTCATCGCGACCGTGCCAATCGGCTATGCGGATGGTTGGACACGAGATATGCAAAATTTCACTGTCTTGGTAGATGGACAAGCTTGCCCAATCGTCGGACGAGTATCTATGGACCAAATCACTATTCGGCTGCCTAAGGTTTATCCGCTCGGAACAAAAGTAACCCTGATCGGCAGCAACGGTGACAAGGAAATCACAGCTACTCAGGTAGCTGCCTACCGCGGCACTATTAACTATGAGGTCGTTTGTCTCCTCAGCGATCGCATTCCAAGAGAATATTATTAAAAAAAGAAAGGAGTGGAGCATGAATCTACATCAACCCTTGCATGTCTTACCTGGCGTGGGGCCAAAGTCAGCAGAGAAATACGCTAAACTAGGAATTGAAAACTTGCAAGACCTCTTGCTCTACTTTCCTTTCCGTTATGAAGATTTCAAGACCAAGCAGGTCCTAGATCTGGAAGATGGGGAAAAGGCGGTTCTGTCTGGTCAAGTCGTGACTCCTGCCAGTGTTCAGTATTATGGTTTCAAGCGCAATCGTCTGCGCTTTAGCCTCAAGCAGGGAGAAGTCGTTTTTGCGGTGAATTTCTTTAACCAGCCCTATCTGGCTGATAAGATAGAGTTGGGTGCAACTCTTGCTGTCTTTGGAAAATGGGACCGTGCCAAGGCCAGTTTGACTGGGATGAAGGTTCTAGCTCAAGTGGAAGATGACCTCCAGCCGGTCTATCGTCTGGCTCAGGGAATCAGTCAGGCCAGTCTGGTCAAGGTCATTAAGACAGCCTTTGATCAGGGGTTGGACCTCTTGATTGAGGAAAATCTTCCCCAGTCTTTACTTGATAAATACAAACTCATGTCCCGTTGTCAGGCTGTCCGTGCCATGCATTTTCCCAAGGATTTAGCAGAATACAAGCAGGCCCTTCGTCGGATCAAGTTTGAGGAACTTTTTTATTTTCAGATGCAGTTGCAGTCACTCAAGTCTGAAAATAGAGTTCAGGGAAGCGGTCTGGTTCTGGATTGGTCTCAGGAAAAAGTGATAGCCGTTAAAGAAAGTCTGCCTTTCGCCCTGACTCAAGCTCAAGAAAAGAGTCTGCAGGAGATTTTGACCGACATGAAGTCGGACCACCACATGAATCGTCTCCTACAAGGGGATGTAGGGAGCGGAAAAACGGTGGTTGCTGGTTTGGCCATGTTTGCGGCGGTGACGGCTGGCTATCAGGCGGCTCTCATGGTGCCAACAGAAATCCTAGCAGAGCAACACTTTGAGAGTTTACAGAACCTTTTTCCAGACTTGAAACTGGCTCTCTTGACAGGTTCCTTAAAAGCTGCAGAGAAAAGAGAAGTCTTGGAGACCATTGCCAAGGGTGAGGCTGATTTGATTATCGGAACCCATGCTCTGATACAAGATGGGGTGGATTATGCTCGTCTTGGTTTGATTATCATCGATGAGCAGCACCGTTTTGGTGTGGGCCAAAGGCGTGTTCTGCGGGAAAAAGGGGACAATCCAGATGTCCTCATGATGACGGCGACGCCCATTCCACGAACCTTGGCTATCACAGCCTTTGGCGATATGGATGTTTCCATTATCGACCAGATGCCAGCAGGGCGGAAGCCCATTGTGACTCGGTGGATTAAGCATGAGCAGTTGCCTCAGGTCTTGACTTGGTTAGAGGGAGAAGTTCAAAAAGGTTTTCAAGCCTATGTCATCTCTCCCTTGATTGAAGAATCTGAAGCTTTGGATTTGAAAAATGCCATTGCCTTATCTGAGGAGTTGATAGCTCATTTTGCCGGCAAGGCTGAAGTAGCTCTTTTACATGGGAAGATGAAGAGTGATGAAAAAGACCAGATCATGCAGGATTTTAAAGAGAGAAAAACGGATATTCTGGTTTCGACGACGGTTATCGAGGTCGGGGTCAATGTTCCCAATGCGACAGTTATGATTATCATGGATGCCGACCGGTTCGGTCTCAGCCAGCTTCACCAGCTCAGAGGTCGTGTGGGTCGGGGGGACAAACAGTCCTATGCTGTTCTCGTTGCTAATCCCAAGACGGACTCTGGGAAGGACCGCATGCGCATCATGATAGAAACGACTAATGGATTTGTCCTTGCGGAGGAAGATTTGAAAATGCGTGGTTCTGGAGAGATTTTTGGAACCAGACAGTCAGGACTTCCAGAGTTTCAAGTGGCTGATATTATCGAAGATTTTCCGATTTTAGAAGAAGCCAGAAAGGTTGCCAGCTACATTAGTTCGATAGAAGGTTGGAAAGAGGATCCGGAGTGGCGCATGATTGCTCTCCACTTAGAAAAGAGAGAACATCTGGATTAAGCCTTTTCTAAGAAATCTATAAGCTAGCTTTTAGGTTTGGGTCTTATACTAGAGTCATCAAAAAGAAACGAGGACTCTCACATGACTATTAAAGTAACCTACCAAAAGAAATATCAGACTTTCAAACTAGAGAAAGGAGCTAGCACCTATTGATAACCAAAGAGCGGAAACGCTCTTTTTATTTTTATAAAATAGTCGACTATAAATCAAACTTAGTCGAGTGATAAAAAGATATTAGTCTCCAAGCCTATTTACTCTTTGACTGAAGCTTGATATAATTGCCCCATCTGAGTAAAGAGGAGTGAAAAGAATGTTAGAAACAAGAACGATTGCTATACAAGATAGGTATGGAGAACGATTTCAGCATTGTTGGGGATGTGGTCCCAAGAATGATTTAGGCTTACATTTAAAAACCTATCCAAGTATAGATGGAAAAAGTTGTATTAGTCGGATAAAGCTTGAAAATGCTTATACTGGTGGAGTTCCATCAAATGTCTTTGGAGGAATGATAGCGACTATTTTTGATTGCCATGGCACGGCCTCAGCAGCTTGGTTTGCCCATCATCAAAAAGGGTTGGAACTGACGAAATCAACTGTGATAGGACGTTTTATTACTGCTCACTTGGAGATTGATTACCTTAGTCCTAGTCCAATTGAAGATGAAATTGTGGTCACTTCTACTCTGGAGGAATTAGGGGAAAGAAAAGCAATTATTGCTATGGAGATGACAGTGGCTACTAAAGTCCGTGCCAAAGCCAAAATGGTAGCAGTTGCTGTGAAGGATCATATGTAAAACGGAAGATTAGAAGTTTAAGATTTTAAAACTACTTTCAGGCGATAGGTTTGAGGAAAGAGAATCTAAAATCACTTTCTATTTAGCATTCTTTCTTGCATTGCTTTCCTAGATATGCTAGAGTTATGATAGCGATTACAAAACAAAAGGAGCATGCTATGAAAAATCCAGCTTTGTTAGAAGAAATCAAGACCTATCTAGGACGGGATGAGGTTCCAGAAGATTTTGATGCTTTCTGGGATGAAGAGGTCAAAAAAGTTTCATCTCTTCCAGCCTGCCAGTTGGAGGAAAGAGATTTCCATATTCCCCAAGTCAAGTGCTATGAGCTAAACTTTGAGGGAACAAATGAAGGCAAGGTCTACGCACGCGTCGTCCTTCCAAAGAGTGAGGAGAAAGTTCCGTTAATCTTCCATTTCCATGGTTATATGGGACGTGGCTGGGACTGGGCTGATATGCTGGCCTATACTGTGGCTGGTTACGGTGTTGTTTCCATGGATGTGCGGGGCCAGTCGGGCTATTCTCAAGACGGCTTGCGCTCTCCACTAGGAAATACGGTTAAGGGGCATATCATCCGTGGTGCTGTTGAAGGTCGGGACCACCTCTTTTATAAGGATGTCTATCTGGATATTTACCAGTTGGTTGAAATTATTGCCAGTCTGCCTCAGGTAGATGAGAAAAAACTTTCCAGCTATGGTGCGTCACAAGGAGGGGCCTTAGCTCTGGTTGCAGCAGCGCTCAATCCTCGAATTCAGAAAACAGTTGCCATCTATCCTTTCTTGTCAGACTTTAGACGGGTGCTCGAGATTGGCAATACCAGTGAAGCCTATGACGAACTCTTCCGTTATTTCAAGTTCCACGATCCCTTCCATGAAACAGAGGAGGAAATCATGGCGACCCTTGCCTATATTGATGTGAAAAATCTTGCCCATCGTATCACGGGTGAGGTCAAGATGATTACGGGCTTGGACGACGATGTTTGCTATCCTATTACCCAGTTTGCGATATACAACCGCCTAACTTGCGACAAGGCCTATCGCATCATGCCAGAGTATGCTCACGAAGCCATGAATGTTTTTGTCAATGACCAAGTTTATAACTGGCTCTGTGGCAGCGAGATTCCTTTTAAGTACGTAAGATAATGAATGAGAGAGCCCAGGAGCTCTCTTTTTTATGTCCAAAACCTGAAAGTACTTTTAGAAAATTTAAAATATTAAAATATTCTTAAAAGTAAAATCTATTCTGTGGGAACTCAGATATAAATATAAGACTTTATTGTATAATAAAGGAAAAGTCACTTGTGAAAGGAGGAAAAAGGATGCTGGACGCTTAAAGAATGGCTCAGCAGAAATGGGAGAGGATTGGGAGCTCTCATTAAGTTGGATACTTTCTTGTAAGACTTGTCTCTTGAGAGACAATAAAAATTTTTAAAGAAAAAGAAAGCGCTTTATTTTATGAAAAATGAAAGGACAAACATGAATTACAAATCTTTAGATCGGAAACAGCGATACGGAATTCGAAAATTTGCAGTCGGGGCGGCATCGGTAGTGATTGGTACAGTAGTATTTGGAGCAAATCCAGTCTTAGCTCAAGAGCAAGCCAATGCAGCAGGAGCCAATACAGAAACTGTCGAACATGGTCAAGGTTTATCAGAATTGCCAAAAGAGGTGTCCTCGGGAGATCTTGCTCATTTGGATAAGGATTTGGCTGGTAAATTGGCAGCAGCTCAAGACAATGGCGTTGAGGTGGACCAAGATCATTTGAAAAAAAATGAGAGTGCAGAGTCAGAAACCCCATCCTCTACCGAAACTCCTGCAGAAGAAGCAAATAAGGAAGAGGAATCAGAGGATCAGGGGGCTATTCCTCGTGACTATTACTCAAGAGATTTAAAAAATGCTAATCCTGTCCTTGAAAAAGAAGATGTTGAAACCAATGCAGCAAATGGTCAGAGAGTTGATTTATCAAGTGAACTAGACAAACTAAAGCAACTAAAAAATGCTACAGTTCACATGGAGTTCAAACCAGATGCATCAGCTCCACGCTTTTACAATCTCTTCTCTGTATCCAGTGACACCAAGGAAAATGAGTACTTTACTATGTCGGTCCTTGATAATACAGCTCTTATTGAAGGGCGTGGCGCTAACGGGGAGCAGTTCTATGATAAGTATACAGATGCTCCTTTGAAAGTTCGCCCAGGACAATGGAATTCCGTGACCTTTACTGTCGAACAACCGACAACGGAGTTACCTCATGGTCGAGTTCGTCTCTATGTGAACGGTGTCTTATCCCGTACAAGTCTCAAATCTGGTAACTTCATCAAAGATATGCCAGATGTTAATCAAGCTCAACTTGGAGCAACCAAACGGGGCAAGAAAACAGTTTGGGCATCAAACCTACAAGTTCGAAACCTAACCGTTTACGATCGTGCTTTAAGCCCAGATGAAGTTCAAACACGGAGTCAATTATTTGAAAGAGGTGAATTGGAACAGAAACTTCCTGAGGGAGCAAAAGTCACTGAGAAAGAAGACGTATTTGAAGGTGGTAGGAACAATCAACCAAATAAAGATGGTATCAAGAGTTATCGTATTCCTGCTCTTCTCAAGACTGATAAAGGAACGCTGATTGCAGGTGCAGATGAACGTCGTCTCCATTCGAGTGACTGGGGTGATATCGGCATGGTCATCAGACGTAGTGAAGATAATGGTAAAACTTGGGGAGATCGAGTAACCATTACCAACTTACGTGACAATCCAAGAGCTTCTGACCCATCAATTGGTTCACCAGTGAATATTGATATGACCTTGACTCAAGATCCTGAAACCAAACGCATCTTTGCCATTTACGACATGTTCCCAGAAGGAAAAGGGATCTTTGGAATGTCTTCGCAAAAAGAAGAAGCCTACAAAGAAATCAATGGTAAAACCTATCAACTCCTCTATCGAGAAGGTGAACAGGAAGCTTATACTATTCGAGAAAATGGTACAGTTTACACTCCAGATGGTAAAGCAACAGACTACCGCGTTGTTGTAGATCCTGTTAAACCAGCCTATAGCGACAAGGGTGATCTATACAAGGGTGACCAGCTACTAGGCAATATCTACTTCACAACAAACAAAACTTCTCCATTTAGAATTGCGAAGGATAGCTACCTATGGATGTCTTACAGCGATGACGACGGGAAGACCTGGTCAGCGCCTCAAGATATTACTCCGATGGTCAAAGCCGATTGGATGAAATTCCTAGGAGTAGGTCCTGGAGTGGGGATTACCCTTCGTACTGGACCACATAAAGGTCGAATCGTCGTTCCTGTCTATACAACCAACCGGGCTAACCACCTCAATGGTTCTCAATCATCTCGAATCATCTACTCAGACGACCATGGTAAGACTTGGCATATGGGTGGTGGTGTCAACGACAATCGTACACTTTATGATGGTACAGTAGTCGATTCAAGTACCATGAGTAATTATTATGCTCAAAATACGGAAGCTTCAGTTGTTCAGTTAAACAATGGGGACCTCAAACTCTTTATGCGTGGGTTGACAGAAGATCTACAGGTTGCGACCAGTCATGATGGTGGTCTAACTTGGGACAATAACGTTGAACGCTACGATGTTCCAGATGTTTATGTTCAAATGGCTGCGACTCATACGGTTCAAAATGGTAAAGAGTATATTCTCTTGGCAAATGCAAATGGTCCAGGTCGTAAAAATGGTTATATTCGAGTGGCTCGTGTAGAAGAAGATGGCCAGCTAACTTGGTTGCACCACCATTTGATTCAAGAAGGTGAGTATGCTTATAACTCACTTCAACAAATCGGGCCAGATGAATTTGGACTTTTATACGAACACCATGCTCCTGGAGGTGTTCCATACACACTTTCCTTCAAGAAATTCAACTGGGATTTCTTGACTAAGGAAAGAATTTCTCCTAAAGAAGCAAAAGTGAAATATGCTATCCAAAAATGGCCAGGTATTATTGCCATGGAGTTCGATTCGGAAGTATTGGTCAACAAGGCTCCGACCCTTCAATTGGCAAATGGCAAGACAGCAACCTTTATGACCCAGTACGATACAAAAACTCTCCTATTCACAATAGATCCAGAGGATATGGGTCAAAGGATTACAGGTCTTGCAGAGGGTACAATTGAAAGCATGCACAATTTACCAGTTTCTTTAGCTGGCTCTAAACTAAGCGATGGTATTAATGGCAGTGAAGCTGCTATCCATGAGGTTCCAGAGTTCACAGGTGGTGTAAATGCAGAAGAAGCGGCTGTGGCAGAGGTACCAGAGTACACTGGACCATTGGCAACAGCAGGTGAAGAACCAGCTCCAACAGTAGAAAAACCGGAATTCACAGGTGGTGTAAATGCAGAAGGAGCGGCTGTGGCAGAGGTACCAGAGTACACCGGTCCATTGGCAACGGTAGGTGAAGAACCGGCTCCAACGGTAGCAAAACCAGAATTCACAGGTGGTGTCAATGGCGCTGAGGCAGCAGTCCATGAAGTGCCAGAGTACAAGGGAGACACCAATATAGTATTGGCAGCTGCAGACAACAAACTGTCTCTAGGCCAAGATGTGACCTATCAAGCGCCAGCAGCTAAACAAGATGAACTTCCAAATACGGGAAGCAAGGAAACCAGCTCACTAATTTCCCTTGGCCTTGCGGGCGTCCTCTTATCACTTTTTGCATTTGGAAAGAAGAGAAAAGAATAATAAGCAAGAGCTTTTTGAGTAAGTTTCAGAAGAGATAGCAGGTTTTCAAGCCTGCTATCTTTTTTGATGACATTCAGGTTGATTCGAAATCATAAGAGGCCTGAAACTACTTTCAGGAACGGCTGTTCTATAAAATACTTTTGAAACTGAAATCTATTCTATCACAAGCTATTGAAAGCGCTTAACAAATAATATATAATAAGCCCATAAGAACAAGAAAGGGAGGAAAGAGGATGCCACAGATCAGCAAAGAAGCCTTGATTGAACAAATCAAAGATGGAATCATTGTCTCTTGCCAGGCACTTCCTCACGAACCGCTTTATACAGAAGCGGGAGGAGTCATTCCCTTGCTAGTCAAAGCGGCTGAGCAAGGTGGAGCAGTCGGTATCCGAGCAAACAGTGTTCGCGATATCAAGGAGATCAAGGAGGTTACGAAACTCCCGATTATCGGGATTATCAAACGTGACTATCCGCCACAGGAGCCTTTCATTACAGCTACGATGAGAGAAGTGGATGAACTGGCTGAACTAGATATTGAGGTCATTGCTCTGGATTGTACCAAACGTGAACGTTACGATGGTTTGGAAATCCAAGACTTTATCCGACAAGTCAAAGAAAAATATCCGCATCAACTCTTGATGGCTGATACCAGTACTTTTGAAGAAGGAATTGCAGCGGTTGAAGCAGGTGTTGATTTTGTTGGAACAACCCTATCAGGTTATACCTCTTATAGTCCGAAAGTAGATGGTCCAGACTTTGAACTGATCAAAAAACTGTGTGAAGCAGGTGTGGATGTCATCGCTGAAGGGAAGATTCACACACCAGAACAAGCCAAGCAAATCCTTGAATATGGAGTGCGAGGTATCGTTGTTGGTGGAGCGATTACTAGACCAAAAGAGATTACGGAACGCTTTGTTGCCGGTCTTAAATAACACAATCTCAAAACAGAGGAGAGTGGTCGATGCGTCGGATAAAATGAAAACGTATACAAATATAAACTTGCTCATTATCCAATATGGATACGCTTAACAATTAGGAGAATACAAATGAAATTTAGAAAACTAGCTTGTACAGTACTTGCGGGTGCTGCGATTCTTGGCCTTGCTGCTTGTGGTAACTCTGGTGGAAGTAAAGATGCTGGAAATTCTGGTAGCGATAGCGGAAAAACAGAAATCACTTGGTGGGCATTCCCAGTCTTCACACAAGAAAAAACGGGTGACGGTGTTGGAACTTATGAAAAATCAATCATCGAAGCTTTTGAAAAAGCAAATCCAGATGTAAAAGTGAAATTGGAAACCATCGACTTCAAGTCAGGTCCTGAAAAGATCACAACAGCCATCGAAGCAGGGACAGCGCCAGACGTACTCTTTGACGCACCAGGGCGTATCATCCAATACGGTAAAAATGGTAAATTAGCTGAGTTGAACGACCTCTTCACAGACGAATTCATCAAAGATGTCAACAACGAAAACATCGTACAAGCAAGTAAGGCTGGAGACAAAGCTTACATGTATCCAATCAGTTCAGCTCCATTCTACATGGCTATGAACAAGAAAATGTTGGAAGATGCTGGAGTTGCAAACCTTGTAAAAGAAGGTTGGACAACTGATGACTTTGAAAAAGTTTTGAAAGCGCTTAAAGATAAAGGCTATACACCAGGTTCATTGTTCAGTTCTGGTCAAGGGGGAGACCAAGGAACACGTGCCTTCATCGCAAACCTTTATGGCGGTTCTGTAACAGACAAAGACGTAACCAAATATACAACAGACGATCCTAAATTCGTCAAAGGTCTTGAAAAAGCTGCTAGCTGGATTAAAGACGGTTTGTTGAACAACGGTTCACAATTTGACGGTGGAGCAGACATCCAAAACTTTGCCAACGGTCAAACTTCATACACAATCCTTTGGGCACCAGCTCAAAACGGTATCCAAGCGAAGCTCTTGGAAGCAAGTAAGGTAGATGTGGTAGAAGTACCATTCCCATCAGACTCTGGTAAACCATCTCTTGAATACCTTGTAAACGGATTTGCAGTATTTAACAACAAAGACGATAAGAAAATCGCAGCTGCTAAGAAATTCGTTCAATTCATCGCAGATGACAAAGAATGGGGTCCTAAAGACGTAGTTCGTACAGGTGCCTTCCCAGTTCGTACATCATTTGGCAAACTTTATGATGACAAACGTATGGAAACAATCAGCAGCTGGACTAAATACTACTCACCATACTACAACACTATTGATGGATTTGCTGAAATGAGAACACTTTGGTTCCCAATGTTGCAATCTGTATCAAATGGTGACGAAAAACCAGCGGATGCTTTGAAAGCCTTCACCGAAAAAGCTAACGAAACCATCAAAAAAGCTACAAAACAATAAGCACTAAGTCAGATTGATTCCCCCCTTTTCCCTGTGCACTATGGTGTAAGAAAAGGGGGACTTTTGTTTGAAATGGTAGGAACTGTCACGAAATTAAAATGAAGTTCTTACATAAGCGAATCTTAAAAAATTTCATTTTGGTTTTAAAACAGTTCAAGAAAATCAAAAACTATTCTATTTGAAAGAGAGGTGCCGACTGTGAAAGTCAATAAAATTCGTATGCGGGAAACAGTGATTTCCTACGCTTTCCTAGCACCAGTGTTATTCTTCTTTGTCATCTTTGTCTTGGCTCCTATGATTATGGGATTCATTACAAGTTTCTTTAACTACTCCATGACTAAATTTGAGTTTGTGGGCTTGGACAACTACATTCGCATGTTTAAAGATCCGGTCTTTATGAAGTCTTTGATCAATACCGTTATCCTGGTTATTGGATCTGTTCCGATTGTAGTTCTCTTCTCTCTCTTTGTAGCATCTCAAACCTATCATCAAAATGCGATTGCCCGTTCTTTCTATCGTTTCGTCTTCTTCCTTCCTGTAGTTACAGGTAGTGTTGCCGTAACGGTTGTATGGAAATGGATCTATGACCCCCTATCAGGGATTTTAAACTTTGTCCTTAAGTCAAGCCACATCATCAGCCAAAATATTTCTTGGCTGGGTGACAAAAACTGGGCTTTGCTAGCGATTATGATTATCCTTTTGACAACATCTGTTGGTCAACCGATTATCCTTTATATCGCTGCCATGGGAAATATTGACAACTCACTTGTTGAAGCAGCGCGTGTTGACGGTGCGACTGAATTTCAAGTCTTCTGGAAGATCAAATGGCCTAGCCTTCTTCCAACAACTCTTTACATCGCGATCATCACAACCATCAACTCATTCCAGTGTTTCGCCTTGATTCAGCTCTTGACATCTGGTGGTCCAAACTACTCAACAAGTACCTTGATGTACTACCTTTATGAAAAAGCCTTCCAATTGACAGAATACGGCTATGCAAATACCATCGGTGTCTTCTTGGCAGTGATGATTGCCATTGTCAGCTTTGCTCAATTCAAGATCCTCGGAAACGACGTAGAATACTAAAGAAAGGAGACAGTTATGCAACCTACACAAAAGAAACCCTTAACAGCTTTCACTGTTATTTCAACGATTATCTTGCTCTTGTTGACCGTACTGTTCATCTTTCCATTCTACTGGATCTTGACAGGGGCCTTCAAATCACAGCCTGATACCATTATGATTCCGCCACAGTGGTTCCCTAAAATGCCAACCATGGAGAACTTCCAACAACTCATGGTGCAAAACCCTGCTATGCAGTGGATGTGGAACTCTGTATTTATCTCACTGGTAACCATGTTCCTAGTCTGTGCAACCTCTTCTCTAGCAGGTTATGTCTTGGCTAAAAAACGTTTCTATGGTCAACGCATCCTCTTTGCAGTCTTTATCGCTGCCATGGCTCTTCCAAAACAAGTTGTCCTTGTACCATTGGTACGTATCGTCAACTTCATGGGAATTCACGATACTCTCTGGGCAGTTATCTTGCCTTTGATCGGATGGCCGTTTGGGGTCTTCCTTATGAAACAATTCAGTGAAAATATCCCGACAGAATTGCTTGAATCAGCTAAAATCGACGGTTGTGGTGAAATTCGTACCTTCTGGAGCGTAGCCTTCCCTATTGTGAAACCAGGATTTGCAGCCCTTGCAATCTTTACCTTCATCAATACTTGGAACGACTACTTCATGCAGTTGGTTATGTTGACTTCACGTCAAAACTTGACTATCTCACTCGGGGTTGCGACCATGCAGGCCGAAATGGCGACCAACTATGGTTTGATCATGGCTGGTGCAGCTCTTGCAGCCGTGCCAATCGTAACGGTCTTCTTAGTCTTCCAAAAATCCTTCACTCAGGGTATCACTATGGGAGCTGTTAAAGGATAATGCTCTGCGAAAATTGAATTCAAACTACGTCTGCGTTACCATGCTATACTTAAGTATTGCCTGCGGTTAGCTTCCGAGTTTGTTCTTCGATTTTCATTGAGTATAGGAAAAACTGTCTATCAAAATTCAGAAGAATATGTTATAGACTAAGAGAAATATAGTTTCATAAGTGTCTACAAAATGGAGAGTATGCAGTTACTTCGTGAAGTTTTGTCAGACACTTATCAACTTAATTTATGATTTTAGTTAACTATCAGAAACGAAGGAAACAGTATGATTTTTGACGATTTGAAAAACATCGCCTTTTACAAGGGTATCCATCCCAATCTAGACAAGGCTATCAACTATCTCTATCAGCACCGTAAGGATTCTTTCGAACTCGGTAAGTATGAGATTGACGGGGACAAAGTCTTTCTAGTTGTGCAGGAAAATGTCCTCAATCAAGCTGAAAATGATCAATTTGAGCATCATAAGAACTATGCAGACTTGCATTTGCTGGTAGAAGGACATGAATATTCGAGCTACGGTTCACGTATCAAAGACGAAGCAGTAGCATTCGACGAAGCGAGCGACATTGGCTTTGTTCATTGTCATGAAAAATACCCACTCTTGTTGGGCTATCACAATTTTGCGATTTTCTTCCCAGGAGAACCACACCAGCCAAATGGTTACGCAGGGATGGAAGAAAAGGTTCGCAAATATCTCTTTAAAATTTTGATCGATTAAAAGAATCAGGAGGAGCAAACATGGCACAAAAAGGAGTAAGCCTTATCAAGGCAGCATTTGATACAGATAATTTTCTCATGCGTTTCAGTGAGAAGGTCTTGGATATCGTCACAGTCAATCTTCTTTTTGTCGTCTCTTGTTTGCCCATTGTGACGATTGGAGTGGCGAAAATCAGCCTCTATGAAACCATGTTTGAGATTAAGAGAAGCAGACGGGTGCCAGTCTTTAGAACTTATCTAAGAGCTTTCAAGCAAAATCTGAAACTGGGACTTCAGTTGGGTTTGCTAGAGTTGGGCATAGTTTTGCTAAGTCTTTTAGACCTCTATCTTTTCTGGGGCCAAACAGCTTTACCTTTCCAGATTGTGAAAGCTATTTGTTTGGGGATTCTCATCTTCCTCACTCTGGTGATGCTGGCTAGCTATCCCATCGCTGCGCGCTATGATTTGTCTTGGAAAGAAGTGCTGCAAAAGGGGCTTATCTTGGCAAGTTTTAACTTTCCTTGGTTCTTCCTCATGTTAGCCATTCTCTTTCTCATAGTGATGGTTCTCTATCTATCCGCCTTCACTCTCCTTTTGGGTGGGTCAGCCTTTATCCTCTTTGGTTTTGGTTTGCTGGTCTTTCTCCAAGCAGGTTTGATGGAGAAAATCTTCGCCAAATACCAGTAGGATGATTTGTTTCTGAAACTACTTTCAATCGTTACAGTTTCTAAAATACAAGTAGAAACTAAAATCTAAGTGTATACAAGATATTGAAAGCGATTTTCACAAGGTGTATACTAAACTTGTAAAAAATAGAACTGCTCTCAGCAGAAAAAAGAAATCTTAGGAGAAAATCTATGTCAGATTTGAAAAAATACGAAGGTGTCATTCCAGCCTTCTACGCATGTTATGATGATCAAGGAGAAGTAAGTCCAGAGCGTACGCGTGCTTTGGTTCAATACTTCATTGATAAGGGAGTTCAAGGTCTCTATGTCAACGGTTCTTCTGGTGAATGTATCTACCAAAGCGTAGAGGACCGCAAGTTGATTTTGGAAGAAGTCATGGCAGTTGCCAAGGGCAAATTGACCATCATCGCTCACGTAGCTTGTAATAATACTAAAGACAGTATGGAGCTTGCTCGCCATGCGGAAAGCTTGGGTGTGGACGCGATTGCAACCATTCCACCGATTTACTTCCGCTTGCCTGAGTACTCAGTTGCTAAATACTGGAACGATATCAGTGCTGCAGCACCAAATACAGACTACGTGATCTACAACATTCCTCAATTAGCAGGTGTTGCTTTAACTCCAAGTCTTTACACTGAAATGTTGAAGAATCCTCGTGTTATCGGTGTTAAGAACTCTTCAATGGCAGTTCAAGATATCCAAACCTTTGTGAGCCTTGGAGGAGAAGACCGTATCGTCTTTAACGGTCCAGATGAACAGTTCCTAGGTGGCCGCCTCATGGGCGCTAAAGCTGGTATCGGTGGTACATATGGTGCGATGCCTGAACTCTTCTTGAAACTCAATGAGTTGATTGCTGAAAAAGACTTGGAAACAGCGCGTGAATTGCAATACGCTATCAATGCAATCATCGGTAAATTGACTGCTGCACATGGAAATATGTACTGTGTCATCAAAGAAGTTTTGAAGATCAATGAAGGTTTGAACATTGGTTCAGTTCGTTCACCATTGACACCAGTAACTGAAGAAGATCGCCCAGTTGTAGAAGCAGCTGCAGCCTTGATTCGTGAAACCAAGGAGCGCTTCCTCTAATCCATAAGGAGGTATTTATGACACACTACGTTGCAATTGATATTGGCGGAACCAACATCAAATATGGTTTAATTGACCAAGAAGGCCAACTTGTTGAATCGCATGAAATGCCAACTGAGGCATATAAGGGTGGATCCCATATCTTACAAAAGACAAAAGATATCGTAGCCAGCTATTTAGAAAAGGGCCCAGTAGCAGGTGTTGCCATTTCTTCTGCAGGAATGGTGGATCCTGACAAGGGTGAAATCTTCTATGCGGGACCTCAAATCCCGAACTATGCAGGAACTCAGTTCAAGAAGGAAATCGAGACTAGCTTTAATATTCCTTGCGAAATTGAAAATGATGTCAACTGTGCAGGTCTTGCTGAGGCAGTATCTGGTTCAGGCAAGGGAGCGAGTGTGACACTTTGTTTGACCATTGGAACAGGTATCGGTGGTTGCTTGATTATGGATGGGAAAGTTTTTCATGGATTTAGCAATTCTGCCTGTGAAGTCGGTTATATGCATATGCAGGATGGGGCTTTCCAAGATTTGGCTTCTACGACAGCCTTGGTAGAATATGTGGCAGCAGGTCATGGAGAACCAGTTGACCAGTGGAATGGGCGACGCATCTTCAAGGAGGCCACAGAAGGAAACAAGATCTGTATGGCTGGCATTGACCGCATGGTAGATTACCTTGGAAAAGGTCTGGCAAATATTTGCTTCGTTGCCAATCCAGAAGTGGTCATTCTCGGTGGCGGTATCATGGGGCAAGAGGCTATCCTC
This sequence comes from Streptococcus halitosis, assembly GCF_003143695.2. NCBI lineage: Bacteria > Bacillati > Bacillota > Bacilli > Lactobacillales > Streptococcaceae > Streptococcus > Streptococcus halitosis. The sequence continues at coordinate 826,721 of NZ_QEMY02000001.1, forward strand.
AAACCAAAGATTCGCACAGCCTTGAAGGCGGCCTTGGTGCCAAGCCTAGCTGAAAAAACACGATTAGAATTTGCCTATCACCAAAATACGGCAGGTATGTTGGGAGCTTATTATCATTTCAAAACAAAACAATCCTAGTTTGGAATTATAGAATTAAGCAGAACACTTAATCACTAGTTGAGTGAAAAATGTTTTGCTTAATTCTTTTTTTGATGATAGAAAAACTGTCAAGTATATGAAAAGTAGTGGAAAGACAAAGAGAATTACAAAAAAAGAACGATAGGAGCAGAATTTCTACCATCGAAAAATATATGAGAGGAGATAGCCTTAGAAGACGGTGCAAGCACTCTACTTTGTTTCTAAATACTAAAACTTAAATCAAGAAGAAAAAAGTGATATAATAGGATGGATAAGAAATTGACAAATTAGAATTTGTTTTCCTTGGGTTCCTTGATTTTCACTTTTGTCCAATTTTTGAATATATGGAGGTAATTTATGGAATATAAAGAAATAAAATTAAACGTTTCAAATAATAAAATCAGAGAATATAAGCAATTTGAAGGCTTGAAATTATATTCTGATTTTTTCAAATCTGAAGACGGAAGAAAATTAACTAATAAAAGAGTATATGTTACAAGAAAACAAAATTATGTTTATTATGAAAGAACGGATGTAAATTGGAATTATTGGTCAAATAAAGATAGTTATAATTCAGATTTTATTCCAGATAATGTTGAACATGATATTATTTTTGAGATTTCTTCAGAACTAAGCACCTTTAGTAAACATTTAGGAAAAGAACTGATTGAAAAAATAGAATTAAAATATAAAAATGGAGAGATTTTAGAAATATTAGACATTTAATCCACTGGTTTAATTAGAGTCATTATTAAAATATAAGATCTTTATACTCATATATTCAAATCTCGGTTTGTAGAAGCGAAACAATTAAATAAAACCATTGAAGAGGAAGTAAAAGCAAGTAGCCGATACTTCCTTTTTTGTTGTCAAAAATCCAAAAAACGGAAAGGGGAATTTATGGAAGAACTGAAAAATAAGGATAAAAACGGCATTAGCTCAAAGAGAAAGATTGGAAAGATCACTTATGAGCTTATTATCATTTCAAAACAAAACAATCCTAGTTTGGTCCAACCAAACTAGGATTTTCTAGCGCGTTTTTGTCTACGATAGCCGTTGAGTTTTTTATTTTCCCAATAGCTATTAAAGATTTTTTCCTTGCTCTCGCGATTGATTTCCAAAAAGTAGGCATAAATCAAATCTATAAAGAAAAGCATAGGAAGTTGAGCGGAAATACGCTGGATGTAAGATGATTGACTGTGACTAGCAACAAGAACAGTTTCGGTATAAGCCTGACTATTTTTGTTTGGAGCGCTGGTAAAGAGAATGGTCTTGGCGCCCATTTCCTTGGCATCCAACAAACTATCTAGGACGGATTGGGTAGTGCCTGATAGGGAAAAACCAAGCACCAAACAATTTTCATCCATGATGCTGGTCGTCCATGCAAAGCCGTCCTGATCGGTTAAGGCTTCACAGACCACACCCAGACGCATGAAACGCAATTTCATTTCACGAGCGACAAGACCGGAACTGCCTGTTCCAAAGAAGTAGACACGCTCAGCATCTTCGATTAACTGGGCGACTCGTTCCAGTTGTTCTTCATCGATCAAATCCTGCGTTTGTTCTCGCATGATACTGTAGCTTCGCAAAACACGTTTGGTCAAAGGACTGTGTTTGTGCGAATGAGTGTCCTGTTTACTAGCCTGGTGCTGGTATTGAAAGATGAATTCTCGGTAACCTGTAAAACCACACTTTTTAGCAAAGCGGGTCAGCGCTGCTTGGGAGATATGTAATTTCTGGGTAACTTGCTGAGAAGAAAGATCATCTTGGATCGTTTCAGGTTGTAAAAAATAGCGAGCGATTTCTTGCTCAAGCTCGGTTAATTCTTCAAAATGGAGGTCAATTATGGTTGCGATGTCTGGCTTGTTCATGAGGCTCCTTTTTATGAGTCAAAGTCTTAAAGGTTAACGCTTTCCTAACTATTACTATCATTATATCATAGAAGTTAGGATAACCAAATAAAAAGGCATTTTCAGTTGAAAGTCAAAAAATGCTTCGACTTTTCCAAGAGTTTCTCCGTAAAATATGGTACAATGAAAAGTACTGAGCTTCACCTGTTTGCTCTATTATTTTATATGTAAAAAAAGGTGAAAATTGGAAATTTTTCTAGAAAAGAGTCTTAGTTGTATGAGAAAATTCAATAGTCATTCGATTCCTATTCGGCTTAATTTACTGTTTGCGATTGTCATCCTGTTGTTTATGGCCATTATTGGTCGATTGTTATATATGCAGGTGCTCAATAAGGATTTTTATGAAACAAAATTGGCTTCAGCCAGCCAGACAAGGGTAACAACCAGTTCAGCTCGTGGACAGATCTATGATGCAGCAGGGAAACCCTTGGTAGAAAACACTGTCAAGCAAGTTGTTTCTTTCACACGAAACAATAAAATGACGGCAGCTGAATTGAAGGAGACAGCCAAGAAACTCCTCACTTATGTAAATGTAACCTCCCCTGATCTGACAGATCGACAGATTGCAGATTATTACCTGGCGGACCAGGACGTTTACAAAAAAACAGTCGAATCCTTGCCAAGTGATAAACGCCTAGATTCAGATGGGAACCGCTTATCTGAAGCGACTCTCTACAATAATGCAGTTGAAAGTATTGACGTGAGTCAACTCAATTATACAGATGACCAGAAAAAGGAAATCTATCTCTTTAGTCAACTCAATGCCGTTGAAAATTTTGCGACGGGCACCATTTCTACGGATGCCTTGAATGATACCCAAGTTGCTCTCGTTGCATCAGCATCCAAGGAATTACCAGGGATTAGTATTTCAACTTCATGGGATCGGAAAGTCCTAGACACTTCTTTGTCTTCAATTGTAGGTAGTGTATCAAGTGAAAAATCAGGTCTTCCAGCGGAGGAAGTGGACGCTTATTTGAAAAAAGGATATTCTCTCAATGACCGAGTGGGAACTTCCTATCTTGAAAAGCAATATGAAGATGTTCTTCAAGGCAAACGCTCCGTCAAGGAAATCCACCTTGACAAACACGGAAATATGGAAAGTGTAGAAAATGTCGAAGAAGGAAGCAAAGGAAACAACATCAAACTAACGATTGACCTAACTTTCCAGAATGGTGTAGATGACCTACTCAAGAGCTACTTCAACTCAGAGTTGGGTAACGGTGGAGCTAAATACTCTGAAGGGGTCTACGCTGTAGCCCTCAATCCTAAAACCGGTGCAGTTCTAGCGATGTCGGGTGTCAAGCATAATGTCGAATCCGGTGAATTAAGTTCAGATTCGCTTGGAACGATAACCAATGTCTTTGTTCCAGGATCTGTCGTTAAGGCGGCAACCCTTAGCTCTGGTTGGGAAAATGGGGTCTTGTCAGGCAATCAAACCTTGACAGATCAGCCGATTGTTTTCCAAGGTTCGGCTCCGATCAATTCATGGTATACCTTATCCTATGGCTCCTTCCCTATCACAGCAGTTGAGGCTTTGGAGTACTCTTCTAATACCTACATGGTTCAGACTGCGCTAGGGATCATGGGGCAGACCTACCAGCCAAATATGATAGTCGCAACTGATCAGTTAGAGACTGCAATGGGCAAATTGCGATCAACTTTTGGGGAATATGGACTCGGAGCTTCAACAGAGATTGACCTCCCAGATGAATCTACAGGATTTACACCAAAAGAATTTGATTTGGCCAACTATATTAATAACGCCTTTGGCCAGTTTGATAACTACACACCTATGCAGTTAGCCCAGTATGTCGCAACCATTGCAAACAATGGCGTACGATTGGCTCCTCACATCGTTGAGGGAGTTTATGGAAACAATGAACAAGGTGGCTTAGGCAATCTAGTTCAAGAAACAGCCACCAAGGAACTGAACAAGATCAATATCTCAGAAGCGGATATGGCTCTCTTGCACCAAGGTTTCTATCAAGTTTCGCATGGAACGAGCGCTCTGACAACTGGTCGTGCCTTTTCAAATGGCGCAGCCGTTTCCATCAGCGGGAAAACGGGTACTGCCGAAAGTTACGTTAATGGTGGTCAAAAAGCCAATAATACCAACGCAGTCGCCTATGCACCGACCGAAAATCCCCAAATCGCGGTCGCAGTCGTCTTTCCTCATAACACCAACCTAACAAATGGTGTCGGACCTTCAATTGCGCGTGATATTATCAACCTTTATCACCAACACCATCCAATGAATTAGAAAGGAACTTATGCTGTATCCAACACCTATTGCCAAGCTGATTGACAGCTATTCAAAGCTTCCGGGTATCGGGATTAAAACGGCTACCCGCCTAGCCTTCTATACCATTGGAATGTCTGATGACGATGTCAATGAATTTGCCAAAAATCTCCTGTCTGCTAAACGGGAATTGACCTATTGTTCCATCTGTGGTCGCTTGACCGATGATGACCCTTGCTCGATCTGTACAGATCCGACTCGAGACCAGACAACCATCTTAGTGCTAGAGGATAGTCGCGATGTGGCTGCTATGGAAAATATCCAAGAATACCACGGACTCTATCATGTCTTGCACGGTCTCATTTCTCCTATGAATGGTATCAGTCCAGACGATATCAATCTCAAGAGCCTCATGACCCGTCTCATGGATAGTGAGGTTTCAGAGGTAATCGTGGCAACCAATGCGACAGCAGATGGGGAAGCGACGTCTATGTACCTCTCTCGTTTGCTCAAACCAGCTGGTATCAAGGTCACTCGCCTAGCACGAGGCCTAGCCGTGGGAGCAGATATCGAGTATGCGGATGAGGTCACACTTTTACGAGCCATTGAAAATCGGACAGAGTTGTAGGTGAAGACCAGTTGACAAACTCAATTCATTATACAAAAATCGAGGAGACCGACTTTGTTTTTATCGGTCTCTTTTTATGTTTTTTGAAGATCAGTATTAGCTTCAAGTTTTAAAAAAAAAGTAAATATGATATACTAAAGAACGAGTATTCTATTAGAATTAGGACAAGTAATATGAAACAAACGATTATTCTTTTATACGGCGGACGCAGTGCAGAACGTGAAGTGTCTGTATTGTCAGCTGAAAGTGTCATGCGTGCGGTCAACTACGACCGTTTCACAGTCAAGACTTTCTTTATCAGCCAGTCAGGTGACTTTATCAAAACACAGGAATTTAGCCGGACTCCAGGTCAAGAGGATCGTCTCATGACAAATGCGACTATTGACTGGGGCAAGAAAATAGCGCCAAGTGCCATCTACGAAGAAGGTGCAGTGGTCTTCCCAGTCCTTCATGGTCCGATGGGAGAAGATGGTTCTGTTCAAGGATTTCTTGAAGTTTTGAAAATGCCCTATGTCGGCTGCAATATCTTGTCATCAAGCCTTGCCATGGATAAAATCACGACCAAGCGAGTTTTAGAATCTGTAGGGATTGCCCAAGTTCCTTATGTGGCCATCGTTGAAGGTGATGATGTGACTTCTAAAATCGCTGAAGTTGAAGAAAAATTGACTTATCCAGTCTTCACGAAACCGTCAAACATGGGTTCAAGTGTCGGTATTTCTAAGTCTGAAAACCAAGAAGAACTCCGTCAAGCCTTAGAACTTGCCTTCCAATATGACAGCCGTGTCTTGGTAGAGCAAGGGGTGAATGCCCGTGAAATCGAGGTTGGTCTTTTGGGCAACTACGATGTTAAGAGCACGCTTCCTGGTGAAGTGGTCAAGGATGTTGCCTTTTATGACTACGATGCCAAGTATATTGACAACAAGATTACCATGGACATCCCAGCCAAGATTAGTGATGATGTAGTAGCTGTCATGCGTCAAAATGCAGAAACTGCCTTCCGTGCGATCGGTGGCCTTGGTCTATCTCGTTGTGATTTCTTCTATACAGATAAGGGCGAGGTTTTCCTAAACGAGCTCAATACCATGCCAGGTTTTACCCAGTGGTCTATGTACCCACTACTTTGGGACAATATGGGAATCAGCTATCCAGAACTAATCGAGCGTTTGGTTGACCTTGCTAAGGAGAGCTTTAACAAGCACGAAGCGCATTTGCTATAAAATGAAAGAAGGGGTAGAAGCCAGAATCGTCACTGTAGGTGATTAGAGTTCTCAGACTTCAACCCTTTTTAAAGGAGTAGAAATGAAACTAACAATCCATGAAGTCGCCCAAGCTGTTGGAGCTAAAAATGATGTCAGTATCTTTGAGGATGCCCAGTTAGAAAAGGCTGAGTTTGACAGTCGTTTGATTGGGACGGGAGATTTGTTTGTGCCCCTCAAAGGTGCACGTGATGGTCATGACTTTATCGAAACAGCTTTTGAAAATGGTGCAGCAGTAACCTTGTCTGAGAAAGAGGTTGCAAATCATCCCTACATTTTAGTAGATGACGTTTTGTCTGCCTTTCAAACCCTAGCTGCCTACTATCTTGAAAAAACAGCAGTTGATGTCTTTGCGGTAACGGGTTCAAATGGTAAAACAACGACCAAGGATATGTTGGCGCACTTGCTATCAACAACCTACAAGACCTACAAAACTCAAGGCAATTACAATAACGAGATTGGACTTCCCTACACAGTTCTCCACATGCCTGAAGGGACAGAAAAGTTGGTCTTGGAGATGGGGCAGGATCACTTGGGAGATATCCATCTTTTGTCTGAATTGGCTCATCCTAAGACAGCCATCGTGACCTTGGTTGGAGAAGCTCATTTGGCCTTTTTCAAAGACCGTTCAGAGATTGCTAAAGGGAAAATGCAAATTGCAGATGGTATGGCTTCGAATTCCTTGCTATTAGCACCAACTGATTCGATTGTAGAGGACTACTTGCCTACTGACAAAAAGGTAGTTCGTTTTGGGCAAGGGGCAGAATTGGAAATCACAGACTTGGTCGAACGCAAGGATAGTCTGACCTTTAAGGCCAATTTCTTGGAACAAGCCCTCGATTTGCCAGTGACAGGTAAGTACAATGCCACCAATGCTATGATTGCATCTTATGTTGCCCTACAAGAAGGAGTTTCAGAGGAACAGATTCATCAGGCCTTTCAGAACCTAGAATTGACCCGTAATCGTACTGAGTGGAAGAAAGCAGCCAATGGAGCAGATATCCTGTCAGATGTCTACAATGCCAATCCAACTGCTATGAAGTTGATTTTGGAGACATTCTCTGCCATCCCAGCTAATGAAGGGGGCAAGAAAATCGCTGTCTTAGCGGACATGAAGGAACTTGGTGACCAGTCTGTTCAACTCCATAACCAGATGATTTTGAGCCTCTCGCCAGATGTGCTGGATACCGTTATTTTCTACGGAGAAGACATTGCCGAATTGGCACAACTAGCTAGTCAAATATTCCCAATCGGTCATGTATTCTACTTTAAGAAAACTGCGAGCGAAGATCAATTTGAAGACCTAGTCAAGCAGGTTAAGGAAAGCCTCGGTGCCAATGATCAAATTTTGCTCAAAGGCTCGAACTCCATGAATCTAGCCAAGTTGGTAGAAAGTTTAGAAAATGAATGCAAATGATTTTGCCAAGTATCTTCAAAGAATGTTAGCTATTACGGATACTGGATTAACCTTTACAAAAGATCCTTTTGACCGTGAGCGCTATGAGGACTTGCGAAGCCTGTTATCTGAAATGTTGAATCAGGTATCAGACCTCGATACAGAAGAAGTGGCAGAAGTCTTGAAACCAACTTCCGCTTATGCAACTCCTCTGATGGACGTCCGTGCTTGGATTGTTGAGGATGAAAAAGTATGTTTAGTTAGAGGAAAAGGAGAGGATAGTTGGGCTTTGCCAGGTGGATTTGGTGAAGTCGGCTACTCTCCAACCGAAAATATTCTCAAAGAAATTGAAGAAGAAACCGGCTTTACAGCAAAAGCTGAAAGGTTACTTGCAGTTTTTGACACCAATCGTTTCCAACTACAGAGCAAACAATATGCAAAGTTTGTCTTTGAATGCCAACTTCTTGATGGACAATTTCAAGAGAATCAAGAAATTGCTGAGCTTCAATTTTTTGCCATTGACCAATTGCCAGTCTTATCTGAAAAACGCATCACCAAGGAGCAAATGGAGATTCTTTGGCAAGTTTATAAAGGACAAAGAGACCAATATGTCGATTAGTTTGTGCTAGAGAAGTCGACAAATCAAAAAAGGGTGTCTGTAAAGTGCATTTCTGCAATACAAATGATATAATAGGTTGCGAATTTAAGACGCAAGTGTTCTATGAATAGCATAGAATCAAGTTTTTTCAAAAAATTTAAAAGCTGGAGAAAGTGAATTTTTTACTGCCTCTAGCTAGATGAACGAGGAATAGAATATGAATTTGTGGGATAAATTATTTACCACGCAGATATCAGAACCGCCCCAGTTTGAACTCCACTGGTATATTGGTTTGTTATGTTTACTGGCCTTTACTTTCTACGCTTCTTATCGTTTTCGCGACAAAGTGGCTTACCAACGATTTATTCAGATTCTTCAATCTGTTCAACTGATTGTTCTGTATGGCTGGTATTGGGGAAACCATCTGCCCCTGTCAGAAAGTTTACCCTTCTATCATTGCCGTGTTGCCATGTTTGTCTTGCTCCTGATCCCGGGAACCTCTAAGTACAAGCAATACTTTGCCCTTCTAGGAGTCTTTGGAGCAACAGCAGCTCTGGCGTATCCACTATTTGATCCTTATCCGTTTCCACACGTGACCATCCTGTCCTTCATTATCGGACATGTGGCACTTTTGGGAAATGCACTCTTATACTTGTTTAAAAACTATGAAGCTTCCCTGCTCAGCTTCAAAAATGTAGCGGTGATTACCTTCACCTTGAACGCTTTGATATGGGTTGTTAATTTAGTTGTCAGTGGGGATTATGGTTTCTTAACGAGACCGCCACTTGTTGGAAATCACGGACAACTTTTGAATTACCTTATTGTTTCGAGCGTTATCGTGATAGCAATTTGCGTAACAGCAAAATTGCTAGAGATTTTTTTACAGCAAAAATCGGAAGAATTTATTCAAGAGAAGGTCTAAAAAGACCTTCTTTTTTTGATGGGTTATAAATATTATCGAATTGTTGACAAGAACATCAAAAACTTTTTCCAGAAGAAAAATTTTCTAATATGTTCTCAAAAAACATGCAGGAAATTTACGAAAAACTAAGCATGATTAGTTTTTTTGTGTTATAATATTCTTTGAATAGCTATGCCCAAACATAGTTATTAAATAGAAGTGAGAAACTTGGAAGATAGAGAGGATGCGATGTAATGACTAGAGATGGTTTTTTTACAGGCTTAGATATCGGAACTAGCTCCATTAAGGTGTTAGTTGCTGAGCATAGAGATGGCGAAGTAAATGTAATTGGTGTTAGTAATGCCAAAAGTAAAGGTGTAAAAGACGGAATTATTGTTGATATTGAAGCGGCTGCTTCGGCAATCAAATCCGCAATCACACAGGCAGAAGAGAAAGCAGGTATTTCTATCAAGTCTGTCAACGTTGGTCTTCCAGCAAATCTTCTGCAGGTCGAACCAACACAAGGAATGATTCCTGTAACATCAGATACAAAAGAAATCACAGATCAGGATGTTGAAGATGTTGTTAAATCAGCTTTGACAAAGAGCATGACTCCTGATCGTGAAGTGATTACCTTTATTCCAGAAGAATTCATCGTGGATGGTTTCCAAGGAATCCGTGATCCTCGTGGTATGATGGGTGTCCGTTTGGAAATGCGTGGTCTGCTTTACACAGGTCCTCGTACGATTCTACACAATCTTCGCAAGACGGTCGAACGTGTAGGTATCCAGGTTGATAATGTGATTATTTCACCTTTGGCGATTGTGAACTCAGTCCTCAATGAAGGCGAGCGTGAATTTGGTGCGACTGTCATTGACATGGGTGGAGGTCAGACTACTGTAGCGACTATCCGCAATCAAGAATTGCAATTCACCAACATCTACCAAGAAGGTGGAGATTACGTTACAAAAGACATCTCTAAAGTCTTGAAAACATCTCAAAAGATTGCAGAAAGTTTGAAACTGAACTATGGTGAAGCTTATGTTCCGCTAGCAAGTAATGAAACTTTCCAAGTTGAAGTAATTGGCGAAGTAGAGCCTGTTGAAGTGACAGAGAGCTACTTGGCAGAAATTATCTCAGCACGTATCAAACATATCTTTGACCAAATCAAACAAGAGTTGGAAAGAAGACACTTGTTGGATTTGCCAGGAGGTATCGTCCTTATCGGTGGAAATGCAATTTTGCCGGGCGTTGTTGAATTAGCCCAAGAAGTATTTGGTGTTCGTGTAAAACTCTATGTACCAAATCAGGTTGGAATTCGCAACCCTGCATTTGCTCACGTAATTAGTTTATCTGAGTTTGCTGGTAAATTGACTGAAGTCAATCTTCTTGCTCAAAAAGCAGTTAAAGGAGATGAATTCCTTCGTCAAAAACCAATTAACTTTGGCATTCCAAATCAACGTTTGAATCCTGTGGCGCAACCAGGCCCAACGCAGCCAACTCCAGTTGAAACTGTACAGGAAACTCCAGTTGCTCCAAAGGAAGAATTCCAAGCAAGTTCTCAAAGTAAACCGAAGCTAACAGAACGTTTCCGTGGTTTAATCGGAAGCATGTTTGATGAATAAAAGAGGATAAGAAATTATGACATTTTCATTTGATACAGCAGCAGCTCAAGGCGCAGTTATTAAGGTAATTGGTGTCGGTGGTGGTGGTGGCAACGCCATCAACCGCATGGTTGACGAAGGTGTTGCTGGTGTAGAATTTATCGCAGCCAACACTGATGTACAAGCACTTAGCAGTACGAAAGCAGAAACCGTTATCCAACTTGGTCCAAAATTGACTCGTGGTTTGGGTGCTGGAGGTCGTCCAGAAGTTGGACGTAAAGCTGCAGAGGAAAGCGAAGAAGCTTTGACGGAAGCAATCAGCGGTGCAGACATGGTCTTCATCACTGCTGGTATGGGTGGTGGATCTGGTACAGGTGCTGCCCCTGTTATTGCACGTATCGCTAAAGATCTTGGTGCTCTCACAGTTGGTGTCGTGACACGTCCTTTCGGATTTGAAGGAAGCAAACGTGGTCAGTACGCTGTAGAAGGAATCAATGAACTTCGCGAGCATGTTGATACTTTGTTGATTATCTCTAACAATAACTTGCTTGAAATTGTTGACAAGAAAACACCGCTTCTTGAAGCTCTTAGTGAAGCAGATAACGTTCTTCGTCAAGGTGTTCAAGGGATCACTGACTTGATCACGAACCCAGGATTGATTAACCTTGACTTTGCTGACGTGAAGACTGTAATGGCAAACAAAGGGAATGCCCTTATGGGTATCGGTATCGGTAGTGGTGAAGAACGCGTTGTTGAAGCGGCGCGTAAAGCAATTTACTCTCCACTTCTTGAAACAACTATAGATGGTGCAGAGGATGTGATTGTCAACGTTACTGGTGGTCTTGATTTGACTTTGATTGAAGCAGAAGAAGCTTCAGAAATTGTCAATCAAGCAGCTGGCAAAGGTGTAAACATCTGGCTTGGAACATCTATCGACGAAAGCATGAAGGATGAAATCCGTGTGACTGTTGTAGCGACAGGTGTTCGTCAAGAACGACTAGAAAAAGTAGTCGGGTCTGCTACCAACCAACCAGTTGGTCGACCATCAACTAAAACTCCACAAGCACACACATTTGACCGTCAATTCGACTTGGAAGAGACAGCAGAACTGCCTAAATCAAGTCCGCGTCGCTTTGAAACCAACCAAGCATCTGCTTTTGGAGATTGGGACTTGCGCCGTGAGTCAATTGTTCGCCAAACAGATCCCGTTGTTTCACCAGTTGAACGCTTTGAAACACCAGTTCCACAAGATGAGGATGAATTGGATACACCTCCATTCTTCAAAAATCGTTAATCAATGAATTTGAAAAAAAATACTGAATTAGTTTTTCAGCAAATTGCTGATGCTAGTCAAAAAGCCAACCGTAATCTAGATGCTGTTTCAGTAATCGCAGTGACAAAATATGTAGATGTACAAACAGCGGAAGCTTTGCTTCCGCTTGGCATCTATCATATCGGTGAAAATCGGGTTGATAAATTTTTAGAAAAATATCAGGCCTTGAAAGATTACCCAGTCACTTGGCATTTAATAGGAACACTACAGAGACGGAAAGTAAAAGAAGTAATCCCATATGTGGATTACTTTCATGCTTTAGACTCCCTAAAATTAGCCCAGGAAATTCAAAAGAGAACAGATCATGTTATCAAGTGTTTCTTGCAGGTTAATATTTCTGGGGAAGAAAGTAAGCATGGGTTTTCAAAAGAAGAATTGCTAGAACTTTTGCCAGAATTGGCTAAGTTAGATCAGATTGAGTATGTTGGTTTAATGACCATGGCTCCTTTTGAGGCAGACAGTGATGAATTGAAAGAAATTTTCAAGGATACGCAGGCTCTGCAAGCAGAAATTAGAGAAAAACAAATCCCTAATATGCCGATGACAGAGCTAAGCATGGGAATGAGTCGTGACTTTAAAGAAGCGATTCAGTTCGGCTCAACCTTTGTTCGAATCGGTACAGCATTTTTTAAATAGGAGAGAGCTATGTCTTTAAAAGATAGATTCGATAAATTTATAGATTATTTTACAGAAGATGGAGAAGACGTGACTAACTACCAGACTCAACAAGAGGAAACAGTTAGCCCAGCCATCTCATCTTCTAAAGAATTACCAGCATCTGCTCAGCCGGGCTCAGTAAAAGATGCGAATATTACTCGCCTCCATGCTCGTCAACAAGAGTTGGCAAAGCAAAACCATCACTCAGATGAGAAAGTGACGATTGATGTTCGTTATCCAAGAAAGTATGAGGATGCAACTGAGATTGTTGATTTGTTAACTGGAAATGAAAGTATCTTGATTGATTTCCAATACATGACAGAAGTACAAGCGCGTCGCTGCCTTGATTACTTGGATGGAGCTCGTCACGTCTTGGCTGGAAATATGAAAAAAGTTGCGAGTACGATGTATCTATTGACGCCTGTCAACGTTATCGTGAATATTGAAGATATCAAACTTCCAGATGAATCACAAGGTGCCGAGTTCGGCTTTGATATTAAACGAAATAGAGCAAGATAATGATTTTCTTAATCCGTTTAATTCAAAATGCGGTTAGCATTTACTCCATCATTCTCGTTGCATTTGCTCTTCTTTCATGGTTTCCAAATGCCTATGAAAGTCAACTAGGTCGCTTAGTCATCAGACTTGCTCGTCCAGTTATTGAGCCACTTCGTAAGCTCAATTTACAATTTGCTGGTCTTGATTTCACGGTTTGGGTCGCGCTGATTCTAATCCAGTTTCTTGGAAATATCTTAACACGACTAGTACTATTACTATGACAGTAAATCGATCCATTTATCAGCATTTTTCCCAAGATGATATTCCCTTTATTGACAAGGGATTAGAGTGGATAAGGCGGGTAGAAGATACATATGTACCGGTGCTTACTCCTTTTATCAATCCCCATCAAGAACAGATTTTAAGGGTGCTTGCTGGGACATATGGACTGGGTTGCCAAAGTAGTGGTGATTTTCTTCCGACAGAGTCGGTTCGTGTTCTTCTCTATCCAGATTACTTTGAACCGGAAATATCAGATTTTGAAATGGCCTTGTTGGAAATTTGCTATCCGAGTAAGTTTGAACAGCTGAGCCATGGAAAAATATTGGGAACAATCATCAACCAGCTAGGAATTGACCGTAAATTATTTGGTGATATCTTGGTAGATGAAAAGAGAGCACAGATTTTTGTCAATCGTGATTTTATTCCTCTTTTTCAGGATGGGATAAGAAGGATTGGCAGACTTCCTGTATCGCTGGAGGAACGTCCTTTTACCGATAGGATTATATCTAAAATTGACTTTAGAGAACGAGAAATTTTAGTTTCGAGTTTTCGATTGGATGCCCTCTTATCAAGTGCCTTGAAATTATCTAGAAATCAAACTAGTCAACTGATTGAGAAAAAATCTGTTCAGGTGAACTATCATCTGGTTGAAAAATCTGATTACCAGGTTGCCGTTGGAGATTTGATCAGTGTGAGAAAGTTTGGTCGTCTAAAAGTTGTTAAAGACAATGGACAGACAAAAAAAGACAAGATAAAATTAAGCATTCAATTATTATTAAGTAAGTGAGGAAAAGTATGCCAATTACATCGTTAGAAATTAAAGATAAAACCTTTGGTACAAGATTTAGAGGTTTTGACCCAGAAGAAGTAGATGAATTTCTTGATATCGTTGTTCGTGACTATGAAGATTTGGTTCGTAGCAATCATGATAAAGAGACACGCATTAAGAGTTTGGAAGAACGTTTGTCTTACTTTGATGAGATGAAAGATTCCTTGAGTCAATCAGTTTTGATTGCTCAAGATACTGCGGAGCGTGTCAAACAGGCTGCTCAAGAACGTTCAAACAATATTATTCAACAAGCTGAACAAGACGCTCAGCGTTTGCTTGAAGAAGCAAAATACAAGGCAAATGAAATTCTTCGTCAGGCAACAGATAACGCTAAGAAAGTGGCTGTTGAGACAGAAGAGTTGAAGAACAAGAGTCGTGTATTCCATCAACGCCTCAAGTCTACGATTGAAAGTCAATTGGCTATTGTTGAGTCATCTGATTGGGAAGACATTCTTCGCCCAACAGCAACGTATCTTCAAACAAGCGATGAAGCCTTTAAAGAAGTGGTGGGTGAAGTTCTTGGTGAAACTATTCCTTCTCAACCAGAGGAAGAGCCAATTGATATGACTCGTCAATTCACACCAGAAGAGGTTGCTGAATTGCAAGCTCGTATCGAGGCTGGAAATAAAGAATTAGCTGAGTTTGAAGCTCAACAAAATCAACATACAGATGAAAGTGAACAACATGAAGAGTCAGTTGACGTAGAAGCTACTGCAGCAACTGAGGAAGATGCAAACAAAGAATCTGTTCTTATCCTATAAAAGTAAATGTGAGAACAAAATCTAACCAACTATATTTTCAGCGAGCGGGAGATGGTGTGAGCCCTGCAATCCCTAGTCGTTAGATTATCCTCTCAACGAATTCAGTCTGAAAACAGTAAGACTGGACGTTCCCCACGTTACGGGAAAAGAGGAAAAGAGACCCTGTCTTTTTTCGAACAAAGGTGGTACCACGATTTTCGTCCTTTTTGGAAGTCGTGGTTTTTAATTTGTTAATATTTATAAAGGAGATACCATGAAACTCAAAGATACCCTTAACCTTGGGAAAACAGCTTTCCCAATGCGTGCAGGACTTCCTACCAAAGAGCCAGTTTGGCAAAAGGAATGGGAAGATGCAAAGCTTTACCAACGTCGTCAAGAATTGAACCAAGGAAAACCGCATTTCACCTTGCACGATGGACCTCCATATGCAAACGGAAATATCCACGTTGGACATGCCATGAACAAGATTTCCAAAGATATTATTGTTCGTTCTAAGTCTATGTCAGGATTTTACGCACCTTATATTCCTGGTTGGGATACACATGGTCTGCCAATCGAGCAAGTCTTGGCAAAACAAGGCGTGAAACGTAAAGAAATGGACTTGGTTGAGTACTTGAAACTTTGCCGCGAGTATGCTCTTTCCCAAGTAGATAAACAACGCGAAGACTTTAAACGTTTGGGTGTTTCTGGTGACTGGGAAAACCCTTATGTGACCTTGACTCCGGACTATGAAGCAGCTCAAATCCGTGTCTTCGGTGAAATGGCTAAAAAAGGCTATATCTACCGTGGGGCCAAGCCAGTTTACTGGTCATGGTCTTCTGAGTCAGCCCTTGCTGAAGCGGAAATTGAGTACCATGACTTGCTTTCAACTTCCCTTTACTATGCTAACCGCGTCAAAGATGGTAAAGGTGTCCTAGATACAGATACTTATATCGTCGTATGGACAACAACTCCATTCACTATCACAGCTTCTCGTGGTTTGACAGTTGGAGCAGATATTGATTATGTATTGGTACAACCAGCTGGCGAATCTCGTAAGTTTGTGGTTGCTTCAGAATTACTGAATAGTCTTTCTGAGAAATTTGGCTGGGCTGATGTTCAGGTATTGGCGACCTACCGTGGTCAAGAATTGAATAAAATTGTGACAGCTCACCCATGGGATACAGCTGTAGATGAGTTGGTGATCCTCGGTGACCACGTTACAACTGACTCTGGTACTGGTATTGTCCATACAGCCCCTGGTTTTGGTGAGGACGACTACAATGTTGGTGTTGCCAACGGCCTTGAAGTTGCTGTAACAGTTAACGAACGCGGTATTATGATGGAAAATGCCGGCCCTGAATTTGCAGGTCAATTCTACGACAAGGTTGTTCCAACTGTTATCGAAAAACTGGGCGATTTGCTCCTTGCTCAAGAAGAAATTTCTCACTCATACCCATTTGACTGGCGTACCAAGAAACCAATCATCTGGCGAGCTGTTCCACAGTGGTTTGCCTCTGTATCTAAATTCCGCCAAGAAATCTTGGATGAAATTGAAAAAGTGAAGTTCCACTCAGAATGGGGTAAAGTTCGTCTTTACAACATGATTCGTGATCGTGGCGACTGGGTTATCTCTCGTCAACGTGCTTGGGGAGTTCCACTTCCTATCTTTTATGCTGAAGACGGAACACCAATCATGACAGCTGAGACTATTGAACATATAGCTCAACTCTTTGAGGAACACGGTTCTATCATCTGGTGGGAACGTGATGCTAAGAACCTCTTGCCAGAAGGATTTACTCATCCAGGTTCACCAAATGGCGAGTTCAAGAAAGAAACAGATATCATGGACGTATGGTTTGACTCAGGTTCATCATGGAATGGAGTAGTGGTCAACCGTCCAGAACTCAAATACCCAGCAGACCTCTACTTAGAAGGCTCTGACCAATACCGTGGTTGGTTCAACTCATCACTTATCACATCTGTTGCTAACCATGGCGTTGCTCCTTACAAACAAATCTTGTCACAAGGATTTGCCCTTGACGGTAAAGGTGAGAAGATGTCTAAATCTCTTGGGAATACCATTGCTCCAAGCGATGTTGAAAAACAATTTGGTGCGGAAATCTTGCGTCTCTGGGTAACAAGTGTAGACTCAAGCAACGACGTGCGTATCTCTATGGATATCTTGAGCCAAGTCTCTGAAACTTACCGTAAGATCCGAAACACCCTTCGTTTCTTGATTGCCAACACTTCTGACTTTAACCCAACTCAAGACGCAGTAGCCTACGATGAGCTTCGTTCAGTTGATAAGTACATGACCATCCGCTTTAACCAGCTTGTTAAGACCATTCGTGATGCCTATGCTGACTTTGAATTTTTGACAATCTACAAGGCCTTGGTGAACTTTATTAACGTTGATTTGTCTGCCTTCTACCTTGACTTCGCTAAAGATGTTGTTTACATCGAAGGTGCCAAATCACTTGAACGTCGTCAAATGCAGACTGTTTTCTATGATATTCTTGTGAAAATCACCAAACTCTTGACACCAATCCTTCCTCACACTGCAGAAGAAATCTGGTCATATCTTGAGTTTGAAGAAGAGGAATTCGTTCAATTGTCAGAATTGCCAGAAGCGGAAACTTTTGCTAATCAAGAAGAAATCTTGGATACCTGGGCAGCCTTCATGGACTTCCGCGGACAAGCTCAAAAAGCCTTGGAAGAAGCTCGTAATGCAAAAGTAATCGGTAAATCACTTGAAGCTCACTTGACAGTTTATCCAAACGAAGTTGTGAAAACTCTTCTTGGAGCGGTGGATAGCAATGTGGCTCAACTTTTGATTGTGTCAGAATTGACTATTGCAGAAGGACTAGCTCCAGAAGGCGCAGTTAGCTTTGAGGATGTTGCCTTCACAGTTGAACGCGCTGCGGGTGAAGTCTGTGATCGTTGCCGTCGTATCGATCCAACTACTGCTGAACGCAGCTATCATGCAGTCATCTGCGACCACTGTGCAAGCATCGTAGAAGAAAACTTTGCGGATGCAGTTGCAGAAGGATTTGAAGCGAAATAATCAGAAAGAGACTGAGAAAGGTCACTAAAATCATAAAAACGCATAGTATCAAGAGTTCAAGTGCTTTGATATTATGCGTTTTATCATGGGAAAATTTACTAGCCCATTTCCTAGAATGAAGTTCTTCCTGGCCTGTCCGTGTAGATAATTAATATAATCAACTATTCAGTTTTCTCATAATTTTATATTTCTACTAATTATAAAGAGACTGTAGAACTTAAAATTATTTTTTGAAAATCAATATTTATTATAAAATTTTATAAGATTGTTTAATTTTTAGATAAATTATGATAGAATAATACCTATAAAAATTTTAAGGAGATTATTATGAAAACAAATACACTTGCTCGTGTCAACGCTATTTTTGGTCTTATTTCAGGAATTGTATTACTTTTAGCGCCAGTCATCATGTTTATCATGGCTGTTGGAGCTGCTGCGGCAACTGAAGACGCAGATGTAACGGTTGGGACATTGACAGGGCTCTCAATTATTTTGTCATTGGTTAAAATTGCTGTTTTAGTATTGGGAATTGTGGCTATTGTTTATTATAAAGATGATGAACGTGTTACGAATGCACCTTCTGTCTTGCTCATTGTAGGTGGTGCGGTCGGCTTGATTCCATTTTTAGGATGGGTAGGTGGAATTCTAACCATTATTGGTGGTTCACTTTACTTTGGAACATTGAAAAAATTTGTAATTGAAGAGTAGTAGTTTTCCAATTATTTGGACGGGACTATTTCATCCTCTATCAAGAACAATTATGATAGTACGATAAAGAGAAGACTGCTAAGCTCTTCTCTTTTTAGTTGATTTTAACTAGCTTTTTTGTGAAAAATTGTGTAAAATAGAATAGATAAACGAGGGAAACCTCGAAAAATAAAAGGAGAATCCATCTAATGGTAAAATTGGTTTTTGCTCGCCACGGTGAGTCTGAATGGAACAAAGCTAACCTTTTCACTGGTTGGGCTGATGTTGATTTGTCTGATAAAGGAACACAACAAGCGATTGACGCTGGTAAATTGATCAAAGAAGCTGGTATCGAATTTGACCAAGCTTACACTTCAGTATTGAAACGTGCGATCAAAACAACAAACTTGGCTCTTGAAGCTGCTGACCAATTGTGGGTTCCAGTTGAAAAATCATGGCGCTTGAACGAACGTCACTATGGTGGTTTGACTGGTAAAAACAAAGCTGAAGCTGCTGAACAATTTGGTGATGAGCAAGTTCACATCTGGCGTCGTTCATACGATGTATTGCCTCCTGCAATGCCTCATGATGACGAATACTCAGCTCACACTGACCGTCGTTACGCTTCACTTGACGACTCAGTCATTCCAGATGCTGAAAACTTGAAAGTGACTTTGGAACGTGCCCTTCCATTCTGGGAAGACAAAATCGCTCCAGCACTTAAAGATGGTAAAAACGTATTCGTAGGAGCTCACGGTAACTCAATCCGTGCCCTTGTAAAACACATCAAACACTTGTCAGATGATGAAATCATGGGTGTAGAAATCCCTAACTTCCCACCATTGGTATTCGAATTCGACGAAAAATTGAACGTCGTAAAAGAATACTACCTTGGAAAATAATCTATAAACAGAAAGCCTAGGAATCCTAGGCTTTTTTGTTTTTGCTTCTGGTTTCCAACTAGTTGAAAAAGCGTTATAATGATAACAGGAAGTAACTTGTTTGAGAGAAGGTGTGTCTGATGGCTTATATTGAAATGAAACACAGCTACAAGCGTTACCAAGTTGGGGATACGGAGATTGTGGCTAATCGTGATGTGAATTTTGAAATTGAAAAGGGGGAGCTGGTTATTATCCTTGGCGCTTCAGGTGCTGGAAAATCAACCGTTCTCAATCTCCTAGGAGGTATGGATACCAATGATGAGGGGGAGATTTGGATTGATGGTGCTAATATTGCCAACTATAGTTCGCACCAACGAACAAACTATCGTCGTGAAGATGTAGGTTTTGTTTTTCAATTTTACAATCTGGTCTCCAATCTGACAGCCAAGGAAAATGTGGAACTGGCCTCAGAAATCGTTACAGATGCCTTGGATCCTGAGCAGGTCTTGACAGATGTAGGTCTGGCTCATCGCCTCAATAACTTTCCAGCCCAGCTTTCTGGAGGGGAGCAACAGCGAGTCTCCATTGCACGCGCTGTAGCCAAAAATCCTAAGATCCTCCTCTGTGATGAACCGACAGGTGCCTTGGATTACCAAACGGGGAAGCAAGTCTTGAAGATTCTCCAAGACATGTCTCGTCAAAAGGGGGCGACTGTGATTATTGTGACCCACAATGGCGCGCTAGCTCCTATTGCAGACCGGGTGATTCACATGCGCGATGCCACGGTTAAGAGCATGACGATCAATGAGCGTCCGCAGGATATCGATACATTGGAGTATTAGGATGAAAAAAACATACCGGAAAGACCTATTTCAGTCAGTGACGACTTCAAAGGGACGCTTTGTTTCTATCTTAACCTTGATGATGCTGGGTTCTTTAGCCCTAGTTGGCCTCAAAGTAGCCAGTCCAAACATGGAACGTACGGCAGAAGATTATCTCCGTAAAGCCAATACTCTGGATCTGGCCGTGATAGCTGATTATGGCTTGGGCAAAGAAGACCAAGACGAACTAAAGACACTTCAAGGAGCAAGTGTTGAGTTTGGCTATATGGCAGACTTAACTGTTGAACATAGTGAAGAAGCGGTTCGACTTTATTCCAAACCAGAGAGCATTTCAACCTTCCAAGTGACAGAAGGGCGACTGCCAGAAGCTAATGAGGAAATTGCCTTGGCTGATTTCTGGAAAGACCGTTATCAGATTGGAGAGACCATTACCTTTAGCAAGAAAGAAGAAAAGTCCGTCCTAAAATCCCAAACTTTCACAATTACTGGATTTGTTCAGTCGGGTGAAATCCTTTCTAAAAAAGACTTAGGGAGTGCTAGCAGTGGAAATGGAAGCTTGGCCGGTTATGGAGTGATTTTACCCAGTCAGTTTGATACAGAAGTCTACAGTATTGCGCGTGTGCGCTATGACGATTTAAAAAATCTGGATGCTTTTTCATCAGACTATAAGACCAAACGAACCCAACACCAGGAAGAGTTGCAAGACTTGCTGTCCGATAATGGTCAAAAAAGATTGACAGGTATCAAAGCAAATGGGCAAAAGAGCTTGGAAGAGGGGAAAGAACAGCTCCAAACTGCTGAAAGTAACTTTCAAAATGGCAAGAGTCAGTTAGAGCAGGCTGAAAGTCGCTTGAAAACCCAAGAAGAACAAGCGACCGCTTTACCAGAACCGCAAAAGAGTCAAATCGAGGGACAGCTGATAAAAGCAAAGGAAGAACTAGTGACTCAAAAAGAAAAACTGGCTCAGACAGAGAGTGATCTAACTAAGGAAAAAGAGAAGATTGAACAGCGTCAGAAAGAGCTTGATGAACTGGCAGAGCCGAAATACCATGTATACAACCGCCAAACTATGCTAGGTGGTCAAGGCTATCTCATGTACAGTAACGCTTCAGCAAGCATTCGTTCCGTCGGGAATATCTTCCCCGTGGTGCTTTATATGGTCGCTGCAATGGTGACCTTTACAACGATGACTCGCTTTGTAGACGAAGAACGCACCAATGCTGGTATTTTTAAGGCTCTAGGTTACCGAAATCGAGATATAGTTGCCAAGTTTGTCCTCTATGGTTTTCTTGCAGGAACTGTAGGAACCATTTTAGGAACGCTTCTAGGACATTATCTCCTTGCAGGCGTGATTTCGGATGTTATAACAGCTGGGATGGTCGTTGGTAAAAGTCAGGAGTATTTTTACTGGTCTTATAGCCTCCTTGCCCTAACCTTAAGTTGGGTATCCAGTGTTTTGCCGGCTTATTTGGTGGCACGGAGGGAACTACACGATGAAGCAGCCCAACTCTTACTTCCAAAACCTCCCGTTAAGGGATCAAAGATTTTGCTGGAACGCCTGAGCTTTATTTGGAGTCGTTTGAGTTTTACTCATAAGGTTACGGCGCGAAATATTTTCCGTTATAAGCAACGGATGTTGATGACTATTTTTGGAGTTGCAGGTTCGGTGGCTCTCTTATTTGCAGGTCTTGGCATTCAGTCTTCTGTAGGAGGAGTTGTCGAGCGTCAATTTGAACAAATCCAGCAATACCAGATGATTGTAGCGGAAAAGAGCAGTGCGACGGAGCAAGAAAAAGCAGATTTAGAAAGTGCCTTGCAAGCTGAACCTATACATGCTTATCAAAAGATTTACTCTAAATCCATTGAAAAAGATTTCAAAGGCAAAGCAGGACTTCAAACCATCACCATGATGGTTACTAGTGGAGAAGACTTCAAGCCCTTTATCACATTAGAGGAAAATGGGCGAGAGATGCAGTTCACTGATGGAGCGGTCGTGAGTCAAAAATTAGCCCAACTAGCAGGTGTTACAATTGGAGATAAGCTGGAGCTTGATGGGAAGGAAATCAAGGTCGCGGCTATTTCTGAAAACTATGTTGGACACTTTGTTTATCTCAACAGAGCGACTTACGAACAAGTCTACGATACCCGTCCACAAGACAATACCTACCTAGTAAAATTAAAAGAACCAACACCTTCCAATATCGAGAAAGAAGCGGCTAGCTTCATGGAAAAACCTGTTGTTTCTGGGGTCGTCCAAAATGCGACGGCCATCCATCTCTTTGAATCTGTAGCTAGTTCGCTCAATAAAACCATGGCCATCCTTGTCCTTGTTTCCGTTTTACTAGCCATTGTCATTCTTTACAATCTCACCAATATCAATGTGGCAGAACGTATCCGTGAACTTTCCACTATCAAGGTTCTCGGTTTCCATAATAAAGAAGTGACCCTCTATATCTACCGTGAGACTATGGTGCTGTCCCTTGTGGGAATTACTCTTGGTTTGGTAGCTGGCCACTATTTACATCAATTTTTGATTCAAATGATTTCACCAGCCACCATACTTTTTTATCCACGAGTCAGCTGGGAAGTCTATGCCCTTCCAATCGTCGCAGTGACTGTAATCTTAGCCTTATTAGGCCTCTTTGTCAATCACCACCTAAGAAAGGTAGATATGCTCGAAGCCCTGAAATCAGTAGAGTAATTCACGGGTTTAAATAGTAAATCAGTTGACAAAGTCCCTGCTTCTTGGTAGAATAAGAACTGTCGTAAAGACAAATAACTTCTTCTTGGTTGCAGGCATGCCAACCTGTCACTCGGATGAAGCCAAATAAAAAGGAGAAACATCATGGCAATCTCAAAAGAGAAAAAAAATGAAATCATCGCACAATATGCACGTCACGAAGGTGATACAGGTTCAGTAGAGGTTCAAGTTGCTGTCCTTACTTGGGAAATCAACCACCTTAACGAACACATCAAACAACACAAAAAAGACCACGCTACTTACCGTGGATTGATGAAGAAAATTGGTCGCCGTCGTAACTTGCTTGCATACTTGCGTAAAAACGACGTTAACCGTTACCGTGAGTTAATCAACTCTCTTGGACTTCGTCGCTAATCTGCTTTATTTTCCACTTACATTGCGTTGTCACCTTACCTCGATATACTCAAGTATAATCTTCGGTTACGGTTCCTAGCACTGTAAGGTAAAATAAACCAGATCATCTCCCTTCGGGGAGATTTTTTGTTTCACTAAAATTTTCGTACAATCTTTGGCTTGTCGCCTAGTCTATAAACGTTTTATCCAGCAAGAATAAAGCTCTCTGATTTCAGAGGGCTTTTTTATTGAGGTTTTATCGGTCACAATTTTGGAGACTACAAAAACAGAGCCTATTTTTTTGTTTTGATACCCATTGTTTTATCGGTCACAATTTTGGAGACTACAAAAACCTCAAATAGTATCAGCTAATTACACCATAAAGGTGCGCATCTACTCGGCTTGAAAAGTCGAGTAGCTGTCTGCAAGCCCCCTCGGAGAGCCCACACTTTACGAAGTAAAGTATAGTATGTTATACTTTACATAGAAGTAGTCACCGAATTTCAGTTAGAAATTACTTTGTAACTACGTTTTGAGGAGGAGTAAAATGCTTTCCTACGTTCGACATTACCCACTAGCGATAGCTAAATTAATGTGTCTGTGCTCTCCTAAAATCTGCTGATTTATTACTGACTAATACAGGAGGTTTTTATGGGACAGACAATCATATCTGCTATTGGTGTTTATATTTCCACCAGTATCGATTATTTAATTATTTTAATTATTTTATTTGCACAGCTATCACAGAATAAACAGAAATGGCATATTTATGCGGGGCAATATCTAGGAACAGGCTTACTTGTAGGGGCGAGTTTAGTTGCTGCTTATGTCGTTAATTTCGTGCCTGAAGAATGGATGGTTGGATTGCTTGGTTTAATCCCTATCTATTTAGGGATTCGCTTTGCAATTGTTGGAGAAGGTGAGGAAGAAGAGGAAGAAATTATTGAAAGATTAGAACAAAGCAAGGCAAATCAACTGTTTTGGACAGTTACATTGCTGACAATTGCGTCTGGCGGAGATAATTTAGGTATCTATATACCTTATTTTGCTTCGTTAGATTGGTCACAGACCCTCGTGGCGTTGCTTGTGTTTGTAATCGGCATAATTATCTTTTGCGAGATTAGTCGGATGTTATCCTCTATTCCGTTAATATTCGAGACAATTGAAAAATACGAGCGAATCATTGTGCCCATAGTATTCATTCTACTTGGACTATACATCATGTATGAAAATGGCACGATAGAGACTTTTCTGATCGTGTAGATTTTTTTGTTTCACTAGGATTTTAGCCCGGGCTCAAATCAGCTCTCTAATTTTAGAGGGCTTTTTATGTTGTCACTTTACCTCGATATACCCAAGTATAATCTTCGGTTACGATTATTAGCACTGTAAGACCAGCTATATTTATTTTTCTCATCTTGTTCCATTGTTGAAAATATGGTATACTTTTCATGAGAATTTTCTAAATTTTTAAGATTCTATCAAAGGAGGTTTGCATGCTTTCCAAATTTTCTGGAAGCCGACAAGACCAGCAATTTGTGTTACTTTTAGTTATTTTGCTAAGTGTTTTAGGAATTTCACTTTTTCTAGCTGTTTCTATGGGATCCGTTGCGATTGATCTAGGAGATACCTATCGGATTATTTTGAGCAGGTTGGGTTTTCCTCTTGAGATAGGAGAGGTTTCCAAGTCTACTCTTGCCATTGTATGGAACATGAGATTCCCCCGAGTATTGTTAGGTCTGATAGTAGGGGCTGGTCTTTCTATGTGTGGCAGCGTGATGCAGTCTACAGTGAACAATCCTATTGCTGAGCCCTATGTCTTAGGAATTTCTGCGGGTGCAACTCTAGGAGCAACCTTAAGCATCATTCTTGGTTTAAAATTGGTGATTAGCCTTGGAGCTTTCCTTGGAGCTATTTTGGCAACAATCGCTGTCCTTATCATTGCCTCTATGCAGGGCAGGATGACGACTTCTAGTCTGATTTTATCAGGAACGGTGGTCAATGCTCTCTTTCTGGCATTTTCCAACTTTATTATCTCAGTTGGCGCTAATGCGGACAGTGTGATGACCATTAAGTTTTGGACCATGGGTTCGCTTGCCGGGACTACTTGGTCTGACTTACTTTTGCCAACTATGGTAGTGGGAGTAGCCTTTCTATTTTTCGCTACCCAGTATCGTGTTTTTAATGCGATGATGATGGGAGATGAGGCTGCTTTAACTTTGGGGATACCCTTACGCTTCTATTGGTATCTTTATGTGACCATGGTGGCTGTTCTGACAGCAGTCTTAGTAGCAACCTGTGGGATTATTGGATTTGTTGGTCTGATTACTCCTCACTTAGCTCGAGGGTTAGTAGGAACGAATTACAGGAGACTTTTTCCCGTTGCGACCTTACTGGGTGCCCTCTTTGTCGTCTGGGCAGATGTACTTTCTCGTGTCATCATTCCAAATGCTGAGCTGCCGATTGGTATTTTCACAGCCTTGGTAGGTGCTCCCTTCTTCATCTACATTGTAGGAGGTAAGCGAAGGGAGGTGAGGGCCTGATATGGACTTGATTTGTCAGGATGTCCACTTTGGACTAGGAGAGAAAAAAATCCTCAAAGGAGTTTCTCTTAAGGTTGAGGGGCATCAATTTCATACGATACTAGGGCCAAATGGAAGTGGAAAAACCAGCCTGCTTAAACTCCTCTATCGCCAGGAAAAGGCGGACAAAGGCTTGATAAGCCTAGATGGAAAGCCACTGGAGCATTGGTCACTCAAAGAAACAGCCAAGCAAATGGCGGTCGTCACCCAGTTTAATCAATTGCAGTTTGATTGTACAGTTGAGGAAATCGTCTTGCTGGGAAGAACTCCCCATCTCTCTTTTCTACAGAAGGAAAAGGAAAGGGATTACGCCCTCGTTCAAGATGCTCTCGTCAAGGTGGATATGCTTGAGAAGAAAACTCGTCTCTATTCGTCTCTGTCAGGTGGGGAGAAACAGCGAGTCTTATTAGCACGCGCCTTGGCGCAAGAACCGACTCTCTTGCTCCTGGACGAACCTACCAATCACCTGGATATCAAGTACCAGTTAGACTTGTTGGCTATTGTGAAGAATCTTAAGGTCAATGTTCTAGCTGTCCTACATGACATTCAACTTGCTTGTCGCTATTCGGATTATCTCTATCTGATGAAGGAGGGGGAAATCCTTTACCAAGGGACTCCAAAGGAGACCATCACCCCTGAGTCATTACAAACTGTATATGGAGTTCAAAGTCAGGTTACTTGGACCGAGGATCAGCAAGCTATGATTCACTATTTATAAGAATGAAAAGGAAAACAAGATGAAAAAAACACTAAGCATTTTACTGGTAACAGTAGCTACCCTAACCATGGCAGCTTGTGGTAATACTACTACAGAAAAAGCTACCACACAGTCTAGCACAGAAACAAGTCAGAAGGCCAGCACAGAGACGACTTATCCGTTAACGGTCAAGACCTATGACGCTAAGGGAAATGAAGTTGAACAAGTCTTTGACAAGACACCTGAAAAAGTTATCACCAACAATCTTTCAACCACTGAAATCTTGTTGGAGTTAGGCTTGAAGGATAAAATTGCTGGCATGCTCAACCCTGACAATGCTGTGACGGACAAATACAAGGACGCGATTGCGACTATTCCTCAAATTGGCGATAAAAAAACAGTCTCACAAGAGACAGTCCTTTCTTATGAGCCAGACGCTGTGATGGGTCGAAACATGATGTTTTCTGAAAAATCCTTGGGAACAGTTAGCACTTGGAATGAAAATAAAATCCCAGTCTATACACAAAAAGCTTCTCTCTCAACCATTCAGCAAGATTTGGGAAATATTGTAGAAGATGTCAAAAATCTTGGAATGATTTTTAATGTGCAGGACAAGGCCAATGAATATGCAGCCCAATTACAAGCTAAAATTGATGCTGTTAAGAAAGCAAACCCAGAAAGCCAAGGTGAAAAGAAAAAGGCATTGATTATGGTTGCTTATAATGACGAAACCTTCGGTGCTTACAAGTCTGCTTTGCAAGAGAGCTTGTTGAATCAACTTGGTTATACCAACGTTGCAACGGGAACATCAGGCTTGACCTTGGAAAATCTTGTGTCAATGGATCCTGAGTTGATTATCTATGTGACCAGCGACCGCAATAAAAAATTGGATGCCAACGCAGTAGAGTTGATGAAGGCAAATGAAGTTTTGGAAAACGTTCCTGCAATTAAGAATCAAAAAATCATGACCATTTCCTACGATGAGTTGATGGACTATGGTCCAGCAGTGATTGATTCCCTTGAGAAAATCAATGACTTTATCAATAAATAATGAGTTTGATTGGGAAGGGATCCAAGTCAAGGTCAGCCTTCCTTCGACCTATGATCCCAATCAAACCTATCCAGTTATTCTCTTGAATGATGGAAACTTGGATTTCCTATCTTCCCTTTCAGAATCTGTGATTTTAGTGGGCTTAACCTCTAAAAATCGCCTAGACGACTACACTCCATGGAAGGCAGCTGGTCTGAGAGATGGAGCTCAAGATTTTGGCGGTCAGGCAAATGCCTATCATGGTCATTTATTTGGAGGTCTTTTAGATAAGTTGCGGTCTCTTTATCACCTGGACGAAGCTCGTCTTGCCTATGGAGGGTATTCATTAGGTGGTTTGGCGGCAGTTTACAGTCTTTTCAGCTTTGACAAGGTATCCTGTGTCTTCTCGATCTGCGGTTCCTTTTGGTATCCTGATTTTGTGGCTTACTGCAAGGAACAAAAGTTGAAGAATCTGGACTGCTTGCTGTATTTACTAAATGGTCAAACAGAAGGAGCCCATCATACCAATCGCTTGGCTCAAGCACCAGCCTATGCTAAGCAGATCCATACCAGCCTTCAGAAACACTATCCGACCGGTCAGTTTGTCTTTGATCCCTATGGGCATCATGAGCAAGTTGCTGAGAGATTTTTAGCCTTTTCCAACTGGTTGGCCCAAAAATGGAAAATCGAATAAAAGAATTATCCCTTGGCAAAAGCCAAGGGATAATTGTATTTTTTAACCAAGTTTCTCTCTCTTCTTATCTGGATTCCAGATAAAGCTTGCAATAAAGGTAAAGATAATTGTTAAGATACCAACAACCACAGCAAGGATGAGGGCAGGGATTCGGACAAACCACCAGAGTGGGTTTGGTTTTTTATCATTGTGCCATTGCTTGGTTTCTTCGTCTAAACGTTGGAATTCAGCTTGGATGCGGTCTGCAACCATTTCAATCCCTTCATCATTCATTTTCTTGATGTCTGAGATATCGATGGGATTTCCAAAGTTCATATCCACACGTTCACGGCTAACCAAGCCTTTCAAGGTCATAGGACCTGTGTAGGTAACCGGCATGATACGGACTTTGGCCATCTTGGCAATCAGGGCTACGCCACCCTTGACATCGTTTGAGTGACGGCTCCCACTTGGAAACATGATGAGAGAGCGGTCGCTTTTTTTGAGGACGTTGATAGGGTACTTGATGGCAGAGGCACTAGGTTTTTCCCGATCGATAGGAAAGGCGCCACACATACGGATCCACCAGCCAAAGATGCGGTTGTTAAACAGCTCTTTTTTGGCCATAAAGATGAACTGTTTTGGCTTGGTCGCAAAGGCCATGTAAACAGGATCCCACCAGGTACGGTGAGGTGCGACGAGGATATAGTTTTCGTCTCGGCTAGGGATTTTATCAGTATTGTGATAGTGGGCATTGCCATTGATGGACCACAAGATCAGCATGACTAGTCCACGCAAATAAGTATAAAACATGAGATCTCCTTCGATTGTATTGCTTTTATTATTATACCTTATCAAAAGACTGCTGGCAAACTTTTTCAGTTATCAGCCAACAGTTTTAGATGGGATTAGAATTCTTTTAAAAAAAATGATATGATAGATTTTATGGATAAAAATAAGATAATGGGATTAACCCAAAGAGAAGTCAAAGAAAGACAGGCTCAAGGTTTGGTCAATGACTTTACCGCATCAGCTAGTACCAGTACTTGGCAAATCATCAAACGAAATGTTTTTACACTTTTTAACGCATTAAACTTTGTTATTGCTCTAGCGCTGGCCTTTGTGCAGGCTTGGAGCAATTTGGTTTTCTTTGCCGTTATTTGCTTTAACGCTTTTTCTGGGATTGTGACTGAGCTGCGAGCCAAACATATGGTGGACAAGCTCAATCTCATGACCAAGGAAAAGGTCAAAACCATCCGTGATGGTCAAGAAGTTGCTCTCGATCCAGAAGAATTGGTCCTAGGAGATGTCATTCGTTTGTCTGCTGGGGAGCAGATTCCTAGTGATGCCCTGGTTCTGGAAGGATTTGCGGAAGTCAATGAAGCCATGTTGACGGGTGAGAGTGATTTAGTACAAAAGGAAGTGGATGCCTTGCTCTTGTCAGGGAGTTTCCTAGCCAGTGGCGCGGTTTTGGCTCAAGTTCACCATGTCGGGGCTGATAATTATGCTGCCAAACTCATGCTGGAAGCTAAGACAGTGAAACCGATCAACTCCCGTATCATGAAATCGCTAGACAAGCTAGCTGGCTTTACTGGAAAGATTATCATTCCCTTTGGTCTAGCTCTCCTGCTAGAAGCCTTGATGTTAAAGGGCTTGCCCCTCAAGTCATCCGTTGTAAATTCGTCGACAGCCCTTTTGGGAATGTTACCCAAGGGAATTGCCCTTTTGACCATTACTTCGCTCTTGACTGCGGTGATTAAGCTGGGCTTGAAAAAGGTTTTAGTGCAGGAGATGTACTCTGTCGAGACCTTGGCGCGCGTGGATATGCTCTGTCTGGACAAGACGGGCACCATCACCCAAGGAAAGATGCAGGTGGAGGCTTTTCTTCCTCTGACGGAAACTTATGGTGATGAGGCTATTGCCAGCATTTTGACTAGCTATATCGCTCATAGTGAGGATAAAAATCCAACAGCTCAGGCTATTCGCCAGCGTTTCCAAGGAAAGGTTGCTTACCCTATGATTTCGAATCTTCCTTTCTCAAGCGACCGTAAGTGGGGAGCTATGGAGTTAGAAGGTTTGGGGACGGTTTTTTTAGGGGCACCTGAGATGTTGTTGGACTCTGAAGTCCCTGAAGCCAGAGAGGCCTTGGAGAGAGGGTCACGTGTCTTAGTCTTGGCTCTCAGTCAGGAAAAACTAGACCATCACAAGCCCCAGAAACCATCTGATATTCAAGCCTTGGCACTGCTGGAGATCTTGGATCCGATTCGAGAAGGAGCGGCTGAGACCCTAGACTATCTTCGTTCCCAGGAAGTAGGCCTCAAGATTATCTCTGGTGATAATCCAGTCACGGTTTCCAGCATTGCCCAGAAGGCTGGTTTTGCAGACTATCACAGCTATGTAGATTGTTCAAAAATCACGGATGAGGAATTGATTGCCATGGCTGAGGAAACAGCCATTTTCGGACGGGTTTCCCCTCATCAAAAGAAACTCATCATCCAAACGCTGAAAAAAGCAGGGCATACAACGGCAATGACAGGGGACGGAGTCAATGACATCCTAGCTCTTCGTGAGGCGGATTGTTCGATTGTAATGGCGGAGGGAGATCCGGCGACTCGTCAGATTGCCAATCTGGTTCTCTTGAACTCAGACTTTAATGATGTTCCTGAGATTCTCTTTGAAGGTCGTCGTGTGGTCAATAACATCGCCCACATCGCACCGATTTTCTTGATTAAGACCATCTATTCCTTCCTGTTAGCGGTGATTTGTATCGCCAGCGCACTTCTAGGACGGTCTGAGTGGATCTTGATTTTCCCCTTCATTCCGATCCAGATTACCATGATTGACCAATTTGTGGAAGGTTTCCCGCCATTCGTTCTGACTTTTGAGCGGAATATCAAGCCTGTTGAGCCAAATTTCCTCAGAAGATCTATGCTTCGTGCCCTACCAAGCGCTCTCATGGTCGTATTTAGCGTCCTTTTTGTGAAAATATTTGGAGCGAGTCAAGGTTGGTCTGAGATAGAAATCTCAACCCTCCTCTATTATCTCCTTGGATCAATTGGTTTCTTATCCGTATTTAGAGCTTGCATGCCATTCACTCTCTGGCGTACCCTCTTGATTGTCTGGTCAGTAGGAGGTTTCCTAGCTACAGCTCTCTTCCCAAGAATTCAAAAACTGCTTGAAATTTCGACACTTACAGGACAAACATTGCCTGTTTATGGTGCCATGATGCTGGTCTTTACCGTGATTTTCATTCTAACCAGTCGTTATCAAGCTAGAAAATAAAGAAAGGCTGCAATCTGTGGATTGCGGTCTTTTTAGGTGCAAGATTGCTAGCTGAAATATGGTATAATAAGAGGTAACAGAGTTTTGGAAAGTGAGAGAAGATGATTTCAAAGAGATTAGAATTGGTGGCGTCCTTTGTGCCTCAAGGATCCATTTTACTTGATGTGGGGAGTGACCATGCTTATCTGCCTATCGAGTTGGTCGAGAGAGGGCAAATTGAAGCTGCCATTGCAGGCGAAGTTGTGGTTGGTCCCTACCAATCTGCGGTCAAAAATGTTGAGGCCCACGGCTTGGAAGAAAAAATCCAAGTCCGTTTAGCCAATGGCTTGGCAGCCTTTGAAGAGGCAGACCAGGTATCGGTTATCACCATTGCTGGTATGGGAGGGCGTTTGATTGCGACCATATTAGGAGAAGGATTGGATAAACTTGCGAGTGTAGAACGTTTAATCCTCCAGCCTAATAATCGTGAAGACGACTTGCGCATCTGGCTACAGGGTAACGGTTTTCGGATTGTAGCAGAAAGCATCTTAGAAGAAGCTGGCAAATTTTATGAAATTCTAGTGGTGGAAGCGGGACAAATGAAGCTATCAGCCAGTGACCTTCGCTTTGGCCCCTTCTTGTCCAAAGAAGCCAGCCCAATCTTTGTCCAAAAATGGCAAAAAGAAGCGGCTAAGCTAGAATTTGCTCTTAGCCAAATCCCAGAAAAAAATCTGGAGGAACGTCAAATTTTAGTAGATAAAATTCAAGCCATCAAGGAGGTGCTTCCATGCTAGCAAGTGAAGTAATACAAGCTTATGAAGCCTTTTGCCCTCAGGAATTTTCAATGGAGGGTGACAGTCGTGGCCTGCAAATTGGCACTTTGGACAAGGATATCCAAAGTGTCATGGTGGCTCTCGATATTCGTGAAGAAACGGTGGCAGAGGCCATTGAAAAGGATGTGGACTTGATTATCGTCAAGCACGCGCCTATCTTTCGTCCGATCAAGGACTTGGTAGCTAGCCGTCCGCAAAATCAGATTTACATCGACCTCATCAAGCATGACATCGCAGTTTATGTCAGTCATACTAATATCGACATTGTAGAGAATGGTCTCAATGACTGGTTCTGCCAGATGCTAGGCATTGAGGAGACGACTTATCTCCAGGAAACAGGCCCAGGACGTGGGATTGGGCGTATTGGTGACATTCAACCACAGACTTTTGGAGCATTTACTCAGCATGTCAAGCAAGTCTTTGGTCTAGATAGTCTTCGAATGGTTCATTATCAAGAGAGTGATTTGCAGAAGCCCATTTCAAGAGTAGCCATCTGTGGTGGTAGTGGTCAATCTTTCTATAAGGATGCTTTAGCAAAGGGAGCAGATGTCTATATAACTGGTGATATATACTATCACACAGCTCAGGATATGCTGTCTGATGGTTTGCTGGCATTGGACCCGGGCCACTATATCGAAATTCTTTTTGTCGAAAAAATTGCTGACCTACTTACTCAATGGAAGGCAGAAAAGGATTGGGCCATTGATATCATACCTAGCCAAGCATCGACCAATCCTTTCCACCATATCTAGTTAGGAAGTGAAGACAATGAAAAAAGTTGCCATTATTGGAGCAGGGATTGTAGGGGCAACTGCTGCCTACTACCTCTCCAAAGAAGCAGATTTAGAGGTGACCGTTTTTGACCATGGTCAAGGTCAGGCTACCAAGGCAGCAGCGGGAATTATCAGTCCTTGGTTTTCAAAACGCCGTAATAAAGCCTGGTATAAGATGGCGCGCTTGGGAGCTGACTTTTACGTGGATTTGTTGGCTGATTTAGAAAAGTCAGGACAGGAAACCGACTTTTACCAGCGTTCGGGAGTTTTTCTCTTGAAAAAGGATGAATCCAAGTTAGAAGAACTCTATGAACTAGCACTCCAGCGTAGGGAAGAATCTCCCTTGATAGGTCAATTAGCCATTTTAGACCAAGCATCTACAAATGAATTATTCCCTGGTTTGCAGGGATTTGACAGCCTGCTCTATGCTTCTGGTGGGGCACGGGTGGATGGCCACCTATTAGTGACTCGTTTGCTAGAAGCCAGTCAAGTCAAGCTGGTCAAAGAAAAAGTGAGTCTGACACCTTTAGCAACTGGCTATCAGATTGGCGAAGAGGTGTTTGATCAGCTTATTCTAGCGACGGGAGCTTGGTTGGGGGACATTTTGGAACCTTTAGGATATGAGGTAGATGTTCGTCCCCAAAAGGGGCAACTCCGAGATTATCAGCTTGCCCAAGACATGGAATCATACCCTGTTGTCATGCCAGAAGGGGAGTGGGATTTGATCCCTTTTGCAGGTGGGAAATTGTCCTTAGGCGCTACTCATGAAAATGATATGGGATTTGATTTGACGGTGGATGAAACCTTGCTCCAACAAATGGAGGATGCGGCCTTGCCTCACTACCCAGCCTTGGCTGAAGCTACTATAAGAGGTGAGCGTGTGGGAATCCGCGCCTATACCAGTGATTTCTCGCCATTTTTTGGGCAAGTCCCAGGCTTAGCAGGTGTCTATGCTGCTAGCGGACTAGGGTCATCAGGTCTCACAACGGGGCCTATCATCGGTTACCATCTAGCCCAATTGGTCCAAGACAAGGAATTGACCTTGGACCCAGTAAACTACCCAATTGCAAACTATGTCAAACGAGTAAAAAGCGAATAATACTCAATGAAAATCAAAGAGCAAACTAGGAAGCTAGCCGCAGGCTGCTCAAAGCACGGCTTTGAGGCTGTGGACAGAACTGATGAAGTCAGCTCAAAACACTGTTTTGAGGTTGTGGATCGAACTGACGAAGTCAGTAACCATACCCACGGCAAGGCGAAGCTGACATTGCTTGAAGAGATTTTCGAAGAGTATAAGCATTTTACTAAAATTTTAGTCTCCCCTTTAGGATGGCAAATGACATTCCCTACCAAAAATGGTAAAATAAGAAAAAATAATTCGAGAATCGAGGAAAAAAGATGCAAGAAAAGATTTTGGTAACAGGTGGAGCAGGTTTTATCGGAACCCACACTGTTATTGAATTGATCCAAGCAGGTCATCAAGTGGTTGTAGTGGATAACCTTGTCAACAGCAACCGTAAAAGTTTAGAAGTTGTTGAAAGAATCACAGGAGTTGAAATTCCTTTCTATGAGGCAGATATCCGTGATACTGATACTCTCAGAGATATTTTCAAGCAAGAAGAGCCAACAGGTGTGATTCACTTTGCTGGTTTGAAGGCTGTAGGTGAATCAACACGTATCCCTCTTGCCTACTATGACAACAATATCGCTGGAACTCTTAGTCTTTTAAAAGTTATGGAAGAAGCAAACTGTAAGAATATCATCTTCAGCTCTTCTGCGACAGTATATGGAGATCCTCACACGGTTCCAATCTTAGAAGATTTTCCACTTTCAGTGACCAATCCGTATGGCCGTACTAAGCTTATGTTAGAGGAAATTTTGACTGATATCTACAAAGCAGACTCAGAATGGAATGTGGTCTTGCTTCGTTACTTTAATCCAATCGGAGCGCATGAGAGTGGAGATTTAGGAGAAAATCCTAATGGAATTCCAAACAATCTCTTACCATATGTGACTCAGGTAGCTGTTGGAAAATTAGAGCAAGTGCAAGTCTTCGGAGACGATTACGATACGGAAGATGGAACTGGTGTTCGTGACTATATCCACGTTGTCGATTTGGCTAAAGGTCACGTTGCAGCTCTTCAAAAAATCCAAAAAGGGTCTGGCCTTAACATTTATAACCTTGGAACAGGCAAGGGCTACTCTGTTCTTGAAATTATTCAAAATATGGAAAAAGCAGTGGGACATCCCATTCCTTACCGCATCGTAGAACGCCGACCAGGAGACATCGCTGCCTGCTATTCAGATCCTGCAAAAGCCAAAGCAGAACTCGGATGGGAAGCAGAATTTGATATCACGAAAATGTGTGAAGACGCATGGCGTTGGCAAAGTAAGCATCCAAATGGATTTGAAGACTAAGATAATGATTTCGATCATTGTCCCCTGTTTAAATGAAGAGGAAGTACTTCCTCTTTTTTATCAGTCTGTTGAAGATTTGCTTCCTGATCTGGGAGCAGAGGTCGAGTATGTCTTTGTAGACGATGGCTCAAGCGATGGAACCTTAGAGCTCTTGAAGGCTTATCGGGAGCAAAATCCTGCGGTGCATTATATCTCGTTCTCACGAAATTTTGGGAAGGAGGCAGCTCTGTACGCAGGTTTACAGTATGCGACTGGGGACCTGGTGGTTGTGATGGATGCAGACCTCCAGGACCCTCCCGGTATGCTACTTGAGATGAAAGCCTTACTAGACCAAAATGCAGACTTGGACTGTGTTGGGACACGGAGAACTAGTCGGGAGGGAGAACCCCTCTTTCGCAGTTTCTGTGCTGATCTTTTTTATCGTCTCATGCAAAAAATCAGCCCAGTAGCTCTCCCCTCAGGCGTCCGTGATTTCCGCATGATGAGAAGGTCTGTGGTAGATGCTATTTTAACCCTGACCGAGTCCAATCGGTTCTCTAAGGGACTCTTTGCCTGGGTGGGCTTTAAAACGCACTATCTTGATTATCCAAACGTTGAACGACAGGCTGGCAAGACCAGTTGGAGTTTTAGACAGCTCTTTTTCTACTCGATTGAAGGGATTCTCAATTTTTCAGATTTCCCCTTGAGTATAGCCTTTGTAGCTGGACTTCTATCTTGTTTTATTTCTTTTATGATGACTGTTTTTGTAGTGTTTCGGACTCTTATTTTGGGAAATCCAACATCTGGCTGGACCTCTCTGATGGCTGTCATTCTCTTTCTTGGAGGGATTCAACTTCTGACCATTGGAATTCTAGGCAAGTATATCAGTAAGATTTACCTGGAAACCAAAAAAAGACCACTCTACCTCATCAAAGAAAAAAGTGATCTTTCTATTTTTGAAGGAAAAAATAACCGGAAAAGACTATAATTTTACCTAGAAATATGCTAAACTAGTAGGTGAAGGGATTAAAGTGATAAAGAGAATCTACAAAATCAATCTCCCTTTTAAACTATGATGGATCTTTTAGAAGTGCACGTGTAGGACAATTTTTGATGGCCTCCAGAACATCTCTGGTCTCAGCGATTTCTCTTTGCAATTCAACTGGATCATCGCAAAATCGAACGATTCCATTATCATGGTAATCAAAGAGTTCAGAATAGGTTTGGCAAAGCCCGCAGGCGATGCACCGTTCAGGTATAAGTGTGAGTTTCATATTTATATTGTAATAAGAAAGTTTAAAAAATACAAGGAGTAAGGTATGGCAAAGGAACCATGGCAAGAAGATATCTATGAAAATAGTGAGGAAGAATCAAGATCAGAGCGTCGTCGCCGTAAACAAAAAGGAAAAGGCGCTGTTGCGAATCGTGTCTTAACAGTTCTAGCTAGCCTCTTCTTTGTGATCGTTGTAGCGATGGTAGTTGTATTGATTTACTTATCAACCGGAGGAAGCAATCGTACTTCATCTTTGAAGGACTTCTATGATACATCGTCTCCTTCTACAAGTTCAAGTTCTAAAGTAGAAGCATCGTCATCTTCAAGTAGCAAGGTAGAAGAAACATCTTCTTCTGAAACAACTCCTTCAGAGAGCAGTTCAGAAGAACACACAGAAGGAGAGGGAACACTCACTGTGCATCCTGGAGAGGGTGAGGCAGCTCTTGCTCAGCGTGCAGGGATTTCCATTGCCCAGTTGGAAGCGTTAAATCCTTCTCATATGTCATCTGGATCTTGGTTTGCCAATCCAGGTGATGTGATCAAGACAAGATAGGAGTCGGGAATGAAGACAATTCAAATTGCTATTGATGGTCCAGCTTCCAGTGGTAAGAGTACGGTTGCAAAGATTGTCGCTAAAGATTTTGGTTATACTTATCTCGATACGGGCGCTATGTACCGTGCTGCGACTTATATAGCTCTCAAAAACCAGTTGGATGCAGGAAAAGTAGAGCAACTTTTGGAATTGCTTGATCAACATCCCATTAGTTTTGGACGTTCAGAAACAGGTGATCAACTTGTTTTTGTAGGGGATGTGGATATCACTCATCCTATCCGTGAAAATGAAGTGACCAACAAGGTTTCAAGCATTGCTGCCATTCCTGAAGTGCGTGAGAAACTTGTTTCGCTCCAGCAAGAGATTGCCCAGCAAGGTGGTATCGTCATGGATGGGCGTGATATTGGGACAGTTGTTTTACCACGAGCTGAACTCAAGATTTTCCTAGTGGCTTCTGTTGAAGAAAGAGCAGAGCGTCGTTACAAGGAAAATATTGCTAAAGGGATTGAGACTGACTTGGAAACGCTGAAAGAAGAGATTGCGGCGCGTGACTACAAGGATAGTCATCGTGAAACCTCACCTCTCAAGCAGGCTGAGGATGCAGTTTATCTTGACACAACTGGACTAAGTATCCAAGAAGTGGTCGAAAAAATTGAATCAGAAGCAAAAAAATATATGTCCTAGGGACGAGAGGAGCAGGCTAGATGATGCCTGCTCCTTTTCTCTCTTTTGCGCGCGTTTCAAAACAGTCTTTTTGGGAGAATTTTGATAAAATAGTAATATCAATAAAAAGGACGGAAGCATGACAAAGAAAATCATAGCCATTTGGGCCCAGGATGAAAAAGGTGTGATTGGGAAGAAAAATCGTCTCCCTTGGCATTTGCCGGCAGAGTTGCAACATTTTAAGGAAACAACTTTAAATCATGCCATACTGATGGGACGAGTGACCTTTGATGGCATGGGACGTCGTCTGCTTCCAAAACGGCAAACCCTGATTTTAACGCGCAATAGCGAAGAGGTCATAGATGGGGCGCTCGTATTTCAAGATGTGGAGTCTGTTTTAGCGTGGTATCAGAGTCAAGAAAAAAATCTCTATATCATTGGCGGAAAACAGATTTTTCAGGCTTTTGAGCCTTATTTAGATGAAATCATCGTGACACAGATTCATGCTCAGATAGAGGGAGATACCTATTTCCCTGAGGCGTTTGACTTGTCTCGTTTTGAGACGGTCGCAAGCAAATCTTACACCCGAGATGAGAAAAACGACTATGATTTTACCATCGAATACCGAGATAGAAAGGAAGTCTAATGGAGCGCAGTATATTTGGATTTTTCACAGCTTTTTTGTGTGTAATCTGTATCTTGACTGGAGCACAGGCTTTTCGTAAGAAGCGCTATGGACTGTCTGCCTTACTCTGGTTGAATGCCTTTACCAATCTGGTAAACAGTATTCATGCTTTTTACATGAACTTATTTTAGATAGAATGATAAATTAGAATGGAAGGAAATCATGCCTACAAATAGGAAAAATGATATGATGGTTTATTGCTCATTTTGTGGCAAAAGCCAAGAAGAAGTAAAGAAAATAATCGCTGGGAACAACGCTTTTATCTGTAATGAATGTGTGGAGTTGGCCCAGGAAATCATTCGGGAGGAGTTGGCCGAGGAAGTTTTGGCAGACTTGTCTGAAGTGCCAAAACCAATCGAGCTCCTCAATATCTTGAACCACTATGTGATTGGTCAAGATCGTGCCAAACGTGCCTTGGCAGTGGCTGTATACAATCACTATAAACGCATCAATTTCCACGATACGCGTGAAGAGTCAGAAGATGTGGATTTGCAGAAGTCAAATATCCTGATGATTGGCCCAACTGGTTCAGGGAAAACTTTCTTGGCTCAGACCTTGGCTAAGAGCTTGAACGTGCCTTTCGCTATTGCAGATGCGACAGCTCTGACTGAGGCTGGTTATGTGGGTGAGGACGTGGAAAATATCCTCCTCAAACTTTTGCAGGCTGCTGACTTTAACATCGAACGTGCAGAACGTGGGATTATCTACGTGGATGAAATTGACAAAATTGCCAAGAAGAGCGAGAATGTGTCTATCACACGTGACGTTTCGGGCGAAGGGGTACAACAAGCCCTTCTCAAGATTATCGAGGGAACTGTCGCTAGCGTGCCACCTCAAGGAGGACGCAAACATCCACAACAAGAGATGATTCAGGTGGATACTAAAAATATCCTCTTTATCGTGGGTGGTGCTTTTGATGGCATCGAAGAAATTGTGAAACAACGTCTGGGAGAAAAAGTCATCGGTTTTGGCCAAAATAACAAGGCGATTGACGAAAATAGCTCCTACATGCAAGAAATCATCGCAGAAGACATTCAAAAATTTGGTATTATCCCTGAGTTGATTGGACGCTTGCCTGTCTTTGCAGCTCTTGAGCAATTGACGGTTGATGACTTGGTTCGCATCTTGAAAGAGCCAAGAAATGCCTTGGTCAAACAATACCAAACCTTGCTTTCTTATGATGATGTTGAGTTGGAATTTGACGATGAAGCCCTTCAAGAAATCGCCAATAAGGCTATCGAACGTAAAACTGGTGCGCGTGGTCTTCGCTCAATCATTGAAGAAACCATGCTAGATGTTATGTTTGAAGTACCAAGTCAAGAAAATGTGAAATTGGTTCGCATCACGAAAGAAGCTGTCGATGGAACGGAAAAACCCATCCTAGAAACAGCCTAGAGGTGACTATGGAACTTAATACACACAATGCTGAAATCTTGCTCAGTGCGGCTAATAAATCCCACTATCCGCAGGATGAACTGCCAGAGATTGCTCTAGCAGGACGTTCAAATGTTGGTAAATCTAGCTTTATCAACACCATGTTGAACCGCAAAAATCTTGCTCGTACATCGGGGAAACCTGGTAAAACCCAGCTGCTCAACTTCTTTAATATTGATGACAAGATGCGTTTTGTGGATGTACCAGGTTATGGCTATGCCCGCGTTTCCAAAAAGGAACGTGAAAAGTGGGGGCGCATGATTGAGGAGTACCTGACGACTAGGGAAAATCTCCGTGCCGTGGTCAGTCTGGTGGATTTTCGTCATGACCCGTCAGCAGATGATGTGCAGATGTACGAATTTCTCAAGTATTATGAGATTCCGGTTATCATCGTTGCGACCAAGGCGGACAAGATTCCTCGCGGTAAGTGGAACAAGCACGAATCAGCAATCAAAAAGAAATTAAACTTTGACCCAAGTGACGACTTCATCCTCTTTTCATCTGTCAGCAAGACAGGGATGGATCAGGCTTGGGATGCAATATTAGAAAAATTGTGAGGGAAAGAAATGGCAAAAACAATTCATACAGACAAAGCTCCAAAAGCTATCGGACCATATGTTCAAGGAAAAATCGTTGGCAATCTTTTGTTTGCTAGCGGTCAAGTTCCCCTATCTCCTGAAACTGGAGAAATTGTAGGAGAAACGATCCAAGAACAGACAGAACAAGTCTTGAAAAATATCGGTGCTATTTTGGCTGAAGCAGGAACAGACTTTGACCATGTTGTCAAAACAACTTGCTTCTTGAGCGATATGAATGACTTTGTTCCTTTTAACGAGGTTTACCAGACTGCCTTTAAAGAGGAATTTCCAGCTCGTTCAGCTGTAGAGGTTGCACGTCTTCCTCGTGATGTAAAAGTCGAAATTGAAGTGATTGCAGAGATTGGATAAGCTAGTTGAAGTTTGGCTCTGCCAAACTTTTTTTGATATAAGGAGAGATAGATGACAAAGAAACAACTTCACCTGGTGATTGTGACAGGGATGAGTGGCGCAGGGAAAACGGTAGCCATTCAGTCCTTCGAGGATTTGGGATATTTCACTATTGACAATATGCCACCAGCCCTCTTGCCAAAGTTTTTGCAGTTGGTTGAGACCAAGGATGATGACCATAAGTTAGCCCTAGTAGTCGATATGCGGAGCCGTTCTTTCTTTTCAGAGATTCAGGCTGTTTTGGATGAATTGGAAAACCAAGACGATTTGGACTTCAAAATTCTCTTTTTAGACGCAGCAGATAAGGAATTGGTGGCACGCTATAAGGAAACTAGACGAAGTCACCCTCTAGCTGCAGATGGTCGGATTTTAGATGGCATCAAGCTGGAACGCGAACTCTTGGCACCTTTGAAAAACATGAGCCAAAATGTGGTGGATACGACCGAACTCACTCCGCGTGAGCTTCGTAAAACCATTGCAGAGCAATTTTCAGATCAAGAACAGGCCCAGTCTTTCCGTATCGAAGTCATGTCTTTTGGATTCAAGTATGGTATCCCTATCGATGCAGACTTGGTCTTTGATGTCCGTTTCTTGCCAAACCCATACTACCTCCCTGAACTTCGCAATCAGACAGGTGAGGATCAAGCAGTTTATGACTATGTGATGAATCATGAAGAGTCTGAAAGTTTTTATCAACACTTACTCGCCTTGATTGAGCCCATTTTGCCAAGTTACAAAAAAGAAGGCAAGTCTGTTTTAACCATTGCAGTAGGATGTACAGGTGGACAGCACCGTAGTGTTGCCTTTGCTAAGCGAATCGCTGAGGACCTTGCTAAAAACTGGCCTGTCAATGAAAGCCATCGTGACAAAGACAGAAGAAAGGAAACGGTAAACCGTTCATGAGAAAACCAAAGATAACGGTAATTGGTGGAGGAACTGGTATCCCCGTCATTTTGAAAAGCTTGCGAGAAAAGGATGTTGATATCGCAGCCATCGTAACGGTAGCTGATGATGGTGGATCTTCTGGTGAACTAAGAAAGAATATCCAACAGCTGACACCACCAGGTGATCTTCGCAATGTTCTGGTAGCCATGTCGGATATGCCTAAGTTTTATGAGAAGGTTTTTCAGTACCGTTTCTCAGAAGAGGCTGGAGCTTTTGCGGGTCATCCACTGGGGAATATCATCATAGCTGGGCTCTCTGAAATGCAAGGGTCCACTTATAATGCCATGCAGCTGCTAAGTCTCTTTTTCCACACAACAGGAAAAATCTACCCCTCAAGCGATCAGCCTTTGACACTGCATGCAGTCTTTAAAGATGGTTCTGAGGTGGCAGGTGAGAGCCACATTGCAGATCATCCAGGTATGATCGACCATGTCTATGTGACCAATACCTTGGATGATGAAATACCCCAAGCCAGCCGTCGAGTGGTCAATACTATCCTCGAGAGTGATATGATCGTCTTGGGGCCTGGTTCCCTCTTTACATCGATTTTGCCCAATATTGTCATTGAGGAGATTGGGCAGGCTCTCTTGGAGACTAAGGCAGAGATCGCCTATGTCTGCAATATCATGACCCAGCGTGGGGAAACAGAGTACTTTTCAGACAGTGACCACGTGGAAGTCCTCCATCGACACTTAGGTCGGCCTTTTATCGATACGGTCTTAGTTAATATCGAGAAGGTTCCTAGAGAATACATGGATACCAACCGTTTTGATGAATATTTGGTTCAGGTAGAGCATGATTTTGCTGGTCTTTGCAAGCAGGTTCCTCGTGTGATTTCATCCAACTTCCTTCGTTTGGAAAATGGAGGAGCCTTCCATGATGGCGATTTGATTGTAGACGAATTGATGCGCATCATACAGGTGAGAAAATGAGTTTTACAGTTGCAGTAAAAGAAGAAATTCTTGGTCAACACCATCTCAGTCGTCATGAATTGTCTGCCATCATCAAGATGTCTGGCAGTATCGGTCTCTCTACTTCAGGCCTGACCTTGTCCGTCGTGACCGAAAATGCCAAGTTAGCTCGTCATCTTTATGAGTCTTTTCTCCATTTTTATGACATCAAGTCAGAAATTCGTCACCATCAGAGAAGCAATCTTCGCAAGAATCGTGTCTACACGGTCTATACCGATGAGAGGGTGCAGGAGCTTTTGGCTGATTTGCGGCTTGCGGATTCCTTCTTTGGTTTGGAGACGGGTATTGATCCCGATATCTTAGCAGATGAAGAAGCTGGTCGTGCTTACTTATGTGGGGCCTTTCTGGCAAATGGTAGCATCCGAGATCCGGAGTCTGGTAAGTATCAGTTGGAGATTAGTTCCGTTTATCTGGACCATGCACAAGGATTGGCCTCTCTCCTCCAGCAGTTTTTGCTGGACGCTAAGGTTATTGAGCGAAAGAAAGGTGCAGTTACCTATCTCCAGCGGGCAGAAGACATTATGGATTTCTTGATTGTGATTGGGGCCATGCAGGCGCGTGATAATTTTGAGCGCGTCAAGATTTTGCGTGAAACTCGTAACGATCTCAATCGAGCCAATAACGCTGAAACAGCCAATATCGCTCGGACGGTTTCTGCTAGTATGAAGACCATTAATAATATCAGTAAAATCAAAGATAGAATGGGTTTGGAAAATTTACCTGTGGATTTGCAAGAGGTGGCTCAGTTGCGAATCCAGCATCCAGACTACTCTATCCAGCAGTTGGCAGATAGCCTGAGCAATCCCCTAACCAAAAGTGGCGTCAACCACAGACTCCGAAAAATAAACAAGATTGCTGATGAACTATAAAACCACGGATTGTTCAATCCGTGGTTCTTTTCTTATAAACTTGTTGAGTGTTTTGGTTGCACTTTTTGGTCAGGGTCGATGTAGTTAATGGCATTGTTAACAGCTGTTGGAGCTTCCCCTAGTCCTGTCGCAATCAAATCAATTTTTCCTTCATAGTAGCAGCAGTCGCCGATAGCATAGATACCTGCTTGGCTAGATTCTTGCTTGCTATTGACGATAATCTTGTGACGGTTGAGGTCTAGACCCCAATTTTTAAGATTTCCGACAGATGATTTAAAACCATAGTTGACAAAGAGATGGTCTACTTCGATAGTTTCGGCTTCATCTGATTTGACTTTGGTGATTTCTAGTTTGTCGAGTGTTTTTCCATCTCCGAGAAGTTGGCTAGGGACGAACGGTGTTTTAATGGTTACAGACGATTCTTGCAGGGCTTGCACACTATGTTCCAAGGCGCGGAAATTATCTCTGCGGTGAACGAGAGTAGTTGGGGCAATCTTTTCAAAAGCTAGAGCCCAGTCCACAGCTGAGTCTCCCCCACCAAGGATGGTTACTTTCTTGCCAGCGTA
The DNA here is from genome assembly GCF_003143695.2 of Streptococcus halitosis. NCBI lineage: Bacteria > Bacillati > Bacillota > Bacilli > Lactobacillales > Streptococcaceae > Streptococcus > Streptococcus halitosis. The sequence continues at coordinate 871,492 of NZ_QEMY02000001.1, forward strand.
TTGTTGGATATTGGAAACGTGGTAGTGGATATTTTCATAGTCTTCAACGTTCTCCAATTCGAGCGGACGTGGCTTGAAGGCGCCACCACCCATAGCAATGATAACGGTTTTAGTCAGGTGACTTCCCTTGTTGGTTGTAATGGTAAATCCTTGATCTTGTTTATTAATTTCAAGAACGGTTTCATTGAGATGGATAGGGGTATCAAAGCCGTTTAGCTGTTCAATCAAGCGATTGGTTAGCTCTTCCCCAGTTAAGTTTGGAAAACCTGGCACGTCAAGGATTTGCTTTTCAGGGTAGAGGATGGCTGGTTGACCACCGAGCTGGGGAAGGGAGTCGATGATTTGGACTTTGGCTTGGCGTAGGTGAGCGTAAAAGGCAGCAAAGAGCCCGACAGGACCGCCACCTATAATGGTAATATCATAGAGTTGAGACATGATTTCTCCTTTGTTTTTTCTAGTCAGTTTATTTTATCATATTTTTGCTTAATTTAAAATGAGGTAGGATAGGGAAAAAATGGGCAAAAAATGGTATAATGATGAGTAAAGTGTTTTGACAGGGAGGAGGCCAAGGATGAATTTTCAACAATTATCCAATTTACAATACTGGACGAGTTTGTTTTCAAGTCCTTGGAGTATAGTCACCAATCTGATTGATATTCTCATTGTGACTTATATTTTATATCATTTTACTAAAGCTATTGCAGGCACCAAGATTATGATATTGGTCCGTGGGGTCTTAGTTTTTATTCTAGCCCAGATTCTTTCCAATATGATTGGTTTAACGACTATTTCCTGGTTAATCAATCAGATCATCACCTACGGGGTGATTGCAGCGGTGGTTATCTTTTCACCAGAGATTCGGACTGGTTTGGAACGATTGGGCCGGGCTACTGATTTCTTCTCCAATGCCCCTATTAGTGCGGAAGAGCAGATGGTTCGTGCATTTGTGAAATCAGTTGAATACATGAGTCCTCGTAAGATTGGGGCGCTTGTAGTGGTTCAGAGAGTGAGAACCTTGCAGGAATATATCTCGACAGGGATCCCTTTAGATGCTAAAATTTCGGCTGAATTGCTTATCAATATTTTCATTCCCAATACTCCCTTGCATGATGGTGCTGTCATTATCAAGGAAGACCGGATTGCTGTAACTTCAGCCTATCTACCCTTGACTGAAGATACCGGGATTTCCAAGGAGTTTGGAACGCGTCACAGGGCGGCGATTGGTTTGTCGGAAGTGTCAGATGCTCTTACCTTTGTGGTTTCGGAAGAAACGGGTGGAATCTCCATCACCTATAATGGAGTCTTTAAGCACGATTTGACCTTGGAAGAGTTTGAATCTGAATTAAGAAGAATCTTACTTCCAAAATCAGAGAAAAAGCAAGGTCTGAAAGAGCGCTTGCTAGGAGGATTGAAACATGAGAAAAAATAGTCTATACATCATTTCTTCCTTCTTTTTCGCCTGCATTCTCTTTATCTATGCAACTTTGACAAACTATCAGAATAGCAACAGTGCCAGACAGGTGCGGACGGAGACTTATACAAACACAGTTCTTAATGTCCCAATTGATATTCAGTATGACAGTGATCAGTATTTTATCAGTGGTTTTACATCTGAGGTGACGGTCTTTCTAACAGGGTCAAACAGAGTTGCTTTAGCGAGTGAGATGCAGGAAAGTACCCGCAAATTTAAGGTGACGGCTGATCTTTCTGATGCTAGTGTAGGAACCATCGAAGTTCCTCTGACTATTGAAAATTTACCGAGTGGTTTGACGGCTGTTGCGACACCGCAAAAGATAACAGTGAAGGTTGGTAAAAAAGCAAAACGAGACAATGTCATTGTTGTGCCGGAGATTGATCCTAGTCAGATTGATTCTCGCGTGAAAATCGATACAGTTACTGTATCAGATGAAAAAGTAACGGTTATTAGTGATGAGGAAACCCTCTCCAAAGTAGATCGTGTCATTGCTATCTTACCGACGAGTGAACGGATAACTGGAAACTACTCGTCCTCTGTTCCTCTACAAGCAGTCGATAAAAATGGAAATGTCTTACCAAGCGTCATTATGCCGTTTGACACAACTATGAAAATTACAACAAAAACAGCAACGTCTAGTTCAAGTAACTCGTCAACAAGTTCCTCAGAAGGCAGTTCGTCTTCAACGAGTTCAGAAACAAAATCAGATTCGTCTAAACAATAATAAATAATAGAAAAGGATGATAAATAAAATGGGTAAATATTTTGGGACCGATGGAGTCCGTGGAGAAGCAAACGTAGAACTGACACCAGAATTAGCCTTTAAACTGGGACGTTTTGGTGGATATGTTCTTAGCCAACACGAAACAGAAGCCCCTAAAGTCTTTGTAGGACGTGATACACGTATCTCAGGAGAAATGTTAGAATCAGCCTTGGTGGCAGGTCTTCTCTCTGTAGGGATTCACGTCTACAAACTTGGTGTCCTTGCAACACCAGCAGTAGCTTACTTGGTCAAAACTGAGGGAGCCAGTGCAGGTGTTATGATTTCTGCCAGCCACAACCCAGCCCTCGATAATGGGATTAAGTTCTTTGGTGGGGATGGTTTCAAACTTGATGATGAAAAAGAGGCAGAAATTGAAGCCTTGCTAGATGCTACCGAAGACACTCTTCCTCGTCCAAGTGCCGAAGGCTTGGGAACCTTAGTGGACTATCCAGAAGGTTTGCGTAAGTATGAAGGCTACCTTGTTTCAACTGGAACGCCTCTTGAGGGAATGAAAGTGTCCTTGGACACAGCGAACGGTGCAGCGTCTACAAGTGCTCGCCAGATTTTCGCTGATCTTGGTGCTCAGTTGACAGTTATCGGTGAGACACCAGATGGTCTTAATATCAACTTGAATGTTGGTTCAACTCACCCAGAAGCTCTTCAAGAAGTAGTCAAAGAAAGCCAATCAGCTATCGGTTTGGCTTTTGACGGAGACAGTGATCGCTTGATTGCTGTCGATGAAAATGGCGACATCGTCGATGGTGATAAGATCATGTACATCATCGGAAAATATCTTTCTGAAAAAGGACAGTTGGCTCAAAACACCATCGTAACAACCGTTATGTCTAACCTTGGGTTTCATAAGGCCTTGGACAGCGCAGGTATTAACAAGGCAGTGACTGCTGTTGGAGACCGCTATGTCGTTGAAGAAATGAGAAAATCAGGCTACAACCTTGGTGGTGAACAGTCTGGTCACGTTATCTTGATGGACTACAATACAACTGGTGATGGTCAATTATCAGCTGTTCAATTGACTAAAATCATGAAAGAAACAGGCAAGAGCTTGTCTCAACTAGCATCAGAAGTGACGATTTACCCACAAAAACTGGTCAATATCCGAGTGGAAAATGCCATGAAAGAGAAAGCCATGGAAGTACCAGCCATCAAGACAATCATCGAAAAGATGGAAGAAGAGATGGCAGGGAACGGTCGTATCCTTGTCCGCCCAAGTGGAACAGAACCCCTCTTGCGTGTCATGGCAGAAGCGCCAACAACAGAAGAAGTGAACTACTACGTAGATACGATTGCTGCTGTTGTTAAAGATGAAATCGGAATTGACTAAAGCCTAGAAAACTAGATGAAATGATAAAAATGTGGTACAATTGCATAGTAAATTGTAGCAATGGGAGAGAAAAATGAATCTTAAACGAGAACAAGAATTTGTTAGCCAGTATCACTTTGATGCTCGTAACTTTGAATGGGAAAATGAAAATGGAGCTCCTGAAACCAAGGTAGACGTGAACTTTCAGTTGCTCCAACATGACCAAGAAAATCAAGTGACTTCGCTTGTCGTTATCTTGAGCTTCATGATTGTCTTTGACAAATTTGTCATCAGCGGAACGATTTCCCAAGTTAACCATGTGGAAGGTCGTATTGTCAACGAACCAAGCGAATTTAACCAAGAAGAAGTCGAAACCTTGGCACGTCCATGTTTGAACATGCTCAATCGTTTGACGTATGAAGTAACAGAAATCGCCTTGGATCTTCCAGGGATCAATTTGGAGTTTTAGTCATGAAATTAGCTGTCATTACAGATTCTTCAGCCTATTTAGAGGAGAAGACGCTGCAAAGAGAGAATCTTTTTATCTTGGATATTCCTGTCAATATTGATGGAGAGGAGTATGTTGAAGGTGTCAATCTAACTGCTGAGGAATTTTATCAAAAAATGGCTCAGTCTGCAGAATTGCCTAAAACTAGTCAACCGAGTATTGCCAAATTGGATGAGATTCTAAGTTCCTTGAAAGATGAAGGCTATACCCATGTCTTGGGACTCTTTCTTTCGTCAGGAATTTCAGGCTTTTATCAGAACATCCAATACATGTTGGATGAGTATGATGACTTGACCATTGCCTTTCCAGATACCCATATCACAAGTTCCCCTCTAGGATTTATGGTAGAGAGTGCCTTTGAATGGGCAGAACAAGGCGATGATTTTGCCCAGATTCAGGAGAAGTTGGGGATTCAAATTGCTGATAATTCAGCCTTTATCATAGTAGATGACCTCGACCACTTGGTTAAAGGAGGACGTTTGTCAAATGGGGCAGCCATCTTAGGGAATCTCCTCAGTATCAAGCCTATTCTTTATTTCAATGACCAAGGTGTGATTGAAGTTTACGAAAAAGTTCGTACAGAAAAGAAAGCAATTAAACGTTTGGTGGAAATCATCAAGGAGTTGACAAAAGATGGGAACTACCGTATAACAGTCATCCATGGGAACGCTCCTCAAAAGGCAGCGGATTTACGTCAGCTTTTGATGGAGAGTGGTGTGACTGCTGAAATTCCAATTGAAACCTTTGGTAGTGTCATTGGGACCCACCTTGGAGAAGGTAGTATCGCCTTGAGCTATACACCAATCGTCTAAATTGTTTTTACAAGCTTTGTATCTTAGCAATTGAACACGGCCTACCTGCCTCTTGAAAAAAGATGCCTGTCTTGCCTTTCATGGAAAGTCAGCGCCATTCCCTATTTTTCATGGGCAGCTAACGTCCTTTGTATCTTAGTCAGGAGTAGTGATGAGTATTCGAGTAATTATTGCCGGGTTTAAGGGAAAGATGGGCCAAGCTGCTTGTCAGATGGTCTTGGCTGATCCAGACTTGGACTTGGTCGCAGTTTTGGATCCTTTTGAGTCTGAGTCAGAATGGCAAGGGATTCCTGTCTTTAATGATAAGGCTGATTTAGCCGGGTTTGAAGCGGATGTCTGGGTAGACTTTACTACACCAGCCGTTGCCTACGAAAATACACGCTTTGCTCTTGAAAATGGCTTTGCTCCAGTAGTTGGAACAACAGGATTCACTAGTGAAGAAATTACTGAACTAAAAGCATTTTCCCGTGAACAAGATTTGGGTGGCTTGATTGCTCCTAACTTTGCCTTGGGAGCTGTCTTGCTTATGCAATTTGCGGCGCAGGCTGCCAAATATTTCCCAAATGTAGAGATTATCGAGCTCCATCATGACAAGAAAAAAGATGCTCCGAGCGGAACAGCCATTAAAACGGCTGAGTTAATGGCGGAAGTTCGAGAGTCTATTCAGCAAGGTGCGCCTGATGAGGAAGAATTGATTGCAGGTGCTCGCGGTGCTGACTTTGATGGCATGCGCATCCACTCGGTCCGTCTACCAGGCTTGGTAGCCCATCAGGAAGTCATCTTTGGAAATCAGGGAGAAGGATTGACTCTCCGGCATGACTCCTATGATCGCAGCTCCTTCATGACAGGGGTCAATTTGGGAATTAAAGAAGTTGTCAAGCGTCATGAGCTTGTCTATGGATTAGAACACTTATTATGAGATTAACGCAAATGCCTTCTGAATTTCAGAAGGCTTTACCAGTATTAGAAAAAATTAAAGAAGCAGGCTTTGAGGCCTATTTTGTTGGGGGCTCCGTCAGAGATGCCCTCCTCAATCGTCCCATCCATGATGTGGATATCGCGACTTCTTCCTATCCAGAGGAGACCAAGCAGATTTTTCCACGAACAGCTGATATTGGAATCGAGCACGGAACCGTCTTAGTTTTAGAAGGGGACGAGGAGTATGAGGTAACCACCTTTCGGACCGAAGATGTCTATGTGGACTATCGCAGGCCCAGCGCGGTTTCCTTTGTGCGTTCGCTAGAAGAGGACCTCAAGCGCCGTGATTTTACAGTCAACGCCTTTGCCTTGGATGAGACAGGCGAAATCATTGACTTGTTCCATGGTTTAGAAGATTTGGAAAACCAAGTCTTGCGAGCAGTTGGAGTAGCTAGTGAGCGTTTTAACGAGGATGCTCTGCGGATTATGCGTGGTTTCCGTTTTCAGGCCAGTCTCGGTTTTAAAGTTGAGTCAGAAACTTTTGAGGCGATGAAGACTTTGACGTCGCTTTTGGAGAAAATTTCTGTAGAGCGCACCTTCGTTGAGTTTGATAAACTCTTGCGGGCACCTTTTTGGCGAGTGGGTCTGTCTTCCATGATTGAGAGTCGAGCTTATGACTATCTTCCAGACATGGCAGGAAGCCGGGACAAGCTCAACAAACTGTTTGATTTGGAGAATGATTTCACTTTTGAATCCTCCGAACAAGCTTGGGCGGCTCTGTTGTGGGCTTTGGAGATTAAAGATGCACAGCCATTTTTGAAGGCATGGAAAACCTCACGCCAGTTTGCCAAGCAGGTTCAGGATTTGCTGACCATTTTGGCTTTGCGAGAAGAAGGAGAGCTGAGCAAGCGTGATTGTTATCGCTTTGACTTGGATTTACTTTTACAGGCTGAAAATCTTCGTCAGGCCCAAGGAAAAGAAGTCAATCCACAAGCCATCACAGAAACTTACCAGAGTTTGACCATTCATGACAAGAAAGAAATTCAGATTAACGGTGGAATTTTGATTAAGGAATATGGTTACCAGCCAGGACCAGACTTGGGAGAGATTTTAACAGAGATTGAGTTTGCCATTGTCGATGGAGAATTGGAAAATGATCGTCAAGCAATCCATGCTTACCTGAGGGAGAAAAAATGAGTGATTTTATCGTTGAAAAACTAAGCAAATCCATCGGTGACAAGACCGTTTTTAAGGATATTTCTTTTATCATCCATGACTTGGACAGAATCGGTCTGATTGGTGTCAATGGGACTGGTAAGACCACTCTGTTAGATGTCCTTTCTGGTGTTTCTGGCTTTGACGGGGATGTCAGTCCTTTTTCAGCTAAGAATGACTATAAGATTGGCTACTTGACTCAGAATCCAGATTTTGATGATAGCAAGACAGTTTTGGACACGGTTCTCTCCAGCGACCTCAAGGAAATCCAGTTGATTCGTGAGTATGAGTTAATCATGCTCAACTACAGTGAGGACAAGCAGGCTCGTTTGGAACGGGTTATGGCAGAGATGGATTCTCTTCAAGCCTGGGAAATTGAAAGCCAGGTCAAGACGGTCCTCAGCAAACTAGGTATTCAGGACTTGTCCACTCCAGTTGGGGAACTGTCAGGTGGTCTGAGAAGACGGGTTCAGTTGGCGCAAGTTCTCCTAGGAAACCACGACCTCTTGCTTCTGGACGAGCCGACCAACCATCTGGACATTGCGACCATTGAGTGGCTAACCCTCTTTTTGAAAAATTCCAAGAAGACCGTTCTCTTTATCACCCACGATCGTTATTTCCTAGATGCGCTGTCAACGCGGATTTTCGAGTTGGACCGAGCAGGCTTGACCGAGTATCAGGGGAATTATCAGGACTATGTTCGCCTAAAGGCGGAACAGGATGAGCGTGATGCGGCCCTTCTCCATAAAAAGGAACAACTTTATAAGCAAGAATTGGCCTGGATGCGCAGACAACCGCAGGCGCGTGCGACCAAGCAGCAGGCTCGTATTAATCGTTTCCATGATTTGAAAAAGGATGTTTCAGTAGGTGCTGCTGAGACAGACTTGACCATGAACTTTGAAACCAGTCGGATTGGGAAAAAAGTCATCGAGTTTCAGAATGTTTCCTTCGCCTATGAAAACAAGCCCATTTTGCAAGATTTCAACCTCTTGGTGCAGGCCAAAGACCGTATCGGAATTGTTGGGGACAATGGTGTTGGGAAGTCAACCCTGCTTAATCTGATTGCAGGAAATCTTGAGCCGACTGAAGGACAAGTTGTGATTGGAGAAACAGTTCGCATCGCCTATTTCTCTCAGCAAATTGAGGGCTTGGATGAGAGCAAGCGCGTTATCAATTACTTGCAGGAAGTAGCAGAAGAGGTTAAGACTAGTGGCGGTTCTACGACTTCCATTGCAGAGTTGCTAGAGCAGTTCCTTTTCCCACGTTCAACCCATGGAACCTTGATTGAGAAATTGTCAGGTGGCGAGAAAAAACGTCTTTATCTTCTCAAATTGCTCCTGGAAAAACCCAATGTTCTTCTTTTGGATGAGCCGACCAATGACCTAGATATTGCAACTTTGACAGTTTTGGAGAATTTCTTGCAGAGTTTTGCAGGCCCTGTCTTGACAGTTAGCCATGACCGCTATTTCCTGGATAAGGTAGCGACCAAGATTCTCGCTTTTGAGGATGGAAAGATTCGTCCTTTCTTTGGTCATTACACAGACTATCTTGACGAAAAAGCCTTTGAAACAGAGATAGCCAATCAAGTGCAAAAGGCCGAAAAGGAGAAAGTGGTCAAAGTTCGAGAGGACAAGAAACGCATGACTTACCAAGAAAAGCAGGAGTGGGCAAGCATTGAAGGCGATATTGAAACATTGGAAGGTCGTATCGCTGCTATTGAAGAAGAGATGCAGGCAAACGGCTCTGACTTTGGCAAACTAGCGACCCTTCAGAAAGAACTAGACGAGAAGAATGAAGCCTTGCTGGAAAAATATGAACGCTATGAATACCTAAGTGACTTTGATAGTTAGGTGAATAGAAAAATCCTGTCATTACGACAGGATTTTTCTATTCTTCTTTTTTAGTTTCCTGGTGGAAAATATTTTGCCAAGTCTCATGGCGACGCCAGATACTGGTATGGATGATACCATCTAACACATAGCAAATGAGCTTGGTTTTCTGACTAATGGAGGTAATCTGAATGTCCTTAATTGCAGCTTTAAGTTCTTTTTCAGCCTTATAGGCCTCTTTATCCATCTGCTCTCCATCTTGACGGATATAGATAAAGTCCTCAGCAAGGAGTTCTTCTAGTTGGTTTCCTTGGTCAATCAATTGCTCGCGCATGAGTAGTTTTTTGTAGACATTGTCTAAGATTTCATCCTCGGGTATAGGAGCAGGTTCGATATGGACATCGGTGTCAAATACTCCAAAACGCTCTTCTAGCATGGATTCGACCTGGTCTGCAATTTCGTGACTTTCATAGACTGATAAATCAGGATTCATCTCCAGCGTGATATCAAGGTAGATATTGCTACCATAGGTGCGACCTCTTTGGGACTTAACCTTACTAATCTTTGGAATCTCCATGATGGCCTTCTGGTAGTCCTCTAGCAGACGTTCATCAAAACCATCTGAAAGACTGAAGGAAGACTCGATAAAGATATCATAGGCTGTCTTTAAGATAAAGAAGGTGATGATGATAGCGACCAGTTTATCCACGATTGAATAATTAAAACTGCTGGCTAGAATGGCAATAGAAGTCCCAAGCGAGGTAACAGCATCGGAAAGATTGTCCTTGGCGGCAGCCTTGAGCGCCTTGGACTTGGATTTTTTACTGAGGCGAGTATTATAGAGATAAACGGCAAACATGACCGCCGCAGAGACGACTCCGAGAGTTGCACCCAGAGGGTCGATAACTGTCTGTTCCCGACTGAGGATTTTCTGAATGGTGTCCCGAAGAACATCAAAGCCAACGTAGAACATGATGATGGAAGTAATCAAACTAGCCAAATCTTCAATCTTCCAGTGACCGAAACGATGGTCACGGTCTGCAGGCTGGCGTGCCATCCGAATGCCAATCAGAAGAGCAACATTTCCGATAATATCAGATACGTTGTTGAAACCATCCGCTACCAAACTGGAAGAATGTAGGAGGTGGCCAGTCGCTAATTTTGCCGCAGACAAGAGGAGGTAGGTCGAAATGCTGATAATGGCTCCACGTTCTGCCAATTTGAGATTTGACATGGATTGGTTCATCGGGCTTCCTTTCTAGGCATATAGTATTCTACCATTATACTGGTTTTCAAGGGAAAATTCAAATTTAGTCTTGTTTCATCGGATTTAAACCCTTGAAAAATGTTCAAATTTTGATATAATAGTACTACTCAAGGGAGTAGCTGGCAGAAACCTGTGATAGTGTCGTCATTCCGAATTGTATACTGAAAAGTATGTTTTCCGGCACTATCTTAAACAGCGAGACTTGTTATGATTAACAGGTCTCTTTTTGTTTGTCATAAAACTAAAAGAGAACTTGTTTTGCACACAATGTCAAGGAGGAGACACATGTCAAAAGAACAAAAACGCCAAGCGTTTTACACTCAAAGTCCTGAAGAGGTCTTGAAGTCAGTTGAAGCAACTGAACAGGGTCTTTCGTCAAGCGAAGCGCAGAAACGTCTAGCTGAATATGGACGCAATGAACTGGAAGAGGGTGAGAAAAAATCACTCCTAGTCAAGTTTATCGAGCAATTTAAGGATTTGATGATTATCATCCTAGTTGCTGCGGCTATCTTGTCAGTCGTAACTTCTGGTGGGGAAGATATCGCAGATGCCATCATTATCCTAGCCGTGGTTATCATCAACGCTGCCTTCGGTGTTTACCAAGAAGGAAAAGCAGAAGAAGCCATCGAAGCCCTCAAGTCTATGTCTAGTCCAGCTGCTCGCGTTATTCGTGATGGGCATATGGCTGAGATTGATTCAAAAGAATTGGTACCAGGTGATATCGTTGCTCTTGAAGCAGGTGACGTGGTGCCAGCAGACCTACGATTGCTAGAAGCTAATTCTCTTAAAATCGAAGAAGCAGCTTTGACAGGTGAGTCTGTTCCAGTCGAAAAAGACTTGACTGTCGAGCTCTCTGCAGATGCTGGTATTGGTGACCGTGTCAATATGGCCTTCCAAAACTCAAATGTGACTTATGGTCGTGGTCTTGGCGTTGTTGTCAATACAGGTATGTACACGGAAGTGGGTCATATCGCTGGCATGCTCCAAGATGCGGATGAGACGGATACACCACTCAAACAAAACTTGAACAACCTTTCTAAGGTCTTGACCTATGCAATTTTGGTCATTGCCCTTGTTACTTTTGTAGTCGGAGTCTTCATTCAAGGTAAAAATCCACTTGGTGAGTTGATGACATCTGTTGCGCTTGCTGTTGCAGCCATCCCAGAAGGACTTCCTGCTATCGTGACCATCGTTCTTGCCCTTGGTACTCAAGTTTTGGCAAAACGAAACTCTATCGTTCGTAAGTTGCCAGCAGTTGAAACACTTGGTTCAACTGAGATCATCGCTTCTGATAAGACTGGTACGCTTACCATGAACAAGATGACAGTCGAAAAAGTCTTCTATGATGCAGTCCTACATGATTCAGCTGATGATATTGAACTAGGTCTTGAAATGCCTCTTCTTCGTTCTGTTGTTTTGGCTAATGATACTAAGATTGATGCAGAAGGAAACCTGATTGGGGATCCAACGGAAACAGCCTTCATCCAGTATGCCTTGGACAAGGGCTATGATGTTAAAGGATTTTTAGAGCAATATCCTCGTGTAGCTGAGTTACCATTTGACTCAGATCGTAAACTCATGTCAACGGTTCATCCATTACCAGATGGTAAATTCCTCGTAGCAGTCAAGGGAGCCCCTGACCAACTTTTGAAACGTTGTGTTGCTCGTGATAAGGCTGGAGATGTTGCTCCGATTGATGAGAAAGTTAATGACTTAATTCACACAAACAACTCTGAAATGGCTCACCAAGCCTTGCGTGTTCTTGCGGGTGCTTATAAGATTGTAGACAGCATTCCAGAAAACCTGACTTCTGAAGAGCTTGAAAACAACTTGATCTTTACTGGATTGATTGGAATGATTGACCCTGAACGTGCCGAAGCAGCAGAAGCTGTTCGTGTCGCTAAGGAAGCGGGAATCCGTCCAATCATGATCACTGGTGACCACCAAGATACAGCGGAAGCCATTGCCAAACGTTTGGGAATCATCGATGAAAATGACTCGGAAGACCATGTCTTGACTGGTGCTGAACTCAACGAACTTTCAGATGAAGAATTTGAAAAAGTCGTTGGTCAATACTCTGTCTACGCGCGTGTATCTCCAGAACACAAGGTTCGTATCGTCAAGGCTTGGCAAAAACAAGGTAAGGTTGTTGCTATGACAGGTGACGGTGTTAATGATGCGCCAGCTCTGAAAACAGCCGATATCGGTATCGGTATGGGAATCACTGGTACAGAGGTTTCTAAGGGGGCTTCTGACATGATTCTTGCAGATGATAACTTTGCGACCATTATCGTCGCAGTTGAAGAAGGACGCAAGGTCTTCTCAAACATTCAAAAGACTATTCAGTACTTACTTTCTGCCAATACTGCTGAAGTATTAACTATCTTCTTATCAACCTTGTTTGGTTGGGATGTCCTACAGCCAGTTCATCTCTTGTGGATCAACTTGGTAACAGATACCTTCCCAGCTATCGCTCTAGGTGTTGAGCCTGCTGAGCCTGGTGTCATGAACCATAAACCACGTGGACGCAAGGCAAGCTTCTTCTCAGGTGGTGTTTTGAGTTCTATCATTTATCAAGGTGTACTCCAAGCAGCTATTGTTATGAGTGTTTATGGCCTTGCGATTGCTTACCCAGTTCACGTGGGTGACAATCATGCTATTCACGCAGATGCCCTCACTATGGCCTTTGCAACACTTGGTTTGATCCAGCTCTTCCATGCCTACAACGTCAAGTCTGTTTACCAATCCATCTTGACAGTCGGACCATTCAAGTCTAAGACCTTCAACTGGTCTATCTTGGTATCCTTCATCCTCTTGATGGCAACAATCGTTGTAGAACCGCTTGAAGGTATCTTCCACGTAACCAAACTAGACTTGTCTCAATGGGGTATTGTTCTAGCTGGAAGCTTCTCAATGATACTTATCGTCGAAATCGTTAAGTTTGTTCAACGTAAACTTGGTCTTGATAAGAACGCGATTTAAAAAGAAAGTCATCTTCGGATGGCTTTTTTTGCATTTGAGAGAAAGGACTAGGAGTTGCTCCCTTTTGTGCTATAATAAAGTAAAGTAGCAAGGAGTGAAAGAGAATGGAAAAGAAAATTGTCCGAGATGTCTTATTCTTGTCGCAGGTCTCGAAACCTGCAAGTCAGGAAGACCTTTATCTGGCTAAGGATTTGCAGGATACCCTGCTGGCTAATCGCGAGACCTGTGTCGGTCTGGCAGCCAATATGATTGGTGTGCAGAAGCGTGTCATTATCTTTAATCTTGGCTTGGTTCCCATGGTCATGTTTAACCCCATTCTCCTTTCCTATAAAGGACCTTACGAGACAGAGGAAGGTTGTTTGTCTTTGACTGGGGTGCGACCAACAACTCGCTATGAAACGATTACGGTTTCCTATCGTGATAGTAAGTGGGAGGAACAGACCATTACGTTAACAGGTTTTCCAGCTCAGATCTGCCAACATGAACTGGATCATTTGGAAGGACGGATTATTTAGGAGGAACTCAGATGAAACGCATACTTTTTGAACTTGTTTTTATCGCAACGACTTGGTATATCTTTTTGCCGCCACTTAATCTTACTAGTTGGGAATTCATCTTCTTTCTTTGTGGGCATCTGGTGGTGATGGGAATTTTGTTTAGTTTCCGCAAGGATACCAACCTCCTCAAGACAGTTCACCTACGTCATGGCAAGGCTGCCAAAGATCTCAATCTAGAAGGATTCCTTTTTACCAAACTTAGTAGAGGATTGTTTCTGACTGCAGCTATCATCTTTGTCCTTGCTGGTCTGGTAAGCCTAGTAACCTCTAGCTTTTTCCAAGCAAAAAATTATGCTAATGTAGTGTCTATCACAGAAAAAGACTTTAAAGATTTTCCTAAGAGTGATACCAGTAAGGTTCCAATCCTAGATCGGAGCACTGCAGAAAAGATTGGAGACCGTTATCTAGGCTCTCTGACGGATAAGGTCTCCCAGTACGTAGCAGCAGATACTTATACTCAGCTGACGGTTGATGGCAAACCCTATCGGGTGACCCCTTTGGAGTATGCCGACCCGATCAAATGGTTTAATAATCAGTCCAAGGGAATTGGAGAGTATATCAAGGTTGATATGGTGACAGGAAATGCGGAATTGGTGGATTTAAAAACGCCCATGAAGTATTCAGACTCTGAGTATTTTAACCGAGACGTCAAACGCCATCTTCGGATTAAGTACCCAACCAAGATTTTTAAAACGCCCTCCTTTGAGGTGGATGATGAAGGCAATCCCTTCTATGTAGCAACCGTTTATCAAAAGCAGTTTGGTCTAGGAGTCCCGCGTCCTTCATCTGTTATTATCTTAGATGCCACCAATGGAGAAACCAAGGAATACAGCTTGGATGAAGTCCCAGAATGGGTGGATCGTGTCTATCCAGCTGAAGAAACCATCGAGCAAATCAACTACAACGGCAAGTATAAAGACGGCCTCTGGAATGCCTTGATTTCTAAGAAAAACGTTACCCAAACGACAGAAGGCTATAACTATCTTTCTATCGGAAATGACATTTATCTCTACACTGGGGTGACTTCAGCCAACGCTGACGAAAGTAATCTAGGATTTATCCTTGAAAATATGCGCACTGGTGAAATCACCAAGTACAATCTAGCTTCAGCAACCGAAGAATCTGCCCGTGCTTCTGCAGAGGGAGCAGTGCAAGAGAAGGCCTACAAGGCTACCTTCCCTATTCTTGTCAATCTCAATGACAAACCGCTCTATATCATGGGCTTGAAGGACAATGCAGGCTTGGTCAAGGAGTATGCATTGGTCGATGCCGTGGAGTACCAAAACGTCATCGTAGCAACTACGGTAGATGAACTCCTCAGCAAGTATGCCAATAAAAATGACCTCGAGTTGGATAATGAAACGGTAGAAAACATCAAGGGTATCGTCTCAGACCTTAAATCAGCTGTCATCAAGGGTGATACCGTCTACTTCTTTAAAGTTGATGGCAAGATTTATAAGGTCAAGGCTTCCGTGTCAGACGACCTTCCTTACCTCGAAAATGGCCAATCCTTCGAAGGTCAAGTTGGAAAAGATAACTATCTCAAGACCTTTAAAGTACAATAATACTCTTCGAAAATCAAATTCAAACTACGTCAGCGTCGCCTTGCCGTACTCAAGTACAGCCTGCGGCTAGCTTCCTAGTTTGCTCTTTGATTTTCATTGAGTATAAAAATAGGTTTTCTCAGTTCAAGGAGAAAAAAGATAAATTCTTATCTATCTTAACAAGCTTAGCTGGCACAGCCCTTGTTCTCGCGGCTATCTGGTTAGGATGGACAAAATAAACAGAGAAACCTCGGTATGAACCGAGGTTTTTAAGATGAAATTCTTGGTCGTGGTTGAAAAATATGCTACACTAACAATATGAAAATTTTAATCCCAACAGCAAAAGAAATGAACACAGACCATCCTTGTATCGAAGCGCTCCCCTTGAGGGAAGAAAGTCAGGTAGTCCTTGACTCACTGGCGCACTACTCAGCCAGTGAATTAGAGACTTTTTATAAGGTATCTGCCGAGAAAGCAGAAGAAGAGTACGCTCATATTCAAGCTTTAAAAGATCACAGGGCTAAACATTATCCAGCCTTGAAACTTTTCGATGGTCTCATGTATCGTCACATCAAACGAGATGAGTTAACCAAGGCTGAACAAACCTATCTTGAAAATCATGTCCTAATTACCTCGGCTTTATACGGTGTTGTCCCCGCCTTGTCGCCCATGGCTCCTCACCGTTTGGATTTCTTGATGAAGTTAAAAGTTGCTGGGAAGACTTTAAAGAGTCATTGGAAGTCAGCCTACGATGAGGCACTAGAGGATGAGGATTTGATATTCTCACTCCTATCATCAGAGTTTGAAACCGTATTTTCGAAGGAAATTAGAGAAAAGATGGTGACCTTCAAATTTATGGAGGACAAGGCAGGCCAGCTGAAAATCCACTCAACCATTTCAAAAAAAGCCCGTGGTGCCTTTTTAACCGCCTTGATAGAGGGGCAAGTCCATACAGTCGAACAAGCTCGCAAGCTCCGCTTTGCCGGCTTTGACTACCGACCTGATTTATCCAGTGACTTAGAACTCGTCTTTGTGAAACAAGCATAAAACCAGCTCATTCGAGCTGGTTTTTGCTGGATTAGTTGATGGCTGCAAGAAGGTCGTCAGCTTGTTTTGCAAGTGATGAAGCAGTTGCTTCTTCTAACACCAATTTTCCGTCTGCCCAAGCAGAGTCATTGACACGAGCAGCTGTAAAGTCACCAACGACTTGTGTACGGATAAATGGCAAGAGGTCTTTGTAAATAGCAAAGAGTTGATCGTGACCGGCATTGGCTACAGATGAGACAGTAACAAACTTGTCTTGGAGGGCAGAAGCTCCACGTGTATCAGACAAGTCAAGAGCACGCGAGAGCCAGTCAAGCAAGTTCTTCACTGTTCCAGGGATAGAGAAGTTGTAGACTGGAGAGAAAATCCAGATGGCATCCGCAGCAAGGACTGCTTCACGAGCAGCAGCTACAGCTGGATGAGTTGGAACTTCCAAATCTTGGCTGAAGAGAGGAACAGCTGAGTAATCAAGATAGCTAACTTCTGCTTTTCCAGCAAGTGCTTTTTCAGCTTCGAGGGCCATTTGGTGGTTGAAAGAACCTTGGCGTAGTGAACCGACGATAAATAATACTTTTTTAGACATGATGTGTCTCCTTTAGTTTAAAATTCAAAGAGCGAACTCTTTTGTTACCATCCATGTTACAACAAATGATACTAATTAGCAATAATTTTGCTCACAAATTTTTAAATTTTTTTAAAATCTGGATTAAGTCTTCCTTTTCGCCATCTTCCAAGATGCTGAGTGCTTCTACAATCGAATCGATATGGTCAGGAAGAACCTCCTCGATTTTTCTGCGTCCTGCAGGTGTTAATTTCAGGAAAAAGGAGCGACGATCCTTGGGGTCGCAAGTTCTAGAAATCCATCCATCTCGAACCATATTTCGAATGACAACAGTCATGTTTCCAGAAGTGGCTAGCATTTTTTCAATCAAATCCTGAATGCGCAGTTCCCCCTTGCTATAGAGGGTTTCCAAAACTGAAAATTGGGTGGGTGTTAGCCCGTGTTCTTTAGCAGCCTTGGCTTCATATGGTTTAAAAGTCCGTATGGCTTTATTAAGGACGATAGCCGTTTTTAAGTCTAGTTGATTATCGGAAATTTTCTCTTTCAAATATTGTTTCATAAGGTTATTTTATCAATAATGAGAGAGAAAAACAAGAACTTATATTTTATAGGAAAAGATTCTTAGAATGTTCCTGTCTTCACTTGTAATAAAAGAGGAGAGATGGTAAAATAGACGAGTGAAACTAAGACAGAAAAAAGCAAAAAACAAGCTACTTTTACAGTATGGAATCGGCATTGCTCTGGTACTACTAGTCATGACCACTTCCTTCCTTTATCTGATATCACTCAGCATGAAACCCTATCAAGATGCTAGAGTTGAGGGAGAAAAACTAGCCAAGCAGTATGCAGAATTGGAAAAGGCAGATCAGGTTGATTTCTATAATGGACTAGAAGGTTATTACAGCGTTCTGGGACATAATAAAAAGCAAGAGGCCATTGCCGTACTGATTGAAAAGAATGACCACAAGATTTATGTTTATCAGCTTGATAAAGGGATTTCTCAAGACAAGGCAGCGACGATTTCGAGGGAAAAAGGAGCTAGCGACATCGACAAGATTACTTTTGGTCGCTATCAGGACAAGCCGATTTGGGAAGTCAAGTCAGGAAATCAGTACTATCTGGTCGACTTTGAAACAGGAGCAGTGATCCAATAAGGAGGGCATATGAAACTATCCAAACGTGTACTAGAAATGGAAGAAAGCGTCACTCTAGCCAGTGATGCAAGAGCCAAAGCATTAAAAGCTCAGGGAAAAGATGTTCTTTTCTTAACCTTGGGACAGCCTGATTTTCATACTCCTGAAAACATTCAAGATGCAGCGATAGAAGCGATTCGAGATGGACGAGCTTCCTTCTATACAGTTGCTTCAGGCCTACCAGAGTTAAAAGCGGCGGTTAATACCTATTTTGAACGCTATTATGGCTATTCCGTAGCGGCAAACGAGGTTACCTTTGCCACTGGTGCCAAGTTCTCTCTCTACACCTTCTTTATGGCTGTGGTCAATCCAGGTGATGAAGTCATCATCCCTACACCGTACTGGGTCAGCTATGGAGATCAGGTCAAGATGGCAGAAGGTGTGCCAGTCTTTGTCCAGGCTAAGGAAGATAATCACTTTAAAGTAACAGTAGAGCAGCTAGAAGCAGCCCGAACAGATAAGACCAAGGTCTTAGTTCTCAATTCACCATCGAATCCAACCGGTATGATATACTCTCGTGAGGAACTCTTGGCCATCGGAAATTGGGCTGTTGAACATGATGTCCTTATCCTAGCAGATGATATTTACGGTCGTCTGGTTTATAACGGAAACGAATTTGTTCCAATCTCTAGTTTGTCAGAAGCTATTCGCAAGCAAACTATCGTGATTAACGGTGTATCTAAGGCCTATGCCATGACTGGTTGGCGGGTAGGTTATGCTGTGGGAAATCCTGAAATTATCGCTGCCATGAGCAAGCTAACAGGACAAACGACTTCCAATCTGACAGCAGTATCTCAATATGCAACGATTGAGGCGCTGACTGGACCGCAAGACTCTGTTGAAACCATGCGCCAGGCTTTTGAGGAGCGTTTGAATACCATTTATCCTCTCTTGTGCCAAGTGCCAGGATTTGAAGCTGTCAAGCCCCAAGGAGCTTTCTACCTCTTCCCAAATGTTAAAAAAGCGATGGAGATGAAGGGGTATACCGATGTGACAGAGTTTACAACAGCTATCCTCGAAGAAGTCGGCCTTGCCTTGATTACAGGAGCTGGATTTGGAGCACCAGAAAATGTTCGTCTCAGCTATGCCACAGACTTGGATACATTAAAAGAAGCTATTCGTCGCTTGCATCAATTTATGGAAAAATAAAACTTAGAATCTTCGTCTTTTTAGCGAAGATTTTTTGTAACGAAAATCTCGCGATTTTTCTCTAGTAGAACCTAGCTATCGCAGTCTATTTATGGTAAAATAGTGGGTAATAATGTCTTCGGACAAGTTAAACGAAAAAAGGAAGATAGATTATGACAAAACGTGTAACAATTATCGATGTAAAAGACTACGTTGGTCAAGAAGTGACCATCGGAGCCTGGGTTGCCAACAAATCTGGAAAAGGGAAAATTGCCTTCTTGCAATTGCGTGATGGAACAGCCTTCTTCCAAGGTGTAGCCTTTAAACCAAACTTTGTAGAAAAATTTGGTGAAGAAGTGGGGTTAGAGAAGTTTGATACGATTAAACGCCTAAGCCAAGAGACTTCTGTTTATGTGACAGGGATTGTCAAAGAAGACGAGCGTTCTAAGTTTGGCTATGAGCTCGATATCACAGACATCGAAGTGATCGGTGAATCTCAAGACTATCCAATCACTCCAAAAGAACACGGCACAGACTTCTTGATGGACAACCGTCACTTGTGGCTTCGCTCTCGTAAGCAAGTAGCGGTTATGCAAATCCGTAACGCGATTATCTATGCGACTTATGAGTTTTTCGACAAGAACGGCTTCATGAAATTTGATAGCCCAATTCTTTCAGGAAATGCGGCAGAAGATTCAACAGAACTCTTTGAAACAGACTACTTTGGAACTCCAGCCTACTTGAGCCAATCAGGTCAGCTTTACCTAGAAGCAGGGGCTATGGCTCTTGGCCGTGTCTTTGACTTTGGTCCAGTATTCCGTGCTGAAAAATCAAAAACACGCCGTCACTTGACTGAGTTCTGGATGATGGATGCTGAGTACTCCTACCTGACACACGATGAATCACTTGACTTGCAAGAAGCTTACGTAAAAGCCCTTCTTCAAGGTGTACTTGACCGTGCTCCCCAAGCCTTGGAAACTTTGGAACGTGATACAGATCTTTTGAAACGCTACATTGCAGAGCCATTCAAACGCATCACTTACGATCAAGCCATTGACCTCTTGCAAGAGTATGAGAATGATGAAGATGCTGACTATGAGCATTTGGAGCATGGAGATGACTTTGGTTCACCACATGAAACCTGGATTTCAAACCACTTTGGTGTGCCAACATTTGTCATGAACTACCCAGCAGCTATCAAGGCCTTCTACATGAAACCAGTTCCTGGAAATCCAGAGCGCGTGCTTTGTGCAGATTTGCTTGCACCAGAAGGCTATGGAGAAATCATCGGTGGTTCTATGCGTGAGGAAGACTATGATGCCCTTGTCGCTAAGATGGAAGAACTTGGTATGGATCGTACAGAGTATGAATTCTACCTTGACCTTCGTAAATACGGCACAGTTCCACACGGAGGATTTGGTATCGGTATCGAACGTATGGTAACCTTCGCAGCTGGAACAAAACACATCCGTGAAGCCATTCCATTCCCACGTATGTTGCATCGTATCAAACCATAAAACAAATCCAAACGCCCTTAGGGCGTTTTTTCAAAGTAGAAGAAAGAAGAGGTGGAGAACATGTAAAGCACAGCTTAACAAGTGACAAACACAAAGATACAAATACACTTGTTAAAGGAGAAACTATGTTTAAACGAAATTACCGGAAGAATATCGGTCTCATGGCTGGTGTGGAATTTTTTGCTTTTCTGGGCATTACCAGCTTTTGGATTCTATTTCTCAGTCAAAACGGGATGTCGCTTTGGCAGATTGGCTTATTGGAAAGTATTTTTCATGCCACCAGTGTCATCTGTGAAATTCCCTCGGGAATGTTAGCTGACCGCTATTCCTATAAAACCAATCTATATTTAAGTCGAATAGCTGGGATTGCCTCGTCTATTCTCATGTTAGCAGGGCAAGGTAATTTTTGGATTTACGCACTCGCTATGGTGGTGAGTGCCTTGTCTTATAATTTTGATTCGGGGACGAGTGCAGCCATGGTTTATGATTCGGCTGTGGAGGCTGGATTAAAAGAGCGCTACTTGTCTATCTCCAGTTTTATGTCAGGAGTCGCAGAAGGGACTCGGTCTTTGGGGACCGTTTTAGCGGGATTTTTTGTCCATGGTCAATTGCACTTGACCTACTATATCATGATTGTTACTTCTATAATCGTTCTTTTCCTAACTTGGATGCTAAAAGAGCCTAGTGTTAAAGCGCAAAAATCTGAGCGCCTGACGATGAAAAAAATAATCTGGACTGTCAAAGAGGAGTTGCGTAGAAACCCTAGTCTTTTTAGTTGGATGATTCTTTCCCAAATCATCGGAACACTGATGTGCATGTTTTATTTTTACTATCAAAATCAACTGCCTGACTTAGAAGGGTGGCAGATTTCGATGGTCATGTTGATGGGCAGTGTTTTGAATATCTGGGCAGTTTATCTAGCAAGTAAGATTGGAAAGAAGTATTCAGCCTTAAAACTCTTTCCCATTCTTGTACTCTTGACGGGAGGAACTTATTTGCTTTCCTACTTTGGTACGCCACTGATTTACATTTTGGTTTATTGGGTCAGTAACGCCTTATATGCTCTCTTTCAACCGATTTTTGATAATGATTTACAAAAGCGACTCCCAAGTGAGGTACGGGCAACCATGCTAAGTGTCTACTCTATGATGTTCAGCCTAAGCATGATTATCATTTTTCCTCTGACGGGATGGTTGATTGACTATCTAGGATTTGTAGTAGCCTTCCTTTACTTAGGGCTCATTTTAGTACTAGCCAGCTTTTTGCTATTTTTCATTTTGAAAGAGATGGCCGGAGCTTTGAAACTGAAAGAGGAAGTTATTTATAAGTAATAAAGTTATTTTTTAACTTTTATTTTTTTACTTGCTATCTATCAGTTTTTCTAGTATAATGGTTTATTGTGAGCGAACCTCACTTACCCCTTGCAAAGACTGGGGGTCATTAGACCAAAAGGAGGAACATATCAATGGCTAAATACGAAATTCTTTATATCATTCGTCCAAACATTGAAGAAGAAGCGAAAAACGCTTTGGTAGCACGTTTTGACTCTATCTTGACTGACAACGGTGCAACTGTTGTTGAATCAAAAGACTGGGAAAAACGTCGTCTTGCATACGAAATCCAAGATTTCCGTGAAGGACTTTACCACATCGTTAACGTTGAAGCTAACGACGACGTAGCTCTTAAAGAGTTTGACCGTCTTTCAAAAATCAACGCTGACATTCTTCGTCACATGATCGTCAAACTTGACGCGTAAGAAGGTAGATTATGATTAACAATGTTGTACTTGTAGGGCGTATGACGCGTGACGCTGAGTTGCGTTATACCTCATCAAATGTAGCAGTTGCGACTTTTACTCTTGCAGTAAACCGTACATTTAAGAGTCAAAATGGCGAACGTGAGGCTGATTTTATCAATGTCGTTATGTGGCGTCAACAGGCTGAAAATCTTGCTAATTGGGCTAAAAAAGGCTCTCTTATCGGGATCACAGGCCGTATCCAGACTCGTAGTTACGATAACCAGCAAGGACAACGTGTTTACGTAACAGAAGTCGTGGCGGATAATTTCCAAATGTTGGAAAGTCGCGGAGTGCGTGAAGGACATTCAGGTGGCGCTTATTCTGCACCAACTGCTGTTCAATCAGCACCTGCAAACCCAGTACCAGACTTTTCACGTTCTGAAAATCCATTTGGAGCAACAAATCCATTGGACATTTCAGATGATGATTTACCATTCTAATGGACAATTAATACTATAAAGGAGAAAAAACATGGCTCAACAACGTCGTGGCGGATTCAAACGCCGTAAAAAAGTTGATTACATCGCAGCAAACAAAATTGAATATGTTGATTACAAAGATACTGAGCTTCTTAGCCGTTTCGTTTCAGAACGTGGGAAAATCCTTCCTCGTCGTGTAACAGGAACTTCAGCTAAAAACCAACGTAAAGTAACAACAGCTATCAAACGCGCTCGCGTAATGGCTTTGATGCCTTTCGTAAACGAAGATTAAAGAAAAGACCCTTACGGGTCTTTTTTTCACGAGCATGGAAATGAGAGAGCGAGTTGGGTCCAGTGGACCTCTTTTTCATGAGCTTGAAAATAAGAAAGCGAATTAAGACCCTTACGGGTCTTTTTTTACGAGCATGGAAATGAGAGAGCGAGTTGGATCCGGGGGACCTCTTTTCATGAGCTCGGAAACAAGAAAGCGAATTAAGCTCCTTACTGTGAACAATCAAAAGCAGATATTTTGGGGTCTAGTAGGATTCTATTTTTAGTTTGACAGCTCTTTCTTTTCCTTTTTATCACTATTATCGTGCTATAATAGTGAGAGAAGGCTTTTAAGGAGTACCTTATGGAAACAACGTGTCTGATTAGAAAAATGCAAACATCTGATGTTAAAGAACTATCCCAAGGTTTTATCAATCAAGGTTGGCCAAGTAGAGAGGAGATTTTAACTCAATACTTTAAGGAGCAAGAAAGTGAGGAGAGAGAAGTCTTAGTTGCAGAGGTTGAGGGTGCTGTAGCGGGTTACATTACGATTTTACCCGATGCTAAGCAGGGTCCCTTTGCTGGAATGGCTCCAGAACTTTCAGACTTCAATGTCTTCGAGCCCTTTCAAAATCAAGGTATTGGAAATCTCTTGCTGGAAGAAGCAGAAAAACGAGTTAGGCTCATATCGGATAAGGTGACCCTTGGTGTTGGGCTCCATTCAGGGTATGGACCTGCCCAGAGATTGTACATCAAACGAGGCTATATTCCAGATGGGACGGGTGTTTGGTATCAGAACCATCAACCGGCCATGAATGCAGTTTGTGAAGATATCGGTGACCTTGTTTTATATCTGTCAAAAAATTTGTTTTAAGACAAATTTTATAAGGTTTAAATTTTAAATATAGTAAACAATCATAGTCCCTTTTTCATTCGAAAAAGGGATTTTTTTGTTTGAAATTGTTTGATTTATTCCTCAAATTGGTAAAATATAATTGTTTGAATTATCAAGTTAAAAATAAATATCGAAAAAAACATATAAGGTTTAGTTTTTTTAAATACGGATTCTTTTAAAAAGTCTTAAAATTTCCTAAAATAAGGCTTTTTAAAGGTTGTAAATAATATTGTTACAAAAAGGTTACAAATTGTTAAAATTAAATTAAATGCAATAATATAATTTGGGAAAAATTTGACATATAAATTAATTGACGGTAAAATAACTAAGATAATCAAATTAATTGATTTGCGCAATAATTCGATATAAAGATTAATCTGATGTGTCAAGTTTTATTATAGTAGAAGGATAGCATAATGAAGAAACTGAAAGTGATGGTTGTTTTTGGAACACGACCAGAAGCTATTAAAATGGCCCCTTTAGTGTTATAATTGCAAAAACATAGTGACAGCATTGAGACGATCACAGTTGTGACAGCTCAGCACCGTCAAATGCTGGATCAAGTTCTTGAAACGTTTCGCATCGAGCCACATTATGACCTGGATATTATGGGGAAAAATCAATCCCTTTTAGATATTACTGGAAAAATTTTAGAAAAGTTTGATCCAGTTGTTAAGCAAGAACTTCCAGATATAATTCTTGTTCATGGAGATACAACGACAACTTTTGCAGCAAGCTTAGTTGCTTTCTATAATCAGGTGCGTATCGGCCATGTTGAAGCTGGCCTAAGGACCTTTGATAAGTATTCTCCTTTCCCAGAAGAGATGAATCGTCAGATGACTGATAACTTAGCGGATCTTTATTTTGCTCCAACTAGTGAGAGTAAAGAAAATCTCCTCAAGGAAAATCACCCTGAGTCTGCTATTGTCATTACGGGAAATACAGCCATTGATGCATTGAAACTAACCGTTCAATCGGATTACTATCATGAAGTTCTAGATCAATTGGATCCAGATAAGAAACTTGTATTGGTAACCATGCACCGTCGTGAGAATCAAGGTCAACCAATGAGAAATGTCTTTGCAGCTTTACGTGAGATGGTCGATCTTCATCAGGAAATTGAAGTTGTTTATCCTGTTCACCTTAGCCCTGCTGTGCAAGAAGCAGCAAACGATATCTTATCTGGTCACGATCGTATTCACTTGATCGAGCCTTTAGATGTACTTGATTTTCATAATTTGGCTTCAAGAAGCTATTTTATCATGACTGACTCTGGAGGTGTTCAAGAAGAGGCGCCTTCTCTCGGCAAACCTGTCCTTGTTCTTCGTGACACTACGGAACGTCCAGAAGGAGTAAGAGCAGGTACGTTGAAGCTAGTTGGTACGGATCCAGTACGTGTGAAAGAAGCGATGGTAGCACTCTTAACAGATGAAACTCTTTATAGACAAATGTCTCAGGCACCAAATCCTTATGGAGATGGAAGAGCCTCTGAACGAATCGTACAATCCATTCAACAGTACTTTGGGGCAGCGACTTCTGTGTCTGAATTCAAAGGGGGGAAATAAGATAAAATGAAAAATTGGAGTCAATTTAAAAACTGGCTTATGGCTTTGCTTGCTTGTGAGGTCATTCTTTTGGTGCTTTGTTTTTTGTATGCTCGAGCAATCATTTTAGAACAAATCTTGTTTTTAGCTTTAGCCTTGTTTGCAGTGTTGGTATTATCTGACCTTTTACTTACTTGGACCCTTATCTTAGCATTTGGTTTTGGACTTATCGTTTTGGTTGCGGGTGTGGTTTATATCCCAATCATTCAACTGATCTTCTTATTAATCAGTTTTCCAATTTTGATTGGGATTCTACTTAAGGTTCGTTATTATTTCTTCAAGGTGATCTCAAAGGTCCAAGAACAGGAGGACGAAGCTCGAGCAGATTACCAAGCTATGGTCACTGAACAAAGTGATGTTACGGTTCAATCTTTATTGATTCATTGGGCACATGAAGATTTGTTCTTCCAGATTAAACCAAAAGAACATAACCAGATGCTCAGTCGTATTCAAGAGGTAATTGCTCAGGAATTGAGTTACAACGATAAGCTCTATTACGTTTCGGATGGTAATTTTCTCGTTCTATCGAGTACTAACCAATATTCTTTGAAGGAACTTTATTTGAATGGTTTGCAGGAGAAACTAAGCAGTTTAGTTTTTCATGGAGAAGATGGCAATCAAGGAATTCAGTTCCAAACAGGCTATTTGGTGATTAACTCTGATAATAAAGATAAATACCAAGACTACGCAGATGTTGCCAGTCATCTCAAACGTCAACTAGAGACAGATGTAATTGTAGAATATTAGGAGGGAAACATGACTTTAACCGAACTATTTTTTGGTATTGCTTTGGGACTCAGTCTCGCCTTTGGCATTTGTTTTATCATACTATTTATTGCATACAATATTCTTTACCATCGAGTGAACAAAAATTTTAAGGCGGTGAATCATGATTAGTCAAATGTTAATGATTTTTACCTTGCTTACAATTTGGATTTCTCTAGCTTGGGGCTTGGTAATTCTCTTTTCGGCAGTACACTTTTGGTTTAAACACAGTGATTTTCGTGTAGACACTTCGCCACTACCTTATTATCCGAAGGTTACCATTGTTGTTCCTGCTCATAATGAGGATGTGGTTATTGCCCAAACGGCAAAAGCTATCTTGGACATGAATTATCCTCACGACCGTGTGGAGTTGCTCTTGTTTGCGGATAACTGTTCGGACAATACCTATGCAGAATGTTTGTCTGTACAAGCCATGCCTGAATATGCAGGAAGAAATCTGACTATTATCGACCGTACTGGTACGGGAGGAAAAGCGGGCGTTCTAAACGATGCTTTGGAGATGGCAACAGGCGAATACATCTGTGTTTATGATGCAGATGCTATGCCTGAAAAGAACGCCCTTTATTTCCTTGTCAAAGAAGTGATGAAGGACCCAGAACGCCACGTGGCATCTTTCGGCCGCAACAAGACTCGAAACGCCAATCAAAATTTCTTGACTCGTTGTATCAACCAGGAAATCGTTGTTACTCAGCGCGTGCACCACGTTGGGATGTGGCATCTCTTTAAAATTGGGCGTATTCCAGGAACCAACTTTATCATTCAAACCGACTTTGTAAAGAGTATCGGTGGTTGGAAAAATGGTGCCTTAACCGAGGATACCGATATTTCCTTCAAAATTATGCAGAGTGGTAAATTGATTGCCCTTGCCTATAATTCAGAGGCTTTCCAACAAGAACCTGAGACCTTAAAGAGTTACTATATGCAACGGAAACGCTGGGCAAAAGGAAATTACGAAGTTGTTCTCTCAAACTTTAAGCATCTATTTGGCAGAGCAAACTGGCGCGTTAAACTAGAAGTCTTTAACTATTCTTGTGTTTTCTTTTGGTTTAACTTTGCCATTGTCCTATCGGATTTGATTTTCCTAGCGAATGTGCTAGCGATCTTCCTTAATCTTTTCTTCCCAGATGTCAGGGTTCCATTTGCTTTTGATGCGGACAATATCTACATCGCCCAGCTCATGCTCTTCAACTGGATTCTCATGATTGGTCTTTATCTGATGCAAATTATGACAGCATTGGCAAGTCAATTTGGACAAGCTACTACAAAGCAAATCTGGTTGGCTTTGGCTGCCTATTTCACTTATGCACAGATGTTTATCGTTGTTTCCATTGATTCCATTTCTTCGATCGTGCTGGATAAAGTACTCCGACGAAAAGAAACCAAGTGGGTTAAAACCAAACGATTTGCAGGATAGGAGGTTCTATGAAAACGAATAAATTAAAATATGTCTGGTTTGTGCTCATCCTTTCTATCTTTTGTTTAGCCTTGTTTTTAGCAAGAGGAAGGACTAAAATAGAGATGCGGAATCGAATTTACAGCCAATGGAGCCAACAGTTCCTTGTTACAAAAGGCGATCAGTCTTATGTTCGTACGACGAGTGATTCGGAGGGAACAACAGTTCTATCTGAAGCCCAAAGTTACGGCATGCTCATAACGGTTTTAGCAGCCCAAAAAGGGCAAGCAAGTCAAGCAGATTTTGAGAGTCTTTATCGCTATTATCAAAATCATCGTATTGAGGGAACGCAGTTGATGTCTTGGAAGCAAGTGATCACAAATGATAGCGAAACGGTCGAGAAACAAAATGCAACTGATGGAGATCTCTATATCGCTTATTCTTTAATTGAAGCTGCCAAACAGTGGCCAGATAAGGCGCAGGAATACCAAGAGCAAGCTAAAAAAATCTTGGATGATATCCTTAAGTACAACTACAATGAAGAGACAGGTGTTTTAACAGTAGGAAACTGGGCAAACAAGGATTCTGATTATTATTACTTGATGCGGACGTCTGATACCCTTCCCCACTATTTCCAGTCTTTCTATGACCTGACTGGGAATAAACAGTGGTTAGACATTAAGGATAAGATGCTTGGGCAATTGGAGCAAATCAGTTCTCATTCTGATACGGGTCTCTTGCCAGACTTTATCTGGGCTGAGAAGTCAGGGGCACGCCTTGTTGATGCCAATACTATCGAATCTCAATACGATGGAGCGTATTCTTATAACGCTTGTCGTTTGCCTTATCACTTGTCACAGAGCCAGGATGAAAGAAGCCAAAAACTCGTTCAAAAGATGATGGATTTCTTTATGAAAGAGCAACGCATTTATGCTGGATATGACTTGAATGGATCTGCCCTCAATCAATACCAGGCAGGTAGTTTCTTGGCACCGATTACCTATGCATCTGACAAGGGAGAAGGTTATCTAAAACTTCTTCAGCAAAATAAATACATTTTCACACAAGATTTACCTTTGGACAACTACTATGATGCAACGATGATTACCATGATTGCTCTAGAGATGTTCTAGGATGAAAAGAGAGGGCTAGTTTTACTGGCTCTCTTTTTGATAGGATTTTCATCTTTTTTCAAAAAGGGAATTTCATCAGCTTTATGGTATAATGGAAAGAGTGATAAAAAAGAGGTAGAGAGATGGATGCAAAATTAAAATACAAGGCAAAGAAGATTAGAATTGTCTTTTTTGACATTGATGATACCTTGCGTACGTCAAAGACGGGCTTTATTCCAGCTACAATTCCCACTGTTTTTAAGCAGTTGCGAGAGAAAGGGATTTTAACAGGTATCGCCTCTGGGCGAGGTATTTTCGGTGTTGTTCCAGAGATTCTAGAGCTCAAACCGGACTTTTTTGTAACCCTAAATGGGGCTTATATAGAAGATAAAAAAGGCCAGGTCATTTATCAGCATCAGATTGACAAGTCAGATGTTGAGGAGTACATTTCTTGGACGAAGGACGAGGGAATTGAGTACGGCCTGGTTGGTAGTCATGACGCCAAACTCTCCACGCGAACAGAACTGATCAGTGAGGCGATTGATCCGATTTATCCAAACTTGGATGTGGATCCTAACTTCCATGAAAAAGCAGATATTTACCAGATGTGGACCTTTGAGGATAAAGGGGATGACTTGCACCTACCAGAGTATTTATCAGATAAACTTCGCATGGTGCGTTGGCATGAACATTCATCTGATATCGTGCCGATTTCAGGATCCAAAGCAACTGGTGTAGCCAAGGTTGTAGAACATCTAGGCTTGAAACCAGAAAATGTTATGGTCTTTGGGGATGGTCTCAATGACTTGGAACTCTTTGATTATGCTGGAATCAGCGTTGCTATGGGTGTTTCCCATGATAAAATCAAAGAAAAAGCAGATTATATTACAAAAACAGTAGAAGAAGATGGCATTTTTGATGCCTTAGAAGGATTTGGTATGGTAGAAAAAGAATTGCATTTTCCACAAGTAGAAATTGAAACAGTAGAAGGTCCGTTGGCGACTATTAAGACAAATCACGGAGACTTACGTATCAAGCTCTTCCCTGAGCAAGCTCCCAAAACAGTAGCCAACTTTGTTGCTCTGTCAAAAGACGGTTACTATGATGGTGTGATTTTCCACCGCATTATCAAGGACTTTATGATCCAAGGTGGAGACCCAACTGGTACTGGTATGGGCGGAGAGTCCATTTATGGTCAAGCTTTTGAAGATGAATTTTCAGAAGAACTTTACAATATCCGTGGTGCTCTTTCTATGGCCAATGCTGGTCCAAATACCAATGGTAGCCAGTTCTTTATCGTCCAAAATCAACACTTGCCATACTCTAAGAAAGAGATTGCACGTGGTGGTTGGCCCGAACCAATCGCTGAGATTTATGCAGAGCAAGGAGGAACTCCTCACCTTGACCGCCGCCATACTGTTTTTGGGCAATTGGTAGATGCTGAATCTTTTGCTGTCTTAGATACCATTGCATCTGTTGAGACTGGAGCGATGGATAAACCAGTTGAAGATGTAGTAATTGAAACGATTGAAATTGAGGACTAGGATGAAAATAGGTGATAAGCTAAACGGGCGTATTACAGGAATTCAGCCCTATGGTGCCTTTGTTGAGTTAGAGACAGGGGTGACAGGGCTGATTCACATCTCGGAGATTCGGACGGGATTTATTGAAAATATCTATGACATTTTAAAAATTGGCGATGAAGTCCAAGTTCAGGTGGTGGATTTTGACGAATACACTGGGAAGGCCAGCCTTTCTATCCGTACCTTAGAAGAGGAAAAACATCAATTGCCAAGACGGAGACGTTTTTCAAATGATCGGATCAAGCACGGTTTTGCACCACTTGGACGAATGATGCCTGTTTGGACGCGTGAGGCACTAGAGCATTTAAAGAAGAAGCCATAAATACGATTATCTAAATCATTTGTAATATTAACATTGTTTGTTATAATAAAAGTATGAAAGAAGAACAATTATTAAAACCAGGAGAGCGAATCAACCAGCTCTTTTCGACAGATATCAAGATCATTCAAAATAGAGAGGTGTTTAGCTATTCGGTGGATAGTGTTCTCTTATCACGCTTTCCTCGCTTCCCTAAACGGGGTTTAATTGTGGACTTTTGTGCTGGAAATGGTGCAGTGGGACTTTTTGCAAGTAGTCGTACCAAGGCAAAAATTCTCTCTGTAGAGATTCAGGAGCGCTTGGCGGATATGGCAGAGCGTTCGGTTCGGTTGAATGGCTTGGAAGAGCAGATGCAGGTCATCTGTGATGATTTGAAAAATATGCCTGCCCACATTCAGGGAAGTAAGGTGGATATGATTTTGTGTAATCCGCCTTATTTTAAGGTGGATCCGCATTCTAATCTTAACGAGAGTGAACACTACCTTCTGGCCAGACACGAAATTACGACTAACCTAGAAGAAATCTGCCGAAGTGCTCAGAGTATTCTCAAGTCTAATGGCCGTTTGGCCATGGTCCATCGTCCTGATCGGCTCTTGGATATCTTGGACATGTTGAAATGCCATAATTTGGCACCCAAGCGCCTGCAATTTGTCTATCCAAAACGAGAGAAGGAGGCCAATATGCTCTTAATCGAAGCTATCAAGGATGGCTCGACCAGTGGCTTCAAGGTCTTACCACCACTCATTGTTCACAATGATGATGGTTCCTATACCCCAGAAATTCAAGAGATTTACTATGGATCATAAGGCCTATATGTATGTGGTGGAGTGTCGTGATGGTTCTTACTATACAGGCTATACAACGGATGTGAAGAGGCGCCTTGCCGTTCATAATAGTGGTAAGGGAGCCAAGTATACCCGAGCTCGCTTGCCAGTCAAGCTTATCTATGTAGAGGGTTTTGCCAGTAAGGAAGAAGCCATGTCTGCAGAGGCTCTCCTAAAACGAAAGAAACGTTCACAGAAAGAACGGTTTTTATCTGAAAATCAAGAGAAAAATCTAGTTAACGATATTGATGTCTAACGAGGAGTCCTTTGACTCCTCTTACTTTTGTCAAAAGAGGAAAAAAGTGCTAAAATAAGATGAATAAATTTAAAGAGGTATTATCATGTCTAAGATTCTAGTATTTGGTCACCAAAATCCAGACTCAGATGCCATCGGGTCATCTGTAGCCTTTGCCTATCTTGCAAAAGAGGCTTATGGATTGGATACAGAAGCAGTAGCTCTCGGTACTCCAAATGAAGAAACAGCCTTTGTTTTGAACTATTTTGGTGTAGAAGCACCACGCGTCATCACATCTGCTAAAGCAGAAGGTGCAGAACAAGTCATCTTGACTGACCACAATGAATTCCAACAATCAGTGTCAGATATCGCTGAAGTAGAAGTTTACGGAGTTGTGGACCACCACCGTGTGGCTAATTTTGAAACTGCAAGCCCACTTTACATGCGCTTGGAACCAGTTGGATCAGCTTCATCTATCGTTTACCGTATGTTCAAAGAACATGGTGTAGCAGTTCCTAAAGAAATCGCAGGTTTGATGCTTTCAGGTTTGATTTCAGATACCCTTCTTTTGAAATCACCAACAACACACCCATCTGACAAAGTCATTGCTCCTGAATTGGCTGAATTGGCTGGTGTGAACTTGGAAGAGTACGGTCTTGCTATGCTCAAAGCTGGTACTAACTTGGCTAGCAAATCTGCTGAAGAATTGATTGACATTGATGCTAAGACTTTTGAACTCAACGGAAATAAGGTTCGTGTTGCCCAAGTCAATACTGTTGATATTGCTGAAGTCTTGGAACGCCAAGCAGAAATCGAAGTAGCAATGCAAGCGGCTAATGCGGCAAACGGCTACTCTGACTTTGTTTTGATGATTACAGACATCGTCAACTCAAACTCTGAAATTTTGGCTCTTGGATCAAACATGGACAAGGTGGAAGCAGCCTTTAACTTCAAACTTGAAAACAACCACGCTTTCCTTTCAGGTGCTGTTTCACGTAAGAAACAAGTAGTGCCTCAGTTGACTGAAAGCTTTAATGGGTAAGTTCCTGAGTGTCAGTTCAAAATAGGAAAGGCTAGTTTGTCTTATATCAAAAGGAGTTTTAACTCCTTTTTTTCTAGGAGAGAAGCATGTTAGCAAATGGCGATTTGATTTTTGTAAGAGATGAGTCGGATTTGGGGCAGGCCATCCAGGCTTCTACTGGGAACTATAGTCATGTTGCCATCTATTTGGATGGGATGATTTACCATGCTAGTGGGCAAGCTGGTGTTATCTGTCAAAAACTAAGAGACTTCTTAGAGCCAGCTTGTCTGTATGATCTTTATCTTTATCCAAAAATAGATATTCAAAAAGTAAAGAAAAGAGCTAACCAGCATCTTGGAGCTCCTTATAATTCTTCTTTTTATCCTGATGGGGAAGGATTCTATTGTTCCCAGTACATCGCAAAAATCCTGCCTATTTTTGAGACTATTCCGATGCAATTTGGGGACGGGGAGCAGGAGATTAGTGATTTCTGGAATGAATACTATAGAGAACTAGGAATAGCTGTGCCTCTGAACCAGCCGGGGACCAATCCTAGTCAGTTAGCAGCATCCCCTCTTTTAAAATGTAAAGAAAGGAATCTTCATGATTCAGATTTTTAATCCTTCTCGTTTGACTCGACAACTATTTTTTATAGATTTGGTTGACTATCTGGATCAGCATGACGATGTGATTCTACGAGAAATCAAGGCCCAGTTTCCAGATGTATCAGTTGATAAGCTTATGGAAGAGTATATAAAGGCAGGCTTGATTCTAAGGGAAAATAAACACTATTCGCTCAATCTCCCTTTTTTAGAATCTACGGATGATTTAGCCCTTGATCAAGAGATTTTTATCAGAGAGGACAGTCCAGTCTATCAAGGCTTGCTGGAGAAGACTTTTGAGACGGAATTGCGCAATCAAACCAATGCAGCCATTTTAATCGAACATACGGACTTTGCAAGGCAAAAAATGACCTTGTCTAATTATTTTTATAAAGTTAAGAACCAGTATCCACTGACAGAAGATCAGCAGAAACTCTATGATATTTTAGGAGATGTTAACCCTGAGTATGCCCTCAAATATATGACGACTTTTTTGTTAAAATTCCTCAAAAAAGACCAACTGATGCAGAAACGCCGTGATATCTTCGTTGAGAGTCTAGTCGTCTTGGGCTATGTTGTGCAAAACGAAGATGGAAAGTATGAGTTAGCTGCTGATTTTGATAAGGAACGGTTGATTTTCTATTTACCTTAATTGCTTCATTTTGAGCTGATTGTTTGACTTTGCTAAAGAATAAGCATAAACTGAATGTAAGCGATAACGTTTATCGTATTAAAAGCAAAGGAGACAGAGCTATGTCACTTGAAAATAAATTGGATCAAGCAACTGGTGCTATCAAAGAAGGATTTGGTAAAGTTACTGGCGATAGCAAGACAGAAGCAGAAGGTACTGTAGAAAAAACAGTTGCGAAAGCAAAAGAAGTTGTTGAAGAAGCTAAAGGTGCTGTAGAAGGTGCCGTTGAAGGTCTTAAAAATTCATTTAAGAAAGAAGACTAAAAAAATCAAGGGAAACATTCCCTTGATTTTTTTATAGATAACGTTCTGCGATAGCTGCGTCTCCGGGATAGTCTTCTTTCTTTCCTTGGACGATCTGGTAGCAATCAGCTCCCTTACCAGCAATAATCACGGCATCGAGTTCTTGATTTGTGATGGCCATAGCTGCCTTGATGGCTTGTTCACGATCGGCAATCTTTTTAACAGGATGACTGATATAGCTGCTGATTTCATCTGCAATGGTCATTGGATCTTCATAGTTGGGGTCATCAGCGGTGAGAAAGACTTGAATCTCAGGATGTTGATTGAGGAGGAGACCAAAGTCTTTGCGACGACTTTCACCCTTGTTTCCAGTCGAACCGAGAACCAGAGCGATCTTTCCAGTTTGATGAGTTTCAACAACAGAAATCAGTTTTTTAAGACTATCGCCATTGTGGGCATAGTCGATGAAGACTTTGGCTCCATTTTTCTGAGTCAGGACTTCCATACGTCCAGGAACGCGGGTTGCAGCGATTCCCTTTTTGATATTTTCAAGACTAGCGCCTAGACGGAGGCAGGCAAGTCCTGCAGCAACGGCATTTTCTTGGTTAAAGTGGCCAATGAGTTGAATATCATAATCACCAGCGAGTTTACCTGTAGCTGAAAAGCTAAAGGCTTTGGAGTTATCGATTTGATTGCTTGACTGGCTACCATAGAAGTCATGTTCTTGATGTTCCACTTGTTCTTTCAGTACAGAAAAGTGATCCATGTCGCTGTTAATGACAACTGCTCGGCTATTTTTCATCAAGAGACGTTTGTGGTAGAAGTAATCTTCAAAGCTAGGATGCTCAATCGGTCCGATATGGTCAGGAGTGATGTTGAGAAAGACACCTACATCAAAGGTCAGGCCATAGACTCGATTAACAAGATAGGCTTGGCTAGAGACTTCCATTACAAGATGGGTTCGACCATTCTTAACAGCCTGAGCCATCATGTCGAAAAGATCGATGTTTTCAGGCGTTGAGAAGGAAGATTTAAAGAAGGTCTTGCCATCTAGAGTTGTATTCATAGTTGACAAGAGGGCTGTTGGGTAGCGTTGAGATAGAATGTGGTAAGCAAAGTAAGCAGATGTTGTCTTTCCTTTTGTCCCTGTGAAAGCGAGAATTTTTAGTTTCTCTTGCGGATTACCATAAAATTCCATCGCAATCAAACTCATGGCTTTCTTGATATCGTTCACAACTATGACGGGGATACCGACTTCGTAGTCCTTTTCGGCAACATACCAGGCTAAGCCCTGAGTTATAGCAGAAAGAAGGTATTCTTTTTTAAAGGCAGCGCCTTTTGCAAAAAAAAGAGTGCCTTCTTTTACTTTTCGGCTGTCGTAACTGATGCTATCAAAAACAACTGCGTTGTAGTTGTAGTGGTAGTGTCCTTGGTCGATAATCTCGCGGAAGAGATCATCTTTCTTTAATATATCTAACACGGTTTCAATCTTTATCATACTTTCTATTGTAAACCGAAAGTCTGAATTTTACAAGTAACAAGGAAAAGTTTATAATGGAAGATGAGGAAAATTTCCTAGTTATCAAAATTGAATGAGGAAGCTATGTCTAACGAAAACAATCACCAGCAGGCCCAGATGTTGCGAGGGACTGCTTGGCTAACAGCTAGTAACTTTATTAGTCGCCTTCTTGGGGCTATCTACATTATTCCCTGGTATATCTGGATGGGAACCTATGCAGCCAAGGCAAATGGTCTCTTTACCATGGGCTACAATATTTACGCCTGGTTTTTGCTGATTTCGACAGCTGGTATTCCAGTTGCGGTTGCCAAACAAGTGGCTAAGTACAATACTATGCGAGAAGAAGAGCATAGCTTTGCCTTGATTCGGAGTTTCCTAAGCTTTATGACGGGCTTGGGCTTAGTCTTTGCTTTGGTCTTGTATCTCTTTTCTCCCTGGCTAGCAGATTTGTCAGGTGTGGGGAAAGATCTGATTCCCATCATGCAGAGCTTGGCTTGGGCGGTCTTGATTTTCCCATCTATGAGTGTCATCCGAGGTTTCTTCCAAGGGATGAATAACCTCAAACCCTATGCTATGAGTCAAATCGCTGAGCAGGTGATCCGTGTTATCTGGATGTTGATGGCAACCTTCTTCATTATGAAGATGGGTTCTGGTGACTACTTATCAGCCGTTACCCAATCGACCTTTGCAGCCTTTGTAGGGATGGTAGCAAGTTTTGCAGTTTTGATCTACTTCCTTGCTCAAGAAGGTTTGCTTAAAAGAGTTTTTGAAACACGGGATAGGATCAATAGTAAGCGACTCTTAGTCGATACCATCAAGGAAGCCATTCCCTTTATCCTGACAGGATCAGCCATTCAACTCTTCCAAATCTTAGACCAGATGACCTTTATCAATAGTATGAAGTGGTTTACCAACTACAGCAATGAAGACTTGGTTGTCATGTTTTCTTATTTCTCTGCCAATCCTAATAAAATTACCATGATTTTAATCTCTGTAGGGGTTTCCATTGGTAGTGTCGGCTTGCCGCTTTTGACGGAAAACTATGTAAAAGGTGACTTGCCAGCGGCGGCTCGCCTAGTCCAAGATAGCCTTACCATGCTCTTCTTATTTCTACTACCTGCAACGGTTGGAGTGGTCATGGTAGGGGAGCCTCTTTATACAGTCTTTTACGGTAAGCCAGATAGTCTGGCCATGGGCTTGTTTGTCTTTGCAGTTTTGCAGTCTACTATCCTAGGCTTGTATATGGTCTTGTCTCCTATGCTTCAGGCCATGTTCCGAAACCGCAAGGCAGTTCTATACTTTATCTATGGTTCCATTGCTAAGATTGTCTTGCAATTGCCAACCATTGCTATTTTCCATAGTTACGGTCCTTTGATTTCAACGACTATCGGCTTGATTATTCCAAATGTCCTAATGTACCGAGACATCTGTCAGGTAACGGGTGCTCGTCGAAAGATAATCTTGAAGCGAACCATTTTGATTACCATCTTAACACTTGTCATGTTTATCCTAGTTGGCTTCTTGCAGTGGCTACTCGGTTTTGTCTTCCAACCAAGTGGACGTTTCTGGAGTTTCCTTTATGTGGCTCTCATCGGAGGGCTTGGAGGAGGTCTTTATGGTTTGATGAGCCTACGGACACGACTCTTAGACAAGATAATCGGCAAAGCTCAAGCAGACCGGCTACGTACACGATTGAAAATATCGTAAAAAGATTTATAAATAAAAGCAATGAATTTAACCTTTCTTTAATAGAAAGGTTTTTATACTACATTTTTCTTAAAAAAAGAGAACTTTTTCTAAAATTAAGAGCAAAAAATATGCTTTTTTAAGTTTTTCTTCAGAAATTGCTTGACTAAATAAAACCAAAGCTGTATAATAAGACAAAACTTTTAAACAGGAGGTTCTGGAAATGAAAAAGTCTAAGGCCAAGTATCTGACACTTGCAAGTGTCGTGTTAAGCGCAGGTATCTTACTGAGCGCATGTGGAAATTCAAGTAGCGCTACTAAAACATATAACTATGTTTATTCGAGCGATCCATCTAGTTTGAACTATCTTGCAGAAAACCGTGCAACAACCAATGACATCGTGACCAATTTGGTGGATGGGTTGATGGAAAATGACCAATACGGTAACTATGTTCCATCATTGGCAGAGGATTGGACTGTTTCTCAGGACGGTTTGACCTATACTTACAAATTGCGTAAGGATGCAAAATGGTATACTTATGAGGGTGAAGAATATGCCCCTGTAACGGCACGAGACTTTGTGACAGGTTTGAAATATGCTGCTGATAAAAAATCCGAAGCCTTGTACCTTGTTCAAGACTCTGTAGCAGGTTTGGATGACTATATCAACGGGAAAACAACTGACTTTTCAACTGTCGGTGTTAAGGCGATTGACGACCAAACAGTTCAGTACACTTTGACACGTCCAGAATCTTATTGGAATTCTAAAACAACTTCAACCATTCTCTTCCCTGTCAATGCAGATTTCTTAAAATCAAAAGGGGATGACTTTGGTAAGGTAGACCCTTCTAGTATTTTGTACAATGGACCTTTCTTGATGAAATCGTTTGTTTCAAAATCTGTTATCGAATACAAGAAAAATCCAAATTACTGGGATGAAAAAAATGTCTTTGTGGATGATGTGAAATTGGCCTATTATGATGGTAGTGACCAAGATGCACTAGCACGTAACTTTGTAGAAGGAGTATACAGCTACGCGCGTCTCTACCCAAATAGCTCAAGCTTTGAAGGTATTAAAGAGAAGAACAAGGATAACATCATCTATAGTATGCAAAACGCAACTTCTTATTACTTGAACTTCAACTTGGACAGAAAGTCTTATAACTTCACGTCTAAAACATCAGATATCGAAAAGAAATCAACCCAAGAAGCAGTTCTGAATAAAAACTTCCGTCAAGCCTTCAACTATGCTTATAACCGTACAGCCTATGGAGCACAATCTCAAGGGGAGGACGGAGCGACAAAGATTATTCGTAACTTGGTTGTACCTCCAACATTTGTAAGTATCAACGGAAAAGACTTTGGCGATGTTGTTTCAGAAAAGATGGTCAACTATGGCCAAGAATGGCAAGGAATCAACTTTGCAGATGCGCAAGATCCATACTACAATCCTGATAAGGCCAAGGCTAAATTTGCAGAAGCTAAGAAAGAATTGGAAGCTAAGGGTGTGCAATTTCCAATCCACTTGGATGTAACAGTTGACCAATCAGCTAAAAAAGGTGTACTTGAAGCAAGTTCTTTGAAACAATCCATCGAATCTGTTCTAGGAGCTGAGAATGTGGTTATCGATATCCAACAGCTATCAACAGATGACTTTGACAACTCTAGCTACCTAGCTCAAACTGCAGCTCAAAAAGACTTTGATATCTATAATGGCGGTTGGAGTGCGGACTACTTGGATCCATCAAGCTATCTTGATATCTTAAATGTCAATAACGGTGGTATGTTGCAAAACATTGGTCTAGAACCAGGTGAGGTCAATGACAAGGCTAAGGCGGTTGGTCTGGATACCTACACTCAAATGTTGGAAGAAGCTAATAAAGAGCAAGAACCAGCAAAACGTTATGAAAAATATGCTGAAATTCAAGCTTGGCTCGTTGATAGCGCCCTTGCTATTCCAAACGTTTCTCAGGGTGGAACACCGACCTTGAGAAAGACAGTTCCATTCTCATCACCATTCTCACAAGCTGGAAATAAGGGTGTCGAATCATACAAGTATCTCAAGTTACAAGATAAGACTGTAACGGCTGATGAGTATGAAAAAGCTAAAGAAAAATGGCAGAAAGAAAAAGAAGAATCAAATAAAAAAGCGCAAGAAGAACTGGCAAAACACGTTAAATAACCAGTCTATTCAACAGGAAAAACGATAGTTTCTTAAGGAACTATCGTTTTTATATAGTTTGAAACTATAGCTAGCTCTTGAAAACAAGAAAATGAGTTAGTGAAAATAAGTGGTACAATAGTTACTATAGATTTGGAGGTATTGTATGAGCAAAGAACTACACATCAACACAATTTTGGCCCAGGCGGGAATCAAGTCAGATAAGGCAACAGGTGCCTTGGTAACACCGCTTCATTTTTCAACCACTTATCAGCATCCGGAGTTCGGTCAGTCTACGGGATTTGACTATACTCGGACTAAAAACCCAACTCGCAGTAAGGCGGAGGAGGTTTTGGCGGCTATTGAATCAGCGGACTATGCCCTAGCGACGAGCTCAGGAATGGCTGCGATTGTACTGGCCTTTAGTGTTTTTCCAGTAGGAAGTAAAGTCTTGGCAGTGCGAGACCTTTATGGTGGTTCTTTCCGTTGGTTCAACCAAGTGGAACAGGAAGGTCGTTTCCGTTTTACCTATGCCAATACAGAAGAAGAGTTGATTGCTGAGTTAGAGAAAGATGTGGATGTTCTCTATATTGAAACACCAACTAATCCCTTGATGTTGGAATTTGATATTGCCAAACTAGCCAAACTAGCTCATGCCAAGGGTGCCAAGGTAGTGGTGGACAATACCTTCTACAGTCCGATTTACCAACGTCCGATTGAAGATGGTGCGGATATCGTTCTTCATTCAGCAACCAAGTATCTAGCAGGGCACAATGATGTCTTAGCTGGGGTGGTTGTGACTAATAGTTTAGAACTATATGAGCAACTGTTCTACAATTTGAATACGACAGGTGCAGTCTTGTCACCGTTTGATAGTTATCAGTTGATTCGTGGCCTTAAAACTCTACCTCTTCGTATGGAGCGTTCTACAGCCAATGCCCAAGAAGTGGTTGCTTTTTTGAAGGATTCACCTGCTGTCAAGGAAGTGCTCTATACAGGACGTGGGGGTATGATTTCCTTTAAAGTAGTGGATGAAAAACGTATTCCTCGTATTTTAAATAGCCTCAAGCTCTTCTCATTTGCGGAAAGTTTGGGTGGGGTAGAGAGTCTGATTACCTATCCGATGACGCAAACCCATGCGGATATTCCGGCAGAAGTGCGCCATTCCTATGGCTTAACAGATGACCTCTTGCGCTTGTCAATTGGGATTGAGGATGCCAGAGATTTGATTGCGGACTTGCGACAAGCTTTGGAAGGATAAGACAGATATGGAAAAATATGATTTTACAAGTCTGCCCAATCGTTTTGGACATCATACTTATAAATGGAAAGAAGCGGAAGATGATCGAGAAGTTCTACCAGCTTGGATAGCAGATATGGACTTTGTGGTTTTGCCTGAAGTTCGACAAGCTGTACAAGCCTACGCAGATCAGTTGGTCTATGGCTATACCTATGCTAGCGATGCTTTGATTGAATCGGTTCAGGACTGGGAAGCCACACAACACGGCTATCACTTTGACAAGGATGCCCTCGTCTTTATAGAGGGAGTGGTACCAGCTATCTCAACAGCTATTCAAGCCTTTACAAAAGAAGGAGAGGCGGTTCTGATTAACACACCGGTCTATCCACCTTTTGCCCGCAGTGTCAAACTGAACAATCGCAGATTGATTACCAATTCTTTGGTGGAAAAGGATGGGCTGTTTGAGATTGACTTTGACCAGTTGGAGAAGGAATTGGTGGAAGAGGATGTGAAGCTTTATATCCTTTGCAATCCCCACAATCCTGGTGGACGTGTTTGGGAAAAGGAAGTGTTAGAAAAGATTGGGCATCTCTGCCAAAAACACGGTGTTTTGTTGGTTTCAGATGAGATTCACCAAGATTTGGCTCTCTTTGGTCACAAACACCAGTCATTTAATACCATTGATCCTGCTTTTAAAGACTTTGCCCTTATCTTGAGCAGTGCCACTAAGACCTTTAATATTGCTGGGACCAAAAATTCCTATGCAGTTATTGAAAATCCCAAGCTTCGAGTTGCTTTCCAAAAACGTCAGTTGGCCAATAACCAACATGAAATCTCAGGCTTGGGCTATTTGGCGACAGAAGCTGCCTACCGTTATGGTAAGGACTGGTTAGGAGACTTAAAAGAAGTCATCGAGGACCACATTAACTATGTAGTGGATTTTTTGGGCAACGAAACCAAGATTAAGGTCATGAAACCGCAAGGTACCTACTTGATCTGGCTTGATTTTTCAGCCTATGACCTAACGGATGACCGCTTGCAAGAGCTTTTGAAGAATGAAGCCAAGGTTATCTTGAATCGAGGTTTGGACTTTGGAGAGGAGGGAACTCTTCATGCCCGCCTCAATGTGGCTATGCCGAAGTCCGTACTGGAAGAGGTTTGCCAACGCATCGTGACCACTTTTGCTACACTTTAAAAATCGAGCCTTCTAGGAGGAAAGTCTTCCTAGAAGGCTATTTTCGTAGGGGAAAATGTGGTATAATAAAAAGATAAGATAAAGGGGTAACTATGGCTAAATTGATTCCGGGAAAGTTGCGCATGGAGGGGGTTACACTCTATGAAACAGGCAACATTGAGATTATCAAGGAAAAAGGGAATCGCCTCTATACTCGTGTGGCGGGAGAAGACTTGCGCTACAGTTTAGAGGATGATCTGGTTTTTTGTGCTTGCGATTTTTTCCAAAAAAGAGGTTACTGTGTTCACCTCGCAGCGCTCGAGCATTATCTGAAGAATGATGAAGAAGGCCAGGTGATTTTACGAGCCTTAGAAAAAGGACATGAAGAGCAAGAAGAGGTCGAAACCAAGGTTAGTTTTGGTGGTAGTTTTTTGGAGCGGATCCAACCTCAGAAGCGAGAAAAAATCTACACTTTGTCGTCTCAAGGCCAGGTAGAAGCTGGAACCAATCGCCTCCTTTGGACTCTTCGAATCGGTTTAGTTGATAGTCAAAAATATTATGTCATTCGTGACATCCCTCTCTTTTTGAAGGTCTTGGTCCATCGAAAGCCATATATGATTGGGAAACACTATGAAAATGACTTGTCTTGGGATGCTTTTGATACAGCTAGTCAGGAAGTTCTTACTTTTTTATGTGGCTTGATTGAGGAGGGACTGAGTCAAGAGCTCTTTTTCCCCAATCAAGGTCGTCACCTCTTTTTCCCTCTGACCTTTTTTGAGCAGGGAGTGGGGTTATTGATGAACTTGGAAGATTTTCATTTCGAACACCAGATTACTAGTTATGAAAATCTTCTCTTTCATGATTTAGATCCAGAAGCAAACCTTTTCTCTTTTTCCGTGCAGGAGTATCCCGATTATTTTGAGATGGAGATTTCTGAAAGTGAGCGAGTTAACGTATTCTATGGAGGGGCAGTTCTCTTTCGTAAGGGGAATCTTTATCTCTTAAACCCTAAACAAATCAGCCTCCTAAAGGAAATCAAGGAGCTTTCTCAGGAGGAAAGAGGGAGAAAATGCCTCCAGTTTGACAATAGTGATCGTGACCGCCTAGCCGCCTGTCTGCCTTTGTTTGGACAGCTAGGAACAGTTTCTGCTCCTGAGCGCTTACAAATCAGACCCTTTTCACCAATCTTTTACTTTGATAGGGAGGATGACGGCCGCATCCGTTTGGATATCCAGTTTGACTATGGAGATGTTAAGGTAACTAGTCGTCAACAGCTGGAACAATTACCATTTTCAAGCGATGCCGTCTTGGAAAATCAGCTATTTCAAGTCTGTTTAGGGGCTGGTTTTGAGGCTGATTTTCAGTCTTGGAGACAGGCTTTGAAGTCAGAGGCAGTTTATTCTTTCTTTCACCATACGATTCCAGCTTTTGATAAGTTGGGTCAGGTCTTCTTATCTGATGAAATCAATCAGCTCTACAGCGTCCAAGCTCCTCAGGTTCAGATTGAGTCCAAGGGAGGACTGTTGGAGATTCAGTTTGATTTCCAAGAGATTGCCCAAGAAGAGATTGATCAAGCTCTTAAAGCCCTGACCAGCAATCAGGATTTCTATATCAGTTCTTCTGACCAAGTGTACTTTTTTGATGAGGAAACCAAGCAGATTCGTCAAAATTTGCAGGAACTGGGGGTTGAGCTAAAAGATGGTTCTTTCCAAGCGCGAAAATCTCTAGCTTATAGTCTTTCTCAGCTTTTTGAAGGTCGAGACAGGATCTCCTTCTCGGAAGAATTTCAGCATTTAGCTCATGATTTGACCCATCCAGAGGATTTTCCTTTGGGAGATATACGGGTGCAGGCGAGTTTGAGAGACTATCAGGAAAAGGGAGTCCGTTGGCTCCAGATGCTTCATCACTATGGCTTTGGTGGCATTCTGGCAGATGATATGGGACTGGGAAAAACATTGCAAACCATCGCTTTTTTGACCAGTCAGGTGACAGAAGACAGTCGGGTCTTGATTTTAGCGCCGTCAGGTTTAATCTACAATTGGGCAGATGAATTCAGGAAATTTGCACCACAGTTGGATTTGGCTGTCGTTCATGGTTTGAAAGCGAATCGAGAAGCAATTCTTTCTGAAAATCACCAAATCTATGTGACTAGCTATGCCACCTTTCGTCAAGACAGCGAGCTTTATCAAGAGATAGCTTTTGATTTTCTCTTCTTAGATGAAGCCCAGGTCATGAAAAATGCCCAGACCAAGATTGCTCAGAGTTTGCGCCAGTTTGTGGTGCCGTCGGTCTTTGCTTTGTCAGGTACGCCCATCGAAAACCATTTAGG
Organism: Streptococcus halitosis; assembly: GCF_003143695.2. NCBI lineage: Bacteria > Bacillati > Bacillota > Bacilli > Lactobacillales > Streptococcaceae > Streptococcus > Streptococcus halitosis. The sequence continues at coordinate 916,029 of NZ_QEMY02000001.1, forward strand.
AGAGTTGTGGGCTATCTTTCAAATTGTGCTTCCGGGGCTCTTGCCAAGTAAAAAGGAGTTTATGAAATTACCGGCTGACCGGGTCGCGCAGTTTATCAAGCCCTTTGTCATGAGGCGTAAGAAAGAAGAAGTCCTTACAGAACTGCCTGATCTGATCGAAGTTGTCTATAAAAATGAACTGGAAGACCAGCAGAAGGCCATCTATCTCGCCCAGTTGCAACAGATGCGAGACCGCCTAGCGCAAGTGACAGATCAAGAATTCCAGAGAAGTCGGGTAGAAATCTTATCTGGACTCATGCGTTTGCGCCAGATCTGCGATACGCCAGCTCTCTTCATGGACGATTACCAAGGAGCTAGTGGTAAATTGGATAGTCTCCGAGATTTATTGCTACAAGTGGCTGATGGTGGGCATCGGGTCTTGATTTTCTCTCAATTTAAAGGAATGTTGGAAAAAATCGAGCAAGAACTCCCAGACTTGGGTTTGACCTCCTTCAAAATTACGGGCTCAACTCCTGCTCAAGACCGGCAAGAAATGACTAAAATATTTAATCAAGGGGAAAGGGATATCTTTCTCATCTCTCTTAAGGCGGGTGGTGTCGGTCTCAATCTGACAGGAGCTGACACCGTCATCCTAGTGGACCTCTGGTGGAATCCTGCTGTCGAGGCTCAGGCTATCGGACGAGCTCACCGAATGGGACAGGAGCGGAAGGTAGAGGTTTACCGTTTGATTACTAGAGGAACCATTGAAGAAAAGATTCAAGAACTCCAAGAACAGAAGAAACACCTGGTTTCCCAAGTTTTGGATGGAACGGAATCGCGTGCGAGTCTTAGTCTGGCAGAAATTCGAGAAATTTTAGGGATTTCTGAAGCCAGCACTTGAAAAATCAAGACAATACGCTATAATGAAGTGTTGAAAGGAAATACAAAATGAAACAAGATCGATTTCCACTGGTGTCAGATGATGAGATCATGCTGACTAAAATGCCAGTCATGGACTTGTACGATGAGTCAGACTTTATTAGCAATATCAAGGGTGATTACCGCGATAAGAACTATTTGGAATGGTCTCCTATCAATGAGGAACAGGCTGTAACTCCTTCGGTAGCTAGCAAGGAGCCAAAACCAGGCCCAGAACCTAAAAAAGTTGAAAAAACGTATGCTGAATTGGCTCGAGAAGAGGCGCGTGCGGATCTGAAGAAGAAACGTTCGGCCAAGTATTTGACTCAGGATGTTAGTCATACTAGACGACACAATGGTTCAACACTTGTTCGTCAAGGAAACCAACCAACAGCACCATTTCAAAAGGAAAATCCAGGTGAGTTTGCCAAGTTTAGCAGAAACTTGAGTCAGTCACACTATATCTTAGCTGAGGAGGTTGGCCAAGTGGCGAATCCAACTCCGAAAACCCAAATGGAAAAAGCTAAAAAGAACAACTATGATTTTCTAAAGAAGAGTCAAATCTATAATAAAAAGAATAAGCAAACAGAACAGGAACGTCAGGTTGCCCAAGAGTTGAATCTGACAAGAATTACTGAGTAAGGGAGAAAAGCATGTCAAAAACATATCATTTTATTGGAATCAAGGGATCAGGGATGAGTGCCCTAGCCTTGATGTTGCATCAAATGGGACACAAGGTTCAAGGTTCAGACGTTGAAAAATACTACTTTACTCAACGTGGACTAGAGCAGGCAGGAATTACGATTCTTCCTTTTGATGAAAAGAACCTGCAAGGGGATCTTGAAATTATTGCTGGAAATGCCTTTCGTCCAGATAACAATGTTGAAATCGCCTATGCCGACAAAAATGGTATCAGCTACAAACGTTACCATGAATTCCTAGGTAGCTTTATGCGTGACTTTGTCAGCATGGGGGTTGCAGGAGCGCATGGAAAGACATCAACGACTGGGATGCTGTCTCACGTTTTGTCTCACATCACAGACACTAGCTTCTTGATTGGGGATGGAACGGGTCGAGGTTCTGAAAATGCTAAGTATTTTGTTTTTGAATCTGACGAATATGAGCGTCATTTCATGCCTTACCACCCAGAATACTCTATTATCACCAATATTGACTTTGACCATCCAGACTACTTTACGAGTCTAGAGGATGTATTCAATGCCTTTAATGACTATGCTAAACAAATTACCAAAGGTTTATTCGTCTACGGTGAGGATGCTGAGTTGCGTAAGATTACAGCCAATGCGCCAATCTATTACTATGGCTTTGATGCTGAGGGAAATGACTTTGTAGCTAGCGACCTTCTACGTTCTACAACTGGTTCGACCTTCACAGTTCATTTCCGCGGACAAGAGTTGGGTCAATTCCACATTCCAACCTTTGGTCGTCACAATATCATGAATGCGACAGCCGTTATTGGTTTACTTTATACAGCAGGGTTTGACTTGAACTTGGTACGTGAACACTTGAAAACATTTGCTGGTGTCAAGCGTCGTTTCACTGAAAAGGTTGTCAATGGTACCATTATTATTGATGATTTCGCCCACCATCCAACGGAAATCATTGCGACCTTAGATGCGGCTCGTCAGAAATACCCAAGCAAGGAAATTGTTGCAATCTTCCAACCACACACTTTCACTAGAACCATTGCCCTATTAGACGACTTTGCTAAAGCTTTGAGCCAGGCAGATGCTGTTTATTTGGCGAAAATCTATGGATCAGCCCGTGAGGTGGACCATGGTGACGTCAAGGTAGAAGACCTAGCAGATAAAATTAAGAAGAAAAGCCAAGTCATCACAGTTGAAAATGTATCACCACTCCTTGAGCATGATAATGCAGTCTATGTCTTTATGGGAGCAGGAGATATCCAAACCTATGAGTACTCATTTGAACGTCTTTTGTCTAATTTGACAAGTAACGTCCAATAAGAAAAAGAATGGAAATTCCAATCACCATAGGACGGGCTACTTTATCGGATTTAGAAGAAATTGTAGCAATTGAAGAATCTTGTTTATCCTCAGAAGAAATAGTGAGCTACGAGTTTTTAGAAGAGAGTATCCGTAATCTTACGGATACCTTTCTTGTAGCTAGAGATGAAAACCAGCTCGTAGGCTATGTTTTAGGAGAGTCTCAGTCTCTTCATCCCACATGGATAGAAATAAGATCATTTGCTATTCATCCTGACCATCGCGGGCAAGGCTTGGGGACCCTTCTTCTTGCTAGCTTGAAACAAGTGGCGGTAGAAGGAGGGTATGAGTATCTTCGCTTGACTTGTCCTGATGACTTGCTCTCTTATTTTGAGATGAATGACTTTGTTGAGGAAGAAGTGCCAGAAGCTTCATGCGCAAGATTTTCGGGATGGAATCTGATTTGGGCCAATCCTTTTTATCAGGAGGAAGTATGAAAATCAGACAAGCAAGATTTTCGGATTTAGATCAAATTTTAGAGATAGAGCTGGAGAATTTCTCCCTTGAAGAAGCGATTCCTCGTTCGGTCTTTGAGGCGCACTTACGTGAAATTCAGACCAGTTTTCTCGTAGCTGAAAAGGAGGGACGTATCCTTGGGTATATCGAAGGCCCAGTCGTCCCATATCGTCATCTACAAGATCAGTCCTTTACAGAAGATATAAAAGACTATAGCCATCGACCTGGAGGCTATATCTCTGTGACCTGTCTCTCCATAGCTAAGGAGGCACAAGCCTTGGGCGTGGGGAAAAGACTGTTAGGGGCTCTGAAAGAAGTTGCTTTAGAACATGAACGAGAAGGTATCAATTTGACCTGTCATGACTATCTCATCCCTTATTATGAAAAAAATGGCTTTGTTAATGAGGGAATATCCCAGTCAAGCTTTGCGGGTGAAAGTTGGTATGATATGGTTTGGCAACCTTAAAAAATGAGAATCATAGCTATAGAAAGGGATGTTTTGTTGCTTTTCTGTAACTTTTAAGATATAATATTATGGATTGTCAACAAGGAGGTAATGCTTTTGACTGAAAAATCAAGAGAAGAAGAAAAATTAAGCTTTAAAGAGCAGATTCTACGTGATTTAGAGAGAGTAAAAGAACAAGATAGAAAAGAGAAAGAAGTAGACATTCCAAATCTGATAGCTTCATCATCTCAAGCTAGTTCAGTAACTCCTGCAAATCCTGAATCTGATGCTTCAACAGAAGAGTTGATGGCTGATTCCCTATCTGTTGTCGATAAAATTCTAAAGAATGCGCCAAGTGTTCCTCCACTTTCGAGTGCTGAAGCTGATAAAACGGATGAAAAAGAAGAGAAAGAGATTAGACAGCCTGTCATTGACAAGATAGAAGTTGTAGAATCTGAAGAACCTCTAGTAGAACCGATTTATCCAGCTGAAGAATCTGTAGTGGAGTCCGTTCAACCTAAGGTGGAACCAGTTGAACTTGAACCTGAAGAAAAAGAATTTAACGACACTCCGACCAAGATAGATGTGACTTATAAGACAGAAGAGGCCAATACATCAATTCCTTCTTCTGAGAATAAAGCTGAAGCGCTAGCTTCAACTGGATCCTCAGACAGATTAACGGAGGAATCACGTCGTGACCGTCGTCGTAAAGGTAAAAAACCAACTAAGAAAAAGAAAAAATCAAAAGCCAAAGGTTTCCTAGTAACCTTTTTAGTTCTTTTGGTGCTTGTGGCTGCTGGTGGATACTTTGGGTACGGTTATGTTCAAGACTCTTTGAAACCTGTTGATGCGAGCTCTAAGGAGTATATGACAGTTCAAATTCCCGAAGGATCAAATGTGCAACAAATTGGGAGCACTTTGGAAAAATCTGGTTTGGTCAAACATGGACTTATCTTTAGTATTTATGCTAAGTATAAGGGTTCAGACTTGAAGTCAGGTTATTACAATTTGAAGAAGAGCATGAGTACGGATGACTTGATTCAAGAATTGCAAAAAGGTGGAACTCCTGAACCTCAAGAACCAGTGCTTGCAAACTTAACTATTCCGGAAGGTTATACTTTAGAGCAAATTGCTCAGACAGTAGGTCAACTCCAAGGTGATTTTAAAGAACCTCTTACAGCGGATGCTTTTCTGGCAAAAGCTCAAGATGAAACCTTCATCTCCCAACTAGTAGCCAAGTATCCAAACCTTCTTGGAAGTCTTCCAACAAAAGACAGTGGCGTTCGTTATCGCCTTGAAGGTTACCTTTTCCCAGCAACCTACACTATCAAAGACAGCACCACAGTTGAAAGCTTGATTGATGATATGTTAGCAGCTATGGACAAGGCCATGTCACCGTACTACACTACGATAAAAGAAAAGAATCTGACAGTTAATGAATTGCTCAGTATTGCTTCTCTTGTCGAAAAAGAAGGTGCTAAGACCGAAGATCGTAAATTGATTGCGGGAGTCTTCTATAACCGCTTGAATCTTGGTATGCCACTTCAAAGCAACATTGCTATCTTGTATGCTGAAGGAAAACTTGGCCAAAAGATTAGCTTGGCTGATGATACTGCAATTGATACTACGATTGATTCACCTTATAATGTTTATACACATCTTGGCCTCATGCCCGGCCCAGTTGATAGTCCAAGCCTCGATGCTATTGAAGCAAGTGTAAATCAGACAAAGAGTGAGTACTTGTACTTTGTAGCCAATGTTGAAGACGGTAAAGTGTACTTTGCAACGACAAAAGAAGAGCATGACCAAAACGTTGCAGAACATATCAATAGTAAATTAACACAATCAAGTAGTTCAAACTAAAATTATGTGGTTTTCCACATAATTTTGTTTTAAAAAAGTAATAGAAAAGAAAGTTGAAAAAATGGCAGAAAAAACTTACCCAATGACCCTTGAAGAAAAGAAAAAGCTAGAAAAAGAATTAGAAGAATTGAAACTCGTTCGTCGTCCTGAAGTCGTAGAGCGTATCAAAATTGCTCGTTCGTACGGGGATCTTTCAGAAAATAGTGAGTACGAAGCAGCTAAGGATGAACAAGCTTTTGTTGAAGGACAAATTTCAAGTCTAGAAACAAAAATTCGCTATGCTGAAATTGTTAATAGCGATGCAGTTGCCCAAGATGAGGTAGCTATCGGTAAGACAGTAACCATCCAAGAAATCGGTGAAGAGGAAGAGGAAGTCTACATCATCGTCGGTTCTGCAGGTGCGGATGCTTTCGCTGGGAAGGTATCAAATGAAAGTCCGATTGGACAAGCTTTGATCGGCAAAAAAACAGGCGATATTGTTACGATTGAGACACCTGTTGGTAGTTACGATGTCAAAATTTTAAAGGTTGAAAAAACAGCCTAAATAGAATGAAAATGGAGTAGTGGAGGTCTTGACTTGCTCAACTCCTTTTTGATTTTTTGAATAAATAGGAGACTATATGAGTTCAAATAAGAAAAAAAATAAAATGGAGCGTGGTTTAACCAATCGCCATGTTCAGGTGATGGCCATTGCGGGGACAATCGGAACAGGACTTTTCCTAGGTGCTGGTCGTTCTATCAGCCTTACTGGACCTTCTATCATCCTGATTTACATGATTACAGGAGCCTTTATGTTTTTGATGATGAGGGCTGTTGGGGAGATGCTATATCAGGATCCAGAACAACATACTTTTATCAACTTTATCACCCGTCATTTGGGGAAAGGCTGGGGGTATTTCTCGGTTTGGTCTTATTGGTTGTCTGTTGTCTTTATCGGTATGGCAGAAATCACTGCGATTTCGCATTATGTTCAGTTTTGGTTTCCTTCTTGGCCTAGTTGGTTGATTCAGATTGTTTTTTTAACGATTTTGGCCTTGGTCAATCTGATTGCGGTTAAGCTCTTTGGAGAAGTCGAGTTTTGGTTTGCTATGGTTAAGATTGTGGCTATTTTAGCTATGATTGCAACAGGGGTCTTTATGGTCTTGACAGGATTTGAAACACCATATGGTGCTGCAAGTCTGGCAAATATCAGCAATCAATTCTCTCTTTTCCCAAATGGAGTCATGAACTTTGTTATGGCCTTTCAAATGGTATTTTTTGCCTATCTGATGATTGAATTTATCGGAGTGACAACTTCTGAAACGAAGAATCCTCGTCAGGTTTTGCCAAAAGCAGTTAAGGAAATTCCTCTCCGAATTGTCTTCTTCTATGGTGGAGCTCTATTAGCCATTATGTCTATTATTCCCTGGAGAGAACTTGCTTCTTCAGATTCTCCATTTGTAACGGTCTTTGAACTGGCAGGGATCAAGTGGGCGGCAGCTCTGATTAACTTCGTCGTTTTGACGTCGGCCGCATCGGCTCTTAATTCAACCCTCTATTCAACAGGACGACACCTCTACCAGATTGCTCATGATTCACCCAATCGATTCTTAAAAGCGATCAAGGCAGATACTCTCTCTCGCCATAATGTTCCACAAAATGCTATTATTGCTTCAGCAATCTTGATTGCTCTGGCTGCCTTTATCAACGTTTTGCCAGGTGTTTCCGATGCTTTTGCTTTGATTACGGCGTCTTCATCAGGTGTTTACATCGCGATTTATATCTTGATCATGGTGGCTCATCTCAAATACCGCAAGTCACAAGACTTCATGGCGGACGGCTACCTCATGCCTCAGTATCGCTTGCTCAATCCCCTAACCATCCTCTTTTTCATCTTTGTCTTTGCAACCCTCTTTTTACAAGAGTCTACCTTCATGGGGGCAGTTGGTTCTGCCATCTGGATTCTTGTTTTCGGAATTTATAGCCAGTGGAAATTTAGAAAATAAATCATAAACTCATCAACTCAGCTTGGTGAGTTTTTTCTAGTTTGACAGTCTATTGAAATAAGATTATAATCAAGCTGTAACAGTTCTAAGGAGGTTTGGATGCACGTTAGATTGGAAAATAAGGAGTCTCATAAAGCGCAAGAAATAGAGGATTTGATTCGTGCTTATAATCGTTCCAAAAGAGAAGAGGCTATAAGTGAGCCACTGAACCTTTATGTCGAAGATGAAAAGGGCAATCTCTTGGCGGGCTTAGTAGCAGAGACTTTCGGAAATTGGCTGGAAATCGAATATTTGTTTGTGAAAGAGGAATTGCGAGGACAGGGAATCGGTTCAAAACTATTGGAGCAAGCTGAAAATGAAGCTAAGAATCGAAACTGTCAGTTTGCTTTCGTGAATACTTACCAGTTTCAAGCACCAGATTTTTATAAAAGGCATGGCTACAAGGAAGTCTTTACCTTGCAAGACTATCCCTACACAGGGCAAAGATTTTATTACCAAAAGGATTTGTAAGCTGAATATGAAAGTATAAAGCAAAGAGGAAATCTTCACATCACTATGGAGGTGGGCTAATGGATATCATACTAGATATGGGCAACGTTTTATTAGAATGGAACAAGGATAAGATTTTACAAAGTGTTTCGAATACGAAGAAAGATTATCTCATTTTAGATAAGAGCATTTTTCAGTCGGGGCTTTGGGAAAGATTAGATCTTGGGACTATGACGAGAGAAGAGTTGGTGCTTAAACTTGTGTCGATGATTGGAAGGGGCTATCAAAAGAAGGTTGAAGAAGTTATCTGGAATTGGCCTAGCTACATTGATATTTATAGGGAAGTCTTTCCTGTCTTGTCAGAACTAAAGAAAAAGGGGCATCGCATCTTCGTCTTGTCCAATACCTCAAAGGTATTTTATGACTTGCTGGAAGAGCAACTGTCTCCCTTAAAAGAACTTTTAGATGGCTTTGTCCTATCCTGTGATATAAAAGCTATAAAGCCTGATTTGGCAATGTTTAAGGGGATTCTCGATAAATACCAGCTAGATCCTACAAATTGTGTCTTTCTAGACGATATTGAGGACAATACAATAGCAGCTGAGAAATTGGGCATCAAGTCCTATCAGGTCAAGAAAAGAAGTGATGTCGTCGATATTTTGAAATCCTATATTTGAACTCAACACTCTCTATTTTTTGTGGTAGAGAGTTTTTTTGTTAATAAAATCTTACAAAATGACATTTATATATTGCATTAAGTTAGATATATGGTATAATGTTTTTAAAAGAAGCGCAACTTTTTTAAAAATGTGAAGGAGGACTCTAGTGGCTAAAAATTTAAAATTAAAATTAGCTCGGGTAGAGCGTGATTTAACACAAGGGGAATTGGCAGAAGATGTAGGTGTTACTAGGCAGACTATAGGCTTGATTGAAGCTGGGAAATACAATCCCAGTCTCTCCCTCTGCCAGTCCATTTGCAGATGTTTAGGCAAAACTTTAGACCAACTATTTTGGGAGGAAGAAGATGAAAAATAGATTTTTTTATTATCAATTACTAGACGAAAGAGAAGAACAACTGATGAATAAAGCGGGGGCTGAAAGTTTCTATATCTCTATAGCTTTCTTGCTTTTATCTTATATGATTACAGTATTAGCACCAAGTCTTTTTAATCCGATAATGATTCTCATCATTATCATTATTGGAACTTCTTACTTTTTCGGCCGTGCTCGAGATTTGGGTGTGAACTACTATAGTCGTTTTCATTTTACGATTGGAGGGTGTTTGCTGGTAACTCTCGCTATTACAACTCTTTTGATGTTGCAGAATTATCAATTCAATATCGAAATTTATCAGCACAATCCTCTGAACCTTAAATATTTGTCTGCTTGGGTTATTACTTATCTGATTTACCTTCCTTGGGTTTTTATCGGCAATCTTGGGCTTAAAAGTTATGGCGAATGGGCTCAAAAAAAGTTTGAGCAAGATATGGATGAACTGGAGAATGGAGAATAGCTTGTTAGCTTTTTATCAATCTCAGTAAAATGTGTTATAATAGTACTAATTTATCGGATGGTGTGAAAGTGGTAGAATACGTTCATACCTTTGTAAAGTAGGAAGAAGGAAAACAGATGTATCCAGATGATAGTTTGACATTGCACACGGACTTGTACCAGATTAACATGATGCAAGTTTACTTTGACCAAGGAATTCACAATAAAAAGGCGGTCTTTGAAGTTTATTTCCGTCAGCAACCTTTTCAGAACGGTTATGCAGTTTTTGCTGGTTTGGAAAGAATTGTACATTATCTTAAAGACTTGCGCTTTTCAGATAGCGATATTGCCTACTTGGAGTCGCTTGGCTATCATGGGGCATTCTTAGACTACCTCCGCAATCTCAAGTTGGAGTTGACGGTTCGTTCTGCCCAAGAAGGGGACTTGGTTTTTGCTAATGAGCCAATTGTTCAAGTTGAAGGCCCTCTAGCCCAATGCCAGTTGGTCGAAACGGCTCTCTTGAACATCGTTAACTTTCAAACCTTGATAGCGACCAAGGCAGCACGTATTCGTTCGGTTATCGAAGATGAACCCTTGATGGAGTTCGGGACACGTCGTGCACAAGAAATGGATGCGGCTATTTGGGGAACACGCGCAGCTGTGATTGGTGGAGCCAACGGAACTAGCAATGTGCGAGCAGGTAAGCTCTTTGATATTCCAGTCTTGGGGACTCATGCCCATGCCTTGGTACAGGTTTATGGAAACGACTATGAAGCCTTCAAGGCCTATGCGGCGACCCATCGTGATTGTGTCTTTTTAGTAGATACTTATGATACACTTCGCATCGGTGTGCCAGCTGCTATTCAGGTGGCGCGTGAACTGGGTGATCAGATTAACTTTATGGGTGTGCGGATTGACTCTGGGGATATTGCCTACATTTCTAAGAAAGTCCGTCAGCAACTGGACGAGGCTGGATTCACAGAGGCTAAGATCTATGCTTCTAATGACCTAGATGAAAATACCATCCTCAATCTCAAGATGCAAAAGGCTAAAATTGATGTCTGGGGTGTGGGAACCAAGCTGATTACAGCCTATGACCAGCCAGCTCTTGGGGCAGTTTATAAGATTGTTGCCATCGAAGATGAAAATGGTCAGATGCGCAATACCATCAAACTGTCTAATAATGCTGAAAAAGTGTCTACGCCAGGTAAGAAGCAGGTATGGCGCATTACCAGTCGTGAAAAAGGGAAGTCAGAAGGCGACTACATCACTTATGATGGAGTTGACGTTGCCAGCATGACTGAAATCAAGATGTTCCATCCGACCTATACCTATATCAAAAAAACCGTTCGTAATTTTGATGCCGTTCCTCTCTTGGTGGATATCTTTAAAGAAGGAAAATTGGTTTACGATTTGCCTAGTTTGACTGAGATTCAGGCCTATGCTCGCAAAGAATTTGACAAGCTTTGGGATGAGTATAAACGGGTTCTCAATCCGCAACATTACCCAGTAGACTTGGCGCGTGATATTTGGCAAGATAAGATGGACTTGATTGATAAGATGCGTAAGGAAGCCCTTGGTGAAGGAGAAGAAGAATGAGTTTGCAAGAGACCATTATCCAGCAACTGGGTGTCAAGCCAGTGATTGACGCTCAGGAAGAAATCCGTCGTTCGATTGATTTCTTAAAGAGATACTTGAAAAAACACCCCTTCCTTAAAACTTTTGTACTAGGGATTTCTGGAGGACAAGACTCAACCTTAGCAGGGCGCTTGGCGCAATTAGCTATGGAAGAAATGCGAGCAGAGACAGGAGATGACAGCTACCAATTTATCGCTGTCCGCCTGCCCTATGGCGTGCAAGCAGATGAGGCAGATGCTCAAAAAGCCCTTGCTTTCATCCAGCCAGATGTCAGTTTTGTTGTGAATATCAAGGAATCAGCTGATGCCATGACAGCTGCAGTCGAAGCGACAGGAAGTCCTGTTTCAGACTTTAACAAGGGAAATATCAAGGCTCGTAGTCGTATGATTGCCCAATATGCCCTTGCGGGTGCCCATAGTGGAGCTGTCATTGGAACAGACCATGCTGCGGAAAATATCACAGGCTTTTTTACCAAGTTTGGTGACGGTGGTGCAGATATTCTCCCTCTTTACCGCCTCAATAAACGTCAAGGAAAACAACTCTTGAAGGAGCTTGGTGCAGACCCAGCCCTTTATGAAAAAATCCCAACAGCAGACCTAGAAGAAGATAAACCAGGGCTGGCTGATGAAGTCGCCCTTGGAGTCACTTATGAAGAGATTGATGACTACCTAGAAGGCAAAACAATCAGCCCAGAAGCTCAAGAGACTATCGAAAACTGGTGGCACAAAGGCCAACACAAACGCCACCTACCAATCACCGTATTTGATGACTTTTGGGAGTAAAAAGGTCCGGGGGACCTTTTTAGCCCGAGTCTAGAAATGAGAAAGCGAGGAAGGTCCGGGGGACCTTTTTAGCCCGAGTCTAGAAACAGGAAAACGAGGTAGATTCGGTAACTCGAAGAGTTTGATTTTCCTTGTCTCACCCCCGCAAGGATGACTAGGTTTGAAAAAGCTTGGTAAAGCGCATTTCAAACCAGACAGCGACTGCGTCAAGTAACTAGATGAAAAACTTGTTTTCTAGCTGTTACTGAGTATAGTCTTTTTACCCTGAGCCTTAAGCTTAGAAAGCGAGGTAACATTATGAAAGCAATCGGTACGCAAATGTTACAGACAGAACGTTTGATTTTGAGAAGATTTGTGGAGAGTGATGCGGAAGCCATGTTTCAAAATTGGGCCTCGTCTGCTGAGAATCTAATCTATGTCACCTGGGATCCTCATCCTGATGTTGAGGTGACTCGGAATTCGATTCGAAATTGGGTTGCATCCTATACCAATCCCAACTATTACAAATGGGCCATTTGTCTCAAAGAAGATCCTGAGCATGTGATAGGAGATATCAGCATCGTTGAGATGAATGAGCCTGATTCAAGTTGTGAAATTGGGTATGTTTTAGGAAAAGATTATTGGGGAAATGGTATGATGACGGAGGCCTTGAAAGCTGTGTTAGACTTTTGTTTTACTCAAACAGGCTTTCAAAAAGTCAGAGCTCGTTACGCTAGTCTCAACCCAGCTTCAGGCCGTGTGATGGAAAAAGCGGGAATGTCTTATCTAAAAACCATTGCTAATGGTGTGGAGAGAAAAGACTACGTTGCGGACCTTATTTATTACCAGATAAGTAGGGAAGACAGGTGATTTCTTTTCTGTTTCTATCAAAGTCAGACCTTGTCTGGCTTTTTTTGTACCATATTTCTGAATAAACTGATTAAATTCCTATTTTTCCCTATTATTGTCCCTGTTTTTTCTTAGAGTTGGGAATTATAATAGACTTATCAAAAGAAAGAAGGGTGAAAAGATATGGACAATGTAATCTTTTTTATCAGTGTTTTTCTTGCTGGAATTCTTTCCTTCTTTTCTCCTTGTATATTACCCTTGTTGCCAGTCTATGCAGGGGTCTTGTTGGATGACAAAGATGGTGCTCAGGTTTCTAGCGGAAAAATTTCAATCTCAGTTGTAAGTTTATTGCGAACTCTGGCCTTTATAGCGGGGATTTCCTTTGTTTTTATCTTACTGGGTTATGGAGCTGGTTTTTTAGGCAATTTGCTGTATGCTTCTTGGTTTCAGTATATGACGGGTGCGATTATCATTCTCTTGGGCTTGCACCAGATGGATGTTTTACATTTGCAGGGACTTTACAAGGAAAGAAGGCTACAATTAAAGAGACAGGAGCAAAAGGGTAACGGCTATAGTCAGGCATTTTTACTGGGGTTAACCTTTAGTTTTGCTTGGACGCCATGTGTGGGGCCGGTTCTGGGGTCTGTTTTGGCCTTGGCGGCTTCAGGTGGTTCAGGAGCTTGGCAGGGTGCTGGTCTCATGTTGATTTACACGCTGGGTTTGGCGCTACCATTTTTGGTTCTAGCTCTTGCTTCCAGCTATGTTTTGAAACATTTCCGAAAACTCCATCCTTATCTCGGAACCCTCAAAAAAATGGGTGGTCTTCTCATTATCGTGATGGGAATCTTGGTGCTTTTGGGAAATGCTTCCATTTTGACTACATTATTTGAATAGAGAGGAAAAAGAAATGAAAAAATGGCAAACATGTCTCCTTGGAGTAGGCTCAATTTGTTGCTTGGCAGCCTGTTCGACTAAAAACATGTCAGACGAGTCTACTATGAAGGAGCAATCCAAAACAGAACAAGTTAGTTCGAAAACTGCGACTAAAGGTCAGGAAGTCGCTGATTTTGAACTGATGGGAGTAGATGGTAAGACCTATCGTTTATCTGATTACAAGGGCAAGAAAGTCTATCTTAAATTCTGGGCTTCTTGGTGTTCCATCTGTCTAGCTAGCCTTCCAGATACGGATGAAATCGCTAAGGATGCTGGTGATGACTATGTAGTTTTGACAGTGGTCTCTCCTGGACACAAAGGTGAACAAGCAGAAGCGGACTTTAAGAATTGGTACAAGGGATTGGATTATAAAAATTTTCCAGTTTTAATTGATCCATCAGGTAAACTCTTGGAAAGTTATGGTGTCCGTTCTTATCCGACTCAAGCCTTTATAGACAAGGAAGGCAAGCTGGTCAAAACGCAACCAGGTTTTATGGATAAGGAAATGATTTTAAAAGAATTGAAAGAAATGGGGTAGAGAAAGGCTATGAATGATAAAGTAAAACTTTTTGTCTTGGCAGGAGTCATTCTCCTAGCCATAACCGGTTTTTATTTTCTATTGATGCGAAATACAGGGCAGACAGATAGCTCGCAAATTGAGAAAGCATCCGTTAGCCAAGGAGGAAAAACAGTGAAAAAAACAGAAGTGAGTAAAGACGCAGACTTGCACGAAATTTATCTAGCTGGGGGATGTTTCTGGGGAGTGGAGGAATACTTCTCACGCGTGCCTGGAGTAATCGATGCCGTTTCAGGCTATGCAAATGGTAGAGGGGAAACAACCAAGTACGAATTGATTAATCAAACAGGCCATGCAGAGACTGTCCATGTTACTTATGATGCTAAGCAAATTTCCCTCAAGGAAATTCTGCTTCATTACTTCCGCATTATCAATCCAACCAGCAAAAATAAACAAGGAAATGATGTGGGGACCCAGTACCGTACTGGTGTTTATTACACAGATGAAAAGGATTTGGAAGTAATCAACCAAGTCTTTGATGAAGTTGCTAAAAAATATGACCAACCTCTGGCAGTTGAAAAGGAAAACTTGAAGAATTTTGTGGTGGCTGAGGATTACCATCAAGACTACCTCAAGAAAAATCCAAATGGCTACTGTCATATCAATGTCAATCAGGCGGCCTACCCTGTCATTGATGCCAGCAAATATCCTAAACCAAGCGATGAAGAATTGAAAAAGACCTTGTCACCTGAGGAGTATGCAGTTACCCAGAAAAATCAAACAGAACGAGCTTTTTCAAACCGCTATTGGGATAAATTTGAATCCGGTATCTATGTGGATGTGGCAACTGGTGAACCCCTCTTTTCATCAAAAGACAAGTTTGAGTCTGGTTGTGGCTGGCCTAGTTTCACCCAACCAATTAGTCCAGATGTTGCTACCTACAAGGAAGATAAGTCCTACAATATGACGCGCATGGAAGTGAGAAGCCGAGTTGGAGATTCTCACCTTGGCCATGTCTTTACGGACGGTCCAAAGGACAAGGGTGGCTTACGCTACTGTATCAATAGTCTTTCTATCCGATTTATTCCCAAAGACCAAATGGAAGAAAAAGGCTATGCTTATTTACTAGATTATGTTGATTAAGAAGTCTTTCCTAAGCAGTTAGAGGAGAATTTTGCTATACTGATACTAGTAAGTGGTAAAGGAGCAGAGCATGACCTACACAATCTTAATCGTAGAAGATGAGTATCTGGTAAGACAAGGCTTGACCAAGTTGGTCAATGTAGCAGCCTACGATATGGAAATCATCGGTCAGGCTGAAAATGGAAGACAGGCTTGGGACTTGATTCAAAAGCAGGTGCCAGATATCATTTTAACTGATATCAACATGCCTCAGCTGAATGGCATCCAGTTGGCTAGTCTGGTACGAGAAACCTATCCTCAGGTTCACCTAGTTTTTTTGACGGGTTACGATGATTTTGATTATGCCTTGTCTGCCGTCAAACTCGGTGTAGATGACTATCTGCTCAAGCCCTTTTCTCGTCAAGATATTGAGGAAATGTTGGGGAAAATAAAGCAAAAACTAGACAAGGAAGAAAAAGAAGAGCAGTTACAAGATTTATTAACCGATAAGTTTGAGGGAAATCTGGCCCAGAAAATCCAGTCTCATCTGGCTGACAGTCAATTTAGTTTAAAGAGCTTGGCCAGTGATTTGGGCTTTAGCCCAACTTATTTGAGTTCCTTAATTAAGAAAGAGTTGGGCCTGCCTTTTCAGGATTATCTGGTGAGAGAGCGTGTCAAACAAGCCAAGCTCTTGCTTCTGACCACAGATTTAAAGATTTATGAGATAGCCGAAAAGGTTGGTTTTGAAGATATGAACTACTTTACTCAACGTTTTAAACAGATTGCAGGTGTGACACCTCGTCAGTTTAAGAAGGGAGAAGGCCGATGAAGCGTTCTTCTCTTTTAGTCAGAATGGTTATTTCCATCTTTCTGGTCTTTCTCATTCTACTAGCTGTGGTCGGGACTTTCTATTATCAATCTAGTTCATCAGCCATTGAGGCTACTATTGAGGGCAATAGCCAAACAACTATCAGCCAAACTAGCCACTTTATTCAGTCATATATCAAAAAATTAGAAACCACCTCTACCAGTTTAACCCAGCAGAAGGATGTGCTAGCCTATGCTGAGAATCCCAGTCAAGACAAGGTCAAGGGAATCCGAGATCTGTTTTTGACTATCTTAAAGGCAGACCAGGACTTGAAAACGGTGGTACTGGTAACCAAATCCGGTCAGGTTATTTCTACAGATGACAGTGTGCAGATGAAAACTTCCTCAGATATGATGGCTGAGGATTGGTACCAAAAGGCTATTCATCAGGGAGCTAAGCCAGTTTTAACCCCAGCTCGTAAATCAGATAGTCAATGGGTCATTTCTGTTACTCAGGAACTTGTTGATGCAAAGGGGGCCAATCTTGGTGTGCTTCGTTTGGACATTTCCTACGAAACTCTGGAAGCCTATCTCAACCAACTTCAGTTGGGGCAGCAGGGCTTTGCCTTTATCATCAATGAAAACCATGAATTTGTTTACCATCCTAAACACACAGTTTATAGTTCGTCTAGCGAAATGGAGGCCATGAAACCCTATATTGAGACAGGGCAGGGCTATACGCTGGATCATCAATCCTATGTCAGTCAGGAACAGATTGCAGGAACAGATTGGACGGTTATAGGCGTGTCTTCGTTGGAGAAGTTAGACCAGGTTCGGAGTCAACTCATGTGGACCTTGCTTGGTGCTAGTACCTTATCTCTTCTTGCCTGTCTCTGCTTGGTGTGGTTCAGTCTCAAGCGCTGGATTGCCCCTTTGAAGGATTTGAGAGAAACCATGCTGGAAATTGCTTCTGGTACACAAAATCTGCGTGCCAAGGAAGCTGGTGCCTATGAACTGAGAGAAGTGACTCGTCAGTTCAATGCCATGTTGGATCAGATTGATCAGCTGATGGCAGCTATTCGCAGGCAGGAAGAAGCGACCCGGCAGTATGAGCTTCAAGCCTTGTCAAGTCAGATTAACCCCCATTTCCTCTATAACACCTTGGACACTATCATCTGGATGGCTGAATTTCAGGATAGTCAGCGAGTGGTTCAGGTGACCAAGTCTCTGGCAACCTATTTCCGCTTGGCGCTCAATCAAGGAAAGGATTTGATTTCTCTTTCTGATGAAATCAATCATGTCCGCCAGTATCTCTTTATCCAGAAACAACGCTATGGTGATAAGCTGGAGTATGAGATTGATGAAGATCCTGCTTTTGGTAACTTAGTCTTGCCCAAGCTGGTGTTACAACCTCTTGTAGAAAATGCTCTTTACCATGGCATTAAGGAGAAGGAAGGTCAGGGCCATATTAAAGTCTCTGTTCAGAAAAAGGATACAGGGCTTGTCATCTGCATTGAGGATGATGGTGTTGGTTTCCAAGCTGCTGGCGATAGTAGTCAAAGTCAGCTCAAACGTGGGGGAGTTGGCCTTCAAAATGTCGACCAACGACTCAAACTTCATTTTGGAGACAATTACCAGATGAAGATTGATTCTGCACCCGAAAAAGGAACGACAGTTGAAATATACCTCAATAAAATCGCAACAAGCTAACTCCCAGTCTATTCTGGGAGTTTTGCTTTTAAAAATCAGAATGATTAGTTGGCCTTGATAAAATCAGTAAAAAAAGATATGATAGATAGTGACAAAAGAGGTATCAAGTATGAAGGAAAAAGACATTCAAAGAGCAACAAGCCAGATTGTAGAAGATGTATTAGAAAAGGCTAATTTGAAGCAAGGAGCTATCTTTGTTTTGGGCCTTTCTTCTAGTGAGGTGATAGGTGGTCAGATTGGCAAGGAATCCAGCCAAGAAATTGGGGAAATCATTGTGAAGACCATCCTAGATATCCTAGAGGAAAAAGGGATTCATCTAGCTGTTCAAGGTTGTGAACATGTCAATCGAGCCCTCGTCGTTGAACGTCAGGTGGCAGAGCAGTTTGGTCTTGAAATCGTCAGTGTCCTTCCTACACTTCATGCAGGAGGTTCGGGTCAGTTGGCAGCCTTCAAGTTTATGCAGGATCCAGTTGAGGTCGAATTCATCAAGGCTCATGCTGGATTGGATATTGGAGACACTGCAATTGGCATGCATGTCAAGCATGTTCAGGTTCCGATTCGCCCTCTTTTGAGAGAAATTGGGCATGCCCATGTAACGGCTCTTGCAAGTCGTCCAAAATTAATCGGAGGTGCGCGTGCGCAGTATCCACAAGATTCTATCAGAAAGTCGTGAGAATGAGAAAAACAAAACAACAACTAGAAAAAATCACCAAATATTCGATTCGTAAGCTAACTGTTGGGGTAGGTCCTGTAGCCATCGGGGCCTTCCTTTTTGGTGCTAGTACCTTTTCAGTAGATAAGGTGCAAGCCAATGAAGTTGGCGGAGCTCATAGCGTTCATTACCGTTATCTGGCGGAGCAGGAATTGACTGAGTCTGAAAAAGCCTTGATTCACCATGAGGTTCCAGCAGAATTTCAAGATGATGATATTCTTTATGTAGTTTATCGTAAGAAGGCAACTAACAGTCAACAACTTCCTTACACAGGAAGTAAGGAACTAGCTTTGGCAGGTCTTGGCTTGGCAACTGCTTCTCTAGCAGTCTTTTTGGTGTCCAAAAAAGGTCGTAGAGAAGTTCTAGGTGTTCTCTTGATTGGTTCTTTAGGAGCTAGCACCTTTGTTCCTTATGGGACATTTGCTTTTGAAAATAAGGAATTGCTTTCTTATAACCAAACTATTTCAGCCTCTACACATGAAGGCTTGGCTGAAGGGATTATTCATATTGATGGCTATGAATACATCGGTTACTTCAAGGAAGCGGAACTTCATCCATCAAGACCAGCTTCAGCTGAAAAGTCTCAGTTGCCAGTAGAAAAGCAAAGTTCAAAAGAAATCGAGAAAACAGAAGTAGCTCAGGAAAGACCTGCTGTTGCTTCGGAAATTGCCGTCGAAAAATCTGTAGTAGAGAATCCAGTTGCTCCTGCGGTTGAAGAAAAACCAGTTTCTGAGAAGCCTCAGGCTAGACAGGAAGAGAGCTTGGTAGAGATTCCTTTTGAAACGGTCACAAGCCCAGATGCGAATCTAGCAGAAGGACAGACTCGTATCGTCACAGCCGGAGTAAATGGTCAGCGTCGTCTTGTAACCAAAGTTTCGATGGTTAACGGTCAAGAAGTTAGAGAAGTCATTGAAGACCAAGTGGTTCAAAAACCTGTGTCGCAAGTCATTGCAGTCGGAACTAAGAAAGAGGTGCAACCTGCTCCAACTCCAGTACCACAAGCTGAACCAACTCACCAAGTAGCTAAAGGTACGCAAGAAGAAGGTAAGATAGGCCAAGCCCTAACGCAACTAGAATTGCCAGAGGCTCCAGTAGAAGCAAAAGGAACTCAAGAAGAAGGTAAGGCAGGACAATCCTTAACGCAACCTGAATTGCCAGAGACTCCAGTTGAAGCAAAAGGAACCCAAGAAGAAGGCAAAGAAGGTCAAGCTTTGACGCAACCAACATTACCAGATGCTCCAGTAGAAGTAAAAGGTACACAAGAGGAAGGTAAAGTAGGTCAAGCTCTTGTACAAGAACAGTTACCTGAGTACAAAGTAACTGAGGGAACCCTTGTTGAAACATCGACTACAGACCTAGACTACAAAACTGAAACGACTGAGGATCCAACCAAGTATACGGACGAAGAAACTGTCGTAAGAAATGGTGAAAAAGGTAGTCAAGTTACTAAAACAACTTATAAAACAGTAGAAGGTGTTAAAACTGACCAAGTTCTTTCAACTAGCACAGAAGTTACCAAGGAGCCTGTAAACCAACAGGTAAGTCGTGGGACTAAACCAATTGAAGGAACTCTTGTAGAAGAAAGTCTTGAAAAGATTCCATTTAAGGAAGTTGTTAAAGAAGATGACCAACTGAAAAAAGGCTTAGAAGTTGTAGCTCAAGAAGGAAAAGAAGGCCAGAAAAAAATCACCAAGACCTTTAATACCATTAAGGGAGTTAAAATAGAGGACGCTCCAAAAGTTACAGAGGAAATTCTTGAGGCACCTCAAGACAAAATTTTGAAACGTGGTGCCAAGACCTTTGAAAAACCAGTATTGACCATCACAGCAGTTGAGCCTAAGGATTTGAAGCGTACTTCAGATGTTAAGTATAGTCTAGAAAATCCAAGTAAGGCAGCCATTAAATCTATTACCTTAACTCTGAAAAAAGGTGATGAGATTGTCAAAACCTTGAATGTTTCACCAGACGACTTGACAACTACCCTGACAGATTTACAGTACTACAAGGATTATAAACTTGAAACGAAGATGGTTTATGACCGTGGTGAGGGTGATGAGGAAGAAGTTCTGAAAGAAGAACCGCTAAGACTTGACCTTAAAAAAGTTGAAATCAAAAATATCAAAGAAACAAGCTTGATGAGTGTGGATGATGCTGGTGTTGAAACAGATAAGAGCTTACTTACTGAAAAACCGACAGACGTTGCTCCACTTTACTTACGAGTGACAACTCATGATAATAAGACAACAAGACTTACGGTAAGTTCTGTTGAAGAAGTGGTTGTCGATGGAAAAATATTGTACAAAGTGGTAGCAAAAGCTCCAAACTTAGTTCAACGTAGAGCAGATGATACTTTCAGTGAAGAGTATGTTCATTACTTTGAAAAACAAAAATTAAAAGAAGGTAATGTATATTACAACTTCAATGAGCTTGTAAAAGATATGCAAGCTAACCCAACGGGTGAGTTTAAACTTGGTGCGGATCTTAATGCAGCAAATGTTCCGACTCCGAATAAACAATACGTGACGAACATTTTTAAAGGTAAGTTGTATAGTGAAGGTGATAAACGTTATACCATTCACAATCTAGCTCGACCATTGTTCAACCGTGTTGAAAATGCTCATATTCATGACATCAACTTTGGTAATGTGAATATCAATATGCCGTGGGCTGATAAAACAGCTCCACTTGGAGATGTGTTTAAGAACTCAACGATTGAGAATATTAAGGTTACGGGTAATGTGGTTGGTAATAAC
The DNA here is from genome assembly GCF_003143695.2 of Streptococcus halitosis. Classification (NCBI taxonomy): domain Bacteria; kingdom Bacillati; phylum Bacillota; class Bacilli; order Lactobacillales; family Streptococcaceae; genus Streptococcus; species Streptococcus halitosis. Next base: position 937,484 of record NZ_QEMY02000001.1, read on the forward strand.
GACGTTACAGGTATGGTCAACAAACTAGATGAATCCAATATGCGTAATGTAGCCTTTATCGGTAAAATCGAAAGCGTAGGTAACAAAGGTTGGTGGTCTGGTGGACTCGTAAGTGAAAGCTGGAGAAGCAATGTAGATAGTTCTTATGTTGAAGCTGACATTAAAGCCAACAATGCTAAATTTGGTGGATTGATTGCCAAAGTCAACCATGGTGGAAATCCAAATGATGTTAAACAAAAAGGTCGTTTAACTAAATCTGTGATCAAAGGGACATTGACACTCAAAACCAATAATCAAAGCGGTGGTTTAATTCACGAAAACTATGACTGGGGTTGGGTTGAAAATAACGTCAGCATGATGAAAGTGACAAATGGTGAAATGATGTATGGTTCAGGGTCAGTTGACTCAGGTGACCCATACTTCGGATTTGATTACTTCAAGAACAATGTGTATGTGAACGATGTTGCATCAGGTAACGTTTCTTATAACCGTTCAAAACAGATTAAGGGTGTCGACCAAGCAGAAGCGGATAAACGGATTGCTTCGTTCAATATCACAGCCGATAAATATGAAATCACACCATATTTGACTGATAAATTAAATCACGTAGCGTATAAAGAAGACACGTACAAAACTACTCAAGATTATAATGCAGAACGTGAACTTGCTTACCGAAATGTTGAAAAACTTCAACCGTTCTACAATAAAGAGTGGATTGTGAATCAAGGTAATAAGACTCCTGAAGGATCTAAATTATTAACTACAGAAGTATTATCTGTGACAGGTATGAAAGATGGGCAATTTGTAACTGACTTGTCAGATGTTGATCATATTATGATTCATTATGCTGATGGTACTAAGGAAGAAAAAGTTGTCACACGTAAAGCTGATTCTCAAGTCCAACAAGTTCGCGAATATAGTATCGAAGGTCTTGGTGACGTCGTTTATACACCGAATATGGTTGTTAAAGATAGAACACAATTAATCAACGATATTAAAGCAAAATTAGCAGGTGTTGAATTGATTTCACCTGAAGTGCGTGCGTTAATGGATAAACGTGGTAAAGCTGAAGAAAATACTGATGGTCGTAAAGATGGTTATATTAAAAATCTATTCCTTGAAGAAAGCTTTGAAGAAACGAAAGCTAATTTGGATAAATTAGTCAAAGCTTTAGTTGAAAACGAAGACCATCAATTGAATAGTGATGATGCGGCTATGAAAGCTCTTCTTAAAAAAGTGGAAGACAATAAAGCTAAGATTATGATGGGTCTTACTTATTTAAATCGTTATTATGGATTTAAATACAATGATATGAGCATTAAAGACCTTATGATGTTCAAGCCTGATTTTTATGGTAAGAACGTTAGCGTTATCGATAGATTGATTCAAATTGGTTCACGTGAACATTTCTTGAAAGGGGACCGAACTCAAGATGCTTATCGTGATGTGATTGCGGGAGCAACAGGTAAAGGTAATTTAAATGACTTCTTAACATATAACATGAAACTCTTTACAGAAGATACTGATATGAATGTATGGTATAAGAAAGCTATTTCTCATACTAACTATGTAGTTGAGAAACAATCATCTAACCCTGATTTTGCTAATAAGAAATATCACTTATATGAAAACTTAAATAACGGTGAACATGGTCGATACATTTTACCACTTCTTAATACGAAGAAGGCTCACATGTTCTTAATTTCAACGTACAATACGCTAGCGTTTAGTGCATTTGAGAAATATGGTAAGAATACAGAATCTGAACGTGAAGCGTTTAAGAAAGAAATCGACTTACGTGCTCAAGAGCAAATTAATTACTTAGACTTCTGGTCAAGACTTGCTGCTGATAATGTACGTAATCAGTTGTTGAAATCTGAAAACATGGTTCCATCAGCAATTTGGGATAACCAAGATGTTCCAGGTAATGGATGGGCTGACCGAATGGGTCATAATAAGAATGGTGACTATGCTCCAGTTCGTGAGTTCTATGGACCTACAGGTAAATGGCACGGATATAACGGTATGGGTGCGTACGCTTATATCTTTTCTAACCCACAAAATTCAGAAGCTGTATACTACATCATCTCTAGTATGATTAGTGATTATGGTACATCTGCATTCACTCACGAAACAACTCATATCAATGACCGTATGGCCTACTTAGGAACATGGCGTCACCGTGAAGGGACAGATATTGAATCATTTGCTCAAGGTATGCTACAATCACCATCTCTTACAAACTATAATGGTGAATATGGTTCACTTGGATTGAATATGGCGTACGAACGTAAAAATGATGGTACACAAATTTATAACTATGATCCTAATATGTTAAGTAGTCGTGAGAAGATTGATCACTACATGAAGAACTATAACGAATCAATGATGATGCTTGATTACTTAGAAGCAGAATCTGTCATCAAGAAAAATACTGGAACTAACGATAAGTGGTTCAAGAAAATCGATAAGAAATATCGCGAAAAAGCGAGCTATAATAAGTTAGAAGGTGCACCACACCAATGGGATTTAGTTCGTGATTTAAATGATGATGAGAAGAGTATGAAACTGACAGCTATTGATCAACTTGTAGATAACAACTTCGCTACTAAACACGGGCTACCAGGTAATGGTCATTACCGTACTGAAGGATTCGATTCTGCTTATACTGTTGTGAATATGATGACTGGTATTTACGGTGGTAACACAAGTAAGAGTACGGCTGGCTCAATCTCATTCAAACACAATACATTCCGTATGTGGGGCTACTACGGTTACCTTGATGGATTCTTAGGGTATGCATCTAACAAGTATAAACAAGAATCTAAAGCAGCCGGCAACATAGGTCTAGGTGATGACTTTATCATTCAAAAAGTTTCTAAAGGTAGATTTAATACATTAGAAGAGTGGAAGAAAGAATGGTATAAAGAAGTCAGAGCTAAAGCTGAGAAAGGTTTTGTAGAAATTGAAATTGATGGTCAAAAGATTTCAACATATGAAAAACTTCAAGAGCTATTCGATGCTGCAGTTGAAAAAGACCTTCAAGGTAATAAATTTGATAATACAGTGAATCTTAAATGGAAAGTTTACAAACAACTCTTGCAGAAATCAGACGGATTTACTGGAGATTTATTCACTAAATAGTAGATAGGACTAGTAAAATGAAAAAAGGTAGATCAGCTTTGTCTGTATCTGCCTTTTTGTGCTATACTTAAGATATGCATAGAAAAACAGTGATTGATTTTAAAGCTTTGGGCGAGAGATACATCTTTACCCAGCCGATCAAAGAGTTAAAAACGAGAGATTTAGCAGAAGTGACGGACCTGCTGGCACAAGTGGAAAGCTACCAAGAGCAAGGCTATTATGTCGTGGGCTATGTCAGTTACGAGGCCGCACCTGCATTTGAGGAGAAATTAGCAGTTCATAAAGCTCCTTTACTGGGCGAGTACTTGCTTTACTTTACAGTTCATGATAGGGTAGAAACATCGCCTATTCCTCTGACTTATGATGATATTGATTTGCCTTCAAATTGGCAGGAAGTAACGTCTGAAGCAGACTATGAAAAGGCTATTGCCCAGATTCACCATCATTTGCGTCAGGGGGACACCTACCAGGTCAACTACACCGTCCAACTCAAGCAAGACTTAAGTGCCAATCCTTTTGCCATCTACAATCGTATGGTAGTAGAGCAGGAGGCGGGCTACAATGCTTATATTGAACATGACGAGATGGCAGTGATTTCCATGAGTCCAGAGCTCTTTTTTGAGCAAAATGACCGTGAGTTGACAACGCGACCAATGAAGGGAACAACCCAGCGTGGAGTGACTGACCAAGAAGACCTTGCCCAAGCTAGCTGGCTAGAACAGGATCCTAAAAATCGCTCTGAAAACATGATGATTGTGGACCTCTTGCGCAACGATATGAACCGTATTTCTGAAGTGGGCAGTGAGCATGTAGAACGTCTGTGCCAAGTGGAGCAGTATTCAACTGTTTGGCAGATGACGTCGACCATCAAGAGTCAGTTACGATTGGATGTGGACTTGGTTGCCATTTTTCGCTCTCTCTTTCCTTGTGGATCCATAACGGGAGCTCCGAAAATTGCTACCATGGAAATCATCAAGGACTTGGAGCCTCGACCTAGAGGGGTTTACTGTGGAACTATTGGTCTCTTGCTTCCAAATGGGCGACGGATTTTTAATGTCGCCATTCGGACTATCCAACTGCATCAAGGGAAAGCCATCTATGGAGTGGGTGGTGGCATTACTTGGGATAGTACTTGGGAATCTGAATATCGTGAAGTTCATCAAAAGGCGGCGGTTCTCTATCGTAAACAAGCTCGTTTCCAATTGATTACAACTGGGAAAATCAGCCAGAAGAGCTTACTGTTTGAAGATCAACATCTGGAAAGACTGACAAAGGCGAGTCGTTATTTTGCCTATCCTTTTGATCCAGAAGAACTGAGACAAAAGATAGAGGAAGAGTGCCAAGCTTGTGATTCCCACCAAGACTACCGTTTGCGAATTAGTCTCAGCAAATCTGGAGAGATGGAACTCAGTCGGCAAGTATTAACACCTCTTAGTCCGACCTTCTGCAAAGCTAAACTCTGCCTGCAAGAAGCAGATTTGAATCAGGCGTTTACCTACTTTAAAACAACTCATAGACCACACTTAAGTCTAGGTAAACAGGAAATCATTTACCATAATGCAGCAGGGGAGCTTTTGGAAACGTCTATCGGGAATTTGGTTCTGAAAATTGACGGGAAGCTCTACACACCGCCTATCAATCTTGGCATCTTGTCAGGAATCTATCGTCAGCATTTGCTAGGAAAAGGACAGGTAGAAGAGAAAATTCTGACTTTGGCAGACTTGAACCAAGCAGAAGCTGTCTATGGCTGTAATGCAGTCAGAGGCTTGTATGAGTTGGAAGTGAATTCTAAATAAACTTCATAAACTAAAAAACATAATGGATATGTTGAATTGTTTGAATTGTTGGATTAAGTTTGATAAAATAAGAGGAAAACGATATCATTTTATGGGAGGAAATGATGAAAAAAACAGTTCTTTTTAAAGCTGGTCTAGCTAGCTTTTCTGCGTTGATGATGCTCGCTCAACCGACTTTTGCTAATGATACAATTCACTTTTCAAATTGTACAGAAGCGTGGGAAAATGGCTATTCTGATATCCATAGAGGAGAGCCTGGATATTCTTCAAGACTAGACAAAGATGGTGATGGAGTTGCCTGTGAACGCTCAAAAGCTCCTCGAGGTGTTTTTAAACCACGCCAATCTAGTCTACAGAATAGAGTTTCTTCTAGTGGATGGGTTAAGCAGGATGGATATTGGTATTATTATTCTGACAATGGTAATCCAGTAACAAATTCTTGGAAAGGAGACTACTATCTCAAATCAGATGGGACAATGGCTCAGAGTGAGTGGATATATGACTCATATTACAAAGGATGGTATTATCTCAAATCGGATGGTTCGTATGCACGAAACACATGGATAGGAAGTTATTATCTAAAACTAAACGGAAAGATGGCTCAAAGTGAATGGATTTATGATTCATCATACCAAGCTTGGTATTATTTGAAATCAGATGGATCCTATGCCCAAAATGCTTGGCAAGGCGCTTTTTATCTCAAAGCAAACGGTAAAATGGCACAAGGTGAGTGGATTTATGACTTTTCTTATCAATCCTGGTACTACTTGAAATCAGATGGTTCATACGCTCGTAATACTTGGCAAGGAAATTACTATTTGAAATCAGATGGTAAAATGGCAAAGAATGAGCGAGTTGATGGTGGCAGATACTACGTAGATGGTTCTGGCCTTTGGAAACCATAACTCAGAATAATTTCTAGGAAGTTAATGCAAACCTTTGCACAAAAGAAACGATTTTGTTATACTATATCTGTAAGCATTTTCAATTAAAAAGGAGAAGACGATGAGTCAAAAGATTATTGGGATTGACCTTGGTGGAACATCTATCAAGTTTGCAATTTTAACTCAAGAGGGAGAAATCCAAGAAAAATGGTCTATCAAGACTAATATTTTGGATGAAGGAAGCCATATTGTAGATGATATGATTGAGTCTATTCAGCATCGTTTGGACTTGCTTGGGTTGTCAGCTACAGACTTCCGAGGGATTGGAATGGGATCACCTGGTGTGGTTGATCGTGAGAAAGGGACTGTTATCGGTGCCTACAATCTAAACTGGAAAACCCTTCAACCGATTAAAGAAAAGATTGAAAAAGCCTTGGGTATTCCATTCTTCATTGATAATGATGCCAACGTTGCTGCTCTTGGTGAGCGCTGGATGGGTGCTGGTGAAAACCAACCAGACGTTGTCTTTATGACACTTGGTACAGGTGTTGGTGGCGGTATCGTGGCAGAAGGCAAATTGCTTCACGGTGTTGCTGGTGCTGCTGGTGAGCTTGGTCACATCACTGTTGACTTTGACCAACCAATCGCATGTACCTGTGGTAAAAAAGGCTGTCTTGAGACAGTTGCTTCAGCAACAGGGATTGTCAACTTGACTCGTCGTTATGCAGATGAATACGAAGGCGATGCAGCCTTGAAACGTTTGATTGACGATGGGGAAGAAGTAACTGCTAAAACTGTTTTTGATTTGGCTAAAGAAGGAGACGACCTTGCCTTGATCGTTTACCGTAACTTTTCACGTTACTTGGGAATCGCTTGTGCTAACATCGGTTCAATCCTCAACCCATCAACAATCGTTATCGGTGGTGGGGTGTCAGCTGCGGGAGAATTCCTTCTCCAAGGCGTGCAAAAGGTTTATGATGAAAATACCTTCCCTCAAGTACGCACAACAACTAAATTAGCTCTTGCAACTCTAGGAAATGACGCTGGAGTTATCGGAGCAGCATCACTTGTATTGCAATAAGATAGATTGATAATAGAGCTTGGTGTTTATCAAGCTCTTTTTTAAAAATCGAATAAAACGAAATAGGTTTAAATTTTGGGAAGGAGTCGCTAGATGAACACATCAAAACAACCCATGCTTGAACTAGCATTGTCTATCGCTACGGAAGCTCATAGGGGGCAATTTGATAAGGCAGGGATAGATTATATAGAACATCCAATTTTTGTTGCGAGCCAAGTTGATTCTGAAGAAGAGAAAGCAGTGGCTCTGCTACATGATGTTATTGAGGATAGTCCTTTTACAGCTGAAGAACTATTACTAGCTGGTTTACCAGAAACAGTAGTTGCTACCGTTCAGATTTTGTCAAAGAAAAAGGGGCAAGACTATCAAACATATCTAGAAAATGTGAAATCTAATCCCCTAGCACGCGTTGTCAAATTAGCAGATTTGAAGCATAATTCAGATTTATCTAGACTGAGTTCTATCACTGACAAGGATTTGGAACGATTAGAAAAATATAAAAAGGCCATCGATTATCTGAGTATGTAGAAAAGATTTTTTTATGCTATACTAGTTAGGACAATAAATGAGGTGAGAGTAAATGACAAAAGCAGATACAATTTTTAAAGAGAATATTGAACGAATCCTCAAAGATGGTGTCTTTTCTGAGCAGGCTCGTCCCAAGTACAAGGATGGGACAGTTGCCAATTCCAAGTACGTAACGGGTGCCTTTGCGGAGTATGACTTGGCCAAGGGGGAATTCCCCATTACAACCTTGCGTCCCATTGCGATTAAATCAGCTATCAAGGAAGTACTTTGGATCTACCAGGATCAGTCGAATAGCCTAGAAGTGCTGAATAACAAGTACAATGTCCACTACTGGAATGACTGGGAAGTGGGAGATACGGGAACTATTGGTGAGCGTTATGGGGCAGTCGTTAAGAAACACGATATCATTAATAAGATTCTCAAGCAGCTGGAAGCCAATCCTTGGAATCGTCGCAATATCATCTCACTCTGGGATTACCAAGCATTTGAGGAGACAGACGGCCTCCTTCCATGCGCCTTTCAGACTATGTTTGATGTTCGTCGAGTAGATGGGGAAATCTATCTGGATGCGACCTTGACCCAGCGTTCGAATGATATGCTGGTGGCCCACCACATTAATGCTATGCAGTATGTGGCTCTACAGATGATGATTGCCAAACATTTTGGATGGAAGGTTGGGAAGTTTTTCTATTTTATCAACAACCTTCATATCTATGATAATCAGTTTGAACAAGCTGAGGAATTGCTCCGTCGTGAGCCGTCAAACTGCCAACCACGCTTGGTTTTAAATGTTCCTGATGGGACCAATTTCTTTGATATCAAAGCAGAAGACTTTGAGTTGGTTGACTATGATCCGGTTAAGCCACAGCTGAAGTTTGATTTGGCTATTTAATAACATAAAAAGAAGTTGAGATTTCTCAACTTCTTTTGTTGCTTAATGTGATACGCGACGGCGAGCCGCTTTTTTACGGTTTTCTTCGATGAAAGCTGCTTTTTGCTCTTCTGGCTCAATCACTTTCTTTTTAATTGCGTATACTGCACCTGCAACGGCAGCGACAGTTCCTGCGACACCTGTTACAAGACCTTTAGCGAATCCTTTAGCCATGAGTCTTCCTCCTTTATCTTCCCGATCAGCCTAGCTCCTCAAGTGGTAGCATTTTTCTGACTGACCTTTTTGTGATATAATAATAGTAACGAAAAAATGGAAATTTTTCAAGGAAAAAAGATGAAAACAAAAATAATTGTGATTGTTGGACCGACTGCTGTTGGGAAGACAGCCCTTGCTATTGAAGTGGCTAAGCGCTTTGGTGGAGAGGTGGTCAGTGGTGACAGTCAGCAAGTATACAGAGGGTTGGATATTGGGACGGCTAAGGCTAGCCCAGAGGAGCAAGCGGTTGTTCCTCATCATTTGATTGATGTCAGAGAGGTGACCGAGTCTTACTCGGCTTTTGATTTTGTTTCAGAAGCTAAGAAGGCTATTGAGGATATTCAAAGCCGTGGCAAGCTAGCCATTATCGCTGGTGGAACTGGACTTTATATCCAGAGCTTGCTGGAAGGATACCATCTAGGTGGGGAAACACCTCATGAGGAGATTGTAGCTTATCGGGCTAGTTTGGAGCCTTATTCAGATGAGGAATTAGCCCATCTTGTGGAGCAAGCAGGTCTTGAAATTCCCCAGTTTAACCGTCGTCGTGCCATGCGTGCCTTGGAAATTGTCCATTTTGGTCAGGATTTGGAAAATCAGGAAAGTCCTTATGAACCACTGATTATCTGCTTGGATGATGAACGCAGTCAGCTTTATGAACGTATCAACCGTCGAGTAGATCTGATGTTTGAGGCTGGACTTTTGGATGAGGCTAAGTGGCTCTTTGACCATTATCCAGATGTGCAGGCAGCCAAAGGAATTGGCTACAAGGAACTATTTCCATATTTCCGTGGGGAGCAGACTTTAGAGGAAGCTAGTGAGAGTCTCAAACAGGCTACCCGTCGTTTTGCCAAGCGTCAGTTGACCTGGTTCCGTAATCGCATGCAGGTGACCTTTTATCAGATAGGAGAGTCTGGCGTGAAGGAGCGTATTCTAAGCCAGATTGAGGAGTTTTTAAATGATTGAAACGGAGAAAAAAGAAGAACGGGTCCTGCTAATTGGTGTTGAACTGCAGGGCATGGATAATTTTGACCTGTCCATGGAAGAGTTGGCCAGTCTGGCTAAGACAGCTGGGGCAGTCGTAGTCGATAGCTACAGACAAAAACGTGAAAAATATGATTCCAAGACCTTTGTTGGCTCTGGTAAGTTGGAAGAGATTGCACTCATGGTAGATGCGGAAGAAATTAGCACTGTCATCGTCAATAATCGCTTGACTCCACGGCAAAATGTCAATCTAGAAGAAGTTCTGGGTGTCAAGGTGATTGACCGTATGCAGTTGATTTTGGATATCTTTGCTATGCGGGCTCGAAGCCATGAAGGGAAACTCCAAGTCCACCTGGCCCAGCTCAAATATCTCTTGCCTCGCTTGGTTGGTCAAGGAATCATGCTCAGTCGTCAGGCTGGGGGAATTGGTTCCCGTGGACCTGGTGAAAGCCAGCTGGAACTGAACCGTCGTAGTGTTCGTAATCAAATTACAGATATCGAGCGCCAGCTCAAGGTGGTTGAGAAAAATCGGGCGACAGTCAGAGAAAAACGTCTGGAGTCGAGTACCTTTAAGATTGGCTTAATTGGCTACACCAATGCTGGGAAATCAACCATCATGAACACCTTGACCAGCAAGACTCAGTATGAAGCAGATGAATTATTTGCGACCCTGGATGCGACGACGAAGAGCATCCATCTTGGGGGCAATCTACAGGTTACCTTGACTGATACCGTTGGCTTTATCCAAGATTTGCCAACAGAATTGGTGTCCAGTTTCAAGTCAACCTTGGAAGAAAGTAAGCATGTAGACCTTCTAGTTCATGTCATTGATGCCAGCAATCCTTACCACGAGGAGCATGAAAAAACGGTTCTGTCTATCATGAAAGACTTGGATATGGAGGATATTCCTCGTCTGACCCTTTATAATAAAGCGGATTTGGTGGAGGATTTCACGCCTACTCAAACGCCGTATACCCTCATTTCTGCCAAGTCTGAGGATAGTCGTGAGCAGTTGCAGGCTTTATTTTTAGAGAAAATCAAGGATATTTTTGAATCCTTTACTCTACGGGTGCCTTTTTCTAAGTCCTACAAGATTCATGATTTGGAAAGTGTAGCGATTCTTGAAGATCGTGACTACCAAGATGATGGAGAAGTGATTACAGGCTATATTTCGGAGAAAAACAAATGGAGGTTAGAGGAATTTTATGACTGATATTAAAACCTTGGCTCTAAAATATGGGGGCTATACAAGTCTGGATAAGGTCTATCTGGATCAACTTCTAGCTGGCAAAACAGAACAAGAGCAGTTGGCTCTCATTACCCCTCCGCCCAGTGTAGTGAATGCTTACTTTGCAGAACTCTACCAGAAAAAGAGTCCTCAAGCTGCGACGGATTATTTTGCAGAACTAAGCAAGGAATTGAACCTCTACAATGCTGAGCCAAGTTTCACCTTTGAAAATAAGCCTTTCATTCGTCTTAATTTATCTGGCAAATCTTTTGGATTTTGCTACGAGAGTGAAGGACTGGGAAGGATTTTCTCTGAAAATGAAGAGGAAATCTCGAATGACTTGCTTTTTGAGATTGCGCAAATTTTCCCCCATCAGCTCGTCTTTGAAGAGTCTGGAAAGATTTACATGAAGGATGCCGGAGACGAAGAAGTTGTTAGTGTGGAGAGTCTCACAGCTTTGACAGATTTGGAAAGCTTGGCTGATGGTCGCAAACGTCTCAAAGGTTATAGCCAAGAGGATTTATTACAAGAAGCTGTTACTTTTTCTGGCAAGCGCTATTTCCGATCGGAAAATCGCACAGCTATGTTATATATTGATTAATTAGAAAGTATCAAATGGATATTCAATTTTTAGGAACGGGGGCTGGTCAGCCCTCTAAAGCCCGCAACGTCTCAAGTCTCGCCCTGAAACTCTTGGATGAGATTAACGAAGTTTGGCTCTTTGACTGTGGAGAAGGAACGCAAAATCGCATTCTGGAAACCACGATTCGACCACGTAAGGTCAGCAAAATCTTTATCACTCACCTGCATGGAGACCATATCTTTGGCTTGCCAGGCTTCCTTTCTAGTCGTGCCTTTCAGGCCAATGAAGAGCAGACAGATTTGGACATCTATGGACCGCAAGGGATCAAGTCCTTTGTCTTAACTAGTTTACGTGTGTCAGGTTCTCGTCTGCCTTACCGCATTTATTTTCATGAGTTTGACCAAGATTCTCTAGGGAAAATCCTTGAAACCGATAAATTCACTGTGTATGCAGAGGAGCTGGATCACACTATTTTCTGTGTTGGCTATCGTGTCATGCAAAAGGACTTAGAAGGAACCTTGGATGCTGAGAAGCTCAAGGCTGCTGGTGTCCCATTTGGTCCGCTTTTTGGAAAAATCAAAAACGGCCAGGATGTTGTTTTGGATGATGGGACTGAAATCAAGGCGGCAGACTATATCTCAGCTCCCCGTCCGGGTAAGATTATTACTATTCTGGGTGACACCCGAAAAACCAATGCTAGTGTGCGTTTAGCTGTCAATGCCGATGTCCTTATCCATGAGTCGACTTATGGCAAGGGAGATGAAAAAATTGCTCGCAATCACGGTCACTCAACCAATATGCAGGCAGCACAAGTAGCAGCAGAAGCCAGTGCTAAGCGCCTCTTGCTCAATCATATCAGTGCTCGCTTCCTCTCAAAAGATATCAGCCAGCTTAAGAAAGATGCAGCTAGTATTTTTGAGAATGTCCATGTGGTTAAAGACTTGGAAGAAGTGGAAATCTAGAAGATTGAGAAAGGATAAGTATGCGTACTATTCTCATTACCGGAGCTAGCGGTGGATTAGCCCAAGAAATGGTCAAACTCTTGCCAAATGACCAACTGATCTTGCTAGGTAGAAACAAGGAAAAACTGGCACAACTCTACGGGAATCATCCTAATGTGGAATGGATTGAAATCGACATTACTGATGACTCAGCCCTAGAAGCTCTGGTCGCTGACCTCTATCTCCGTTATGGCAAGATTGATGTCTTGATTAACAATGCTGGTTATGGTATTTTTGAAGAGTTTGACAAGATCTCTGATCAAGACATTCACCAGATGTTTGAGGTTAATACCTTTGCCCTGATGAACCTATCACGTTTGATTGCTTCTCGTATGAAAGAAATCCGAAAAGGCCATATCATCAATATCGTCAGTATGGCAGGTTTGATAGCGACTAGCAAGTCTAGTCTTTACTCAGCAACCAAGTTTGCGGCTATTGGATTTTCAAATGCTCTGCGCCTCGAACTCATGCCCTATGGTGTCTATCTAACGACGGTTAATCCAGGACCGATTCGTACTGCCTTTTTTGACCAGGCAGACCCAGATGGGACCTACCTCAAGTCGGTTGACCGCTTTCTTTTAGAACCAGATGCAGTCGCTAAAAAGATTGTTAAGTGTATAGGAAAAAACAAACGGGAACTCAATCTCCCAGTTTTGTTGAACCTAGCCCATAAGTTTTACACCCTCTTTCCTAAGTTAGCAGATAAGTTGGCAGGGGGAATCTTTAATTATAAGTGAGAAAGCTGTTCCCTTGAGGAATGGCTTTTTGCTTTAATAAGGAGAAGTTGTTGATCAAAAATAATCCCTGAAAATACTGGTAGTTTATCTCTATTTGATAGTTTTGGAGTATAATTGAGATAAGAGAGCAGATTAAAGAGAGAATAAACTCCGAGTCTAACATAACTAAAAGTATATCTATAGTAGAAGCTTATGAAGTCAAGATAGAAGGAGCAGGCCATGGAATTTATTGTAGCTGAGGAAGGGATTCCTCAAAATATCGGATGTCAGGGAGCCCTGATTGCCTATTATGGCAGTGAGATAGAATTTCATTATGAAACCGTTCCACCACACGGTGATGAGATTTTTTCTGCCAAGTTGCCTTTGTTGGGGCTTGATCTGCCCTTTTGGATCTATGGGAGAAATCTCATATTTTTAGATGCTTACTACCTCTTAGCAGAAACAGTTAAGAAAGGGACTTGGAATCCCATAACGAGTATGCTCATCAACATTCATACGGGGGAATACGCCAGCCTAGACCACTGGTACAATCATATATCTATTGAGCAAAACGGTCTTGAGTTGAAAAATGATTATGATGGACAAGTCCTGACTTTGAAAACGGTTGATAAACTTCATTGGCTTGCCCTAGATGCTGAATCAGAAGAAAGGAACTAAAAATGGCAAAGAAAAGAGTTACATTACCAAAAGAGTTTAAGGATTTAATGGATGAAGGAAATATTGAAGCCCTTAAAGCAGTCTATGACCGTTGTGAATTAACCGCTCATGATGGAAGATTTAGCTTATGTACACCTCTGCATATGGGAGGAGTCCCGGATGAATTGGTTATCTGGCTTGTCGAACAGGGCTTGGATATCAATATCCCTGATTATTATGGAGCGACTCCTTTGTACCGTCAGGCAACCATGGGAAGAGAGACTGTAAAACTCTTGCTCGAATTGGGGGCAGATATTGAAAAAAGCAATACTTATGAAAATACACCTCTGCATATGGCAGCTGAGTTTTTTCATCCTAAGACCGTTGCACTTCTCATAGAAAAGGGAGCAGATGTTAACCCTAAAAATGATAGGGGACAGACTCCACTAGACTCCGTTCTCACTGTCTGTCGGGGAATCTATATTGCCCAAACAGCTGAAATTGCCTCTATGCTGTTGGATGCAGGTGCTAAGAAAACATCTACTATGAAAGAAAAGGTCGAAAATATCGGTAAAGATTTTGAATTTCATAGAGAAGGGATCAATCCCGACTATCTAGAAGCAGCAGATCAGGGTCTAGAAAAACTTTATGCTTTGTTTGATGTCAAGCCGGTAGCCAAACGAATAACCCACGATGGAGTTTCTCCGATTCTCGTAAAAGAAGGTAGTTGGGAGGAGCAATATGAGGAACTATGGTCTTTCTTGATTCCTTCAAGTGGAGCAGCCAAAACTGTTCAGGGAGAAGTTATTCGTATACCAGGTCGAGTTCGAGATGAACTGGATCGCAATGGTGGGGTCAACTGGGACAGGGACTATAGAAAAATGCTTCAAGCTCTCCCTCAATACTTGTCTCTAGGAATCCCCCTTTCAGATCAAAAATTAGAAGAGGCTAAAGAGCTTATTGCTCAAGTTCATGGGAAAGATTTTGATGACGAGCCTCGCCTAGACCGCCTGTGTCAGCTAGCTATTGCTTGGATTAAGCAAAATCCTGAACCCCTTCTCCTAGAAAAAACAAGTTATAAGCGGTAAAAAGCATTGGAAGACAGATAAAATAAAGAAATCATGGTGAAATGATGCAACTAATTGACCAAGTTAAAAAAATAGAAACTTATATTTGTGAGTGTTTTGAAGACTGGGATTTGGATGATCCTGTAGAGGAAGGATATCTGGAAGATTATCAGGGCATTTCTGGTGCTTCTGAGGAAGAGCTTCAAGCCTTTGAGGAAATATTTGGCATTCGTCTACCTAGTGACTTCAAAGAGCTTTATAGCTATAAAAATGGGAGTAAATACCTCTCTATTTTACCTTGTGTAATTGACCAGAGAGATTTTACTTTTTCTCTCATGAGTCTACAGGAAATTGAGACTTGTAAAAAGTACTTTCAAAATAGAGATGCTCTGTTAACCGAATTTCCCGACTATTTTTCTAGTCAAGACCTAGAAAACATGCATGATAGTAGAATTAAGCCCTATCTTTTTAATAAAAAATGGCTTCCTTTTGCTCAGTATTGTGACTCTTGTTATCTTATGCTGGATTTTGATCCAGACCAGGAGGCTCAGGAAGGTCAGGTTATTTGCTACATCCATGATCCTGACCAGGTGATCTATGCGGCTGAAAGCCTTACAAATCTGATTGAAGGGATAATGGATGAGATCATATGAATGGACAAATGTACCAAATAGCCTGTATCGTGGCAGCAGCTAGGAAGGCTTTAAAAACTGATCAGGCAATCTTGTATCATCCTGACCAATATATCAATAAGATTTGCTTTCAAATTTTGCCGTCAAAAAATGGGGAAGCTACAGAACTTTCTGTATCTGATTGGTTTGAAAATCTTAAGGAAAAAGGTTTGAAGGACTTACAATTATTTTGTCCTATTTCAGTTGAAGACAGAGGTATTTTAGGCTTCTCTAATACAACACAGAGTTCAATTCTCTGTTTTTATAAAGATGGGAAGGCAAGTTATTTCCTACCAAATTGGAAATCTGCTTCCCCAGGTAGGGGCTGGGATGTTACCTACACCGAGTATGAATGGGAAAGGTCTTCTCAAGACATTCCCCACTATGAAAATAATATCGAAGAATTTAAGGACATATTGACTCGTATAGAAGATTTAGCAATTAAAATTGAATGTGACAACTTTGCCAAAGTCTTTCAATCTGCTAGAAACTGTTTGCTAGACCCAGAATCTGGTAAAGGGCTGGTAGAACCTCAAATTCCACTGCAACATCTAAGCATATTTAGAGCTGCAAGCTCAGCGGATGTTTTTGGAGGAATGGGCTCCTGGAATGATGAACCTGGATGGCTGGCACAAGATAAGGGACTGGGTCAAGTATACGATGAACTTTCAGATCAATTGCTAAGAAATATTAGATCAGCCATTCTATTTGCCATCAACGAGTGGTGATGGATTAGGAGAGAGAAAATGGGGAAGTTAAAGTTAAGTCTATTGAATAAATGGGAACTAGACAAGGACTACAATAGTGTTTTCAATTCTGTCATGTTACATGATGGTAGAGCCTTTGTCTTGACCAGTGAGAAGGAAACTTTCAATCTCTACTGTCTGCTTGAAGTATCACCTTTGGGTGTGAAGGAGATAGATGCTTGGTATTGTGACCATGTTTGGGAGGAAGAGCCTCTACTCTTTACAGATGGACAAAATATTGGCATCATCAAGGCTGGCAAGGAAATAGTCTATTATACTGGTGATTTTTCTAATCCAGAAATTATTGCCATAAAGGATCCGCAAAGTATACTTCCTAAAAAGGCACAAGAGAGATATTTTCAAATCGTATCAGATAGCGACCAGATACCCGTGTGTTTTGAAAATCAAGTTTATACAAATCAGGCAAGAAACTTTGCCCTTTTAGAATTTGATCGAGAGAAAAAGCAGGCGAAGTGGACCACTTATTCGCATATTGATAAAAAAGATTTAAACCACCACGACACGAACTCAAGTTTTTGTCCTAAAATCGATAGTATGAAATCTTGGAAGCAAGAGCTCTATGCCTTTAGCTCTGGAGAAAGTCAAACCTCTGTCAATAAATGGGGCATGGACTATTATGCTCTTGTTAAAATCTCTAGTGATGGTCGTATTATCGAAAAGTTATTAGAATCTGAACATTTAAAGGCTTTAGGCAAAAAAGCTGGTGTCAATGGAATTTTTACGGATTCGCCTTATCTTATCCTGAGCCCCCTACTTAAGAATGATGACTGGAAGGGTAAGCAAAAGCTATTTTCTCTGGCAACGAGAGAATGGTGCGATATAGCTTTGCCTAGAGGAATGAGTAAACACAAGCTTCAAAATATGACAGACAACTTTTGTTTAACCTTCCTTTACGACAGAGGATTAAAAGAACTTGCCCTTTGTCGGATTGACTAGGCTGTAAATCAGAGTTAGAAATATTCTTAGAATAGAAGAAAATAAAAAAGCCTAAAAATGTTAAAACATCTTGACATTTCATCGATTTAGAGTATAATAAAAAATGTAAAGAGCTCTTGACATTGTTTTGACAGATTGGAGGAACAGGACTATGAGAAAAATGGATGAAATGGACAGAGCGATTCAGCTACGTTCTGAGGAATGGGGTTATAAAACGGCTCTATTTGGCTTATGTGGATGGACAGTATTTAATATTTATCAATCTATTACAAAAGGCATTGAACTTGAAATGTTACCATGTCTGATTTTATGTTTATCTATTTCTGTTCAAGGATTTACACAAATTGCCATAAAACAGAAAATGGTTGATGGTGATGAAGATTTTAAAGAACCTAATAAACTTGTTCAAGGAGTAATTTTGATGGTTGTTATCCTTATCGTAGTTTTGGCAATTGGCATTTATTGTTTTCAGAAAGACTAATGCTGTATGAAAAATAATATCAAACAGCTAAGAAAGTCTGAAGGACTACGTCAGGAAGATATGGCAAAAATATTAGGCGTTAGTCGACAAACCATTATTGCTATCGAGAATGACAAGTACAATCCTACACTTGAACTAGCAATGAAAATTGCAAGGTTGCTACAACTACATGTTGAAGAAATTTTCATTTTAGAAGATTAAAGATATCAGATAGCATTTATTCTAATCATCTGATTCGTAATGATGGAGAGTTTTCCGGTTCATGGAAACTCTCTTTTAAAGCTCATAAAGATTCTACTCAATTTTACCCTTGTCCATCTATATGTCTATCGTAAAACTGGTATAAAAATTGCAAATCGGATCTTTAAATAGTATACTAGTTCTGTTAGTTATGAAAACGTTTGCGTTTTTGTTGATGATGATTATTTAGGAGACAAGACATGGAATTGACAGCCATTTATCATAGACCAGAATCAGAGTATGCTTATCTTTACAAAGAAGGTCAGTTACATATCCGAATCAAAACCAAGAAAGATGATGTCCAGCAGGTCATTTTACATTATGGAGATCCCTTTATCTTCATCGAGGATAAGTATGAAGCCAAGAAAGAAATGACTAAAGTAACCTCAGATGCCCTATTTGACTATTGGCAGGTTACGGTCTCTGTTGATTTTGCTCGCATTCAGTATCTCTTTGAGCTCCTTGATAAAGAAGGTCAAGGTGTTTTTTACGGTGATAAGGGTTGCGTAGAACATACTCAAGAAAACTTGGATGCTGAAGGAAATGGTTTCAAGCTTCCTTATATTCACGAAATCGATGGTTGCCAAGTTCCTGACTGGGTTTCAAATACCGTTTGGTATCAGATTTTCCCAGAACGATTTGCTAATGGAAATCCTAATCTAACTCCAGATGGAGCTCGAGAGTGGGATGCTGTCATTGCACCTAACATGGATGATTTTTTTGGTGGAGATTTACAAGGGATTATTGACCATTTAGACTATCTTAAAGATTTGGGAATCACTGGACTTTACCTATGTCCAATTTTTGAAGCAACGACCAATCACAAGTACGATACGACGGATTATTTTGAAATTGACCGTCACTTTGGAGACAAGGAAGTCTTTCGTAATCTAGTCGAGGAAGCCCATAAACGTGGCATTAAGATTATGCTAGATGCTGTTTTCAATCATATCGGCTACCAGTCTGCCCAATGGCAGGATGTTCTAAAAAATGGAGAAAATTCTCCTTATAAAGATTGGTTCCATATTCAAGAGTTTCCAATTACAGAGGATAAACTTCAGAATCCAAGAGAACTCCCTTATCATACCTTTGCCTTTGCTAGCTATATGCCTAAGTTAAATACAGCAAATCCTGAAGTCAAAGACTATCTTTTAAGTGTTGCGACCTACTGGATTGAGAATTTTGATATCGATGCTTGGCGTTTGGACGTTGCCAATGAAATTGACCATCAGTTCTGGAAAGATTTTAGAAAGGCAGTTCTCGCTAAAAAGCCTGATTTGTATATTTTAGGTGAAATCTGGCATACGTCTCAACCTTGGCTAAAAGGGGATGAGTTCCATGCTGTCATGAACTACCCGCTCTCTGAAAGTATCAAGGATTATTTCTTGCGTCAGCATAAAAAGACAGAGCAGTTTATTTCAGAAATCAATAGCCAGTCAATGTACTACAAGCAACAAATCTCAGAAGTGATGTTTAACCTTCTGGATTCTCACGATACAGAGCGTATCCTCACAACTGCCAAAGGCAATGTGCAACATGTCAAGGCTGCTTTAACCTTCCTCTACCTTCAAAAAGGGACTCCTTGTATCTATTACGGAACAGAGCTTGCATTAATAGGTGGACCAGATCCCGACTGCCGTCGTGTCATGCCTTGGGACCGTGTGTCTGAGGACAATGATATGCTGAATTTCATGAAGAAATTAATCCAAGTCCGTAAAGGAGTTGCAAGCATTATTCAGCATGGTTCATATAGCTTGCAAGAAGTGAAACCATATGTTCTTTCCTTGAAATGGACCTACGAAGGAAAAGAAGTTCAGGCTATCTTTAATCAGTCTAAGGAGAATGTTATCTTAGACAGAGATTCAGTTGATTTAGCGAGTCATTGCCAGTTTGAAGATGGTCAGCAAGTCATCTTGCCAGATGGATTTGTAGTTACTATTTCTGAGTAAAAAGGATTAAAATAATGGCACTCAAGGAAGTTTATGAGTATTTTCGTCACTATGATAAGGAAACTTATCAGGTTGTCGCCTGCATGGGTAATGAACCATCGGAAGAAGATGTTCAGGATTTTGAAAATCAATACGGCATTCGTCTGCCAGGAGATTTCAGGGAATTCACCATGTCATCTCTGGGAGGTCTCTTTATGGAAGTCAGGGAAGAGCTATGGCCAAGAGCCAAGGCTTACGATGTAGCCCCTTTTTGGACTTTCTGTCGAGGTATTAAGGTCTTGGGAATTGCAAATGGCATCCCAGATTTCTTAGATATTCGAATTAAAACCAAGGAATTACACGCTCTGGGCTTTGAGGATTATATTCCATTTCTGTCTATCATCGGTGATGGAGATGTAATTTTCTGCTTTGATAAGGACAATCACATAGTAGCTTTGGATTGGTATAATAGTGGCGAAACTGAAGAGCTTAATTGTGATTTTTCAGGACTTTTACTCCAGCAAATTGCCGAGCTAGAAGAGCGTAAAAATGAGATGGTCAATCTTTTGGAAAAGGGAAAATCTAGTCAATAATCTATAAGGAAATATCAGTTTGATAGTCCGTAAAAGAGGTTGGGACAAAAGATCCCGACCTCACTTTTTTAGCAATCAAACTTTGACGCGTTAGCTGATTGAACTTTTTGTTCGTCTTTTAGACTCCAAAAAGCTCCTAATCATCCTCGCGAGGCTGGGACTACGAAATCGAGACTTTGTCTATCGATTTCTGTCCCACCGCCTTTTTTAGTAAAACCATTCACTAAATCTACATTCAGATTTTTAAACTTTTCTACAAATTATAGAAAAAACAATCAAAAATATGATTTTTTGTGTTTAGGCTATTGAAATTTCCTATATTATTTTATAGAATAAGGATAAAAGGCTATGAAAAAGTAATACGTTTACAAGAAAATGGAAGCGGTTACTAAAGGAGGATTTTATGGAAAAAGGCCATTGGAATCGTAAAAGAGTCTACAGCATTCGTAAGTTTGCCGTAGGAGCTTGCTCTGTCATGATTGGAACCTGTGCGGTTCTATTTGGAGGAAGTGTCATTGGAGAATCACCAGTTTTCGCGGATGAAACTCCAATTACTCACACCGTGGAACAAGCAAAAGAGGAAAGTCCGGCAGTGGAGGAAAAAGAAAATCAAGCTGTAGCAGAGCACAAGGATGCTGCAAGTGTCGACCAAAGTCAAGCTGCACCAATTGAAGCAAGCAAACCAGAGGTGAAAGAAGATGAACCTGTAACTCCAAAAGAGGAGAAAGCATCTCTAAAACCTGAAGAAACAGCTCCAAAGGTAGAATCTCAAGCTTCAAGTCAAGAAAAGCCTGTCAAGGAAGAGTTGAAAGCTGCGACAAATGAAGAAGTGAATCAAATGATTGAAGATAGAAAAGTGAATTTTAATCAAAATTGGCACTTTAAACTCAATGCGAATCCTAAAGAAGCTGTGAAATCAGATGCCGATGTATCAACATGGCAAAAATTGGATCTCCCACACGACTGGAGTATCTTTAACGATTTTGACCATCAGTCACCTGCCCAAAATGAGGGTGGACAGCTCAATGGTGGTGAAGCTTGGTATCGCAAGACCTTTAAACTTGATGAAAAAGATCTCAAGAAAAATGTTCGTGTGACCTTTGATGGTGTCTATATGGACTCTCAAGTCTATGTCAATGGCCAGTTAGTGGGGCATTATCCAAATGGTTATAACCAGTTCTCATACGATATCACCAAATACCTTCACAAAGATGGTCGTGAGAATGTGATTGCTGTCCATGCGGTTAACAAACAACCAAGTAGCCGTTGGTACTCTGGTAGCGGTATTTACCGTGATGTGACCTTGCAAGTGACAGATAAGGTTCATGTTGAGAAAAATGGAACAACTATCTTAACACCAAAACTGGAAGAACAGCAACATGGCAAGGTTGAAACTCATGTAGCCAGCAAAATCGTCAATACAGATGATAAAGACCATGAACTGGTGGCAGAGTATCAAATCGTTGAACGTGGTGGCCAGGCTGTAACAGGCTTGGTTCGTACAGCTAGCCGTACCCTGAAAGCACATGAGTCAACAAGCCTTGATGCGATTCTAGAAGTTGAAAGACCAAAACTCTGGACAGTTTTAAATGATAAACCTGCTTTGTACGAATTGATTACGCGTGTTTACCGTGATGGTCAATTAGTCGATGCTAAGAAAGATTTGTTTGGTTACCGTTACTATCATTGGACTCCAAATGAAGGTTTCTCTTTGAATGGTGAACGCATTAAATTCCATGGTGTTTCCTTGCACCATGACCACGGAGCGCTTGGAGCAGAAGAAAACTATAAGGCAGAATACCGTCGTCTCAAACAAATGAAGGAGATGGGCGTTAACGCCATCCGTACAACTCATAACCCTGCAAGTCCACAGACTTTGCAAATCGCAGCAGAACTTGGTTTGCTGGTTCAGGAAGAGGCCTTTGATACGTGGTATAATGGAAAGAAACCTTATGACTACGGGCGTTTCTTTGAAAAAGATGCCACTCACCCAGAAGCTAGAAAAGGTGAAAAATGGTCTGACTACGATCTTCGTACCATGGTCGAAAGAGATAAAAATAACCCAGCTGTCTTCATGTGGTCTATCGGGAATGAAATTGGTGAAGCAGATGGAAAGGCTCACTCTCTTGCAACGGTTAAACGCTTAGTAAAAGTGATTAAAGATGTTGATACTACACGTTATGTTACCATGGGAGCAGATAAGTTCCGCTTTGGTGATGGTAGCGGTGATCATGAGAAAATTGCTAATGAACTGGATGCAGTTGGTTTCAACTACTCAGAAGACAACTACAAGAAACTTCGTGCGAAACATCCAAACTGGTTGATTTATGGTTCAGAAACATCTTCAGCAACCCGTACACGCGGTAGCTATTATCGTCCTGAACAAGAATTGGTACATAGCAACCAAGCTTATCGTAACTATGAACAGTCAGATTATGGAAATGATCGTGTTGGTTGGGGTAAAACGGCAACCGCTTCATGGACCTTTGACCGTGACAACGCTGGCTATGCTGGACAGTTTATCTGGACAGGTACGGACTATATCGGTGAACCTACACCATGGCACAATCAAAACCAAACTCCCGTTAAGAGCTCTTACTTTGGTATCGTAGATACAGCTGGTATTCCAAAAAATGACTTTTATCTCTACCAAAGCCAATGGGTTTCTGCCAAGAAGAAACCGATGGTGCACCTCCTTCCTCACTGGAACTGGGAAAATAGAGAATTGGCATCTAAAGTAGAAGATGCACAAGGAAAGATTCCAGTTCGTGCGTACTCAAACGCTGCAAGCGTAGAATTGTTCTTGAACGGTCAATCTCTCGGTGTTAAAAAGTTCAACAAAAAACAAACTAGTGATGGCCGTACCTACCAAGAAGGTGCCAATGCCAAGGAACTCTACCTTGAGTGGAAGGTTGCGTACCAACCAGGTACTTTGGAAGCTGTAGCTCGCGATGAAGCTGGAAAAGAAATTGCACGTGATAAGATCACTACTGCAGGCCAACCAGCAGGTGTTCGCCTCGTCAAGGAAGAACATGCAATCGCAGCAGATGGAAAAGACTTGACCTACATCTACTACGAAATCGTAGATAGTGAAGGAAATGTGGTACCAACTGCCAATAATTTGGTTCGTTTCCAATTGCATGGACAGGGTCAACTGGTCGGTGTCGACAATGGGGAACAAGCCAGCCGTGAACGCTACAAGGCGCAACCAGATGGTTCTTGGATCCGTAGAGCCTTTAACGGTAAAGGGGTTGCCATTGTTAAATCAACTGAACAAGCAGGTAAATTCACACTAACAGCTCATTCAGATCTCTTGAAATCTGGTCAAGTAACGGTCTTTACAGGTAAAAAAGAAGACCAAGAAAAGACCGTTCTAGGAACAGAGGTACCAAAAGTACGTACTGTTATTGAGAAAGAGCCAAAAATGCCGAAGACAGTCGGTTTTATCTACAGTGATGGCAGTCGTGAAAAACGTCCAGTAACTTGGTCTTCAGTTGATGTGAGCAAGCCTGGTATTGTAACGGTCAAAGGCACGGCTGACGGACGAGAGGTAGAGGCTCGTGTTGAGGTTCTAGCAATTGCGAAAGAACTGCCTACTGTAAAACGTGTTGCCCCAGGAACAGACTTGAGTGCTGTTGATAAATATGTTTCTATCGCTGTAACGGATGGAAGCGTTCAAGAATACGAAGTTGATAAGTGGGAGATTGCGGAAGCAGATAAAGCTAAACTGTCAGTTGCAGGATCACGTATTCAAATGACTGGTCAACTGGGTGGTGAGACTATTCACGCTACCCTTGTAGTAGAAGAAGGTGAGGCTGCGGTACCTGCAGTACCAACTGTAACGGTTGGTGGCGAATCTGTCACTGGTCTTACTACTCAAAATCCAATGCAATATCGAACTCTTGCTTACGGTGCATCCTTGCCAGAAGTTGTAGCAAGTTCTGAAAATGCGGATGTTACTGTAGTCCAAGCAAGTGCAGCAAACGGCATGCGTGCAAGCATCTATGTTCAACCAAAAGATGGTGGACCTCTTCAAACCTATGCAATTCAATTCCTTGAAGAAGCACCAAAAATTGACCACTTGAGCTTACAAGTAGAGCAAGCTGACGGTCTTAAAGAAGACCAAACAGTGAAATTGTCTGTACACGCTCACTATCAAGACGGAACAAAAGCAGTTTTACCAGCTGATAAAGTAACCTTCTCTACAAGTGGTGAAGGGGAAGTCGCAGTTCGTAAAGGAATGCTTGAGTTACATAAGCCAGGAGCAGTCACTCTGAAAGCGGAATATGATGGAGCTAAAGGCCAAGTTGAACTCACTATCCAAGCCAATACTGAGAAGAAGGTTGCGCAATCTATCCGTCCAGTAAATGTAGTGACAGACTTGCATCAAGAACCTACTCTTCCAGCAACAGTAACGGTTGAGTATGACAAAGGTTTCCCTAAAACTCATAAAGTCACTTGGCAAGCTATTCCGAAAGAAAAACTTGACTCCTATCAAACATTTGAAGTACTAGGTAAAGTTGAAGGAATTGACCTTGAAGCGCGTGCTAAAGTCTCTGTAGAAGGTATTGTTTCGGTTGAAGAAGTCAGCGTGACAACACCAATTGCAGAAGCGCCACAATTACCAGAAAGTGTTCGTACCTACGATTCAAATGGTCACGTTTCATCTGCCAAGGTTACATGGGATGCGATTCAATCAGACCAATACGCCAAGGAAGGTGTCTTTACAGTTAATGGTCGCCTAGAAGGTACGCAATTAACTACCAAACTTCATGTTCGTGTGTCTGCTCAAACTGAGCAAGGAGCAAATATTTCTGACCAATGGACAGGTTCAGAATTGCCACTGGCCTTTGCTTCAGACTCAAATCCAAGCGATCCTGTTTCAAATGTCAACGATAAATTGATTTCCTTTAATGACCGACCAGCCAACCGTTGGACAAACTGGAATCGTACTAATCCAGAAGCTTCAGTCGGTGTCCTATTCGGAGATTCAGGTATCTTGAGCAAACGTTCTGTTGATAATCTAAGTGTCGGATTCCACGAAGACCACGGAGTTGGTGTACCTAAGTCTTATGTGATTGAATATTATGTCGGTAAGACCGTTCCAACAGCCCCTAAAAACCCTAGCTTTGTAGGTGAGGAAAACCATGCCTTTAATGATCCTGCAAACTGGAAAGAGGTAAGCAATCTCAAAGCACCAGCGCAACTCAAAGCTGGAGAAATGAATCATTTCAGCTTTGATAAAGTTGAAACCTATGCGGTTCGCATTCGTATGGTTCGACTTGATAGCAAGAAAGGAACTTCTATCACAGAAGTACAAATCTTTGCGAAACAAGTTGCGGCAGCCAAACAAGGACAAACAAGAATCCAAGTTGACGGTAAAGATTTAGCAAACTTCAACCCTGATTTGACTGACTACTATCTTGAGTCTGTAGATGGAAAAGTTCCTGCAGTAACAGCAAGTGTTAGCAACAATGGTCTCGCTACCGTCGTTCCAAGTGTTCGTGAAGGTGAGCCAGTCCGTGTCATCGCTAAAGCTGAAAATGGCGACATCTTAGGAGAATACCGTCTACATTTCACTAAGGACAAAGACTTACTTTCTCGTAAACCTCTTGCTGCGGTTAAACAAGCACGTTTGGTACAAGTAGGTCAACCACTTGAATTGCCAACTAAGGTTCCGGTTTACTTCACAGGTAAAGACGGCTATGAAACAAAAGACTTGGCAGTTGAATGGGAAGAAGTTCCAGCAGAAAATCTGACAAAAGCAGGTCAATTTACTGTTCGAGGTCGTGTCCTTGGTAGTGACCTCGTTGCGGAATTCTCTGTACGAGTGACAGACAAACTTGGTGAGGCCCTCTCAGACAACCCTGACTATGATGAAAATAGTAACCAAGCCTTTGCCTCAGCAACTAATGATATTGACGATAGTTCTCATGACCGTGTAGACTATATCAATGATAGAGATCATTCAGAAAATCGTCGTTGGACAAACTGGTCTCCAACACCATCTTCTAACCCAGAAGTATCAGCAGGTGTGGTCTTCCGTGAAAATGGTAAGATTGTAGAACGGACTGTTGCGCAAGCCAAACTTCATTTCTTTGCAGATAGTGGAACGGATGCGCCATCTAAACTTGTTTTAGAACGTTATATTGGTCCAGAGTTTGAAGTGCCAACCTATTATTCAAACTACCAAGCCTACGAATCAGGCCATCCATTCAACAATCCAGAAAATTGGGAAGCTGTGCCTTATCGTGCAGATAAAGACATTGCATCTGGTGATGAAATCAACGTAACATTTAAAGCTGTCAAAGCCAAAGCCATGAGATGGCGCATGGAGCGCAAAGCAGACAAGAACGGTGTTGCGATGATTGAGATGACCTTCCTTGCACCGAGTGAATTGCCTCAAGAAAGTACCCAATCAAAAATTCTTGTAGATGGAAAAGAGCTTCTTGACTTCGCTGAAGATCGTCAAGACTACCAAATCACCTATAAAGGTCAACGTCCAAAAGTCTCAGTCGAAGAAAGTAATCAAGTAGCTTCAACAGTTGTAGATAACGGAGATGATAGCCTTCCAGTACTTGTTCGCCTTGTTTCAGAAAGTGGAAAACAAGTCAAGGAATACCGTATCCAGTTTACAAAAGAAAAACCAGTTTCTGAGAAGACTGTTGCTGCTGTACAAGAAGATCTTCCAAAACTCGAATTTGTTGAAAAAGATTTGGCCTACAAGATAGTTGAGAAAAAGGATCCAACACTGTATCTAGGTGAAACTCGTGTAGAACAAGAAGGAAAAGTTGGTAAGGAACGGATCTTTACAGCGGTTAATCCTGATGGAAGTAAGGAAGAAAAACTTCGTGAAGTGGTAGAGGCTCCGACAGACCGCATCGTCTTGGTTGGAACGAAACTAGGAACCTCCCTCCCAGAAGATGAAGTGAAGAACCTAGTCCTTAACAGACCAGAACTTGTAATCGAAGAAGAAACAATTGACTTCAAGGTTCTGGAACGTAAGTCTGATAAGTTGTATCTAGGTGAAACTCGTATCCTCCAAGAAGGTCAAAAGGGTATCCGTGTTCACTTGATCGAGGTTGAAAATGGTAAGCGGACTGAAAAAGAAAGCTATGATAAAGTTATAGCTCAGGATCGCATCGTAGAAGTTGGAACGAAACCAGGAACCTCCCTTCCAGAAGATGAAGTGAAGAACCTTGTCCTTAACAAACCAGAACTTGTAATCGAAGAAGAAACAATTGACTTCAAGGTTCAGGAACAAAAGAACGATAAGCTTCCAGCAGGTCAAACCCGTGTTCTCCAAGAAGGACAAAAAGGTATCCGTGTTCACTTGATCGAAGTTGAAAATGGCAAACGAACTGAAAAAGAAAGCTATGATAAAGTCGTGGCTCAGGATCGCATCGTAGAAGTGGGTACGGCTGGTGAAACAACTAGACCAGTACCTCAAGAATCTACAAAACCACAAGTATCAGAAAAAACAGATACAAAACAAAACACTTCAAGTGCAGCTGGTCCGGT
Source organism: Streptococcus halitosis (assembly GCF_003143695.2). NCBI lineage: Bacteria > Bacillati > Bacillota > Bacilli > Lactobacillales > Streptococcaceae > Streptococcus > Streptococcus halitosis. The sequence continues at coordinate 965,434 of NZ_QEMY02000001.1, forward strand.
TCAAAAAGAGCAGTTACCAAATACAGGAAGTGCAGAAGGTCAAGCAGCAGTAGTAGCAGGCTTAGCTCTTCTTGGTTTGAGTGCAGGACTAGTGGCCACTAAAGGCAAAAAAGAGGATTAGAATTTCTACGATATGAAGAGATGGGGACAAAATAGATTTATATTTTAAAAACTCTTCATTATGAATTTTGAAAATCTAATAGATTAAATAAAAAGTGAACCAAACTATTCTGGGGCAATCAGAATTCTGTTTAGTTCACTTTTTGTTATGTTCTAAACTTTTGCTTTAATATATTTCTACTATATTAAATCTTATAACAGCATATAGATTAATAAATTGGCTATATTTAGTTTTATGAATAAAGTGACATTATTTATTGAAAGGGAGTAGAAATATCAAAGGAATGAATTCTTTGAAGTTGACATTTCGTAAATAAATTCTTTAGTAATGAAATAAATTAATTAAAATATATATGATATAATAAACTTGATAAGTTCTATTATATTATGTGCTGTAAGTAAATATAATTTTATCAAGAATAGAGCATGGTGTTATTATGGATACGTCACTATATTGTGGAGGTGTTGCGTACGTAGAATTGAATACTTAATTTTTTATCGATATACAAATAGAAAGGTTGGTCATAATGGATAAGATAAAAAAATATCTCGGTTTTCTAGTGTTCCCTCTTTTATTCTTGATGATGCTTTTCCCGGTGGGTGAAGCACATGCGGCAACTGATATCACGAGTAAAGTCAAAATAGATAACTTGAAGATTACTATAGCATCCACAGGAAGCGAGACTGAAGGAATTCATGGTTCAAATGATACTTTGATGAAATTGAAATATTCAGGTAAATTCTCATTCCCCAATGTGGCAGCTAATGAAATCAAGGATGGTGATTACTTTATCGTAAAGGCTCCAAATAACTTGAGTTTGACGGATGGTAGTCTGGATTTGATTGATTCGACGTCAAATATCAAAATGGGGACTGTCCAAGTGGATAATGCTAACCATCGGCTGGTATTTACCTTCAATGATAAGGTGAAGGACAAGCAAAATATCCGTGGGGACTTTGTTGCAGAAGCAACTGAAACACTCCAAAAAGAGGGGAAAACGGTTACTTATGTTTTGCCAGATGGTAAAAAACAGACCATCACGTATAAAGTAAATACTTATCAACAGACTGACGTGATAGGAGAAACCATTACAAAGTACGGTTATAACGATAACAATAAGGCGATAGCACATTTTCAGATGAAGATTAATCGCGCTAAGAAAGATATGACTGGACATGTGGTGAAGATTACAGATGACGTTTCAAAGGGAGCCTTTGCTAACTATGTGGAAGGTACTTTCTATATGCATGAAGCGGAATTCGAAACGACGAATACGAATTCATCTGCTCTTAAACATTTAGGTGATGAATACGAAATCACAACCGATCCGGAGGTATACAAGGCTAACTCAGATAAAAAAGCTTTGTTGACCTTTGTCAACGGGAAACGAGGATTTGAGTTGCTCATGCCGACCAATATGGGAACAAAGAGCTTTTTCTTAACGTATGATACATCCTCACCAGCAGATACTTCAATGATAAGTAACTCAGCGCAGTACTTGATTGATAATCAACCACAACTTATTTGGGAAAACTACGGAGGTAGTATTGGAACCAGAACAGAAGCAACGTTTAATTTAAAGACGGTTAAATCTGTAGGTGCGTCAGTCACAGCTGATATTGCTGGTAAGATCAAAATCACAAAATACGATGAAGCGGATGCAACTGTTAAGTTGGCAGGCGTTGTCTTTGAAATCCGTGAGAAAACCACTAATAATTTGGTTGATACCGTTACAACAGATGCGGATGGGATAGCTGTCTCAAAGGCTCTCAATAATGGTAAGTATATCGTTAAAGAAAAAACTCCTAAATCAGGCTATCAGGTAAATAGTCAAGAGTTCGAAGTGGAGATGAAAGATGGAAAGGGTGTTCCCCTCAATATCTCTAACAAACGTGTGACAGTTGACTTTGAAGCAACCAAGACTTGGGTAAACGGAAAAGCAACTGACTACAAAAAAGTCAAACTCGGTTTGTATGTGCACAAAGAAGGACAAACTGTTGCAGATGCAAAACCTGTTACTGGGAACTACACCCCTGAAGTGACAGAGTCTAATGGTGTTTACACTTATAAGTGGCTAAATCGACTACCTAAGTACGATGTTGATGGAAAAACAGAATTAGTCTACTCTGTTCGCGAGCTTCAAGATACTACTGAACTTCCTTTGAAAGAAGGAGAGAAAGTCAAAGTAGGCGACAACAGCTATGTTGTATCCTATAACGGAAACAACAAAGTCACCAACACTTACGAAGTTCCAAAGACAAACGTGACGGCTAAGAAAATCTGGGTTGGCGGTCAGGAATATATTCGTCCAACTGTCTACTTCAAACTCTATCGTACGCCAGAAGGTGGAGCGATTGAAGAAGTAGCTGGTGCTGCCCAAAAAGAAGTTCCCAAAACAGATGGAACTGTAGAATGGACAGACCTTCCTGCGACAGATGAGCACGGTGTGAAGTACACTTATAGTGTGATGGAAGTCGATGAAGATGGCAATCTTGTCACTGCTGTAGATGGTTATACAGCCAATCAAACAGCTGATTTAACTGTCACAAACACCTATGGTACTTCACCAACTAAGGTTGATATTGAAGTCAAAAAAGAATTGGTGGGTGGTCGTCCAACACCTCTTCAAAACGAAGAATTTGAATTTATCTTGAAAGACAAAAATGGCCAAGAAGTTCAAAGAGCTAAGAACGATGCAGCTGGTCGCGTAGTCTTCAAAGATATTCCTTTCGATAAAGCGGGTGAATACGAATTTACTGTTGTTGAAGTGAATGCTGGTCAAACCATCGATGGTGTGACTTACGATGTTAGAACAGTACCAGTCACAGTAAGTGTAACAGATGATGGAAAAGGTAAACTGGTTGCGACAGTATTGTATCATCCTATTACTGCTGTGGCACTTCCGTCAGCTAATTTGGTCTCTTCAGCACCTAGTTCTAATCTTGTACCATCACTTACTGGTGCAGTGAATAGAGCTACTGATAGTGGAATTCAGACATTCAAAAATACTTATAAAGCAACTAATGCTAAGGCCGTTCTTGAAGTGACTAAGCAGTTGACCGGTCGTACGACAGGAGCTCAAGAAAATGAGTTCGAATTTACGTTGACAGACCAAGTTGGTAACGTTGAAACTAAGAGAAATGATGCAGATGGAAAAGTTAAGTTTCATGAATTGACCTTCGATGAAGCAGGTACTTATACTTACACTATCAAGGAAGTAAAAGCTGGTACAACTGAAAATGGTATTACCTACGATTCTAAGACAGTCACAGCTAAAGTAACTGTAACAGATGACGGTCATGGTAAACTGACTGCAGTTTTTTCTTATGACAACGATGAAAGACACTTCGAAAATACTTACAAAGCTGCAAATGCTAAAGCAGCTCTTGAAGTGACTAAGAAGTTGACAGGACGTGAGTTGAAAGCTGATGAATTTGAGTTCACTTTGACAGACCAAGACGGTAATGTGAAAGAAACCGTGAAGAATGACAAAGACGGAAACGTTAAGTTCTCAGAATTGGAATTCGACAAAGCAGGCACTTATACTTATAAGATTGCTGAAAAAGCGGGTACTGCTACAGGTATCCAGTACGATACTAAAACCATCACAGCTACAGTAACTGTAGCGGACAATGGTAAAGGTGTCCTTGAAGCAACCGTTGCTTATGACGGTGAAAAAGTATTCGAGAACACTTACACACCAGCAGGGGCTACAAGTGTCACTCTTGGAGCTAAGAAAGTTCTTGAAGGCAAGAATCTTGAAGCAGGTAAATACAGCTTTGTTCTGAAAGAAGGCGATAAAGAGCTTGAAACAGTAACAAACGCTGCTGATGGAACGGTGACCTTCTCACCAATCTCATATGATGAGAGCCAAGTGGGAACTCACAAGTATACCATCTCAGAAGTTGGTGGATCTGAAGCAGGAATCACTTACGATAAGACAGTTCAAGAAGTTGAAGTAACGGTTGAAAAAGTAAGTGCAACTGAATTGAAAGCAACGGCTTCAAAAGAAGCAAAAGATCTTGTATTTACAAACACTTACACTCCAGCCAAAACTTCAGTTTCTGTGACGAAAAAATGGGATGATAAGAACAACCAAGATGGTAAACGTCCAGCGTCTGTCACAGTTAAATTGCTTGCAGATGGTCAAGATACTGGTAAGACACTTGAACTTAACGCCGCAAACAACTGGGCTGGAAGCTTCACAGACCTTGATGCTGATAAAGGCGGCACATCTATCCAGTACACAGTAGTAGAAGTAACTGTTCCTGGTTACACTTCAGAAGTTACTGGTGACGCTGCCTCAGGATTCACCATCACAAATAGCTATTCTCCAGAAACAGTTGATGTAAAAGCAACTAAGAACTGGGATGACGCGAATAACCAAGACGGCAAACGTCCAACTAAGATTACAATCAATCTTTTAGCAGACGGTCAGAAAGTCGATTCGAAAGAGGTTCAAGCAGCCGCAGACGGAACTTGGACTGTCGAATTCACGAAATTGGCAAAATATAAAGCTGGTAAAGAAATCAAATACACTGTAACAGAAGAAGCCGTAGCAGAATACGAATCAACTATTACAGACTTTACCATCACAAACAAATATGCACCAAAAGAAATCGACTACAAGGTAACAAAAGTATGGAACGACGCGAACAACCAAGACGGCAAACGTCCTGAGTCTGTAACGGTTCAACTTTTCAAATCTGTAGGTGGATCTAAACCAGTAGCTGTTGAAGGTAAGAAATTGACCTTGTCAGCTAAGGATAAGACCGACGCTAACACTTGGGTAGCATCCTTCACAAATCTTCCACAATACGAAGCTGGTAAAGAAATCACTTACTCTATTGATGAAGTAGATGTACCAGCTGGCTATAAAGTCTCTGTAACTGGTCAAGTAGTGACAAACAATTACACACCAGATACAGTTATCCTTTCAGGAACTAAGGTTTGGAAAGATAACAACAACCAAAGCGGCAAACGTGCAGATAAAGTGAAAGTTCAAATTCTTAATGGCGATAAAGTCGTTCAAGAAATTGAAGTTTCAGAAAAAACTGGTTGGAAGTTTGAATCTAAAAAACTTCCTAAGTATGAAAATGGTCAAGAAATCAAGTACACTGTCAAAGAAGTGGCTGTGAAAGAATATACCTCAACAGTTACTACGGACAAAGATGGTAAGTACACAGTTACCAATGAATACACACCAGTGAAAACATCTGTAAAAGGTCATAAGATCTGGAAAGGTGATGAAAACCATAAAGACGCTCGTCCATCTTCTATCACTGTGAAACTTCTTGCGGATGGTAAAGATACTGGTAAAACTGCAATAGCTTCAGAAGCAACTGGTTGGACTTATGAGTTTACTGGTCTTGAGCGTTATAAAGATACTAAAGATACAGAAATCAAGTACTCTGTAGAAGAAGTACCGGTTGAAGGTTATTCATCTAAAGTAGAAGGCCTCAATATCACAAATACATACGTTCCAGAAAAACCAACACCAGGCAAACCAAATGAACCAGGAAAACCAGGTTCAAAACCTCAACTTCCTAACACTGGTGAAAAAGCATCTAATGTAGCAGTAGTTGCAGGACTTGCTTTGATGGCAGTGACTGGTGGATTGTACTTTGTAAGCCGTAAAAATAAATAATCTCTAAAAGAGAGTTAATTTTCAGTTAGTTCTTAGGAAGTAATTGGAAAGGAAATAGTCCAGAACAATTGTTCTGGACTATTCTTTTATCTTGAAAAATATGGAAGGCTTTTTAATCGTTCGAGTAGGGGACGGCTAATGAAACTAATGGCAATAATCTTACCAAGATCAGGGAGGATAAAGGGAAGGACACCTACTGCAAGCGCCTTATCAAGTGGCATACCAGCTAGGAAGTGGAGGCTGAGAATACCTCCGACAAAGACGAGAGAATCACCCAAGAGATTGGCTAGGAAAATGCGAATATAGCCACTATTTTGATGGATGAGATAAGATGTAAGTCCTGCATAGACAAGGTCGAACCAAAGATAGCCTGAACTTGGACCGACTAAAACGTGGAATCCTGCACCTCCCCCTGCAAAGACAGGTAAACCAATGGCACCCAGCAGGAGGTAGAGAGCAACAGATAGAACGGCTTCCCTAGGTCTAAAAACAGTAGCAATCAGACCGATTGCAAAGTTTTGCAAAGTGAAAGGTACAGGACCGATAGGGAGACTGATTTGTGCCAATACGGCGATGAGAGCAGCTCCGATAGCAGGGATAGCATAGATATGAGCTTTTTTCAAAACTGTTAACCTCTTTTCAAAATTATAGTAACTATTATACTAATTTAGTAACAGAAGTCAACCTATTTTTGAAATCAAGGTAACAATTTTGTAACGGCCGATTTTGTAAGTAAAAAGAGACCACATGGGGTCTCTTTTGGTAATTAGCGCATGGTTACAAATTCTTCTGAAGCGGTTGGGTGGATAGCTACCGTAGCATCAAAGTCCGCCTTGGTAGCCCCCATCTTGATAGCAACAGCGAATCCTTGAATCATCTCATCGACTCCGTAACCAAGTCCGTGAAGGCCAACAACTTTTTCGTCAGCACCGGCGGTGATGAGTTTGAAGCGAGATTCTTGACGATGGCTTGTAACGGCTGAGTACATAGATGCAAAGCTTGACTTGTAGACTTTGATGTTATCTTGGCCGTATTCTTTGATAGCTTGATCCTCAGTTAAACCAACGGTTCCGATTGCTGGGTGGGAGAAGACAACTGTAGGGATAGTCGTGTAGTCCATCTTGGCATTTGTTTTCCCGTTGAAGAGGCGTTCAGATAGGGTACGTCCTGCCTTGATGGCTACTGGGGTCAGTTCCTTCTCACCAGTCACATCTCCAAGAGCATAGATGCCATCTACAACTGTATTCTGATACTCATCCACTTGGATAAATCCACTTTGGTTGAGTGTAACGCCAGCCTTGTCTAACTCCAGACCATCTACATTTGGACGGCGCCCAGTAGCCCAGATAACTTGGCTGGCAGTGTGACTAGAACCATCTTCGAAATAAATGGTAATACCTTGCTCCGTTTCTTCGAGCTTGACGGGTACCTTATGTGTGTGCAAAGGTAGACCTGTTTTTCCCATTTCATTGACAAGTCCTTCAACGATGTAACTGTCAAAACTACGCAAGGGACGATCACGACGGACAAACAAATCCGTTTTTACTCCTAGTGCGTGGAGAACACCTGCTAATTCAACAGCGATATAACCAGCTCCAAGAATCGCAACGGAGTCAGGAAGTTGCTCCCAAGCAAAGACATCGTCTGAGCTACCACCAAGTTCAGCTCCAGGGATAGTTGGAATGCTTGGACGAGCGCCAGTCGCAATCACGATATGTTTGGCACGAATCAATTCACCATTAACGCTAACGGTGTGGGAATCAACAAAATGAGCACGACCTTCAATCAAATCAACCCCGTTGCGCTTGAAACTTCCATCATAAGACGAGCGAGCACGGTCGATGTAGGCTTCACGGTTTTGACGAAGTTTAGCAAAATCAAATTGAACATCTGAACTTGTGAAACCATAGTCAGGGCCGTAGTGGTGGAAGCTTTCAGCGATTTGCGCTCCATACCACATGATTTTCTTAGGAACACAGCCGACATTGACGCAGGTTCCACCTAATTTTTTCTCCTCGATAACAGCTGCTTTAGCACCGTGTTCGCCAGCGCGGTTCATAGTGGCAATGCCACCGCTCCCTCCACCGATGGCGATGATATCATATTCTCTCATAGAAAACTCCTTATAGCTTTGATAGTCATATTCTATCGTTTTTACTTTTTGAATGCAAAAATCTGCTACGGTAAAAAAATTATAAAAACGCTTGCCAAACTCAAAAAGATATTGTATTATATATCTAGCACAATAATCCAATAAACGAATACCGAACGAAATAATGGTCCTGAATTGTCATTGTTTCCATCTGAACTGTCATTGTTTGGGCTTGGTATTTTTGATATAATGGTTTTTGTAAGGCAAAAGAATAAAGGAGCTTAAAAATGAAAAGAAATAAGAAGGCAAAAAAATGGCAATTATACACAGCGATTGGTGTTGCCAGTGCTATTGTTATCGGTGCTGCGGGGATTTTGATTTTTAGACAGCCTTCCCAGTCAGCAGTCAAGGAGGAAACCTCTCATATCGTTACTGCTAAGGAAGGTTCTGTTGCTTCATCGGTTCTCTTGTCAGGTACGGTTACAGCAAAAAATGAACAATACGTTTATTTTGATGCTAGTAAGGGAGATTTAGATGAAATTCTCGTTTCAGTCGGGGACAAGGTCGAAGAAGGGCAAGCGTTGGTCAAATACAGCAGTGCAGATGCTCAATCTGCCTATGATGCAGCTGATCGTGCAGTTGCAAAGGCAGACCGTCATATCGAGGAGTTAAATAAAGCTCGTGAAAATGCATCAGCTGCACCAGCTTCTCCACAGGTTCCAACAGAAGCTGGACTCCCAGAACAAGCGCAAGCAGGGACTTCTTCAGTATCTTCTATTGATTCTCAAATCAGTGATGCCAAGGATAACCGTGCAGATGCTGTGGCTCAGCTCAACAAGGCTCAAGCTCAGCTAGATGCTGCAACTGTCCTCAGTACACTAGAAGGGACTGTAGTTGAAGTTAATCGTAATGTTTCTAAATCGCCAACAGGTAATAGCCAAGTGGTAGTACATGTCGTAAGTAATGAAAACTTGCAGGTCAAGGGGGAGTTGTCTGAATACAACCTTGCTAACCTTTCTGTTGGGCAAGAAGTTACCTTTACTTCGAAGGTTTACCAAGATAAGAGCTGGACAGGTAAAATCAGCTATATTTCTGATTATCCTAAAAACAACGGAGAAGCAGCAAATGCAGCCCTTGGAGGGAATACTGGATCTAAGTACCCTTATACTGTTGATGTGACTAGCGATATCGGTGAGTTGAAACAAGGCTTCTCAGTCAGTGTTGAAGTCAAAAACAAAAGTAAAGCCATCCTTGTTCCTTTAACAAGTATCGTTACCGAAAATGACAAAAACTATGTCTGGCTCGTTGACGACCAGAAAAAAGCGAAGAAGGTAGAAGTTACTTTGGGAAATGCGGACGCAGACAACCAAGAAATTACCTCAGGTTTGACAGACGGTGCCAAGGTCATCAGTAATCCAACATCTTCCTTGGAAGAAGGAAAAGAGGTGAAGGCTGATGAAGAAACTAATTAGTCTAAAAAATATCTGCAGGAGTTATCGAAATGGTGACCAAGAACTGCAGGTCCTAAAAAATATTAACTTAGAAGTTCAAGAAGGTGAGTTTGTCGCTATTATGGGACCATCTGGTTCTGGTAAGTCTACGTTGATGAATACCATCGGAATGTTGGACACACCAACTAGTGGGGAGTACTACCTTGAAGGACAAGAAGTTGCAGGCCTTGGAGAGAAACAGCTTGCCAAGGTTCGCAACCAGCAAATCGGCTTTGTCTTTCAGCAGTTCTTTCTCTTGTCCAAGCTCAATGCGCTTCAAAACGTTGAATTGCCCTTGATTTACGCTGGAGTTTCAGCTTCAAAACGTCGAAAATTGGCTGAGGAATTTCTGGAAAAGGTTGAGCTAACGGAGCGCAGTCATCATTTGCCTTCCGAGTTATCAGGTGGTCAAAAGCAACGTGTAGCGATTGCACGTGCCTTGGTAAATAATCCCTCTATCATCCTAGCAGACGAACCCACAGGAGCCTTGGATACCAAGACAGGAAATCAAATCATGCAACTGTTGGTGGAGTTAAACAAGGAAGGGAAGACCATTATCATGGTCACGCATGAGCCTGAGATAGCTGCCTATGCCAAACGCCAGATTGTCATTCGTGATGGGGTCATCTCATCAGACAGTGCTCAGGTAGAAAAGGAGGAAAACTAGATGCAGAATCTGAAATTTGCCTTTTCATCCATCATGGCCCACAAGATGCGTTCCTTCCTCACCATGATCGGGATTATCATCGGAGTTTCGTCTGTCGTCGTCATCATGGCTCTTGGCGACTCTATGTCTCGTCAGGTCAATAAAAACATGACCAAATCACAAAAGGATATCCATGTCTTTTTCTCTCCTATCAAAAGCAAGGATGGCTCCTTTACGCAAAAACAATCCGCTTTGACAGTCAGTGGGAAAGAAGAGGATGTTCATGTTGAACCACCAAAACCACTAGAATCCTGGGTCAAGGAGGCTGCTAAACTTAAAGGAGTAGACAGTTACTATGTCACCAACTCGACCAACGTTACCCTATCTTATAAGGATAAGAAGGTTGAACGAGCGACTCTGACAGGCGGAAATAGCACCTACATGAACGCAGTTGAAAATGAAATCGTTGCGGGTAGAAGTTTAAGACCGCAAGACTACAAGGAATTTGCCAGTGTGATTTTGTTGGATGAAGAACTAGCCAAGAGTTTGTTCGATAGTCCAGAAGCCGCGGTTAATCAAATCATCTCTGTCAATGAATTTAGTTACCGTGTGATTGGCGTTTATACTAGCAATGAAGCTAAAACTGCTAAAGCCTTTGGGATCGGTGGCCTTCCAATTACGACCAATATCTCTCTCGCAGCCAATTTTAATACTGATGAAATCTCGAACATCGTCTTTCGTGTCAATGATACTAGTCTAACGCAGACCTTGGGTCCAGAGTTGGCTCGAAAATTGACTGAGATTGCTGGTATTCAGCAAGGGGAGTACCAAGTTGCGGATGCAACTGCCGCTTTCCAAGAGGTACAACAACTATTTGGTTTTATGACAACCATTATCAGTGCCATCGCAGGAATCTCTCTCTTTGTTGGGGGAACTGGTGTTATGAATATCATGCTGGTTTCGGTGACAGAACGCACGCGTGAGATTGGTCTGCGGAAAGCTCTCGGTGCTACACGAGCTAATATCTTGGTACAGTTTTTGATTGAATCCATGATCTTGACCTTGTTGGGTGGTGTCATCGGTCTTGGAATTGCTGCTGGAATGACCATGTTAGCCGGAGTGCTGCTTCAAAACATGATTGCAGGTATCGAAGTTGGGGTTTCCCTCCCAATTGCTCTCTTTAGCTTGGCTGTATCAGCCAGCGTTGGTATGATATTTGGTGTCTTACCAGCCAATAAAGCCTCTAAGCTTGATCCGATCGAAGCCCTTCGTTATGAATAAGATATAGAGCAGAAAAAACAAGATGGACATTTGTCTGTCTTGTTTTTGTATGGATTTTCCTATCGAAAATCACTAAAAATATGATATAATGAAGTGTTAGAAAAACAGGTTTCATTTGCCTGGAAAGGAAATATTATGTCTGAAAAGAATTTTTATATTACAACACCGATTTACTATCCATCTGGTAAACTTCATATCGGTTCTGCTTACACAACCATCGCTTGTGATGTCCTAGCTCGTTACAAACGCCTCATGGGCTACGATGTCTTTTATCTGACAGGTCTTGACGAGCATGGTCAAAAGATCCAACAAAAAGCGGAAGAAGCTGGCATCACACCACAAGCCTATGTTGATGGCATGGCAGTTGGCGTCAAAGAACTCTGGAAATTACTCGATATCTCATATGATAAATTCATCCGTACGACGGATGATTACCATGAAAAAGTTGTAGCACAGGTCTTTGAACGCTTGCTTGCTCAAGATGATATCTACTTGGGCGAATATTCTGGTTGGTATTCAGTCTCAGATGAGGAATTCTTTACAGAAAGCCAGCTTGCAGAAGTTTTCCGTGACGAAGCTGGAAATGTAACTGGAGGTATCGCTCCATCAGGTCACGAGGTCGAATGGGTTTCTGAAGAGTCATATTTCCTTCGCCTCAGCAAATACCAAGACCGTTTGGTCGAATTTTTCAAATCTCATCCTGAATTCATCACTCCTGATGGTCGCCTTAATGAAATGCTTCGTAACTTCATCGAGCCAGGTTTGGAAGATTTGGCAGTTTCTCGTACAACCTTTACATGGGGAGTACCAGTCCCATCAAATCCAAAACACGTTGTCTATGTTTGGATTGACGCTCTCCTTAACTATGCGACAGCTCTTGGTTACGGTCAAGATGAGCATGGAAACTTTGATAAGTTCTGGAATGGAACAGTCTTCCACATGGTTGGAAAAGATATTCTTCGTTTCCACTCCATCTACTGGCCAATCCTTCTTATGATGTTGGATGTTAAATTGCCAGACCGCTTGATTGCTCACGGTTGGTTTGTCATGAAAGACGGCAAGATGTCTAAGTCTAAAGGGAATGTCGTTTACCCTGAAATGTTGGTAGAGCGTTATGGGCTTGACCCACTCCGTTACTACCTCATGCGTAGCCTTCCTGTTGGTTCAGACGGAACCTTCACTCCAGAAGACTATGTAGGCCGTATCAACTATGAATTGGCAAATGACCTAGGAAACCTCCTCAACCGTACGGTTTCCATGATCAACAAGTACTTTGATGGTCAAATCCCTGCCTATGTAGAGGGTGTAACAGAGTTTGATAATGCTCTTGCTGAGGTTGCAGAACAATCAATCGCAGACTACCATACACACATGGAAGCAGTTGACTACCCACGTGCCCTTGAAGCAGTATGGACTCTTATCTCACGTACCAACAAATACATCGATGAGACAGCCCCATGGGTCTTGGCTAAGGATGAAGAGCACCGTGACCAATTGGCAAGTGTCATGAGCCACTTGGCAGCCAGCCTTCGTGTCGTAGCTCACATGATTGAGCCATTTATGATGGGAACTAGTCGCGCTGTATTGGCACAACTTGGTCTAGCAGAAGTTTCTAGCCTAGAAAACTTGAGCTTGGCAGATTTCCCTGCAGGTGTGACTGTTGTTGCCAAAGGAACACCAATCTTCCCACGTCTCGACATGGAAGAAGAGATTGCCTATATCAAAGAACAAATGGAAAGCAACAAACCAGCCGTCGAAAAAGAATGGAATCCAGATGAAGTTGAACTCAAACTCAACAAGGATGAAATCAAGTTTGAAGACTTTGATAAGGTCGAGATCCGTGTCGCAGAAGTCAAAGAAGTTTCTAAAGTGGAAGGTTCTGACAAGTTGCTCCAATTCCGCCTCGATGCAGGTGATGGCGAAGACCGTCAAATCCTATCAGGAATTGCCAAATACTATCCAAACGAACAAGAATTGGTCGGCAAGAAGGTCCAAATCGTTGCCAACCTCAAACCACGTAAGATGATGAAAAAATATGTCAGCCAAGGAATGATCCTCTCAGCTGAACATGATGGCAAATTAACCCTTCTCACAGTTGATCCAGCTGTACCAAATGGAAGTGTGATTGGGTAAAAGCAAAAAACCAACGTTATACACGTTGGTTTTTCTTGTTATGTACGAGATTTTCTAAGAAGTGGTCCATCTCCTTTTGCGACTTGAGGACAATTACTTTCTCAGGGTAGGTTTCTTGAACCCGTTGATAGCGTTCTTTAGCATTCTTTGTCCGCCCATCCCAGAGAATCCATCTGATAAAATCCCAGTCAAAGCGTTCAGGACAGCCTGCTGCCATACTTTCTCTGACCTTGCCTCGGTATGTGAGATACCGTTTAAAGGCTCGAAAGAGACAAGTCCATGGTGAAAAATTGAGAAAGATGATATGGTCGGCTTCCTGTATTCTTTCTTCATAGCAACACCAAGAGTAGTTGCCATCGATGACCCAAGCTTCATGCTTTGTGAGAAAGTTTTTCATCTCGGTCAACATCCATTCGCGGTCACTGTCTTGCCAACCAGGTTGAAATTGAAGTGTATCCATATGCAGTTTGGGGATGGAGTAGTAGTTTGACAACTTTTCAGCTAGAGTTGACTTGCCTGATCCAGAATATCCTATGATTGCGATTTTCATTTTCTACCTTTTCTGATTAGAGGACAAAAAAACAGCCTCTATGGACTGTTTCTTATTTAGCAAGTTTAGCTGAAAGACGAGCTTTATCGCGGCTTGCTTTGTTTTTATGAATCAAACCTTTAGTTTCTGCTTTGTCGATAGCTGAGCTAGCAGCACGGAAAAGTTCTTCAGAAGGGTTTGCTTCGAAAGCTTTGATAGCAGTACGCATAGCTGATTTTTGAGCTGAGTTTTTTTCGTTTTGTTTAACGTTCAATTCAGCGCGTTTGATAGCTGATTTAATGTTTGCCAATGTTCTTACCTCCATATTTACTAACTATACCATTATATCTGAAAACTTATGTTTTGACAAGGGGAAATTATTTTTTTAGGTAAATTTCATCGATTTCATGGTTTTTAGCCTTGTGGAGAATAACCTCGGCCCGATTCCTTGTTGGTTCAATATAGTTTTGTAGATTTGTAAGGTTGATATCACTCCATACTTGGTGGGCAAAAGACTCTACTTCCTCTATTGGCATTTGCGTAAAGTGGTGATAGTAGCTGTCTGGATCGTTTTGTGCAAAGCTAAGGAGTTTTAAAAATCGGTCTAAATACCAACTCTCAATGTCCTCAACAGCAGCGTCTACATAGATGGAAAAATCAAAAAAGTCGGTGATGTAAAGGCGCTCATTTTGAGGATTTTGAAAGACATTGATTCCTTCAACAATCACAAAATCTGCAGCCTTAACACGTTGTTTCTCCCCAGGAACAATATCATAAACCTCGTGAGAATAGACGGGGATATCAACATCCTGTCCATTTTTTAAGCGATCAAGAAAATTCAGTAAGGCTTCCATGTCATAACTCTCTGGAAAGCCTTTGCGATTTAAGATTCCTTGGTCTATTAACGTTTGATTGGGATAGAGAAAACCATCGGTCGTCACTAACTCCACAGTAGCGTCAGTCACTGTACGAGACAGAAGGATTTGCAGAAGTCGGCTAGTTGTTGATTTTCCTACAGCAACACTTCCTGAAACACCGATGATGAAGGGCTGAGATTTACTCTCTCTTTGGAGAAAAATTCCCTTAGAAAAGGCTAAATCCTCTTTGGTGCGTTTGTAAATTTGGATGAGATGAGCTAATGGTAAATAAATATCTGTCACATCTTGCAGGCTGATTTGGTCATTGAAGCTCTTGATGGATTCTAACTCTTCCTCTGTCAAGGGAGGGGTTGTCTTGCGATGCAAGGACTGCCAGGTTTCACGGCTGATTTTTTCAAAATGTAAAAATTCGTTGGTCATATTTTTTCCTCGTTCGATATTTTAGTATATCATATTTCTCATCTAAAGAGAGAATGAAATTCGATATTTCTCATTCTGATTCTTGAAAGTTGCTATAAGTTGCTCTAAAAGATCAAAAATAGAGGAAGTAATACAAAAATCTTTTAATTATTGTCATAACAGATTTAGTTTGTTTGTTGAATTTTAGCTTTGTAAACGGTGTTAAAAAACCTTAAAATATGCTAAAATAGTTTTATGAGTAAAATGTATTATGCAGAAAATCCAGATGCTGCTCACGACATTCATGAGTTGCGAGTAGAATTGTTGGGACATAAAATGACCTTTTTAACGGACGCAGGTGTCTTTAGTAAAAAGATGGTTGATTTTGGTAGTCAGCTTTTACTGAAGTGTCTCGAGGTTGAAAAAGGCGAGCGGGTGCTAGATGTCGGCTGTGGGTACGGTCCCCTAGGGATTTCTTTGGTCAAGGCTTACGGAGTTCAAGCAACCATGATCGATATCAATAATCGTGCTTTGGACTTGGCGCGAAAAAATGCTGAGAGAAACCAAGTTTCAGCAACTATTTTCCAATCCAACATCTATGAGCAAGTTGAAGGGAAATTTGACCATGTTATTTCCAATCCGCCGATTCGAGCGGGCAAACAAGTTGTTCATGAGATTATCGAAAAGAGCAGAGAGTTCTTGAAAGATGGTGGCGATTTAACGATCGTTATTCAGAAAAAACAGGGTGCTCCTAGTGCCAAAAGCAAGATGGAAGACGTTTTTGGAAATTGTGAAATCATAAAGAAGGACAAGGGTTATTATATCCTTAGGAGTGTGAAATCATGAGAGCAGTTGATTTAATCCAAAAGAAACGAGATGGTCAAGAACTGACCTCAAGTGAAATTAAGTGGTTGGTAGAAGGCTATGTGGCTGGAACTGTTCCGGACTATCAAATGTCTGCCTTTGCTATGGCTGTTTATTTTAAAGGAATGACCACACGAGAGATTTCTGACCTGACGATGAATATGGTCAAGACAGGTCAAGAGTTTGACTTATCTGCCATTGAGGGGGTTAAAGTTGATAAGCATTCGACTGGTGGTGTAGGTGATAAGGTGACCTTAATCTTGGCTCCTCTTGTTGCGAGTTTCGGCGTGCCTGTTGCTAAGATGAGTGGTCGAGGTCTCGGCCATACTGGCGGAACCCTAGATAAGTTGGAAGCAATCAAGGGTTACCAAGTGGAGCGCAGTCAAGAAGATTTCATTCGTCAGGTACAGGACATAGGTGTATCTGTTATTGGGCAGTCAGATCAGCTGGTTAAAGCAGACAAACTTCTCTATGCCCTCCGTGATGTGACGGCGACTGTCGACACGATTCCTTTGATTGCTAGTTCTGTCATGAGCAAGAAAATTGCTGCTGGGGCGGATGCTATTTTGCTAGACGTAACGGTCGGTGAGGGTGCCTTCATGAAGACGGTTGATGAGGCGCGTGAATTGGCTCAAACCATGGTCGATTTGGGTAAGGCCGTTGGTCGAAAGACAGTAGCGGTTATTACCGATATGAGCCAGCCCTTGGGACGAGCCATTGGCAATCGTCTCGAAATCCTAGAAGCAATTGAAATTCTTCAAGGAAAGGGTCGAGAAGATATCAGTCACTTTATTTGTGAACTAGCTCAGATTATGCTTGGTTTGGCAAATGTCGAGAAGACGGTTGAAGAAGTCCGTCAACACCTTGAAAACGGCCAAGCGCTGGCTAAGTTTGAAGAAATGGTAGCAGCTCAAGGCGGTGATTTAGAAGATCTCTATCGCCCAGTCAAGGTGGCGCATGTAGTAGATATCCCGGCTCAAGAGTCAGGTGTCATTTCAGCCCTTCCAGCGATGGAATTTGGTCTCTATGCCATGAGATTGGGAGCTGGTCGCGCAGTCAAGTCTGATGATTTAGACTATGAAACTGGAATCGTTTTTGAGAAGAAGGTCGGTGACTCCGTTCAAAAGGGAGAAATTGTCGCAAAAGTTTATACAAATGGAAAAATTTCCCCCCAACTAGTTACAGAATTTCAAAAATATGTTAAAATAAATGATAGAGTGAAACGTTTGCAGGAAATAATTGAAATCATCTCATGAAAAAGAGAGGAATCCGAATATGAAATTAAACAAATACATTGATCATACGCTTTTAAAACAAGATGCAAGTCAAGAACAAATTGATCGTTTGCTATCTGAAGCGCGTGAGTATGACTTTGCCAGCGTTTGTGTTAATCCCACATGGGTTAAACATGCGAAAACAGGACTTGAAGGCTCAGATGTAAAGGTTTGTACAGTAGTTGGTTTCCCCTTGGGAGCGACAACTTCAGCTGTAAAAGCTTTTGAAACCAAGGAAGCCATCCAAAATGGTGCAGATGAGATTGATATGGTTATCAATGTCGGTGCTCTCAAATCAGGTAATCTTGATTTGGTTGAATCGGACATCCGTGCTGTCGTAGAAGCAAGTGGTGACAAGCTGGTTAAGGTCATTATCGAAGCTTGCTTGTTGACAGACGATGAAAAGGTTGTGGCTTGCCAATTATCCCAGAAAGCAGGTGCTGACTTTGTCAAAACATCAACTGGATTTTCAACTGGTGGTGCCACTATAGAGGATGTTCAGTTGATGCGTAAAACAGTCGGGCCAGATATGGGAGTTAAGGCAGCTGGTGGAGCTCGTTCATATGCAGATGCTGTCGCTTTTGTGGAAGCAGGCGCTACCCGTATCGGAACATCTGCTGGCGTTGCGATTTTAAAAGGAGAATTGGCAGATGGCGACTACTGAGTTAATTGAACTAGCAATTGAAACCAGCAAACAAGCCTATGTCCCCTATTCTCACTTTCCCATCGGTGCTGTTTTAGTAGCCAAGGATGGTAGTATTTATACGGGTGTGAACATCGAGAATGCTAGCTATCCCTTGACTAATTGTGGAGAACGTACTGCTATTTTTAAAGCAGTTTCGGAGGGGCAACGGGAGTTTTCAGAATTGATTGTCTACGGACAGACTGAAAAACCTATCTCGCCATGTGGCGCTTGTCGCCAAGTGATGGCTGAATTTTTTGAAAAAGATCTAAAAGTGACACTTGTCGCAAAAGATAAATCGACGGTCGAGATGACGGTCGGGGAGTTACTTCCATACTCTTTTACAGACTTAAACTAGTCTGAGTCACTCTCTGAGTGACGCGGTCCTTGTGGCCAACCAATCCATACTTGCAACATCGTTGCACATCTTATTTAGGAGGTTCAGTAATGAACAAGAAACAATGGCTAGGCCTTGGTCTAGTTGCAGTAGCAGCAGTTGGACTTGCTGCATGTGGTAACCGCTCTTCTCGTAACGCATCTTCATCTTCATCTGAAATGAAGACGAAAGCAGCGATCGTAACAGATACTGGTGGTGTTGATGACAAATCATTTAACCAATCAGCTTGGGAAGGTTTGCAAGACTGGGGTAAAGAACACAATCTTTCTAAAGATAAAGGCTTTACTTATTTCCAATCAACAAGTGAAGCAGACTATGCTAACAACTTGCAACAAGCGGCTGGAAGTTACAACCTGATCTTCGGTGTTGGTTTTGCACTTCACAATGCAGTTGAAGAGGCAGCAAAAGACCACTCTGACTTAAACTATGTCTTGATTGATGATGTGATCAAAGATCAAAAGAATGTTGCGAGCGTAACATTTGCTGATAACGAAGCGGCTTACCTTGCTGGTGTTGCAGCAGCGAAAACAACTAAAACAAAACAAGTTGGTTTTGTAGGTGGTATCGAGTCTGAAGTTATTTCACGTTTTGCTGCTGGATTTAAAGCTGGTGTTGAGTCAGTAGACCCATCTATCAAAGTACAAGTTGACTACGCTGGTTCATTTGGTGATGCTGCCAAAGGTAAAACAATTGCAGCTGCTCAATACGCTGCAGGTGCAGACGTTGTCTACCAAGCAGCTGGTGGTACAGGTGCTGGTGTCTTTGCTGAAGCAAAATCTTTGAACGAGAGCAAAAATGAAGACGAAAAAGTTTGGGTTATTGGTGTAGACCGTGACCAAGCAGCAGAAGGTAAATACACTTCTAAAGATGGTAAAGAATCAAACTTCGTTCTTGTATCTACATTGAAACAAGTTGGTACAACTGTTAAAGATATTGCTAACAAGGCAGAAAAAGGTGAATTCCCTGGCGGACAAGTTATTGTCTACTCATTGAAAGATAAAGGGGTTGACTTGGCAGTGACAAACCTTTCAGAAGAAGGTAAAAAAGCTGTTGAAGACGCAAAAGCTAAAATCCTTGACGGAAGCGTAAAAGTTCCTGAAAAATAATGGATAAAAGTCATTTCTTAGGAAGCGACCATCGGTCGCTTCTTTAAGAATTGAGGCAATTTTTGTCTCAATAGAACTTGTTAACACGATTAGCAGGTTTTATTGAAACAAAATAAACCTCGGAAAGGAAAAGCATATGGCACACGAAAATGTCATTGAGATGCGGGATATTACCAAGGTGTTTGGTGAATTTGTAGCGAACGACAAGATCAACTTGCAACTGCGAAAAGGTGAAATCCATGCACTTTTAGGAGAAAATGGAGCGGGTAAATCCACACTGATGAATATGCTGGCAGGACTTCTCGAGCCAACTAGTGGTGAAATTGCGGTGAATGGTCAGGTTGTCAAACTAGATTCACCTTCTAAAGCTGCTAGTCTAGGAATTGGGATGGTTCACCAACATTTTATGTTGGTTGAAGCTTTTACAGTAGCTGAAAATATCATTTTGGGGAGTGAAATCACTAAAAACGGTGTGCTAGATATAGCTGAAGCTACTAAAGAAATCAAGGCTCTTTCTGAACGTTATGGTTTGGCAGTGGATCCTGCTGCCAAGGTGGCAGATATTTCCGTTGGTGCTCAACAACGTGTAGAGATCTTGAAGACACTTTATCGTGGTGCTGATATCCTCATCTTTGACGAACCGACAGCCGTATTGACTCCTTCAGAGATTGATGAGTTGATGGCTATCATGAAAAACCTTGTCAAAGAAGGGAAATCCATTATTTTGATTACCCATAAACTGGATGAAATTCGTGCGGTATCCAATCGAGTGACGGTTATCCGTCGAGGAAAATCTATTGAGACTGTTGAGATTGCAGGGGCAACCAATGCGGACTTGGCTGAGATGATGGTGGGACGTTCTGTCTCCTTCAAAACGGAGAAACAGGCACCACAACCAAAAGAAGTAGTCTTGTCTATCAAAGACTTGGTTGTTAATGAAAACCGCGGTGTACCAGCTGTGAAGAATCTTTCTTTGGATGTTCGTGCTGGTGAAATTGTTGGTATTGCAGGTATTGATGGCAATGGTCAATCTGAACTCATTCAAGCCATTACGGGTCTTCGTAAGGTTGAGTCTGGTAGTATTGAATTAAAAGGCAAGTCAATCGTAGGAATGCATCCTCGACAAATTACGGAACTCAGTGTGGGGCATGTTCCTGAAGACCGCCACCGTGATGGTTTGATTTTAGAGATGATGATTTCAGAAAATATCGCTCTTCAAACCTACTACAAAGAACCACTCAGCAAGAATGGTATTTTGAACTATGCTAATATCACTTCACATGCCAAGAAATTGATGGAAGAATTTGACGTCCGTGCGGCGAGCGAGTTTGTTCCAGCAGCAGCTCTTTCAGGAGGAAATCAACAAAAAGCGATTATCGCTCGTGAAATTGATCGTGATCCTGATCTCCTTATCGTCAGCCAACCAACTCGTGGTTTGGATGTCGGTGCCATTGAATATATCCACAAACGCTTGATTGAAGAACGTGATAACGGGAAAGCTGTGCTTGTTGTCAGCTTTGAATTGGATGAAATTTTAAATGTTTCAGACCGAATTGCTGTTATTCATGATGGTAAGATTCAAGGTATTGTGTTGCCAGAAACGACTAACAAACAAGAACTTGGTATCTTGATGGCAGGTGGAAACTTGGGAAAGGAGAAGGATGATGTCTAAAAAGTTACAACAAATTTCGGTTCCCTTGATTTCCGTATTCTTAGGAATCTTGCTCGGAGCCGTCGTCATGTGGATTTTCGGCTACGATGCTATCTGGGGTTATGAGGAATTGTTCTATACGGCTTTTGGTAGTCTCCGTGGGATTGGTGAAATTTTCCGTGCCATGGGTCCTCTTGTCTTAATTGGTCTGGGTTTTGCAGTTGCTAGTCGTGCAGGTTTCTTTAACGTTGGGCTTCCTGGCCAGGCACTAGCAGGTTGGATTCTTAGTGGTTGGTTTGCTTTGTCGCATCCGGACATGCCACGCCCAATGTTGATTTTAGCGACTGTAGTAATTGCTTTGATTGCAGGTGGGATTGTAGGTGCTATTCCAGGTATTCTCAGAGCCTATCTCGGTACGTCAGAGGTTATCGTAACCATTATGATGAACTATATTGTTTTGTACGTAGGGAACGCCTTTATTCATTCTTTCCCGAAAGACTTTATGCAAAGTACAGACTCAACGATTCGTGTGAGTGCCAATGCCACTTATCAAACACCGTGGTTATCTGAGTTGACTGGCAATTCTCGTATGAATATCGGAATCTTCTTTGCAATCATTGCTGTTGGTGTGATTTGGTTCTTGCTCAAGAAAACGACTCTCGGTTTTGAAATTCGTGCGGTTGGTCTCAATCCCCATGCCTCAGAGTACGCTGGTATTTCAGCAAAACGTACAATCATCCTATCAATGATTATCTCTGGTGCTTTGGCTGGTCTTGGTGGAGCTGTCGAAGGTCTTGGAACTTTCCAAAACGTTTACGTTCAAGGTTCATCATTAGCTATCGGATTTAACGGAATGGCAGTTAGTTTGCTTGCTGGAAATTCACCAATTGGAATTCTCTTTGCAGCCTTCTTATTTGGAGTTTTGCAAGTTGGTGCGCCGGGTATGAACGCTGCGCAAGTTCCGTCTGAGCTTGTCAGCATTGTAACAGCGTCCATTATCTTCTTTGTCAGTGTTCACTATATTATCGAACATTTTGTCAAACCCAAAAAACAAGTTAAAGGAGGTAAGTAAGGATGTCTATTACAACATTACTCACCCTCTTGGTTTCTTCTATGCTGATTTACTCAGCGCCACTTATTTTTACGAGTATTGGAGGAGTCTTCTCTGAACGTGGTGGTGTCGTTAACGTCGGTCTTGAAGGAATCATGGTTATGGGAGCCTTTTCTGGGGTTGTCTTTAATCTTGAGCTTGCAGAACAACTTGGAACAGCGACTCCTTGGATTTCCTTGTTAGTTGCCGGTGTCGTGGGAGCTATTTTCTCCCTCATTCATGCAGTCGCTACAGTTCATTTCCGTGCGGATCATGTTGTCAGTGGTACAGTATTGAACTTGATGGCTCCTGCCCTAGCAGTTTTCTTGGTTAAAGTTCTTTATAACAAAGGACAAACGGATAATTTAAGCCAGACCTTTGGACGTTTTGATTTTCCAGTTTTGGCTAATATCCCAGTGATTGGAGATATCTTCTTCAAGTCAACAAGTTTGCTAGGTTATATCGCGATTGTCTTCTCATTCTTTGCTTGGTTTATCCTCTTCAAGACCCGCTTTGGTCTTCGCCTTCGTTCTGTCGGTGAACATCCTCAGGCAGCGGATACCTTGGGGATCAATGTCTATAAGATGCGGTATCTTGGGGTTATCATATCAGGTTTCCTAGGGGGAATTGGTGGAGCAATTTATGCTCAATCTATTTCAGTTAACTTCTCAGTGACAACTATTGTCGGTCCTGGATTTATCGCTCTTGCGGCAATGATCTTTGGTAAATGGAACCCAATCGGTGCTATGCTTTCTAGTCTTTTCTTTGGACTTTCACAAAGTTTGGCAGTTATCGGTTCTCAATTGCCTTTTCTACAAGGAGTGCCAGCGGTTTACCTTCAAATCGCCCCTTATGTCTTGACCATCCTTGTCTTGGCTGCCTTCTTTGGAAAAGCAGTTGCGCCTAAGGCAGATGGTATCAACTATATCAAATCAAAATAAGCATACAAAAAAACGTCAGTTTCAAACTGGCGTTTTATTTTTTAGGATTTTGATGTGTCAAGTTTAATCCCCAAGGGACAAGATTTTCAGTTTTATTTTTGATACGTGTGATATTATCCTTGTGACGAATGATAATCAAGCTAGCAAGTGCTAGGATAATCAAAATGAAGAGAGGGTCATAGCTGTTTAGGATAAATCCAAATAGTGGAAATAGTAGAACTCCGATAACGGCTGCGATAGAAGCAGCAACGCTAGACAAGGAAATCATACTACCAAGATAGAGGGTTCCAAAGAATACGACTGCTAGGTAGAGACAGAAGATAGGTGCAAATCCGAAAACAACTCCAGCGCTAGTAGCGACAGCCTTGCCCCCCTTAAAGCCTGCAAAGATAGGGAAGGTATGTCCAATGACAGCCAAAAGTCCAAAGGCAAGAGGTGATACACCTTGTAGGTGGAAAAGAATTGGAAGCAGAGTGGCCAAGGTTCCTTTGAAAAAGTCAATTACAAAGGTTGCCATACCCGCTTTCTTACCCAAAATACGGAAAGTATTGGTTGTTCCAGTATTTCCAGAACCATGCTCTCGCAGATTTGTTTGAAAGAAGATTTGTCCGATCCAAAGACCAGAAGGGATTGAGCCTAGTAGATAAGCTAAAATTAATAATACAAATGTCATCATAGACCTATTATACCATGAAATAGTGTAGAAATGATGAGAATATCCTTTAAAATTGTGACGGCTGAACGGGAAAAACTTTGCAAAATCCCTAGAAAACCTGTAAAATAGAAAAGATGAACAAATAGGAGGTTCCTTGTGTCAAAAAAGGAAATCAATATTAATAACTACAATGATGACGCCATTCAGGTGCTAGAAGGGTTGGATGCGGTCCGTAAACGTCCGGGGATGTATATCGGTTCGACCGACGGTGCAGGTCTCCATCACCTAGTCTGGGAAATTGTGGACAATGCAGTCGATGAAGCCCTATCTGGCTTCGGTGATCGCATTGATGTGACTATCAATAAAGACGGAAGTCTAACAGTAGAGGACCATGGTCGTGGGATGCCGACTGGTATGCATGCCATGGGAATTCCAACTGTTGAGGTTATCTTTACTATTCTTCACGCTGGAGGAAAATTCGGTCAGGGTGGTTATAAGACTTCGGGTGGTCTCCATGGGGTTGGTTCTTCCGTCGTGAATGCCTTATCTAGTTGGCTAGAAGTGGAAATCACTCGTGATGGTGCAGTCTACAAGCAACGCTTTGAAAATGGTGGGAAACCTGCCACGACTTTGAAGAAAATTGGTACAGCACCCAAGTCTAAGACAGGAACCAAGGTTACCTTCATGCCTGATGCGACGATTTTCTCTACGACTGACTTCAAGTACAATACCATTTCAGAACGACTCAATGAGTCTGCCTTTCTCTTAAAAAATGTGACCTTGTCTCTGACTGACAAACGAACAGATGAAGCGATTGAATTTCACTATGAAAATGGAGTTCAGGACTTTGTTTCCTATCTGAACGAAGACAAGGAAACCTTGACACCAGTTCTTTACTTCGAAGGTGAAGACAATGGTTTCCAAGTGGAAGTAGCTCTCCAGTATAATGATGGATTTTCAGATAACATCTTGTCCTTTGTCAATAACGTTCGTACCAAGGACGGTGGAACGCATGAGACGGGACTCAAGTCTGCCATTACAAAGGTCATGAACGACTATGCGCGTAAGACGGGACTTCTCAAGGAAAAAGATAAAAACCTAGAAGGTTCAGATTATCGCGAGGGACTAGCAGCCGTTCTTTCTATTCTGGTTCCTGAAGAGCACCTTCAGTTTGAAGGACAGACCAAGGACAAACTAGGAAGTCCTCTGGCTCGTCCAGTTGTGGATGGGATTGTGGCTGATAAGTTGACCTTCTTCCTTATGGAAAATGGTGAACTGGCTTCCAATCTGATTCGCAAGGCTATCAAAGCGCGTGATGCGCGCGAGGCGGCTCGCAAAGCGCGTGATGAGAGCCGAAATGGTAAGAAAAACAAGAAAGACAAAGGCTTGCTGTCTGGAAAATTGACCCCAGCCCAGTCTAAAAATCCTGCAAAGAACGAACTCTACCTGGTCGAGGGTGATTCTGCCGGCGGTTCTGCTAAGCAAGGTCGTGACCGTAAATTCCAAGCTATCCTACCTCTTCGTGGTAAGGTTATCAATACAGCCAAGGCCAAGATGGCGGATATCCTTAAAAATGAGGAAATCAACACCATGATTTATACCATTGGTGCTGGTGTGGGAGCAGACTTTTCTATTGAGGATGCTAACTATGACAAGATCATTATCATGACCGATGCCGATACAGATGGTGCCCATATCCAGACCTTGCTCTTAACCTTTTTCTACCGCTATATGCGTCCGCTAGTTGAGGCAGGTCATGTCTATATCGCCCTTCCCCCTCTTTACAAGATGTCCAAAGGCAAAGGCAAGAAAGAAGAAGTGGCCTATGCTTGGACGGACGGAGAGCTAGAAGAACTCCGCAAGCAGTTCGGTAAAGGCGCAACCCTCCAACGCTACAAGGGTCTTGGTGAGATGAATGCGGACCAACTCTGGGAAACAACCATGAATCCAGAAACCCGCACTCTTATCCGTGTCACGATTGAAGACCTAGCACGCGCTGAACGCCGCGTAAACGTCCTCATGGGAGACAAGGTCGAACCACGCCGTAAATGGATTGAGGATAATGTCAAGTTTACATTGGAAGAGAGTGGGGAAATGGTGTTTTGAGGAGATATTGAAAAGGATGTTTATAGTAACACAAAATGTACAGCAAAATAATCTACCATTATCACAACAGTGGTGGTGGATAATAATAGCTCTGATGGTGACTACGATTTTGGGGCCGATTACAGTACATGTTTTAAAAAATAGATTTGATAATAAAAAAAGAATAACTATAATTGGGAGTAATATTTCAAACATAAATAACAGGAATGGAATGCCTGAACAAGTAACTTCTGGACAACGATTATACTCAAATTTTATATTGAATATTTTAACTGTAGAAAATAAAAGAAGTACTACTCAATCAGTAACAAATATTGAATTATATAATATCAAGAAAGAAAATAATGATTTTTCAGATATTCAATATGATGGCGGTTTTTATGATGGTAATCAAAAATTTGTGCTGCTAGCTTATAACAATGGAACTAAGGAAGAGTCGCTACGGAAATGCAGTGTTAAATTTTCATTCTGTGAGAAAGACACTTATAAAATAATTAATGAAATAGAGAAAGTTATAGATGGAGCTCATGTTTTAAAGTCTGGAGATATCAAAAGTTTACTTATATATCAATTTGATGAATTTATTTCTGAGTTCAAAAAGAATAGAAGTTTAGAAACTCTAAAAGTTTCAGTATTTGATGATAATGGAAATGAGTTTCCTCGTCTAAAGTTGGTTGTAATCTACAACAGAAAGGAAAATCGATTCTATAGACCTCAAGAGGGGCGTGGCGGTTTTAATGGTGGTGGAATTCCGATTCTTGATTTGCGCGAGGATATCAATAGACAATCTGTTAGTTGCTCTCAAAGTTTAAAACAGGGTACTAATGATGTTATGTTTCATGTATTGGTTGATAGAAGTTGTAACCTGAGATATCGCGTTGCCATTAAGTGCGGTAAAAAAAGGATAAAGAGCAAAGAAAAATATTCTTTGGATATTCGAATTCCTGTGTATAAACAGGAGACGGGAGTTTTTTATGGAATTTTCTATTTACTTTTACAAAAATATGCTCCTACTTTAATGAAGGATATAGACTACAACAAAGATTTAATAGAATCTTTAGATGAAAATTTAATTTATGACAAATATTATGCTGCAAGTCTTGCTACTAATGCAAATATAGAATAGAGCATTATTTTTATCTAACTATTATATCGCTGAAGAGAATTATTACTTTATAAATTACAAGATTACAGTATGTTTAAGTGTACTAATGTGATTTTTTACACTTTTATAACAAGATGAAAATTAATAAATCAGATATGACCATGAAAACAGAATCCAAAATGCTTGGTTTAATTTTTCAAACCGCAAAAGTGCTCCAAGTCGAGGCTATCGCCATGTCTGGTTCACGGACAAATCCAAAAGCTCCAAAAGATGAGTTTCAAGATTATGATGTTGTTTATGTCGTGGACGACTTAGATAATCTGACGAGTAATCTTGCTTGGTTGGACCAGTTTGGAACACGTATCATTGAGCAGCATAATATCCTTGGCAACCGTCGTCTCTACCTCATGCTCTTTGAAGATGGCAATCGGATTGATTTGACTCTATGTCCTAAAGAGTATATCAAGGAGTGGGTAGAAAGCGAAGCGGATTTCACGGTGCTAGAGGACACTAAGGGTTTGTTTGCCCCTTATTCACCAAGTCCTCAACGTTACTGGACAAGTCCAGCTAGTCAGACAGATTTTGAAAAAGCCTGCAATGAATTTTGGTGGGTGTCAGCCTACGTAGTCAAAGGAATCTGTCGCAAGCAACTACTCTACGCTACTGACCATCTCTATGGGATTTGTCACCAAGAACTCCTGAAGGTCTTAGCCTGGCAGGTAGCAAGTGATAAGGGGACTGTCGATATTGGCAAGAACTATAAATATCTCTTTAACTATTTACCTACTGAGAAAGAGAAGGAATTCTTAAATCTGCTTGATTTCTCCAGTTTAGAAAAAATCACTCAGTCTTTATTTGCAACAATGAAACATTTCCACCAAGAAGCTCAATACCTTGCTAACAAGATGGGCCTTGACTATGATAAGGAAGTGGCAGAGAGGATGATTAAGTATGCTGAGGAGAGACTTTCAAATCACTAACTAAAAAAAATATATAATTTAAAAGATTAAACTACAGAAAGGATCGTTTGGTTATATATAGTAACTGAACACGAGACTAATTTCTGTAAATTATCCCTTATTCTATAAAAACCTACTCTACATTCTTTGAAAGGAGTTGAACATGCCCTAAATACTGTGTGAAAAAGATAAATTTCCTTTGTATTTTACGGGCTCTGTATCCTATATGAGTAATATCCAAAACATGTCCCTTGAGGACATCATGGGAGAGCGCTTTGGTCGCTACTCCAAATACATCATTCAAGACCGGGCTTTGCCAGATATTCGTGATGGATTGAAGCCGGTTCAGCGTCGCATTCTTTATTCGATGAATAAGGATGGCAATACTTTTGACAAGAGCTACCGTAAGTCTGCCAAGTCTGTCGGGAACATCATGGGGAATTTCCACCCACACGGTGATTCTTCCATCTATGATGCCATGGTCCGTATGTCTCAGGACTGGAAAAATCGTGAGATTTTGGTTGAAATGCACGGTAATAACGGTTCTATGGACGGAGATCCGCCTGCGGCGATGCGTTATACCGAGGCTCGTTTGTCTGAGATTGCTGGTTATCTTCTTCAAGATATCGAGAAAAAGACAGTTCCTTTTGCATGGAACTTTGATGATACCGAGAAAGAACCGACAGTCCTGCCAGCAGCCTTTCCAAACCTTTTGGTCAATGGTTCTACTGGGATTTCGGCTGGTTATGCCACTGACATTCCGCCGCATAATTTGGCTGAAGTCATTGATGCCGCAGTTTACATGATTGATCACCCAACAGCCAAGGTGGACAAACTCATGGAATTCTTGCCTGGACCAGACTTCCCTACAGGAGCTATCATCCAAGGGCGTGACGAAATCAAGAAGGCCTATGAAACTGGGAAAGGGCGCGTGGTCGTTCGCTCTAAAACTGAGATTGAAAAGTTAAAAGGTGGCAAGGAACAAATCGTTATCACTGAGATTCCTTATGAAATCAATAAGGCTAATCTAGTCAAGAAAATCGATGATGTTCGTGTCAATAACAAGGTGGCAGGTATTGCTGAAATTCGTGATGAGTCTGACCGTGACGGTCTTCGTATCGCTATTGAGCTCAAGAAAGACGCTAATACCGAGCTCGTACTCAACTATCTCTTCAAATACACTGACCTACAAATCAATTACAACTTTAACATGGTGGCGATTGACAATTTCACACCTCGTCAGGTTGGAATTGTCCCAATCTTGTCTAGCTACATTGCCCACCGTCGTGAAGTGATTTTGGCACGTTCCCGTTTTGATAAGGAAAAGGCTGAGAAACGTCTCCATATCGTTGAAGGTTTGATTCGCGTGATTTCGATTTTGGACGAAGTCATTGCCCTTATTCGTACTTCTGAAAACAAGGCTGACGCCAAAGAAAATCTCAAGGTCAGCTATGATTTTACAGAAGAGCAAGCCGAAGCTATCGTTACCTTGCAACTTTACCGTTTGACCAATACAGATGTGGTTGTCTTGCAGGAAGAAGAAGCAGAACTTCGTGAAAAAATTGCCATGCTTGCGGCTATCATCGGTGATGAACGAACTATGTACAATCTCATGAAGAAAGAACTCCGTGAGGTCAAGAAGAAATTTGCGACACCACGTTTTAGTACTTTGGAAGATACAGCAAAAGTAATCGAGATTGATACAGCCAGCCTCATCGCAGAGGAAGATACCTATGTCAGCGTGACCAAGGCAGGTTATATCAAACGCACTAGCCCACGTTCCTTTGCAGCATCCACTCTGGAAGAAATTGGCAAACGTGATGATGATCGTTTAATCTTTGTTCAATCTGCCAAGACAACGCAACACCTCTTGATGTTCACAACTCTTGGAAATGTCATCTATCGACCAATCCATGAATTAGCAGATATTCGCTGGAAAGATATCGGAGAGCATCTGAGCCAGACCATTACAAACTTTGAAACTAACGAAGAAATTCTCTATGCAGAAGTTGTGGATCAGTTTGAT
This sequence comes from Streptococcus halitosis, assembly GCF_003143695.2. Classification (NCBI taxonomy): domain Bacteria; kingdom Bacillati; phylum Bacillota; class Bacilli; order Lactobacillales; family Streptococcaceae; genus Streptococcus; species Streptococcus halitosis. Next base: position 995,506 of record NZ_QEMY02000001.1, read on the forward strand.
GATGCGACAACCTACTTTGCAGCAACTCGCCTCGGTCAAATCAAGCGTGTAGAACGCAAAGAATTCTCTCCATGGCGGACCTACAAGTCTAAGTCTGTCAAGTATGCTAAGCTCAAAGACGAGACAGACCAGATTATAGCGGTGGCTCCAATTAAACTGGATGATGTACTCTTGATTAGCCAAAACGGTTATTCCCTTCGTTTCAATATCGAAGAGGTTCCGGTTGTTGGTGCCAAGGCTGCAGGCGTCAAGGCTATGAACCTGAAAACAGATGATGCGCTTCAGGCTGCCTTCATCTGTAATACCTCATCCTTCTACCTCTTGACCCAACGTGGAAGCTTGAAACGTGTCTCTTGTGAGGAAATTCCAGCGACCAGCCGTGCTAAACGAGGCCTACAAGTCTTGCGTGAGTTGAAAAACAAACCGCACCGAGTCTTCTTGGCTGGAGCAGTTGCAGAGCAAGGTTTCGTTGGTGATCTTTTTAGTACAGAAGTAGAAGAAAACGACCAAACGTTACTTGTCCAATCTAACAAGGGAACAATCTATGAGAGCCGATTGCAGGACCTCAACTTGTCAGAACGTACTAGCAATGGAAGCTTTATTTCAGACACGATTTCAGATGAAGAAGTTTTCGATGCTTACCTCAAAGAAGTCTTTAAAGAGGACAAAACAAATTCGTAAAAAGAATCAGTCCAGAGGGCTGATTTCTTTATGTTGAAAAAATTTTCAGAAAATTACAAATAATACTTGAAATTTTACTAGAAAAGTGTAGAATAGAACACATAGTTTGAATAGTATAAAGGAGAAACACATGACAGTTGCAATTGATTGGGAAAATCTTGGTTTTGCTTATATGAAACTACCTTACCGTTATATCGCTCACTACAAAAATGGTCAATGGGATCAAGGAGAATTGACAGAGGATGCGACCTTGCATATTTCAGAGTCTTCTCCAAGTCTTCACTATGGACAGCAAGCATTTGAGGGATTGAAAGCCTATCGTACGAAGGATGGTAGTATTCAACTTTTCCGTCCTGATGAAAATGCCAAGCGTCTGCAACGTACCTGCGACCGTCTCTTGATGCCCCAAGTACCAACAGAAATGTTCGTAGAAGCTTGTAAAGCAGTTGCCCGTGCAAATGAAGAATACGTACCACCATATGGAACAGGTGGAACCCTTTATCTTCGTCCTCTCTTGATTGGTGTCGGAGATATCATCGGGGTAAAACCAGCAGAAGAGTACATTTTCACTATCTTTGCTATGCCAGTTGGAAATTACTTTAAGGGTGGATTGGTTCCAACCAATTTCTTGATTCAGGATGAATACGACCGTGCAGCTCCGAATGGTACAGGTGCGGCCAAGGTAGGTGGAAACTATGCTGCTAGTCTCCTCCCAGGTAAAATGGCCAAGTCACGCCAATTTTCAGATGTTATCTACTTAGACCCATCTACACATACAAAGATTGAAGAAGTCGGATCAGCCAACTTCTTTGGAATCACGGCAGACAATGAATTTGTAACACCATTGAGTCCATCTATCTTGCCATCTATTACCAAGTACTCTTTGCTTTACTTGGCAGAACACCGCTTGGGCTTAACACCGATTGAAGGTGATGTCCCAATCGATAATTTGGATCGTTTTGTAGAGGCAGGTGCTTGTGGTACAGCAGCGGTCATTTCTCCAATTGGGGGGATCCAACATGGCGATGATTTCCATGTTTTCTATAGTGAAACAGAAGTAGGTCCTGTTACACGTAAACTCTACGATGAATTGACGGGTATCCAATTTGGTGATGTAGAAGCACCAGAGGGATGGATTGTCAAAGTGGATTAAAAGACACGAAGCAAAGAGAAACTCCATAGCAGTTGTAAGGACTGAAATGGAGTTTTTTCTTGCTAGTTTGAGTATTTTCTTGTACAATAGAAAAAGTGAAAAGAGGTAAAGTATGAGTAAAAAAGATAAGAAAATTGAAATTCAATTAACAGATGCTAAAGTGACTGTTGGAAAAGACAGTTATGAAGGATACGTTTTGACAATCGGGAAAAAGGTCATTGGCGAAATTGCCGAATTAGATAACCAATTTGCCATCATAAAGAATGGAAATGTCGATAGTTTTTATAAAAAACTTGAAAAAGCTGTGGAAATTTTGATTGAAAACTATAATTTGACAAAATAATACTTGTTTTATTGAAAATTTCATGATATAATAGTCTTCGTTGAACATTGGAGAGATAGCGAAGAGGCTAAACGCGGCGGACTGTAAATCCGCTCCTTCGGGTTCGGGGGTTCGAATCCCTCTCTCTCCATTCATCATTGGGGTATAGCCAAGCGGTAAGGCAAGGGACTTTGACTCCCTCATGCGTTGGTTCGAATCCAGCTACCCCAGTTCTTAGGTAATAAGTTCAAGATAAAAAGAAAAATATCTTAGGGTATTTTATTTTTATAATTGAAAGGCGTGAACGATGTGAACATGTCTTTGCGGGTGCTTAGGAAAAAAATTATAAGTATGTCAAGTTTGGAAAGACTTGATTGTTGGAGGATTTTTTAGATGAACGAATTTGAAGATTTGCTAAATAGCGTTAGCCAAGTTGAGCCTGGTGATGTTGTTAGTGCTGAAGTATTGACAGTTGATGCGACTCAAGCTAACGTTGCAATCTCTGGGACTGGTGTTGAAGGTGTCTTGACTCTTCGCGAATTGACAAACGATCGCGATGCAGATATCAATGACTTTGTGAAAGTAGGAGAAGTATTGGATGTTCTTGTACTTCGTCAAGTAGTTGGTAAAGATACTGATACAGTTACATACCTTGTATCTAAAAAACGCCTTGAAGCTCGCAAAGCATGGGACAAACTTGTAGGACGCGAAGAAGAAGTTGTTACTGTTAAAGGAACTCGTGCCGTTAAAGGTGGACTTTCAGTAGAATTTGAAGGTGTTCGTGGATTCATCCCAGCTTCAATGTTAGATACTCGTTTCGTACGTAACACTGAGCGTTTCGTAGGTCAAGAATTTGATGCTAAAATCAAAGAAGTTGACCCTAAAGAAAATCGCTTCATCCTTTCACGTCGTGAAGTTGTTGAAGCAGCTACTGCAGCAGCTCGTGCTGAAGTATTCAGTAAATTAGCTGTTGGTGATGTAGTAACTGGTAAAGTTGCTCGTATCACTAGCTTCGGTGCTTTCATCGATCTCGGTGGTGTTGACGGATTGGTTCACTTGACTGAATTGTCACACGAACGTAACGTATCACCTAAATCAGTTGTAACTGTTGGTGAAGAAATCGAGGTTAAAGTCCTTGATCTTAATGAAGAAGAAGGACGCGTATCCCTTTCACTTAAAGCAACAACACCTGGACCATGGGATGGCGTTGAGCAAAAATTGGCTAAAGGTGATGTAGTAGAAGGAACAGTTAAACGTTTGACTGACTTCGGTGCATTTGTTGAAGTATTGCCAGGTATCGATGGACTTGTTCACGTATCACAAATTTCACACAAACGTATCGAAAATCCAAAAGAAGCTCTTACTGTTGGTCAAGAAGTTACTGTTAAAGTACTTGATGTTAACGCTGACGCAGAACGCGTATCTCTTTCTATCAAAGCTCTTGAAGAACGTCCAGCTCAAGAAGAAGGACAAAAAGAAGAAAAACGTGCTGCTCGTCCACGTCGTCCAAAACGTCAAGAAAAACGTGATTTTGAACTTCCAGAAACACAAACAGGATTCTCAATGGCTGACTTGTTCGGTGATATCGAACTTTAATCAAATTGATAATCGCAAAATCCTTTGTTTAAAACAAGGGATTTTTCTTTTGTCTCTTTCTCATTTTTGATATAATAGTTTTATGTTAGATTCAGAAAAACAATCACGTTATCAACTGTTGAATGAGGAACTCTCTTATTTACTAGAGGGTGAGAGCAATGTTCTTGCCAATCTTTCGAATGCTAGCGCCCTCCTAAAATCTCGCTTTCCAAATACTGTGTTTGCAGGTTTTTATCTGTTTGATGGTAGTGAGTTGATTTTAGGTCCTTTTCAGGGTGGTGTTTCTTGTATTCGCATTTCGCTTGGGAAAGGCGTATGTGGAGAAGCTGCCGAGTTTCAAGAGACTGTTTTAGTAGGGGATGTGAGCACCTATCCAAACTACATTTCTTGCGATAGTAAGGCTAAGAGTGAAATCGTAGTTCCCATGCTCAAGAATGGTCAATTGCTGGGTGTCTTAGACTTGGACTCTTCTCTTATTGATGATTATAATGCCATTGACCGCGATTACTTGGAACAATTTGTTGCTATTTTGCTTGAGAAGACAGAATGGGACTTTACGATGTTTGAGGAGAAAGCCTAATGTATCAAGCACTTTATCGAAAATATAGAAGCCAGACTTTTTCGCAATTGGTCGGGCAAGAGGTAGTGGCTAAAACCCTAAAACAAGCAGTCGAGCAGGAAAAGATTAGTCATGCCTATCTTTTCTCAGGCCCTCGTGGAACTGGGAAAACAAGTGTAGCCAAGATTTTTGCCAAGGCCATGAACTGCCCAAATCAAGTGGATGGAGAACCATGTAATCACTGCTATATCTGTCAGGCAGTGACAGAAGGTAGCCTAGAAGATGTTATTGAAATGGATGCGGCTTCAAATAATGGAGTTGATGAAATCCGTGAAATTCGTGACAAATCTACCTATGCACCTAGCTTGGCACGTTACAAGGTCTATATCATAGACGAGGTTCATATGCTGTCTACGGGAGCCTTTAATGCGCTTTTGAAGACTCTTGAGGAGCCAACTCAAAATGTTGTCTTTATCTTGGCGACCACTGAATTGCATAAGATTCCAGCAACCATTTTATCGCGTGTTCAACGTTTTGAGTTCAAATCGATTAAAACTCAAGATATCAAGGAGCATATTTATCATATTCTAGAAAAAGAAAATATCAGTTCTGAACCGGAGGCTGTGGAAATCATTGCCAGACGAGCTGAAGGTGGAATGCGGGATGCCTTGTCTATTCTGGACCAAGCCTTGAGCTTGACACAGGGAGATGAGCTCACGACTGCTATCTCTGAGGAGATTACAGGCACCATTAGTCTATCAGCACTAGATGACTATGTAGCCGCCTTGTCTCAGCAGGATGTTTCAAAAGCGCTTGATTCTCTGAATCTTTTATTTGAAAATGGCAAGAGCATGACTCGTTTTGTGACGGATCTCTTGCAGTATTTGCGTGATTTACTGGTCGTCCAGACGGGTGGCGAAAATACTCATCATAGTCCAGTTTTTATGGACAATCTAGCTTTATCACAGGAAAGCCTCTTTGAAATGATTCGAATAGCGACTGTGAGCTTGGCAGATATGAAAGCAAGCCTGCAACCTAAGATTTATGCTGAGATGATGACCATTCGTTTAGCTGAGATTAAGCCTGAACCAGTGCTTTCAGAAACTGTCGAAAGTGAAATTTCTGCACTGAGACAGGAAGTAGTTCGTCTCAAACAAGAACTTGCCAATGTTGGAACAGCTCCTAAACAAGTGGTGCCAGTCCCTAGCCGTCCAACCACTTCCAAGACAGTCTATCGAGTAGACCGTAATAAAGTTCAGGCTATCCTACAAGAAGCTGTTGAAAATCCTGAATTGGCACGGCAAAACTTGATTCGCCTCCAGAATGCATGGGGAGAAGTAATCGAAAGCTTAGCTGGTCCTGATAAGGCTCTGCTTGTTGGTTCTCAGCCAGTTGCGGCAAACGAACACCATGCTATTTTAGCTTTTGAGTCTAATTTCAATGCTGGGCAAACCATGAAACGGGATAATCTTAACACCATGTTTGGCAACATCCTCAGTCAGGCAGCAGGTTTTTCACCTGAGATTTTAGCCATTTCCATGGAGGAATGGAAAGAGGTTCGAGCAGCATTTTCAGCTAAAAACAAGTCTTCTCAAACCAATCAAGAGGTGGAAGAAGAGAGTTTGATTCCAGAAGGATTTGAATTTTTGGCTGATAAAGTGAAGGTAGAGGAAGACTAAAGAAAGATTTCATGATACAATAAGTTTATGAATAGACAACAATTTATTATGATAGCGTTATTTACGGCTGCTGAGACTTATTTTTTCAATGAAGCCTGGATGACCGGGCGTTATTTCATGGCAGCCTTTTGGGCCATTCTACTCTTTCGAAATTTTAGGTTAAGTTACGTGATGGGAAAAATTGTAGACACCATTGATCAGCACCTAAATCGCAAGGACTAGCTCCAAGCTTCTAGACAAAATCAAAGCCTTTTAGGCTTTTTTTTGTTATACTAGTAGAGTATATTTATGGACCTTTTCTTGTATTTTTAGAGAAATGTAAGTAATTTTGCTAAGGATAAAGGAAATAGGCCTGAAAAAGAAAGGAATTATCATGTCAGTATTAGAGATCAAAGATCTTCACGTTGAGATTGAAGGAAAAGAAATTTTGAAAGGAGTCAATCTGACTCTGAAAACAGGAGAAATCGCTGCTATCATGGGACCAAATGGTACTGGTAAATCGACTCTTTCTGCCGCTATCATGGGAAATCCAAACTATGAAGTTACCAAAGGTGAGGTCTTGTTTGATGGCGTAAATATCCTTGAGTTGGAAGTGGACGAACGCGCGCGTATGGGACTTTTCCTTGCTATGCAATATCCATCAGAAATTCCTGGAATTACTAACGCTGAGTTTCTTCGTGCAGCTATGAATGCTGGTAAAGAAGATGATGAAAAGATTTCAATTCGTGAGTTCATCACTAAACTAGACGAGAAAATGGAATTGCTCAACATGAAAGAAGAAATGGCAGAGCGTTACCTCAACGAAGGTTTCTCAGGTGGTGAGAAAAAACGTAATGAAATTCTTCAACTCTTGATGTTGGAACCAACTTTTGCCCTTTTGGATGAGATTGACTCAGGTCTTGATATTGACGCCCTTAAAGTTGTATCGAAAGGTGTGAATGCCATGCGTGGTGAAGGCTTTGGTGCTATGATCATCACTCACTACCAACGTCTCTTGAACTACATCACACCAGACGTGGTCCACGTGATGATGGAAGGTCGTGTTGTCCTTTCTGGTGGTCCAGAATTGGCAGCCCGTTTGGAACGTGAAGGATACGCAAAACTAGCTGAAGAACTTGGCTACGACTACAAGGAAGAATTGTAATTCCCTCGTATCTTTTAGGAGAAGTAAATGACTAAAGAAACTATTAAACTTTTTTCAGAAATGCATGCTGAACCAAGCTGGTTGTCAGACCTCCGTCAAAAAGCTTTTGATAAGATTGAGAGTTTGGAATTACCAGTTATTGAGCGTGTCAAATTTCACCGTTGGAATCTGGGAGATGGAACCATCACGGAAAGTGAACCTTCAGCAAATGTTCCTGACTTCACTGCTTTAGATAATCACTTGAAGTTGGTGCAAGTAGGAACGCAAACTGTTTTTGAACAAACTCCAGTTGAGTTAGCTGAACAAGGTGTTGTCTTTACAGACTTTCACTCAGCTTTAGAAGAAATTCCAGAGCTTATTGAGGAATTCTTCATGTCATCAGTTAAGTATGACGATGACAAGTTGGCAGCCTACCATACAGCTTACTTTAATAGTGGTGCTGTTCTCTACATCCCTGATAATGTTGAGATTAAAGAGCCAATCGAAGGTATTTTCTACCAAGACAGCGATAGCGATGTGCCGTTTAACAAGCATATCCTTATCATTGCTGGTAAAAACTCTAAAATAAGCTATCTTGAACGTCTAGAGTCAAGAGGTGGAGGTAGTGCCAAAGCAACTGCCAATATCACAGTTGAAGTGATTGCTCGTTCTGGTGCGCAAGTGAAATTTGCTGCTATTGACCGTCTAGGTGAAAATGTCACTGCTTACATTAGCCGTCGTGGTAAACTAGGAAACGATGCCAGCATTGACTGGGCCATTGGTGTCATGAACGAAGGAAATGTTGTTGCGGACTTTGATAGCGACTTGATTGGGAATGGTAGCCATGCTGACCTTAAAGCCGTAGCTCTTTCAAGTGGCCGTCAAGTACAAGGGATTGATACGCGAGTGACTAACTATGGTTGCAACTCAATCGGAAATATCCTTCAACATGGGGTTATCCTTGAAAAAGCTACCTTGACCTTCAATGGTATTGGCCACATTATCAAGGGTGCCAAGGGAGCAGATGCGCAGCAAGAGAGTCGTGTTCTTATGCTTTCAGACCAAGCACGTTCAGATGCCAACCCAATTCTTTTGATTGATGAAAATGACGTAACTGCAGGTCACGCGGCTTCTATCGGTCAGGTGGATCCAGAAGATATGTACTACCTCATGAGCCGTGGCTTGGATAAGGCGACTGCAGAACGCTTGGTTGTTCGTGGTTTCCTTGGATCTGTTATCGTTGAGATTCCAGTCAAGGAAGTTCGTGATGAAATGATTGCAACCATCGAAGAAAAATTGTCAAAACGCTAAGGGGAAGCCTATGTTAGATGTAGAAGCGATTCGCAAGGATTTTCCAATTTTAGACCAGATTGTCAACGATGAACCTCTGGTCTATCTGGACAATGCTGCGATGACACAAAAACCACTAGCAGTTCTGGAAACAATCAACCGCTACTATAAGCAGGACAATGCCAATGTTCACCGTGGGGTTCATACCTTGGCTGAAAGGGCGACAGCTTCCTATGAGGCGGCTCGTGAAACCATTCGTAAGTTTATCAATGCAGGCTCTACAAAGGAAGTTCTCTTTACCAGAGGAACGACAACCAGCCTTAACTGGGTGGCACGCTTTGCTGAGGAAATCCTGACTGAGGGAGACCAGGTCTTGATTTCTGTCATGGAACACCATTCTAATATCATTCCATGGCAGGAAGCTTGTCGCAAGACTGGGGCAGAGCTTGTCTATGTCTATCTCAAGGATGGAGCTCTGGATATGGATGACTTGCGCGCTAAATTGACTGATAAAGTCAAGTTTGTCTCCCTAGCTCACGCCTCCAATGTTCTTGGTGTGGTCAATCCTATCAAAGAAATCACGCAATTAGCCCACCATGTTGGAGCTATCATGGTGGTGGATGGTGCTCAGTCTACGCCCCATATGAAGATTGATGTCCAGGACTTGGATGTGGACTTCTTTGCTTTTTCAGGTCACAAGATGGCTGGACCAACTGGTATTGGTGTTCTTTACGGTAAAGAAAAGTATCTGGAACAAATGTCACCAGTTGAGTTTGGTGGCGAGATGATTGATTTCGTCTATGAGCAATCTGCTAGTTGGAAGGAATTGCCTTGGAAATTTGAGGCTGGAACGCCAAATATGGCAGGTGCTATCGGACTTGCTGCAGCAGTTGATTATCTGGAAAAGATTGGTATGGATGCTATTGAAGCTCATGAACAGGAACTGATCGCATACGTCTATCCCAAATTGCAGGCCATTGAAGGTTTGACTATTTATGGTTCGCAGGACTTGGCTAAACGTTCAGGTGTGATTGCATTTAACCTAGGCGATCTTCATCCCCATGACCTAGCTACAGCACTGGATTATGAAGGGGTAGCAGTTCGTGCAGGTCATCATTGCGCCCAACCCTTGCTTCAGTATTTGGAAGTCCCAGCAACAGCTCGTGCAAGTTTTTATATCTACAATACCAAGGCGGATTGTGACAAACTAGTCGATGCCCTACAAAAGACAAAGGAGTTTTTCAATGGCACTTTCTAAACTAGATAGCCTTTATATGGCAGTGGTAGCAGATCATTCGAAAAATCCCCATCACCAAGGGAAGTTGGATGATGCTGAGCAAATCAGCCTCAACAATCCAACCTGTGGGGATGTTATTAATCTCTCTGTTAAGTTTGACGCAGAGGACCGTTTGGAAGATATTGCTTTTCTAAATTCAGGATGCACGATTTCAACTGCTTCTGCTAGTATGATGACAGATGCTGTTTTAGGGAAGACCAAACAAGAAATTCTAGAACTTGCAACCATCTTTTCTGAAATGGTTCAAGGTCAAAAGGATGACCGCCAAGACCAACTTGGCGATGCAGCTTTCTTGTCAGGTGTTGCCAAATTCCCTCAACGAATCAAATGTGCAACCCTAGCTTGGAATGCACTTAAGAAGACAATTGAGAATCAAGATAACGAGTAAGACAAGTTGCTTTTGTCTTATAAATCATTAGAAATGAAGAAAGAAAGGATATTATGGCTGAAGAAAGAGTAGAACCAAAACCAATTGATCTTGGTGAATATAAATTTGGTTTCCATGATGATGTAGAGCCTGTCCTATCGACAGGAAAAGGACTCAACGAAGGTGTTATTCGTGAATTATCTGCTGCCAAGGGTGAGCCAGAGTGGATGTTAGAATTCCGTTTGAAGTCTTATGAAACCTTCAAAAAAATGCCTATGCAAACCTGGGGAGCAGACTTGTCAGAGATTGACTTTGATGACTTGATCTATTACCAAAAACCATCTGATAAACCAGCCCGTTCTTGGGATGAAGTTCCTGAAAAGATCAAAGAAACCTTTGAACGTATCGGGATTCCAGAAGCTGAACGTGCTTATCTAGCAGGTGCTTCTGCCCAGTACGAGTCAGAAGTGGTTTACCACAACATGAAAGAAGAGTTCCAGAAATTAGGTATTATCTTTACAGATACAGATTCTGCCCTCAAGGAATACCCAGACTTGTTTAAACAATACTTTGCGAAGTTGGTACCGCCGACTGATAACAAGTTGGCAGCCCTCAACTCAGCAGTATGGTCAGGTGGAACCTTTATCTACGTACCAAAAGGTGTCAAGGTAGATATTCCACTTCAAACCTACTTCCGTATCAACAACGAAAATACAGGTCAGTTCGAACGTACCTTGATTATTGTTGATGAAGGAGCAAGCGTCCACTACGTAGAAGGATGTACAGCACCAACTTATTCAAGCAATAGCTTGCACGCTGCCATTGTAGAAATTTTTGCTTTAGACGGAGCTTATATGCGTTATACAACCATCCAAAACTGGTCTGATAATGTCTATAACTTGGTAACAAAACGTGCCAAAGCTTTGAAAGATGCGACTGTTGAGTGGATTGATGGTAACTTGGGTGCCAAAACAACCATGAAATACCCATCTGTTTACCTAGATGGAGAAGGGGCCCGTGGTACCATGCTTTCGATCGCCTTTGCCAATGCTGGTCAACACCAAGATACGGGTGCCAAGATGATTCACAACGCTCCACATACAAGCTCATCTATCGTGTCTAAATCCATCGCTAAAGGCGGAGGAAAGGTGGACTATCGTGGACAAGTAACCTTTAACAAGAACTCTAAGAAATCTGTTTCTCACATCGAGTGTGATACCATTATCATGGATGACTTATCAGCATCAGATACCATTCCGTTTAATGAAATTCACAACTCGCAAGTTGCATTGGAACACGAAGCCAAGGTATCTAAGATTTCAGAGGAACAACTCTATTACCTCATGAGCCGTGGTTTGTCAGAATCTGAGGCAACTGAGATGATTGTCATGGGATTTGTCGAACCCTTCACCAAAGAACTTCCAATGGAATATGCAGTTGAGCTGAACCGCTTGATTAGCTATGAAATGGAAGGTTCAGTCGGATAAGAATATGCAAAATCTGAACAGGAACTCTTCCTGTTCAGATTTTTTTCAAAAAGGACCTAATAAATATTCACAAAAATGCTTTTATATGGTAAAATAAAACAATTACATTTAGTGGAGATGAAGTATGAATATTTTTAGAACCAAGGATGTCAGTCTGAGACAGGCAGAGATGCGTCGCCATTTGAAATTGTGGGATTTGATTCTATTGGGAATCGGTGCCATGGTAGGAACTGGGATTTTTACCATTACAGGAACTGCAGCAGCAACACTTGCCGGTCCATCACTAGTGGTTTCCATCGTGATTTCTGCCCTGTGTGTTTCTCTATCAGCTCTCTTTTTTGCAGAATTTGCCTCTCGTGTACCTGCAACTGGGGGTGCTTATAGTTATCTCTATGCGATTTTGGGAGAATTGCCAGCCTGGATTGCTGGCTGGTTGACCATCATGGAATTCATGACGGCTGTTTCAGGTGTGGCGTCTGGCTGGGCAGCTTACTTTAAGGGCTTACTCAGTGATTATGGTATTTCCATGCCCCAAGCCTTGAATGGAACCTTTAATCCTGAACAGGGAACCTATATCGATCTTCTACCTATTCTAGTACTTACCTTGGTAACGGGATTGGTTTTATTAAATTCCAAGGCAGCCTTACGCTTTAATTCGCTTCTAGTAATCTTGAAATTTTCTGCTCTAGCCTTATTTATCCTAGTTGGTATTTGGTACATCAAGCCTGAAAATTGGTCGAATTTTGCTCCTTTTGGCTTTGGCCAGATTTATGGAGGAAGCACTGGGATTATGGCAGGTGCATCTTTGATGTTCTTTGGATTTCTCGGATTTGAGTCTATTTCCATGGCAGTTGATGAAATCCAAAGCCCGCAAAAAAATATTCCTCGCGGAATTGTCCTTTCTCTGACAATCGTCACTATTCTCTATGCTTTGGTGACCTTAGTATTGACAGGGATTGTTCACTATAGTAAGCTCAATGTGGACGATGCAGTAGCATTTTCATTACGGAGTATTGGTATCGGTTGGGCAGCCAACTATGTTTCGCTTGTAGCCATTCTCACCCTGATAACGGTATGTATTTCCATGACTTATGCTTTGTCTCGAATGATTTATAGCTTAGCACGTGATGGACTTTTACCTCAAAGTTTTAAACGATTAAGCAAGACTAGTCGCGTTCCTAAAAATGCGACTCTCTTAACAGGAGTTGCTTCAGCCCTTGCTGCCGGAGTGTTTCCTCTAGCCAGTATTGCAGCCTTCTTAAATATCTGTACCTTAGCTTATCTCATTTTACTAGCCTACGGAATAATAAAACTCAGAAAAGATAAGGGTATGCCCAAAAAAGGAGAGTTTAAAACTCCTTTGGTACCACTTTTGCCAATCCTTTCCATCCTTATCTGTGTTTCCTTTATGCTTCAATATAGTCTAGATACCTGGATTGCCTTTGGCATTGCTCTTGTAGTTGGTCTAGTCATTTACTTTACTTATGGGTTCCGCCATTCAACTCTCGCAGAAGAAAAATAAAAGCTGGGAAATCCCAGCTTTTTAATCTTTCACATAAGTAAAGCCTTCACCCAGAATTTCATGGGCCTCTGTGATGGTGATAAAGGCTTGAGGATCGACTTGGTGAATCATATCCTTCATTTTGACGATTTCGTTCCGACCGACGATACAGTAAATAATTTTTAAATCTTTCTTACTGTAATAACCTTGACCAGATATAAAGGTCACACCACGTCCAAGCTCCTCATTAATCTTATCAGCCAGTTGGTCAGGATATTGAGTAATAATCATAAATCCTTTACCAGCGTATCCCCCTTCGCCAATCAGGTCAATAACGCGAGCGATGATGAAGTCAAACAAGAGAGTATAGGTCACAAGACGGAGATCTTGGAAAATAAGCAGAATTAACATTAAAATGAAAAAGTCAATTCCAAAAAGCAATTTCCCAATCGAAAGATTGGTGTACTTGTTGAGGATACGGGCAACGATATCAGAACCACCAGTTGTTCCACCAGCATTAAAGATAATTCCTAAACCAACTCCCAGTAAAACCCCTGAGACTAAAGCAACGATGATGAGGTCACCTTGTAAATCAAACTGCAAGGGGATACGCTCAAAGATTGCGAGCCAAATAGAGAGAGAAATAGAACCCAGAAGGCTGGAGTAGAGGGTCTTGGAACCAAATATCTTCCAAGCCAAAATAAATAAAGGAATATTGATTAAGAGATTCATCAATGAGACAGGGATTTTAAAAAGATAGTAGGTAATCAAGGTGATACCTGTCGCCCCTCCCTCAAATAGATGATAAGGAACAACAAAGTAGGTGAGACCAAAGGCATAGATAGCTGCTCCAAATATAATCGTAATAATCGGTTGAACTTTTCGAATCATAGCTGTTCCTCGCTTTTCTATAGATAGATTATACCAAAAATTCAGTTTTTTTAATTGGATTACTTATGATTTTTTATCATTTTTTTGATATAATAAGAGTGAAAAATCCCAATCCTATTGAGAAGAATAGAAAGATTGAACTTATGACACAAGTAAAAATTGTAACGGACTCTTCTGTTACTATCGAACCAGAAGTAGTTAAAGAATTAAATATCACTATTGTCCCCTTATCAGTTATGATTGATGGCGTACTCTACTCAGATGCTGATCTAAAAGAGGGGGAATTCCTTCATCTTATGCAACAAAGCAAGAATCTCCCTAAAACGAGTCAACCTCCAGTAGGAGTGTTTGCTGAAGTCTTTGAAGAGCTAGGAAAAGATGGCAGTCAGGTTGTTGCTATTCATATGTCTCGTGCCTTGTCCGGGACTGTTGAAGCTGCTCGCCAAGGCGCAAGTCTCTCAAGTTCTGATGTGACGGTTATTGATAGTTCCTTTACAGATCAGGCTATGAAGTTTCAAGTTGTTGAAGCTGCAAAACTTGCTAAAGAGGGTAAAGATTTAGAAACTATTCTAGCACGTATAGAAGAAGTGAAGAATCACACAGAGCTTTATATCGGTGTTTCGACTCTAGAAAACCTAGTGAAAGGTGGGCGTATTGGACGTGTGACGGGACTATTAAGCTCACTATTAAATATTCGTGTAGTGATGCAGATGAAAAACCACGAACTCCAACCAATCGTCAAAGGACGTGGTGCAAAAACTTTCAAAAAATGGCTTGAAGAGTTAACGGTGGCCCTTACTCATAAATCAGTTGCAGAAATTGGAATTTCCTATGCTGGAACGAATGAATGGGCAAATGAGATGAAGAGTTTATTGCAAGCCTATGTTGAGAAACCAATCTCTGTACTGGAAACTGGCTCTATTATTCAAACTCATACTGGAGAGAATGCTTGGGCAATTCTAATCCGCTATAATTCCTAAAAAAATAGAGAAAAATGTTTGAAATGGTGTTTTTGACTTGACCTATGGGCAATTTTAGGATATGATTATATTTGTTAATCAGAAATTATTTGGAGGATTTGTTAACATGGCAAACAAACAAGATTTGATCGCTAAAGTGGCAGAAGCTACAGACTTAACTAAGAAAGATTCAGCAGCAGCAGTTGATGCTGTATTTGCAGCAGTAACTGAATACCTTGCAGCTGGTGAAAAAGTTCAATTGATTGGTTTTGGTAACTTTGAAGTTCGTGAACGTGCTGCACGTAAAGGTCGCAACCCACAAACTGGTAAAGAAATCGAAATCGCAGCTTCTAAAGTTCCAGCATTCAAAGCTGGTAAAGCTCTTAAAGACGCTGTTAAATAATGAATTTAGAAAAAGCCTGTCATATCAAGCATTTGAGCTTGTGTGACAGGCTTTTTTGTGTATAGGGGGCAAAGACGAATACTTTTCCATGACATCTGCAACGGTTGATTTCATTTCTTTAGTTATATATGTATAAATTTAGGTGTTTTTCCAACCGAGTATTTGATATGATATATAACTTCTGAGATAAGTAGTCTTTTGAAAAATAGGGTTTAAGCCTTTACAGTAAAAGAAAAAAGGTTCCCATGTTTGGGAACCTTCTTTTCATTAGTTTTTAGAAGCTGCTTGGAATTCAGGGTTTTTCCATGCTTCATCAATGATAGCTTGCAATTCTTTGGCAGATGCTTGCATTTTTTGAGTTTCAGCGTCGTTCAATGGGATGTTTACTGGACGAACGATACCGTGTGCACCAACAACAGCTGGTTGACCGATAAAGACGTTTTTAACACCGTATTGACCTTCTTGGAAGACTGAAAGTGGAAGTACTGCATTTTCGTCATCAAGGATTGCTTTTGTGATACGAGCAAGTGCTACTGCGATACCGTAGTATGTAGCTCCTTTTTTATTGATGATTGTGTAGGCGGCGTCACGAACACCTTCGAACAATTCAATCAATTCAGCTTCTTGAACGTTTTGAGTATCTTTAAGGAATTCTTCAAGGTTTACACCAGCGATGTTAGCGTGTGACCAAACCGCAAATTCAGAATCTCCGTGTTCGCCCATGATGTAGGCGTGAACGGAACGAGCATCAACGTCCAATTTTTCAGCAAGTGCTTGACGGAAACGTGCTGAGTCAAGTGAAGTACCTGAACCGATAACACGTTCTTTAGGGAATCCAGAGAATTTCCAAGTTGAGTAAGTCAAAACGTCAACTGGGTTAGCCGCAACAAGGAAGATACCATCAAAACCTGATTCAACAACTTGTGTTACAATTGATTTGTTGATAGCCAAGTTTTTACCTACAAGGTCAAGGCGAGTTTCACCTGGTTTTTGAGGAGCACCTGCAGTGATAACAACAAGGTCAGCGTCTGCACAGTCAGAGTATTGAGCAGCGTAGATTTTTTTAGGTGAAGTGAAGGCAAGGGCGTGGCTAAGGTCAAGCGCATCACCAACAGCTTTTTCGTGCAATTGTGGAATTTCGATAATTCCAAGCTCTTGTGCAATTCCTTGGTTAACAAGTGCGAAAGCGTAAGATGAACCTACGGCACCGTCACCAACAAGGATCACTTTTTTGTGTTGTTTAGTTGAAGTCATTATCTAAACATCTCCTTCATTTTTTTTAGGGGAATCCCCAGACACTTTCATTCTATCACTTTTAAAAAGCTTTGTCACGAATATTCTATTCGGTTATTGATATAAACGTTTTAGTGGTTTTCAAAGACTGAAATGAAGGACAAATTATGGTATAATATATCTAATTACTAATAGTGAAATGAGGCATTTATGAATGCAGGATAGAAATTTAGTGAATGTCAATCTGACAAAGGAGATGAAGACCAGCTTTATCGACTACGCCATGAGCGTTATCGTTGCGCGGGCCCTTCCTGATGTTCGAGACGGTTTAAAACCTGTTCACCGCCGTATTCTTTACGGAATGAATGAACTAGGTGTTACACCAGACAAACCTCATAAAAAATCAGCCCGTATTACAGGGGATGTTATGGGTAAATACCACCCACACGGGGATTCATCTATTTATGAAGCCATGGTTCGTATGGCTCAGTGGTGGAGCTACCGTTACATGCTTGTCGATGGACATGGAAACTTTGGTTCCATGGACGGGGATGGTGCCGCTGCACAGCGTTACACAGAAGCACGTATGAGCAAGATTGCTCTTGAAATGCTTCGTGACATCAATAAAAACACAGTTGATTTCGTAGACAACTACGATGCCAATGAGCGTGAGCCCTTGGTCTTGCCAGCTCGTTTTCCAAACCTTTTGGTCAATGGGGCAACTGGTATCGCTGTTGGGATGGCAACCAATATCCCACCTCACAACCTGGGTGAAACCATTGATGCAGTGAAGTTGGTTATGGACAATCCTGAAGTAACCACTAGGGATTTGATGGAAGTTTTACCTGGTCCAGATTTTCCGACTGGTGCTCTTGTCATGGGGAAATCAGGGATTCATAAGGCTTATGAGACTGGTAAGGGTTCGATTGTCCTCCGTTCTCGAACAGAGATTGAGACGACTAAGACAGGGCGTGAGCGCATCGTGGTAACAGAATTTCCTTATATGGTCAATAAAACCAAGGTCCATGAGCATATCGTTCGTTTGGCGCAAGAAAAACGAATTGAAGGCATTACAGCTGTACGTGATGAATCCAACCGTGAAGGGGTTCGTTTCATTATCGAAGTGAAGCGTGATGCTTCTGCGAATGTCATCCTCAATAACCTCTTCAAGATGACGCAGATGCAAACTAACTTTGGTTTCAATATGCTTGCTATTCAAAATGGTGTACCAAAGATTTTGTCTCTTCGCCAAATTTTAGATGCTTATATTGAACACCAAAAAGAGGTAGTTGTTCGTCGTACTCGTTTTGACAAGGAAAAAGCAGAAGCGCGTGCGCACATCTTAGAAGGCCTTTTAATCGCGCTAGACCATATCGACGAAGTGATTCGTATCATTCGTGCTAGTGAAACGGATGCGGAAGCGCAGGCTGAGTTGATGAGCAAGTTTAAGCTTTCTGAGCGTCAAAGTCAGGCTATCCTTGATATGCGTCTTCGCCGCTTGACAGGATTGGAACGCGATAAGATTCAGTCTGAATATGATGAATTGATTGCCTTGATTGCAGATTTGACCGATATTCTTGCTAAACCAGAACGCGTGGCGCAAATCATAAAAGATGAATTGGATGAAGTAAAACGTAAATTTGGTGACAAACGTCGTACCGAGTTAATGGTTGGAGAAGTCTTAACTTTTGAAGACGAAGATTTGATTGAGGAGTCAGATGTCTTAATCACTCTTTCTAACAAGGGCTATATCAAACGTTTGGACCAAGGTGAATTTACTGCTCAAAAACGTGGTGGTCGTGGAGTCCAAGGTACGGGGGTTAAGGATGATGACTTTGTGCGTGAGTTGGTTTCAACCAGCACCCATGATCATTTGCTCTTCTTTACCAATAAAGGTCGTGTATACCGACTAAAAGGTTATGAAATTCCTGAATACGGTCGCACAGCCAAGGGATTGCCGGTTGTCAATCTTTTGAAGCTGGATGAAGGGGAGAGCATACAGACCATCATTAATGTTAAATCTGAACGTAGTGATGACGCCTATCTCTTCTTCACAACCCGTCACGGTATCGTGAAGCGAACCAGTGTTAAAGAATTTGCTAATATCCGTCAAAATGGACTTAAGGCTTTGAATCTCAAGGATGAAGATGAACTGATTAACGTCTTGCTGACAGAAGAAGACACAGATATCATCATTGGTACTAAGTTTGGTTATGCTGTTCGCTTTAATCAATCAGACGTTCGTGGCATGAGCCGTATCGCGACAGGTGTTCGAGGAGTTAACCTTCGTGAAGGAGATACTGTAGTTGGTGCTAGTGTCATCACTGATCAGGACGAGGTTCTTATCATCACTGAAAAAGGTTATGGTAAACGTACTCTTGCAACTGAATATCCAACAAAAGGTCGTGGTGGTAAAGGGATGAAGACAGCCAATGTTGTTGAGAAAAATGGCCCTCTTGCAGGTCTCCTCACTGTTAAAGGAGATGAAGACCTGATGATTATCACGGATACAGGTGTCATGATTCGAACAAATGTTGCCAATATTTCACAAACAGGACGCTCAACTATGGGAGTTAAGGTGATGCGTCTAGACCAGGATGCCAAGATTGTGACCTTTACAACGGTTGATGCGGTAGAAAAAGAAGAAGTTGGGACTGAAAACGAAACAGAAGGTAAAGCATAATGTCTCATAAAAAAACGAAAAGTAAGAAGAATAAGCGTAGGAATCTATTTCTCAATATTTTAGCGGTTTTCTTAATTCTTTTATCCTTAGCTTTGATTTTTAATTCAAAGATTCGAGATCTCTTTATGGTATGGAATACCAATAAATACCAAGTCAGTCAGGTTACTAAAGAAAATATAGATGAAAATCTCAAAACAGAAGGAAATTTTGATTTTGATTCGGTTAAATCTATTTCATCTGAAGCAGTTCTAGCCGCTCAGTGGGACGCTCAGAAGCTTCCCGTTATTGGAGGAATTGCTATTCCCGAAGTGGAGATTAATTTGCCGATTTTCAAAGGGTTGGATAATGTAAACTTGTTTTATGGAGCAGGAACCATGAAACCAGACCAAAAAATGGGAGAGGGCAACTATTCTCTAGCCAGTCACCATATCTTTACTGCTGAAAATGCCAGTCAAATGCTCTTCTCACCTTTGGTCAATGCCAAAGCAGGTATGAAAATTTATCTGACTGATAAGGATAAAGTTTATACTTATGAGATTACGGAAGTTAAACACGTTACTCCGGACCGAGTAGATGAAATCGAAGATCGTGAAGGAGTTAAGGAGATTACGCTGGTAACTTGTGTGGACTATAATGCGACAGAGCGGATTATTGTTAAAGGTGATTTTAAAGAAGTTAAAGCTTATTCTGAAACATCTGATGATATCCTAAGCGCCTTTAATAAGCCATATAGACAACGTTATTAACCTCAAAAACCAGTGAAGAAGCAATTTCACTGGTTTTTTGTCAAATTGAGACATCAGTCAAAGGAGAATGATGCATGTTCGAATATTTTTTGTTTGGAATGAAAACGATGTGGGAAAGTCCTGTCTTTAGTTTTGCCTTTTACTTATTAGCCTCTATTCTTTTACTAATCTTTTGGCGACGTTTTATAATTGTCCGTCGTAGTGGTGGTGATTTTTTTGCCCCGTTTCACATTGCCAATGGGAGATTTTATATTCACAATGCTTTTGTATTTGTGAAGAGAATCATTCCGCTGAATAACATCAGAAGGATTGAAGTCAAATATATTCGAAGTGTCAAATTGAATGGGGCAAGTTATCATTTGTTTATCGAAAGAAAAGATGGAAAAGCTGTCAGTTTTTTCTTCGGACAATCAAAACAGAATGATCTCCTTGTGAAGAATCTAAAGAATGAAACTAAAAACTACCATATTAGAATTGTAATAGATGGATAAGTGTTTAGCTTAAGAAAGGAATGATCATGGATAAGCTACAAGAAGTCAGAGAAAATGAACAGTTAAGGACCTTACTGATGACTGAATGTGATATTTATTTTTATGACAAGATAAGTGAAGTTCAGTTTTCAGGGAACAATGAGGAATACTCTCTTGCCTGTAAGGCATTTGCTCAAGACGGTAGTGGGGGAGAATATGTTTTTCTCGAAGATAACAGCATAGGCTTTATCGGAAGTGAGGGCCAAGTGGGGAGAGTAGCAGAAAGTCTGGATGACTTACTGACATTCCTACTTCACGCAGGTTGTATTTCGGATTTTAGCTGTCGGTATCTTTATCAGAACACAGACTTATTGAAAGCATTTTGTAGGGGCTATGTGTCTAAAATACGAGAAAGCTATCAGGCTATGCAGGAAAATTGGGATCTGGTACGAGGAAGTATGGCTCAAAAACTATCACTTGATTTCAATCCCCAAAAACTAGAAAAAGTAGCCATGGCATTTTATCAAGCAGCGACAAGGAAGCCTGTCTTTTCCTGTAAGTATATAGACGGTGAAGAAGAATATACCTGTGATTCAGTCTTGTAGGACATTGTGGGCTTGTGGACGACAGAACTTGTAGGCATGAGTAGAGAAGAAATTGAAAACTATAAAATTTTATGATGTATGATGCTTGCAAGATGATCATTCAACTTTAATGGTATCTTTTCAATGTGAAAGGAAACTGGTCAGTAGGTTGAAAGATTTATCGTAAGAAACCGAAGAATGCTTGGCATAAGAGAGGATAGATAATGAGTCAGTTAAGAGAAAAGTCTTTAGTTAGGCTCAAAGAAGACATAACAAGTAGTTCTCCATTTGACAAGGATCTTCCTATGATATTCTTGGGAGGAATTGCCAATATGGCTGGACACTGAATCTTCATAGGAAAATCGGGGGAAGTGTTATTTTGGATATCATATTTCACATTTTAGAGAACTAAGTGAAGATGAGATATAGGACTTTCGCAGTAGGAAAAATAGATGAGGAGTTGAGAATGAATAATCAGATTGACTTGGCACTTCCGAACCTATACGCAGAATTCTTGAGTAAAATCGACAAAGCAGGAGAGTTGATAATAGAGAATACAGGCATCACCTTATACTCAAGACTAGATTTGCTAGAAAGAAACTCCACCTACCAAATAGAAGAGTGGGAACCTGATTTTTTCCTGATTGGGCAAGATGGGGATGTCGCTTTTTTTATAAAGAAAGATTCTGACGACACTATTTATATGAATGATTTGGGGGCATTAGGTTCACTAGAAATGAAACCCATATCTTTGAATATTTTCGAGTTTGTGAAACAAGCGAGTGAACATTATGATTAATGTTACTAAATTTTTAGTAAATGATAGTGATTTGGAGAGTGAACAATGAATTTTGATGAGAGTTTACAGCAATACACTTATGAGCATGAGGGAGTGATCTTTGTTTGGGACGAAGAGCCTGATTGTGACTTTATATATAAAGTTGAACTGTTATCAAAAAATTATCAGGAAAATCTCAATAGAATTATCAACTTTATGCTAGCTGATCTTAAGGAAATGTATGGAGAAGTCAGCGAGGAAGATGTGAAGAACAAGCTGGGGAAACCTATCATTGACTACAATCAAGGAACAGTTAGTTATTGTGAGCAAACCTTCGATGACTGGCACCTATTTGAGTTTGAATTTTGGGATGATCAATTTGAAACATTGAAATGTTTTTCTGTTAATGGGTAAAGGAGAGATTTATGGAATTCCCCCAATGCCTTGATTTTCTTTGTAGAAAACGTATACAAGAAAGGCTTTTCAAAATGCGTGCTTTATGTTATAATATTCACAAATAAAAGTTTAGGAGTTTTTTATGGTCTCTTCAGAATTTATTTCAAAGATTGAATTTACTTGCAAGAAGAAAGAAAGTCTTTATAGCCAAAGTAAGTTTAAGTATGCGATTCGTTCCATGTTTGCAGGTGCCTTTCTAACATTTAGTACGGCTGCAGGTGCAGTTGGGGCTGACTTGATTAATAAGATCGCTCCAGGTAGTGGACGTTTTCTCTTCCCATTTGTTTTTGCTTGGGGATTGGCCTACATTGTTTTCTTAAATGCTGAGCTGGTAACTTCAAATATGATGTTTTTGACAGCAGGTAGTTTCTTGAAAAAAATTTCATGGAGAAAAACAGCTGAGATTTTACTATACTGTACCTTGTTCAACCTTATCGGAGCTTTGATAGCAGGTTGGGGCTTTGCCCACTCAGCAGCCTATGCAAATCTAACACATGATAGCTTCATTTCAGGGGTTGTAGAGATGAAGTTAGGTCGTTCAAATGAGTTAGTCTTGCTTGAAGGTATTTTAGCCAATATCTTTGTAAACATTGCCATTCTTTCCTTCGTTTTGGTGAAAGACGGTGGCGCCAAACTTTGGCTTGTCTTATCAGCAATTTACATGTTTGTATTCCTAACAAACGAACACATTGCTGCGAACTTTGCTTCTTTTGCGATTGTTAAGTTCAGTGTTGCAGCTGATTCTATTGCTAATTTTGACATACCTAATATTCTTCGTCACTGGGGTGTGACCTTTATTGGGAACTTTATCGGAGGAGGTCTCTTGATGGGATTACCATACGCTTTCCTCAATAAAAACGAAGATACTTATGTCGATTAAAGAAACGAGCACGAGTGAATCGTGCTTTTTTGTTTGATGTGTAAGACTAGTCATAGTTGTTCTTTATATCAAAATATAGAAAAACAGTATTGGAAAAGACTAGCCTAAGATGATACAATATCCCTAATGAAGCTATTTGGAGGTCGTCTTATGACTCGTGATTTTAAATTTGAAACCCTACAATTACATGCTGGGCAAGTAGTTGATCCAGCGACTAAATCTCGTGCAGTACCAATTTATCAAACAACATCCTTCGTTTTTGATGACACGCAAGAAGGTGCCGATTTGTTTGCTTTGAGAAAACCGGGGAATATCTATACCCGTATCACAAATCCTACAACAGCAGCCTTTGAAGAAAGAATCGCTGCTCTTGAAGGTGGTGTTGGAGCACTAGCGACAGCATCAGGTATGGCTGCTGTAACCTACACTATTTTGGCGCTTGCTCACGCAGGTGACCATGTGGTGGCTGCGTCAACTATTTACGGTGGGACCTTCAACCTCTTGAAGGAAACCCTTCCTCGTTATGGGATCACAACAACCTTTGTGGATGTGGATAATTTGGAAGAAGTGGAAGCAGCTATCAATGACAATACAAAGCTTGTCTTGATTGAAACCTTGGGGAATCCCTTGATTAACATTCCTGACTTGGGAAAATTGGCTGAGATTGCGCATAAACACCAGATTCCTCTCGTTTCAGACAACACTTTTGCCACACCATATTTGATTAACGTCTTCTCTCACGGTGTAGATATTTCCATTCACTCAGCAACTAAGTTTATCGGTGGGCATGGTACGACTATTGGAGGAGTGATTGTCGATAGTGGTCGTTTTGACTGGGCAGCTTCAGGGAAGTTCCCTCAATTTGTTGAGGAAGATCCTAGTTACCATAACTTGAGCTATACTCGTGATGTGGGTGCAGCAGCCTTTATTATCGCTGTTCGTGTTCAATTGCTCCGTGATACGGGTGCTGCCTTGTCGCCATTTAATGCCTTTCTCTTGCTCCAAGGGCTTGAAACTCTCTCTCTTCGTGTTGAACGTCATGTGCAAAATGCAGAGAAAATTGTTGATTTCCTTGTCAACCATCCTAAGGTAGAGAAGGTAAATTATCCAAAACTAGCTGACAGTCCTTATCATGCCTTGGCTGAGAAATATTTGCCAAAAGGTGTTGGTTCAATCTTTACCTTCCATGTTAAAGGCGGAGAGGCAGAAGCTCGTAAAGTAATTGATAATCTGGAAATCTTCTCTGATCTTGCAAACGTAGCAGATGCTAAATCTCTTGTTGTCCATCCTGCGACGACCACTCACGGTCAGTTGTCAGAAAAAGATCTAGAAGCAGCAGGTGTCACACCAAACCAAATCCGCTTGTCTATCGGTCTTGAAAATGTAGAGGATTTGATTGAAGATTTGCGCTTGGCCTTGGAAAAAATTTAAAGTAACAGATATAAACAGTGGGTTTCGACTCACTGTTTTTGATTTTCCATCAGGCATGATATAATGGTTACAGAAGTCTAGAAAGAGGAAAGTTATGAACGAAATCAAATGTCCCAACTGTGGGGAAGTCTTTACAGTAAATGAAAGTCAGTATGCCGAACTCTTGTCTCAAGTGAGAACGGCTGAGTTTGATAAGGAATTACACGACCGCATGAAGCAGGAACTTGCCTTAGTTGAGCAAAAGGCTATGAATGATCAGCAGTCTAAACTGGCTCAAAAAGACCAAGAAATTGCGCAATTGCAGAGTCAAATCCAAAACTTTGATACAGAAAAAGAATTAGCTAAGAAAGAAGTTGAGCAGACAAGCCATGAGGCCCTATTGGCAAAGGACAAGGAAGTGCAGGCCTTGGAAAACCAACTGGCTACCTTGCGTTTGGAGCATGAAAATCAACTGCAAAAGACCCTTTCTGACTTAGAAAAAGAACGGGATCAGGTCAAAAATCAGCTCCTCTTGCAAGAAAAGGAAAATGAGTTGTCTTTGGCTTCTGTTAAGCAAAATTACGAAGCCCAGCTCAAGGCTGCTAGTGAACAAGTCGAATTTTACAAGAATTTCAAAGCTCAACAATCTACCAAGGCAATCGGTGAAAGTCTGGAACAGTATGCAGAGAGTGAGTTTAACAAGGTTCGTAGTTTTGCCTTTCCAAATGCCTACTTTGAGAAGGATAACAAGGTCTCTGCACGTGGGTCTAAGGGGGACTTTATCTTCCGTGAATGTGATGAAAACGGAGTGGAAATTATTTCCATCATGTTTGAAATGAAAAACGAAGCGGATGGGACGGAGAAAAAGCATAAGAATGCAGATTTTTACAAGGAATTGGACAAGGACCGTCGGGAGAAGAACTGTGAGTATGCTATTTTGGTGACCATGTTAGAAGCAGATAACGATTACTTTAATACAGGAATTGTTGATGTCAGCCACGAGTATGAAAAGATGTATGTGGTCCGTCCTCAGTTCTTTATCCAGTTGATTGGACTCTTGCGTAATGCAGCGCTTAATTCCCTTAAATACAAGCAAGAGTTGGCCTTGGTTCGCGAGCAAAATATCGATATTACACATTTTGAGGAAGATTTGGACGCCTTTAAGCTAGCCTTTGCAAAGAACTACAACTCTGCTTCAACCAATTTTGGTAAAGCTATTGATGAAATCGACAAGGCCATCAAACGCATGGAAGAGGTCAAGAAGTTCCTAACCACATCCGAAAACCAACTCCGCCTCGCTAATAACAAATTGGAAGATGTTTCAGTTAAAAAATTGACCCGAAAAAATCCAACTATGAAAGCGAAGTTTGAAGCACTGAAGGGGGAGTGAGAAAGCAGTGGAAAATGAATTATTAGTATTGGGTACTGAAGAAGTAGATGAGTCTAAAAATATAAACTATGACGAATTAGAAGAACTATTGGAACAGCAATTTACAATGGAGTTTTCTAATCTCGAAAAATTAGAACTAGAATGTAAAGAGATTAGTTCACCAGATAAATTAGGAGATGTTATTTTAGATGAAATCTGGGATCAATTTGCGAATCAAATTGGTTTAGATATGACAAGTGACACGCTTCTTAAGCAGTATAACGATAAACATCCTAATGGTTATACAAAAGAAGAGGGTGCTAAAATAATGAAAGATAAAAGGTATACTGATGCAAAGAATGCTATGAAAGAAAAGCAAAAATCTGGAAATTTAAAGGATGAATATACTGGAAAAACTTTAAAATTAAATGAAAACGCAAATTTGGATCACGTTGTAGCACGTAAACAAATTTTTGAAAATTCTTGGAGAAAGATTGCTGATATAGATACTGTAGATTTAGCAAACAAAAAGGAAAATTTAGCAGCAACTAATGAATCGCTTAATAAAAGTAAAGGTGCAGAATCTAATAGCGAGTATATAAAGGATAGAGAAGTAAGAGAAAAAAATCTAAAAGAACAAGTTGAAAGAGCTAATAAAAAAATTGACAAGAAGGATATTTCAGATTTCGAAAAACGAAATCTGAACGCTATAAACGAAAAAAGATTAAATGATAAATACATTTTGCATGATTCTGCAAAAGAAACATTAAAAAAATATTTAGAATTACATAGTAACAATCCTGAAAATAAAAATGCAAATGGGCGATTTGCAAGAAATGTATTTGATAGGATAGCACGTTCTAGCGCACGTGTAAAAAAATGCTACAAAGTCAAATTGAGCAATTGCGCGATGATTTTGAGCGTGAACGTACTCAACTAGTGGATCAAATCGATCAAAAAGACAAGCAGATTGCTGACATGATCGGAATCTATCATTTAGAGGTAAAAGTAATGGAGGGAATTTAAATGGGATTTAGGATATTCATGCTAATCGTAGTTTTACTTATTCCGTTAACTATGCTTTTATTTGGCTGGCTATTTTTTAGGAGAACACCGAAAGAAATCAATTATGTATTCGGATACCGAACAAAAAGGTCCATGAGGAATGAAGAAACATGGAAGTTTGCGAATCAATATTTTGGGAAAGTATGGTATCTTTGCGGACTACTTTCAGCACCTCTCTCCGTGATTGCCATGGCCATTGTTTTTGAAAAGGGAACGGAGACAATGAGTACTGTTGGCTTTATTATCACGATGATTCAGACAATCCCTTTAGTTGGCGCGATGATTTCAACAGAGATTGCATTGAAGAAAAACTTTGATGAAAACGGGAGAAGGAAATAAACGAGGTATATCCATCACTAGAAGAAAAGCAGCAAATCTTTTGTTACAAAAGATAATTACATTATAATTCTTGAAGAAGATATTTCATGAATGAAATAAGAAAGCAACACATGAACGGTATTATCAATTTAAAAAAAGAAGCGGGGATGACTTCGCATGATGCGGTTTTTAAACTGCGTAAGATTTTGGGAACCAAGAAGATTGGTCATGGTGGGACCTTGGATCCGGATGTAGTGGGAGTTCTGCCAATCGCGGTTGGCAAGGCAACCCGTATGGTCGAATTTATGCAGGACGAGGGCAAGGTCTATGAGGGAGAGATTACTCTGGGCTATTCAACGACGACCGAGGATGCTAGTGGGGAAGTGGTCGCAGAGACTCCTGTTTTGTCGCCCTTGGATGAAACCATTGTCGATGAAGCGATTGCGAGTCTGACTGGGCCTATTACTCAGATTCCACCGATGTACTCGGCTGTTAAGGTTAATGGTCGCAAGCTCTATGAGTATGCGCGTGCTGGTCAGGAAGTGGAACGTCCAGAACGTCAGGTGACTATTTATCACTTTGAGCGGACTAGTCCGATTTCTTATGAAGGCGAACTTGCACGTTTTACCTTTCGTGTGAAATGTAGTAAGGGGACTTATATCCGTACCTTGTCTGTTGACTTGGGAGAGAAGCTGGGTTATGCGGCCCATATGTCCCATTTGACTCGGACGAGTGCAGCAGGTTTACAGTTAGAAGATGCCTTGACTTTGAATGAAATTGCTACAAAAGTGGAGGCCGGTCAACTGGACTTTCTCCATCCTCTTGAAATTGGAATAGGTGACCTTGTCAAAGTTTTCCTAACTCCAGAAGAGGCCACAGAAGTGCGCTTTGGTCGTTTTATTGAGTTAGAACAAACAGACAAAGAATTGGCTGCCTTTGAAGGAGATACATTGCTAGCCATTCTAGAAAAAAGGGGCAATCTCTACAAGCCAAGGAAGGTTTTTAGCTAGTTTAACTGGAGTGTGGGAAGGATTTGTTTTCCCTAGGCTATCCAAATCAGACTATAAATTTTGCAAAAAATATGATAGAATAGACGACGGATAAAAAAACGGAGGATAGCATGCAAAATAGACCAATCATTATCGGAGTGACAGGTGGTTCTGGTGGTGGTAAAACCAGTGTTTCAAGAGCCATTTTATCGCATTTTCCTGATGAAAAGATTTCCATGATTGAGCATGATTCATACTACAAGGATCAGTCTCACTTGACTTTTGAAGAGCGTGTCAAAACCAACTACGACCATCCATTTGCCTTTGATACAGATCTGATGATCGAGCAGATTAAAGAATTGTTGGCAGGGCGCCCAGTGGACATCCCGACTTATGACTATACAGCGCATACACGGAGTAGCAAGACCTATCGTCAGGAGCCTCAAGATGTCTTTATCGTTGAGGGGATTCTGGTCTTGGAGGATAAGCGCCTGCGCGATTTGATGGATATCAAGATTTTTGTGGATACAGATGATGATGTGCGTATTATTCGTCGGATCAAGCGTGATATGGAAGAGCGTGGACGTAGCCTTGACAGTGTCATTGAGCAGTACTTAGGTGTAGTTAAACCTATGTACCACCAGTTTATCGAGCCGACCAAGCGCTATG
Source organism: Streptococcus halitosis (assembly GCF_003143695.2). NCBI lineage: Bacteria > Bacillati > Bacillota > Bacilli > Lactobacillales > Streptococcaceae > Streptococcus > Streptococcus halitosis. The sequence continues at coordinate 1,024,464 of NZ_QEMY02000001.1, forward strand.
CGGATATCGTCATTCCTGAGGGAGTCAGCAATACAGTTGCTATCGACCTTTTGACCACTAAGATTGCAAAGATTTTGGAAGAAGCGCGAAACAGTAAATAATCAGATGAGGAGGCCTAGCCTCCTTTTTCTATTTTTCCTTTAGTTTCAGTAGGAAAAAGGTGATTTTTAAGCATGTTTTTGGTATAATAATACCCGTGGAAAAGCAAGAAAATGAATAGTAGGTGGAGATGGAAAAGTATTTATCGGTAACAACTTTGACCAAGTATCTGAAAATGAAATTCGATAAAGACCCTTACTTGGAACGGGTCTATTTAACTGGTCAAGTTTCCAACTTTCGTAAACGACCTACTCACCAATATTTCTCCTTAAAAGATGATCATGCAGTTATTCAAGCGACCATCTGGTCTGGGATTTATCAAAAATTAGGTTTCGACCTCGAAGAGGGAATGAAAATCAATGTGATTGGGCGTGTGCAGGTCTATGAACCCAGCGGGAGCTACTCTATCATCATTGAAAAAGCTGAGCCTGATGGGGTTGGGGCGCTAGCGATTCAGTTTGAACAACTTAAGAAAAAATTGACGGAAGAAGGTCTATTTCAAGAGAGATTCAAGCAACCTCTTCCCCAGTTTGCTAAGCGAATTGGAGTGGTGACCAGTCGTAGTGGAGCCGTTATTCGAGATATCATCACGACCGTCAGCAGACGTTTTCCTGGTGTTGATATCCTTCTCTATCCGACCAAGGTACAAGGTGATGGAGCAGCGGAGGAAATTGCTCGAAATATTGCGCGTGCCAATCAACGTGAGGACCTAGATGTTCTCATCATTGGTCGTGGTGGTGGTTCCATCGAGGATCTCTGGGCCTTTAACGAAGAGATTGTGGTACGAGCTATTTTTGAATCCCGTTTGCCCATCATTTCTAGTGTTGGTCATGAGACAGATGTGACCTTGGCAGACTTTGTGGCTGATCGTCGTGCTGCGACGCCAACAGCTGCAGCTGAATTGGCAACGCCTGTGACCAAGTTGGATCTATTGACGCATTTGCAAAATCAAGAAAAACGGATGGCAACAGCAGTTCAGAATGTCTTGTCAAAGAAAAAAGAGGCTTTGAAAAAATGCAGTCAGTCTGTTATCTTTAGACAGCCAGAGCGCTTGTATGATGGTTATTTGCAACGGTTAGATCAACTGCAACTGCGATTAAAACAAAGTTTTCAAACACGGATTTCTGATAATAAACAGCTAGTCCAAGCAAGGACGCATCAACTAGTCCAATTATCACCTATAACCAAAATCCAGCGTTATCAAGACCGGCTTGGTCAGTTGGACAAGCTCTTACGTAGCCAAATGGCGCTGGTTTATGATGCTAAGGTTGCTGAAGTGAAAAGACTTTCAGAAGCCTTGTTGATGTTGGATACCAGTCGAATCGTGGCGCGTGGTTATGCTATTGTCAAAAAAGAAGAGTCCGTTATCGATTCGGTTGAAAATTTGAAGAAAAAAGACCAAGTGACGCTTTTGATGCGAGATGGTCAAGTAGAATTAGAGGTTAAAGATGTCAAAACAAAAGAAATTTGAGGAAAATCTAGCAGAACTGGAGACCATTGTCCAAAGTTTAGAAAATGGTGAAATTGCTTTGGAAGATGCGATTGCGGCCTTTCAAAAGGGCATGTTCTTGTCAAAAGAGCTCCAAGCGACGTTAGACAAGGCTGAAAAGACCTTGGTCAAGGTCATGCAAGAAGACGGAACAGAAAGTGATTTTGAATGAAGAAGCAAGAAAAATTAGCTCTTGTTGAGTCGGTCTTGGAAGCCTTTTATGGAGACCAGCAGTTTGCTTCTAGTTTACGGGAATCTGTTCTCTATTCCATTCATGCTGGTGGCAAGCGTATTCGACCTTTTCTCTTGTTAGAAGTTCTGGAAGCCTTGCAAGTCACTATCCAACCAGCACACGCGCAGGTGGCTGCGGCCTTGGAAATGATTCATACAGGGAGTTTGATTCACGATGATCTTCCTGCCATGGATGATGACGATTACCGTCGAGGGCGGTTGACCAATCATAAGAAATTTGGCGAAGCTATGGCAATATTGGCAGGAGATGCCTTGTTCCTAGATCCCTATGCCTTGATAGCGCAGGCAGATTTGCCAAGTCAAATCAAGGTGGACTTGATTGCCAACTTATCCCTTGCTTCAGGAAGTCTGGGAATGGTTGCAGGGCAGGTTTTAGATATGGAAGGCGAACACCAGCACTTGTCCTTGGAAAAACTTCAGACCATTCATGCTAATAAGACTGGAAAATTGCTAGCTTATCCCTTTCAAGCAGCTGCTATCATAGCTGAATTAGCACCAGAAATCCAAGTAAAACTGAAAACGGTTGGTGAATTGATTGGACTGGCCTTTCAAGTCAGAGATGATGTGCTGGATGTGACCGCTAGTTTTGAGGAAATCGGCAAGACTCCGCAAAAGGATTTACAAGCTGAAAAATCAACCTATCCAGCCTTGTTGGGCTTGGAAGAGGCCATTGCCTTTTGTAACCAAACTCTGGATCAAGCCGAGGCTAAATTAGAAGAAATCGCCCAGCAAGTCAGCTTTGAAACAGAATCGATTGTGAAAGTAGTAGAAAGTTTGAGAATCAATGGCTAAGGAAAGAGTGGACGTACTAGCTTATAAACAGGGCTTGTTTGAAACGCGAGAACAGGCCAAGCGCGGCGTCATGGCAGGTCTGGTTGTGGCTGTCCTCAATGGGGAGCGCTTTGACAAACCAGGGGAGAAAATCCCAGATGACACTGAGCTAAAACTCAAGGGTGAAAAACTCAAGTATGTCAGTCGAGGTGGTCTAAAACTAGAGAAGGCCTTGCAGGTCTTTGATTTGTCAGTGGAGGGAGCAACCACGATTGATATTGGGGCTTCCACTGGAGGATTTACTGACGTCATGTTGCAAAATGGTGCTGAGTTGATCTTTGCAGTCGATGTTGGCACCAATCAGTTGGCTTGGAAATTACGCCAAGACCCGCGGGTTGTCAGCATGGAGCAGTTCAATTTCCGCTATGCTGAAAAGACTGATTTTGAGCAGGAACCAAGTTTTGCCAGTATTGATGTGAGTTTCATTTCCCTTAGTCTGATTTTGCCTGCCTTGCACCGTGTCTTGGCTGATCAAGGGCAGGTGGTGGCTCTGGTTAAGCCCCAGTTTGAAGCAGGTCGTGAGCAAATCGGGAAGAATGGAATCATTCGCGATGCCAAGGTTCATCAACATGTCCTTGAATCTGTCACTGCTATGGCAGTTGAACAAGGTTTTTCAGTCCTTGGATTAGACTATTCACCAATCCAAGGTGGACATGGAAACATCGAATTTCTGGCATATTTGAAAAAGGAAGAGGGAGCAAGTAATCAAGTTGTCCCTGAAATAGAAAAAGTTGTAGAGAGAGCACATAGAGAATTTAAAGATGAATAAAAAAGAGAGACTTGAAAAAATTAGAAGATTTGTTACGGATTATCAGATCGGGACTCAGGAAGAAATCGTTGAGCATTTGAAGGAAGCAGGTATTTCTGCTACGCAAGCCACTGTCTCAAGAGACATCAAAGAGCTTGGGATTGTTAAAATTCCTTTGAAGAACAACACCTATATCTATGAGTTGCCAAAATCAATCGTCAAAAGTTTGCAGTTGGCTGAGGACAACATTGTGAGTTCTGAGTTAATGGGAAATATGATCAACCTTGCTGTCATTCCTGGAAATACTATTTTTGTGAAGAGTCAGTTGGTTGAAGCATTTTCTGAACAGATTTTTAGCTGTCTAGCTGATGATGATTCTATCTTAATTGTAGCTAGAACAGCAGAGGCAGCTGAGGAAATTGTTGAACAAGTCAAAAAATGGTAGGTCAGTATGTTACTTGAAATTTCGATAAAAAACTTTGCCATTATTGAGGCGATTTCCCTCAATTTTGAAAAGGGTATGACTGTTTTAACCGGGGAAACGGGTGCTGGAAAGTCTATTATTATCGACGCTATGAATCTCATGTTGGGGGCTCGTGCAACGACAGACGTTATTCGTCACGGTGCGCCAAAGGCAGAGATTGAGGGACTTTTTTCGGTTGAAAATAGTCGCCTTTTACAGGAACTTTTTGAAGAGCAAGGTTTGGAAATGGGTGATGAGATTATCATCCGCCGGGAAATTTTGCAAAATGGTCGTAGTGTTAGTCGCGTGAATGGTCAGATGGTCAATCTTTCTGTCTTGCGTGCTATTGGGCAACACCTTGTGGATATCCATGGTCAGCATGACCAAGAGGAGTTAATGCGTCCTCAACTGCACATCCAGATGTTGGATGAGTTTGGTGATGCTGCTTTCTTGGACTTGAAGGAGACCTATCAAACGAGCTTTGATGCCTATCGCAAAATGCGCAAGCAAGTTCTGGAAGTCAAGAAAAACCAGCAGGAACACAAGGCACGTATCGAAATGTTGGAATTTCAAATGGCAGAGATTGAGGCAGCAAACTTACAGGCTGGTGAAGACTTGGCTCTCAACCAAGAACGAGATAAACTCCTCAATCATAAAAATATTGCGGATACGCTGACCAATGCCTATAGCATGTTAGACAATGAGGAATTCTCCAGTCTTGCTAATGTCCGTTCAGCCATGAATGACATGGAAAGTGTCGAAGAATATGACCCTGAATACCGTGAAATTTCAAGTTCTCTATCAGAAACCTACTATGTTTTAGAAGATATTACCAAGCGTTTGGAAGATATTATTGATGACTTGGATTTTGATGGCAATCGTCTCATGCAGGTTGAAAATCGCTTAGACCTTCTGAATACTATTACTCGCAAGTACGGTGGGACTGTAGACGATGTCTTGCTTTACTTCGCCAAGATTACGGATGAGTACAATCTCTTGACTGGAAATAACCTTTCTTCCGAAGATATGGAAGCAGAGCTCAAGAAATTGGAAGTTAATCTTGTCGACTTGGCAGGACAACTTGCATCAGCTCGTCATGATTTGGCCCAGCAGCTTGAGGCAGAGATTAAGCAAGAATTGCAAGACCTCTATATGGAGAAGGCACAATTCCAGGTTCGCTTTAGCAAGGGCAAATTTAGTCGTGAGGGGAATGAAACGGTCGAGTTTTACATTTCTACTAACCCGGGTGAGGACTTTAAACCCTTGGTCAAAGTTGCGTCTGGTGGGGAATTATCCCGTCTCATGTTAGCTATCAAGTCAGCTTTTTCTCGTAAGGAAGGCAAGACCAGTATTGTCTTTGATGAGGTGGATACTGGAGTTTCAGGTCGTGTGGCCCAAGCAATTGCTCAAAAGATTCATAAGATTGGCCAGCATGGTCAGGTTCTTGCTATCTCTCACTTACCTCAAGTAATTGCGATCGCGGATTATCAATTCTTTATTGAAAAGATTAGCGATGAGCACTCAACGGTGTCGACGGTTCGCCTCTTGACTTTAGAAGAGCGAGTAGAGGAAGTAGCTAAGATGTTAGCTGGGGAAAATGTAACTGAGGCGGCCCTTACCCAAGCTAGAGAATTATTGCAAACGAGGGAGAAATAAATGACAGACTATTATGTAATTGGAGATGTTCACGGGAAAGCAGGTATGCTAGAAGATCTGCTCAAAACCTGGGATGGTCAAACTCAGTTGCTTTTTCTGGGGGATTTGATTGACCGTGGTGAAGACAGTCGCCGTGTTCTAGAAATGGTCAAAGACTTGGTTGACAATCAAGGAGCTATCTGTTTATCAGGTAATCATGAGTATATGTTCCTGACTTGGTTGGACAATCCGGAGGAAAGCTATGACCACTATCGTCGAAATGGTGGAGATACAACCATCAACTCTATCCTAGGTCGCCCCTTGGATGCACCAGTTGATGGCGTAGAAGATGCCAAACGGGTTGCGACTGAAGCAGCAGACTTGGTCGAATTTATTCGTCAAATGCCATTTGTAGTAGAGACAGACAAGTATATCTTTGTTCATGCTGGTATTGATTTGACTTTGGATGATTGGCATGAAACGACCGATTACAAGAAAGTCTGGCTCAGAAAACCATTCCACGAAGCCGAAAATCATACCGGGAAAACTATTGTCTTTGGTCATACACCAGTCTATGGTCTACTAGATCAGAAACCAGGTACTGCTGACCTTTGGGTGACAGAAGATGGCAAGATTGGGATGGATGGAGGAGCCGTTTATGGAGGTGTCCTTCATGGAATCGTCTTTACAGACCATGGAATGACAGAACACCACTTTATCGAAAATGATGGCTTTATCGCCGAAGATTAGTACTCCTTACAGGGTATGGTCTTGTCAAAATGTTAAAAACAATTTATAATAAATAGATACCCTGAAAGGAAGAGAATCATGAATTTAGAAGAATTAAAAAAACGACAGGAGAAGATCCGGAACTTTTCTATCATCGCCCATATTGACCACGGGAAGTCAACGCTGGCAGACCGCATTTTGGAAAAGACGGAGACGGTTTCTAGTCGTGAAATGCAAGCCCAACTTCTGGATAGCATGGATCTAGAACGGGAACGTGGGATTACCATTAAACTCAATGCTATCGAGCTCAATTACACTGCAAAAGATGGCGAGACCTATATTTTCCACTTGATTGACACGCCAGGGCACGTGGACTTTACCTATGAAGTGTCGCGTTCGCTAGCTGCCTGTGAAGGAGCGATCTTGGTGGTTGATGCGGCCCAAGGGATTGAGGCTCAAACACTTGCCAACGTTTATCTAGCATTGGATAATGATTTGGAAATTCTGCCCGTCATTAACAAGATTGACCTACCAGCAGCTGATCCAGAGCGTGTTCGTACAGAGATTGAGGATGTCATTGGACTGGATGCCAGCGAAGCGGTCTTAGCTTCTGCTAAGGCTGGTATTGGGATCGAAGAAATTCTCGAACAAATCGTAGAAAAAGTACCAGCACCAACGGGTGATGTGACGGCACCACTTAAGGCCTTGATTTTTGACTCAGTTTATGATGCCTATCGTGGGGTTATCCTCCAAGTTCGTGTCATGGACGGAGTTGTCAAACCTGGCGATAAGATTCAACTCATGAGCAATGGCAAGACCTTTGATGTGACGGAAGTTGGTATTTTCACGCCGAAAGCAGTAGGGCGTGATTTCCTTGCGACAGGTGACGTTGGTTATATTGCGGCTTCTATCAAGACAGTTCAAGACACTCGTGTGGGTGATACAGTTACCTTGGCAACCAATCCTGCGGCAGAGCCATTACATGGCTACAAGCAGATGAATCCTATGGTCTTTGCAGGACTTTACCCAATCGAGTCAAATAAATACAATGACCTTCGTGAAGCCCTAGAAAAATTGCAGCTCAACGATGCCAGCTTGCAGTTTGAACCAGAAACATCTCAGGCGCTGGGATTTGGTTTCCGTTGTGGATTCCTTGGACTTCTCCATATGGATGTTATCCAAGAGCGTTTGGAGCGTGAGTTCAATATTGACCTCATCATGACAGCTCCGTCTGTTATCTATAAGGTTAACCAAACTGACGGTGAGTCTATGGATGTCTCTAACCCATCAGAGTTTCCAGATCCAACCAAGATTGCGACTATTGAAGAACCGCATGTTAAGGCGCAAATCATGGTACCACAGGAGTTTGTTGGGGCAGTAATGGAATTGGCTCAACGCAAACGTGGGGACTTTGTGACCATGGACTATATTGATGACAATCGTGTCAATGTTATCTACCAAATCCCACTTGCTGAAATCGTCTTTGACTTCTTTGATAAGCTTAAGTCTTCGACGCGTGGTTATGCAAGCTTTGACTACGAATTGTCAGAGTATCGCCCATCTAAGCTGGTCAAAATGGATATCCTTCTCAATGGTGATAAGGTGGACGCCCTCAGCTTTATCGTTCACAAGGATTTTGCCTACGAACGTGGGAAACTCATCGTTGATAAGCTCAAGAAAATCATCCCTCGTCAACAATTTGAGGTTCCAATTCAAGCAGCAATTGGGCACAAGATTGTGGCCCGTACTGATATCAAGGCCCTTCGTAAGAACGTACTTGCCAAGTGTTACGGTGGTGACGTTTCTCGTAAACGCAAACTCCTTGAAAAACAAAAGGCAGGTAAGAAACGGATGAAAGCTATCGGATCAGTAGAAGTCCCACAAGAAGCCTTCCTTAGCGTCTTAAGCATGGATGAAGAATAGAAAACAAAACTCTTGAGAAATTTTCAAGAGTTTTTGCTTTAAAAGAGAATGAGAAAAATCGTCAACTGACAGAATTGATCAAGTTAAAATTTGACAGGAGTCCTGATTTTTCTTATAATGCAGATGGAAAGGTGGTAGGATGAAAAAATTATTAATTTTAGGTACTGTTGTTACTATTAGTGCTTTTTTAGCTTCATGCTCTAATAAATCGCAAACAGCAACCGAAGAAAGTTCGTCTGCAGTTGTTAGTTCTTCTAGCAGTCAGGAAACGAGTAGCTCTAGCTCTGCCGTTTCTGAAGCGAAAAAGGAAGAGACGCAAATCATCGGATCGAATGAGTATGGCTTTGTCAAGGTACCCAAATCATGGGTTCGATTCCATGAAGTAGAAGGAGGAAATGATATACAGTATAGTGATGGAACAGATATCAACATTGTTACGTTGAATACCTTCAAGGCTGAGCAGTTTAATATCAGCGAAGAAGAATATGTTAAACTGGATGTTGTGACTGTCTCATCTAGTATTTTAACTTCCAAAGAACAAAGCTCTGATTTCAGTAAGGTTTGGGGCTCCAAATCGACAATTGGAGGCTATGAAGCCTATGTTGTCAATGCAATTGCTAAATCAGGGAAATACCTCGTTACCTGGGTTTTCCGATCAAATGATGGTAAAATCCGCTATGTTTCACTTGAAGGGGATGGGGAAACTTTAAAAACAATCTTACCGATGGTTGAAAGTAGCTGGTCAACTACTAAATCTGAATAAATGAAAAAAGAAGATCCTTGGTCTTCTTTTTATTTTTTTTACGAATAGATAGATGAGTAGAAAAAGAAATGGAGTTGTATATGAAGATCACAAACTATGAGATTTACAAATTGAGAAAAGCTGGGCTGAGCAATCAACAAATTTTAACAGTTCTTGAATACGATGAGACTGTAGATCAGGAGCTCTTGCTAGGTGATATTGCGGAACTATCGGGGTGTCGTAATCCTGCTGTCTTTATGGAACGCTATTTCCAGATAGATGATGCACAGTTGGAGAAGGAGTTTCAGAAATTTCCATCCTTTTCTATTCTTGATGACTGTTATCCTTGGGATCTGAGTGAGATTTATGATGCTCCAGTGCTCTTGTTTTATAAAGGAAATCTGGACTTGTTAAAGTTTCCAAAGGTTGCTGTTGTAGGGAGTCGTTCATGTTCTAGTCAGGGAGCAAAATCGGTTCAGAAAGTCATTCAAGGTTTGGAAAACGAGTTAATCGTGGTCAGTGGTTTAGCCAAAGGGATTGATACGGCTGCCCATATGGCTGCACTCCAGAATGGAGGAAGAACGATTGCTGTCATTGGAACAGGATTGGATGTTTTTTATCCCCGAGCCAATAAACGTTTGCAGGAACACATTGGCAATCACCATTTGGTACTTAGCGAGTACGGACCTGGTGAGGAACCCTTGAAATTTCACTTTCCAGCTCGTAATCGTATCATTGCTGGCCTTTGCCGTGGTGTGATTGTAGCAGAGGCAAGGATGCGTTCGGGTAGTCTTATTACTTGTGAGCGAGCTATGGAGGAAGGGCGTGATGTTTTTGCCATTCCAGGAAACATTTTAGATGGCCATTCAGATGGCTGTCACCACTTGATCCAAGAGGGGGCAAAGCTGATTAGCAGTGGTCAAGATGTGTTGGCTGAGTTTGAATTTTAAGGAGAAATTTGTTCACACAGATAAACTTTTCTTCTATATATAGGACTTAGGTCTTGACAGCTATAGAAAAATGGTTTACACTTTATAAAGTTTATTACTTTGAAAAGGTGTGATAGTGTGGCTACGGCAACAAAGAAGAAAAAATCAACAGTTAAAAAAAATCTAGTCATCGTGGAGTCGCCTGCCAAGGCGAAAACGATTGAGAAATATCTAGGCAGAAATTATAAGGTTTTAGCCAGTGTCGGGCATATCCGTGATTTGAAGAAATCCAGTATGTCAGTCGACATTGAAAATAACTATGAACCACAGTATATCAATATCCGAGGAAAAGGTCCTCTCATCAATGACTTAAAAAAAGAAGCTAAAAAGGCCAATAAAGTCTTTCTGGCGAGTGACCCGGACCGTGAAGGAGAAGCAATTTCCTGGCATTTGGCTCACATTCTCAACTTGGACGAGAATGATGCCAACCGTGTAGTCTTTAATGAAATCACCAAAGACGCGGTAAAAAATGCCTTTAAAGAACCACGCAAGATTGATATGGACTTGGTCGACGCCCAACAAGCTCGTCGAGTCTTAGACCGCTTGGTAGGGTATTCGATTTCGCCTATTTTGTGGAAAAAGGTCAAGAAGGGCTTATCAGCAGGACGCGTGCAGTCTGTTGCCCTTAAGCTCATTATTGACCGCGAAAATGAAATCAATGCCTTCCAACCGGAAGAATACTGGACAATTGATGGTGTCTTTAAGAAGGGAACCAAACAATTTCAGGCTTCTTTCTATGGTATGAATGGCAAAAAGATGAAATTGACCACTAATGAAGAAGTCAAAGAAGTCTTGTCCCATTTGACTAGTAAAGATTTCACAGTAGATCAGGTAGATAAGAAAGAACGCAAACGCAATGCGCCCCTACCGTATACAACTTCAACCATGCAGATGGATGCTGCTAACAAAATCAATTTCCGTACTCGAAAGACCATGATGGTGGCTCAACAGCTCTATGAAGGGATCAATATCGGATCAGGTGTGCAAGGTTTGATTACCTATATGCGTACAGACTCGACTCGTATCAGTCCTGTGGCTCAGAATGAAGCGGCAAGCTACATTAACGACCGTTTTGGTAGCAAGTATTCCAAGCATGGTAGCAAGGTCAAGAATGCCTCAGGTGCTCAAGATGCCCACGAAGCCATTCGCCCATCTAGTGTCTTTAACACACCAGAAAGCATCGCTAAGTACTTGGACAAAGACCAGCTCAAGCTCTATACTCTTATCTGGAACCGTTTTGTGGCTAGCCAGATGACAGGCGCTATCTTTGATACCATGGCTGTTAAGCTCTCTCAAAATGGGGTTCAGTTTGCGGCAAATGGAAGCCAAGTTAAGTTTGATGGGTATCTTGCTATCTACAATGACTCTGACAAGAACAAAATGTTGCCAGATATGGTAGTAGGAGATGTGGTCAAGCAGGTGAATAGCAAGCCAGAGCAACATTTCACCCAACCGCCAGCTCGCTATTCAGAAGCGACTCTTATCAAGACCTTGGAAGAAAATGGAGTTGGACGTCCGTCAACCTATGCTCCGACCATTGAAACCATCCAAAAACGTTACTACGTTCGTCTGGCAGCTAAACGTTTTGAACCGACAGAACTGGGAGAAATTGTCAATAAACTCATCGTTGAATACTTCCCAGATATTGTCAATGTGACCTTCACAGCTGAGATGGAAGGAAAACTGGATGATGTCGAAGTTGGTAAAGAGCAGTGGCAACGTGTCATTGACACCTTTTACAAACCATTCTCTAAAGAAGTAGCCAAGGCTGAATCTGAAATGGAAAAAATCCAGATCAAGGATGAGCCTGCTGGATTTGACTGTGAAGTTTGTGGCAGTCCGATGGTGATTAAGCTCGGTCGTTTTGGTAAATTCTATGCTTGTAGTAATTTCCCAGACTGTCGTCACACACAAGCCATTGTCAAAGAGATTGGAGTCGAGTGTCCGAGCTGTCATCAAGGACAAATCATCGAACGCAAAACCAAGCGCAATCGTATCTTCTATGGTTGCAATCGTTACCCAGAATGTGAGTTTACTTCCTGGGATAAACCAATTGGCCGTGACTGTCCAAAATGCGGACACTTCCTTGTGGAGAAAAAAGTCCGTGGTGGTGGCAAGCAGGTTGTATGTAGTAATGGCGACTACGAAGAGGAAAAAATTAAGTAAAATGAAGAGTCCTGAAAATGATTTTCAGGCTCTTTTTGGTTGGAGCTTGACAAATTTCCCCCTTGTGTGCGAAACTAGAGGAAGAGTAATTTATCTAGGAGAAATCATGCGTATCATTTATCTCTGTATTGGCTTTATTTCACTGGCTTTAGCTGTTATTGGAGTTGTCCTACCACTTTTACCAACAACCCCCTTTCTTTTGTTAGCTATTGCTTGCTTTTCAAAATCTTCTAAGCGTTTTGAAGACTGGCTTTATCATACAAAGCTTTATCAGACTTATGTAGCGGACTTTCGGGAAACCAAGTCAATAGCGCGAGAACGAAAGAAAAAAATCATCGTATCTATCTATATCTTGATGGGAATCTCTATCTATTTTGCTCCTCTCTTACCTGTTAAAATTGGTCTGGGAGCCTTGACTATCTTTATCACCTACTATCTCTTTAAAGTCATTCCTGACAAAGAATAGATAAAAATAGTAGTTATTTGCCTTGATAAAAATGAAAGCATATTTAAAATAATATGATATAATAAATTCAAAGAAAACATCAAGGAGAATCAAATGATTTACGAATTTTGTGCTGAAAATGTGACCTTGCTTGAAAAAGCGATGCAGGCTGGAGCTCGTCGAATCGAACTTTGTGACAATCTAGCAGTAGGAGGAACAACACCAAGCTATGGAGTAACCAAGGCAGCTGTTGAATTGGCAGCTAACTACGATACGAACATCATGACCATGATTCGTCCACGTGGTGGCGACTTTGTTTATCAAGATTTGGAAATTGCCATCATGCTAGAAGACATTCGTTTAACTGCTCAAGCAGGTAGCCAAGGGGTCGTCTTTGGTGCCTTAACTGCTGATAAGAAGTTGGATAAGCCTAATCTTGAAAAGTTAATTGCCGCATCAAAAGGAATGGAAATTGTCTTCCACATGGCTTTTGATGAATTGAGCGAAGAAGACCAGTTGGAAGCTATTGACTGGCTCAGCCAAGCTGGTGTCACTCGTATCTTGACTCGTGCGGGTGTGTCTAGTGATGCGCTAGAAAAACGTTTTGCTCACTATCACAGAATTTTGGAACATGCTGCTGGTAAAATTGAAATCTTACCAGGTGGGGGGATTGACTTGGACAACCGTCAAACCTTTATCGACCAACTGGGCGTGACGCAACTTCACGGTACCAAGGTTGTCTTTTAAAAAATAGAAAGGAACTGCTAGCTTTGGGTAGCAGTTTTCACTTATGTTTGAAATTTTTAAATCCTATCAGTTTAATCAAGAAAAAGCCAGTGCCTACGGTTTTATAGAAAACGAGGGAGTCTGGACCTACAGTTTACAGATCTTGGATGGAGCCTTTGTCATGAAAGTATCCACCTCTACGGATAAAGTGAGCTTTCAAGTTTTTGATCAGGAGACTGGTGACCTTTATCCTCAAGTCCATATGGAAAGCATGAGAGGGACTTTTGTAGGAACTGTTCGTCAAGCTTGTCTGGAGATTCTCTATCAAATTCGGAAGGCTTGTTTTGATGTGCAGGATTTTATCTGCCCTCAGACTAAGCGTATCATGGATCAGATTCAGGAAAAGTATGGTAATCAGTTGGAGTATTTGTGGGAAAAGTCACCTGATACAGCTGTATTGCGCCATGGAGGCAATCAAAAGTGGTATGCTGTTTTAATGAGAATCCCATGGGATAAGCTGGAAAAGGGCAGAGAAGGGCTAGTCGAAGCAATCAACCTCAAACACGACCAAGTAGCTGACCTGCTTTCACAAAAGGGTATTTATCCAGCTTTTCATATGAATAAACGCTACTGGCTTAGTCTGGCGCTTGATGATAGTTTGCAAGATGAAGAAGTGATAGAACTCATCGAAAGAAGTTGGAACTTGACTGTGAAAAAATAAGGAAAGTTACTTGAGTTTTCAAATACTTTCAATTAGCAAAATATTCTTTACTGAAGAAATTTTCAGAAAATATTGGATTTTTTCTTGACAAGTGTTTTTAGCTATGCTAAAATACTAAACAAGATATCAAACGAAGGAGAAAGTCAAACATGAAAACAGCTAAGTTTAATCAATTTGCTTTGTTGTTGAGGTACTCGGGCTAGTGCAAAAGCATTAGTCCTGTTTGGCTTACCAAGCGGGAGTAAATCAACATCTCGCTTGGGCTTCTAAGCGAGATGTTTTTTTAAAACCACATTTGGAAAAGGGGAAATCTTATGCGTAAAGTTGAATTTTTTGATACAAGCCTTCGTGATGGGGAACAAACACCTGGTGTTAACTTCTCAATAAAGGAAAAAGTTTCCATTGCAAGACAGCTGGAGAAATGGGGAATTTCTGTAATTGAAGCTGGTTTTCCGGCTGCTAGTCCAGATTCATTTATAGCCGTTCAAAAAATTGCTAGAGCCATGAAAAAAACTGCAGTGACAGGATTAGCTCGTTCTGTAAAATCTGATATTGATGCTTGTTATGAGGCGCTTAAGGATGCCAAGTATCCTCAAATTCATGTCTTTATCGCTACCAGTCCGATTCACCGCAAGTATAAGCTCAATAAGAGCAAGGAAGAGATTTTAGAAGCTATCAAGGAACATGTTTCTTATGCTCGTTCTAAGTTTGAAATCGTCGAATTCTCTCCTGAAGATGCGACTAGAACAGAGTTGGATTTCCTATTACAAGTCGTTCAAACAGCGGTCGATGCAGGAGCATCTTATATCAATATCCCTGACACAGTTGGCTTTACGACTCCAGAAGAGTTTGCACGTATCTTTGATCACTTGACTGAAAATATTAAATCAGATCATAAAGTTGTCTTTGGTGTCCACTGTCACGATGATCTCGGTATGGCAACTGCAAATACTTTGACAGCAATTAAACATGGTGCTGGACGTGTCCAGGGAACTATTAATGGTATCGGTGAACGCGCAGGTAATGTTGCTCTTGAAGAAGTAGCTGTTGCTTTGAAGATTCGTGAGGATTTCTTCCAAGCAACTAGTGATATTGTTTTGGATGAAACAATGAATACGTCTGAAATGGTTTCTCGCTTCTCTGGTATTCCAGTTCCTAAAAACAAGGCTGTGGTTGGTGGTAATGCCTTCTCTCACGAGTCTGGTATTCACCAAGATGGAGTCCTTAAAAATCCTCTCACTTATGAAATCATCACACCTGAATTGGTCGGTGTCAAGAGCAATAGTCTTCCACTTGGTAAATTGTCAGGTCGCCATGCCTTTGTTGAAAAACTAAGAGAACTGGCCCTAGATTTTACAGAAGAGGATATCAAACCACTCTTCGCTAAGTTCAAGGCACTGGCAGATAAGAAACAAGAAATCACAGATGCAGATATTCGAGCTCTGGTAGCTGGAACCATGGTTGAAAATCCAGAAGGATTCCATTTTGATGATTTACAACTTCAAACTCATGCAGACAATGACATTGAAGCGCTTGTTAGTCTGGCTAATATGGATGGTGAAAAAGTCGAATTTAATGCGACAGGACAAGGTTCCGTTGAAGCAATCTTTAACGCTATCGATAAGTTCTTTAACCAATCTGTTCGCTTGGTGTCCTATACCATTGATGCTGTGACAGATGGAATTGATGCTCAAGCTCGTGTCTTGGTTACTGTTGAAAACAGAGATACAGAAACCATCTTTAACGCAGCAGGCCTCGATTTCGATGTATTGAAGGCTTCGGCTATTGCTTATATCAATGCTAATACCTTTGTTCAAAAAGAGAATGCAGGTGAGATGGGGCATAGCGTTTCCTACCGAGACATGCCTAGTGTGTAAAGGAGATGGCTATGACAAAGAAAATAGTAGCTCTAGCAGGGGATGGAATCGGTCCAGAAATTATGGAAGCTGGTTTAGCGGTTCTGGAAGCTCTAGCTTCAAAAACGGGCTCTGACTATGAGATAGATAGATGCCCCTTTGGAGGTGCAGGTATTGATGCTGCGGGGCATCCCTTACCTGATGAAACCCTCAAGGCATGTAGAGAAGCAGATGCTATTCTCCTTGCGGCTATCGGTAGTCCCCAGTATGATGGGGCGGCAATTCGCCCTGAACAAGGCTTGCTAGCTCTTCGTAAGGAACTCAATCTCTATGCCAATATTCGGCCTGTAAAAATCTTTGATAGTCTCAAGCATTTATCACCACTTAAACCAGAACGAATTGCTGGTGTAGACTTTGTCGTGGTGCGTGAGTTGACAGGTGGGATTTACTTTGGGGATCATATCCTTGAAGAGCGAAAAGCGCGTGATATCAACGACTACAGCTACGAAGAAGTAGAGCGGATTATTCGCAAGGCATTTGAAATTGCAAGAAATCGGAGAAAACTCGTTACTAGTATCGATAAGCAAAATGTTCTAGCAACATCAAAACTCTGGCGCAGAGTAGCTGAGGAAGTCGCGCAGGATTTCCCAGATGTGACCTTGGAAGACCAGTTGGTGGACTCAGCTGCCATGCTTATGATTACCAATCCTGGCAAGTTTGATGTCATCGTGACGGAAAATCTTTTTGGAGATATTCTATCTGATGAATCAAGCGTTCTATCAGGCACTCTTGGTGTTATGCCATCAGCCAGTCATTCTGAAAAGGGGCCAAGTCTTTATGAGCCTATTCACGGTTCGGCACCCGATATTGCAGGTCAAGGAATCGCTAATCCTATTTCCATGATATTATCTGTTGCCATGATGTTGAGAGATAGTTTTGGACTTTATGAGGATGCAGAGCGTATCGAATATGCTGTTGAAGCTAGTTTAGCGGCTGGTATTTTAACAAGAGATATAGGAGGACAGGCTTCAACCAAGGAAATGACAGAAGCCATCATTGAAAGATTATGAAGATAAATGAAGGAATCACGCTTGCTCTCTTGATTTGGAATTTGCTGATTTTCTTGATTTATGGCATTGACAAATCCAAGGCAAGAAGAGGTGCTTGGCGCGTACCAGAGAAAATCTTACTCATTTTAGCCCTTACTTGTGGTGGTTTTGGTGCCTGGTTGGCAGGAATCACCTTTCACCACAAGACTAGAAAATGGTATTTTAAAACAGTTTGGTTTCTCGGGATGGTGACCACACTAGTAGCCTTATATTTTATTTGGAGGTAATGGATGGCAGGAAAATCGATTTTTGATAAATTATGGGACCGTCATGTCATCACAGGAGAAGAAGGGCAGCCCCAACTCATGTATGTGGACCAGCACTATATTCATGAAGTGACTAGTCCCCAAGCTTTTCAAGGATTACGAGATGCAGGCCGCAGATTGAGACGACCAGACTTGACATTTGGAACCTTTGACCACAATGTACCAACGGTCAACATCTATGATATTCGAGATGTCATTTCCAAGGCTCAAATTGATAAGCTTGCTGAAAATGTTGAGGAGTTTGGGATTGAACATGCTGCCCACGGTTCTGAAAAGCAGGGAATCGTTCACATGGTAGGTCCAGAGACAGGACGGACACAACCAGGAAAATTCATCGTCTGTGGAGACAGCCACACAGCTACCCACGGAGCTTTCGGAGCTATCGCCTTTGGGATTGGGACCAGTGAGGTCGAGCATGTCTTTGCTACCCAGACACTCTGGCAAGTTAAACCCAAGAAAATGCTGGTAGAATTCACTGGTGTTCCTCAAAAAGGAGTTTATTCTAAGGATTACATTCTCGCCTTAATTGCCAAGTACGGCGTTGCCTGTGGTGTTGGCTATGTGGTTGAATATCGTGGAGAAGCCATTGATGCACTGAGCATGGAAGAGAGAATGACCATCTGCAATATGTCCATCGAGTTTGGCTCCAAGATGGGAATCATGAATCCAGACCAGACTACCTATGACTATCTCAAGGGACGGGAATGTGTTCCCGAAGCTTTCGAGGAGGCTGTTGCTGACTGGAAGACGCTTGTCAGCGATGACGATGCTGTTTATGATAAGGTTATCCGGATGGATGTCTCAGACTTGGCTCCTATGGTGACCTGGGGAACCAATCCTGCTATGGGCGTTGACTTTGACAGTAGCTTCCCAGAAATTAAGGATATGAACGATGAACGTGCTTATCATTACATGGACTTGGAGCCTGGTCAAAAGCCAGCGGATATTGAACTAGGTTATATCTTTATCGGGTCTTGTACCAATGCTCGACTCAGTGACTTACAGCTGGCTGCGCGATTTGTCAAAGGGAAGAAAATTGCTCCCAATCTAACAGCAATTGTAGTGCCAGGATCGCGTCCTGTCAAACGAGCTGCGGAGAAGTTGGGCTTGGATAAAGTATTCTTAGACGCTGGCTTTGAGTGGAGAGACCCAGGTTGCTCTATGTGCTTAGGGATGAATCCGGACAAGGTTCCTGATGGGGTTCACTGTGCCTCAACCAGCAACCGTAACTTTGAAGACAGACAGGGATTTGGCGCTAAGACCCATCTTTGCAGTCCAGCTATGGCAGCTGCGGCGGCTATCGCAGGGCGCTTCGTAGATGTTCGGCAAATGCCAGAGGCCCAGTAAGGAGAGGATATGGAGAAATTTACAGTTTATACAGGAACGACCGTTCCTCTCATGAATGATAACATCGACACTGACCAAATACTCCCCAAGCAGTTTCTCAAGTTAATTGATAAAAAAGGCTTTGGTAAGTACCTTATGTATGCTTGGCGTTATCTAGACGATAACTACACCGAGGATCCAGACTTTGTTTTTAACCGACCTGAATATCGTAAAGCCAGTATTCTCATCTCAGGGGATAACTTTGGGGCAGGTTCTTCGAGAGAACACGCAGCTTGGGCTCTAGCCGACTATGGTTTTAAGGTCGTGATTGCAGGTTCTTTTGGGGATATTCATTACAATAATGAACTCAATAATGGCATGCTGCCTATTGTCCAACCTAGGGAGGTTAGAGAGAAACTAGCCCAACTCAAACCGACCGACCAGGTAACTGTGGACTTGGAACAACAAAAAATCATCTCACCAGTCGGAGAATTCACTTTCGAAATTGATAGAGAATGGAAACACAAGCTTTTAAATGGTTTGGATGATATCGGAATTACTTTGCAGTATGAAGATTTGATTGCTGCCTATGAAAAACAACGACCAGCCTACTGGCAGGAATAGAAAAATAGAAAAGGAACTATAGAACTATGACAAAACACATTCAATGGAACGGGACACTTTCACAAGAAGGCTATGACATTTTAAAAGGTGAGGGAGGTTGCATCGTTTGCCCCACAAAAGTTGGTTACATCATCATGACGAGCGATAAGGCAGGTCTTGAACGCAAATTTGAAGCTAAAGAGCGTAACCGTAACAAACCAGGTGTTGTACTTTGTGGTAGCATGGACGAGCTACGCGCTTTAGCACAACTCAACCCAGAAATTGAAGTCTTCTACCAAAAACATTGGGACGAAGACATTCTTCTAGGTTGTATCCTTCCATGGAAACCAGAAGCTTTTGAAAAACTTAAAGCATACGGTGATGGTCGTGAAGAACTTATGACTGACGTTCGTGGTACTAGCTGTTTTGTCATCAAGTTTGGTAAAGCTGGTGAACAGTTGGCTGCCAAACTTTGGGAAGAAGGTAAAATGGTCTACGCCTCATCAGCTAACCCATCTGGTAAAGGAAACCGCGGTAAGGTGGAAGGTATCGGAGAACGTATCGAAGGAGCAGTGGACCTTGTCATCGAAGCAGACGACTATGTGGCATCCATCCAACCCGATAAAACGATTGAAACGCGCTACGAGCAAGGTGTGATGGTATCTATGGTCGATAAAGACGGAAAACTCATCCCAGAACAAGGAGGAGACCGTTCAATCTCACCAGCTCCAGTTGTTATCCGCAAAGGGCTTGACATTGATAAAATCATGATGCATTTGTCAGATACCTTTAACTCATGGGACTACCGTCAAGGTGAGTATTATTAAGATTGAAGAAGAGGAGAGAATTTAATCTCTCCTCTTTCTCTCTCAATTTTACAAGCAAAAACCGAACAATATAATTTGATTATTAAAAATATTTGACAAAAACTGTACTTTGGTTTATAATTAATTAAGGAAACGTCGGAAAAGGCGTAGAGATGCGCAAGCATAGGTAGGTCATTACAAAAGAAACGAGACATCGATATGTTAAATGAATTTCCAATTTTTGATTACGAAGATATTCAGTTGATCCCAAATAAATGTGTCATTAAAAGCCGTGCAGAAGCAGACACGAGTGTCACACTTGGAAATCACACTTTCAAACTACCTGTTGTGCCAGCAAATATGCAGACGATTTTGGATGAGAACGTAGCAGAGCAACTGGCTAAAGGTGGCTACTTCTACATTATGCATCGTTTTGATGAGGCTGGGCGCATTCCTTTTATCAAACGCATTCACGATCAAGGCCTTATTGCATCCATCTCTGTCGGTGTCAAGGATTACGAGTATGACTTTGTTAGCCAACTCAAGGCTGATGCTCCTGAGTATATCACGATTGACATTGCTCATGGTCATGCAGATAGCGTGATTTCTATGATTCAACACATCAAGAAAGAATTGCCAGATACTTTTGTCATTGCTGGGAATGTTGGAACACCAGAAGCTGTTCGTGAATTGGAAAATGCTGGTGCGGATGCAACAAAGGTTGGAATCGGTCCTGGTAAGGTTTGTATTACCAAGGTCAAGACAGGTTTTGGTACAGGTGGCTGGCAGTTGGCTGCCCTACGTTGGTGTGCCAAGGCTGCGCGTAAACCGATCATCGCTGATGGTGGGATTCGTACTCATGGTGATATTGCTAAGTCTATCCGTTTCGGTGCTAGCATGGTCATGATTGGTTCCCTTTTTGCAGGACATATCGAAAGCCCAGGAAAGACGATTGAAGTCGATGGCGAACAGTTCAAAGAATACTATGGTTCAGCTTCTCAATATCAAAAAGGAGCCTATAAAAATGTGGAAGGTAAGCGCATCTTACTGCCTGCTAAAGGGCATTTGCAAGACACCCTTACTGAGATGGAGCAGGACTTGCAAAGTGCTATTTCCTACGCAGGTGGACGCAAGGTTGCGGACCTCAAACACGTTGATTATGTGATCGTGAAAAACTCTATCTGGAACGGGGATGCATCCCACTAATGGACGCTTAGTCCACCCATAAAAAACTTGTTATTAGAGCAAATTTCTGTTATAATAAGACAAGTTTCCACCCTTAGTGTAATGGATATCACGTAAGATTCCGGTTCTTGAGATGGGGGTTCGATTCCCTCAGGGTGGATGTAAAAAGTCTAAGAAAGCCTTACATAAGGCTTTTTTCTTTATCACGCCCCAAGTTTTCCCCTAAAAATAAAAAGTTTGTTCTAAAAAATGTTCAAATCCCCTTCACTCCCGTTTTAAAGTGACTCAGGGGGCTTTTTTTGTTATAATAAAAGAGACTGTTATCAGTTAGAAAGAGGTTGGTATGAAAGAATTACAAACTGTACTAAAGAAGCGTTTTGCAATCGAATTTGCAGACAAAAACTTACTGGAAACGGCCTTTACTCATACGAGTTATGCCAATGAGCACCGCCTCTTAAAAATTTCACACAATGAGCGCTTGGAATTTTTAGGAGACGCTGTTCTGCAATTATTGATTTCAGAATATCTTTATAAAAAATATCCTAAGAAACCAGAGGGAGATTTGTCTAAACTCCGTGCTATGATTGTCCGTGAGGAGAGTTTGGCTGGTTTTGCGCGTGATTGCCAGTTTGATCAGTTTATCAAGCTAGGAAAAGGGGAAGAAAAGTCTGGTGGTCGCAATCGTGACACTATTCTTGGAGATGCTTTTGAAGCCTTTCTGGGTGCTTTGCTTTTAGACAAGGATGTTGCTAGAGTAAAAGAGTTTATCTATCAGGTCATGATTCCCAAGGTTGAAGCAGGTGACTTTGAAATGATTAAGGATTACAAGACACATCTGCAAGAGTTGCTCCAGGTCAATGGAGATGTAGATATTCGCTACCAGGTTATCTCTGAGACAGGGCCTGCTCATGATAAGGTTTTTAATGTAGAAGTTCTGGTTGAAGGCAAGAGTATCGGAAAAGGTCAAGGCCGTTCTAAAAAATTGGCAGAACAAGAGGCCGCCAAAAATGCAGTTGAGAAAGGGCTGGATTCATGTATTTAAAGGAGATTGAGATTCAGGGATTCAAGTCCTTTGCTGACAAGACCAAGGTCGTCTTTGACCAAGGTGTGACAGCTGTCGTTGGGCCCAATGGTTCTGGGAAATCAAACATCACAGAAAGTCTGCGATGGGCCTTGGGAGAGTCCAGTGTCAAGAGTCTTCGTGGTGGCAAGATGCCAGACGTTATCTTTGCTGGGACTGAAAGTCGTAAACCGCTCAATTATGCCTCTGTTATCGTGACCTTGGACAATGAAGATGGCTTTATCAAGGATGCGGGGCAAGTTATTAAGGTAGAACGCCATATCTATCGTAGTGGTGATAGCGAGTATCGGATTGATGGCAAAAAAGTTCGCTTGCGTGATGTGCACGACCTTTTCTTGGATACAGGTTTGGGACGGGATTCATTCTCTATCATTTCTCAAGGGAAGGTTGAGGAAATTTTTAACTCCAAGCCCGAAGAACGCCGAGCTATTTTTGAAGAAGCTGCTGGGGTTTTAAAATACAAGACTCGTCGAAAAGAAACAGAAAGCAAACTGCAACAAACTCAAGACAATCTCGACCGCTTAGAAGACATTATCTTCGAGTTGGATAATCAAATCAAGCCCCTTGCAAAACAAGCTGAAAATGCTCGTAAGTTTCTTAACTTGGATGGTCAACGCAAGGCGATTTACTTGGATGTACTGGTTGCTCAAATCAAGGAAAACAAGGCTGAACTAGAGCTAACAGAAGAAGAGCTAACGCAGGTTCAGGAACTTTTGACTAGCTATTACCAAAAGCGTGAAGAGTTAGAAGAGGAAAATCAAACTCTTAAAAAGAAACGCCAAGATCTCCAAGCTGAAATGGCTAAAGACCAAGGAAGTTTGATGGATTTGACTAGTTTGATCAGTGACTTAGAGCGAAAACTAGCCCTATCCAAACTGGAATCTGAGCAAGTAGCCCTCAATCAACAAGAGGCACAAACCCGTTTGGCGACTTTGGAAGATAAGAGAAAGGTTTTAAGTAAGGAAAAGGCTGAAAAAGAAGCGAACTTGGAACAGTTAGAGAAAAGTCTAGCTGAAAACAACAAGGAACTCAATCGCCTAGAAGCAGAGTTGTTGGCATTTTCAGATGATCCTGACCAAATGATTGAACTCTTGCGTGAACGTTTTGTGGCGCTTTTACAAGAAGAAGCGGATGTCTCCAACCAACTGACCCGCATCGAGAATGAGTTGGAAAACAGCCGTCAGCTGTCTCAAAAACAAGCTGATCAACTTGAGAAACTGAAAGAACAACTGGCTACAGCTAAAGAAAAGGCCAGTCAACAGCAGGCTGAGCTTGAAACTGCCAAGGAGCAGGTTCAGAAATTATTGGCTGACTACCAAGCTAGTGCCAAGGAGCAAGAGGAGCAGAAAGTTTCTTTCCAAGCCCAGCAGAGCCAACTCTTTGACCGTCTGGACAGTCTCAAAAATAAGCAGGCTCGAGCCCAGAGCTTAGAGAATATCCTTAGAAATCATAGTAATTTTTATGCGGGTGTTAAGAGTGTTCTCCAAGAAAAAGACCGTCTTGGTGGGATCATTGGTGCAGTCAGTGAACATTTGACCTTTGAAGTGCATTATCAAACTGCTTTGGAGATTGCGCTTGGAGCTAGCAGTCAGCATATCATTGTAGAAGATGAAAACGCGGCAACAAAGGCGATTGATTTCCTAAAACGTAACAGAGCTGGTCGTGCAACCTTTCTTCCATTGACGACTATCAAGGCGCGTACGATTTCTAGTCAGAACCAAGATGCTATCGCTGCAAGTCCAGGATTTCTGGGAATGGCAGATGAGTTGGTGTCGTTTGATAAGAGACTAGAAGCCATTTTTAAGAACTTGCTTGCTACGACGGCTATCTTTGACACAGTAGAACACGCGCGTACGGCAGCTCGTCAAGTTCGCTATCAGGTTCGTGTGGTGACGCTTGATGGGACAGAGTTGCGTACAGGTGGTTCCTACGCGGGGGGTGCCAATCGTCAAAACAACAGTATTTTCATCAAGCCAGAGCTGGAGCAATTACAAAAAGAAATTGCTGAGGAAGAAGCTAACTTGCGGTCAGAAGAAGCGAGTTTGAAGACCTTGCAAGATGAGATGGCGGTATTGACTGAAAGATTAGAAGCTATCAAATCTCAGGGTGAGCAAGCTCGTATTCAGGAGCAAGGCTTGTATCTTGCTTATCAACAAACCAATCAGCAGGTCGAAGAACTGGAAACGCTTTGGAAACTTCAAGAAGAGGAATTAAATCGCCTATCTGAAGGAGATTGGCAAGCGGATAAGGAAAAATGCCAAGAGCGCCTTGCCACCATTGCCGGTGAAAAACAAAATCTGGAAGCTGAGATTGAAGAGATTAAGTCTAACAAAAACGCTATTCAAGAACGTTATCAAAACTTGCAGGAACAGATTTCTCAAGCGCGCTTGCTTAAGTCCGAACTGCAAGGACAGAAGCGGTACGAAGTGACTGATATTGAACGCTTAGATAAGGAATTGGATAACCTCAATCTCGAACAAGAGGAAATCCAGCGCCTTCTCCAAGAAAAGGTTGATAATCTTGAGAAAGTGGATACGGATTTGCTCAGCCAGCAGGTGGAAGAGGCCAAAACTCAGAAAACAAACCTCCAACAAGGTTTGATACGCAAGCAGTTTGAGTTGGATGATATCGAAGGCCAGCTGGATGACATTGCCAGCCATTTGGATCAAGCTCGTCAGCAGAATGAAGAGTGGATTCGTAAGCAAACACGTGCTGAAGCCAAGAAGGAAAAGGTCAGCGAACGCTTGCGCTATCTACAAGCTCAATTAACAGACCAGTACCAGATCAGTTACACAGAGGCGCTAGAAAAGGCTCATGAACTGGAAAATCTCACTCTGGCGGAGCAAGAGGTTAAAGATCTTGAGAAGGCTATTCGCTCACTCGGTCCAGTCAATTTGGATGCTATTGAACAGTACGAAGAAGTCCACAATCGTTTGGATTTCCTAAATAGCCAACGAGATGATATTTTGTCTGCGAAAAACCTGCTCCTTGAGACCATCACAGAGATGAATGATGAGGTTAAGGAACGCTTTAAATCAACCTTTGAGGCGATTCGTGAGTCCTTTAAAGTGACCTTTAGACAGATGTTTGGTGGAGGTCAGGCAGACTTGATATTAACTGAGGGCGATCTTTTAACAGCTGGTGTGGAGATTTCTGTTCAACCTCCAGGTAAGAAAATCCAATCTCTCAACCTCATGAGTGGTGGGGAAAAAGCCCTATCGGCTCTGGCCTTGTTGTTCTCTATCATTCGAGTTAAGACCATTCCTTTTGTTATCTTGGACGAGGTAGAGGCGGCGCTGGACGAAGCCAATGTCAAACGTTTTGGGGATTATCTCAACCGCTTTGACAAGGATAGCCAGTTTATCGTCGTAACCCACCGTAAGGGAACGATGGCGGCAGCGGACTCTATCTATGGAGTTACCATGCAAGAATCAGGTGTGTCTAAGATTGTTTCGGTTAAGTTAAAAGATTTAGAAGAAACAGTAGACTAGTTACTAAATGATAGCATCTCTTAGGAGGTGCTATTTTTTAAAACTCATAGCTTGAATTGTCTATCAAGGTCAGTTCAGACGCAAAAAACGACATTTGGGATTTCCTCTTAGCGAAAAGACTTTCTCTATGATATAATAGTTTCATGATTACAACAGTACCTATTAAGAACGAAAAAGATATTGCAGTACCAGGTAATACAGTCCTTGTACTAGGTTATTTTGATGGCATCCACAAGGGACATCAGAAACTTTTTGAAGTGGCCAGTAAGGCTTCTATGAAGGACTATCTGCCAGTTGTCGTGATGACCTTTACAGAGTCGCCAAAACTTGCCTTACAACCTTACCAACCTGAGCTCATGCTTCACATCGTTAATCACGAGGAACGAGAGCACAAGATGAAGTGGCACGGAGTAGAGGCTCTTTTCTTACTTGACTTCAGTAGCAAATTTGCTAGTTTAACGGGTCAAGAATTCTTTGATACTTATGTTAGAGCTTTAAAACCAGCGATTATCGTAGCAGGATTTGATTACACCTTTGGCTCAGATAAGAAAACTGCGGATGACCTGAAGGACTATTTTGATGGAGAAATCATTATTGTTCCTCCAGTTGAGGATGAGAAGGGCAAGATTAGTTCCACACGAATTCGTCAAGCTATTCTTGATGGAGATGTCAAGGAAGTCAAGCATCTGCTCGGCACACCGCTCCCAACCCGTGGAATGGTCGTTCATGGAAATGCTCGTGGGCGTACTATCGGTTATCCAACAGCCAATCTGGTCCTAAGAGATCGAACTTATATGCCAGCAGACGGTGTTTACGTAGTCGATGTAGAAGTACAACGTCAGAGATATCGTGGCATGGCAAGTGTTGGAAAAAATGTTACTTTCGATGGAGAAGAGCCGCGTTTTGAAGTCAATATTTTTGATTTTTCAGATGATATTTATGGTGAGACAGTCATGGTCTACTGGCTAGACCGTGTCCGCGATATGGTTAAATTTGACTCCATCGACGAGCTCGTAGACCAACTCCAGAAAGACGAAGAAATTGCTCGGAACTGGAAGGATGGAGAGTGAGAGTTTGCTATCAATTCGAAAGAGTAGATAGAATGAAATTCATATAATGGACAAAAAAAGTAGCCTTGTCAGGCTACTTTTTATTAAAATACGCGATAGACATAAGGATTTTCTGGTTTGTCTACTTTTGTGAAACTCTCAACTTCCAGTGTTGGGAGTTTTTGTTTGAGTTCTTTATGGTATTGGAGGGTCAGGGTTCCTCTAGCGGTGATCCAAGCATTATCAGGATACTGGCGTGAGTTTCCCTTAGTTAGGAGTCCATATACACCAGAGTCTGCGATACAGTGGATGATCCCAAAGCGAAAGAGGAATTGGCTATCTGGATGGCTAGGATCGTTATAAACAAAGCCTGTAAACTCGATTTTCTTTCCTTCAAACTCTTGAGGATAGTCATAGAGAACTTCCATGACCTCCATATAGTTTTCATCTGTAACCTGAATGGTTGGCTGGGCGAGGTATTTATCAGCTGTAGCCCTCATTTCCTTTTCATAAGCAGATTTGGAAAAATAGGTGCTGGTATCGGGTTTGAGGTATTGACTGGATGTTCCTTCGCTTGCCTGAATGGCTGTGTTGATTCCCTCAGCAAGTGGGAAATGATATCCTTTGGCAGATACGGTTCTCGAGTCCAAACTTACTGTCGGAAAGGCAACTCCAATCAAGAGAGGTAGTGACAGTAAAAGGATGCTGATTCGTCTAGCCCGACGACTTTCCAAATGGCTGTGAGAGTTGATTTTCTTTATCCAGATATAGAATTGGACCAGAGCCAACAGAAGAGAAAGGACCATAGAGATATAGACTAGATAGGAATAGTGGAGGTTGATGTAGTGACTGAGCTTGCCAGATAGCTGCAGATAAAGGGTCAGAGCAAAATAACCTAGTAGAATGATAAATCGGATCATAGCATCACCCCCATCATGTAAGAATAAAGCAAAACAAGCACTGTCACGATGCCCATGAATTGCCAGATGAAGCGTGCTTTTAGATAGTGTTTCATCATGAGGAGATTTTTGATATCAAGCATGGGGCCAATGACCAGAAAAGCAAGGACTGGCGCTAGGCCGAAGCTCGAGAGGAGAGAAGCACCGATAAAGGCGTCCGCCTCGCTACAAAGAGAGAGGAGAAAGGCTAGAAACATGAGCAAGAGAATCGCAAGGACTGGACTTGCGCTGATAGAGGTCAAGATCCGAGTCGGGACATAGACCTGCACGATAGCCGCAAAGAGACAGCCAAAGACCAAGTAACGCCCCATATCGAAAAACTCATCAATAGCTTGTATAAAGACCTGAAACACTTTTCTAGAGAGACTCAAGTGTGAAAAGTCATGTTCATGACAAGTGATAGGATTCTCTTTTTGAATGGGTTCCTTCCAGAAAAATCCTAGGAAAATCCCCAGAATCAAAGCAATCACAATAGCTCCCAGAGCTCGCAAGAAGGCAAGTTTTATTGAATTGCCAAAGGCAGAATATGTAGCGAAAAGAACGATAGGATTGATGATGGGAGCAGTCACCAGAAAAGGAACCGCTGTGTAGCTGGGCACTTTCTTTTCCAGAAAACGATTGATAATCGGAACGATTCCACATTCGCAAGAAGGAAAGAGAAAGCCAATGAAGGTACCAAAAAAGATCCTCCCCCAACGATTGCGAGGAAGAAACTCATAAACTTTATCAGGTGTGATATAGACCTCAATCCAGCCTGAAATGAGACTCCCAATTAGAACAAAAGGAAGGGCTTCAATCATGATGGAGAGAAAGATTGCCCCCGCTTGTAATACACTAGGAGGAAGAGATTGGAAAACAGTCATCTATTTTTTCTTCTCAACTTTTTCTTTTTTGTCTTTGTCATCTGGGAAAGTGATTTGTGTTAAGTCAGGAAGTTTGGCGAATTCTTCAAACATCTTATCCAAGTCGTCGGTTTTTGTAAATTTAACAGCCATGGGCCTACCTCTTTTCTACATTCTACCTCTATTATACTATTATTTTGTGGAAATGGGATTATTTTGATAATCAAAGATGCAAAAACAGGTAAGGCAAAACAAGAGCTGTTCCTTATGGTATAATAGGTATATGGATAAAAAATATGAAAAAATCTCCCAAGATTTGGGTGTAACCTTAAAGCAAATCGATACTGTTCTAAGTTTGACGGCTGAGGGGGCGACAATTCCCTTCATCGCGCGTTATCGCAAGGACATGACTGGTAGTCTGGATGAGGTGGCGATTAAGGCCATTATCGACTTGGATAAAAGTCTGACAAATCTCAATGACCGTAAGGAAGCTGTCTTGGCTAAGATTCAAGAACAAGACAAGCTGACCAAGGAATTGGAAGCAGCTATCCTGGCAGCTGAAAAATTAGCAGACGTAGAAGAACTCTACCTTCCTTATAAGGAAAAGCGTCGGACCAAGGCAACTATTGCCCGAGAAGCAGGACTCTTTCCTCTTGCTCGTTTGATCTTGCAAAATGTAGATGGTTTAGAGAAAGAAGCTGAGAAGTTTGTCTGTGAAGGATTTGCGACTGGTCAAGAAGCCTTGGCAGGTGCGGTTGATATCTTGGTCGAAGCCCTAGCCGAAGATGTGACTTTGCGTTCACTGGCCTATCAGGAAGTGTTGAGACACTCTAAAATCACTTCGCAAGTCAAAGATGAAAATCTTGATGAAAAACAAGTTTTTCAGATTTATTACGATTTTTCAGAGACAGTTGGCAACATGCAAGGATATCGAACCTTAGCCCTCAATCGTGGGGAAAAATTAGGCATCTTGAAAGTTGGCTTTGAACATGCGACGGATCGTATCCTGGCTTTCTTTGCTGCTCGTTTCAAGGTGAAAAATGCCTATATTGATGAAGTGGTTCAACAGTCAGTTAAGAAAAAGGTCTTGCCTGCTATCGAGCGCCGTATTCGGACAGAATTAACCGAGAAGGCAGAAGAAGGGGCTATCCAACTCTTTTCGGATAATCTGCGCAATCTCCTCTTGGTTGCTCCGCTAAAAGGGCGCGTGGTTTTAGGCTTTGACCCTGCATTTCGTACAGGTGCCAAGCTGGCGGTAGTTGATGCGACGGGGAAAATGCTGACAACACAGGTCATCTATCCTGTTAAACCAGCCTCTGCTCGTCAGATTGAAGAAGCTAAGCGAGACTTAGCCGACCTGATCGGTCAATACGGCGTGGAAATTATTGCCATTGGAAATGGAACGGCCAGTCGTGAAAGTGAAACCTTTGTGGCGGAAGTTCTGAAAGATTTTCCAGAAGTGAGCTATGTCATTGTCAATGAAAGTGGCGCTTCTGTCTATTCTGCCAGCGAACTTGCCCGTAAGGAATTTCCAGAATTAACCGTTGAAAAACGATCGGCTATCTCTATCGCCCGTCGTTTGCAAGATCCCCTTGCTGAATTGGTAAAAATCGATCCCAAGTCAATCGGTGTTGGTCAATACCAGCACGATGTCAGTCAGAAGAAACTGTCTGAAAGTCTGGACTTTGTCGTCGATACGGTGGTCAACCAAGTCGGTGTCAATGTCAATACAGCCAGCCCAGCACTTCTCTCCCATGTAGCTGGACTCAATAAAACTATCTCTGAAAATATCGTCAAATACCGTGAGGAAGAAGGAAAAATCACTTCACGTTCTCAAATCAAGAAGGTTCCTCGTCTAGGTGCCAAAGCCTTTGAGCAAGCTGCTGGTTTCCTCCGTATTCCTGAAAGTAGCAATATCCTTGATAATACAGGAGTTCACCCAGAAAACTATGCTGCCGTCAAGGAGCTCTTCAAACGCTTGGATATCAAGGACTTGAATGAAGAAGCACAAAATAAGCTTAAGTCCCTATCAGTCAAGGAGATGGCGCAAGAACTAGAACTTGGTCCAGAAACCCTTAAAGATATCATTTCCGACCTTCTCAAACCAGGTCGAGATTTCCGTGACTCATTTGATGCACCTGTGCTTCGTCAAGATGTCTTGGATATCAAGGATTTAAAAGTCGGCCAGAAGCTGGAAGGTGAGGTGCGTAATGTCGTTGACTTCGGTGCCTTCGTTGATATCGGGATTCACGAAGACGGCTTGATTCATATTTCCCATATGAGTCGTAAATTTATCAAACATCCCAGCCAAGTGGTGTCTGTTGGAGATTTGGTAACGGTTTGGGTCAAGAAAATCGATACTGAACGTGAAAAAGTTAATCTGTCGCTCTTAGCTCCAGATGAAACTAACTGAGTACGTCCAGTCTGTTTCCCTCGAAGACTTTGGTAGACCTTTTACCCACCAAGCCCAGTGGAATTCTCGTCTGCGAACGACAGGTGGGCGATTTTTCCCCAAGGATGGGCATTTGGATTTTAATCCCAAGGTTTATAATGAACTAGGTTTGGAAGTCTTTCGCAAAATCGTACGCCATGAACTCTGTCACTACCATCTTTATTTTCAGCAAAAGGGTTATCGACATAAGGACCGAGATTTCAAGGAACTTTTGAAAGAAGTGGATGGACTGCGCTTTGTCCCACCTCTGAAAGACCAAAGTACCTACCTAGTTTATCAGTGTCAATCCTGTCAGCAAACTTATCAGCGCAAGCGTAGGATTGATACCAAACGCTATCGTTGTGGCGTCTGCCGTGGTAAACTCGTCATCTTAAATCGGCCTAAGGACTGATGTTCTTGATTCCGTTTTATGCTATACTTTTTGTAAGAATACCGAAAGAGGAACAAATCATGAATACAAAATTTTATAAAATGAGACGAAATCGTATGGTGTCAGGAGTTTTAGCTGGCCTATCAGACAAGTGGAATTTTGATGTAACCCTAGTCCGCTTTCTCTTCGCCATTTTTACCATATCAAATTTTGGGATTGGTGTGATTATTTACATCATTCTTGCCTCTATCCTGCCAACTAAGGAAGAAATCGAAGCAGAAATGTACGGAACAGGACCACGCAAACGCAAGGAAGCCGAGGCCATTGATGACAATGATGGTTGGTTTTGGTGATAATAGTAGAAGCATGAACTTCGTCCAATAGGACGAAGTTTTTTAAACTTGTCAAATCAAATTCTGAAATGGTATAATAAGCGCATAAAATGATTTTGATTATTATTGTGAAACATGCCAAAGCATTGAAAACAATACATAGCAATAAGAAATCATAATAATAAATTCAAGTATAATATGGGGGAACTTTATGTTTGAACAAAATACAACAAAATTAATTATTGTTTGTGATGATAAAACAGTTAGATATGGGAATTATCTACGACAACTTGTAAGTACTAATGATGATGAAGGTGATGAAATTGTAGGAACTAAAGATGGTTCAATAAAAGTAAGTGTTTGGTTGGAAAAACATTATCTAGATAATATGTCTACAATTTCTTCTAGCGAACATGTACTTTTTATCGGTGAAAATCAAACAAGTAAGAATGAAATATCCAGTATGAATGTAAAATTCGATAAATTCGGAATGAAATATGGCTGGTTAGGTAAACGTGGAATGATGCTAGTCTCAGAGGTTATTAGTCAACCAGAAATGTATGATGAATTTGTTGAGTACTGTCGTGGATATAAGTCTGACTTTGAAAAAATAGAGTTTTCAAAGTCAATTCCAGAGCAAGCTTTTGATGCAGTAAACGATGCCGTAGGTGGAAATAAAGCGGCTTTAATCGCTGGTGGCGCCCTTTTAGGATTTTTGGCACCTGGGATTACATTGGCTACAGGTGCAGTGTTAGGTGTTACTCAATTTCTTACTGGAACGGATAAAGAAAAAGTCATGGATCAGCAGTACAGAGGATTGACAGCAATATTATATATGGATGGATTATCTGAATTCTTGGAGGGATAAAGAATGGATGGCTTTAAAGAGGGATATGAATTCTTTGAGAAGGACACAGGTAATTTTTCAGGACATGCTACCGGAGTACATTATGTAGACGCTGTAGAATCAGAGATAAAGAAGCTGGTGAATAATCTAAATGACTTTGAAACAAGTGGTGCACGTATAGATACACTAAAGGGAGATGTTGCTGAGTTTTGGCATGCTGGGACTTTTAATATTAATGCAGCTATTAATTCTTCAAAAAACAGAGTACAAGTTGATCGTAGCCATGATTTTGGGTCTCCTGATATTACGGGAGTAAACTTCGATGCTGAATTTGGTTTAAAATATTATAAAAACGGAGCATCCAGTGCAGAACAACAAGCTAAGAGTATTTTTCAACGTTTTAGCGAATATAAATCACAAGGTGGGAAAGAAAGTTTAGATTTATATTTGGAGAAGAGAGGATACTCAGCAGACACAATTTTGAGTGATCCAGTTTATACAGGGCAGTATAGAGTAATTCCATCAGATCAGCTAAAAGAAACGACTATGTTTTTAGAGCGAAAAATAAGAGAAGAAGCTGTAAAGCGACCGGAGCAAGTTCATCGCTATGAAGAAACTCTAAAATTACTCAGTGATAAAGTTAAAGATAATAAGGGGAATGAATCGATTGCTTTGTCGGAACAGGAAGCACGTGAACTTGCAAGATTGTCTAAAGAGGGTGGAGTAAATCCTGAGGACTTACATTTAACAACCGAAGAATTAATAAAGTATACCAATATCTTAAGGCATGCGTACAAAGCTGGCTTAACTGCAGCAACAATATCAATGGCGTTAAGAGTTGCTCCTGAAATATTGAATGCCATAGCTTATCTAATTAAAAATGGAGAAATTGAAGAAGGTCAATTTAAAAAGATAGGATTTGCAGCGATTACAGGTGCAGGCGAAGGATTTGTAAGAGGTACAGTTTCAGCAGCAATTACAGCAAGTTGTAAGGCAGGATTATGTGGTAGTGCGATGAAATCTATTGATCCGTCGGTAGTTGGTGCAGTGACTGTATTAGTGATGAATTCCATGAAAAATTCATATCAAGTAACTACCGGAAACATGAGCAGGTCTGAGATGATTAATGAATTAATCAAAGAAATGTTTGTAACAACATGTGCTTTATCTATGGGTTCTGTGAGTCAATCTCTAATTGAAATACCTGTGCTAGGATACATGATCGGTAGTTTTGTGGGGTCGGTAGCTGGTTCTGTAATTTACTCTTCAATATATAATCCAGTACTATCGTTTTGTGTTGATTCAGGATTTACTCTATTTAGTTTAGTAGACCAAAATTACGAGTTGCCAGAAGAAGTATTAAAAGAAGTAGGAATTGAAGTTTTTGAATATGAAAAGTTTGAATACGAACCGTTTGAATTTGAGAAGTTTGAATACGAGCGATTTGAATATGAACAATTTGAGTATGAGAAACTTCATACGATATTCCTAAGAAGAGGAGTTATAGGTATAAATTGTGTAGGATATTTATAATACTTGGATTGGATGTCTTTTATAAGTACGAGTATATTTATAATTATATAAGACAATTTATTTCTATCCGAAATTATTTTTTTAAGTTAGATCAGTCAATAACTATTAAATGATAAAATAGAAACGTAAGAAAGCTCAAGCCATTGAAGACAATGATGGTTGATTTTGGTGAGTAAATCTACGGAAAAAAAGTTTTGCTACATTACTACAAGAGAAAAGAAGGTATTAGCATGCTTAGGAAATACTTTAAAAACTATAAATGGACGGACATGTTCTGGATTCTATTTATTTTGATTACTAGTTTTCTATCAACCAATAATTACTTATACCACTTAACGAAACAAGATTTTTCAGAAGAAGGTTGTATTTTAGCAATTCCTTTGTTTCTTTTTCATTTTCTCTTCATTTATAAATTCATCATTTCTAGACGAGATCAAAAAGATGATTAACTTTTAACCCTTGCATCCGCAAGGGTTTTCTTCTTGTTTTCCATTTATGGTACAATACTTTTAGTGAAATTTCTAAATTTTTTTCTATCTTACAAAAATGTAAGATTAAAGTCTCTTTTGTAAGGTTAGGTTATGGCAGGCCGTCTTTTTTTGCGATAAACTAGACTCATAAAGAACAAAGGAGCAAAACCATGAAAAGAATTTTACAAAAGAAAACAAGAAAACCAAGTCAAAAAGATATCGAGCGTGTTCAACTGGGATGCGCTATGATGCAAGCACAGTTTCAATTGATGGGATATTAAGAAGGAGAAAATCATGACACTTTTAGATGTAAAACACGTTCAAAAAATCTATAAAACACGTTTTCAGGGCAACCAAGTAGAAGCCCTCAAAGATATTCACTTTACCGTAGAAAAGGGTGACTATGTTGCCATCATGGGTGAGTCTGGTTCTGGGAAATCAACCCTGCTCAACATCCTAGCTATGCTGGATAAACCAACTCGTGGTCAAGTTTACTTGAACGGAGTAGATACAGCAACTATTAAAAACTCACGGGCTTCCAGCTTCCGTCGTGAGAAGTTGGGATTTGTCTTCCAAGACTTTAACTTGCTAGATACCTTGTCTGTTAAGGATAATATCTTGCTTCCGTTAGTGTTATCACGAAAACCCATCACAGAGATGATGAAGAAATTGGTGGTAACAGCTGAAAATTTAGGCATCAACCAATTGCAAGAGAAGTATCCTTACGAGATCTCTGGTGGTCAAAAACAGCGGGTAGCAGTAGCGCGCGCCATCATCACAGAACCTGAAATTCTTCTTGCCGATGAGCCAACAGGAGCCCTTGATTCTAAATCATCTGCAGCTCTTCTGGATGTTTTTGATGAAATCAATGAGCGCGGGCAAACCATTCTCATGGTAACTCACTCAACCGCAGCAGCCAGCAGGGCCAAGCGCGTTCTCTTTATCAAGGACGGCATTCTTTACAACCAAATCTACCGTGGAGACAAGACAGAGCGTCAGATGTTCCAAGAAATATCTGATACTTTGACTGTTATGGCAAGCGAGGTGAATTAGTATGTTCCGATTAACCAATAAGTTAGCGGTATCTAACTTG
The DNA here is from genome assembly GCF_003143695.2 of Streptococcus halitosis. Taxonomy (NCBI): domain Bacteria; kingdom Bacillati; phylum Bacillota; class Bacilli; order Lactobacillales; family Streptococcaceae; genus Streptococcus; species Streptococcus halitosis. Next base: position 1,060,092 of record NZ_QEMY02000001.1, read on the forward strand.
ATTAAAAACCGCAAACTCTACTATCCCTTTGCCCTTGCTGTTCTCTTAGCAGTGACCATCACCTATCTTTTTTACTCATTGTCACTTAATCCTAACATTGGCAAGATTCGAGGGGGAGAAACTATCTCTATGACCCTCGCTCTCGGTATGGTGGTTGTTACCATCGCTTCAGGGATTATTGTCCTTTATGCCAATAGTTTCGTCATGAAGAACCGCTCCAAAGAGCTGGGTATATATGGTATGCTGGGTCTTGAAAAGCGTCATTTGATCAGTATGGTTTTTAAGGAGCTTCTTATTTTTGGTTCCTTAACGCTGACAGCTGGTCTCAGCCTAGGAGCTCTCTTTGATAAGCTAATCTTTGCCCTTCTTCTGAAGTTGATGAAAATGAAGGTGGAGCTCGTTTCAACCTTCCAACCAATAGTCTTTATCCTAGTTCTCATTGTTTTTGGGGCTATCTTCCTGGGTTTGATTTTTATCAATGCCTTTCGCATAGCCCGCATGAATGCCCTTCAGCTCTCTCGTGAAAAAGCCAGTGGTGAGAAAAAAGGACGTTTCTTAGGCCTTCAAACCATACTAGGTCTAATCAGTTTGGGAGCTGGTTATTACCTAGCAGTTACAGTTGAAAATCCACTTTCTGCTATTCTGATTTTCTTTGTAGCAGTCTTGTTGGTAATTTTGGGAACTTATCTTCTCTTCAATGCAGGAATCACAGTTTTCCTACAAATCTTGAAGAAAAACAAGCGTTACTATTACCAACCTAACAACATGATTTCCGTATCCAATCTCATTTTTCGTATGAAGAAAAATGCTGTTGGTCTAGCGACGATTGCTATTCTCTCAACCATGGTCTTGGTGACTATGTCTGCTGCAACGAGTATCTTTAAAGGCTCTGAAACTTTCAAGAAAGTCATGAATCCACATGATTTTGGAATTACAGGACAGAATATTGAAAAAGAAGACATAAATAAACTCCTAGACCAGTATGCTAGTGATAAGGGATTGACTGTTACAAAGAAAGAAGTTCTTACATACAGTAGCTTTGGTGTAGCAAATCAAGAAGGTACGAAATTAACAATCTTTGACAAAGGTCAAAACCGTGTTCAACCGAAAACTGTTTTTATGGTCTTTGACCAAAAAGACTATGAGAATATGACGGGGCAAAAACTCGCACTTTCAGGAAAGGAAGTTGGATTGTTTACTAAAAACAAAGAACTTCAAGGACAGAAAGAACTGACTCTAAATAACCAGACCTACACGATCAAAGAAGAAATCAAAAAAGATTTTATTCTTGAACATGTCCCAAATCAGTACAATATTCTAACTTCGGACTATAACTATCTGGTTGTTCCTGACCTACAAGTCTTTCTTGACCAGCATCCTAATTCTTCCATCTTTAATCAATACTACGGTGGTATGAATGTAACAGCTAGTGAGGAAGAGCAACTCAAACTTGCCAACGACTATTCAAAATTCCTTGATGATTTTAATAGAGAATTAAGCAAAGAAGGAAGCTATGTTTACGGAAGTAATCTGGCTGATAGCAGTGCGCAGATGAGTGCTCTCTTTGGTGGAGTCTTCTTCATCGGTATCTTCCTCTCTATCATCTTTATGGTGGGAACGGTTCTTGTCATCTACTACAAACAAATCTCTGAAGGCTATGAAGATCGTGAACGCTTCATCATTTTGCAAAAAGTCGGTCTCGATCAAAAGCAAATCAAGCAAACTATCAACAAACAGGTGCTAACTGTATTCTTCCTTCCTTTGCTATTTGCCTTCCTACACCTTGCCTTTGCCTATCATATGCTTAGTCTCATCCTAAAAGTCATTGGGGTGCTAGATGCGACCATGATGTTGACTGTCACTTTGTCCATCTGTGCTATCTTCCTCATAGTCTATGTTTTAATCTTTATGATTACCTCAAGAAGCTATCGCAAGATTGTGCAAATGTAAAAAAGATACCTCGATGTTTATCGAGGTATTTCTTTTATCTTAAATGCTGAAGAGTTGTCCAAATAGGTAAGTCACTCCCATAGTTAGAAGTCCGATACAGAGGTTACGGATCATAGCAGTTTTCGTAGGAGCCTTGCCTAGTTTAGCACTGGTATAGCCAGTGACGAGAAGGGAAAGGGCCACGATAAAAACAGTAGCAGGAATGCGATAATCGCTTGGAAAGACGGTGATTGAAAGCATAGGAGGAAGGCTTCCCAGTACAAAGGCGATAAAGCTAGAAATAGCAGCATGCCAAGGATTGGTAAATTCTTCGTACTCAATTCCATACTTTTCTTCTACCAAGGCTTTGAGTGGATTTTTTAAAAAGGCCTTATTGGTCAAGAGTTGGGCGGACGTTTCACACTCACCATTTTGAAGGTAGGCAGCATAGAGGGATTGTTTTGCAGATTCGATGTCTTTATCCAAGAGTAATTGCTCTCTAGCAACAGCGGCTTCTTCCGTGTCTTTCTGAGTGGATACAGAGACATATTCACCACCGGCCATTGAAAAAGCACCAGCGAGGATAGCGGCTAGTCCAGATAAAAAGATAATCCAGATATTGCTTGTCGCACTGGCAACCCCGATAACGACTCCAGCGATGGAAATAATTCCATCATTGGCACCGAGAACACCCGCGCGCAGGATATTGAGTCGGCCTGCAAAGTTTGCATCAATTTCATGTTTTATTTCTGTCATAGTCATCTCCTTTCTCTCCATTATAGAGAAAAGAGAAGGGGAATACAAACTTTTTAAACTATCTGAAAAAAGTTCTACGATTCTAATTTTTAGGCCCTTTGAAGTTTCTCCGAAAAAGTAGTGCTATCCTACTGTACTGGACCTTTTTAAACTTATCTATGGTATAATAGAAGATAGATTTATCAATTGGAGAATGAAGAATTTTATGATTAAACTTGTAGCAACCGATATGGATGGAACCTTTCTAGATGGAGAGGGTCGGTTTGATATGGAACGCCTCAAAAACGTACTTGTTTCCTACAAGGAAAAGGGGATTTATTTTGCAGTGGCTTCAGGTCGTGGTATTCTGTCCCTGAAAAAGTTGTTTGCGGATGTGCGTGATGAAGTGATTTTTATAGCTGAAAATGGGAGCTATGTTGAGTTTCATGGTGAGGATATGTACGAGGCTACTATGTCTCGGGACTTTTACTTGAGCACTTTTGAAGCTTTAAAGAAATCGCCCTATTTTGATGAAAGAAAAATGCTCTTGACTGGGAAAAAAGCTTGTTATGTATTGGATACAGTCGATGAGACCTATCTCAAGTTTAGCCGTCACTACAATGAAAACATTCAAAAAGTAACGAGTCTGGAAGATATTACGGATGAGATTTTTAAATTCACTACGAACTTCACAGAAGATACGATAGAAGTTGGTGAGGCCTGGGTCAACGAAAATGTTCCTGGTGTGAAAGCCATGACAACTGGTTTTGAATCTATCGACATTGTCTTGGACTACGTTGACAAGGGTGTGGCTATTGTTGAGCTAGCCAAAAAACTGGGGCTTAGCATGGATCAGGTCATGGCGTTTGGAGATAATCTCAATGACCTTCACATGATGCAGGTCGTCGGGCACCCAATCGCTCCTGAAAATTCGCGACCAGAGATTTTAGAATTAGCAGAGACAGTGATTGGCCACCATAAGGACCAGTCAGTGATGGCTTATATGGAGGGCTTATAATGGCAGATATTAAATTGATTGCACTTGATTTGGACGGTACTTTGCTGACAACGGATAAAAAGCTGACAGATCGTACCAAGGCGGTCCTCAAAGCTGCGCGTGACCGTGGCATCAAGGTCGTACTGACAACGGGGCGTCCTCTGAAGGCTATGGATTTCTTTCTCCATGAGCTAGGGACTGACGGTCAGGAGGATGAGTACACCATCACCTTTAATGGTGGTCTGGTACAGAAAAATACAGGAGAGATTCTCGATAAAACGGTTTTTTCAATCGACGATGTGGCACGCTTGTACGAGGAAACTGAAAAACTCGGATTACCGTTAGATGCCATTTCAGAAGGAACAGTCTATCAAATCCAGTCGGATCAAGAAAGTCTCTATGCCAAGTTCAACCCTGCCTTGACTTTTGTGCCTGTCGCTTTTGAAGATCTATCTAGTCAGATGACGTATAATAAATGTGTGACTGCCTTTGCCCAAGAACCTTTGGATGCAGCTATTCAACAGATTTCTCCAGAATTGTTTGACCAATATGAAATCTTCAAATCGCGTGAACTCTTATTGGAATGGTCACCGAAAAACGTCCACAAGGCAACAGGTTTAGCGAAATTAATTAAACACTTAGGAATCGATCAAAGTCAAGTCATGGCTTGTGGGGACGAGGCCAATGACCTTTCCATGATTGAGTGGGCTGGTTTGGGAGTTGCTATGCAAAATGCAGTTCCAGCAGTTAAGGCAGTTGCAAATGTGATTACCCCGATGACCAACGACGAGGAAGCCGTTGCTTGGGCTATCGAAGAATACGTGTTAAAGGAGAACTAGAATATGGGATTATTTGACCGTCTATTCGGAAAAAAAGAAGAGCCGAAAATTGAAGATGTTGTAAAAGAAGCTCTGGAAAATCTTGATTTGTCAGAAGAGGTTGAAGAAACCAAAACGGCAGTCGAGGAAACAAGCCAAGAAGAGACAGAAACGGACAAAGTGGAAGAAACTCTTGCTCGAGAAGAACTTCCTCAGGTCACGACAGATGAGGTCATTGAACCAGAACTGGTTGAGGAAACAGACCAAGAGGAGCCGGAGCTAGAAGCTGATGAATTGGAGCAAATCCAAGAGACAGAAGAAGCTCTAGAAGAAGAGAACCAAGAGACAGAAGAAGAGCTAGCGTCTGAAGTTGTAGAAGAAGAAAGTCCTCAGGTTGAAGAAACCGTTCAGGAAAAATATGACCGCAGTCTCAAGAAAACGCGTACGGGATTTGGTGCTCGTTTGAATGCCTTCTTTGCCAACTTCCGTTCTGTCGATGAAGAATTCTTCGAGGAATTGGAAGAACTGCTCATCATGAGTGACGTCGGTGTGCAAGTCGCTTCCAACTTAACAGAAGAACTACGCTATGAAGCTAAACTCGAAAACGCTAAGAAGCCAGACGCACTTCGTCGTGTCATTATCGAGAAATTGGTTGAACTCTATGAGAAGGATGGCAACTACGATGAAAGTATCCACTTCCAAGATGGTTTGACAGTCATGCTCTTTGTCGGAGTCAATGGTGTTGGGAAAACAACTTCTATCGGGAAATTGGCTCATCGCTACAAACAAGCTGGCAAGAAAGTCATGCTAGTTGCGGCAGATACCTTCCGTGCGGGTGCAGTGGCACAGCTAGCTGAATGGGGTCGTCGTGTGGATGTTCCTGTTGTGACAGGGCCAGAAAAGGCTGATCCAGCAAGTGTGGTCTTTGATGGTATGGAACGCGCCGTAGCCGAAGGGATTGATATTCTCATGATTGATACAGCAGGTCGTTTGCAAAACAAGGACAACCTTATGGCTGAGTTGGAAAAGATTGGTCGTATTATCAAACGTGTCGTTCCTGAAGCACCTCATGAAACCTTCCTTGCCCTTGATGCCTCAACTGGACAGAATGCCTTGGTGCAAGCTAAAGAATTTTCTAAAATTACCCCAGTTACCGGTATTGTATTGACCAAGATTGATGGAACTGCTCGTGGTGGTGTTGTTCTGGCTATCCGTGAGGAACTCAATATCCCTGTTAAATTAATTGGTTTTGGCGAAAAAATCGATGATATCGGTGAGTTTAACTCTGAGAACTTTATGAAGGGCCTTCTTGAAGGTTTGATATAAAAGAAAATCCTGCAAGAATACTTGCAGGATTGTTTTTGATTATTCTAAACGACCATCCTTACGATAGGCGATATCTGGTTGCCAAGTCCATTGAGCTCCGTATTTTTCAAGCAAATCAAAGCTAGCTTGAGGTCCCATGCTACCAGCCTTGTAGTCATGGAGTGGAGCACCATTTTCAGCCCAAAGTTTTTCAATGCGATCAATCAACTCCCAAGAAGCACTAACCTCTTCCCAGTGACTAAAGTTGGTTGAGTTGTTATTCAAAACATCGTAGATGAGTTTTTCATATGGATCTGGTGAAGCACCTGTAGCAGTCGCATCTGTTCGATAGTCAAGAGAATTTGGCGCAAGGCTAAACTCTTCACCCACTTTCTTACCATTGAGGCTGAGAGAGAATCCTTCTGTTGGTTGGATATAGATTGTCAAAATATTAGGTGCTAGAGGTTCTCCAAAAATAGAATCCATTTGTTTGAAGACAATGTTAACGTGAGTTCCTTTTTCAGTTAGGCGTTTACCTGTACGGAAGAAGAAAGGTACATCGCGGAAACGGTCACTGTTGACAAAGAAGGCACCTGAAGCAAAGGTTTCTGTCATAGATTCAGGGTTGACATTGGGTTCGCTACGATAAGAAATGTACTTCATTCCATCAATTTTACCTGAACGGTATTGACCTCGAATAAAGTGTTCTTTTAGTTCTTCATCTGAAGGCTGATAGAGATTTTTAAAAACCTTGATTTTTTCAGATCGAATATCATCTTTTGTAAAGCTTGCAGGTTTATCCATAGCTAGGAGTGACAGAAGTTGGAGGGTATGGTTTTGCACCATATCACGAAGGGCACCTGATTCATCATAGTAGCCACCACGTTCTTCAACACCTAGACGCTCAGCAAATGTAATCTGAACATTATCAATATGATCGCGATTCCAAACATTTTCAAAAATCATATTGGCAAAGCGGACTGCAAAAATACTCTGAATCATCTCTTTACCTAGGTAGTGGTCAATACGGTAAATTTGCTCCTCGTCGAAGGTAGCAAGAAGTTCTTCATTGAGTTGTTTAGCAGTAGCATAGTCTGTACCGAAAGGTTTCTCGACAATCAAACGTTCAAAGCCTTTTCCGTCTACGATTTGCTCTGACTTGAGGTGTTTGGCGATAGTCCCAAAGAATTGTGGAGCCATAGAGAGGAAGAAGAGCTTGTTGTGCTCGGTTTGGTATTTTTCGTTTAACTCAGCCTGAAGTTTGCGTAATTCGATGTAGTGTTCGGTATCATTGACATCATGACTTTGATAGTAAAAATGACTAGCAAAAGATTGAGCTTCTTCTACGCTATCTGCCAAATCAAGAATGGATTCGACTACAACAGACTCAAAATATTCCTTACTCCAAGGTCTACGAGCCGTTCCGATAACAGCAAAATGATCAGACAAATTACCTGATTTATAGAGTCTGAAAAGGGAAGGGTAGAGTTTGCGTTTAGCTAAATCTCCACTCGCACCGAAAATTGTAACAATAACCTTTGATGACATCTAGCTACCTAATTTCTATATTTTTTCCTAGTTGGACTAGGGATGAGATTTTCTCATTTTCATAGTCTATATTTTATCATAATTTTCAAAAAAATCAAAAATCCAATACGCAATTAAAAAACTGTAAGGAGAACCTTACAGTTTTGTTTTATACATTTAAGACCTTATCCAAGAACTCTTTTAGACGAGGGTGTTGCGGGTTATCGAAGATTTGATCTGGAGTTCCATCTTCCAGGAATTCGCCATCAGCCGTAAAGATAACACGGTTGGCCACCTGACGAGCAAATCCCATCTCATGGGTTACGATAATCATGGTCATGCCTTGTTCCGCCAATTCCTTCATAACATTCAGTACATCTCCGACCATCTCAGGGTCAAGAGCGGAAGTTGGCTCGTCAAAGAGCATGATATCAGGATTCATGGCAAGTCCACGAGCGATGGCTACACGCTGTTTCTGACCACCTGAAAGGCTATCTGGATTGGCATTAGCTTTATCTGCTAGTCCAACTTTTTCAAGCAACTCCATCCCCAATTTTTCAGCTTCTTCTTTGGTCATCCGTTTGTGTTCGATAGGAGCAAAAGTGATATTTTCTAGGACGGACATGTGAGGAAAGAGGTTGAAATGTTGGAAGACCATTCCGACGTTCTCGCGAACATGGTCGACATTGGTTGATTTGTCAGTCAAATCATAACCATTCACAGTGATGTGACCACTCGTTACCTCTTCAAGAAGGTTAAGGCTACGGAGGAAAGTGGATTTACCAGAACCCGAAGGACCGATAATACAAACAACATCTCCTTCATAGAACTTAGTCGTAATGCCTTTTAAAACTTCATTTTTTCCATAATACTTATGCAAATCATTTACATCAATTTTTAATTTTGCCATTAACGAATCCTCTTTTCTAAGCGTTTCGCTAGTCTAGTCAAAAGTGTGATAATTACAAGATAGAAGATAGCAAGGATTGTATACATCTTGAAACTTTGGTAGTTACGGGCGATGATGATCTTACCAGTTTGGAAGAGTTCCACCAAACCAATAGCAGATACGATGGTTGTATCTTTAAGAGCGATAACGAATTGGTTGACGAAGTTTGGCAACATCAATTTAGTCGCTTGTGGCAAGATAATCTTTCGCATGGTCTTTCCATAAGAGATACCAAGACTGCGGCTGGCTTCCATTTGCCCAACTGGAACAGCTTGGATCCCACCACGAACAATTTCAGCGATATAAGCAGCAGCATTGAGTGAGAGGGCTATGGTACCAGCTACAAAGTCGTTAATTGGACTTTGATGGCCTGTGATGGACTCGATGAAGTTTGGAATACCCCAGAAAATGAAGGCTGCAAGAATCATCAAGGGAATACCACGGATAACGTCAACGAAAATCTCAGAGATCAGACGAAGAGATTTGTATGGGCTAACGCTAAACATACCAAAGATAATACCAATGACAATGGCGATTGCAAATGAAATAAGTGCTAAGGCAAGAGTGATTCCAAGTCCACTAAGAAGTTGTTTGTAGTTGTTTTGAAGCAAGCCCCAAATAGTTGTTTCGTCAACCGTACTTGTAGAGTCAGTTGAAGTTTCGCTAGCTAGGTACTTGTCAAGAATCTTTTGGAATTCTCCGTTAGCTTTGAGGTTCGCAAGTCCATTATTAAACATCTGGATCAATTCTGGATTTGTACCTTTTTTAACGGCAAAGGCTGTTTCACCGATTGGTGTTCCAGGGATTGGAGTTTTCAATTTTTGTCCTTGGCTGATAGAATATTTGAGAACTGGCTCATCATCCATCACAGCATCAATAGAGCCAGTATTCAGACTGTCATACATTGATGCGCCATCTGCGAAGGTTTTAATCTTATAGCCGTATTTGCTTTGGTTCTCAGTAAGGAACGTCTGAGAAGCAGTTCCGTTTTTAACACCGACAGTTTTATCTTTGAGGTCTTCATAAGAAGTAATGGTGCTTGATTCTTTCACACCGAGAATCGTATTTGCTGTGTAGTATGATTCTGAGAAGTCAAAGGTTTCCTTACGGGCATCAGTTACAGACATACCAGCGATGATACCATCTGCTTGTCCTGCTTGAACAGCACTGATGGCTGCATCAAATCCTGGGTTAGTAATTTCAATTTCAAAACCTTGGTCTTTGGCAATGGCCTTGATGAGGTCCATATCAATACCGGTGTATTGATTGCTTGAATTTTGAAAGACGAATGGGGCAAAAGATGAGTCACTAGCAATAATGTACTTGCTTTTCACTGGAGTAGCTTTTTGTCCAGCAGCAGTAGTTGTCGTTGGGCTTGCCGTAGTTGTAGAAGCTGTCCATTTTTGGATGATTTGCTCCAAGCTACCATCCTTCTTCATTTGGGCTAGGGCTTCGTTAAACTCGGTAACCAAGTGTTCATACTTGCTCCCTTTCTTGACACCAAAAGCAAAGCTTCCAACAGCCTCGCCATCCATATTGATGCTGAGATCTTGTCCTTGGTTAATCGCATACTCAATAACAGGTTTGTCATCCATGATGGCATTTACAGCACCAGCACTTAGACTGTTATTCATCAAATCACCTGTATCAAAGGTTTTAATAGAGAAACCGTATTTATCTTTGATACTTTCTAGGAAACGTTGAGCGGCAGTTCCGTTCTTAACTCCAACTGTTTTTCCGCTAAGTTCCTCATATTTGGTGATTTTATTTGCCTTTGTCGTAGCAATGACAACTTTTGTATCATAATAGGTATCAGACATGGTAAAGACATTTTCACGTTCTTTTGTTTTTGTCATACCTGCCATAATAGCATCTGCTTGACCTGACTGTACTGCATTTACGGCTGCGTCAAAGCCGGGATAAGACATTTGGATGTTCCATCCTTTGATTTCTGCGACTTTATTGATAATATCAACATCAATCCCTTTGTAGGTTTGATCTGAATCTTTAAACTCAAAAGGTGCGTAAGCTGTATCAGACACAATCTTAACAGTATCAGCTTTTGCCATACCTAGTGAGAAAATGGGAAATAAAATGAGCAAACATGCTAGTATTTTTTTCTTCATTTTTAGTCTCCTTTTCCGAATATTTTTCCATTATACCAGAAAAAAAGTGAAAAGGCAAATTTTATGAATTTTATGTAAGGAAATATAACATGAACTGCACATTCTTATCAGTTTGGAGAAGAGTCTGAAAAGCAAATTTATGGTAAAATAGAAGGATAGAAAAAAGCAGATGAGGCAATCATGATAAATCGAATTACAGATAATAAATTTAAACTAGTATCAAAATACCAACCTTCAGGAGATCAACCACAAGCGATTGAGCAGTTGGTTGACAATATCGAGGGTGGAGAAAAGGCTCAGATTTTGATGGGGGCGACGGGTACAGGGAAGACCTACACCATGAGTCAGGTCATTTCCAAAGTCAATAAACCTACTTTGGTCATTGCCCATAACAAAACCCTAGCTGGTCAGCTCTACGGAGAGTTTAAGGAATTTTTCCCTGAGAATGCTGTTGAGTACTTCGTATCCTACTATGATTATTATCAACCCGAGGCCTATGTGCCTTCTAGTGATACCTACATTGAGAAGGATAGCTCGGTCAATGACGAGATTGATAAGCTCCGTCACTCAGCGACTTCAGCCCTTCTGGAGCGCAATGATGTCATCGTTGTGGCTTCAGTCTCTTGTATCTATGGTTTGGGTTCGCCCAAGGAATACGCTGATAGCGTGGTTAGTCTGCGTCCAGGTCTTGAGATTTCTCGTGATAAACTTTTGAATGACTTGGTCGATATTCAGTTTGAACGTAACGATATTGATTTCCAACGGGGAAGATTTCGTGTTCGTGGGGATGTGGTGGAGATTTTCCCAGCTTCCCGAGATGAACACGCTTTTCGAGTAGAGTTTTTCGGGGATGAAATTGATCGTATCCGTGAAGTTGAGGCTTTGACAGGTCAGGTATTGGGAGAAGTGGATCATTTGGCGATTTTCCCTGCCACTCACTTTGTGACCAATGATGACCACATGGAAGTTGCGATTGCGAAAATTCAAGCAGAATTAGAAGAGCAGTTAGCTGTCTTTGAGAAGGAAGGCAAACTGCTAGAAGCCCAGCGTTTGAAACAGCGAACAGAGTATGATATTGAGATGTTACGTGAGATGGGCTATACCAATGGTGTTGAAAACTACTCACGCCACATGGATGGTCGTAGCGAAGGAGAGCCTCCTTATACGCTTCTTGACTTCTTCCCAGATGATTTCTTGATTATGATTGATGAAAGTCACATGACCATGGGGCAAATAAAGGGCATGTACAATGGTGACCGTTCTCGTAAGGAAATGTTAGTGAATTATGGTTTCCGCTTGCCGTCTGCCTTGGACAATCGTCCCCTCCGTCGTGAAGAGTTTGAAAGCCATGTCCATCAGATTGTTTACGTTTCAGCGACACCAGGTGACTATGAAAATGAACAGACGGAGACAGTGATTGAGCAAATCATTCGTCCGACAGGGCTTCTAGACCCAGAGGTGGAAGTTCGTCCGACTATGGGACAGATTGATGACCTCCTAGGTGAAATCAATGCCCGTGTTGAAAAGAACGAACGAACCTTTATTACCACCTTGACTAAGAAAATGGCAGAAGACTTGACCGACTACTTCAAGGAAATGGGCATCAAAGTCAAGTACATGCACTCGGACATCAAGACCTTGGAGCGGACGGAGATTATCCGTGACCTACGCTTGGGTGTCTTTGATGTTTTGGTTGGAATCAACCTGCTCCGTGAAGGGATTGACGTACCTGAAGTAAGTTTGGTTGCTATTCTAGATGCTGACAAGGAAGGCTTCCTTCGTAACGAACGTGGCCTCATCCAGACCATTGGACGTGCTGCCCGTAATAGCGAAGGACATGTTATCATGTACGCTGATACCATGACTCAGTCTATGCAACGTGCCATAGATGAAACGGCCCGTCGTCGGAAAATCCAGATGGCTTATAATGAAGAACATGGCATTGTACCTCAGACAATCAAGAAAGAAATTCGTGACTTGATTGCCGTGACCAAGGCAGTTGCTAAAGAAGAGGACAAGGAAGTCGATATCAACAGCCTCAACAAACAAGAGCGTAAAGAACTCGTCAAGAAACTAGAAAAACAAATGCAAGAAGCCGTCGAAGTGCTTGACTTTGAACTGGCAGCTCAGATACGTGATATGATGTTGGAAGTGAAGGCGTTGGGGTAGATAGGAGAAAACGAATGAAAATTTTAGTCATCAATGGACATCCTGACAAGGGAAGTTTCTGTCAAGAAATTTTTCGAACGATTGTAGAAAATATTGACTCAAATCATCATGAGCTTGAATCTATTAATCTAAATGAGATAGATTTTGATCCCGTATTACGTTATGGTTATCGAAAACGTATGGAAGAGGACTGCTTCATACTTCGCTCTCAGGAATTAATCCAGTGGGCAGATCATTTCATTTTTGTCTATCCAATTTGGTGGAGTAGTATGCCTAGTTTATTGAAGGGTTGGATCGATCGTGTTTTCACGCCAGGAATTGCTTACTCTACCAATAATAAAGGAAGTTTTATTTGGAACTACTTAAGAAGTCAGCAGTTTAAAAAGTTACTAAAAGGAAAAACGGCCAGTATTTACGCAACATCAATGGCACCAACATGGTGGTACAAAGTATTTTCAGGTCCTATCAATATCCCAGACAGTTATGGAATATCAGTATTAAAGAATGCTGTCCTAAATCACTGCGGTATTAAAACAAAGAAAGTTTCAATTTTGGGTGAGTTAGGGCGTGAGGTGAATACAAATTCTACAAGACAAAAATATCTGCAAAAAGTTGCTGAGGAAGTGAAGGCGTTGGGGTAGAGAAAGGAGAAAAATAAATGAATCTTACTATCAAAAAGATGAAAACTCCTGAAGAGATAGAAGGTAAATCCCTCGTTCACTGGCAAACGTGGAGAGAGGCTTATGACGACCTTTTGCCTGCAGAATTTCAGGAGACAATAACATTAGAAAGATGTCGATTCTTTAGTCAAAAGTATCCAGAAAATACATTGATTGCGATAGATGGCATGAAGGTAGTTGGTTTTATCAGTTATGGGAACTTTCGTGATGAGACTATTCAAGCTGGTGAAATTATGGCTTTATATATTTTAAAAGACTATTATGGAAAAGGTATCGCACAAAAGTTAGTGAAAGCAGCTTTGAATGCTCTTGATCATTTTTCTGAAATTTTCTTATGGGTATTGAAAGATAATAAGCGTGCCATTGCTTTCTATCAAAAAATGGGTTTTACTTTTGATGGACAAGAAAAGATGCTTGACCTTGGAAAACCTATAAAGGAAAAACGGATGGTATTCTATTCTAAATAATTTTAAAAAGTAAAAGCTAATGGCTCTGGTACCAAGTCTGAAAATTTAATAATTTAGAAAGCGAGCAAACCTATGTCCCGTTCCCAAGCAACCATTTTAACCAACATCTGTCTAATCGAAGATTTAGAAAATAAGCGAGTAGTCATGCAATACCGCTCTCCTGAAAACAATCGCTGGTCTGGCTATGCCTTTCCAGGAGGTCATGTTGAGAATGGCGAGGCCTTTGCCGAGTCTGTCATTCGTGAAATATACGAAGAAACTGGCCTGACCATTCAGAATCCCCAACTGGTCGGCATTAAAAATTGGCCCTTAGATACAGGTGGACGCTACATTGTCGTTTGCTATAAGGCGACAGAGTTTAGTGGAAATCTCCAATCCTCAGAAGAAGGAGAAGTATCTTGGGTGCAAAAAGACCAGATTCCAAACTTGGATCTGGCCTATGATATGTTGCCTTTGATGGAAATGATGGAAGCACCTGACAAGTCTGAGTTCTTCTATCGTCACCGTACAGAGGACGGCTGGGAGAAAGAAATTTTCTAGTCTTTTACCAAATAACCTAACTGATCCAAGGCCTCCTCGATATAGTGGAGGTCTTGTTGTGTCTCAGCTTCAACAAGGTGGTAATGGATGCCGTCTGTCAATTCAGAAAGGGGTCTAAAGTCTGAATTCTCGACTTGTTCCAGAAAGTGCTGGACATCTCGGCGACAGGTGAGTTTGAGATGGGTTTCAATTTCGCCATAAACGGGATGATCGATTAAGATATTTTGAACGCGTCCGCCATTATCTACAATGGCTAGAAGTTCCTGCCCGATTTCTTCCAGTTCATGTTTCACTTTAAAGAGTTTGTGAACGTAGGGGCTGACATTGTTTTCTTTATAGATATAGCCACGATTGGTGGATAGGATAGGAGCCCCATCTGCTCGGAGAATAGCGATATCCTGTACAATGACTTGGCGCGTAACATGAAAGTGCTCAGCCAAGGTTTGACCATTGAGAGCTTTTGGTGCCTCTTTTAACAGTTTGAGAAGAGCTTGTTTGCGATCCTTTGTCATAGTTTTTCCTTTTAGCGACGTTTTCGAAGCACTTTATAGACAGCTAGTGCTAATGTATAGTCTACCATACTATGAACGATTGTGCCAAAACCAACTAGGACAAAGAGAACATAAAACATATTTTCAACGTTTGTCCCTGAAGTAGCATAAAAGATGATACAAGCTAGTACTTCAGCGATAGCGTGAACAACACCCAAAACAAAGTTAAAAATCCAAGATGCCTTTGGTTTATCCAAGGTTTCAGGGAATTTTTTTAAGTAAAATGCTCCCAAAATACCAAAAACGATGTGAGAAAAGGCGCGCAGAACGATAACCATAGGGTAGCCTGCCATCAGGAAACCGAGACTCGAAGCAATAATCACAAAAGCAGCCATCAAAGGTGATAGGAACATGGCGATAAAGATGGCGATATGGCTTCCTAAAGTGTAAGAAGCTGGTGGGATGACGATTTTAAAAGGCATAATGATTGGAATCAAAATCGCGATTGCTGTGAGCAGTGCAGTCATGGTCATAAACTGCGTTTTTTTCCGTATATCCATAAGAACCTCCATTTATCTGTATATACACAAGTATGGTACAATAAATAATCAGTTAAGTCAAGAAGCATTAGTGATTTTTAATGGATATTTGATTAAATGTGGTAAAGAAAGAATACTGGGAACTTAATTCTTATGTTTTAACTACTAAACTCCACCTTCAGGACGAAAGTGGAGTTGTTTTTTTTATTTCTTCAAGGTTTCGAGACGTGGGACAATCATTACAGTCAAGATGGCTGAGATAACCAATTCGGCGATTGAGTTTGTAGAGATAACAGTTGCTAGGAGTTTTTGGATATTGCCATCGAAGACATTTCCAAAAAGGAAGAAGATTCCACCAAGGACAAAGACGGTGTTGGTAAGGGAACCAAGGGCACCAGCTAGAATCAGACCAGTTTTATTTTTCATCAGTTTATAAACTAGATAAGGAGTTAAACCAATCAAAATACGTGGGACGATAGCTATGATAGCTGAGTAGATGTTTCCGTTTGGTACAAATGGGGAGAAGAGGTAACTTGTCGGTAGAATCGTAATCGTGTTAACCGTCAAGCTAAGTAGTCCCATTAAAAATCCAAGTGTAACCCCAACGCGTGGACCGTAAATAATACTTGCAATAATAACAGGAACATGCACGATAGTTGGTTTAATTGGGAATGGGAATAGATTAAATAAGAGAGAGCTTAGAAAGTGAATGACCAACATGGTCGCAAAAAAGATAGCAATTGGGGCAATATTAGATCGTTTTTTCATTGAGAGTTTCCTTTATTCTTTCTAAAATAATATCAAGGTCTGCCAAAGCTCCCCTTCCGTAGTCTCCACAAGCAAGTAAGGATTCTTTTGGAGAGATAAGCTTGTAACCATATGTTTCTAAAGTTTTAAGGTTTGTTTGAGTTGCCGGATGGTCATACATTTTTGTATTCATAGCAGGAGCAAGTAGTTTAGGAATGTTTTGGGGTAAAGATAACGCTGTACTAGTCACCATGTTGTCCGCAAAGCCATGTGCTAGTTTTGCAATGGTGTTAGCTGTGGCAGGGGCCACGATAAATAAATCCGTTTCTTTACCAAGTTGGATATGATTGACCTGATCAGGATAGGGTTCCTTCATGACATCCAAGTGGACAGGATTCTGTGATAAGACCTGTAGTGTCAAAGGTTGGATAAACTCTGTAGCAGCCTGAGTCATTAAGACAGTGACTTGATGGCCTTGTTTTTTTAGAGAACTGACTAAATCTGCCGACTTGTAAGAGGCGATTGACCCAGTTACAGCCAAGAGAATGTTTGCCATAGCTTTCCTTTCTATGAATGATAGGATTGAATCTTTTCAAGGAGGAGTTCTGCAATTTCTTCTTTAGTATGAACCGTTTGAAGATGATCTTTCTCAACAAAGATTGCACGATGTTGGTTTGCTGAAATTTGAGTCAGATCATTTGCAATGATTAAGTCTGCTTGGTTCTTGATAAGACTTTTTCTAGCAATGTCAACCAGATGATCTTCGTTAACATCAACTAGCAGTTTGAAACCAATCAGATGAATAGCAGGATTCCATTCCTTGACTAGAGAGATGATTTTGGGTGTTTTTTTCAGGAATAAAACCTGAACCTCATCAGTTGAAGAAATCTTAGTTTGATGATTTTGCTTGCTTAAAAATTCTTCTAGATTGGAGCTAGCCTGAACTTCCTCAAGCCCTGTCATATAAACAGGAGTGTAGTCGGACACAGCCATTGAGTGGATCAAGACCTGATAATCCTTGACACGTTCTTGCATTTCTAGTAGAAGCTCGTGGGTATTGGTAATTTCTCGAATACTTAGGTTGGGATGGGATTCTGGCTTCAGAGATCGTTTTGTCGTTATCAAACAAACTTCATGTCCTGCAGCAAGCAAAGTTTCAGTGATGATTTTCCCCAGGCGACCTGTAGAATGGTTAGTGATAGCGCGGACGCTATCGATAGCTTCACTGGTACCGCCTGACGTAACTAAAATTTTCATAGGACTATTGTACCAAAAAATAAAATAGAATCAAAAGAAAGCGTTTGTTTTTTTCATCTAATTTTCCAGAAAGATTATAGTTTTTGGCTATAAAAACTTATAAAAAGTAAAAAAGATGACTAAAATCGGCCTTAAAACTTGATGTTTATAAACTTTACTAAGCTTTTTGTATGTGAAAAACCTTTTTTTGTGTTATAATGAATTATCATATAAGAGGTTAGAGGAGTTTTGAATGAAAACAGATATTGAGATCGCACAGAGTATTGAGTTGAAGCCAATCGTTGATGTTGTGGAGAAACTTGGTATTTCTTACGATGATTTGGAGTTGTATGGAAAGTACAAGGCTAAGCTCACCTTTGATAAAATTCGTGCAGTTGAGAGCAATCCAGTTGGTAAGTTGATTTTGGTGACAGCTATCAACCCAACACCAGCAGGTGAAGGAAAATCAACTATTACCATTGGTCTTGCGGATTCCTTAAACAAGATTGGTAAGAAAACCATGATTGCCATTCGCGAACCGTCACTTGGTCCAGTAATGGGGATTAAGGGTGGTGCAGCCGGTGGTGGTTATGCCCAAGTGTTGCCAATGGAGGACATCAATCTCCACTTTACTGGAGACATGCATGCCATTACAACTGCTAATAATGCCCTTTCTGCCTTGATTGACAACCACTTGCACCAAGGAAATGAGCTGGGAATTGACCAACGTCGTATTCTCTGGAAGCGTGTCGTGGACTTGAACGACCGTGCGCTGCGCCATGTAACCGTTGGTCTTGGTGGTCCTCTAAATGGTATTCCACGTGAGGATGGATTTGATATCACAGTTGCTTCTGAAATCATGGCTATTCTTTGCTTGGCAACGGATATCGAGGACTTGAAACGTCGTTTGGCCAATATCGTTATTGGATACCGCTATGACCGTACTCCTGTTTCTGTAGGTGATTTGCAGGTTGAAGGTGCTTTGGCTCTGATCTTGAAGGATGCCATTAAACCAAACCTTGTTCAGACAATTTACGGTACACCTGCCTTTGTACATGGTGGTCCATTTGCCAATATCGCTCACGGTTGTAACTCTGTTTTGGCGACAAGCACAGCCCTACGCTTGGCTGATTATACGGTTACTGAAGCTGGTTTTGGTGCAGACCTCGGTGCTGAGAAATTCCTTGATATCAAGACCCCAAACTTGCCAACTTCTCCAGATGCGGTAGTCATCGTCGCAACCCTTCGTGCCCTCAAGATGAATGGTGGCGTTGCTAAAGATGCTTTGACAGAAGAAAACGTAGAAGCAGTTCGAGCAGGTTTTGCTAACTTAAAACGCCACGTTGAAAATATCCGTAAATTTGGAGTGCCTGCAGTTGTCGCGATTAACGAATTTGTCTCTGATACAGAAGCTGAAATCGCAGCTTTGAAGGAACTTTGTGCTTCTATTGATGTGCCAGTTGAGTTGGCTAGTGTCTGGGCTGATGGCGCAGAAGGTGGTGTAGCACTTGCCGAAACACTTGTCAAGACTATCTCTGATAATCCAGCCAACTACACTCGTCTTTATGACAATGACCTTTCTGTCCAAGAAAAGATTGAAAAGATTGTTACTGAAATCTACCGTGGTAGCAAAGTGAACTTTGAGAAGAAAGCTCAAACTCAAATTGCCCAAATCGTTCAGAATGGATGGGACAAATTGCCAATCTGTATGGCTAAAACTCAGTACAGTTTTTCTGACAATCCGAATGCACTTGGAGCACCAGAAAACTTTGAAATTACCATTCGTGAATTGGTACCAAAATTAGGTGCAGGCTTCATCGTAGCCTTAACTGGTGATGTTATGACCATGCCAGGACTTCCAAAACGTCCAGCCGCTCTCAACATGGATGTTGAAAGCGATGGAACAGTTCTAGGCTTGTTCTAGTATATTGCAATTGATTTCAAATGAGTTTGGAAAAGCTATCCAAGCTCATTTTCGATTTTAGAAAGAGAAATATATGTCAACGATTCGAACAGTAAGGGAGTCTGATATTCCAGACCTACTTGCTATTTATGCTCCCTATGTCCTTAATACAGCCATTACATTTGAATACGAGGTGCCAAGTGTTGAGGAATTTCAAAGAAGAGTTCAAAAGACCTTGCTTAAATATCCTTATCTAGTGCTAGTGGAAGAAGGCAAAATTTTGGGATATGCCTATGCTTCCACCTATTATGATAGGAGAGCCTATGATTGGTCAGTCGAAGTCTCAATTTACTTGAATCAAGAAGCCAAAGGTCAAGGGTTAGGGAGTCTACTCTATGACTGTCTGGAGGAAGAACTAGAGTCTAGAGGTTACTTACGCTTCTTAGCTTGTATTGCTTTACCGAATGATAGAAGCATTTCTCTTCACCAAAAGAGAGGCTATGAACAAGTAGCTCATTTCCCTAAGATAGGCTATAAGTTTGGAAAATGGCATGATATTGTTTGGATGCAAAAGTCATTGACTCCTCCTGATGATATGAAAGAGTAGAATTCCACACGCAACCAGTCTAGGTAAAGATATTTTCCTTGAATTCTGATATAATAGAAATATTGACTTCAAGAGTAAGGAAGAGAAAATGAACGCATTATTGAATGGAATGAATGACCGTCAGGCTGAGGCGGTGCAAGCGACAGAAGGCCCCTTGTTAATTATGGCGGGTGCCGGGTCAGGAAAGACCCGTGTTTTGACCCACCGCATTGCCTATCTGATTGATGAAAAGATAGTCAATCCTTGGAATATCTTGGCCATTACCTTTACCAACAAGGCTGCGCGTGAGATGAAAGAGCGTGCTTATGGTCTTAATCCAGCTACTCAGGACTGTCTGATTGCGACTTTTCACTCCATGTGTGTTCGTATTCTGCGTCGCGATGCGGATCATATCGGCTACAATCGTAATTTCACCATTGTAGATCCTGGTGAACAACGAACCCTTATGAAACGCATTCTCAAGCAGTTAAACTTGGATCCGAAAAAATGGAATGAACGGACAATCTTGGGTTCCATTTCCAATGCTAAGAATGACTTGATTGATGATGTGGCTTATGCAGATCAAGCTGGAGATATGTACACGCAAATCGTGGCTCAATGTTACACAGTCTATCAGAAAGAGCTTCGTCAGTCTGAGTCCGTTGACTTTGATGATTTAATCATGTTGACCCTGCGTCTCTTTGATCAAAATCCTGATGTCTTGACCTACTACCAGCAGAAGTTCCAATACATCCACGTTGATGAGTACCAAGATACCAACCATGCCCAGTACCAACTAGTCAAACTATTGGCATCTCGCTTTAAAAATATCTGTGTAGTTGGGGATGCAGACCAGTCTATCTACGGTTGGCGCGGTGCGGATATGCAGAATATCTTGGATTTCGAAAAGGATTATCCTCAAGCTAAGGTTGTCTTGTTAGAAGAAAATTATCGTTCAACCAAAACCATTCTGCAAGCTGCCAATGATGTTATTAAAAACAATAAAAATCGTCATCCTAAGAATCTCTGGACTCAGAATGCTGATGGGGAGCAGATTATTTACTATCGTGCCAATGACGAACAAGATGAGGCTGTATTTGTAGCCAAAACCATTGATGAACTTAGTCGCAGTCAAAATTTCCTTCACAAGGATTTTGCAGTTCTCTATCGGACTAATGCGCAATCTCGTACTATTGAGGAAGCCTTGCTCAAGTCCAATATTCCTTACACTATGGTTGGTGGAACCAAGTTCTACAGCCGTAAGGAAATTCGTGACATTATCGCCTACCTCAACCTCATTGCTAATCTGAGTGACAATATCAGTTTTGAGCGGATTATCAACGAACCAAAACGTGGAATTGGGCCAGGAACGGTTGAGAAAATCCGTGATTTTGCGAATATGCAGGACATGTCCATGCTAGATGCTTCTGCAAACATCATGTTGTCTGGCATCAAAGGAAAAGCAGCCCAGTCAATTTGGGACTTTGCCAATATGATTTTGGATTTGCGAGAGCAACTGGACCAATTAAGCATTACAGAGTTGGTTGAGGCCGTCCTAGAAAAAACAGGTTACGTCGATAATCTTAATGCCCAAGCAACCTTGGAAAGTAAGGCTCGGGTTGAAAACATCGAAGAGTTCCTATCAGTTACTAAGAATTTTGACGACAATCCCGATAGTCAAGAAGAGGAAACTGGCTTGGATAAGCTCAGTCGTTTCTTGAATGACTTGGCCTTGATTACAGACACAGACTCTGGTAGTCAGGAGACATCTGAAGTAACCTTGATGACCTTGCATGCTGCTAAGGGGCTTGAGTTTCCAGTCGTCTTTATCATTGGGATGGAGGAAAATGTCTTTCCGCTTAGTCGAGCGGCTGAGGAACCTGATGAACTGGAAGAAGAACGCCGTTTAGCCTATGTCGGTATCACGCGCGCTGAGAAAATCCTCTATCTGACCAATGCCAACTCACGCTTGCTTTTCGGTCGTACAAGCTATAACCGTCCAACACGTTTCATCAATGAAATCAGTTCGGACTTGCTTGAGTATCAAGGTTTGGCTCGACCAGCTAATACCAGTTTCAAGGCTTCATATAGCAGTGGTGGCGTTGCCTTCGGTCAAGGAATGAGTTTGGCTCAGGCACTTCAAGACCGTAAACGCAGTGCTGCCCCAAGCTCTATCCAGTCAAGTGGTCTCCCATTTGGACAATTTGCAGCTGGAAATAAAAATGAAACCAGCGGTACAAGTTGGTCTATTGGGGATATTGCTCTCCACAAGAAGTGGGGAGAGGGAACTGTTCTGGAAGTCTCTGGTAGCGGTGATACTCAGGAGTTGAAAATCAATTTCCCAGAAGTCGGTCTGAAAAAACTCCTAGCCAGCGTTGCCCCAATTGAGAAAAAAATCTAATTTTTCATCCTCCTCACGAATAATAAAGTGAGGAGGATTTTTATGTACAGTATTTCATTCCAAGAAGATTCACTCTTGCCTAGAGAAAGACTAGTTAAAGAAGGAGTAGAGGCTCTGAGCAATCAAGAGTTGTTAGCTATTTTGCTAAGAACGGGAACGCGTCAGGCTAATGTCTTTGAAATTGCCCAAAAAGTCTTGAATAGTTTGACCAGTCTAACTGATTTGAAAAAAATGACCCTGCAGGAATTGCAGAGTCTGTCTGGTATTGGACGCATTAAAGCCATTGAACTACAGGCGGTGATTGAACTGGGACATCGTATTCATAAACATGAAACCCTTGAGATGGAAAGTATTCTCAGTAGTCAAAAGCTAGCTAAAAAAATGCAACAGGAACTTGGTGATAAAAAACAAGAGCACCTAGTGGCGCTCTATCTCAATACTCAAAATCAAATCATTCATCAGCAAACCATCTTTATCGGATCTGCGACACGTAGTATTGCTGAACCGAGGGAAATCCTTCACTATGCTATTAAGCATATGGCGACTTCTGTTATTTTAGTCCACAATCATCCATCAGGCGCAGTAGCACCTAGCCGAAATGATGATCATGTAACCAAGTTAGTCAAGGAAGCCTGTGAACTGATGGGACTGGTGTTTCTGGATCATCTGATTGTCTCTCACTCTGATTACTTTAGTTACCGTGAAAAGACGGATTTGATTTAAGATTGTACATGATCTTACTCAATTACTTTTAAAACATAGGAATCTACTTCTGCCATATTGATAACAGGAAGAGGTTTTATCGTGGGTACAAGTAAATCTTCTTGAACGATAAAGTCGACAATCTCATTGAAATCTTCGATTTTATAATATCTTTTTTTATGAATGAGAATATCTCTGTAAAAGTAAAGACGTGAATGAAATTTACTTTTTAGTTTAGCATCTGCCTTTTTACAAAATAGTTTTGCCTTTTTAGACATTTCTTTCAGCTGTTTTTCTTTTTGAGATAGTTTATCGAAATTCTCTTTATTCTTAGAAAAAGATTGGTAACTTTCCGCTGTTAAAAGTCTATAGAGATTAGAAAGATGAAAGCAAACCCTTATTTCTTTTTCATTGTTTGATAAGAAAAGATTAGCTTCCTTTTCCTTATAAGATATGAAAACATTAGCTTCTATATCTCTCAAAATCTCATGAGTAGAAGGTATTTTAATTTCATTCATGATTAATAACCTATTTATAAGTCCTAGAGTTCGTTAACAACATAGTCAAACAGCGTTTTATCTTTGGGGCGGTTTTCAAAGAGAAATTCAGGATGCCATTGAACACCAAGATAAGGGAAGCCGTCCGTAGTTGTCACAGCCTCAATGATTCCATCTTTAGGATCATGTGCTACAACCTTAAGATTTGAGGCTAGATCTTTAATGCTCTGGTGGTGGAAGGAGTTGATGTGAGAGATTTCTCCATAGATTTCTCGGAGAATGGTATCAGGTTCCGTTACGAGGCGTTGGGTCGTGTATTCGGCTGAACAGTCCTGCCAATGATCCTCGATATCTTGGTGTAGCGTGCCTCCCATGGCGACATTGAAAAGTTGAGTACCCCGACAAACAGAGAAAATTGGTTTCTTTTGCTTAATCGCTTCTTTGATAAGTGCTAGTTCAAAAATATCTCTTTGAAGGTGGTAGTCATCACTATCAATAGCCTTTGGTTCACCATAGTATTTTGGATCAACATTTTGCCCACCCGTTAGGATGAGCTTATCAATGATACTGATGTAATAGGCAGCCATTTCTTGATCACCAATCGGTAGGATGATTGGAATTCCGCCAGCGTCCTTGACTCCTTCAATAAAGCCCTTTGCTGCGTAGCTCATCATGATGTCATCATCTGGATGAGCTTTTTCATTTCCTGTAATCCCAATAACTGGTTTTTTCATACATGCTTTCGCTTTCTAATCCTCTTTACGCATAAAATAGAGGAGGGTTTGGAGTTCGCTTGTCAAATCGACATACTGAACGACCACATCTTTTGGGAGGTGAAGGTGAACAGGGGAAAAACTGAGAATACCTTTTATACCTGCATCAACCAAAAGATTGGCAACTTCTTGT
Source organism: Streptococcus halitosis (assembly GCF_003143695.2). Taxonomy (NCBI): domain Bacteria; kingdom Bacillati; phylum Bacillota; class Bacilli; order Lactobacillales; family Streptococcaceae; genus Streptococcus; species Streptococcus halitosis. Next base: position 1,084,342 of record NZ_QEMY02000001.1, read on the forward strand.
GATTTAACACTTGGAACTGTTAGGATAGCAGTTTTGACATCTGCTTCTTTGATTTTTTCTTTAATCTGTGAGATACCATAGATTGGAATTCCATCAGGTGTCTGGCTCCCAACTTCTGGATGGTCATCTAGGTCAAAGGCCATGATAATTTTCATCTTGTTACGCTCGTGGAAGCGGTAGTGGAGAAGGGCATGCCCCATATTACCAATCCCAACCAACATAACATTGGTGATGGAGTTATCATTTAGGAGATCAGCAAAAAAATTCATCAATTTTTTGACATCGTAACCAAAACCACGACGACCTAGCTCGCCAAAATAGGAAAAATCCCGACGAACGGTCGCAGAATCGATACCGATAGCCTCTGCAATTTGCTTGGAGTTGGCACGTTCGATTTTTTCTGCATGAAATCTCTTGAAAATTCGATAGTAAAGAGAGAGTCTTTTTGCTGTTGCTTTTGGAATAGCAGACTGTTTATCTTTCACAAAATCACAACCTTTCTATTCTTCTATTTTATAGAAACATTGTGAAAAAATCAACAAAAACAAGAAAAAACTAAGAAATTTCTTAGTTTTTATCTGAAAAATGAGCTTGTGATAGAAAACGGTAGAGATCTCCGACCAATCCTTGATAGATAACTTTATCATCAAAGGTTAATGAAGTGACTAGGAATGTATCTGGAAGAGTTACACAACCTGATAGAGATAACATAAGCTCTTCGTAATTTTCAAATTCAAGGGTACGCTCTACTTGATAACTATCTTGATAGGTAAGTTGATACATAGCCAATTATCTTTCTTCTTTTGTGAAGATTCCGCGTTCTACAAGGCTGTCCATGAGAAAGTAGAATTTTTCTTGGTGAATATGGTGATCTTCTGATTTAAAGATATTCACCAAACGAAGGCCTGACTTGTCAGTGATGTTGAGTTTAGCACCTGTAAGGTCTTTGTTGATGATGATCTTTAGCTTGAATCCTTCACCGCTGTTCGGTACTTTCTCAAGAAGACGAGTCAGTTCGTAGTTTCCAACTTTTGTTTCAAAGAAAGTATTATCTTTCAGTGTGAACTTTTTGACAGTTGGGCTAAGTGTGTAGTCGTAGCGGCAGTTTTGTAGTTTAATGGTTTTTTCGAATGCCATTAGATTAATCTCCAATAATATTTTTTAAGGTTTGTGCGAGTTGTTTCAGTTCTTCTTCGGTGTTAAGAGGAGAGAGACTGATACGGACAGATTCTGTTAAACGATGCGAATCTGGTCCATAAAATGCCTCAAGTACATGACTGGTTTGTACAACACCAGCGGTACAAGCTGAACCAGTAGAAATTGAAATTCCTTCAAGGTCTAACCGTAGCAAGAGCAAATCATTTTTTTGACCAGGAAAGCCAATGTTGACAACATAAGGAAGCTGGTGTTGGCTTTCGTTGAGATAGTATTCTAGATCTGCAATCTCATCTAGAAAAGCAGATTTTAATCCCTCTAGTTTTTGGTAATGTTCATCTTGTTGCTCTAAATCCTCTTTGAGAGCAGCGACCATACCTACAATGGCAGCGAGGTTTTCTGTTCCAGCACGTTTCTTTTGTTCTTGGTCTCCACCGTGAAGGTAGGAATCAAAGTCCGCGGAAGAAGCATAAAGAAAGCCAACTCCTTTTGGTCCATGGAATTTGTGGGCAGAAGCACTGAGGAAATCAATTCCTAATTCCTCTGGATGGATGGGAATTTTCCCGATAGCTTGAACAGCATCTACATGATATGCAGCAGGATGATCTTTTAAAATACGTCCAATCTCAGCGATAGGTAAGAGGCTACCTGTTTCATTATTAGCGTACATGGTGGAAACGAGAACGGTATCGCCACGTAAAACTTCTTGAATCTGTTGGGCAGTTATTTCTTGATTTACTGGTTGGATGATAGTTGCTTCAAAACCAAAATGTTGCACCAGATAATCGATAGTCTCAAGTACAGAATGGTGTTCAATAGCTGTCGTGATGATATGTTTTCCCTGATTTTGATGACGGAGACAATAGCCGATAATGGCTGTATTGTTACTTTCTGTACCGCCAGACGTAAAAAAGATATGTTGAGGTTTGGTTCCTAGTAAGTGGGCTAAGTCCTGACGAGCCTCTCGCAAGAGTTTGCCAGCCTGCCGACCATGGCCATGAATACTAGAAGGATTACCATGAGTTTCTTGCATGACCTTGGTCATTTCAGAAATAGCTACTGCTGACATAGGAGTCGTTGCAGCATTGTCCAAATAAATCAAAGAATCACCTTATTTCTTTTTGTTATAAGCAAAGAGTGGGCTGACGGGTTTTCTTTCATGGATGCGGACGATAGCATCTCCGATTAACTCGCTAGCAGTAATGTAACATACATTTTCTGGAGTTCTTTCTTTGGTTGCTACTGAGTCTGTCACAAGGATTTCTTTGATGTTTGTAGCATCTAGAAGGTCGGCTGCACCTTCAACAAATAAACCGTGACTAGATACTGCATAAATCTCAGTTGCACCTTCACGTTCAACGATTTTGGCAGCTTCAGAGAAAGTACGACCAGTATTTAGAATATCGTCAATTAAGATAGCCTTCTTGCCTTCGACATCCCCAATGATATAGCCTTCGTTACGATTAGAATCGTCTTGGGCGTAGTCAATGATAGCGATAGGAGCATCAAGGTATTCAGCCAAACTACGTGCACGTTTAACACCAGAGTTCTTTGGACTGACAACAACAACATCGGAGCCAAGGAGTCCTTTATCACAGTAGTGCTTAGCAAATAGAGGAACAGTATAAAGATTATCAACAGGAATGTCAAAGAAACCTTGGACCTGAACAGCGTGGAGGTCAAGCGTTAGAACACGGCTTACACCAGCTTTGACAAGCATATTGGCAACTAGTTTTGCAGTGAGGGGTTCGCGAGAAGAAGCGATACGATCCTGACGAGCATAACCAAAGTAAGGAAGGACAACGTTGATACTATGAGCACTTGCACGAACACAAGCATCAACCATTATTAATAATTCCATCAAGTGGTTGCTAACGGGGTAGCTGGTTGACTGGATGATGTAAACATCGTAACCACGGACACTTTCTTCAATATTGACCTGGATTTCACCATCAGAAAATTGACGAGAGGATAATTTTCCGAGAGGTACACCAACTGTATCAGCAATCTTTTGAGCGATTTCTGGGTTAGAGTTTAGGGTGAAAAGTTTCATGTTGTTTCTATCTGACATTATAGACCGTCCTCTGTAAACTTTGTGAATCTCCTTTGAGAAAGTTCTGTTTTTCAAAGCAAGATTCTTTTATTTTTATCTTTTCTATTCTACCAAAAAAAGGAGATTATTTCAGCTTTTTTTCATGCTTTTAATAAAACGAATTAATTTTGATGGAGCTTTCTTATAAACTATATGATTCTCATCTAAAAATCTCTTAATATCGGCTTTCCCTTTTTCATGGTCTGTGACTTCAAGCTCGAGTTCATAGTCCGTCTGGTCAAAGTATTGACTTTCGTCTAAGGCCATTAAGCCAATTTCAGTTTTCGTTTCATAACGTAGAGTTGAAAGACAGCCTAGAACAAGCCATTCATGGCTTTCGATGCCAATCTTAGCAAGCTTCTCTAGAACGAGCCCTTGAGGTAGTTTTTGTTTCTCTAGGTATGATTCAGCTTCTGAAAGAGTCAATTTCTGGTTGTATTCCATATTTCCTACAGTTTGAGGCACTTTCAAGGTCAATTCCGCCCAATCTGCAAATGTGCGAATGCGCATGGCAACCTTCTTTTCACGCAATTGGAAATCTGGTGTGTCAATGTAGTAGTTTTTCTGAAGGACGGGTTGGATATGGGAAAACTGTTTTTTTAGATGATCATATTCCTCTTTTTTCAGAAGTGTTTTCAATTCTATTTCTAAATGTTTCATTTTTTCAACCTTTTCTATATCTTTGAAAGCGATTTATGGTATAATGGACAATGTATTTATTGTATACGAATGTATTGAAAAAATCAAAGATTTTCGACAGAGCAATCAAACATTACAAGGGAGAAAGTATGACCATAGAATGGGAAGAATTTTTAGATCCTTACATTCAGGCTGTAGGTGAGTTGAAGATTAAACTTCGGGGAATTCGCAAACAGTATCGTAAGCAAAACAAGCATTCTCCGATTGAATTTGTAACGGGTCGTGTCAAACCGATTGAAAGTATCAAAGAAAAGATGGCTCGTCGAGGAATTACTTATGCAAGTCTGGAACATGATCTGCAAGATATTGCAGGTTTACGTGTCATGGTTCAGTTTGTTGACGACGTTAAAGAAGTAGTTGAGATTCTACGTAAACGCCAAGATATGAGAATCATTCAGGAACGAGACTATATCACTCATCGTAAGGCTTCAGGTTATCGCTCTTATCACGTGGTTGTCGAGTACACGGTTGATACGATCAACGGGGCTAAGACGATTTTGGCTGAAATTCAAATACGGACTTTAGCCATGAATTTCTGGGCTACGATTGAACACTCGCTCAATTATAAATATCAGGGCGATTTTCCAGAAGAAATCAGGAAAAGACTGGAAATCACGGCGAAAATAGCCTATCAACTGGATGAAGAAATGGGCAAGATTCGTGACGACATCCAGGAAGCGCAGGCTCTCTTTGATCCATTGAGCAGAAAACTAAACGATGGTGTAGGAAATAGTGACGATACAGATGAAGAATACAGGTAAACGAGTTGACCTCATAGCAAATAGAAAACCTCAGAGTCAGAAGGTTTTGCATGAGCTGAGGGAAAAACTAAAGAAACAACATTTTATACTGAACGATACCAATCCCGACATTGTCATTTCGATTGGTGGCGACGGGATGCTTTTGTCTGCTTTTCACAAGTATGAGAATCAGTTAGACAAGGTTCGATTTGTAGGTGTTCATACAGGTCATTTGGGATTTTACACGGATTATCGTGACTTTGAGTTGGACCAGCTAGTTACCAATCTCCAACTGGATTCTGGAGCTAAGGTTTCTTACCCAGTCTTGAATGTCAAAGTGACACTTGAAAATGGAGATGTAAAAACCTTCCGAGCCTTAAATGAAGCTAGCATCCGTCGGTCAGATCGCACCATGGTTGCGGATATTGTAATCAATGGTGTTCCCTTTGAACGTTTTCGTGGAGACGGGCTAACAGTTTCGACACCGACGGGAAGTACTGCCTACAACAAGTCCTTGGGTGGAGCTGTCTTGCATCCTACCATTGAAGCCTTGCAGTTGACGGAGATAGCCAGCCTTAACAACCGAGTCTATCGCACTTTGGGATCATCAATCATTATTCCCAAAAAAGATAAGATTGAACTCTTTCCAACACGCAATGATTACCACACGATATCAGTCGATAACAGTGTCTATTCATTCCGTAATATCGAACGGATTGAGTATCAAATCGACCATCACAAGATTCACTTCGTAGCGACTCCAAGCCACACTAGTTTCTGGAATCGTGTTAAAGATGCCTTCATCGGCGAGGTGGATGAATGAGGTTCGAATTTATCGCAGATGAGCACGTCAAAGTCAAAACCTTCCTAAAGAAACACGAGGTTTCCAAGGGACTTTTGGCCAAGATTAAGTTTCGAGGCGGGGCTATTCTGGTCAATGACCAACCTCAAAATGCGACTTATCTCTTAGATATTGGAGACAGGGTGACTATTGATATCCCTGCAGAGGAAGGGTTTGAGAGCCTTGAAGCTATTGATCGACCACTCGATATCTTGTATGAGGATGACCATTTTCTGGTTTTGAATAAGCCTTATGGAGTAGCTTCCATCCCCAGTGTCAATCATTCCAATACCATTGCCAATTTTATCAAGGGCTACTATGTCAAGCAAAACTATGAAAACCAGCAAGTTCACATCGTGACTAGGCTTGATAGAGATACATCTGGTTTGATGCTCTTTGCCAAGCACGGCTACGCTCATGCACGTTTAGACAAGCAGTTGCAACGAAAGTCTATCGAAAAACGTTACTTTGCTTTGGTTAAAGGAGTTGGTGTCTTGGAGCCTGAAGGGGAGATTATTGCCCCGATTGCGCGTGATGAAGATTCCATTATCACAAGGCGGGTTGCCAAAGGTGGGAAATACGCCCATACATCTTACAAAGTTGTCGCGTCTTATGGAAATATTCACTTGGTCGATATTCAACTGCATACTGGACGAACTCATCAGATCCGAGTGCATTTTTCCCATATTGGCTTTCCTTTGTTGGGAGATGACCTCTATGGTGGAAGTTTAGAGCATGGCATAGAGCGTCAAGCGCTACATTGCCATTTCTTATCTTTTTATCATCCTTTTCTTGAAGAACAGTTGGAAATATCATCTCCACTGCCAGATGATTTTAAGAATTTAATAACTAAGTTATCAATTAATTAATATTAAAGGAGAAACTCATGGAAGTTTTTGAAAGTCTAAAAACCAACCTAGTTGGTAAAAATGTACGCATCGTTCTCCCTGAAGGGAAAGAACCTCGTATCCTCCAAGCTACAAAACGTTTGGTTAAAGAAACAGATGTTATCCCAGTATTGCTTGGTAACCCTGAAAAAATCAAAATCTACCTTGAAATCGAAGGAATCACTGAAGGTTACGAAGTTATCGACCCTGACCACTACGCTAAGTTTGACGAAATGGTTGCTGCGCTCGTTGAACGTCGTAACGGTAAGATATCAGAAGAAGAAGCTGTTAGACTCTTGCGTGAAGACGTTAACTACTTTGGTGTAATGCTAGTATATATGGGCTTGGTTGACGGTATGGTTTCAGGTGCACTTCACTCAACTGCTGCAACAGTTCGTCCAGCCCTTCAAATCATTAAAACTCGTCCTAATGTTACTCGTACTTCAGGTGCCTTCTTGATGACTCGTGGTTCAGAACGTTATCTTTTCGGAGACTGTGCGATCAACATTAATCCTGATGCAGATGCCTTAGCTGAAATTGCTATTAACTCAGCAATCACTGCGAAAATGTTTGGTATCGAACCCAAAATTGCTATGTTGAGCTATTCTACTAAAGGTTCTGGTTTTGGTGAGAACGTTGATAAGGTAGTAGCAGCTACACAACGTGCGCACGAACTACGTCCAGACCTTGAAATCGATGGGGAATTGCAATTTGACGCTGCCTTCCACCCTGAAACAGCAGCTTTGAAAGCTCCAGGAAGTAAAGTAGCTGGACAAGCAACTGTATTCATCTTTCCAAGTATCGAAGCAGGAAATATCGGTTACAAGATTGCAGAACGTCTTGGTGGTTTCTCGGCTGTAGGTCCTGTTCTGCAAGGTTTGAACAAGCCAGTAAACGACCTTTCTCGTGGATGTAATGCCGATGATGTGTACAAGTTGACCCTTATCACTGCTGCCCAAGCAGTTCATCAATAAGAAATAGACCTCTTTCCCTATGGGAAGAGGCTTTTTAGTACTGAGAAAAGGACAGTTAGAAGCTTCTATGTTATACTAGATATATGTTAGATTTGAAAGAACATGGTGTTGACATGTGGCCAGAGGAGAAGATCATTTCATTTCGTGAAAAACTCCTCGACTGGTATGATGAAAACAAGCGAGATTTATCTTGGCGGAGAAGTAAAAATCCTTATCACATCTGGGTATCTGAAATCATGCTGCAGCAGACCAGAGTGGATACAGTTATTCCATACTACGAACGATTCTTGGACTGGTTCCCAACTGTTGAAAGTCTGGCGAATGCCCCTGAAGAGCGTCTACTGAAGGCTTGGGAAGGATTGGGCTATTATTCTCGAGTACGCAATATGCAGGCTGCAGCCCAGCAGATTATGGCTGACTTTGGGGGTCAATTTCCAAACACCTATGAAGGAATTTTTAGTTTGAAAGGGATCGGCCCTTACACTGCAGGAACTATTTCCAGTATTGCTTTTAACTTGCCTGAGCCAGCGGTTGATGGCAATGTCATGCGGGTTTTAGCACGTCTGTTCGAAGTCAACCACGATATTGGAATTCCAAGTAATCGCAAAATTTTTCAGGCAATGATGGAAATCTTGATTGATCCAGAACGACCAGGAGACTTTAACCAAGCTCTGATGGATTTAGGCTCTGACATAGAGGCGCCAGTTAATCCTAGACCAAAAGAAAGCCCTGTTAAGGACTTTAGTGCGGCGTATCAGAATGGAACTATGGATGTATATCCGATTAAAGAACCCAAGAAAAAGCCCCTCCCAATCTATCTCAAGGCTTTGGTTGTGTGCAATGACCGTGGTCAATATTTACTAGAGAAAAATGAAAGTGAGAAACTGTTAGCTGGTTTTTGGCATTTCCCGCTGATTGAAGTTGATGATTTCTCTAGCGATGATAATCAACTAGATCTCTTTTCACAAGTCAAAGAGGAAAGCAGAGCTTTTGGACCAAGTCCCCAAGAAAACTTTGAGCAGGATTATGATTTAGAAGTGAATTGGTCCCAGCAAGTATTTGACCAGGTCAAGCATGTATTTAGTCATCGGAAATGGCATATTCAAATCCTAGCAGGTCAAGTGACGGAAACAAAACAGTTTTCTGACAGAGAAGTTCGTTGGGTTTCTCCTCAGGAGTTTTCTGATTATCCACTTGCTAAACCTCAACAAAAAATTTGGCAGGCTTATAAAACAACTTTTGAAGATAAAGGCCTACAGTAGCCATTTGTGCCTTCTTTACATTTTTTTGTTATAATAGATAGAGAAAAGGTGATAAAATGAAAAAAATATTAATTGTAGATGATGAGAAACCAATCTCAGATATTATTAAGTTTAATATGGCCAAGGAAGGTTATGAAGTTGTTACAGCCTTCAATGGTCGTGAGGCAATCGAGCTATTTGAAGCTGAGCAACCAGATATTATTATCCTCGACTTGATGCTCCCTGAAATTGATGGTTTAGAAGTTGCTAAAGCTATTCGTAAGACTAGCAGTGTGCCGATTATCATGCTCTCAGCTAAGGATAGCGAGTTTGACAAGGTTATCGGTTTGGAGTTAGGTGCAGATGATTATGTTACAAAACCTTTCTCAAATCGTGAGTTGCAAGCACGTGTCAAGGCTCTGCTTCGTCGTACAGATCTAGTTTCAGTAGATAACCAAGAGTCTGATGAGAAGAAGACGCAGCCCTTACAAATTGGTGATTTGGAAATCGTTCCAGATGCTTACGTGGCTAAGAAATATGGTGAGGAATTAGATTTGACCCACCGTGAGTTTGAACTCTTGTATCACTTGGCCTCTCATATTGGACAAGTGATTACGCGTGAACACTTGCTTGAGACTGTCTGGGGGTATGACTATTTTGGTGATGTTCGTACGGTGGATGTGACTATCCGACGTTTGCGTGAGAAAATTGAAGACACACCAAGCCGTCCAGAGTATATCCTCACACGTCGTGGTGTTGGCTACTATATGAAAAATAATGATTGAAGATATTAGACAAACTATTCTGACCAGTGATTTTATCTTTATCCTGATTTTACTTGGCTTTATCCTAGTGGTGACCTTGCTCTTGCTGGAAAATCGTCGGGATAACATCCGGTTAAAAGAGATAAATCAGAAGGTCAAGGATTTAATTGCAGGTGATTATTCTCAAGTTTTGGACTTGCAAGGTAGTACAGAGATCACCAACATCACCAATAACCTGAATGATTTGTCAGAAGTTATTCGTTTGACCCAAGAAAATCTGGAACAAGAGAGTAAAAGGTTGCATAGTATTCTTTCTTACATGACAGATGGCGTTCTTGCGACCAATCGCCGTGGCCAGATTACTATGATCAACGATATGGCAAAGAAACAGCTCGGTGTGCAGAAAGAAGATGTTCTGAATAAAAGCATCCTCGAATTGCTTAAGATAGAAGATGAGTATGAGCTGCGTGATTTGATTACACAGATTCCTGAGTTAACGATTGATTCTCAGGATGCTAATGGTGAATATTTGAGCCTTCGTGTACGTTTTGCCCTTGTCCGCCGCGAGTCTGGGTTCATCTCTGGTTTGGTTGCCGTTTTGCATGATACGACCGAGCAGGAGAAGGAAGAGCGTGAGCGGAGACTCTTTGTTTCGAACGTCAGTCATGAGTTGCGTACTCCTTTGACCAGTGTTAAATCTTATCTCGAAGCCTTAGACGAGGGAGCCCTGTATGATCCTGTTGCTCCTGATTTTATCAAGGTTTCACTCGATGAAACCAACCGTATGATGCGGATGGTGACAGATCTCTTACATCTCTCTCGTATTGACAATGCGACTAGTAAACTGGATGTAGAGTTGATTAACTTTACAGCCTTTATCACCTTTATCCTCAACCGTTTTGATAAGATGAGAAATCAGGATGAAGAGAAAAAATATGAGCTAGTGAGAGATTATCCAATAACTTCAGTTTGGATTGAGATTGATACGGATAAGATGACCCAGGTGATTGATAATATTCTTAACAATGCCATCAAGTATTCCCCAGATGGTGGGAAGATTACGGTCAGCATGAAAACCACGGATGACCAGATGATCTTGTCAATTTCTGACCAAGGTCTTGGGATTCCGAAACAAGATTTGCCTAGGATTTTTGACCGTTTTTATCGTGTGGATCGCGCAAGAAGTCGTGCTCAAGGTGGAACTGGTCTGGGTCTGGCTATCGCGAAAGAAATCATCAAACAACACAATGGTTTTATTTGGGCAAAAAGCGAATACGGTAAGGGCTCAACCTTTACCATAGTGCTCCCTTATGATAAGGATGCCGTAAAAGAAGAAATATGGGAGGACGAAATAGAAGACTAGAATGAGTGAAAAAGGCTTTAAATACAGTATTTTAGCATCAGGTTCCAGTGGAAATTCCTTTTATCTGGAAACTCCAAAAAAGAAAATCTTAGTGGATGCAGGCTTGTCTGGTAAGAAAATCACCAGTCTTTTGAGCGAAATCAATCGTAAGCCAGAAGATTTGGATGCTATTTTGATTACGCATGAACATTCAGATCATATTCATGGAGTTGGTGTATTGGCTCGCAAATATGGTATGGACCTTTACGCCAATGAAAAAACCTGGCAGGCTATGGAAAATAGCAAGTACCTCGGTAAGGTGGATTCATCGCAGAAGCATATTTTTGAAATGGGTAAAACCAAAACCTTTGGCGATATTGATATTGAGAGTTTTGGGGTTAGCCATGATGCGGCAGCACCCCAGTTTTACCGCTTTATGAAAGACGACAAGAGCTTTGTCATGCTGACCGATACAGGTTACGTCAGTGACCGTATGGCAGGAATTGTTGAGAATGCAGACGGTTATCTCATTGAGTCCAATCATGATGTGGAAATCTTACGAGCAGGATCTTATGCTTGGCGGCTCAAACAGCGAATCCTATCCGATCTCGGTCACCTCTCTAACGAAGACGGAGCTGAGGCTATGATTCGTGCAATGGGAAATCGAACCAAGAAAATCTACCTCGGGCATTTGTCCAAAGAGAACAATATCAAGGAGCTGGCTCATATGACCATGGTCAACCAGCTAGCGCAAGCTGATCTAGGAGTGGGAGTAGACTTTAAAGTTTATGATACCTCTCCAGATACTGCAACACCATTGACAGAGATATAAAAAAGAAGGCGAGTGCCTTCTTTTTTATATTTTTTACAATCCTGCAAATTCTTTGATTTCTTGTGCTGACATTGAAGAGTCACAACGGACATCGATTTGGCCATCAGCAATATGAACGAATCCTGGAACAGTTGGGATACCATAGCGTGAACGGAAATCTTGCAAAGCATTGAGTTGGCTTGGTTCTTCACTATTGATAAAGTAGATGTGAGCTTTGGTTTCAGCCACGACACCTGCTAATGTACCAGCAAATTTACGGCAGTAGGGACAAGTTTTGCGACCGATGAAGAAGGTTGCTGTTTCTTTATTATCAAGTGCTTCTTGAGCACGGGCAACAGTTGTGACTTCAAGATCTTTAATATTTTCTAAAAATTGTTCCATGAGTTTACCTCGCTTTCATTGATATGTCTAGTATGCCACAAAGTTCCTAAAATTGCTTAGATTTGATACGAAAAAAAGATGAGACTAGTTTATCTCATCTTTATAGAGTGTTATTTCACAAACGCATTGATTTCCGCTTCGATGTTAGCAATCTTAGCTTGTGAATCTTCGTTGCTTTCACCCACAACGGCAATGTAGAACTTGATTTTTGGTTCTGTACCTGAAGGGCGAACTGCAATCCATGAACCGTCAGCAAGTGTATATTTCAACACATCACTTGGAGGAGTAGTCAAAGTTGTCACAGTACCATCAGCAGCAGTAGCAGTTTGAGCCTTGAAGTCTTCTACGACAGTGATAGCTGTTGTGTTCCATTCTTTTGGAGCATTGTTACGGAACTTAGCCATAATCGCTTTGATTTGTTCTGCACCATCGACACCAGAAAGGGTAACAGAGATGGTCTTTTCAGCGTAGTAGCCGTATTCTTTGTAGATTTCTTCGATACCGTCAGCAAGTGTCAAACCACGTGAACGATAATAGGCAGCAAGTTCAGCAACGACAAGAACGGCTTGGATAGCATCTTTATCACGTACAAATGGTTTGATCAAGTAACCGAAGCTTTCTTCAAATCCCATCATGTAAGTGTGGTTGTGTTTTTCTTCAAATTCTTGGATTTTTTCAGCGATAAATTTGAAACCAGTCAAGACGTTGAACATAGTTGCGCCGTAGCTTTCAGCAATCTTCGTTACCAAGTCAGTTGATACGATGGATTTGCAGAGAGCAGCATTTTCAGGAAGGGTTCCAGCACTCTTATGAGCTTCCAAGATGTATTTAGCCATGATAGCACCGATTTGGTTACCTGAAAGGTTGAGGTAGCTCCCATCTTTTTGAAGCACTTCAACACCAACACGGTCAGCGTCTGGGTCAGTCGCCACAAGAACATCAGCACCAACTTGACGGCCGAGTTCTTCAGCAAGTGCAAAGGCTGCTTGGTTTTCTGGGTTTGGAGATTTTACAGTTGAGAAGTCTGGGTCAGCAGTTGCTTGCGCTTCAACAACTTGAACAGAATCAAATCCTGCTTGAGCAAGAGCACGACGAGCCAACATTTCACCAGTACCATGAAGTGGTGTGTAGACAATCTTCATGTCTTTACCAAACTCTTCAATCAAGGTTGGGTTGATATTTACGTCTTTAACTTCTTTGAGGTATTCCACATCGACAGCTTCGCCAATAACTTCAATCAAGCCAGAAGCTTTTTTAGCTTCCACATCAGCAACTTCGACAGCGAATGGATTTTCGATAGCACGGATGTAAGTGGTCAAAGCGTCCGCGTCATGTGGAGGCATTTGCCCACCGTCTTCACCGTAAACCTTGTAACCATTAAATGGAGCTGGGTTGTGGCTAGCAGTAATCATGATACCTGCGAAACAGTTGAGGTGACGAACTGCAAATGACAGTTCTGGAGTTGGACGAAGGCTTTCAAATACGTAAGATTTGATACCGTGTTTAGCAAGAACTGCAGCAGATTCAAAGGCAAACTCAGGTGAGAAGTGGCGGCTATCATAGGCAATCGCAACACCACGCTCTTTTTCATTTCCACCTTTTGACTCAATCAAACGAGCCAAACCTTCAGTTGCTTGACGAACAACATAGATGTTGATGCGGTTTGTACCTGCACCGATCAAGCCGCGCATACCTGCAGTACCAAATTCAAGATTGGTATAAAAGGCATCTTCCTTAGTTTTTTCGTCCATATTTTCTAAATCTTGACGAAGATAGTCGGGAAGGCCGGTAAAATCGACCCATTTTTGATAATTTTCTTGGTAAGTCATAGAGTATCTCCTTTATCTATTGCTTTAATCGCTTTCATTATATCACGATTTGATATTTTAGTAAAACGTTAGCATAACTTAAAATGTTGGAAATTTACTTTTATTTCATTGTAGAAGAATAGCCCAATACGCTTTCTAATGAAAAAGAAGATGAATAGTTCGGGTTTATGACTCAAACTTTTTTCATTGCAATTGTGCAAAAGAGAAAAAGATAGTAAAATGGATGTATGATTATTTTACAAGCTAATAAAATTGAACGCTCTTTTGCTGGAGAGGTTCTTTTTGATCATATCAATCTGCAAGTAGATGAACGAGACAGAATAGCCCTCGTTGGAAAAAATGGAGCAGGTAAGTCTACTCTTTTGAAGATTTTGGTTGGGGAAGAGGAGCCAACCAGTGGAGAAATTAATAAGAAAAAAGATATTTCTCTATCTTACCTAGCCCAAGATAGCCGTTTTGAGTCTGAAAATACCATCTACGATGAGATGCTTCATGTCTTTGATGACTTACGTCGGACGGAGAAACAACTTCGTCATATGGAGTTATTGATGGGTGAAAAGTCTGGTGAGGATTTGGAGAAGCTGATGTCAGATTACGACCGCTTATCTGAGAATTTTCGCCAAGCAGGTGGCTTTACCTACGAAGCTGATATCCGCGCTATCTTGAATGGTTTCAAGTTTGACGAGTCTATGTGGCAGATGAAAATTGCTGAGCTTTCAGGTGGTCAAAATACTCGTCTTGCACTGGCTAAAATGCTCCTTGAAAAGCCAAATCTCTTGGTCTTGGACGAGCCTACCAACCACTTGGATATCGAAACCATAGCCTGGCTAGAGAATTATTTGGTGAACTATAGCGGTGCCCTCATTATTGTCAGTCACGACCGTTACTTTTTGGACAAGGTTGCGACGGTTACACTCGATTTGACTAAGCATTCCTTGGATCGTTATGTAGGCAATTACTCTCGTTTTGTTGAGTTAAAGGAGCAAAAGATAGCTACTGAGGCAAAAAACTATGAAAAGCAACAGAAGGAAATCGCGGCTCTAGAAGACTTTGTCAATCGCAATCTAGTCCGAGCTTCAACGACCAAACGTGCTCAATCTCGCCGTAAACAACTGGAAAAAATGGAGCGTTTGGACAAGCCTGAAGCTGGCAAGAAATCAGCCAATATGACCTTCCAGTCTGAAAAAACGTCGGGAAATGTCGTTTTGACTGTTGAAAATGCGGCTATTGGCTATGATGGGGAAATATTGTCAGAACCTATCAATCTAGACCTTCGTAAGATGAATGCTGTTGCGATTGTCGGACCAAACGGCATTGGGAAGTCAACCTTTATCAAGTCAATAGTAGACCAGATCCCTTTTATCAAGGGAGAGAAGCGTTTTGGTGCCAATGTTGAGGTTGGCTACTATGATCAGACTCAAAGTAAGCTAACAGCAAGTAATACTGTTCTGGATGAACTTTGGAATGATTTTAAACTGACACCAGAAGTTGAAATCCGCAACCGTCTTGGTGCCTTCCTTTTCTCAGGAGATGATGTTAAAAAGTCTGTAGGTATGCTGTCAGGTGGTGAACGAGCTCGTCTGTTGCTTGCCAAACTTTCAATGGAAAACAACAATTTCTTGATTCTTGACGAGCCAACTAACCACTTGGATATTGATAGCAAGGAAGTGTTGGAAAATGCCCTGATTGACTTTGATGGAACCCTTCTGTTTGTCAGTCATGACCGTTACTTTATCAATCGTGTAGCCACTCATATTTTAGAATTGTCTGAGAATGGTTCAACTCTCTATCTAGGAGATTATGACTACTATGTTGATAAAAAGGCTGAAATGGAAGTCAGCCAAATAGAGGAAGCTTCAACTAGCAATCAATCAAAAGAAGCAAGTCCAGTTAATGACTACCAAGCTCAGAAAGAAAGTCAGAAAGAAGCCCGTAAGCTCATGCGCCAAATAGAGAGTTTAGAGGCTGAAATTGAAGAGCTAGAAAGTCAAAGCCAAGCCATTTCTGAACGAATGCTGGAAACCAACGATGCCGAAAAACTCATGGAATTGCAGGCTGAACTGGATAAAATCAGCCATCGTCAGGAAGAAGCTATGCTTGAGTGGGAAGAATTATCAGAGCAGGTGTAAGAAATGGAACATCTTGGAAAGGTATTTCGTGAATTTCGAACAAGTGGGAAGTACTCCTTAAAAGAGGCGGCAGGTGAATCATGTTCAACCTCTCAGTTATCTCGCTTCGAGCTTGGGGAGTCTGATCTAGCAGTTTCCCGTTTCTTTGAGATTTTGGATAATATTCATGTGACTATTGAAAATTTCATGGACAAGGCTAGAGATTTTCAAAATCATGAACATGTTGCCTTGATGGCACAGATTATTCCGCTTTACTACTCAAATGATATTGCGGGTTTTCAAAAGCTTCAAAGAGAACAACTTGAAAAGGCTAAGAGTTCGACCAATCCCCTCTATTTTGAGCTGAATTGGATTTTGTTACAGGGGCTGATTTGTCAAAGAGATGCTCGTTACACGATGAGTCAGAGTGATTTGGAAAAGGTAGCAGATTATCTTTTTCAAACAGAAGAATGGACCATGTATGAGTTTATCCTTTTTGGCAATCTCTATACTTTCTACAATGTGGACTATGTGGCTCGGATTGGCAGAGAAGTCATGGAGCGAGAGGAGTACTATAAAGAAATTGGTCGCCATCGAAAACTCGTTTTGATTTTAGCTCTTAACTGTTACCAGCATTGTTTGGAGAACCGTTCTTTTGCAAATGCGGACTATTTTGAGGGCTATGTGGAGAAGTTGATTGGAAATGGTATCAAGCTTTATGAGCGCAATATCTTCCATTATCTCAAAGGTTTTGCCCTCTACCAGAGAGACTTGAAAGAAGAAGGTTGTAGTCAGATGCAGGAAGCCATGCATATTTTTGATGTGCTTGGACTTCCAGAGCAAGTGGCTTACTATCAGGAACATTATGAAAAATTTGTAAATGCTTAAATTTCCCAAATAAGGGAAATATGAAGGAACTCCTTTCAGTTTTGATACAATAGTTTCAAAATTTGAGAGGAGCTTTTTATATGAATCGACATGCAATCCAGTTGATTAGTCGTGGTGCGATTAATAAGATAGGAAATATGCTCTATGATTATGGAAACAGTGTTTGGTTAGCATCAATAGGGACGATAGGACAGACTGTTCTTGGGATTTATCAAATTTCTGAGTTGGTTACATCGATTCTAGTCAATCCCTTTGGCGGAGTGATTTCAGACCGCTTTTCGCGTCGCAAAATTTTGATGACGACGGACTTAATTTGTGGCGTTCTTTGCTTAGCTATTTCTTTCATCAGAGATGATAACTTGATGATTGCTGCTCTGATCTTCGCAAATATTGTTCAGGCGATTGCCTTTGCATTTTCTCGTACAGCCAATAAAGCCATTATAACTGAGGTAGTAGAGAAAGACGAGATTGTGACCTATAATGCTCGCTTAGAGCTCGTTTTGCAGGTTGTAGGTGTTAGCTCTCCTATACTTTCTTTCATCGTTTTACAATTTGCCAGTCTCCATATGACACTTGTTTTAGATGCCATTAGCTTTTTCATCGCATTTACTTTAGTAGCTTTCCTTCCCAAAAAAGAGACTCAGGAATAAGAGAAAAAGACTTTCAGCTGGAAAAATATTTTTGCTGATATGAAAGAAGGACTTGGCTATATCTGGCACCAGCAAGAGATCTTTTTCCTTTTGTTAGTGGCTTCCAGTGTTAATTTCTTTTTTGCGGCTTTTGAATTTCTCCTCCCTTTTTCAAATCGACTATACGGGGTAGAAGGAGCTTATGCAAGTATTTTGACTATGGGGGCAATTGGTTCCATTATTGGAGCTCTTCTTGCTAGTAAGATAAAAGCAAGTGTTCATAGCCTTTTGGTTTTACTAGCTTTGACTGGAGTTGGAGTTTTTATGATGGGATTACCACTGCCAACTTTTCTTTCCTTTTCTGGAAATTTAGTTTGTGAACTGTTTATGACGATTTTTAATATTCACTTTTTTACTCAGGTGCAAACCAAGGTTGAGGGAGAATACTTGGGGAGAGTCCTAAGCACAATTTTTACCTTAGCCATCCTATTTATGCCGATTGCAAAAGGCCTTATGACGGTGCTACCAAGTGTACATCTCTCTTCTTTTCTGATAATTGGAAGCGGGGTTATTGTCCTGTCTTGTTTCTCCCTCGTTTATGTGCGAAGTCGTTTTGAAAAAAAGGTATAAATCCCCTTTCTTTAAAAAAATTTCACTATTAACTATTTTTCAGCCCTTCTCCATTGTGAGGAGGGCTTGGTTTGTGGTAAAATGGTTTTATGAATGAAAGAATGAATGAGTTAGTTGCCTTACTCAACCGCTATGCGACGGAGTACTATACGAGTGACAATCCTTCGGTTTCAGATAGCGAGTATGATCGCCTCTACCGAGAGTTGGTCGAGTTGGAGGCTGCCTATCCAGATCAAGTTTTAGCGGACAGTCCGACCCATCGTGTTGGTGGTAAGGTTTTAGATGGTTTTGAAAAATACAGTCATCAGTATCCTCTTTATAGTTTGCAGGATGCTTTTTCACGTGAAGAGTTAGAAGCTTTTGATGCGCGTGTTCGAAAGGAATTACCCCATCCAATCTATATCTGTGAGCTGAAAATCGATGGTTTATCTATCTCGCTTACGTATAAAAAGGGGATTTTGGTTGTCGGTGCGACACGTGGGGATGGTTCTATTGGAGAGAATATCACAGAGAACCTCAAGCGTGTCAAGGACATTCCTTTGACCTTGCCAGAAGAACTAGATATCACCGTTCGTGGAGAGTGTTATATGCCACGCGCTTCGTTTGATCAGGTCAACCAAACTCGCCAAGAAAATGGGGAGCCTGAATTTGCCAATCCTCGTAATGCAGCAGCTGGGACCTTGCGTCAGCTGGATACAGCAGTAGTAGCCAAGCGCAATCTTGCCACTTTCCTCTATCAAGAAGCCAGCCCTTCTACTCGTGATAGCCAAGAAAAAGTCTTGAAGCATCTTGAACAGCTTGGATTTGTAGTTAATCCTAAACGAATTCTGGCTGAAAGCATAGATGAGATATGGGATTTCATCCAAGAAGTTGGACAGGAACGAGAGAATCTGCCTTATGATATCGATGGGGTGGTGATTAAGGTCAATGACCTAGCAGGGCAAGAAGAGCTCGGTTTTACTGTCAAAGCGCCTAAGTGGGCAGTGGCCTACAAGTTCCCTGCTGAGGAAAAAGAAGCCAAACTACTCTCAGTTGACTGGACAGTAGGCCGTACTGGGGTTGTCACGCCAACTGCCAATCTGACACCTGTTCAGCTTGCTGGTACGACTGTTAGCCGTGCGACCCTACACAACGTAGACTATATTGCTGAAAAAGATATTCGCAAAGACGATACAGTTATCGTCTATAAGGCTGGGGACATCATCCCTGCTGTTTTGCGTGTGGTAGAGTCCAAGCGTGTTTCTGAAGAAAAACTAGATATTCCGACTAACTGTCCAAGCTGTGACAGTCAGTTACTTCATTTTGAAGATGAGGTTGCTCTACGTTGTATCAATCCTCGCTGTCCTGCCCAAATCATGGAAGGTTTGATTCACTTTGCCTCTCGAGATGCCATGAATATTACTGGGCTTGGTCCTTCCATCGTTGAAAAGCTCTTTGCTGCTAATCTAGTCAAGGATGTGGCAGATATTTACCGTTTGAAAGAAGGTGATTTCCTCCTTTTAGAAGGTGTCAAGGAAAAGTCTGCGTCAAAACTGTATCAGGCTATTCAAGCATCTAAGGAAAACTCAGCTGAGAAGCTTTTATTTGGCTTGGGAATTCGCCATGTCGGAAGTAAGGCTAGTCAGCTCTTGCTCCAACATTTCCACTCTATTGAAAATCTAGCCCAAGCTGATCCAGAGGAAGTAGCAAGTATCGAGAGCTTGGGTAATGTAATTGCACAAAGCCTTCAGACTTATTTTGCTACAGAAGGGTCGAAGATTCTCTTAGACGAGTTGAAAGAAGCTGGAGTCAATTTGGACTACAAAGGGCAGACAGTCGTGGTAGATGCGGCCTTGTCAGGTTTGACCGTTGTGCTAACGGGGAAATTGGAACGCCTCACGCGCTCTGAAGCCAAAAGTAAACTCGAAAGTCTTGGTGCCAAAGTCACAGGTAGTGTTTCTAAGAAAACGAACCTTGTCATAGCAGGAGCAGATGCAGGAAGCAAGCTCCAAAAAGCGCAAGAACTTGGTATCGAGGTTCGAGATGAAGCCTGGCTAGAAAGTTTGTAAGGAATAGTTGAAAACTAGATGTTAGGTAGTCTGGAACTATCTCTCCTGATGTGTTTTTATATCTATTAATGCTATTCTCTATTGTGCTGAAATTCCCGCTAAATTCTTCAGCACCACATAAAAAATTTAAATTGAAATTAGAAATTAGGAAAAGAAATGTATAGATACCCTGTAGTCATCCATTTTCACCGAAAAAATGAGGATTATGCCGCTTGTTCATTCAGTAGAAAACAGGCGGATATTAAAGAAAATTTGTATTATGAAAATGACTATTTTGGAGCAAAATTCTCCTTTACAGTTACAAGTGCAGAAAGGCTCGATACTCTGACCTTTTCTGTCGAAATCGATGGAAAGACAAAGGACTATCTCCTGCGGTTTAACCATTATCCACTGTTGACTGAGGTTTGGATTTTGGATGGTGATGAGACAGTTTATTATTCTGAAAATCCAGCCATTGCAAGTCCTTACTACAAAGATCAAAATCCATTTGCTTTTGATAAAGCAATCCATAGCGCTAGCTACGATCACCACTGGGGCTACCAAGGAGAACTAGGTTACAGCCTTTCAGATTATCAGACAAGCTTTAAACTTTGGGCTCCTACAGCTACAGCTGTACAGGTGGTTGTCTATGAAAATACCAGCAACGATGCTCCGATTTGGAAAATCTTTAATCTAGAGCGTGGGAATAGCTATTCATATAGTCATAAGTACAATACTATTGGTGTTTGGGGTCTAGATTTAGATGAAAATCTTGCTGGCAAGGCTTATCAGTATCAGATTGAATTCCCTCATCACAAGAGTTTGGCAAGAGATCCTTATACAATTGCAACCAGTCCTGACGGAAAACGTTCTGTTATTCTCTCACACAAAGAGACACAAGTAGATGGATTTGAAGTCAAACATGGGACAGAAGCTCCTTGGCGTTTGGAAAATCCATGTAAAGCTGTTATCTGTGAAATGCATATCCGAGATTTGACAAAATCTCCAACATCTGGAGTGGCAGAGCATCTCCGTGGAACCTTCCTTGGGGCTGCACAGACAGGAACGACTAACCAATTCGGACAAGCAACCGCCTTTGACTATATCAAAGAACTTGGCTGCAACTATGTTCAACTTCAACCAATCTTTGATCGCCATAAGGAATACGATGGGGATGGAAACGTAACCTATAACTGGGGCTATGATCCTCAAAACTACAATGCACCAGAACCAAGTTTCTCTAGCAATCCAGATGATCCTGGACAAGTCGTTCGTGATCTAAAAACCATGGTTCAGGCCTATCATGATGCAGGAATTGGTGTCATCATGGACGTGGTTTATAATCACACCTTCTCAACGGTTGATGCGCCTTTCCAGACAACAGTTCCAGATTATTACTACCGCATGAACCGAGATGGAACCTTCCAAAATGGTACAGGAGTAGGAAATGAAACAGCCAGTGAACATGAAATGTTCCGTAAGTACATGATTGATTCTCTCCTATACTGGGTGAAAGAATACAATATTGATGGTTTCCGTTTTGACTTGATGGGTATTCATGATGTCAAAACCATGCAAGCAATTCGTTGGGCGCTAGATGAGGTTGATCCCCGTATTATCACCTATGGAGAAGGCTGGGATATGGGAACAGGTCTTGCACCTTATGACAAGGCCAAGAAGGACAATGCCTACCAGATGCCAAATATCGGATTCTTCAACGATGATCAGCGTGATGCGATCAAAGGAGGAGAAGTTTATGGTGCAATCAAGTCAGGATTTGTCAGTGGTGCAGCCACCGAACCAATCGTAGCCAAGGCTATTCTTGGTAGCCGAGAATTGGGCTCTTATCTGAGTCCAAACCAGGTTCTCAACTATGTTGAAGCCCATGACAATTACAATCTTCATGACCTGCTGGCGACGCTTCATCCTGATCAAAGTTCAGACCAGATTATGCGCAAGGTTGAGACAGCGACAGCAATGAACCTTCTCATGCAAGGAATGTCCTTTATGGAAATTGGCCAAGAATTTGGTCGAACCAAGTTAATTCCGACAGGTGAAGATGGACAACTCACTCCCGCAGACCGAGAACGTGCTATGAATAGTTACAACGCTCCTGACAGTGTCAACCAAATAAACTGGGATTTGATCAATGAAAGACAAGAAAGCATTGAGTTTGTCCGTCAGATTATTCGACTGAAAACACAGACTAGTGCCTTCTCATATCCTACATACGAAGAAGTTTACCGTCATGTTTTTGTCCATACAGCTGCTGAAAATAGTGGGTGGATTGTTTACGAAATTCACGGTGGACCAGAGCACTTATTGGTGGTATTCAATGCTAAAGGAACTTCCTTCTATTTTGAAAATGCAGGAAATCTTGAAATGCTGGTGTCTAATAGTCGTTCTAAAGAGTCTAATGTGATTGATGATATCAGTGTCGTGGTTCTAAAAGTACTCTCGTAAATTAATGTTCTGAAAAGGTTTAGATTAACTAGACCTTTTTTGATTTTTATTGAAAAACCAATATCTAATAGGAATAAAATTCAAATAATTTGAAGAATCAAGTTTGTGAAAAAAATATCAATATTTTCACAAAAAGGGTTGTAATTTTCTGAAAATTTGATAAAATAAGTTTTAATCATTTTCAGGAGGAAGAGAATTTGACAAATTATCAGAATTTAGTGAATGGAAAATGGAAATCATCAGAGAACGAGATTGCGATCTATTCTCCTATCAATCAAGAAAAACTAGGTACAGTACCCGCTATGAGCCAAGCTGAAGTAGATGAGGCTATGAAAGCTGCGCGTGCAGCTCTCCCAGCATGGCGTGATTTAGCACCAGTTGAGCGTGCAGCCTATTTACATAAGACAGCAGATATTTTGGAACGTGATAAAGAAAAAATTGGTACAATTCTTGCCAAAGAGGTTGCAAAAGGGATTAAAGCAGCCATTGGAGAAGTAGTACGTACAGCAGATTTGATCCGTTTTGCTGCTGAGGAAGGTCTCCGTATTACTGGACAAGCGATGGAAGGTGGCGGTTTTGAAGCTGCAAGTAAAAACAAACTAGCCGTTGTCCGTCGTGAGCCAGTTGGAGTTGTCTTAGCTATTGCGCCATTTAACTACCCAGTCAACCTTTCTGGATCCAAGATTGCTCCGGCTTTGATTGCAGGGAATGTTGTTATGTTTAAACCACCAACGCAAGGATCTATTTCTGGTCTCTTGCTAGCTAAAGCATTTGACGAAGCCGGAATTCCAGCAGGTGTCTTTAACACCATCACTGGACGTGGTTCTGAGATCGGAGACTACATCATCGAACACAAGGAAGTGAACTTCATTAACTTTACAGGTTCAACACCGATTGGTGAGCGTATCGGTCGTTTAGCTGGTATGCGCCCAGTTATGCTGGAGCTTGGCGGGAAAGATGCAGCAATCGTTTTAGAAGATGCAGATTTGGAAAATGCAGCCAATCAAATCGTAGGTGGTGCATTTAGCTACTCTGGTCAGCGCTGTACCGCTATCAAACGTGTCTTAGTTGTAGAAAGCATAGCAGACAAGTTAGCCGAATTGCTCCAGGCTAAAGTCGCTAAGCTAACAGTCGGTGATCCATTTGACAATGCTGATATCACACCTGTTATTGATAACGCTTCAGCTGATTTCATCTGGGACTTGATTGAAGATGCACAAGAAAAAGGTGCTCAGGCTCTTACACCAATCAAGCGTGAAGACAATCTTCTCTGGCCAGTGCTTTTTGACCAAGTTACAAAAGATATGAAAGTAGCATGGGAAGAGCCGTTTGGCCCTGTTCTACCAATTATCCGTGTCGCAGATGCGAATGAAGCAGTAGCAATTGCCAATGAATCTGAGTTTGGTCTTCAATCCTCTGTCTTTACAAATGACTTTAAGAAGGCATTTGAAATCGCTGAGAAACTTGAAGTGGGAACCGTTCATATTAATAATAAAACACAACGTGGACCAGATAATTTCCCATTCCTTGGTGTAAAAGGTTCTGGTGCAGGAGTACAAGGAATTAAATATAGTATCGAAGCGATGACAAATGTTAAATCCATTGTATTTGATGTGAAATAATATATAAAATCAGGAAATCGATTTCCTGATTTTATTTTTTTCAAAAAAATACAGTTTAAAATTGTTAAAAAACGAATATTCTGGTATTATAATAAAAAAATATATGGAAATTGTTTCGTATTCTATTTTCGGGATATCTTTTTTAAAATGCTCGGTAATTTTTTGAAGACTTTCATAAAAAAATATGATTTTCTTCGTAAATTACTTGAAAGTTATCTTAAAAGAGTGTATAATAGAATCATAGAAAACGCTTACAAAAGAGAGGGGATCGAATGAATAATCAAGAAGCATTAAGAACCTTTACTACAGGTGAAAACTTTCACCTCCAGCATTATTTAGGAGCACATAGAGAGGAGAAAAACGGAGAAATTGGCTATACTTTTAGGGTTTGGGCACCAAATGCACAAGCAGTTCATCTAGTTGGGGATTTTACTAATTGGGTCGAGAATCAAATTCCTATGGTTCGTAATGAAGCAGGTGTTTGGGAAGTCTTTACTAGTCAGGCTCAGGAAGGTCAGATTTATAAATATCATATCACGCGTGCAAATGGTCACCAGATTATGAAGATTGATCCGTTGGCAGTTTATTTTGAAGCTAGACCGGGTACAGGAGCAGTTCTGACCAATATCCGTGAAAAGAAATGGAAAGATGGTCTTTGGCTAGCACGTCGCAAACGTTTGGGATTTTTCGAGAGACCAGTTAATATATACGAGGCCCATGCAGGATCTTGGAAGAGAAATCCAGACGGTAGTCCCTATACTTTTTCGCAGCTGAAAGACGAGTTGATTCCATACTTAGTTGAGATGAACTATACACATATTGAGTTCATGCCTTTAATGGCTCACCCACTTGGCTTGAGCTGGGGCTATCAGCTTATGGGTTACTTTGCTTTTGAACATTCCTATGGCAGACCTGAGGAATTCCAAGATTTCGTTGAGGAATGTCATATAAATAATATTGGAGTGATTGTAGACTGGGTTCCAGGTCATTTCACTATTAATGATGATGCCTTGGCGTATTATGACGGCACACCAACTTTTGAATACCAAGATCACAACAAGGCTCACAACTATGGATGGGGTGCGCTGAATTTTGACCTCGGGAAAAATGAGGTCCAGTCTTTCTTGATTTCAAGTATTAAATTTTGGATTGATTTTTACCACTTAGATGGTATTCGGGTCGATGCAGTGAGCAATATGCTTTACCTAGATTATGATAATGCTCCTTGGACTCCAAACAAAGACGGTGGAAACCTTAACTATGAAGGTTATTATTTCCTTCAACGTTTAAACACTGTGATCAAGTTAGCTCATCCAGATATCATGATGATTGCAGAAGAAAGTTCATCAGCAACAAAGATTACTGGCATGAAAGAAATGGGTGGTCTTGGCTTTGACTATAAATGGAATATGGGCTGGATGAACGATATTCTCCGTTTCTACGAGGAAGATCCAATTTATCGCAAGTATGATTTTAATCTTGTGACCTTCAGCTTTATGTATGTTTTCAATGAAAACTATCTCCTACCATTCTCGCATGATGAAGTCGTACATGGTAAGAAAAGCATGATGCACAAGATGTGGGGAGATCGATACAATCAATTTGCAGGTTTGCGAAATCTCTACACTTATCAAATTTGTCATCCAGGTAAGAAATTGCTCTTTATGGGCAGTGAGTACGGGCAATTCTTAGAGTGGAAGTCTGAGGAGCAGTTGGAATGGTCTAATCTAGAAGATCCGATGAATGCCAAGATGAAGCATTTCACTTCTCAACTGAATCAATTCTATAAAGAACATCGCTGTCTTTGGGAAATTGATACTAGTTATGACGGCATTGAAATCATTGATGCGGATAATAGAGACCAGAGTGTTCTCTCCTTTATTCGTAAGGGAAAGAAGGACGAAATGTTAGTCTGTGTCTTTAATATGGCACCAGTTGAACGTAAAGACTTTACGATTGGGTTACCTGTTGCAGGTATTTACGAAGAAGTTTGGAATACAGAATTAGAAGAATGGGGAGGTGTGTGGAAAGAACACAATCAAACAGTTCAGACTCAAGAAGGCTTATGGAAAGATTACGAGCAGACTTTGACCTTCACCTTGCCTGCTATGGGAGCAAGCATTTGGAAGATCAAGCGTCGTTTGAAACCAGCTAAGAAAAAAGAATAGCAGGCTGTTGATTACAATTTTTAATATTTTAAAAACGGATGTACTTGTATTGGACTTGAAACACAAGAGAAATGGATTTCTTATTATTTTTATAAAAAGTTTGACTTCCGACCTTCTTTCGATTTTAACGTTCACATGTCTTTATAAAGGAGTAGAAAATGAAGAATGAAATGCTAGCTTTGATCCTTGCGGGTGGGCAAGGAACACGTCTCGGAAAACTCACTCAAAGCATTGCCAAACCGGCGGTGCAATTCGGTGGGCGCTACCGTATCATTGACTTTGCTCTTTCCAACTGTGCAAACTCTGGGATTCATAATGTTGGTGTTATTACGCAGTACCAACCTCTTGCTTTGAACAACCATATTGGGAATGGTTCTAGCTGGGGACTAGATGGTATTAACACAGGTGTTTCTATCCTTCAACCCTACTCTGCGAGTGAGGGAAACCGTTGGTTTGAAGGGACCAGTCACGCTATCTACCAAAATATCGACTACATTGATAGTATTAATCCTGAGTATGTTTTGATCCTTTCTGGTGACCATATCTACAAGATGGACTACGATGATATGCTTCAGTCCCACAAGGATAACAATGCCAGTCTGACTGTAGCTGTTCTAGACGTACCTCTAAAGGAAGCTAGCCGTTTTGGTATCATGAATACAGATGCCAATAACCGTATCGTTGAATTTGAAGAAAAACCTGCTCAACCTAAGTCTACAAAGGCTTCAATGGGGATTTATATTTTTGATTGGAAACGTCTCCGCAATATGCTTGTTGCTGCTGAAAAGAACAAGGTAGATATGTCAGACTTTGGTAAAAACGTTATTCCAAATTACCTTGAGTCTGGAGAAAGCGTCTATGCTTATGAATTCAAAGGCTACTGGAAAGACGTTGGTACTATCGAGTCTCTATGGGAAGCAAATATGGAATACATTGATCCAAACAACGCTTTGGATAGTCGTGATCGTCAGTGGAAAATCTACTCACGGAACTTGATTTCACCACCAAACTTTATTGGAAAACACGCTCATGTAGAAGATTCTTTAGTTGTGGATGGCTGTCTCGTGGATGGAACTGTTAAGCATTCTATTCTCTCAACAGAAGCGCAAGTACGTGAGGGTGCTGAAGTAGTAGACTCTGTAATCATGAGTGGTGCCATTATCGGAAAAGGTGCAAAAATTAAACGTGCCATTATTGGTGAGGGTGCTGTTATTTCTGAAGGTGTCGAAATTGATGGAACAGACGAAGTACAAGTAGTAGGATACAATGAAGTAGTGGGGGTAGCATCAGATGAAGATTGATAAATATTCAGCCATTTTAGGAAACACAGTTGGTTTTCATGATATGTCAACGTTAACAGAACACCGTCCGGTGGCTAGCTTGCCATTTGGAGCAAAATATCGTTTAATTGATTTCCCTCTTTCTAGCCTTGCAAATGCTGGTGTTCGTAGTGTCTTTGGAATTTTCCAACAAGACAATATCAGTTCAGTCTTTGACCACATTCGTTCAGGACGTGAGTGGGGCTTATCTACCCTTCTCAGCCACTACTATCTAGGTATTTATAATACGAGTGTTGAAAGTAGCACAGTTGGGAAAGAATATTACCAACAGCTTCTCACTTATTTGAAACGTTCAGGATCAAATCAGACGGTTGCACTTAACTGTGATATCGTGGTGAATATTGACCTCAATCAAGTATTCCATTTACATACTACTGCCGGTCGTCCGATTACAGTTGTTTATAAGAAATTACCTAAAAAGGATATTTCAGATGTTAATGCCATCTTGGAAGTGGATGAAACAGACCATGTTCTTTCTCATAAACTTTTTGATGCCAAATCAACAGATGAACTTTTCAACATGTCTACAGATATATTCGTCGTTGATACTCCGTGGTTGATTGAACGACTTGAAGAAGAAGTTCAAAAAGAATATCCAGAAAAATTACGCTATGTTCTCCGCGATTTAGCTGTAAAAGAAGGTGCTTTTGCTTACGAATACACGGGCTATCTAGCCAATATTCACTCCGTTCAATCCTATTATCAAGCCAATATTGATATGTTGGAGTCTCAAAAATTCTACTCTCTCTTCTCACCTAACCAAAAGATTTATACCAAAGTTAAGAATGAAGAACCAACCTACTATGCGAACACTTCAAAAGTAAGTACTTCTCAGTTTGCTTCTGGTAGTATCATTGAGGGTGAAGTAGTTCAGTCAGTCCTATCTCGTAACATTTATGTTCACAAAGATAGTGTGGTGAAAGACAGCATTTTATTCCCTCGTGTTGTGATTGGTCAGGGTGCCCAAGTTGAATATGCCATCCTAGACAAAGGAGTTGAAGTTGCGGACGGTGTTGTCATTCGAGGAACAGCAGAACATCCAGTTGTAGTTAAGAAGGGTGAAACAGTAACAGAGGACATTTACTCATGAAAATTTTATTTGTAGCGGCAGAAGGAGCACCCTTTTCAAAAACAGGTGGTTTGGGCGATGTCATTGGTGCCCTTCCCAAATCACTTGTAAAAGCAGGGCACGAAGTTGCAGTTTTCTTGCCTTACTATGATATGGTAGAAGCTAAGTTTGGTGACCAAATAGAGGATGTTCTCCACTTTGAAGTTAGTGTAGGATGGCGTAGACAGTACTGTGGTATTAAGAAAACGGTCTTGAATGGGGTTACCTTCTACTTCATTGATAATCAATATTATTTCTTCCGTGGCCATGTGTACGGTGATTTTGACGATGGTGAACGCTTTGCCTTTTTCCAACTGGCTGCTCTTGAAGCCATGGAACGCATCGGCTTTATTCCTGACCTTCTCCATGTTCATGATTACCACACAGCCATGATTCCCTTCTTGTTGAAAGAAAAGTATCATTGGATTCAAGCATATCAAGGAATCAGAACAGTTTTAACTATTCATAATTTGGAATTTCAAGGTCAATTTTCTGAAGGAATGTTGTGGGATTTGTTTGGTGTTGGATTTGAACGCTATGCTGATGGAACCCTTCGCTGGAATGATTGCCTTAACTGGATGAAGGCTGGTATCCTATACGCGGATCGTGTCTCAACAGTTTCTCCTAGCTATGCACATGAGATTATGACCAGTCAGTTTGGTTGCGGTTTGGACCAGATTCTTCGCATGGAGTCAGGTAAGGTTTCAGGTATAGTTAATGGTATTGACGCAGATCTTTATAATCCTGAGACAGACCCACTTTTAGACTATCATTTTAATAAAGAAGATTTGTCTGGAAAAGCGCAAAACAAAGCAAAATTGCAAGAGAGAGTTGGGTTGCCTGTGCGAGCAGATGTTCCTCTAGTTGGGATTGTCTCTCGTTTGACCCGTCAAAAAGGCTTTGATGTTGTTGTAGAAAGCTTGCATCGTTTCTTACAAGAGGACGTTCAAATCGTTCTTTTAGGAACAGGTGACCCAGCTTTTGAACATTCCTTCTCCTGGTTTGCTCAAGTCTATCCTGACAAGCTATCAGCAAATATCACTTTTGACGTCAAGCTCGCTCAAGAAATTTATGCAGCTTGTGACCTCTTCCTCATGCCAAGTCGTTTTGAACCATGTGGCTTGTCACAAATGATGGCTATGCGTTATGGAACACTACCATTGGTTCATGAAGTGGGTGGACTAAGAGATACAGTTCAATCCTTCAATCCGATCGAAGGAACTGGTACTGGATTTAGCTTCGACAATTTAACACCATACTGGCTTAACTGGAGTTTCCAAACAGCCTTGGATGTTTATAAGTACCAGCCGGACGTTTGGAAAAATCTACAAAAACAAGCTATGGAATGCGATTTCTCATGGGATACAGCCTGCAAATCTTATCTTGACTTGTACCATAGTCTAGTCAACTAATAGATAAAATCGTATGATTCTTTCATACGATTTTTGGGCTGTTTAGAAAGGAAAGTTTATGTCTCAAGTAATGGGGCTCTGTGTCATGGACGTTGACGGAACCCTGATAGCAGAGGAAGTGATTGATCTTTTAGGAAGAGAAGCAGGTTGCGAAGAAGAAATTTCGCAGATTACAAGACAGGCAATGCGAGGTGAACTGGACTTTGAAACAAGTTTACGAGCGAGGGTAGCTTTGTTAAAAGGCCTTCCGGTTTCGGTCTTTGATACTGTCTTCAAATCCATTCATCTGTCCAAGAATGCTCAAGAATTTATCTACATCCTTCAAAAGAAGGGTATTCTAGTCGGTCTAGTGTCTGGTGGATTTGCACCAATAGTTGAGAGATTAGCAAAATCCCTTGGTATTTCCTATTTCTCCGCCAACCAGTTGGAAGTCAAAGACGGTTTTTTAACAGGAAAATTAGTTGGTGAAATCGTGACAGGTCAAGTAAAAAATGCTACTCTTGAGAAATGGAGAAAGGAATTAGGACTTTCCAAAGAAAGAACGATTGCCATCGGTGATGGTGCTAACGACCTCTTGATGCTAAAGTCAGCAGGACGTGGTATTGCATTTTGTGCCAAAGAATTCGTAAAATCTGAGATAGCTTGTCATGTAGATAAAAGGGATTTTTTGGAAGCTCTACCTTTGATTGATTTCTTAGAATGAGAGGGAACTATGAAAATTGTAATTGCACCCGATTCTTTTAAAGAAAGTTTGACGGCAGAAGAGGTCGCTCAAGCTATAAAAAGAGGCTTCGAACAGTCAATAGCGGATGTAGAATGTCTGCTCTGCCCTGTTGGTGATGGTGGGGAAGGAACTGTAGATACTATTCAACATTCTCTTGAACTCGAAGAAAAATGGCAAGAGGTGACTGGACCTTTTGGCCTAAATGAAGCAATGCGCTACTTTCAAAAAGGTCAAGTAGCGCTCTTTGAAGTTGCTGACTTGGTTGGTTTTGGGAAGATTTCGCGGGAGAAACGAAATCCTCTTCACATCCAAACCCGAGGTATCGGAGAGTTGATTCGCCATCTCGTTGATCAAGGGATGAAAGAAATCTATATCGGGGTTGGTGGTACGGCTAGTAATGACGGTGGGATAGGCATTGCTGCTGGTTTAGGTTATCGTTTTTATGATAAGAATGGAAAAGAATTGCCAGCTTGCGGTCAGACTTTGCTTGAGTTTGAATCAGTTTCCAAAGATGACCTATATAGGATTCCTGAAGATGTAAAAATTCGCATTTTAGCAGATGTTGAGAGCCCTCTATGTGGTCATCGAGGGTCAACCTATACATTTGGAAAACAAAAGGGCTTGGATCCTGCTTTGTTTGAGACGGTAGATCTGGCTATACAGGAGTTCTATGAAAAATCCTCACCTTCCACCCTATCTCTTAAAGGAGCAGGAGCTGGAGGTGGTATTGCTGCTGGGCTCTGCGCCTTTGCTGAGGCCTGTATCGTATCTGGAATTGATACTTGCTTGGATTTGATTGACTTTGACAAGAAAGTTGCAGATGCTGACTTGGTTATCGTTGGTGAAGGTAGACTGGACAGTCAAAGCCTTGCTGGAAAAGCGCCTATAGGCGTAGCAAAAAGAACCCCTAACAGAGTTCCTGTTATTGCTATTTGCGGTAGTCTTTCCGAGGATTTACCTCCCCTACCATTCGAAAATATACAAGCAGCCTTTTCAATTTTAGAGAAAAGTGAACCTTTGGAAGATAGTTTGAAAAATGCAAGTTTCTATTTGGAACACAC
This sequence comes from Streptococcus halitosis, assembly GCF_003143695.2. Lineage (NCBI taxonomy): Bacteria > Bacillati > Bacillota > Bacilli > Lactobacillales > Streptococcaceae > Streptococcus > Streptococcus halitosis. Next base: position 1,116,299 of record NZ_QEMY02000001.1, read on the forward strand.
AGCTACTAATATCGGTCATTTATTAAATATGAGGAAGGATTAACCTAACCATTTTTTCCAGATGGATTTTTTAGGAGTTTCTGTCTTTTTCTCCTCCCAGAGATTTGAGAATGCAAGTCTAAGGTCCTTTTCATCTACTTGAACAGGTTCGTTCGTATGAATGACAAGGCCAAAAGGAGAAGTGATATGATCGTCTGAAACAATAGTCGCCTGGCAATTACTTTCCTTTGCTTGTCTTAAGTAAAAGACTTGTTTGTCAAACTCGATATTTGGTGAGATCTTCACAAAAAGTATCTCTACCTTTTCTTGGAAACTTTCTAAAATAGAGAAAAATCCATGTTCTAATTCAGGACTATTGGCAGTATTAATATCCGCATAGCCAAGAACCCTTTCCTCGAAAGTGCCGAGATAGCGGCGTTGTTCGTCAGGATTTAATTTCGACCCACCATGAGCTTTTTCTAGTAGTTGTTTTGATAAATCTGTCATAAAAATAGTATATCACAAAAATCGCTAGAAAACAGACAAAAAGAAAGCGATTACTTTATAAAGTTAAGGAAAATTTGCACAAAGATAACGTTTTTTCTTGAAAAACGCTTATTTTTGAGGTATCATAGAGGTGTAAAAAATTTAACTCAAAGGAGAGTAAAAAATGTCAATTATTACTGATGTTTACGCTCGCGAAGTCCTAGACTCACGCGGTAACCCAACACTTGAAGTAGAAGTTTATACTGAATCAGGTGCTTTCGGACGTGGTATGGTTCCATCAGGAGCTTCTACTGGTGAACACGAAGCAGTTGAACTTCGCGACGGTGACAAATCTCGTTACGGTGGTCTTGGTACACAAAAAGCTGTTGACAACGTAAACAACATCATCGCTGAAGCTATCATCGGCTACGATGTACGTGACCAACAAGCTATCGACCGTGCTATGATCGCACTTGACGGTACTCCTAACAAAGGTAAATTGGGTGCAAACGCAATCCTTGGTGTGTCTATCGCTGTAGCTCGTGCTGCTGCTGACTACCTTGAAATCCCACTTTACAGCTACCTTGGTGGATTCAACACTAAAGTTCTTCCAACTCCAATGATGAACATCATCAACGGTGGTTCTCACTCTGACGCTCCAATCGCTTTCCAAGAATTCATGATTGTACCTGCTGGTGCACCTACATTCAAAGAAGCTCTTCGTTGGGGTGCTGAAATCTTCCACGCTCTTAAGAAAATCCTTAAATCTCGTGGTCTTGAAACAGCCGTAGGTGACGAAGGTGGATTCGCTCCTCGTTTCGAAGGAACTGAAGACGGTGTTGAAACTATCCTTGCTGCTATCGAAGCTGCTGGTTATGTTCCAGGTAAAGATGTCTTTATCGGATTTGACTGTGCATCATCAGAATTCTATGATGAAGAACGTAAAGTTTACGACTACACTAAATTTGAAGGTGAAGGCGCTGCTGTACGTACTGCTGCAGAACAAATCGACTACCTTGAAGAATTGGTAAACAAATACCCAATCATCACTATCGAAGATGGTATGGATGAAAACGACTGGGACGGCTGGAAAGCTCTTACTGAACGTCTTGGTGGTAAAGTTCAATTGGTTGGTGACGACTTCTTCGTAACAAACACTTCTTACCTTGAAAAAGGTATTGCAGAAGGTGCTGCTAACTCAATCCTTATCAAAGTTAACCAAATCGGTACTCTTACTGAAACTTTCGACGCTATCGAAATGGCGAAAGAAGCTGGTTACACTGCTGTTGTATCACACCGTTCAGGTGAAACTGAAGATTCAACAATCGCTGACATCGCAGTTGCAACAAACGCAGGACAAATCAAGACTGGTTCACTTTCACGTACAGACCGTATCGCTAAATACAACCAATTGCTTCGCATTGAAGACCAACTTGGTGAAGTAGCTGAATACCGTGGATTGAAATCATTCTACAACCTTAAGAAATAATCTAATTTCTAGATTAGATGGCGTAAAGCCTTGATATTAAGCACTTTGGGGCGCTTTCCCTTAGTGCTTTTTATATTTTGATAACTTGAAAGTATTTACAAATAAAAATTTTTAGCATATAATTGTTTTTAGAAATAGGTGAAAAGGTACATATTATCTATTTTTACTAGGATAAAAATAGCATTGAACCGGTTTTAGAGCATATGAGAGAACTTGCTAGTAAAAATGGGAAAGATAGTAGAATGAAACTCAATAAAATACATGATGATATCGAATTGTTAGTTAACATTGAACACGTGCAGGTGACCTATATATTGAATATTTATATGAGTGAATTTGCGATTCAAAATAACTAAGGGATAGTTTTTTACTTATAGCTTGGATTAGTGGTAGTTTTATTGCACCATTTTATGAAAAAGACACAAAAGATCCCAAGGAAAGAAATTGAACAAGCTAAGAAGCATGAATTAAAAGATTTAAAAGAATTGGTTAGATAATGAAAAGTGGTACAAACAGTAGTAACTAGAAAGATGTTAGAGCTAAGCTTCTTAGCAAAGAAGAGGATTTAGAAAGTGATATGCGTATGGATATCATGAGCAAACTTATCGAGGATAGAAATGAAAATAGTATTAGTCAGAGGAAACTAGAGGAGCTTAGCGGAGTAAGCCAAATAGATATTGCAAGAATGGAAACTGGTAAGACTAGCTCACAACTTGATACTGTTTTAAAAGTGTTTGCAAGTCTTGGTAAAATATTGGCTGTTGTGCTGTTTAGAACACGAGCAAGTTTAGAAAGGTGAGGTGCTATTTTTGACTGCAGAAATTGGAATATTAAATAAAAATGGTGTTGTATTAGCTTCTGATAGTGCTGTAACCTTATCGGATGGAAAAAATTCAAAGGTTTTTAATAGTGCTCGAAAGTTGTTCACCTTGTCGAAAGAACATTCTATTGGAATCATGATATACGGAAATGCCTCATTTATGGAAATTCCTTGGGAAGTAATCCTAAATGAGTTTAAGAATACTATTGGAAAAAATACCTTAGAAAATACTGCTCAATATGTTGATGAATTAATAAGATTCTTAATTTCTTTTAAACACCTTCAAGTTGAGGAGTTATTAATAAATTATCTTGTCAGAAGTACAAAAAGTATTTTGGACAAAATTGCGTTTGAAGCACAAGAAACAGCAGATTCTAGAGTTTCTAATGGTGAAACAATATCCCAAGATGATTTTAATAATATCTTACTAGATAGTATTACTAATTTTAAATTAGAAATTTCTGAAATAAAAATAGAAGATGGTTTAGAATTTTTTGATGCTGAATTAGATATAATCAAGGAAATTGTAGAAGATTTTTTTCAAACTTTTCCACATACACCCAGTGAGGTTGAGATTATTTCTAAATCTTTATATAAAGCAATATTCATTGGATATGACTCATCAAACGTCACTGGACTAGTTATTGCAGGTTATGGGAGTAAAGAGATTTTTCCTTCCATTAGGCAAATTGAGCTGAATGGAATTTTTTCGCAGCGATTAATTTGGAGAGTTATTAATGAAAGCGAAATAAATCATCATAAAAATTGTCATATAATCCCCTTTGCACAGTCAGAGATGGTTGAAACAATTATGAATGGTATAGATCCTAACCTAAATGTATTTATAGCAGAACAAATATCATCTGTTATGGAAAAGAGGGGATTAGGTGATGAAATTGAGAAAATATTTGAAAATATATCATTTATACAACAAAGCTATTATATTAATCCTATAATAGATTTGATTGGAATGCAGCCACTTAATGAAATGGCTAGTACAGCTAAAACATTTATTGAATTAACTTCGTTTAAAAGAAAAATTGTCAATACTCTTGAAACAGTTGGAGGCCCAGTAGATGTACTTGCTATTTCTAAAGGAGAGGGTCCTGTTTGGATTGATAGAAAATACTATTTTGATATTGAAAAGAATATTGATTATAGGATGAGAAAGGAGAATTAATCATGGATTTCTTCAAACATTCATTTGATAATAAAAAAATGATCAATACAAAAATAAATACAGTAAGTTCTAAAAATAATGTTGGAAAAAGTTTTATTGATTTATATCGAGAAATGAAAGAAATACCTACTAATAAAACTCATCAATCAAAAGTTAGTACGTCATTGCCAAAAAATAGCACCTTGTGATGGGTACTATCCTTGCTTGCTGAATTTGTCAATTTTATTACCTTATTTTTTACCCTTTAAAAGTATCGCATCCTTTTCTACTTGGTTTATTAGTTAAAAGGAAGATTAAAAACAAGTGTAGTTTGATACTCTAAATAATAGGAAGATAACCTTAATAAATAATCGTTGATTTAACAACATTTCTAGCCCCTCGGATTTTTTCCGAAGGGCTTTTTTTCTATTCAGGGGGCAAAAAGGGGGCAGTGTTTATGGTATAATAGACAAAAACACTTGAATTAGAAAGAAATTATGTCTAAAGAGATTGATATTGAGTATTACCATCAACTAGCCTTGCAAAAGCAGAAAGAGCACCGCAAAGTGTTAGCTAACCTAAAGAAAAAGCCACCAAAAAATCTAGACAAGATTGCGCAGCAGATTCACCAAGAAGTCTTTGCTGAGATTGATTGCACCGCCTGTGCTAACTGTTGCAAGACTTTGGGGCCCGACTTTAAAGAAGCAGATATCACCCGTATCGCTAAGTACTTTAAGATGAAATTACCAGCCTTTGAAGCAGAGTTTTTACAGGTAGATGAAGACGGGGACAAGGTTTTCAAATCCATGCCTTGCCCCTTTCTAGGAGGAGATAATCTCTGTTCCATCTATGACGTTCGTCCCAAGGCTTGCCGTGAATTTCCCCATACAGACCGGAAAAAGATCCATCAAATCAACCATTTGACGATTAAGAATACCTTGACCTGCCCAGCAGCCTATCTCTTTGTTGAGAAATTAAAAGATAAGTTATAGATTTTACACCTTTAAATCTTGTACAAAGATTCTAGGGTGGAAGTATCTTGTATTTGTTAGAATATAGATAGAATTGAACATGGCCTAAAGCTGTGTGAAAAAGATGAAATTTTCTCGGAGCAGGAGCCCCTCCGTCAATTTTCCAATTTTCACTTTGTTTTTAACGGCCTTAGTATCTTTTATGAGGTGAAAAAGAATATGATGCATCAATTCAATCAAACCATGGATTATTTGGAGCAGCAGCTGACTGGCGAAGTGGATATGAAAAGATTTCAGCAGCTATCGGGCTATTCTTACCCGCTCTTTAGCAGGCTATTTTCTATCCTGGCAGATATGACATTAGCAGAATACTTGCGCAATCGCAGGTTATCAGAAGCTGTGACAGACTTGCGAGAAGGCTCTGAGAAAGTCATTGACATAGCACTGAAATATGGCTATGACTCTGCGGATGCTTTTAGCTCAGCCTTCAAGAAATTCCATGGGGCAACTCCCTCAGAAGTTCGAAATGGAAAACCTTATCGGGTCTTTCCTAGACTTCAATTATCCTTAAAAATCACAGGAGGAAAGACTATGGATATCAAGATTCAAAAGAAGCCTTCATTTACCGTGGCAGGTGTCCTATTGGAAGCTATTGACAATAGCCAATGCCCATCTGCTTGGGAACAACTCTATGAGAAACACAGCTTTGAAAATCTAGAAAGTCTGGGTAGTGGCCAATCCTTTGGTCTCTGCTCTGATGTCAAAGAAGGCGAAATCATCAACTATATGGCTGCTTATGATGTGACGGATAAAGTCAAAGCAGAAGAGCTAGGTCTATCAATCAAAGATATCCCAGTGGCTGAATATGCTATCGTCCCAGTCAAAGGTTCAGTACCAGCTAGCATTCACAATGCTTGGAAATATGTCTTGGAGGTCTTTTTCCCTGAAACAGGATATCGCCACTCAGGAGCGCCAGATTTCGAAGTCTATACTGAAGGTGACATGTCGTCACCTGACTATCAAATGGAACTCTGGATTCCGGTGATTAAGAACTAGATCATTTTCTGATTTTTTATAAAGATGCAAATCGAACTCTGTAGAAGATAGCTTTTACAGAGCTTTTCTTTGTTTGAATTTGGAATTTTCTAAGAATAACAATAAATCTGATTTTACTTAAATTTAAGTATAAGGAATTTTTAAGCATTTACTTGTATACTTTTCCAATCATCAAAGAAAGAGGTGTAAATATGAATTATCTAGTTATCCCAGCTTACGAACCTGACTACAATCTTATTAAATTGATTGAAAAGATTCACCATAGGAGCAATTTTTACATCATTGTCATTGATGATGGAAGTTCGGCAGAATGCCAAGACATTTTTGCTCGAGCGGAGGACTTTGCGACGGTGCTTCACCACCAGGGCAATCAAGGAAAAGGTCAAGCTCTGAAAACAGCTTTTGAGTACATTCAGTCTCTCAATAAACCAGGAACCGTGGTTACAGCAGACGCAGATGGACGGCACAGGATCTGGGACATTTTTCGTAGCTTGACCAAATCAAATGAAAATCCTAATACACTTGTTCTTGGTGTTCGTGCCTTTACTGGTAAGGTTCCCTTGCGTAGTCGCTTTGGAAATAGCTTGACTCGTATCTTGTTTAAACTGCAAACAGGTGTTGCTGTATCCGACACACAGACAGGATTACGTGCCTTTTCAACGGATCTGATTCCTTTTATGCTCAAGATAGAAGGACAACGGTATGAATACGAGATGAATATGCTCCTAGAAGCAAGCCAAGCCTACCCAATCTTAGAAGTTCCAATTGAAACGGTCTATATCAACGACAACCAAGCTTCTCACTTCAGACCTATTCGAGATGGTTTGATGATTTATAAAAATATTTTAAAGTTTGCGCTCTCGTCTTTTAGTAGTTTTATCGTAGATTATGTGGTCTACGCTCTCTCTATTCTATGCTTGAGCTTTATTCCGACAGGTTTGCGTGTCCTTCTCTCAAATGGTTTGGCACGTGTGACTAGTTCTGTATTTAACTTTTCTACCAACAAAAAATTGATCTTCAAGAACAAGGCGAGCAGTTTTAAAACAGGATCAGGCTATTTCGGACTAGCAGTTGGCCTCTTTATCTTAGACACCGTCCTGATTCGCCTCTTTAATTCAGGTCTTGGAGTCAATTTGCTGATTGCGAAGATACTTGTCGGAATCATGCTCTTTATTCTCTCTTGGACAGTTCAAACTCTCTATATTTTCAAAGAAAGGACTTGTAGCCCATTATGAAAGTTTTTAAGAAACCCTATCTATACGCCTCGGTCTTGGGCTTGCTCCTGACAAGCTCCTTTACCTATTCGATGTTGAAGACCTTTGTACTCGCTGAAACGATTTCCACTGTATCTAATACCGGCTCAATCTCTAACACCGCAGCAGCAAGTCAGGCAGCAAAAAATGCTCAAGTGACGGATACTAGCTATTCAGATGGAAATATCAGTGTCACCCTCACTGAAAAGACTGTGAATGAAACGCAGGTCTATGTGGCAGATATAACCCTCAGTTCATCGGATTATCTAAAAACAGCCCTAGCTCAAAACTCCTATGGCACCAATGTCACGGCTAAAACCTCTGTGACAGCTGCTGAAAACAATGCTATTTTAGCTGTCAACGGTGACTACTATGGAGCCAATAGCTCTGGTTATGTTATCCGTAATGGAGTTGTATATCGGGACAGTGTCCGTGAAGATACTAGTAACGGTGACCTTGCTATTTACAAGGACGGCTCCTTTAAAATCATCTACGAGGACCAAGTTTCAGCCGATCAGTTGGTTCAGGACGGTGTCGTCAATCTACTGGCATTTGGTCCGTCTCTAGTTGAGAATGGAGAAATATCTGTTGATACCAATACAGAAGTCGGTCAGGCCATGTCCTCGAATCCTCGTACAGCTATCGGGATTATCGATGAAAATCACTACATCATCGTCGTTTCGGATGGTCGTACCTCTGAAAGCAAAGGCTTATCACTTTACCAGATGGCAGAAGTGATGAAATCATACGGAGTGAAGACAGCCTATAACCTTGATGGTGGTGGATCCTCAACTCTCTACTTTAACGGTCAGGTAATCAATAAACCGACTACAGGTGGAAGCAAGATATCAGAAAGGGCGGTGAGTGATATTGTCTACATCGGTTACTAAAAACAAAAACAAACGTCTCAAAAAGACACTCGTAAGTTATAGTCTTCTCACTATTTTCTTCTTTGCATTTAGCCGTATCTACGAGTCCTTTAGTTTTGGGGAGACATCGCTTCATATGCACTATCTCTTTGCAGTTCCTCTACTAGGAGGCATCGTTCTGGCATTGTTGTTGAAAATCATGCCAAACGTAGGACGAATCAACCTAAACTTGTGGAACTCGGCAGTTGCAGTCCTAACAGCTGGAATGCTCTTTCGAGGTATTGTCAATCTATCAGGTCGTTCAACGACCTTAGACCAACCTTACTGGTATGTTGGCCTAGCATTTGCTATTTTGGCTATCGCCTCGCTTTTCTTTCATAAGAAGAATAGTCAAGAATTAGCTTAAAAATTGAAAACTGGATGTTGAGAGAAACAGCCAGTTTTCTTGTTGAAGTTCATGACTATAGATTACAAATACCCATATTTTTTGTTTGGATTTTATGGGGCATGAGAATAGTTTTCTCGGTATAATAGTCCCATAGAAGATAAGGAGGCAAGAATATGCAGATGTATTTTGGAGATGTGTCACTTTGCTACAGTTATTCATTGGCAATGGCACTGGATGGCTATGGCTATGACTTTAAAGCAGACTTTCTAGAGGCAATCATGGTGATGGGAAATGGCGCTAGTATCGTAAAGGAAGATGACCAGCACCCTCTAGTGTTTTTTGATAATGGAATGCCAGATCTTTCCATCTCCCATTCCTTAAAAATACTAGGGTTTGACTATAAGGATTTCTATCTAAAAGATGGAACTGAAGTAGATTTGGAAGAGATTAAAGGAAAGTTGGAAACCTTTCTGTCCAATGGACCTGTCGTACTGGGACCTCTTGATATGGGCCATCTGACCTACAATCCCAATCACACAATTTTTTATGGTGTGGATCACTTTGTAACCGTGTATGCTCTTGATGATCAGTATCTCTATTTGCACGATCCAGCTGGTTTTGCCTGTATGAAGGTTGCTTTTAATGACATACTAGAAGCATGGAGGGCAGAGGCTATTGACTATAAGCGCGGAGCATACTCCATGTGGGGAAATTTTAAGAAGGTCAAGAGTCCTAGTCAGACTGAAATCTATCAGGAAACAGCAAAGATAATAAAGACCCGATATCTGAATGGTCAAAGCGGTGTTTTGGAATTCTATGCAAAAGCAGTTGCTGAAAACGGCTGAAATACCGAGCAAAAACAATTGCATCAGTATTTCAGCTTTAAACTTGCAGCTGTTCGAAATCTCTATCTCAGTAAGTTCTTAAAAGATCATAATCCAGAAGGAGCAAGATTAAAAGAAGAATTGGCTACTCTATTTGGCCAAGCCCACCTTTCATGTTTAAAAGGAGATTACCAAGAACTGTCCCACTTACTCTATCAGATAGCAGAAGTGGATGGTCTCTTTAAAGATCTATATGTAAATAAACAAGTCTAGGGGCGCTCCTAACTTTTATAGAATGGCCAGTAAAAGCAGTTGTTCGTAAAATGAAGAACTGCTTTTTGATTATGGTATAATGAAGTAAGAAAATAGCTTATTCTACTTGAAAATGAAGGGAGAACGCCTATGCCAAGACCAAGAACAAAAGATGAGCTAGTGCTAGCCTCTAAGGAAAACTATAAAAAGCTCAATCACTTTATATCTAAATTAAGTGAAGAGGAGCTACAGACTCCTTTTGATTTTTCAAAAGACCAAAAGAAAAAAGAAGCTCACTGGAAAAGAGATAAAAATCTGCGGGATGTCCTAATCCATCTCTATGAATGGCAGCAGTTACTTTTGACTTGGGTTTGTTCTAATCAAACAGGTCATGAAAGACCTTTTCTCCCCGAACCTTATAATTGGAAAACTTATGGGGAAATGAATGTCGCTTTTTGGAAGAAGCACCAGAAAACGTCTTTAGAAGAAGCGACTAGACTACTAGAGCAATCGCATGAAGAGGTTTTAGAGTTGATGGAAGGCTTCAGCAATGACGAATTGTTCACAAAAGGTGTCTATAAGTGGACTGGAGGGACAAGTTTAGGTTCCTATTTTGTCAGTAGCACCTCCAGTCACTATGACTGGGCTCTGAAAAAACTCAAAGCTCATCAGAAGAATTGTAAGAAACGTTAATTGAAGTGCTTGTGAAGGTTGGAAAAGATTCTTCTAAGTTTCGAATAGCTTAGTGCTCGTAATTTTAGAGCTATTCTAGCTTTAGAATCCTTCAAAAATTAAAATTTAAGGCTATCATAGACTTAGAATAGGTCTAAAACATTTATATCAGTGTAATTCTAAACTTAGAATTGCATTGATATAAAAGTAATTGGACTGTTCGACGCTTAGAATGCCTTGAATCTGAGAAATATTGACTAGAAAATGAATCGAATGGCTTTTTTCTGATATAGGATGATAGATAGATGGGTGAGATGATGAACATACAAAAAGAGAAAGTTAGAAAAGAGTTGGTGTCCCTTTGTTTGGGAGAGTTCACAGCCGTCCTATCCTTTTGGTTTTGTTTTTTACTTTTGAAAAATCGGCTTGGTGATTGGAGGAGTCTAGTCACCATTCTCTATCCTTTATCTTTACTGACATTTATTTTGCTTCAAGGTTCAATCTATTGGGCGATTTTGATTAGAAGACTGTCGAATCCTCAGTTCGGAAGTGGAAATGTCCCTAGAATATATGGTGGGCTCAGAATAGTGGACCTTATTTTACTTATTACGGGCTTTCCTTTTATTTTCTGGAACACACAGAGTGTTCAAGTGACTATCTTAGCTACGTTGATACAGCTTTTTGCCCTTATTGAATGGGTTAATTATTTCCTCGTACGCCTATCTTATAGTTTGAATCCACTTTTTTTATGGAAACGAATTGCAAAGGGAAAACTTGAAAAAAGCAGAATAGCTAAGGAGTTGGGGTAAGAGAGTGTAGTATTGGAGAGTTTAAGTTATTCAAACAATGTTACCTTGAAATTTTCATTTATACTATAATGTTCTTAATGAATATTCAGGAAGAGAACTAAATGCCCTGCAAATTTTGATTCTTTGAAACTTATTGCTTCCAAAGGATTTTATAGAGTATTGAAAATGAAGTTACTAATTGTGCGGAAAAAGTAAGTTTGATGTTATCGCTATACAAAATTTTACCTTCGTTCAAACTTGTATTGATTTTTATTGTCAGTGTTTTCGTGATATAATATTATCAGAATAAATTATTGGAGAATCTGAATGAGAAACGATATTCAACCGGCTTTACAAACAATAAAATCTTATTTTGAAAAATCAGAATTTTATATTCCTACCTATCAGAGACCCTATGCTTGGCAAGTACCACAATGTGAACAACTCATTGAAGATATTAATCTTCATATGGAAAATTTCGATGATAGTTCTCAAGACAATTATTTCTTTGGAGCTGTTCTCATTGCTCAAGAATCTGGAGAAGAGCATGAAGTAACCTTGATTGATGGCCAGCAAAGAACAACGACATTTATGCTACTTCTTAAAGCAATCTTATTGAAGATTGATAAGGAGCTTGAACTTCAACCGACTCTAGATACTGATGCACGCAGATTAGTGAAACGTCTTAATGGTCTTAAAGAGCAGATTGTTACAATGCTTTTCAATGTTTCAGATGACGAAAAAGATGATTTTGTTGATGGATTGTATTATCCTAGTGATGATAGGATAAAGTATCTAAATCATTCAATCTCGGAAAAATATGCTAGTGAGATGACTACTATCTTGTTAGGTAGAGATTTCACTTCGATTAAAGAGAAAGTTTATCAAATTTATCGTCGTCAAAAAGATAATCGTTATACAAATTATTATAAAAACTTTAGATATTTTTATAATATGTGTGATGATTTGAATGTTTTTAAACTCATCAATTTTGCTAATCATTTCATTGATAACTGCCAAGTGATCACCATTACAAGTTATAATACCGATCAAGCAATAAATATTTTCAATTCTTTAAATGGAACTGGTGTCCCATTGACCCCAATTGAAGTAATCGTATCTAAGACCACTGCAAATGCATCAGATAGGAAAAACTTCGAAAAAAATTGGCAAGAGATTGTACAACGTACCGATTCATCTAGATTAGACTTGAATGCGTTAATTACTCATTATATTTTCGTAAAACTCTCAGAACAAAACGGTGCTGATCGAAGAAATCCTGGTATAAGAGCCTTTTTCTCAAAAAATAAGCATCTATTGAATGAAGATATTCTATTTACTTCTGAACTAAATACAATCATAAACAATTTTGAACGAGTATCTGATACTATTAATGGTCAATTGATAAACAAATTAAACGGTAATTTACGACCTTTTGTTAGTAGTTATCTATTTTTTAGAAACGATAACACATATCTGGAATACTTACTTAGACTTGGAGTTTTGATTGAATTATCTGAACTCTCGTATAGCCATAAACTTTTTAAAGGCTTTTTAGAAGAAATAAATTTGTTGTACAGTCAAGTCGATTCAATTTCAATCGACGAACTTATTTCAAAAATAAAGAACCATATTCATACTAATTTTGTTTATGAAGACGTTAAACAAACTTTGACTGAAAGTGGTGTTTCAAATTCTATTCTATATGTAAATGAATTCCTATTTGCATTGGAAAAAAGTATTGACTTTAATCTAAATGGGAATATTGATATTGAACATATTATGCCACAAAGTGGTTTAAATCGAGAAAATATTACGTCAGATGCTGGATTAGAAAGCCAGGAAGAATTCAGGGATTATGCTGAAAAAATTGGTAATAAGATACTCCTTGAATCCGAAATTAATCGTGGAATTGGAGATGCTTGGTTTAGAACAAAAAGAGAGAATACAATCACAAGTGGTCATGGCTATATAGGTAGTAAGTTCCCAATAGCTAAATCTCTTGTTAATTATGTAAATGACACCTGGACTAAAACTGACATTGAACTGGCAACAGAAAAAGCTGCTAAACGAATCACTGATTTTATTTTTGAGTAAACTAGAACGATAGAATTAAGAGGTAAGTTATAATTATGTCATTAAATCAAGTTACAATAGAAATTCCATTAAATATTCAGAAAGGATTAGACTCTGGAATTTATAAACGTTATGGTTCGATAATCAGAAATTCGTCTGGCCATATAGTAAAGCATCTAAAAGAAGTAAAGGTAAGAGAACCAGCTCAACAGGTCGTTAAAGGCCTTGCAAAAAATAAGTATGTGTTAGTAACTACTATTGGTGCAACTATTCTAGCTGTTGGTGGTGTTGCTTATTATGCATTTATTTCTAATAGATATAAAAAGATTGTAAAGCAACTTATAGAAAAGCTACTTCATTTCATTCAATTAGCTCAAAAGGGGGAAGTAAGTGAGGAAGAGGTCGATAATTTCTTGAAATTTTTACAGGATAATCAAAAAGAACTACTTACTTTGAAACTTGACTCTGAAATTGATGAGTTATTTGATCTTGTATATGATTATACAATTCAATTTGCTAAAGTAAATGGGTTTGAAACTGACACTATCTCAGAAGTGCCAGAAAAAAATAAAGTTATTAACTTGATGGATTATCTGAACTTTCAAAAAATAATATATCGTTCTGATGCAGTATGATATATTGAAAGATAAATTTACTGATTCAGAAAGGAAACTCAATGCCTTACAAATTTTTACTCTTTGACCTTGACCACACCTTGCTTGATTTTGATGCTGCTGAGGATGTGGCTCTGACGCAACTTCTAAAAGAAGAAGGGGTTGCGGATATTCAAGCCTACAAAGACTATTACGTTCCCATGAACAATGCTCTCTGGAAGGACTTGGAGCAAAAGAAAATTAGTAAACAAGAGCTGGTCAACACGCGCTTTTCTCGTTTATTTGCCTATTTCGGACAGGAAAAAGACGGTATGTTACTTGCCCAGCGTTATCAATTTTACTTAGCCCAACAGGGGCAAACTCTTTCGGGTGCTCATGAACTCTTGGACAGCCTCATCGAGAGAGATTATGAGCTATACGCTGCGACAAATGGGATTACTGCCATTCAGACAGGACGTTTGGCTCAATCAGGTCTGGCTCCCTATTTCAACCAAGTCTTTATCTCCGAGCAACTGCAAACACAAAAGCCTGATGCACTATTCTATGAAAAAATCGGTCAGCAGATTGAAGGCTTCATCAAAGAAAAGGCGCTGATGATTGGAGATTCTCTAACCGCCGATATCCAAGGTGGCAATAATGCTGGTATTGATACTATCTGGTACAATCCCCATCATCTGGAAAATAATACACAAGCCCAGCCGACTTATGAAGCTCATTCTTACCAAGACTTGCTGGATTGTTTGGATAAACTGTAAAAAGTGGTTTAGATAGCCACTTTTTGCTATAATAGAAGCAGTAAAAACGAAGGAGTTGGCGATGCAACACTCATCTTGGCATGCTTTGATTAAGGAGCAATTACCTGAGGGGTATTTCGGGAAAATCAATCAGTTTATGGAGCAAGTCTATGCTCAGGGAACTGTGTACCCGCCTAAGGGAAAAGTTTTTCAGGCTCTCTTGACTACACCGCTTGAAGAAGTGAAGGTGGTGATTCTAGGGCAAGACCCTTATCACGGGACAGGTCAGGCGCAGGGTTTGAGTTTTTCTGTACCCGATGCTATTCCAGCGCCACCGTCCTTACAAAATATCTTGAAAGAATTGTCAGATGATATCGGGGTTAAGAAATCACATGATTTGACCGCTTGGGCTGAGCAAGGAGTCTTACTTCTCAATGCTTGCTTGACGGTTCCTGCTGGTCAAGCCAATGGTCATGCTGGGCAGATATGGGAGCCTTTTACAGATGCTGTGATTCAGGTGGTCAATAATCTAGATAGACCTGTAGTCTTTGTACTCTGGGGCGCTTATGCACGCAAGAAGAAATCATTGGTGACAAATCCTAAGCATTTGATTATCGAATCAGCTCACCCCAGTCCTTTATCTGTTTACAGAGGATTTTGGGGTTCCAAGCCTTTTTCCAAGACTAATGCATTCTTAAGAGAGACAGGACAAGAGCCAATCGATTGGCTTAGATAAGGAGAGAATATGCCTCAGTTAGCGACGATTTGCTACATTGATAACGGAAAAGAACTGCTCATGCTGCATCGCAATAAGAAGCCGAATGATGTCCATGAAGGCAAATGGATTGGTGTGGGTGGTAAGTTAGAGCGAGGGGAGACACCTCAAGAATGCGCAGCGCGTGAAATCTTCGAAGAAACAGGTTTGAAAGGTAAGCCTGTGCTAAAAGGCGTTATCACTTTTCCTGAGTTCACGCCTGATTTAGACTGGTACACCTATGTTTTTAAGGTAACGGAGTTTGAGGGGGACTTGATTGACTGCAATGAGGGGACGCTGGAATGGGTTCCCTATGATGAAGTTTTGAGCAAGCCGACTTGGGAGGGTGATCACACCTTTGTTGAGTGGCTTTTAGAGGACAAACCCTTCTTTTCAGCTAAGTTTGTTTATGATGGGGATAAATTGTTGGATACTCAAGTTGATTTCTATGAATAAAGGAGAAAGCAGATGTTACTAATCAAAAATGGTCGTGTAATGGATCCCAAGTCTGGTTTGGATCAAGTGTGTGATGTTTTGGTCCAAGATGGGAAAATTGTCAAAATTGCGCCTGAAATTAAGGAAGAAGGAGCAGAACTGATTGATGCTACTGGGCTTGTAGTTGCGCCTGGACTCGTGGATATTCATGTTCATTTTCGTGAACCTGGTCAGACCCACAAGGAGGATATCCATACTGGTGCTCTAGCAGCCGCTGCAGGTGGTTTTACAACGGTCGTCATGATGGCTAATACCAATCCAACCATCTCAGATGTGGAGACTTTGCAAGAAGTTCTTCAGTCAGCTGCTAAAGAGAAAATCAATGTTAAGACGGTTGCGACCATTACTAAGAATTTTAATGGCCAAGACTTAACTGACTTTAAGGCACTTTTGGAAGCTGGAGCAGTTGGTTTCTCAGATGACGGTATCCCGCTTGAAAGTAGCAAGGTTCTCAAAGAAGCCTTGGAAAACGCCAAGAAACTAGGTACCTTTGTTTGTCTTCACGAGGAAGATCCTGGTTTGAATGGAATTCTTGGTTTCAACGAAAACATCGCTAAAGACCACTTCAAGATCTGTGGTGCGACAGGTGTAGCAGAATACGCTATGATTGCGCGTGATGTCATGATTGCCCATGCAACTAAGGCCCACGTTCATATCCAGCATTTGTCTAAGGAGGAAAGTGTCAAAGTAGTAGAGTTTGCTCAAGGTTTGGGGGCCCAAGTCACAGCAGAAGTGGCACCACAACATTTTTCTAAGACAGAAACTCTTCTTTTAACTCAAGGTAGCAATGCCAAAATGAACCCTCCGCTTCGTTTGGAATCAGACCGTCGTGCCGTTATCGAAGGTCTCAAGTCAGGTGTTATCACAGTTATCGCGACAGACCACGCGCCTCACCATGCAGATGAGAAAAATGTAGAAGATATCACCAAAGCGCCATCTGGTATGACTGGTTTGGAAACCTCTCTTTCTCTTGGTTTGACTTATTTGGTGGAAGCTGGTGAACTAAGCTTGATGGAATTACTAGAAAAAATGACTGTCAATCCAGCTAAATTGTACAACTTTGAAGCAGGCTACTTGGCTGAAAATGGTCCAGCGGACATCACTGTCTTTGATGACAAGGCTGATCGTACTATTGGTCCAAACTTCGCTTCAAAATCAGCCAATTCTCCATTTATCGGGGAAACTTTAAAAGGGCAGGTCAAATATACTATCTGTAAGGGACAAATCGTCTATCAAAACTAGATGGGACTCTGCTCTATAAACTATAAGAATAGAGAGCGTATATGTACCCAACCCATCAATTTAAAGACAAGTTTGTTTTATTTCTTAAGATATTTTTCCCTATCCTGATTTATCAATTTGCCAATTATTCTGCCTCTTTTGTCGATACAACAATGACTGGGCGGTACAATACCATGGACTTGGCTGGTGTGTCTATGGCAACCAGTATCTGGAATCCCTTCTTTACATTCCTAACAGGGATTGTATCAGCCCTGGTGCCCATCATTGGTCACCATCTTGGTCGAGGTAAAAAGGAAGAAGTTGCGTCAGATTTTTACCAGTTCATCTATTTGGCCTTGGGTCTATCTGTGGTCTTACTGGGACTGGTACTTTTCTTGGCACCTCCTGTCTTAAATCATATCGGACTAGAAGCTCAAGTAGCGGCAGTTGCAGTTTCCTATCTTTGGTATCTTTCTATCGGAATTATTCCCTTGTTGCTGTTCAGTGTCATTCGCTCTTTGTTGGATTCTCTTGGATTGACCAAGCTATCTATGTACCTCATGCTTTTGTTACTTCCGCTAAATAGTGGTTTTAACTATCTTTTGATATATGGAGCTCTTGGTTTTCCAGAGCTTGGTGGTGCAGGAGCAGGTCTAGGAACTTCTCTAGCCTATTGGGTTTTATTGGGAATTTCCCTGCTTGTTTTGTTCAAACAGGAAAGATTAAAAGCGTTACATCTTGAAAAACCTATTCCACTCAATATAGATAAAATCAAGGAAGGTGTTCGATTAGGTCTACCAATCGGAGGAACCGTATTTGCGGAAGTGGCTATTTTCTCCGTGGTGGGACTAATCATGGCTAAGTTTTCATCGCTCATCATTGCCAGTCACCAGTCAGCTATGAATTTTTCGAGTCTCATGTATGCTTTTCCTATGAGTATTTCCTCTGCTATGGCGATTGTTGTGTCTTACGAGGTGGGGGCCAAACGTTTTGAGGATGCAAAAATCTATGCTCGTCTGGGGAGAGTAACCGCCCTTATTTTTGCAGGTCTTACCCTATCTTTTCTCTACATTTTTAGAGATCGTGTAGCAAGTCTATATGGGAATGACTCTCAGTTCATTGAAACAACTGCTGTATTTCTAACCTACAGTCTCTTTTTCCAGCTAGCTGATACCTTTGCGGCTCCGCTCCAAGGAATTTTAAGAGGGTATAAGGACACTATCGTTCCTTTCTATCTTGGCTTAATCGGATATTGGGGAGTAGCGATACCACTAGGATATCTACTAGATCAAGTAACTGACTTAGGGGCATTTGCCTACTGGATTGGGTTAATTGCCAGCTTGATTGTTTCTGGTTGTTTGTATCAATGGCGTCTGAAAACCGTAATGAAAAGATTGAGCTAATTTTTGGAAAATATCCTGAAAAAGCACTTTGTGAAAAAATACTCTAACTAGAGAGAATCCCTGTTTTAACAGGGGTTTATTTTTTTATATTGTGAATTTTTATTAGCCATATACTTTGACAGCGTATACTAAAAAAGGTAAAATAGTAAGGTAAGTACAAAGTTAGAAAGGCAAGATTATGTCAACTTTAGATAAAAATCTTTTGCTAGAGATGTTCCGTAAGATGGAAGAAATCCGTCGCATGGACTTAAAAATCGCTCAGTTAGTGAAAAAGGGAAAAGTTCCCGGTATGACTCACTTTTCTGTCGGAGAGGAAGCTGCTAACGTCGGAGCGATGCTGGCTCTTAATCCAGATGATCTGATTACCTCAAATCACCGTGGACACGGGCAAGCTATTGCTAAGGGGATTGACCTCAACGGAATGATGGCTGAAATCCTCGGGAAATACACTGGAACCTGTAAAGGAAAAGGTGGTTCTATGCACATCGCTGACCTGGATGCTGGGAACCTCGGTGCCAATGGTATCGTTGGTGGTGGTATGGGAATCGCTGTCGGTGCAGCCCTCAGTCAACAAATGCAAAACACTGGAAAAATCGTCGTTTGCTTCTTTGGAGATGGTGCGACCAACGAAGGTGTCTTCCACGAAGCAGTCAACATGGCTTCTATTTGGAACTTGCCAGTTGTTTTCTACTGCATTAACAACGGTTATGGGATCTCTGCGGATATCAAGAAAATGACCAATGTAGAGCATATCCATCAACGTAGTGCGGCATATGGAATTCCTGGAATGTTTATCGAAGATGGGAACAACGTCATCGATGTCTATGAAGGATTTAAGAAAGCTGTAGATCATGTTCGTGGTGGCAATGGCCCAGTCTTGATCGAAAGTGTAACCTATCGCTGGCTTGGCCACTCATCATCTGACCCTGGTAAATATCGTACTCGTGAAGAAGTGGAATTGTGGAAACAAAAAGACCCAATCGAAAACCTTCGCAAATACCTCATTGAAAACAATATTGCAAGTGCAGAAGAATTGGAAGAAATTCAAGCACAAGTCAAGGAAGCAGTAGAAGCTTCTGTTAAATTTGCTGAAGAAAGCCCATTCCCACCACTAGAATCAGCATTTGAAGATATTTACGCAGACTAAGGAGAAAGAGATAAAAATGGAAACAAAAACAATGTCGTTCCGTGACACCATTATCCTTGCTATGTCTGAGGAAATGCGTCGCGATGAAAATGTATTCTTGATGGGAGAAGACGTCGGTGTCTTTGGAGGAGACTTCGGAACTTCTGTTGGAATGCTCGAAGAATTTGGTCCAGAACGTGTTCGTGACTGTCCGATTTCTGAAGCTGCTATCTCAGGTGCAGCAGCAGGAGCAGCCATGACAGGACTTCGTCCAATCGTCGATATGACCTTCATGGACTTCTCGGTCATTGCCATGGACAATATCGTCAACCAAGCTGCTAAAACACGTTACATGTTTGGTGGGAAAGGTCAGGTTCCAATGACTGTCCGATGTGCAGCTGGTAACGGAGTTGGTTCTGCAGCTCAGCACTCTCAGTCTCTAGAGTCTTGGTTCACACACATCCCAGGTCTTAAGGTTGTAGCTCCAGGTACACCTGCTGACATGAAAGGACTTCTCAAGTCTTCTATCCGTGATAACAACCCTGTTATCATCCTTGAATACAAGTCAGAATTTAACCAAAAAGGGGAAGTGCCAGTTGATCCAGACTATACAATCCCACTTGGGGTTGGGGAAATCAAACGCGAAGGTACAGATGTAACAGTCGTTACTTATGGAAAAATGCTTCGCCGTGTGGTTCAAGCTGCTGAAGAATTAGCAGAAGAGGGAATTTCAGTTGAAATTGTGGACCCACGTACCCTCGTTCCACTTGATAAGGATATCATCATTAACTCAGTGAAGAAGACTGGTAAGGTCGTTCTGGTCAACGACGCCCACAAAACAAGTGGCTATATCGGAGAGATTTCAGCTATTATTTCAGAATCAGAAGCATTTGATTATCTAGACGCACCAATCCGCCGTTGCGCCGGAGAAGATGTGCCAATGCCTTACGCGCAAAACCTTGAAAATGCAATGATTCCAACAGTTGAAAGCATCAAAGATACAATCCGTAAGACATATAACAAAGAATAGAATTGCATAAATTAAATTATGTAAATTTGCGACAGTTTTTTGACGAATCGATAATATTCGACAAAAAACTTAGTAAGTCTACTAGGTTGGTCGCCAGATAGCGGCAACCGTAGTAACTTGAGATACGTTCCGTGTCCAAGTTACTTGTAGAGTTGAACACGGGCTAAAAGCTCGGAAAAAAGATAAATCTCCTTGGCTTCATCGAAGCCAGCGTCGATTTCCTATTTTTCAGTCGCTTTTGACGCCCTTTATATCATAAATAGAATTGGAGAGGTCATGGCTGATGACAAGCTAAGAGCGACTCCTGCGGCTAGAAAGTTAGCGGATGATTTAGGGATCAATCTCTACGATGTTTCTGGCTCAGGTGCAAACGGTCGTGTCCACAAAGAAGACGTGGAAACTTATAAAGACACAAACGTGGTTCGCATTTCGCCACTTGCAAAACGAATTGCCCTCGAACATAACATTGCTTGGCAGGAAATCCAAGGAACAGGTCATCGTGGTAAAATCATGAAGAAGGATGTTTTGGCCTTACTTCCTGAAAATGTCGAAAACGACACCATCAAGTCTCCTGCTCAAATCGAAAAAGTGGAAGAAGTTCCAGACAATATCACTCCTTATGGTGAGATTGAGCGTATTCCAATGACACCAATGCGTAAGGTTATCGCTCAACGTATGGTTGAATCCTACCTAACTGCGCCAACCTTCACGCTCAACTACGATGTCGATATGTCAGAAATGTTGGCTCTTCGTAAGAAGGTTCTTGAGCCGATTATGGAAGCAACTGGTAAGAAGACTACTGTAACAGACCTTCTTTCACTCGCTGTTGTGAAGACCCTTATGAAACACCCATACATCAACGCTTCATTGACAGAAGACGGCAAGACCATTATCACTCATAACTATGTCAACCTTGCGATGGCGGTTGGGATGGATAACGGATTGATGACACCTGTTGTCTATAATGCTGAAAAAATGAGCTTGTCAGAGTTGGTTGTAGCCTTTAAGGATGTGATTGGTCGTACCTTGGATGGTAAATTGGCTCCAAGTGAGTTACAAAACTCAACCTTCACAATTAGTAACTTGGGAATGTTTGGCGTTCAGTCCTTTGGTCCTATTATTAACCAACCAAACTCAGCTATCCTCGGGGTTAGCTCAACAGTTGAAAAACCTGTAGTTGTCAATGGTGAGATTGTCATTCGCCCTATCATGAGCCTTGGATTAACCATTGACCACCGTGTTGTAGATGGTATGGCTGGTGCTAAGTTTATGAAAGACTTGAAAGCCTTAATTGAGAACCCAATCTCAATGTTGGTTTAAAAATACAGTATTTATTTTTAAAGATATAGATAAAGGAAGTAAGACATGGCCTTAGAAGTAATTATGCCAAAAGCCGGCGTGGATATGACAGAAGGACAAATCGTCCAATGGAATAAAAAAGTCGGAGAATTTGTAAAAGAAGGAGAAATCCTTTTGGAAATCATGACTGACAAAGTCAGCATGGAATTGGAAGCAGAAGAAGATGGCTACTTGATTGCTATCCTCAAAGGAGATGGTGAAACTGTCCCAGTAACGGAAGTCATTGGCTACCTTGGTGAAGAAGGGGAAAATATCCCAACGGCTGGAGCAGCACCAGAAGCTAGTCCAGCGCCTTCAGTTAGTGCCTCAAACGACGACGGCAAGAGCGACGATGCCTTTGATATCGTTGTGATTGGTGGGGGTCCTGCTGGATATGTAGCGGCTATTAAAGCAGCCCAACTTGGTGGTAAGGTTGCCCTTGTTGAGAAATCAGAACTCGGTGGAACCTGCTTGAACCGTGGATGTATCCCAACTAAGACCTACCTTCACAACGCTGAAATCATCGAAAACATCGGTCATGCAGCAAACCGTGGTATCGTCATCGAAAATCCAAACTTCACTGTTGATATGGATAAACTTTTAGAAACTAAATCTAAAGTTGTCAATACCTTGGTAGGTGGTGTTGCGGGTCTTCTTCGTAGCTACGGAGTTACTGTTCATAAGGGTGTTGGTACCATCACTAAAGACAAGAATGTCTTGGTAGATGGTTCTGAATTGCTTGAAACCAAGAAAATCATCCTTGCCGGTGGTTCAAAAGTCAGCAAGATTAACGTCCCTGGTATGGAATCTCCACTTGTCATGACCAGTGATGACATTCTTGAAATGAACGAAGTTCCAGAGAGCCTCGTAATCATCGGTGGTGGTGTTGTCGGTATTGAACTCGGTCAAGCCTTCATGACATTTGGTTCAAAAGTGACTGTTATTGAAATGATGGACCGTATCGTTCCAGCTATGGATGCGGAAGTTTCTAAGAATCTTCGCTTGATTTTGGAACGCAAAGGTATGACTATCTTAACAGGTACAAAATTGCAAGAAATCATCGAAGAAAATGGTCAACTTCGTATCAAGGTTGAAGGAAAAGACGATATCATCGCAAGCAAAGCTCTTCTTTCAATCGGTCGTGTGCCAGATCTTGAAGGAATTGGCGATGTTGAGTTTGAATTGGATCGTGGTCGCATCAAGGTTAACGAATATATGGAAACTTCTGTTCCAGGTATTTACGCACCAGGTGACATTAACGGTACTAAGATGTTGGCGCACGCGGCCTTCCGTATGGGTGAAGTTGCCGCTGAAAATGCCCTTAAAGGAAATCATGCTGTTGCCAAATTGAACTTGACTCCTGCAGCCATCTACACTCTTCCTGAAGTAGCAGCAGTAGGTCTAACTGAAGAACAAGCTCGTGAGAAATACGATGTTGCAATCGGTAAATTCAACTTTGCAGCCAACGGTCGTGCCATTGCATCTGATGCTGCTCAAGGTTTCGTAAAAGTTATCGCTGATAAGAAATATGGGGAAATCCTTGGTGTGCACATCATTGGTCCTGCAGCCGCAGAACTGATTAACGAGGCATCAAGCATTATCGAAATGGAAATCACTGTTGAGGAAATGCTGAAGACCATCCACGGACACCCAACCTACTCTGAAGTGATGTACGAAGCATTTGCAGATGTTTTAGGAATGGCTATCCATTCACCTAAGAAAAAATAAAACGAAGATAGACTAGACTGGAAAGATGTTTTCCAGTCTCTATCGTATAAAGGGATATCATGAAATACATTATCAATCATTCAAACGACACTGCTTTTAATATCGCCTTGGAAGAATATGCCTTTAAACACCTACTAGATGAGGATCAAATCTTCCTTCTTTGGATTAACAAACCTTCTATCATTGTTGGACGTCACCAGAATACTATCGAAGAAATCAATCGTGATTATGTTCGAGAAAATGGTATTGAGGTAGTCCGCCGTATCAGTGGTGGTGGAGCTGTTTATCACGATTTAAACAACCTCAACTATACTATCATTTCAAAAGAAGATGAAAACAAGGCCTTTGACTTCAAGAGCTTCTCAACTCCAGTTATCAACACCTTGGCTCAACTAGGCGTTAAAGCTGAGTTTACAGGCCGTAATGACCTTGAGATTGATGGCAAAAAATTCTGTGGCAATGCCCAAGCCTATATCAATGGGCGTATCATGCACCACGGTTGCTTGTTATTTGACGTTGATTTGTCAGTCCTTGCTAATGCCCTCAAGGTTTCAAAAGACAAATTTGAATCAAAAGGTGTGAAATCCGTTCGTGCCCGTGTAACCAATATTGTCAATGAATTACCTGAAAAAATCACAGTTGAAGAATTCCGTGATTTGCTATTGGAATACATGAAAAAAGAGTACCCAGAGATGACTGAATACGTTTTTTCTGAGCAAGAATTAGCGGAAATCAATCGCATCAAGGATACCAAATTTGGTACTTGGGACTGGAACTACGGTAAATCACCTGAATTTAACGTCCGTCGTGGAACAAAATTCACCAGTGGTAAGGTCGAAGTTTTTGCCAACGTCATTGAATCAAAAATCCAAGATATCAAGATTTATGGGGACTTCTTTGGTATCGAGGACGTTGCAGCTGTAGAAGATGTCCTTCGTGGTGTAAAATACGAACGCGAAGATGTCCTTAAAGCTCTAGAAACTATTGATATTACACGCTACTTTTCTGGTATTAGCCGTGAAGAAATCGCTGAAGCGGTAGTAGGATAAATCAAAAAAGAAGTTGCTAAAATATGCAACTTCTTTTTTTGTGGTATAGTATACATAATTATAATTATGTATTAATTATAAACTATCCAAAGCATTCTTTTGTTCATCGTTGACGATATGGGTATAGAGGTCAGTGACTTGTGTACTGGCGTGTCCTAGCTGATGGCTGACCAAAACTTGCGATTTAGTAGCATCGTAGAGCCTAGTAGCCAGGGTATGGCGTAGTTTGTGGGGAGTTACACGAACTTTGAAATCCTCTGAGTACTTAGCAACCATTTTTTCAACACTAGAAGCGTCGATACGATTGGGAACACCTCGGTATAAGGTCAGAAAGAGCGCTGTATCTGTCTTTTCCGTCTTATAGCGTTGATTTCGAATGGCGAGATAATTCTCTAGGTAAGGCTTAGCAAAGGCTGCGACATTGACAGAATCACGTTTGCCACCTTTTCGAGTGACATCAATGACCATCATTTTGAGATTAAGGTCTCTTAGATCCAGATTAACAGCTTCAGATAGGCGGACACCAGACGCCAAGAGAAGGGCAATAATGGCCAAATCACGTTCTTTATTCTTATTAAATGACGAGAGAGCGCGATTTGAGAGTTGTTGTGGGTACTCTTGGTCGATATAAGTCAGAAAACCTTCTGTTTCATCACCTAGAAAGAGTTTTTGCTTGATGTTTTCAGCTCTGGAAGCAAGTGTTTCTTTCTTTTTCTTGGTTGAAACTTTCTTCATTACATTACGATAGAAATAAGGCTCCCCTTGGTCGTTTTCAACCTCCTCTGTTAGATACTTGTAAAGACTAGAAAGTGCCGACAAAGTCCGATTAATGGTCGTCTGAGAGACACCTTGTTTGGTTGTATTGGCATTCAGCAAAGGTCGTTCTCGTAGATATAGGATAAAAGCTTCCATATCTTTTTTAGACATATTTTCCAAGACAGATAAAGGAATGTCGGACATTTTATCAACATTTGAAATACCAGACTCCAAAACCCAGCTAAAAAATCGATCGTATTCCTTGAGGTATTCGTACAAGGTTGTAAAACTGTAGGGAACAGCAAGCTTTGATTGGTAGTATTCCAGAACATACCAAGGCATGATTTGTTTTAGTTTGTCGATTCGTTCCAGTAAAATCTCACGTTTCATGCATTTTCTCCATAATTAAGTCTACCAGTAGTATAGCATAGACTTATATATTTTTCAAGAAAATTATAGTTTTTCGGAAAGATGTTATGGGAGTTTTCAAAGAATAGAAAAAAGACTTAGATCTATGAAATACAGAACTAAATCTTTTTTCTATTGTGAATCATTATCTAGTGCTTTTTCTAGTTTCCAAATACTAAACCAGAATGAAATAGTCAGCAGAATAAGGAAAATAAAAAAGAGATTATCAGTAACGAAACTTCTGTTCATTTTACATAACTGAAGAGCTATATAAGGAGCTATGAGATACAAAATACATTGTACAATTGCTATTGTTTTCTTTTTCATGATTTTTAATCTTACTGTACAGATTTGATACAGTAAACTCCTTTCTAGCTTTATCATTCCTAACTTAATTATAGTCTTATTTTTTACAAAGTTCAATTACTTGTATGTTGAAATACCTTATCAGTAAGAAATAACCGATCTCATTGCAGAGAATCGGTTTTCAAATGTATTTAATTAAGAAATATTTTTGTTGCATAATATAAATTATGTAAAAAAACTTACAACAACAAATCTTTGACTTTTCCAATTTCACTTTTTGGAATCACTAGGTGAATCATATCACCCAGATACATTCTAGTTGAGCCGTGAACTGTTTGGCTTTTGCCATTATGGACTTGGGTGGTGATGAGTACGTTATGTGGCAAGTTTAGTTCGTGAACCTGTTTTCCAGCGATCTTATCTGATACAGGGATTTCAATGAGGGTGACTTCTCCTTCGTCTGTTGCTTCTTCTGGTAGCATTTTTTCTAGCATGGCCTCATAGACTGGAGCACCCTTGAGCAGATCCATGACGATGTAAGCTACCAAGGTCACTAAGCCAAGTGGCATGAGGTTGCGAATGTCCCCTACCATCTCAGTTACGAGGATCATAGCGGTTAAGGGAGCCTTGGATATTGCCCCAAAGTAGCCACTCATTCCTAAAATGACAAATATAGGAAACTGCTCTTGACTGACAAGCCCAAGATTGACACAAATGACACCAACTAGGGCACCAAGTAAGGAACCAAGCGCCAGAATGGGTAGGAAAATTCCTCCTGGGAGGCCACTTCCATAGCTAATCATGCTCCAAACAAAGCGAATCAAAAAGTAAGCTAATAGAACTTGAAAACTAAAATTTTGCTCAGTCAAAGAAAGAACGACCTGGTTTCCACCACCAAGGATTTGTGGTAAGAAGATCCCGACTGGTATGATGAGGATAAAGGCTAGGATTGGATAATAAGCTCTATCTAAATGGATTTTTTGACCAATCCAGTCATAAACTCGACCAACATTAAGTACAGCTTTCTCATAGAGAAAACCAGAGAGCCCGAGAAAAACTCCCATAAGGAGGTAAATCCAATACTGGTCTAGGGTCATGAGAGGAATGTTGTCTGGCATATCTAGTACGGGTGTTAGGCCAAATATGAGTAAAGAAATAAAGTTTGCTACGAGACTGGCTGCTAGAGTTGAGACCCAGAAAAATCGTGAAAAATGGTGGTAAACTTCTTCTATAACAAAGAGAAGACCTGCGATTGGTGCATTAAAGGCTGCGGCTAAACCTGCAGCAGCTCCACTAGCAATCAGGGAACGTTCTTCAACTGGACTAGATTTGAGCCACTTGGCTATACCTTTACCACCAACTGCTCCAAGTTGAATACTTGGTCCCTCTCGTCCCAGCATAAGTCCACTGGCAATTGCAAGAATACCTAAAATATATTTTTTCCAGAGAACGCCCCACCAGTTAAGGGTCATGAGACCTTTTAGTTCGGCTTCGACTTGAGGAATTCCAGAACCCTTGATGTCTTTTTCCGATCGAGTTAATTTCGCACTGAGCCAGCTAACAATTAAATAAAATAGGCCAATGATAAAAAGATTGCGCACTAGGTGCGCTTGGTCTTGATAGAGTCCTTGTATCAGGTGGAAGCCTTTTTCGATTGAAAACCGAAAGGATCCGACGATTAGTCCGACGACGAGACCGACAATGATCCCTCGCCCAACTTGGGATAATACGGTGCTTGAGGCAAAGGCAAATTCCTTCTTGGAGCTGAGTATTTCTGACTGTTCCTCCATAATCATTCATTCCTTCTAACTTAAACTTTCTTTTTCTTCTGCAACCAATGATTTAACGGGTTCAAAGCTGATTCGGTGAATTGGGGTAACTCCTAGTTTCTTGAGTCCGTCTAGATGTTTAGCTGTTCCATATCCTGCATTAGCCGTGAAATCATAGCCGGGATATTGATTATCATAGTCCTTCATAATATTATCCCGTGTCACCTTAGCCACTATAGATGCAGCTGCGATGGAGAGGGAGTTAGCATCTCCTTTGATAATGGAGGTTTGTGAAATTGGTAACTCCAGTTTCATGGCATCTATCAAGAGGTGCTCAGGTTTCGGACTGACCTGGGAAATTGCTTCCTTCATGGCCAGCTTGGTTGCTTCATAGATATTGACTTGGTCGATGACCTGATTATCCATGATACCAATACCGATTGCCAAGGCTTGATCTTGAACAGCATGATAAATTTCCAAATGTTTCTTTTTGGGGATCTTCTTGCTATCGTTGAGGCCTCTAATCTTACAATTTTTCGGCAAGATAACGGCTGCAGCGACTACAGGTCCAGCAAGAGGACCACGGCCAACCTCGTCAACACCTGCAATTAGAGTCAATCCTTGCTTATAAAGTTCTTTTTCATAAGAAAGCATAGTTTCCAGGCGAAGGTCTTCATCCAGTTCAGCCTGAATGGCTTTTTTACGTTTGCTGATTTCCTTTTGAACCCCAGAACGAGGATCCTTTTCCAGTTCAAGAAAAAGGGGATTGTCTAATTCTTTGACAGTGGCAAGAAGTTCTTTGATTTCTTTAATCGTCGTCATCGATGTCGTCCAATGTATCTAAGGTGTAGTTACCGAGCTTTCCATCACGGACTTCCTTGACGAAGAGGCTGTAAAAGCGGTCGTAATCATCTCGGAAACCGAGAGCACGGGTCATATCCATGATGATAACAGGTGCTTCTTCTTCTATCTTCATTTGTTTGAAGCGTTCAGCTAGCTTTTCTGGATAATGTTTTTTGAAATAATTGAGACCAAAAATGGTCACTTCATCCATTGGGAGTAGTTGATCTTTAATTGCTCCAGTCAAGGCTAGTTTCAAAGCAACGGTTTCGTCTTCGAACTTAGGCCAGAGAATCCCTGGTGTGTCTAAAATTTCAAGGTCTTTGTTGGTTTTGAGCCACTGTTGCCCCTTAGTAACACCTGGTTTATTGCCGACAACTGCAATCTTTTTCCCAGCCAAACGGTTCATGAGAGTTGACTTACCAGCATTTGGAATTCCGATAATCATGGTCCGCAAGGTTTCGATCTTGATACCTCGTTCTTTCTGGCGTGCAATCTTATCAGCCATGAGCTTTTTAGCGGCATCCGTCACAACTTTTACAGTCACTTGCTCTTTGGAGTTGATAGCCAGAGTTTGGATTCCCTGTGATTCAAAATACTGACGCCATTCTTTGGTCATTGCTGGGTCTGCTAGGTCAGCCTTGTTCAAAATCAAGAGTTTAGGTTTATCACCCACAATCTTGGTTAACATAGGATTTTGACTAGATAAAGGTAGCCGAGCATCCACCAAAATCGTCACAAAATCAACAAATTTTAAATTCTCCTGAACTTGCCGCCGAGCCTTAGACATGTGGCCCGGAAACCATTGAATAGTAGCCATAATATTTTCCCCTTCCGACTAAAAAAAACGTAGTAAAAACGTTTTCTTTCTTACTACCTATTCTATCATAAATGAGGAACTTTTGCACAGGCTTTGACCACAATAAACGACAAATAGTATTGGTCCGAAACATCCTTGATGCCAGTCAGGATTTACTTGACTTTTTTTGCCAACAGGTATATACTTAGTGTATACTAATTCGTGGAGGTAGAGCAATGAATACAGTAAAGACTCGGAAGGTGGGGAATTCGCTCACTGTGACCATTCCTAAAAATTTGGGGATGACAGAAGGTCAAGAAATGGTCGTCTACAAAGGGATTGACGGAGTCATTGTCTTAGCTCCAAAACTGAAAGATCCTTTTGATGGGATTACTGATTTGAGAATGACAAATGATTTTGAAGGAGTAAGGTCACTTGATAGCGAAATCTGAGTATATTCCTGAAAAGCAGGATATCATTTGGCTGGACTTTGATCCATCAGTCGGTCGAGAAATCCAGAAACGGCGACCTGCCTTGGTAGTTTCTAGGAGAGAATATGCCTTGCAAACTGGTTTTGTAGCTGTCTGTCCTATCACTCATGGCCAACAACGCTTGGCAGAAAAAGGCTTGCTCGTTCCTGTCTCGTCGGACAAGGTAGATGGCGCTGTCAATCCATTTCAACTGTATACCTTTGATTTTCGGATGCGTAATGCTCAAAAAATAACAAGAATGGACACACAATGTTTTCAGAAAGTCGTCCAACTTTACCAGTACATCTTTGGAGATACTTAAATCCTACCATGCATAGACAAGGTAGGATTTTTTCTATATGAGTAACCTATCTAAAAACGGATGAAGACAATTGAGGAGAATCCCTCTAGTCCAGCTTTCTTGTGCAGATGACAGATGTTCTGCCTGAAGGCATTCTTTTAAAAATTCAGCAGCTTGTTCCGGAGCAATCTCAAACTCAAAGGCTTTCATCTTGTAAAAAAAGTCGATGAGATGCTCAGATAAGTATTCATCTGAAAAGCGTACTTCTCCACTTTTTCGATATTCTAATAGGAGCCGAGAAAATCTGGATTTTTCATCAGGCAAATCCCGAAAATAGGAATTGAGAAGCCAAGTCTGCTTCTGCTTTCGTTCAATAGGATCTTGATTTGCAATCCGCTGATCCTTTTTCAGCTCCTTTTGGTTTTGTTTAGCCTTGATAGCCCGTTCATCTCTATTTTTTCCAAAGAGGATTTTCTCCCATTTTCGTTCTTCTTGGGTCAAGGTTTCTGTAAAGCCAAAGTAATCTTGATAGGCTCGTTCTGCAGGTCCCATGGCAAGAATGAGGTTGTCAGCGTATTGCTTGGCGATTTTATCTCTCTTCTTGCGTTCTTTCTCTGCTTGAATTCGTAGATGCTGCTCGTAGTCGATTTTCTCCTTGCCTAGTTTGACAAGGTAGAGTTGGTCATCGGTCTTACCAAGTAAAAAAGGTTTGATACACTTTTTCAGCACTTCTTCCATACGAGCCTTCTTCTTTGGCTCTGCCTTGGTCCAACTTCCGCCTTGAAAGACCTCTAGGAAGAGCTGATAGTCTCTCTCAGGCGCGAATTGATTGCCACGATTGGCTTTGAAAACACCTTTTTCCCAAAACCATTTTAGAAGTTGTTCGTCAAAGTCGCTTTTAGTGACCTTGATTTTTTCCTTTTTCTGAGCCTTTCTGGTTAGGTTTTCAACTTTTCTGAGTAGTTTTTCTTCCTCTTCTAGTTGCTGGTCAAGGGACAATCGATGAAAATGGCGAACACAGTCGCTTCCTATAGGAAAGAGACGTTGGCCTGTAACTCCGTTAAAGAGTTCGTAGGAGTATTTTATGGCGTTCCCGCAAACACAATTACTACGGCCAATGCCATTAAAAATCAAGGAAACTTCATTCCATTCCTTAGTGGCTTGATCCCAAGTATCAGCTTTTGAAGCTTGTAAAACCGCATCGTGCAGGGATTTTCTAACTGGAAGTGTCATGAGGTCTCCTTTCTAATACTCAATGAAAATCAAAGAGCAAACTAGGAAGCTAGCCGTAGGTTGCTCAAAACACAGTTTTGAGGTTGTGGATAGAACTGACGAAGTCAGTCACCTATATACGGCAAGGTGAAGCTGACGTGGTTTGAATTTGATTTTCGAAGAGTATAAATTATACTTTTACAACTTGAACCTCATCTTTACCGAGCAAAATCAAGTATTTTTCAATGTTTTCAATCGAATAGGCTCGTGATAAAGCCTCTCCGTATAGGGCTAACTGACCACGATAGCGGTCTATGAGTTGACTTGGTTGATCGTAACGGTCTGTCTTATAGTCGAAAAGAATAATTCTGTCCTCATAAAGTAGATAGCCGTCCAAGATCCCACGAACAACAAAATCTTCCTGACTCTTTTGATCTTTTTTGAGCATAGAGAAAGGTTGCTCGCGATAAAGATGGTCTGTATTAGCAAGAATTTCCTGACCAAGTGCTGTGTCAAAGAATGCAAGGATTTTAGCAAGATTGATATTTTTTCTAACAGCTGGACTAGCTTGAACTTGTTTGAGAGTTTCTGTCAAGCTAGCAAGTGTTGGTTGCTGACTGAGGTCAATTCTCTGCATGAGTTCGTGAGTGGCACTACCAATCTCAGATCCAGTTACCTTTTCTTTAGTTGAAAAATCTGGTAAATCAAAGCTGATTTGCTTTTCCGGTGATGGAGTTTGGTTAGTAATTTCTACCCCTTCCATATCCATAACGGGTTCGTAGAATTTCTTGATTTGGCTTGGGGTTTGAACACTTGGTAGTTCAATGGCTGCGCGGTGAAGAGTATTATAAATTTCCACATCTTTCAGCATTTCCAAAGCTTCTTTGATGGTTTCTGACTGGCGGTTGTCTGCTTGAGAACTATCTTGGAGAGGACTCTTGTTTTCCAACTGACCAATAGCTTCCCTAGTCAACTGGTCTTCACCAATAAAACGATAGCTAAAGTTGAGATTGTCCTTGGCAAATACTTTACTGATAGCCCAGACCCAATCTTGGAAATTTCTTACTTGCAGTCTGGTATTGCTATCTAATTTTCCGTTATTTGCTGCTGGGTATTCCTTGGCTTCTAGCTTTTCACGAGAACCCTTGCCGACAAGATAGAGCTTTTTCTCAGCTCTCGTCATGGCAACATACAGCAGACGCATCTGCTCTGAATAGCTAGCCAGTTGCAGTTCTTTCTCATTCTGCGTATAAGTTAAGCTAGGAATAGAGAGTTTAATGGTTTTAGGATAGTGTGCTTCCACTGCTCCTGTTTCCACGTTGGCAATGTATTTGACACCAAGCCCATTTTGACGACTGAGAATAACGTCTGACATCGAGTCTTGCTTGTTGAAGTCCTGATCCATATTGAGGATAAAGACGTAAGGAAATTCCAATCCTTTGCTCTTGTGAATGGTCATAAGTTCCACGGCATCTTTAGGCGGTGCGACGGCTACGCTTGCGAGATCGTGCTGGGCTTCTAGGACTTGGTCAATCATACGGATAAAACGAGACAAGCCTTTGAAATTGCTCTTTTCAAACTGGTCAGCACGTAGCGCTAGGGCATAGAGATTGGCCTGTCTAGCAGGTCCGTTTGGCAAGGCTCCAACATAGTCATAGTAAAAACGGTCGTTGTAAATCTTCCAAATCAAGTCATAGAGAGAGTGGGTTTTGGCATACAAGCGCCAAGAATCCAAAATATCCATGAACTGATTTAATTTTTCCGCTAGAGATTTATGAATCAAGTTTTTCTGACTTGTTGCGAGTTTTTGAGCATTAACAAGTTTCTCATAGAAATTTTCTTGGACCTTATCTTCTACTTTCTGAAGGGATAAGCGTGCCAACTCGTCCTCATCAAAACCAAACATAGGAGACTTCATAAGGGCTACCAAGGCATAGTCTTGCAGAGGATTGTGAATGACTCGCAGGGTGTCCAACATGACTTGCACTTCTAGGGATTGGAGATAATTGTTTTGCTCCCCGTCTGTTTTGACAGGAATTCCGTACTCTGACAGAGCGAGGAGGATCTGGTCATTACGACTGCGACTGGAAGTCAAAAGGGCAATTTCTTTGAAGGCTACACCTTTTTCTTGATGGAGCTTCAAGATTTCCTTGATAACTAGGCGCATTTCTCCTGTGAGTTTCGTTTCTGCTTGGCTCTCTTCCTCCTCTTGCCCACTATCGTCCTTGTCGTAGAGGAGAAACTCTGCCTTGTTCTCAGGATTGGGAGTTAGTTTGATGTTGGCAAAAACAAGCTGGTGCATGCTATCATAGTTGATTTCGCCGACCTCTTGGTCCATGAGACGTTCAAATACATCGTTGGTTGCTGATAGCACTTCTGAACTACTACGGAAATTTTCCTTGAGCAAAATCAGCTTTCCTTCTTGAGGATTTTGCGCATAGCGTTGAAATTTTTCATTGAAAATCTGGGGATCTGCCTGACGGAAACGGTAGATGGACTGCTTGATATCTCCCACCATAAAGCGATTGTGGCCATTCGACAGCAGTTCCAGCATTCGTTCTTGAATATGGTTGGTATCTTGATACTCATCGACCATGACTTCATGGAAACGTTCCTGATAAGCCTCACGAACTTGTGGGAAATTCTCTAAAATCTCAATGGTGTAATGACTGATATCAGCAAATTCAAAAGCATTTTCCTGGCGTTTACGTTCTCGATAAGCTTCCACAAAATCACTCATAAAGGTTTGGAAGATTTTAGCTAGATCACAGGTGTCTTCATGATAACGCTCTTGGTAGTCGAGAACCGTTATCTGGTCCGCCAGTTGTCCTAGTTTAGCAAACTGGGACTTTCTCTCCTCATTGTAGGCATCTGCCAGTGGCTTCAAATCAGCCTTTCGACTAGAGTTAGCTAGAGCCCGACCATTTTTCTCCTTAGAGATGGCGACAATACGAGCAAGCACTTCTTGATAAGCCAGACTATCGGACTCTTGATTTAAGGAGCTAATTTCATCCAGAACCTGTTGAACAGCTTCTAAATAGGCAGCTTTTGGAAACTCCTTGGCATCGTTATACAGATGGTAACGGAAGAAACTTTCCAAGTCCCAAAGCGCTTGCTTGATTTGCTCGGTCAGTTTGTCTTTTTCAATTGCAAAGTCAGCTTCTTCAAACCCTTTGAGAAAAGAGTTGCTCAGCCATTTTTGGGGACTACTGGTGGATTGAAGAAAATCATAGATTTTGTAGACCTGCTGGCGCAGACCACGTTCATCCTTGCCACGCCCTGCAAAGTTCTTGACCAAACGACTAAATTTCTCTTTATTTTCACCTTGGTAATGGGATTCAAACACCTGATGAAAAACTTCATTTTTGAGGATTAACTGTTCGCTTTCATTTTGTAGAATACGAAAGTTTGGTGCAATATCAATCAGGTAGCCATGTTTACCGAGGAATTTTTGTGTGAAGGAGTCCATGGTTCCGATGGCAGCGTTTGGCAGATCAGCCAACTGTCGTCCCAAGTGTTGTTTGAGATCAACATCATCGGTTTCTTGGATTTGCTGGCTGATTTTCTTCTCCAAACGTTCCTTAAGCTCTGTAGCAGCCTTGACGGTAAAGGTCGAGATAAAGAGTTGGCTGATTTCCACGCCACGTGCTAATTGGTCAAGAATGCGCTCGGCCATAACAAAGGTTTTCCCTGAACCAGCTGACGCTGAAACAAGGATATTTTGCCCTGCAGTATAAATGGCTTCGATTTGCTCGGCAGTTTTCTTCTGTTCCTTGCTCGAACTCGCTTCTGCTTCTTGCAGTTTTTGAATTTCCTCCTCAGTTAAAAAGGGGATGGGCTTCATCGATTCAACTCCTCTCTCATTTTCTCAAACCAAGCTTGCTTGAGTTTTTCTCCGACCAGACGTTTGCCGTCAGACAACTCTAATTTCTCAAGGAAACGGGCTTGTCCCAAGTGGTAATTGGCTTCAAAACCTGTAATGGCTTGATGTTGCTGAACGTATGGGGCAATACTTCTGCCATTCTCTGTGTATGGATTAATGGCAAAATGGCCTTCTAAAATCTTTTCAGCAGCCTTCTTGTAAAGATGGGCATTGTAGTCCAATAAGAGCTGGAATTCCTCGTCTGTCAGCTGATTAGCCTTGTTTTTGTTGTAAAATTCGCCCAAGTGACTGCTTTCTTTCTCTAAAAAGAGTCCCTGGTATTTCATAGACTTGCTGACTTCTGCTACTGCTCCTGCCAGACTTTTAACAGCTAATAAAGATTGGACAGGCTCAGCCATTTCCAAGTACATGGCACCGAAAAAGTTCTGCTCCCCTTCTCTTTTTAGGGCAGCAAGATAGGTAGGCAGTTGGGAATTAAGCCCATTAAAGAAATGAGGAAACTGGAATTGGGTCAAACTAGACTTATAGTCCACCACTCCTAGCGCTCCATCAGCTTTCAGGCGGTCAATACGGTCAACCTTGCCTCGCACATGGACACTGCGACCATTATCCAATTGAATAAAGGCTTGATCTTTACCACCAAATGTTGCCTCCTCTTGAATGGTTTCGATAGCTGGATTATGACGAAGGATATGGCCCGTAGTTCGCGCGACATCAAGTAGAACTTCCTTGGTAAACTGGGCTTCCAAACTTTCCTGATAAATAGCTTCAAATTCGCGTTCTTGGCTGGTTTCCTTGATAGCTTGCTCCAAACGCTGATCAAAGGAATTTTCAGCAGGTAGTTTCAAGGCACGTTCAAAAATACGGTGCAAGAAATTCCCGTGACTGCGAGCATCTGGACGCAGGCGCAATTCTTCCTGCAAACCTAAGACATAACGGAGGAAATAACTGTATTCATTGCGGTAAAACTCTGTCAAACCAGACGTAGACAGGTAAAACTCCTTGTCAGCTGGATAGAGAGCCTGCAAGGTCTCTTTCTCTAATGGTTTGCTGCTTGGACTGGTTGGGAGAGCAGGATTTGCAAGACCTTTTTGATCAAGTTTTTTACCCATCACACGCGCCAGAACCTTGACAAAGGTGACATCTTGCTCATTTTCACTAGAAGTAGCTTGTTGATGATAGGCAACTAGACTAGACAAGAGACTGTGATAAGAACCCATATCATCCTTAGACAGACCTTTGTGATGAATCTTCTTCTCTATCCGGCTAAATCCAAAATGGACTAGCTCTTGAAGATAGGCCGATTCCTTACTCTCATTTTCATTGAGAAGACTTGGAGCTGATAACACCAACTGCTTGCGGGCAGCATTAACTAAGGAAAGCATAGTATAGCGATTTTTCTTGAGATTTTCACTACTTGCAATCAGTAATTGCGCTCCCTCTTCAGTCGCTTGGTTTAGGCTTTGTCTTTCTTCGTCTGTTAACAGACTGGTGTTTTGCGCAATTTTGGGTAAATAATCCTGAGTCAGCCCAATGGCGTAGACAAAGTCAGCGGTCAGAGGGGCAATCAGATCGTAACTCTGCACCAGAACAGTATCAACAGTTGCTGGAATGGTGCGATACTGGGACAAACTCATCCCAGAATGAAGCAAGGACAGGAAGTCCTCTAGACTAACTTGTGAACCGGAAAAAACGGTCGCAAATTGTTCTAAAACATGGCAGAAGGCTTTCCAAACTTCGGCTTGTCTTTCCTGTTCTAGTGTTTCCATAGTAGCTGTCAATTCTTGCATCTGCTTGCTTAAAGCAGCATTTTTTAGAAAAGTATTCCACTTTTGCAAGAGATTTTCAGCCTTTTGTTTTCGACTGGCAAATAAGGTTTCAAGTGGCGCCAAAACGCGCAGACGAAGAGAATTTAAACGCTCTAAATCAAATTTTCCATGGTGGGATTTGGTAAAGGTCTGCTGAAAAGCTGGCAAGCCATTGATACCAAGATAGCGGAGATATTGCTCGAAAGCATCAATATCCGCTTGGCTAAGGTCAGTATACAGACCAGTTCTGAGGAGATTAATCAAATCTTCCTGACGGAAACGGTAACGTTTCAAACGCAAAATAGATTCGACATACTGGGTTAAGGGATGGTGAGCCATGGATTCACTTCTACCAAGATAGAAAGGAATCTGATACTGGTCAAAAATAGTTTTCAGTGATAGCTGGTAAGAAGCCACATCACCCAAGAGAATACGAAAATGCTTGTAACTCAGTTCTGGATGGTCATGTAATTTCTGACGAATGCTACGTGCTATTAACTCCAACTCCTCTTTTTGTGTCAAACAAGACCAGATTTGCAGATTTTCACGATCTTTCTCATCGACATCTAAAGCGAGTTCTGAAAAATCATAAGAAGACTCCAGCAAACGAGATGCCTTGTCAAAACTATCTATTTTCTCATGAGTCTGAGAACGATCCTGAGCAGGTGTTTGGTATTTTGCCCCCAAATGATGAAGAAATTCCACACTGGCTTGGTAGAGATTCCCTTCAGAGAACGGACTGATATAGGCTTTTTTACTAGCATAAGCCCCGATGACAATCTCAACACCCTTGCCATGAAGTAAATCCACAATCCGCTCTTCCTCTGCAGAAAAACGGGTAAATCCATCAATGACAAGGGCAATTTGAGTAAAATCACTACTTACCTTGCCATTCTCAATAGCCTCAATCAAATGTGACAACTGACTTCCCTGAGCCAACTGACCTTGATTGAGATAGGCTGTTACTTTCTCAAAAATCAAGAGCAAGTCTGCTCGCTTGTCTTCATCTGTCAAACTCTCCAAGTCCAAAAAACTCATCTGAGCAGTCGTCATCTCGTGATAAAGTTCAACCAACTGCTGGATAAATTGAGTATCCTGCTTAATCGCACCATAAACACGCAAGTCCTTGGGATCGAGTTCAGCAAGGCATTTATAAAAGGCCATTCCAAGGCCGATGTCATCTAGACTCGTCTTGGTTGGCAAATCATTCAAGACTAAGTAACGAGCCATCTGAGCAAAACGCGTGACGGTAATCGCAAAAGAAGCCTGCTGGGACAAGCATTTCAGCACGGCGCGTTCCTTTTCAAAAGAAAGAGAGTTGGGGGCAATGTAGAAGACCCGCTTGTCAGCAGCAACAAGCTCTTCTGCCTCTCTCGTTAAAATTTCAGTCAAAGAAGTCCCAATATCAGTATAAAGTAATTTCATCTCAGCCTCGTTTGCTTTATCAAAGTTTCTTACTCTATTATAGCAAAGTTCGCTTCACAGTCCAAATCCAAAATTCTAGTTGACAATCATTTAATTAGCAAATCAATCATGCTTCATCATCCACTTTCATATGCTGAAAGATATAGAGAAAAAAGTCTTTGGAAACTTCAAAATGCCCATAACGAAGTCGAGAAGTATAGTCTTTCCATTCAGGATGTTGTCTGGCTATTTCTATGAAGCAATCTTTGACTGGTTGATAATACTCGACATTTCGTCTAAAGGGAAAGAATCCTTCAAACTGCTCTACTTGATAGGCCTTGTCGTCTATAATTTTACCTACGGCCACAAAAGCCTGTAACTTGTCTTGACCGTTCATATCGTATTTTGGACTATAGTATAAAAGATAGTCACCTTTTTTCATACGGTTTAAGGGGCCGCCCTTTCCATGACAGACCTGACAAAAATTCCCTTCAACTCCTCTTAAAACATGGTTCTTCGAAACAACTCCGACCCAATATCTAGGCATTTTTATCCTCCAACTCTACTAACATGCGATTAAAAACTTCTCTATCGTTAGATAGTTTTTCAAAAAATTCTTCATCAACCCCTTCTACTAAAGGTAAAGCTTGATTGACCTTCTCTGCGCCAGAATTCGTCACTGAAACCAGTTTTGCCCGACTATCCTTTGGGTGTTGATCACGTCTAATGTAGTCTTTCTTCTCCAGTAACCTAACAATCTGGGAAACCGTCATGACATCCATACCAGTGAACCGAGCAATATCAACTTGAGTTACATATTCCTCTCTATTGGACAAAAACAAGAGCGAGGTTAAAACGATAAATTGGGGCAAAGTGAGTCCAACCGATTTCAAGACTCTTTTCAAATTGCTTTCCCACTTGTTGTAGACTTTGATGAAAAGAAGACCTGTAGACTCTGTTTCATCATTTTTGTAAATTGAATTAAAGTGATACTTTGACATTTTTTCTCCTTAAATATTAAGTATACATATTATATAAGAATTTATTTTGTTTTTCAAGAAAAGGAAGCTTGAATTTTACAATTCTGTCAGACATTTCATAGTCTATATGCTATAATAAAAGCAAAACACCTAGAAAAGGAAGTCTTATGATTAAACTACTAGCCTTGGATATGGACGGAACCCTCCTTAACGAAGCCAAGGAAATTCCACAAGCCCACATTACTGCCATTCACCAAGCCATTGAAAAAGGTGTCAAACTGGTTCTCTGTACAGGTCGCCCGCTTTTCGGTGTCCTCCCCTACTATAAAAAACTAGGACTTGACCTCCAGAACGAGTACGTCATCGTCAATAACGGTTGTTCAACCCACCAGACCAGTGACTGGGGGCTAGTTGACTGGCAAGAACTCAGTCCAACTGACATCGAATACCTCTATGACCTAGCTGAAAAAAGTGATGTTCAGTTGACTCTTTTTGATGAGGAACACTATTTTGTCCTCGGTGGTAAGCCTAATCAAATCGTTCAAAATGATGCCAAGCTTGTCTTTTCAGACCTGACTGAAATCTCCCTTGAGGAAGCTACCAGTGGTAAGTATCGCATGTTCCAAGGCATGTTTTTAGGAACAAAAGAGCAAACAGACGATTTTGAGCAGCGATTTGCTGAGGAACTCTGCCAACGATTTAGCGGAGTTCGTTCGCAGCCTGTCATTTATGAAGCTATGCCACTTGGAACGACAAAGGCTACTGCTCTTTCACGTCTAGCTCAGATTTTGAAGATTGATTCCTCAGAAATCATGGCCATAGGCGATGCTAATAACGATATCGAAATGCTTCAGTTTGCAGGACTTGGCATTGCTATGGGAAATGCCAGCGACCATGTCAAATCCCTTGCTAATGACGTTACAGCCAGCAATGAAGAAGAAGGCGTTGCGCGTGCGATTGAGAAGTATATTTTATAAAAAAGAAAAGCAAATAGACAGAAATTACTGCTATTTGCTTTTTTTGCTATTTAACCAAATAAGCAATCAAGGTTATAATCCATAGATGAGCTGGGTAGAAAATATAAAAGAAATATTTACTCCAACTGGTTTCTTTTCCTCGCTGTCCATTATAAAGTGCCATAAAAGGAAATACGGTGATAAAGAGCCAGTCAGAATTGTAAAGCATCATTTCCAGTGTTTGGTACCATGTGTCGTAGATTTGGATGGAAGTCACTAACAAGAAGGCCCACAGAAAGGCATATAGGAGATTTCGCAAGCCCTTGCGATTTCGACAAGAGTAACTAATCAAGAGAAATTGTAGCATGGTGATGCCACCCTCAGTAAAAAGACACCCGAAAATCAAGAGCCCAGCAAGCCCAATACGACGCCACAACTTCTCCTTTTTATCCAACTCTTTTCTGGGAAAACCAATCCAAAGCATGGTGACACCGATGGCCAAAGTCAAGAAAATATTATTAGTAACCATTACACCCTTAGAGGCAAACAGAGTATTGAGAAGGCTATTTCCAGCAAACATGATAAGCGCCCAAGACCAGAGGCGGATGAGGTAGTTTTTCAAATTTCGAGTATGGATGAAGCCTTCCATAGCCATATAGGCAAACCAAACTCCCACACAACGGGTCAAGGCGTGAAAGATACCTTCCCACAAAGGAGAAACGATTCCTGTAATATGCGGAATATGGTCTAGAACCATTACTGCCGCCATCAGATACTTCAACTGCGTTGCATTCCATTTTTTCATAATAAACCTCTTTCTTTTTGATCTACATAGAGTATAGCATACATTTCCGCGTATAATCGTACACCTATCTTACATTTAAAAAGCCTATCTTACATTTTTGTAAGACAGGCATGAATATCAAAAATTTATTATGAAAGTTACCTTCTAGTCCGTAATTCGTTGGTACATTTCTGGTCTTCTATCTCGAAACAGTCCCCAGTTGAGGCGTTCACTTGCTCCTTTGTCAAGGTCATAGGTCGCTAACAGAACAGCTTCACCTTGTCTTTCAGCTTTCTCTAGAATAGTTCCTGTTTCATCCGTCATAAAGGAGGAACCGTAGAAGTCAAGACTGGAACTCTGTCCGCCATTTTCCTCACTAGGAGTGACTTCCTCCACACCATAACGATTGGCTGCAATGACTGGGACAATATTAGCTGCTGCGTGCCCTTGCATAGTACGTTGCC
Source organism: Streptococcus halitosis (assembly GCF_003143695.2). Lineage (NCBI taxonomy): Bacteria > Bacillati > Bacillota > Bacilli > Lactobacillales > Streptococcaceae > Streptococcus > Streptococcus halitosis. The sequence goes on from NZ_QEMY02000001.1 coordinate 1,158,013, forward strand.
AGTGACCACAACTGTCTGTATCCAAAATTGGCTCTGAACCGATAGCGGTTGGGTAAAAGAGCAATTCTGCCCCATTCAACGCAAGACAGCGCGCTGTTTCAGGGAACCATTGATCCCAACAGATGCCAATCCCAATCTTAGCGTAGCGAGTATCCCAGACCTTGAAACCAGTGTTACCAGGCGTGAAATAGAACTTTTCTTGATAATAATGGTCATCTGGTATGTGGGTCTTCCGATAAACACCCAGCACTTCTCCATCAGCATCAATGACGGCGATAGAATTATACAAGACATTGCCATCTTTTTCATAGAAACTAATCGGTAGAACAACCTGTAGTTCCTTAGCAATCACTTTAAAATGCTGAATGGCGGTATTTTCTGTCACTGACTGAGCATATTGGTAGTAGTTATACTGGCGTTCCTGACAGAAATAGGGGCGTTCAAACAACTCGGGTAAGAGGATGATTTGTGCGCCTTGTTCCGTAGCTTGACGTACTAGACGTTCCGCTGTTTGGATATTTGTTGCTACATCCTTAGCACATTGCATCTGGATTGCTGCAACTCTAACATTTCTCATCTTTTTCTCCTATTCTGGGATTTGTTGGGTGATACAGTGGATATTGCCACCACCTAATAGAATATCTCTGGCTGGAATTCCGACAACTTTACGGTCTGGGAAACACTTGCTGAGGATATCTAGGGCCACTTGGTCATTGACATCCTGAAATTGTGGCACTAAGACAGACTTGTTGGCAATATAAAAGTTTACATAGGAGGCCGCAAGACGTTCACCTGCATATCGCTCCTCTTCACCTTCTTCATAGATGTAGCCTGGCAGATCCTCTTCGGTTACAACTTGATGAAGCGCTGGGATTGGCAATTTATGAATGGTGAAGGGACGCCCTTTTGCATCTGTTTCTTTTTTTAAAAGCTCAAGGTCAGCTGCAGACATGGCATACTGAGGATCATTTTGATCATCTGTCCAAGCCAAGACAAGTTCTGCAGGACCAACGAAAGTGGCAACATTGTCAACGTGTTCATTGGTTTCGTCCTGATAAATACCATAAGGCAGCCAGATAACTTTTTCAGCGCCAAGATAGTTCAATAATCTTCTCTCTATTTCCTCTTTACTGAGATGAGGATTGCGACCAGCACTAAGTAAGCAACTTTCAGTCACAAGAATGGTTCCTTGACCGTCGCTGTGTATGGCTCCGCCTTCCAGTACAAAAGGTTTAGCATCGTAAACAGGCATTTCCAACGCCTCAGCAAAGCGACTGGCTACTTGGTCATCATCTTCATAATCTTGGTAGAGGCCATCGACTGCACCACCCCAGGCATTGAAAGACCAGTCTACTGCCAACTTTTCTCTTTTATCATTGACGAGAATGGTCGGACCCGTATCACGCGCCCATGCATCATTTGTCGGAATATCTAAATAAACAACCTTGTCTCCAAGATAAGATTGGGTTTCAGATAGATGGGCCTGATCCACCAAGAGATAGACTCTTTCCCCTTCTGCTATGTTTTTTATAATTTGGCTAAATGCTCTTTTGGCAGCCTTTCCTTGAAAGGGCCATGAACCTGGTCGAGTTGGCCATATCATGAGGGTGCCATGATGGGGCTCGTATTCTGCTGGCATGCGATAGCCTAATTTTTTGGGACTGTCCATCATGATAATCTCCCTTTAAAATCTTGATAGCCAAAGGATTTGACTAAGCTGCAGTCACCTTGCTCGTCCATAAGATAGAGACTTGGCAATCCAATACCATTAAAGGTATTGTTTTTGACAAATGAGTAAATAGCCATATCTTCAAAATAAAGTCTATCACCGATTTGGACTGGATTTTCAAAACTATAATCACCAATCACATCACCCGTCAGGCAGGTATTGGAAGAAAGTCTATAGGTATGGGGTTTTTCCTGCGGTTCAAATCCATTTCTCAAAGGTGGACGATAGGGCATCTCAAGTACGTCAGGCATATGGCAGGTAGCGGACGCATCTAAAACCAAGATATCCATACCATTTTCGACAATATCCAATACTTCAGTTGCTAGATAACCCGCATTGAGCGCAATAGCTTCACCAGGCTCGATATAAACTTCAAGATTGTAAGTTTCTCGGATACGCTTGATTTCAGAAATCAGCAAATCCACATCATAGTCTTCTCTCGTTATGTGGTGTCCTCCACCCATATTGAGCCATTTTACTTGATGTAAGTAGGGTCCAAACTGCGCTTCTACAGCTTTCAAAGTTGTTTCTAAATCATCTGCCCCCTGCTCACAAAGGGTATGAAAATGAAGACCATCTACTAAGTCCAGCAAATCACTAGGAATCTTGTCTATAGTGACTCCAAAACGGGATCCAGGTGCACAAGGATCGTAGAGCGCGTGATCACCTTGGGTAGAACATTGAGGGTTGAGGCGCAAACCGACACTGATACCAGCCTCTCGACAACGAGCACCATGTTTACGCAACTGTCTCTCCGAGTTGAAGACGATATGGTCCGTTATCTCCAGCAATTCCTCCAAGTCTGCATCCTTGAAAGCAGGTGCAAATACATGGACTTCCCCCGGAAACTCTTCTCTAGCTAACTTAGCCTCATAGAGACCACTAGCCGTCGTACCTGACAGATACTGACTAATCAAGGGATAGGTTTTGTAGAGGGAATAAGCCTTCTGAGCAAGTAAAACCTTGCAGCCCGCTTCTTCCTGAACTTGCTGTAAAATCCGGCAATTTTCCTCTAGTTTGGCTAAGTCAATGACGTAGGCTGGTGTTGGTACTTGTTCTAACTTCATTAGTCCACCATTTGCGGATTTTCAACCACAACCCAAGGCAAGCCATACTCATTCAAAGCTTCCATAAATGGATCTGGATCCAATTCTTCAAGATTATAAACCCCAGGTTGTTTCCAAGTACCATTCATCACTAATTTTGTCCCAATCATGGCTGGAACACCAGTCGTGTAAGAAATGGCTTGTGAACCAACTTCTGCGTAACATTCCTGATGGTCGCAAACATTGTAGATATAGATGGTCTTTTCAACACCGTCTTTGACACCTGTAAAGATACAGCCGATATTGGTTTTTCCAACAGTGCGTGGGCCAAGGCTGGCAGGATCAGGAAGCAAGGCTTTTAAGAATTGAATCGGCACAATGTCTTGTCCATTAAAGTTAATAGCATCCGTACGAAGGAGACCAACGTTTTCCAAGCATTTCATATGCGTTAGATAAGATTGACCAAAAGTCATAAAGAAACGAATACGTTTGACTCCAGGAATGTTTTTGGCCAATGATTCGATTTCTTCATGGTGAAGAAGATACATGTCTTTTTGTCCAACTTGAGGGAAATCATACTCACGCTTGATAGACATAGCTTCAACTTCGACCCATTTTCCATCTTCCCAGTAAGAACCTGGCGCAGAAACCTCGCGGAGATTGATTTCTGGGTTAAAGTTTGTTGCAAATGGATAACCGTGGTCACCACCATTACAGTCTAAAATATCGATATAGTGGATTTCATCAAAATAGTGTTTCAAAGCATAAGCTGAAAAGACACTGGTCACACCTGGGTCGAAACCAGAACCAAGAAGAGCAGTTAAGCCCGCTTCTTTGAATTTCTCCTGATATGCCCATTGCCATGAGTAGTCAAAGTAAGCTGTAAAACCAAGTTCCTTGCAGCGTTTTTCATAAATGGCACGCCATTCTGGGTCTTCTGTATCTTCAGCCTCATAGTTGGCAGTATCGATATAGTGGACACCTGTCGCCAAACAAGCATCCATGATGGTTAAATCTTGATAAGGCAGAGCTACGTTCAAAACAGCTTCTGGCTTGTAACTTTCAATCAAGGCAATCACGTCTTCTACCTTATCAGCATCAAGAGCAGCTGTCTCAATCTTTGTACTTGTTTTCCCTTCTAATTTAGCCTTCAAGTCATCACATTTTGACTTGGTACGGCTAGCAATCATAATCTCTGTAAAGGTTTCGCTATCTTGGCAAATCTTTGAAATAGCAACTTGGGCAACGCCCCCACATCCGATAACTAATAAACGACTCATTTTTTTCCTTCCTCTTCTTCTAAAATGTCCTCAACATACTTGGGCAACATAAAGGCCCCCACATGTAAGTTTGCAGTGTAGTATTCTGTGAAAAGCTGGCGTTTTTTCCAGCCTTCCTTGTCAAAATCTTTGATAGGGTGGTATTTTTTCGATGCAAATCCAAATAGCCAATAGCCAGCTGGACTGGTTGGGATATGGGCCTGATAGACTCGGCTGATTGGAAAGGCTTGATTGACCTTACGGTGCATGCTTCGGCAAGCTGACTCATCTTCGTCAAAAAAAGGACTACCATGCTGGTAAATCATGATACCATCTTCTTTAAGAGCGCGATAACTATTGCCGTAAAATTCCTTGGTAAAGAGCCCTTCCGTATGTCCAAATGGATCTGTCGCATCGTTGATGATAATATCGTAGTCATCTTCACAGTTTCGCAAAAAGCGAAGACCATTTTGGTAGTAAATGGTAACACGAGGATCATCTAGCCCTGCAGCAAAGTCTGGGAAATACTCACGACAGACTTCAACCAACATCTCATCCGGTTCCACAATATCGATTTGTTCCAGTTCAGGATAGAGTGTTAATACTTGGGCAACACCGCCGTCACCACCCCCAATAACCAATACTTTCTTTGGATTTGGATGGACAGCCATGGGTACGTGGACGGTCATTTCATTGTAAACAAAATCATCTGCATCTGAAAACAAGACATGGCCATTTAAGATTAATATTTTCCCAAAAGCTGGTGTATCTAATACCTCTATATCCTGCCATTCACTTTTTCCAGCGTAAAGTTGCTTGGCTGTTCTCAAGGACAATTTCACATCTGGAGTATGAACTTCAGAAAACCATAAATCCATCTAGTTCTCCTTTCTATCAATAACGTTGATGTGATTGACCTCTGGATCTTCCGTCCCTTGGAGGGAGCAACCACGTTCTTTGGCAAATAGGATATAATCCACAATTTCTCGTGTAATACGTTCACCTGGTGCTAGAATCGGGATCCCTGGAGGATAACACATGACAAATTCTCCACAGACTTGTCCGACTGATTCGTCTAAGGTCAAACTTTTTCTCTCTGAATAAAAGGCTTCTTGAGGAGAAAGGACCAACTCTGGTTGGATATATTCTCCAGCTATCAAGTCCTTTCCATCTCTTGAGTAGAGTCTCTTGATATCAGCCAAAGCACCGACCAAACGTTCGATATCTTGGATGCGGTCACCAATTGAAATGTATGCCAAGATATTACCAATATCACCAAATTCGATCTGAATGTCGTATTCATCTCGCAAGAGGTCATAAACCTCGATACCTGTTAGCCCAATTCCCTGAGTATAAACTGACAGCTTGGTCACGTCAAAATCACAGACCGATGCACCATCTATCAACTCTTTTGAGTAGGCATAGTAGCCACCGATAGCATTGATTTCACGACGAGCGTACTCGGATAGCTCAATGACTTTCTCAAAGGATTCTTTGCCTCGAAGAGCTAAGTTCCGACGCGAAATATCCAGACTAGCCATCAACAAGTAAGAGGCAGATGTAGACTGGGTCAGGTTGATAATCTGACGAACGTACTCAGGATTCATCTGCTCCCCGATAAGAAGGATGGAGCTCTGGGTCAAACTCCCACCAGACTTATGCATAGAAACCGCCGCCATATCCGCTCCAGCGTCCATAGCAGATAATGGCAATTTATCTGTAAAATGCAAATGCGCTCCATGGGCTTCATCCACTAAAACCAGCATGCCAGCTTCGTGAGCCATCTCTGTTAATCCTCTCAGATCCGAACAAATCCCATAGTAAGTAGGATTATTGATTAGGATAGCTTTAGCGTCTGGATGTTCCTTAATGGCCTGGGCAGCCCGGTCATTTTCAAGACCTAAAGCGATGCCGATTTTAGGATCCACACTCATCTCGATATAGATGGGAATGGCTCCACATAGAACCAACGCATTGATAGCAGATTTGTGGACATTTCGTGGCAGAATAATCTTATCTCCAGCCTTACAGGTGGAAAGAATCATGGTTTGAACTGATGAGGTTGTACCGCCAATCATGAGAAAGACATGGGCTGCACCAAAAGCATCCGCAGCTAATTCCTCCGCATCCCGAATAATCGAAATGGGGTGACCAAGATTATCCAATGGTTTCATCGAATTAACATCAATACCAACACATTTTTCCCCTAACAGTTCGACCAATTCTGGATTTCCCCGTCCACGCTTGTGACCTGGCACATCAAAGGGAACAATCCTTTTCTTGCGTAGTTTGACCAAGGCCTCGTAAATTGGGGCTTGGTTTTGATCTAACTTCTTCAAGACATACTCCTTCACCGTATTTTTAGCACCTCAAGAAGATAGAGGCGACTAAAGGTTGACTTATGAAAAAAGAGCAGGTCTTCACCTGCTCTGCAATCTTCTGACGTGTGTATTTTGGTTTCTGTTGAGTATGTCTGTTCCTGATGTTTCCTAACTCTCTAGTAGCAAATATTACGTACTTTATTGATCGTTTCACAAGATGACGTGTGCTTTCACCACACTAAAAATTTATGAATTAGGACAAACGTCCTAACATCAACTTATAAAAGTAGGCTTTTAACCCTATCAATAATGTGGCCTTTCAACCACGCTTCGGCATTCAACCCTGCCTGTCCGTAGGCATTTTTTACTCGGGTTTATATTTGCTAGAAAACATCATCTCATTTTCTAAGCCTTATAACTATACCATGTTTATAAGAGCTTGTAAAGGATTTTGTGAAACTTTTTTAAACAATTTCTTTTTTTGTTCGTGAAATATTACTCAACAATAAAAAGAAACCGTTTAAAATTGAAATCAAAAAACAAAAACAGGAACTAAATTGATTAGTTCCTTTGTTGAATCATAAGTATAGTCAGTTATTCAAAATCTTATCTACTTATCTCGTGCTACTTGAACAGCTAGTTCAAAATCAGTCATCATATAATTTTCATCTAGGCGGATGAGACCATAGTACTCATTCCAAAATAGCGAATCACTGTTGCTGGACCACTTTAATCCATACCATAGTTGAGTGACATCATTTGTATTTGATGGTGGAATTGACCATAGATGCTTCTTGAAAATTTCTTGAACAAGCGGAACATCTAGTCTAGTAGTCAAGTCAAGTTCATTTAATTTGAAAGTAATAGAATGTTTTTTCGCTGCCTCAATACTGTCCTTGTTAAATCGAACCTGAATAACCTTAGAATCTTCTATAGCCACATCATGGTCCTCAGCACCGTAAAAGGAAATACTGCCCAGTACTATGCCATCTTTTGCTAGGAGATAGGGAGCATAAGGAACAGCATTGCTATCAAGCCTGAAGCCTTTTTCGATGGTAACTGTTTTATCTCCAGGATACTTTTGGAAACTGCCATCTGTCAGGAGCTCTTCGTAGTCGCTACCACCATCGCCCTGTCTTACATAGATGTCAAAACCAGCATCCATCAGCTCACTGGCTTTAGTTTCTGCTAAAATGATTTTACTTTCATTAATTTGCAAAATTGGTGCTTGAGGTGGCAAACCAATCGTGAGATTAAACATGACTCCTACCAGAAAGACCATCAAAGTTATAAGGAGGGCAAGTAAAGACTTTCCAGTCCTTTTTCTTGCATTGAAAAGAGCCATTAGAGCAGGTAGGAGGATCATTTTGGCTAAAATAGAATTCCCCACACCACCTCTATTTAAGGTCTGAAAAGCAAAGACTCCTGCAATAGCAATCAGGGACAGGTAGACCAAAATCTCACCTAGACCCAGCTTTTCAGTTCGAGTCTGTTGGTTTACAGGCGTTTCGTACAATGACTGCCCATTCTCTTTCCTCTTTTTTAGAAAGAGATAAAAGCCCAGACCAAGTAGCAGATTAAAGATTGCAAAAACTATTAAAGTACCTATTATCGCCGTTCTAGCCATGGCTCTCTACTCCTTTATGTTCTCTCACAAATCTTATCTTTCTCTTTAGTACCCAATTCCCAATCAATAAAACCAGCAAGAAGAAGGGGCCGCCTTCTATCAGCACAATGGGTAAAGCCACTAGAGCAATCATCAAAAAACTAGCTTTCTTCTGACGCCAACTACCGCCCCATTCTCCGTTTATCAGTGACCCTAAATAGTCGATGTAGTCAGTAAACCAAGCCAATAAGGGATTTTGAATATCATTAGCCCTAAGGTAAATGAACAAAGCAGAATTTAGCAAAACATAAAGAATTCCAAGGACTAGAATAATCTTTTGACTAGTTCGAGTAGCCTCTAGAACGATTTTTTCTCTCTTCTCTGGTTTTATTTCCTTGAGACTTGGATTCTTACAAGAGAGTTTTTCAAATCTAAAGGCCAGAAATCGGTAGAGATAATACTTTTTTATATCATGCTTCATAAAACCTCCAATCTAGGAAGGATAATTATTTATAAATCATGGTTTAAATATCTAATTTCAAGGAATTGCCTTCCAAATAGACAGCTTTTGACTCAGTGATTTTGATTTTTTGACCTTCTGAAAAGCCAATGGTTTCACCATCCTTTAAGGTGACATCACTGCCTAAAACATACTGAAGAATAGACAGGAGGAAATAATATAAGTCATCGCTATTCATAGGAGACTCGATAATTTCAATCTCAGTTTTTCCAAACTCTTTCAAACCATAAGTGTAAATGCTGGTCTTATCTTTCTGATTGATAATCCCCATATAGATCCAGAGTTGAAGGGGAAGCATTTCTTCTTTCAAAAGGTCTGCCAGGTCTAGATAAAGATCTTTAGGCAAAAGCAATGTAGCAGAACCTTGATAAATACCAATAGCTGATTGACTAGTTTTTAGGATAGAGGCATTGACTTTAGTTAATAGGGAATAAGTTTCTACTGGCGAAAGATTGTCAGACAAAATAGAAACAATGGCGTGTTGTGTGTGCTCCTGTGTATCCTTCTCAACATCCTGCCAGAGGTAAGAATAGGCATACAATTCTTCAAATTCTTGACTTGGGATAGGCAAATCCATTAAAGCCAGCGCAACGAGAGCACCATCAATCACAAATGTTGCACTAGAATCATCCCCAGAAACTTCAGAAATTTCAAGCGCCCAGTGAGATTTCAATTCCTGAACGACCTGGTCTAAAGAATAGGCCTGCTTGCCTTTGAAGAGAGGCATGGACAAGTTCAGTTGTTTTTTCTTCTCTGACTTTTCTTTCTTACTTGTAAATAGATTTTTTAAAAAATTCACAGGACTTCTCCTTTTTCTCATATCAGTTGGAAAGCAAAGCTCTCTTACTCAAAGTAAGTCGCCATACCAAGTTTCCTCATCCTCAAAACCGTAAAATTTCTCATCAAGTAGCCAATTTCCATCCACCAATCTAAGTACAAACTGATGCTTCATTTCTAAAGCTTCTTGATAATGGGTGATGACTCTTGCTTCTTCAGCCTTTGTCATGATGAAATCTACAGAAAAATCATTCCTTTTAACATAGTTATACTCACTTGGGGAGCTATAAGAAATTCGAACTCCTCCTTCCAAGTAATTTTGAGTCACTCGTCCAGTTAGAAGTTGCATTTGCCTCTGAAAATAGTCATCCATAAGTTCATTCCACTTGGGATGAATTTGATTTGCTGGGATGCCAAGGCCTTCTTTTTCCTTATCCAGTGCTCTGTTACGCTCAAAAATCTCCTCTTCTAACAAGGTTAAACTTTTGAGTAAATCAAGCAAGGGTGGGATGATTATTTCCGCCATAGCTCGATAGTTTTCAGGGGTATTTTTATAGTTCACTCTCATGATTCCTCTCTTAACACTCCTGGATTAATTGCTTTACTTCTATGTCTGAAAGTTGTCCATCCATGTAGAGTTTCCTAAGTAAATCTTTATCTACGGTAATTTCATAATAGTCAGTCACAAACTCATGAAATCTCTCAAAGCTATCAAAAAGGTAAGAGAGCAACCATTCTCCGCCATCCTGATCTTGGTAAGTCTGTTGATGCGCGTGATCGTCATACCAGATAAAGAAGGTTGTTTCATCCTTTTGGTCTTTTGAATAAAGTGAGAGATACTTTTCATCCAGACCTTTATAAAATCCGTCTATGATGTCTTGATTCCACTCATCCGCAGCAAATTGACTCAAACTGCTTTCATGATCAAAGCCCTTTATAAGGATCATTTTATCAGTAAAGATCACATCTAGAGAATCACCAGAACCGTTGTCGATAAGGTAACGGATTCCGTAGCTTTCCTCAGTCTTAACGATCAATCGAAGCCAGGTCTTATTTGGATCTGTTCGATACTCTTCAATGACAAGCAAGGCATCTAAGCGCGTCTTTATCTTGTCCCAATCAATCTTTCTCATCTCTAAAAACCTCCATCTTATTCTTCGATTTATCAAGATCACAAGCTCTGTAACGAGCTGTTAGATAGCCTGAAAAGCTAATCTGAGGGATATTCCACTCATTAGGCAAATAAATCGAACAATCTACCTGGTCACCTAGAGGGGAACTTGCTGAGAAGACGTATCTTCCCAAATCCTCATTATTAGGATTTCTTTCAACTTGACCCAATCTGCTAGTATTGAACCAGTCTTTAAACAGTAACCAGATTTGCTCGGCATCTTCGTTTAATAGGGAGACTTTCAAGTTGTAGCTGATTCCGACTCTACATCTTTTTTTGAATCCTGACTCATCAGCCTTACAAACTTTTATCGATCCCTTATCATACTGCCAGTTATCACTATCTAATAGGGGAAATTGAACAGATAGATTGTCTTTAAATCCCTGCATAGTATCAAATAAATCTTTGGAGGCAGCTTCGAATAATTCTAGTTCTTCCATAGTCTTCTCTTTAATTTTCATAGCTAATCACATTTCGATTTAATCTGCATCAACCCAGATCTGGTATTTTTGACAATGTAGACATCTAAACAAATAACCACAGATAGGCCCGTCTTTGACCAAGTAGTCTTCTACCTCTTGATATTCTTCACACGCTTCATAGTCTGCCAAGACTTGCTCAGCGATTCCCAAATCTTTCAATTCTCGAGTTCCAACTGTACCCAAGTAAGCACAGTAATCTTGGCAACAAGAAAGCCAATATTCTCCCTGCCAACTAGAGTATCCTGGGGTCTGACAAAAAAGTAGCTGATTCTTTTCTGGATCCAATTCACCCTGCCACTCGGCATCTTGGATAAATTCCGCATCGAATTTTTTGGCTGCTTGACCGTTTGCAATGCAAGTTGGGCAGAGATGTTCTATCTCTTCAATACTATAGGGTCTAAGAGCATAATAAACATTGCTTTCTTTCCCACAAGATGGACAAACCTTGGCTTCTCCTTCAACAAATGAACCTGTAGCTAAAGGGTCTGGATGATAGATAAAATGTGGCAAAGACTGCAATAGCTTCTGTCTTTGCTTCTTCTCTTCTTTTCTTAAAGGACGAGGAAGAGCAAAACGATCGCCATGACTCTGACTCATTTCTTGTAAACGGCTCAGTTTCTTTATCTGTTTTCGATCAGGTTTGTCTAAGATTTCGGTAAATAAGCTATAGGCACTGGTGTAGAGACCCAATTGTTCATAGAGGTCAACTAAGACTTTCTTCGCCTCTAAATCCTCAGACTTAGCTAATTCATCAGCATGGTATTCCCTTGTCCGGGTGATATATTCTTGTAAATATGGATTCATCTGGCCACCTTCCTAATGGATGACATAAAACCTTAACAAATAGTCACTAAGACATTCCCCTTATGGTTTAAGATTTCCTTGTAAAAGTCTTTCATTTTGACAAAGCAGGTTAAAATATCATCCTTGATTTCTTCCTCTTCCTCAAGATAATCCCAAATATCAGGATACAAGTCAGCTTTCTTGCATGCTTCCATACTAAAGTCTGCCAAGGCTCTGTCCATGTCAAAATTTTCTAAAGCTTCTACGATCTCAGCTATCTTGTTTTTTTCAGTATAGGCCATATATTCAGATACATCCTCTAGAGGAGTCACTCCTAAAACCGCTTCTCTCAAGGGATTGTCATCCAAAAATTCTGAACTACTAAATCCTGTCATGACAAAGAGAAGAGCATCCCACATTTTGTCAATATCTAGTAAGATATCATGACTATCAGCGGAATCCTCTGCAAAATCTAACAGGTCATCTTCTTGATTGGAAAGACCTTTTATTTGTTCTAATTCATTGTCTGATAAATATTGATAATTGGCAATCATTCCCATGATTTTACTCCTTTGAATCAGTTAGTATTATACGGATCTTTCTAGCTCTATTTCCCTAGAAAATGCTATAATGGAGCTAAGAAATTGTTTTATTGAATGTTAAATAGGGGGAAATAGTAATGTTCACTACTGTTGTTTTGATTTTTTATGCTCTTTTCTTTCTATCCTTATCCTTTACTATCTATCTCTATATCAGACTTCTAGTTGCGGTTAAAAAAGGCAAAGACATTCCCAAATGGATTTATAAACTTGGGCATGCAATTCAAGGAAGAATTCACGTTGACTATGAAGAAATCACTGATGCTAATGCCCTTAAAGAGATTCATTGGTTCTTGCTGATCTATTTAATCGTAAATCTACTCGTATTGGCTGGTTTCTACTATCATGGTAATAGCTTTCCTCAAGCCATTTATGAATGTTTGAAAAAACAATTCTTCATTGTGCTTGTTAGTATGGTTTTAAAAAGTATCGGCAAATTGGTTGTACTAGCTCTAAGAAAAAACACTCATAACAGTCATGCCTATGCATCAACCAATGCTTTTATTGGGACAGTTTTTTTAACAAGCTATGTGTTTATGTTCTGCATCATGATGAGTGGTCTTCCAGCTCAACCAGTTCCAGTAACCATTCAAGATACCACTGTCATCATCGGGGAGACCAAAGCTTCCGAACTTTTGGACCAAGGCTTTATCTTTGGAGATAAAGGCGCAGAGATCTCCATCACCAATCCTAAAAACGACCACTTCTACTATGGTCAACTTCTCGAAGTCAAGCGGGATAATCAGTCCTTTGGTTTTATGAGCCTCACTCCCACAGGTAAAGATACTGATCAGATCAAAAACTGCGTCATCACCTATTACAGAACACCTAAGGATAGCAAGCAACTAGATAAAATTTCCATCAATCATGTCAAGCTAGCCAATCTCAAGCTTCAAGATTTTCAAACACGAAAATTAATCGATATCTTTGAAGTCAATCCTGCTGATTACAATGTCGCTGAGACGGACTCAAACTACATCCTAACCATTCAAACGGCAGATTACGACCTCTGGAAAAGATACAGGATTGAAGCCAAGTTCAATTCAGATGGTTCCATAGATCGTTATGGTGTTAGAGCTCAACACAGTATGTGGGAATAAGATAGTATCATTTCAATACGAGCAAGTATAAGATTAAGTAAATGATTAAAAACTACTTAATCTTATGCTTGTTCATTTTTTCTTGGAAAATACCTGTCAGAATTTGGCGCAATTCTTCTCTTTCCTTCTCAGGAATCTCACCACTTCTCTTGGCAACTGCGTAGAGCTCTGGATGTTCGATAGAAATACGCTTTATTGTCCGAGTTGTTGCGTGTTTTCGCACGAAAAAGGGAATGCGTTTGATCCATTCCTGAGGTACTAGGGCAAGGATTTTCGCAGCGGTTTCCTTATCGCTAATCTCAGATGTTGTCAATCCTTGCTTAATCATCTCTTGTTCTTTCTCAGTAAAATCTTTTAATTCCATATATCTACTCCTTATCTTCAACAACTTGTTTTTGTATGAGAGCTATTCTAACTATTCATGAAAATGGTTTATCTAGATACTCACGTGTATGTTTCCCTCTGTTAAAAAATTCTTATTCTTTCGGTTGAGAATATACTTCGATATGCTGACCTAGTACCTTGATTTCTACAGGTAGATTATCGGATTTGTCACCATCAACATCCGTTTCCAATTCACTATCTGAAGAGAGTTTTATATGTCGAGCTTTCAGATACTCGATATTGTCATTTACGACAACATCCCCTTTTAATAAATCAGGGATAACTGACAATTTAGTAAGAATTGACGCATCTTTTAGAATCAAAATATTAGCATAACCATCCTTGTCTTCATCAAAGATTTTTTTGTCAGCGAAATAATTTGTGAGGAGAACTAAAACATGACTGGCTGGGCCGATGTAATTACCATTATCAGTCTCAACTTTAATGTTAAATGCTTGATCTGTAACCACAGACTTCATGGTATTAATCGCATAGGCGAGCATACCAAACTTTGTTTTATCTTCTATTCCAACGTTGTGGATAGCTTCTGGCAAAGAGCCAATACTAAAGATATAACCAAAATAATTTCCATTTGATTTTCCAATATCAATCTTGTTTGTAGAACTGAAATCAAGCTCGTCAATAGCACTATCAATATCCTGAGAGATTTCTAATAGTTTCGTAATGAGATTTCCAGTTCCTCCTGGGATAATCGCCAGTTTAGGAATATAGTCTTTTTCAGCGATACCAGAAATTACTTCATTGACAGTCCCATCTCCACCAAAAACAAGAACAGCATCATAATGCTCTCGAGCAGCTTCTTCAGCAAAGTTTGTTGCGTCTTGCGCTTTTTCGGTAATTTTAGTTTCCACGTGCTCAAAATAATCTTTGGCTTTATTCTCCAGTTTGGCCTTATAATCCAGAGCTTTTTCACCTCCAGATGTTGGATTAATAATCACCATAATTTTATTCATTTATTGTTCTCCTGTCATTAGATTTTCTTACTTTAACTAACCATCTCAAGTTTGGTCCATATAAATTTTGATCGCTTGGTATTCCTGCTCTTTAGCATAGGCAAACACCTCTGAAGCTCTAATGTAATCAAAGATATTTTCCTCTAAATCTTCATCCCAGATCGATTCATGAAATATTTCATTCTCTTGACATGCTTCATAGAAAATATCGAGGTGAACCTGATAAAACTCTTCATCTTCATTTGAGGCTTGTCTTACTAAGGATAGTTGAAACATTGGCTTATCAGATATAGCTGTAAATGTCCCCGTTTCAAATAAAATCATCTCATCCTCAATGGGCTCACGACACAAGTCTTCAAAGATTGCTACCATTTCCTCTAAGGGCATCTTATCGGTGATTCTTTCTCTTAAAAATTCAAGTGATTGCTTCATATTTTTTCTCTTTCTAGATGGTTTTCGTTCTTAGAATAATCCTATTAAAAAATTGAATCCCTACACCTTTTATTATACTACATAAACAGAAAAAAGACCTAACCAACGGGCCCTTACCTTTATCTCAGTCTAGATCTTTTTGATAATCGGAAAAACCTCTGTAAGGACGTCTATCCCAAAATTAATTCCCTGTACTTGGTAGTGATAGATTGGGTCTAAGCAAAGTTTAAAACTCACAGATACAACTTTCATCTCACATTCTTTAGAAATTCTCACGATTAACTTCTTCAAAATAGTCATCCAGATGATGGTAGATTTGCATATCTTCTTCTGAACCATCTTTCAAAACTGCAAATACCTTCACTTTATCATCATTGACAAATACGAAATTATGTTCACCAAAATAAGCCTGATAACCCTTGTCAACTAAGGTCCAAAGTTCATCTTTTGTTAAACCAAAAATATCTTTTTTTACAAGATAGGTTTTCCCGATTTCCATTTTCATGATAGATATTTCTCCTTAAGAAGCTAGATAGTGCTAGATGTTTTCTCTTTACTGCTCAATCCGTCTACTAAAGCAGTAGCATACACTCACAAAGAACTTTGGTTGACTATTGAATATCTTACATCGCTTCTTTCACATATCCTTCGACATCTTCAATCTCTACAAACAACGGGTCTAAGTGACATAGGAAGTGCCAATCTTCGGTGTCGCGTTTTCTGTAGACAATCGCTTCACCGTCTTCACTTCCGAAAAAGCTTCTGTCGACTTCGTACCCTTTGCTTTCTAAGAAAGCTTTTGCCTTGCGGAAGTTTGCTTCTCTGACTTCGACGTAAGCTTTCACTTCATCGTTGTTAACGACATACGCGTCTACTTTTGTAGCTCCTTCGATCACTTTATCGTTTTTAAAGGATAGATTCGAAACCTCTTTCCAAATAATGTCCACATTTTCCTCAGAATTAAACGAAAACCTAGATAAAGGGACAATATTCCCGTTAAAGACAATCTCCATATAATCCGGTAGATTTTTTGAATTAAAATATTCCACTTCAAAACCATCTTCGTTTTCTAATGTATACCCAGGGATTCGAGTTACAAATTCCCGTCCTTCTTCTAAAGTCTCAAATAAGACTAAATCCTTTGAATAATTGTTTTGGTACAATTCTAATAGATACATCATTAATCCTTCCAATATTTGGATAGATGATAGTTTTTTAGCAAACTAATATATTTAACACGTGAGGATAGAGGTTCAAGCATTCTTTTTTACTAAATAGGATTGATTGCTAAAAATTTCACCGGCTTACCTCCTCTTATCTCATCCTCAATTATAACACGTTTCCACTCACATATCAGATATTTATTATTGGACCAAATAACCTTTTGAAATAGAAAACAAGCTCACCAATTCATCAAGTCTATATTTTTTATGAGATTCTTCTTGATGTTAGATAAAGGGCTTCGACTTACAAATCTATGGTATTTGATTCTGCTAACTTGTATAGCAGTAATAACATGCATTTTACTAATGAATAAACAAAAATCTGAGTAAATAGCTGAATAAAGCAAAATGGATTAATTACACCATTAATTTAAAAGAAAAAAGTGACGAGTTTATTTGTTATCTCGTCGCTTTGCTGTTTTTCAGTGGTCAAGCTCATGACTTGGTTAAGTTTGTTTCTGCCTTTTCTTCTCAAAAGGTGATAACTCTTTACCCTAGTATTTGCTCAACTTCCTTAATCTTATTTTTCAGAGTTTAATACTGACTAATTAGTATCCGTTATGATATCGAAACTTCTTTCTCCCATCGTCTGAGCACATCTTTTAAAGGCTCATCTAGATAGGTATAGGCTTTGTCTTTAATCCAATCAGGTATACCATAAGCAGCTTCTGCAATACTTCCTGTGATGGCAGCAAGAGTATCGCTATCCCCACCAATAGAGATAGCATTTCTGATAGCGTCCTCAAAGTCTGTACTTTCAAGAAAGGCAATGATAGCTTGAGGTACCGTATTCTGGCAAGTTTCATTGAAACGATAAGTAGGACGAATTTCATCTAGTGTTTGTGAAAGATTATATCCATACTCTTGTTCTATATGCTCCTTGATAAGTCTCTTACACTCTGTAGGATTATCGTTGATCGGTTTTCCATAGTCACCACTGTAACCTCCGAAGTAATAACGACACATAAATATAGTATCAGACGTCGCCATAGCTCCTTTGACACCCTCTGGATGGTTATGAGTCACCTCTGCAGAAAGTCGTGCAACTGCTCTTCTGGACGGCCAGACTCCCGTTCGTGCACAGAAACTACAATCCATGGTCCAGGCACATGGAGAAACACGCATTGCTGAGCCATTTCCAAAGCTATTATAAGGTTCTCGATCGTCGCCATCAACCCAATTCCCAAATCTTGCACCGTAACCTGCATCGGGATACATCCTACCATATTTTTTCATGGCGTCAATAAAGTCATCCTTCTGACCGCCATTCATAATAGCTTCTGCAACAGCACAGGTCATAACCGTATCATCAGTGAAAAAACAATTCTCACGAAATAATGGAAAGTCTTTCGTTTTAATATTGTCCCATTCGTAAACTGAACCCACAATGTCTCCAACAATTGCTCCTAGCATGGTATTCCTCCTTACAAACTATTGGTTGAGACTGACATTTCTACTTTTCATACTCGTCTATTCTATCAGCATATTCAGTCAAAAGTTTTTTTGAATAAACTTTTTCTTTCTTTGAGTCTCGAACTTCTTTCCAAAGAATAGAAGCTACTTTTAGTTTATTCGAGTAGTTACCACTATTTTCGTCTGCACAGAAATCCTTTAAAAACTGATTCCATTGACAAACCGAATGATCATACTTAGCATAATCTGAATTTCCATAATAAACTTTTAGCATATCTTGGATTGTAAAACTCAAATCATTTTCTCTTTTTACTTTTCTCCAAGCTGTAGCCATATCAGCAGTAAATTTAAAGGGCGAAACATCTGTTAAAGTTGAGAAATATTCTCTAAAGTATGCATTAAAGGAGAATCCACATTCAAGTAAGGGAGTATTTAAGGTAAGGACTTCGACTCGTTTCTTATTCCTTTTTATTGATGATTTTTTAATCAAATTACCCTTAAAGTACTGCTCAATAATATCATTCAGTTCTTGTTTTGTACCTCTATATTCAAGCCCTAATGACTTGCATATCTGTGAAAGTTCATCCCGATACCAATAGTATTTATTAAATTCATCAAAGGATGTGATTTTATCAAACTCAGGTCTGCTTTCTATCAATATAACACTCCTTAAAGTCAGTTTAGGTTTTCATCTCAAAATAATGGAGTTTTAGTTTCTTTATTTTGAGGATTAACTACGTTTCACTAACAAACTCACACACTCAGCGGTTCGGACTTACCGTATCATCTGTAAAAAAGCAGTCTTCCCGAAATAAATGAAAATCCTTCGTTTTGATATTGTTCCATTCGTAAACTGAACCTACAATATCTCCAATAATTGCTCCTAGCATGGTATTCCTCCTTATGGCATATCAGATTCGTTACACATTTCTAATGAGTCACTCTTTAAAAATGGCACCACCAAATCAATCCACTCATAAGGCAGGTAAGCTGATAAATAGCCGTGGTTATAGCCCTTTGCTTCATACAAAATTGTATTTGAATGTAGTTGATGAAATAATTTCGCTGATTCTTTCACACAGTTCAATTCTTTTTCACAATAAATATACAGAACCTGAGCCTTGCTAGCAGAAATCATATCTTTCAGCTTGTAACATCCCATATAGTTTTTGTAAATGGTCACCAATGTTTTGACAGGGGTCCTTGGCAAATCCTCCAAATAATAAGCTTTTATTTCCTCTGGATAAGCCAGTTTAGGATAGAGTTTGTTCATCATGCTTAACTGAAGTTTGCAAGAGATTTTATTGAACATCAGTTTACCAAATATAGACACTAGAAAGATGCTGATTTTAGCTAACCTTGGTTGAGGAATACAGAGGCTTCCATCTATGATGGCCTTCTCAGCAATTTCACTGTCTAAAGACAAAAGCTCCATGGCAATTTGACCACCAAGTGAAACACCACCGATTGCAAACAATTTCCCACCACAGTTTGCTTTGATATAGTCTAGAATCTCCAAAGCAGAATCTTCAGTAGAAACATAATCAAGTTGATATTCCTCGCCGTGGCCATTCAAAGTGGGTAGAATAATACGGTATTCTTCTGACAAGATTCGTGCTTGACGAAGATAATTCCACCAAGAACTTCCACCACCATGTATCAGTAAAATAGGAGGCAAATTCTTATCACCAAATTCATGGAATTTCATGTTTAAACTCCTTACTGTAGGACTTTTACTAGCTACACCCTTATTTAATCAGCTCGTACAAGCAGTGATGTCTCATCAAATAGAACAGTCTCTAACATTGATTATCTAGAATGACCACACGTTACTTTCAATAATGGATATCCTGATCTAAATTTTAAAATGTTGTTTCCTTACTAATTCTATTACTCGCCAATATAGTATAAATCAAATAACCAATAAAAATGATAATAAAAATAAGATTAATTTTTAACACAAAATAGAGATTTAACAAATTTGCGAATGCATGAAATAATACACAGTATCCCACAGATTTCGTTTGACGGTAAAGAAGCCCTAAAACAAAACTTAAAAATAATGTATATATAAAAAATAAAATAAAAGGAAATCCTTGATGACTTTCTCCAACCATAAACCATAAAGGCAGATGCCATATTCCCCAAATTGATCCTACAATCAAATTAGATTGCCAATAAGTATATTTTTTATCAAGTAATGGTTGTAATATTCCTCTCCATCCTAATTCTTCATGTCCACCACCCAAAAAAATTAGTTGTATAAAGAATAATGGCATCAGATAAATTGATACTCCGTTTAATTCTAAGGAAGATACAGAAAATAGTATCAAAATTGCTAACATATGATAAATGAAATAAATACTACTATTTTCTATCTTATTAAATAAAAAATGTTTAAATTTTATATTATTACTTTTTAAATAAAAGCCACTTGCAATAGCTGGTCCAAGTGCACCAACTATATGTAATATTCTTCCTATAAATGTCTCTAATCCCAAAATATAAGATTGCGTAAATATGGCAAGAAGCCCCCAAGCTATATAAGTAATTCCAAATGTACAATAAAGATAATTTTTTAAATTCCTTTTATCAATTTCTGTCATTTTTTTCTTCCTAATCTTGATTATTTTATGAATGATATTTTTACTGCTTATTAGTTGCTATCGATTATAACTACCTATATTCTATCATAAAAACACAAAAAAGCCTTACAATCAAGGCTTTTCACTATTCATTTCGTCAATACTTTAGTTTCGTAGATTCAGATTCGCATGATTAAAACTAGTCAATTTTCTCAATAATGTTTCCAAGTCTATCCAATACAAGACAGGAATGATCATTTAGTGGAATTATGGGAACACTGACGAGTTCTTCTGCTCTATCCTTATTAGCTTTATCATTCCAGGAATCATAATGGACACTAATTAAAAACTGACTAAAGAGTCCTAATCCATTTTTTATCTTTATCTGATGATCTGAATTATCATTAGGTGAGACATAGACTTTTTCTCCTAATAATAGGGCTCCTGCAGAAAAACCTATAACTTTTGCCCCTTTATTAAGCATATGATCGATATAATTTTTGAACTCCTGATTGACATAAGTAGCTATATATTTTTCCGTATTTCCTCCACCAATGATGATTAGATCAGCATCTAAATAGCTATCAAAATCAATCTGCTCAGTGTCCAAAAGTAAGTAATCAGTGTTTAGATTAGGAAATTGACTTTG
Organism: Streptococcus halitosis; assembly: GCF_003143695.2. Classification (NCBI taxonomy): domain Bacteria; kingdom Bacillati; phylum Bacillota; class Bacilli; order Lactobacillales; family Streptococcaceae; genus Streptococcus; species Streptococcus halitosis. The sequence continues at coordinate 1,179,066 of NZ_QEMY02000001.1, forward strand.
GAAAACTTCCGTGTACTTTTTCATATAGGGTTGCCAATTATCTCGAAAAACTGTAAAAATAACAATTCTTTCAATCTTGCTTGATAATACAATTTTATCAACAATGCTATATTTCGTTATTGGGGGATTCCCACCCATCAAAAAAATTTGTTCTTTCAAGTTAACACACTTTCTAAAGAGACATAAAATTTAAACAAGTTTATTCACGTTTCTAAATTATAATTTCTTCTTAAAGTGAATAATTCTATTTGCCTCCTGAAATCCAATATTGAGATGAAATCTTATAGAATCCGTATTCGTTAAAGTACAGTCACTTGCAAATTCCTTACATCCTTTATTTTTCGCCCATTCCTCACATTTTGTACAGAGATTTTTAGCAATATTCTTTAAACGATATTCCTCGTCGACAATAATCCCTTCTAAGAATCCAACAGGACTATATTTACAACCTTCAACATAATCAAATCTGAGTGAACATAGTGCTAGACCTACAATTGTATCACCTTCAACTTCAGTAAAGATTGCAGTATTTTTGCCATTCGTATATTTTTTTACTTCATCAAAAGCTTCTTTATCGGTCAATTGGGGCCATAATTGTTTTATTAGTTTAGCCGTTTTTATAGAATCTTTTGTTATTCCATCCATATTGATGTTCCTCCGAAAATTACAAGCAAATGTTTCGAATCATGCTGTTACTTTGTTACTCATTGATTGATACCAATACCATCCCCTTCTACTTTTCGACTGTCTCAGCTCGGAAGAGCAGAGCCATGCACTCAGCGGTTCGGACTTACCGTATCATTTCGTCGGTTTCCCTCCTCATTCTACGAGTCCTATCCCATGGGCGGAGCATCTACTCCTACTTCGCTGATGCTTCAGCTCGTACAAGCAGTGATACCGCCTCAACATGATGCGTTTGTGGGACTCAAAAGGTTTGGGTGAACCTTTTGAGAATTAACTGCGTTTCACTAACAAGCTCACACACTCAACATGATGCGTCTGCGGAAATAGATCCACCGGCTGGACTTTCTTCAATTCATAACCCAATTCTTGGTAGAGTTTGATATCACGCACCATGGTTGCGACATTACAAGAGATATAAGCAATACGGTCTACTCCTGTTTGAGCGCTTGCTTTGATAAAGCTCTCAGTCAATCCCTTACGTGGAGGATCAACCAAGATAACGGTTGGTTGGATACCTTCCTTGAGCCAATTCTTCATAGCATTTTCAGCAGTATCACAGACATAGTGGGCATTTGTGATATTATTTAATGTAGCATTCTTCTGGCTATTCTCCACTGCTTCTGGAATCACTTCAACACCGTAGACTTCTTTGACATGCTTCGCAACGGACAATCCAATCGTTCCAATCCCTGAGTAGGCATCGATCACCACATCATCTACTTTTAATCCTGCAAAATCAATAGCTGTCTGATAAAGCTTCTCTGCCATTTCAGTATTGACCTGGTAAAAGGCTGGGCCAGCGATTTGGAAGTCATTTCCCAACATCTGGTCCGTAATATAGTCTTGACCATAAAGAGTCTTCCACTTCTTGCCAAAAATCGCATTGGTGCTCTGATCGTTGATATTTTGCATGACAGACACAATCTCTGGAAACTGCTTGATGAGTTGTTCAATCAACTGCTCTACTCGAAAAACTTTCGGACGAGTTGTTACTAAAATGACCATGATTTGTCCTGAATAGTGACCACGACGCACCACAAGATTTCGAATCAAGCCAGACTGTTCCTTTTCGTCATAAGGTTTTAAATCAAAACGACGAAGCAAATCGCGTAGAACTACTACGACTTGGTCAATAACAGGATCCTGGATAAAGAAATCTTCAAGAGGCATGAGGTCATGCGAATTTTTACGGAAAAATCCAGTTTCCAAGATACCATTCACTCGACGAACGGGCACCTGTGCCTTATTTCGATACTTGACAGGATTCTCCATACCAAGTGTTTCAGCAACCTCTACATCTGTAATACCAGCAATCTTGTAGAGACTGTCTTTGACTTGCTTGGTTTTAAACTTGAGCTGCTCTGGATAAGCAAGATGCCCCAAATCAGCGATACCTGAGCGTAGATAAGCTAGGTCAAGGTCTTGGTTACGATGTGGAGAGTAAGTAAGGTATTCTTCAACTTTTCCATAGCCGATCTTTTTATTGACTTTAAGGACTCGCATGAGGATTTTCTCAGTTGGTAGAGCATTTTCTACAAAGAAAACCAAACCATCTACCTTAGCAACCCCTGCACCTTCATGGGTCAAATCGACAATTTCAACTTCTACAATATCATTTTTCTTTAACATATTTTTCACTTTCTATCGGCCGACAAAAAAAGACGGCAACATTTCTGTTACCATCTATTATATCATGAAATGACCTAAGCACCAAAACTCTTAAAGAAGTTGACAATGGCTTGCCAAAGGGAGCTAAAGAAGTTGCCCCCGTCTTCTAGCGCTTTATTGGCATCAAAGTTGAGGTTGATATTTTTAAAGCTATCTCCAGCTTGAGAGACAATACTTTCCTTGAGGTCATTTAGGGTTTTAGTGAAATCAGCATTGTTCAAAATGTCACTCTTTGAGAGATTAAGTGCAAAATTGATGATGATATTGACCTGGTTTCCTGTTATAACCTGATCCAGTTTGTAGTTTTTTAGTGTGTCTTCAACGATTTTGCGGACATCTTCTTCTGTTAGATTGCCTTTGGCTTCTTTTGCCTTTGCGATTCCTGCCTTGATATCTGCCAAAGCGACATTGAGTTTATTGGCATCGTAGCCTGATTTGTCCTTGTTTTCAGCATTGATATCTGATAAGGCTTTTAGCTCCTCTTGAGCCAAGTCTTTATTGGCTTGCGGTACTTTGGCACCGTTGGCCTCTAACGAGTAGTAAATACCTGCTAGGGCGCTCTCTCCTGTAACTGGAATGGGTGCTGCAACTGTGATTTTTGCATGCTCCACTCCCAGCGTCACTGCTGCGTTACGGTACATATCTTGCGTCACCTTGGTGATATTTTCAGGCGTTTCAATCTTGACCTCTAGAGGCGACTTATCACCTAGCTTTTGAATCTTGGCTGATGAATAGAGCTGTAGACTAGCATCATTAGCCACATTCATAATTTTCGAATAGATATCAGGTGTCATAGTTTTGATATCTTTGGTGTCTTTTGATGCGTCATAGCCAAGTTTGCTAAGAGTTTGATTTTTCTGGTCTTCAGATAGAGAAGAACCTAGAACATATTCAGGTTGTACATAGGTTTCATCGATTACTTTTTGAACATCGGTTGCTGCGTGGACGCTCGTCATAGCTGTTGCGGCCCACAATACTACAGCACTTATTAGAAAGAATTTCTTTCTCATGGGATATTCCCTCCTTTACCTTTCTAGATTAATAAAACAATCTTAAAGAAAACTTATAGTGAAAAAACACCTGGTCTAACCAGATGTCGAAAAGAAAGTGAAACATTTTATGATATAAAGGTTCAGTTGTACCTGTCTAGAATAGTAATAGTTTCCACCATTTACATAGAGTTCAGCTCCGTGAAAGATAGAAATAGGGTGAATATAACTATAGGTCTTTCCAGTGGTATTGCCAAGGATTGGGGCAACAGTCTCACGGGAATAACGCTTGGCCAGCGCTAGTGTATTTTTCTTGCCATTCTGAGCGATAAAGTCTATATAGGCAGGTCCAAAATTATAGGCTTGAACGGCAGTCCAGATATCTACCCCCTTGCTCTGAGCCAGATAGAGGTTATCTGTTAGAGTTTGAATCCCTTGACGAATACTGGAGGCATTGTCATTGATGGTGTTGGTTGAGCCACTTGCAGACTCACTAGACTGCATGACATCCCCTTCTTTTCCTTTTGTTTCGGTATAAATCATGGCAAGCACCAACTCTTCATTGGCTGGAGTATCTTTTTCACTCAAGATTTCTCGAACCATGGGTTGGTAGGTCATGACTTGTTTAACATCCTGATGGATATGATAAGCTTTATATCCTGCGAAAAGGAAGACTGCTAGCACAAGCACTCTTCTTATAAATTTAAACATTATTTACTTTGAATATCCTCGATATTTTTGATTAAGATAGAGTAGGTTCCATTGTCATTTTGGATAAACTCGACCGATTCTGCGTCTTGATAGACGTTATTGGGAACGATGAGCTCGATTCCATTTGACAAGGAAAGCTTTTGGTTTTCAAATTTCTTGAGCTGACGACTGGCATCAATTTCATCGAACTGGACTGGTTCTGGTACGGCTTCCTTTACTTGGTCGATAAAGCTCAAACGAGCTGTCAGATTGTTGTCAAAAAGGTCATTAGCCAATTTCTCAGGAGACAACTCATTGTTTTCTTCAAGATTGTTGAAAATCGCTGATTTGACCTTGGATTGAAATTGAAAATCATCTGTGTTAAAAGATTCAGCAATTCTCTGGGCCGTTTTTTCCAGTTCCTTGATGGATTTTTTTGGCGAAATCTTAGGAGCAACAGCTAAGAGATTATCTGAAAAATAGTTCAAAAAAGTCCCATTGTACTTGATGCGTTTTTCGATGAGATGGTACTTGCGACTTTGAAGATTGACCACCAAGGCCTCATCAGCCCCCGTTCCAAATCCAGGAAGGTTATTCTGAGTTAGCTTGATTGGGTTATCAACTTCTCCACCAAGGTGAGTCAAGGTCTCACGTAGAGCAATTCGCAAGAAAGCAAAATGTTCAACGCCTTCTTTAGAAAACTGAACAAAAACCAAGTCATTGGTCTTGAGATTTTCAGAAATACTAAACTCCTTTTTCCAGAGATTAGCCAGTGTTACTGATGTCTCCAACAAATCGTCTGTGATGTGATTGAAGAAGGGATTTTCTTCTTCGAAAATCCCAGTCTTAGCTTCATCTGAATACACACGTTCGATTTTTTTGCGCAGGTATTCTTCGATTTTTGGAGTGATATTGAGAAACTTATCCGCTAAGAACAACTCAGTATCGTCTGGGCTGAACTGATGGATAATAGCTTTCTTAATATAAATGTCCATAAAAGTTTTAGTCCTCGTATAGTGGGAAGGCATCTGTCAACGCTTTGACTTCACTTCTCACTTCTTCTAAGACAGCTTCATTTTCTGCATTCTTAAGGGTTTTAATGATGAGCTCAGCCACTTTACGGCTTTCTTCCTCACCAAATCCACGTGCAGTGATGGCTGCAGATCCGATACGAATCCCACTTGTCTTGAATGGTGACAAGGTTTCGTATGGGATTGAGTTTTTATTTAGGGTAATATTAACTTCATCCAGCAAGTTTTGAGCAACTTTTCCGTTTTCTACAACCTTAGTCACATCCACTAGGAAGAGGTGATTTTCAGTACCACCAGAAATGATACGGAAATCAGGGTCTTGCAAGAAGACTTCAACCATAGCCTTGCTGTTTTTGATGACATTAGCAGCATATTCCTTGAAGGCTGGATCCAAAACTTCTTTGAAGGAAACCGCCTTAGCCGCCACAACATGCTCCAAAGGACCACCTTGAATACCAGGGAAAATAGCTGAGTTGATTTTCTTAGCTAGATCCTCATCATTTGTCAAGATCAAGCCACCACGAGGTCCACGAAGAGTTTTGTGGGTCGTTGTTGTCGTGATATGAGCGTATGGCACTGGACTTGGGTGAAGACCAGCTGCAACCAAACCAGCGATATGGGCCATATCTACCATAAGCTTAGCCCCAACAGCATCCGCGATTTCACGGAATTTTGAGAAGTCGATAATTTGAGAATAGGCTGAAGCACCTGCTACAATTAATTTTGGTTTTACTTCTTGAGCTTGTTTCAAGATAGCATCAAAGTCCAAGAGTTCCGTTTCAGGATCCACACTATATGACACAAAGTTGTATGTTTGACCTGAGAAACTGACAGGAGCTCCGTGAGTCAAGTGCCCACCCGCTGCCAAATCCATCCCCATAACGGTATCACCTGGCTCAATCAAGGCCATGTAAGCCGCACAGTTGGCTTGGCTTCCTGAGTGAGGTTGAACATTGGCGAATTTAGCACCGAAAATTTCTTTTGCACGTTCAATAGCTAGAGTTTCTACCACGTCTACTACATCAGTTCCACCATAATAACGGCGTCCTGGGTAACCCTCGGCATATTTGTTTGTCAAGATAGACCCTTGAGCTGCCATAACAGCCTTGGAAACCACGTTTTCCGAAGCAATCAACTCGATGTTGTTTTGTTGGCGTTCTTCTTCTTTGGCAATAGCATTCCAGAGATCAGCATCGTATGCTTTAAAATCATCTTTGTCAAAAATCATAGGTCTTCTCCTTTATAGTGTGACAGGTCCTTTAGTGTAAGAAAATAAACTAAAAGATGCGAATAAACCGTTTCTGCACTTTATCACAAGTATAACCAACTTTTTCATAAAATGCATGAGCTCCCAGACGATGATCGGCAGAGTTTAAGCGGATAAACTCATATCCACGTCTTTTTGCTTCTTCCTCCAACCCTTGTAATAAGCTTTTACCAATACCTTGCCCTTGTGCTTGAGGCGAAACCGCTAAGCCTAAGATATTAAATCCTGCTTTGGAATAGAGGGATTCATAGACCTCAGCGTGGATATAACCAAGTAAGGCATGACTGGCTACATCCTCATAACCAAGTAGGAAATGATGGGAATCCTGAGATAATTTAGTTAGTTGACTAGCTGTATCCTCTGGACTAAAAGAATAACCCAAAGCCTCTTGGTTGATCTCACATATAGCATTCACATCTGTTTCTTGCAAATCTCTTAGCATCTCATTCCTCCTCAAAAGAAATCTCTGGCAACCGAGCAAGAATATCTTCTCGCTTAATCGCCCCCTGGCGTAAGATTTTCACCTTGTCTCCAGACAAATCCAAAATAGTCGAATCCTGTCCAGTTAGAAAAGCGTCGTCCTCCAGACCCAGAACCTCTTGATCAAAATCCTCTAGAATTTGAGCAAAGGTCACTCCACTCGCCTGACCCGAGATATTGGCAGACGGCCCAATCAAGGGTCCTGTCTCTCGAATCAAATCAAGTGTAATGGGGTGACTCGGCATCCGAAATCCCACCGTTGCAAGACCAGAGTTGACCCAATAGGGAACTCGGTCATTGGCTTCGAGGATAATGGTCAAGGGACCTGGTAAAAAGGTCTCTACAAGTTTTTCTAGATAAGTTGGCTGATTCTTTGAAAAGTGTAAGATGTCCTCTAGAGAAGCGACATTAAGATTGAGTGCCTTATCTCTGGGACGACGTTTGAGTTGGTAAACATGGTCGACAGCTTTTTCGTCTAAGGCCTTAGCAAAGAGACCATAAACTGTCTCGGTAGGTAAAACGACTGCCCCGCCCTTTTCCAACTCTTGTCTAATTCTGTCCATCATCAACTACAACCATCCTATCTTGACCAAATTGGTCCTTGAGTGTTCGTACTCGTTTTTCAGGAAGATGTTTCCTAAAAAGCGCAGGAACACTTTGACCTTGCTTGTATCCAATTTCAAGGTAAATCTTACCACCATCTGTGAAATAGTCTTTTGCATCTTCCGCAATTCTACGATAAATAGCTAGGCCATCCTCATCTGCAAAGAGAGCTAGATGAGGCTCCGAATGTAAAACATTCAAACCAACCTCTGACTCATCTTCACGAGAGATATAGGGTGGATTGGATACAATTATATCATATTTTTCAGAAATTTCTGCAAAACAATCAGATTTTTTAAAAAATATATTAAGATTTTGATTTCTAGCATTCTCTGATGCAAGCTCTAAGGCATCTTGGGAAATATCTGCTGCTGTCACTGACCAATCTGGTCTGTTTTTTGCTAATCCAAGAGCTATGGCGCCACTACCTGTTCCGATATCAAGAACTGAAAGGTTCGTCTCAAGATTTTCGGCTAGGATGAGTTCCACCAACTCTTCTGTTTCTGGACGAGGAATCAAAACCCGCTCATCTACTTTTAACTGCATTCCAAAAAAATCTGCGTGACCAATGATGTACTGTGCCGGTTTGTGAGCCACTAACTGCTGGTAAATTTCTTCTACAAATTGTTTTTCTTCCTCTGTTACCTCTTGTTGAAGAGCAAAGACAAAGTCCGTAAAAGAGAGATTTTTTAAGCTACGATAGACAAAAGAGAGGCTTTCTGCTTCCTCTCCTTGTCTTATCAACTCTTCTTCAAAATCTGAAAATAATTGAGCTAATTTCATTATTTGTTTAATTCTTCTAATTTTTGTGTTTGGTCATAAAGAACCAAAGCATCCACAACTTCATCCAATTTACCGGATAAAATCGTATCTAGTTTTTGGAGGGTCAAGCCAATACGGTGGTCTGTGACACGGTTTTGTGGGAAATTGTAAGTACGGATACGTTCTGAACGGTCACCAGTACCAATAGTAGACTTACGCTCAGCGTCTTGTTCATCCTGGGCAATTTGTGCAAAGTGGTCAGCAACACGCGCACGGATGATTTTCATGGCCTTCTCACGGTTTTTCTGCTGGGTACGTTCTTCCTGCATCTCAACCTTGATATTGGTTGGCAAGTGAACGATACGAACAGCAGTCGCAACCTTGTTGACGTTCTGTCCACCAGCACCTGATGCGTGGTAGATGTCAACACGAAGGTCTTTTGGATCAATATCGTATTCTACTTCTTCCACTTCAGGCATGACAAGGACTGTCGCAGTTGATGTATGGACACGGCCTTGGCTTTCTGTCACAGGGACACGTTGCACACGGTGGGCACCTGATTCGTACTTAAGTTTAGAATATACAGATTGACCTGAAACCATGGCAACCACTTCTTTGAAACCACCGACACCGTTCATAGAAGCTTCCATGACTTCAAAGCGCCAGCCTTGGGCTTCAGCATACTTTTGGTACATGGTTAGCAAATCTCCAGCGAAAAGCGCCGCTTCGTCACCACCCGCTGCTCCCCGAATTTCAAGGATGATGTTCTTATCATCGTTTGGATCCTTTGGAAGGAGCAAGATTTTGAGTTTTTCTTCGTATTCTTCTTTTTCAGCCTTGGCATCTTTGAGTTCTTGCTTGGCCATTTCCTCCAAGTCCGCATCTCCACCTGATTCCTTAATCATCTCTTCAGCGTCGACGATGTTTTGAAGGACTTGTTTGTACTCACGGTAGGCTGTTACCGTATCTCGAGTTGAAGCCTCTTCTTTTGAAAGCTCCATGAAACGCTTGGTGTCCGAAACGACATCAGGGTCACTGAGCAATTCTCCTAATTCTTCATAACGGTCCTCTACAGCTTGTAGTTGATCATAGATGTTCATTTTTCTTTATTCTCCTTATTGATTTCAGGGGCAAAATAATGTTTACGGCAGACTGAGATATAGGTTTCATTGCCACCAATTTGAATTTGTTCGCCATCATAAATGGGCAGTCCATCGTGCGTACGCAACACCATAGTCGCCTTTTTCTTACAGTACTGACAGATGGTCTTGATTTCTTCAATCTTGTCTGCTAAGAGCAAGAGGTATTTTGAACCTTCGAACAAGTCATTGCGAAAGTCATTCTTCAAACCAAAAGCCATGACAGGTATGTCTAGCTCATCAACAACACGAGCTAGGTCATAAACATGGTGACGCTTGAGAAACTGAGCCTCATCGACTAGCACACAGTATGGTTTCTCAGGTAAGTCTCGGATATAACCAAAGATATCCGTCGTTTCCTCAATCGCAATGGCTGGGCGTTTCATACCGATTCGACTCGACACATAGCCAACACCGTCACGCGTATCCAGAGCCGAAGTCATAATCACAACTCCCTTTCCTTGCTCCTCGTAGTTATAGGCCACCTTGAGAATCTCAATCGTCTTACCAGAGTTCATGGTCCCATAACGATAATACAACTGTGCCATGCTTCTAATTCACGTCCATTCTAAATTTTTGCTACATTCTAGTATATCATAATTTTCTGAAGCTTTAAACGGCAAAATGTGGTAAAATAGAAGAAATCAAAAACTACTGGAGGAAGCTATTATGCCATTTGTACGCATCGATTTATTTGAAGGACGCACGCTCGAGCAAAAGAAAGCTCTGGCTAAGGAAGTAACGGAAGCTGTTGTTCGTAATACTGGAGCCCCTCAATCAGCCGTTCATGTCATCATCAACGACATGCCAGAAGGAACTTACTTCCCACAAGGGGAAATGCGCACCAAATAAACTAGCTTAAGCAGAATTGCTTAGGCTTTTTCAATCTCCAAGTAGCATCCATTGAAGAAATAGTCTAATTTTGTTACAATTTGAAAAGAGACTTGGAAATATTTCCAAGAAAAGAGCTATTAATTAAAGGAAACATTATGATTACACGTGAATTTGATACCATCGCTGCGATTTCTACTCCACTAGGTGAAGGAGCCATTGGTATTGTCCGCCTGAGCGGAACAGATAGTTTTGCCATTGCACAAAAAATCTTTAAAGGTAAAGACTTGAGTCAGGTTGCTAGCCACACTCTCAACTACGGTCATATCGTTGACCCTCAAACTGGTAAGGTCATGGACGAGGTTATGGTTGGGGCTATGAAGTCTCCCAAAACCTTCACTCGTGAGGATATTATCGAGATTAACACCCACGGTGGGATTGCAGTAACCAATGAAATTCTTCAGCTAGCTATACGTGAAGGAGCTCGGTTGGCGGAACCTGGTGAATTTACCAAGCGCGCCTTTCTAAACGGTCGTGTGGACTTGACACAGGCTGAGGCGGTGATGGACATCATCCGTGCCAAGACTGACAAGGCCATGAACATTGCAGTCAAACAATTGGACGGTTCTCTTTCTGACCTCATTAATAATACTCGCCAAGAAATCCTCAATACACTTGCCCAAGTTGAGGTCAATATCGACTATCCTGAGTATGACGATGTTGAGGAAGCTACTACTGCTGTTGTCCGCGAGAAGACTATGGAGTTTGAGCAATTGCTAATTAATCTCCTTAGAACAGCTCGTCGCGGTAAGATCCTTCGTGAGGGAATTTCAACTGCCATTATCGGCCGTCCCAACGTTGGAAAATCCAGCCTCCTCAATAACCTCCTTCGTGAAGATAAGGCCATCGTAACAGACATCGCTGGTACGACACGCGATGTCATCGAAGAATACGTCAACATTAACGGGGTTCCTCTCAAATTGATTGATACAGCTGGTATCCGGGATACAGATGATATCGTGGAACAAATCGGTGTCGAACGTTCTAGAAAAGCCCTCAAGGAAGCTGACTTGGTACTACTAGTACTAAATGCCAGTGAACCACTGACCGCCCAAGATCGCCAACTCTTAGAAATCAGCCAAGATACCAACCGCATTATTCTTCTTAATAAAACTGATCTTCCTGAAGCGATTGAAACTTCGGAACTCCCTGAAGATGTCATCCGCATTTCTATTCTTAAAAACCAAAATATCGATAAGATTGAAGAGAGAATCAACAACCGCTTCTTTGAAAATGCTGGTTTGGTCGAGCAAGATGCCACTTACTTGTCAAACGCCCGTCACATTTCCTTGATTGAAAAGGCCGTTGAAAGCCTACAAGCAGTTAATGAAGGACTGGAACTGGGGATGCCAGTTGATTTGCTTCAAGTTGACTTGACTCGTACTTGGGAAATTCTCGGAGAAATCACTGGGGATGCCGCACCTGATGAACTCATCACCCAACTCTTTAGCCAGTTCTGTTTAGGAAAATAAGAAAAATCCATGATAGTTCATTCGGTCATGGATTTTATTGTCTTTATTAGTAATCTGGTCTAAGGACACCTGTTACGGTTGCCTTAGTCGCTTCGTAGTCGCCATCTACGACAACTTTGATAATGCGTTTAGCATCTTCTTCTGGTGCTGGAACTAGAGGTAATCGAGTTGGTCCAGCTTCAAATCCCATATAGTTCAAAACAGCCTTAACCGGAGCAGGACTTGGATAAGAGAAGAGGGCATTGACCTTAGGAATAAATTTACGTTGAATAGCTGCTGCTTTTTTCATATCACTCTCCGCAATGGCAGTCAACATCTCGTGCATTTCATCTCCATTTGTATGAGAGGCAACAGAAATAACCCCATCTGCACCAAGGTTCATAGCATGGAAAGCATCTCCATCCTCACCAGTATAGACCAAGAACTCTTCTGGTTTGTGCTCAATCAAGTAAGCCATATTGGCCAAGCTGGTACATTCTTTAACACCGATAATATTTGGATGATCAGCCAAACGAAGCATGGTTTCTGGAGTTAATTCAACAACTACACGCCCTGGAATGTTATAGATGATAATAGGCAAGTCAGAAGCATCTGCAATAGCCTTAAAGTGCTGATACATTCCTTCTTGTGAAGGTTTGTTGTAGTATGGTACGATAGCAAGTCCAGCAGCGAAGCCACCAAAGTCTGCGACTTCTTTGACAAACTCGATCGAGTCACGTGTATCATTGGTACCTACACCCGCAATCAAAGGAACGCGTCCATTGACAATCTTTTGTACAGCTGCAAAGAGTTCCAACTCTTCATCGTGAGTCAAGGTTGGACTCTCAGCAGTCGTCCCAGCTAGAAGAATTCCATCTGTATGATGGGCCAATAAATGCTCAATCAAGGCTGGAATGGCATCAAAGTTGATGGAACCATCCTCGTGGAAAGGGGTAATAAAGGCTGTAATGATTTTACACTCTTTTAAATCTTGATAAGACATGAGAATACCTCTCTATTTCAAAGAAGGAGTTCATCTGAACTCCTAAAAGATATGACTATTTTAATTCAAATTTCAATTCAGCTGTTGGACGAACCAATCCACGTTCGTGAAGCGTTTCTGCAATCTGAACTGAGTTCCAAGCAGCACCTTTGAGAAGGTTATCTGAAACAACCCACATGTGAATTCCTTTTTCTGCATCCAAGTCTTTACGGATACGACCAACAAAAGTATCACGTGAACCAACTGCATTGACGGCTTGAGGATAGATTTGGTGCGCTACGTCATCCTCAAGAACAGCACCTGGAAAAGCTGCGATGGCTGCTTTGACTTCTTCGATTGGTGCCACTTCTTTTGTTTCAATGTAAACAGACTCAGAGTGAGCGGACAAGACTGGGATACGTACACAGGTTGCAGATACTGCAATGCTGTCATCTTCCATGATTTTTTTAGTTTCCTTGGTCATCTTCATCTCTTCATAAGTGTAATCATTGTCAGTAAAGACATCGATTTGTGGAAGTGCGTTGAAGGCGATAGGATAGTGTTTTTTGTCACCACCTGAAGGCAAGATTTCCGCATGCAAATCACGTGGATTCACACCATCATTCAAGACTTCACGAAGTTCCCGTTGTGTTTCAAGAATCGCTCCCATACCAGCACCTGAAACGGCTTGGTAAGTTGAGACAATGATACGATCCAAGCCCCATTTTTGACGAACGGGCTCAAGAGCTACCATCATTTGGATAGTTGAACAGTTAGGGCAGGCAATGATTCCGTTGTGGGCATCAAGTGCATGGGCATTGACCTCTGGGACAACCAATGGTACATCTGGGTTTTGACGGAAGTAAGATGTGTTATCAACCACTACAGCACCAGCCTTAACTGCGTAGGGAGCATACTTAGCAGATGTCGAACCACCTGCTGAGAAGAGTGCAATATCAACACCCTCAAAAGCTGTCTCAGTTGTTTCTTCAATCGTAATATCTTGGTCTTTAAATTTCAAAGTCTTGCCTGCTGAACGTGCAGAAGCAAGGTAACGGATTTTATCGATTGGAAGTGTTGATTCTTCCAACATTTTTATCATCTGAGCTCCGACAGCACCTGTCGCGCCGACTACAGCAACTGTATATCCCATAACTAACCTCTTTCGGAATTTTCTAAAAATTTCTATAATAGATGTATTATACTACTTTTTCCAGAAATTGAAAAGCACTTTTAGACTATATTTTCTGAAAACTAAAAATCCCTAGCCATTCGACCAGGGACTAAGAGGCATCTTCATGTGATGAGCAGGTTCACACAACTCATCAAGGTCCGCTCCTGCGTTATGACCTCCTTATGCTCAATAGTAGTCCGAAGACTACCTATCGACTCATCGCATCTACTATTCTACTAGATAGAGTCACTTTTGTCAACAGCCAAAGCTCTTTAGCTTCATTTACACAGGTGTATAAGAAAAACCTTGGTTTCCCAAGGTTATTTCGTTTCTATCATGCTAATTGCCGGGATTGAACCGGCGACCTCATCCTTACCATGGATGCGCTCTGCCAACTGAGCTAAATCAGCTTACCTAAAAAGTATACTATAGTTCCTAGTTCTTGTCAAGCGCTCTCTTTTAATTTATGGAATGAAAAAAGCTAGATTTATCAAGAATCTAGCTTATAAACTTCTTATCTTGTTAGATCGATTCGGCGTCCTAATTTTCCGATTAAAATAGCACCTACGATGAGTGATGCAAACTCACCAATTCCCGTAGAGAACCATGTGAAGAAGAATGGGGCTTCTGCAACAATATAGAGTTCTGCTGCAATGGTAATCATTGAAATAGAGAAGAGGATTGAAAAGAAGAAATGATCTTTTCGAATCAAACCATTAAACAGATAGTCTTTCTTGTACTTGCTAAAGAGCCATACACCTAGGCTTAGGAAAACTAGGGTAGAGCCCCCACCGACAAAGACATCTATTGGACCAAAGCTAAAGAAATTTGCAATCATACAACCAATCGTCACAGCGATGATGTATTTTGGATTGTAAAAGGCTAAGAAATTCATCATCTCTGAAATACGGAACTGGTAGGCGCCATAGCTAATGGCATTCAGCGGTGGGGTAGTGGTTAAAACCACATAAATAGCAGCGACAATAGCGATATCTGCCATATCACGAACAGTTAATTTTTTCATGTTTTCTCCTTTAGCGGTTTCCCGCGTAAAATATGCTTGGTGAAAGAAGTTAAGCACCAAGGGTTGAGATTATCAACCTTACCAGTATAGCACAATATATGACATTATGCTATACTAAAACCATGAAAAGAATAATAAAGGCATTCTTCGATAACGAAATCCTCTCCTACCTATTTTTCGGTGCTGCTACTACTCTGGTTTCTATTTTATCACGTTTGGTTATTTATCACATCAGCCACCAGGAAATCCTAGCAACCGTACTCGCAAATCTTATCGGGATTCTCTTTGCCTTTCTCACAAATGATACAATAGTCTTTAAACAAGAGAGAAGGAACTGGCCAACCCGCCTGGCTAAGTTTTTCTTAGCTCGTCTCTCTACTCTTGGTCTTGACGTTCTTTTAACTTATATCATTGTTACAACCTTTCCTGATCTTATTGGTCAGTTTGTCGAATATAATATAGACAGGGTTAATGTGGTTGAAACCATCCTAGCACAAATCTTGATTATTGTGCTTAATTATATTTTCAGTAAAATCTATATTTTTAAAAGGAGCAACTGATCTCCTTAGGCATCCAGGTTGCCTTTTGTCACAATTTAGGATATAATAAGTTAGAAAATTAGGAAAGGAATTTATGAAAGTGTTAAAGGATCTTAAAGAATTCTTGCTTCGTGGTAATGTCGTTGACCTTGCTGTCGGTGTAATCATCGCCTCTGCTTTTGGTGCTATCGTGACTTCACTCGTTAACGATATCATCACTCCACTTATCTTGAACCCAGCTTTGGAAGCTGCGAAAGTACAAAACATCGCTGAGCTTGCATGGAATGGTGTTACATATGGTAAATTCTTGAGTGCTATTATCAACTTTCTCGTTGTAGGTACTGTGCTTTTCTTCGTTATTAAAGCTATGGAAAAAGCGCAAAACCTTCGCAAGAAAGAGGAAGTGGTTGAGGAAGCACCTGCTGCTCCAACTGAACTTGAAGTTCTTCAAGAAATTAAAGCTCTTCTTGAGAAAAAATAAAACAGATAAAGGATTTAGCTCTAAGCTAAATCCTTTTTTCTTTACTCTTTTGGTAACTTACCAGCCTTTTCGAGCATTTTCTTAATCAAGTAAGGCATCTTCACATTTTCACGGCCTTTTTTCTCAATCAGTTTTTTCACAAATTCTGGCATTTGGAGATCGGCTGTTTCCTCCATAATATCCTTAGTGGTTGCTGAAGGAGCTAATTCGTCAAAGGTTTCTTCTTCTGGGAGAAATTCCTTAAATTCTTTTTGTTCATTGGCCCTTACAGTATCAACTAAAGCATCAATTAAACGGAAATCTGTGTTTGGCATTGGTGGGCGATGATAATTTACCCCTAATTCTTGGCATAACTCATAACATTCTACATCATTATCAAAAAGAACTTCAATATGTTCACTGATAAAGCTAATTGGTACAAAAATATAATGCTCTGGATGTTGTTTCTGTTCTCTCAAATACTCGAGTACATCTGGCTTGATCCAAGGGATTCCAATATCACTTTCACTCTGCCAAGTATTGGTGTACTGATCTGCCACTAATCCGAGTTGGTCCGCAATGAGTTTGCTATTGTCGAAAATCTGGTCGATATAAGGATCTCCAAAATCCAAAGCAAAAATTGGAACACTATGAGCTGAGAAGATCACCTTAAAAGACTCTCCTCCCACTTCGTCTCTCAAGATTTTACCAACCTCATCTGTCCAGTAGTTCAGTAAAGACTGTTCTTTATACCAGTCCTTAATGACTAAAAAGCGTATTTGCTTGCTCTCCAGAAACTTCTCATATCCCATCACCGAGTAAAAGGAATAATGAGGTTCCAAAATCAAGCAGATACATTCTTCAACGCCATCAGCTTCCATCTGCTTAATCACATCAGGGATAAAGGGGCGAGAAAATTTGTTAGCAAAGTAGATGCCATACTCTTCTCCTAATCGCTCTCTTACTAAAGCAACTTCCTCACGGGTAATCTTCTGAAGCGGTGTTCCACCTATACGGACATAGTTGTCATAGAGGGTCTGAATCTCGTGATCCTGGGGTCTAACCCCACGACGAATATTGGTAAAAAAATCCGCTACACTCTCAAAGGTAATCTCCTCTGGAGATCCAAAGGTCATCATTAACAGGGCTTTTTTCATATTATCATCCTTATGATATTATTTTCACCATCCATTCTATCATGAAAAACAAAAATAGTAAACGCTTCCGACGTCTACTATTTCTTTTGTTCTTTTGTATTTCTATCTCGTCTTATGATTAGAATAATAACTATTAGAAGCAAAATGACAATGATAAGAAGGAGTAAGGTTAGGATATAAATCCAATGCGTTGGAATCCCTTGGTCAAAATAACGTGTTCCTACGCTTTCTCCACTTTTATCCTGTGCTGCTTTTACTGGTGCATCCGTTATTTTTGCTAAAAGAATATGGCGGCCGTTGGTAATATTAAGAAAACAGGTGCTTAATAAAACAATCTTGTCCGTTGAAGTCAAGGAAACATCTCGCTTGTACTTGGCTTTACTCAACAGATACTGATAATAGGCCTGGTGTTCCTCATCGTTGGAACTCAAGGTTCGGTAAATTTCCGTATCATAGGCATCCACTTCTAAAATCCCAAAAATCTCAAGACCACGTTCTCGACCATTATAGTAGATAGAACCATAGCGATGCTGGTCGAAGAATTCCTTATCAGCAAATTTCTTAATCTCACCGAACATAGCCCCTGAAGCCATAGAGTGACCGTAGATGATGGTATTAAAATCAGTAAAGTTGGGATTAAAGCGATAGTCGAGAAAAATTGATCCTGTTATCGTATAATCGCCAAAGGCATTGCGGTCAAGGTATTTGACATTATCCTGACTTTGTAGAAGTGGATAGTCCACCTTTGTCCCATCAAGGCTAATCCAACCGCAAACATCATGATTAAGCTGTTGCAGGGTTTCAAATCCTGTGCTCGAAGCATCCTTTTCAATAGGATTATAGTGATCATAGTCACTCGCTTCCACTCTCTGCCAACTAAAAAGAGCTACAAAAACACAGAAGAATACCAGAAACACGTTTTTAAATCGCGCTCTTTTTTGAACCGTCATCAGCACTCCTTTCTATGCGAGATTTCTTAAAAGGAAAGGAGGCGGGACAAAACCGCCTCTTTTCTATTCACCCTTAGTCAGTAAAAGGGTCTGCTTCTTGCATTATTTTACTCTCTCTTCTACGACGTAGGATCAAGTAGAGGACAAGGAGTAAGAAAATCAAGAGCAAGAACAATACAAACAAGATAAGGTACCAAATCCATAGTGGGATTGATGAGAGGAAACGTCCAAGAGACGAGTCATCAAAGACACTGTATGGGAATGGTTTTGATTTTTTTGTATGGAAGGTATTTTTAGGGACAGTGTCTGTAATCTTTGCGACCACGATATGACGACCATTAGTCACATCGAGAAAACAGGTGCTGAGTAGGATGATACGATCACTCGGTGAGAGCGAGATATCCCGCTTGTGCATTGCTACTGAGAGCAAGTGATCTAGATAGACCTGCTGACGGTCCTCACCCTGTATTCCTGGATCATAGATGTTAAAGTCATAGGCATCGACCTCCAACATCTCAAAGATCTCGAGCCCTTTTTCCACACCATTGTAATATATACTACCGTAACGATGCTGGTCAAAAAATTCCTGATCAGCAAACTTAGCCACATCACCAAACATGACCCCGTTTTCTACGTGGTGCCCGTAGATAATGGTATTAAAGTCTTCGAACTTGGGATTATTTCGTGCATCGAGAAAGATAGCGCCTGTCGCTGCAAACTCACCTTTGGAGTCCTTGTTGAGATACTTTTCATTGTCCTTGGCTTGGACTAAGGGATAGTCGATATTGGTACCATAGACATTGATCCAACCGAGGACTTCGGGATTGAGTTCTTGGAGTTTGCTGAAGCCTGAAAAGCTAGCTAGCTCATCCTGTTGCGTCGTAACAGGTCGATAAGCTTCGTACTCACTTGACGAAGCCAAGGAGTAGACTTGGTTGGAATCCCAAAGGGCATAGAAACCAAAGAGAAAGATCAAAGCTGCAAAAATGAGCAACAAGTGATTGATCGTCCCATCTACAGCAAGA
This sequence comes from Streptococcus halitosis, assembly GCF_003143695.2. NCBI lineage: Bacteria > Bacillati > Bacillota > Bacilli > Lactobacillales > Streptococcaceae > Streptococcus > Streptococcus halitosis. The sequence goes on from NZ_QEMY02000001.1 coordinate 1,198,032, forward strand.
ACGAGACGCCTAGACAGACTCTTTTTTGGCTTCTCACGCTTGGTTTTCATCGTCTATCCCCCAACCGTTTAGGCTTCTCTACGTTTTTTAGACAAGACAACAAATCCAGCTAAACCAAGACCAATCATCAAGATGAATGGAAGGTTATCAATCAAGAGACCAGTAGGAGTCACGTCATTAATTTTGTTGGTAACGGTGTTGTTGTTTGTTTTTTCACCTACTAGGACATTAGCTACAGAAAACTCTGTATTTAGTTGACCAGTTTGAGCCTTTTGTACACCATTTTCAAGATAACTTGCTGATGCAGTATATCCAGGAACACCAGTTTCTTTAACTGTATATTTTGAACCAGCAGGGAGATTATCAATAGTAAACGTTTCATTATGTTTGAGTGTGAAATCATAATCAACAACACCATTTTCAGGTACAGCTTTAGTTTCAGATGAAGTACCATGTGTAATTGCTAATGATGTTACAGGTTCTTTAGCTGTTTTGTTGGTTTTAGGGAGAGTGATTGTAACGTGGAAACTGAAATCTTTAGTTCTATCTCCTGATGCCCCGTCCACAATTTTAGTAATTGTAAGTGATTTTCTTGTTTTATCAAATTTTTCTTTATCAGGATTGTTTGGATTTGGATCATCAGGATCTATTTTCCCACCATCTTTAGTATAGGTATTTTCAAATAAATCATATTTATAAATTTCAGAACTAGAAGATGGTTCAACCTTTCCAGAATTTCCTTGTTTAATTTCTTTAAAATATACTGAGAAAATATAAGTGCCTGTAGTTTTTTTATTTTTAACTATAACATGCATTTCATATTTGCGCGCATCATATTTAATAGCATCAATCTCTTGATTATTCTTATCTTTGATAGTAGTGTAGGTGTCAGGAGTTTCTTCTACGGTATATACATATTCACCTGCATGATCATAGGATACACCATTAAAGATATCACCTGTATCTTTTTTAATCTGCTCATTAGTTGCGCTATCATTTTTTGTGTAGGAAATCGTTCGCTCTGGAATATAACCTTTATCCATTTCTGTACTAGAAGCGATTTGATACGGAGCGTGGTTTGAAGATTCGCCATCTTTGGGTTTAAAAGTAAATTTGAAAGTCGCAGTTGGTGTTGTAATACCTTGCGCGATATTCAATGTTTTGTTAATCGCTACTTTCGCATTGGTTTCCCCATTGGCTTTAGCAGTCGCTGAATTATCATCCGCAAAGGTCGGGACACCTCTGAATACGGACAAAGCGGTTATAGCTGCAATGCTTGCAGTGAATAGCTTTTTAAAGAATGTTTTTTTCATGATTATTCCTTTTGTTTTTTTATTTTCTTTTTTCATTATGATCATCAAAAGCCCCGTCGCCTTAGGACTGTTACCACCTTGCCATGGGTATCCTGTATAGGGATGGTTCCAAAAGCACGACTGTCTACAGCCGTTGTTCGATTGTCCCCGAGGACAAAGAGTTGTCCTGCTGGGACTTTCATTGGGAAGGTAGCTCCTTCCTTATAGAGCAGCGTTTCTTTGTAGATATCTTGCTCTTGTTGAGGAGAACCGTTGATGATGAGACCATTTTCGTTTATATCGATTGTACTTCCTTCGGTTGCTATGACACGCGCCACTCTTTCCTTGCCTTTATAACTATAGACTAGCAAATCACCAATCTAATAGCGTTTATCCAACCTATAATAGACGACCAGGTCGCCATCTTTTAAGGCTGGCTTCATGCCATCGTCATTGTATCTTAATAGTCCAAAGACGAAAAAGTAAAGGGTGGCTAGTACAAATCCAACCATCAGAAGTTTACTGACTAAGTATAGGATATCTCCCCAGACACTCGGCGGAGACTTATCCCGATTGACTTGTGTTACTGGTTTCTTATGTTTCTTTTTAAGCAGCATCACTTCCTCCTATTCACCACAAGGTGACCAAGTAAGATGATAAAGAAGATTCCTCCTAGAGGAAGAACGACTCCAAGCATGAGAGTGCTACTCAAGAAGTCAATTCCCGTTTCAGGTACGCTGTTTTTATTATTCGTGACCGTCGCGGACTTATCCCCATCAAGCTTGCCTTCTTTATTTTCATAAGAAACCCGATATCCACGAGACGAACTTGCTTCTTCTTCGATACTGTAACGAGCATTTAGAGGAAGGTCGAGAATCTTAACAGTTTTATCTTTCTTTAGATCGACTGTCGCCTTACCATTTGTAAATTTCAGGGTTGTTTTTTGATTATTTACTATTGCACTATACGATCCATTCAATGGTTTATTTTGCGCATCCTTTACGTTAATGGTAATCTTAAAGGATTGCAAAAGATTAGCAAAGGCACCTGTAATTTTTTTTGTAACTGAAAGTGTCGGAAGTCTGTGGTTGGTGACGATTGTTTGAACATCCTCTGACAAGGTTCCCTCTTGTTTTTCATAGGTAACATGATATCCCGCTCTAGATGTCTCTACTTCTTCTACCTTATAGTGGGTATCACGAGGCAGGTATTTGAGGACAGTTTCCTGACCATTTTTGAGAGAAATCTGTACTTTCCCGTTAGTCACTGTTGTATTCCCAAACTTGCCGTTAATCGGTTTGCCATCCTTATCTGAAAGGGTAACATTAATTGTGAAAGACTTATTAGGTGATTGCTCACCTTCTAGGATTTTCTTTATGGTGAGGCTTGGAAGCTGTCGGTAAATAACTTTGAAGGATGGTTTCTCTTTCGTACCTGTCTTTTGAACTTCGACTGTGTAGCCCGGAGCGTCTGGTGCTTTCAGTTCGTAGTCATATCCCTTGGCTACCTTTGCAAAACTAGCATTTTCAGTAAAACTATTCGTTTGAACTGAACTAGTGACCTTTCGATAGGAATCCTTTGTACTTCCATCTTTCTTTTGGTTTAATTTTAATTCGACACTAGGTGGACGATTTGCTGATGGATTTGATTTCCCATCCACACCTTTCCATTCAATCTCTACAGGAACCGCCAATGGATCTGACGGCTTGAAAGTGGGCTTCTCAGAATAGTCTTTTGTTTTGGTATGTGAAGTCCCAATACCATAGGAGTAAGCAACACTTGCCCCCTTGTTGGAATAGAGTTTAGTAGCATCGGCACCTTCGGCATCATCACTAGTAAGTGTCTTATCACCTGCAATCGCATCAAAGGCTTCTTGGGTAGAGGTGACAGTAAACTTGAGAACGTACTTGGCGTCATCCTCCAAAGTGTAACTCGGATCAAACTTGGCTGTTACTTCCACTAATCCCTGTTCGCTCTTCTTACTTTCAATCGTCACTTGATTAGTTGTCAGTTCTTCCTCATTACCATCCTTTATTTTGACGACACGAAAACCTGAAGAACTATTAGGTAATAATTGAACATATTTGGATAGTACATCCTTAATAGTCACATGGTGTACGCCTAAAGGTAGAATTTTATCAGTGATGTCTTTAAATTTTTGTTGCAAGTCATTTTCATTATTTGCAGAAAATATTTCGTTAGGAATATTGGGATTATATTGCCCTATGTATGATTTAATATTGGAAATACTGTCTCTATTATTAGTATACCTAAACTTAATCGAGTAAAATCCATCAATTCTAGGTGCTAAGCTTGATGAAAGCCCTAATACGAATTGCTTGAGATAGTCATTAAACCAGTCGGGAGCTGTTTCTGTTTTAGCATCGATATTATTCCAGTTATATATTGTATATCCTTGATTATCGTAATACATATTAGCGAAACCATCTGATAGTAAAATAACAACCTTTTTCGCATTGCTTCTCGCATTATTAAGGAGTGTATCTGCCTCCCACAAACCAGCTCCAATGTTTGTTCCAGTACCAATTCCTTGAGAAGCATTTTGAGGTATTGACATGTCATTTACTGAAGATATTGCCGCATTTCTATCACTACTCCATCCTAAAATTTGTTTAGAATCATCATATTTAGCAGCCCAACTATAATATCCAGCAAAGTCATCTGGCCACCTATAATATCGGCGCAAATTATAATTGTAACTTTCATATTGATTATCTATCTTTCCAGCAAAACCAACTATAGATAGACGGTTTTGAGAATTAGAAAGAATTGTATCAATTAAACCTTTTTGATTATTTGTGCCACGAAGTGTGTTTTTTAACGCTTCAATCCTACTGATGTATCTTCCACTAGAGTAAGACCACACATCTTGATTTTCCATACTTCCTGAAAGATCGGCGACTAGGACAACATCCAAGGGTTCTGACTGGGTCTCCGTCCCCAGTTTAGATGTGATATCCAGTGACAATTCATACTGGTCTTCCTGCCCTGATATCGGAGTAATCGTTTTGCGAAGGGTTGTCTGAGGTTCGGTTGTTGAATCTGCATGTAAAGAATTAATCGGTGCACACAAAAAAAGAATAGCTAGAAAGATAACTAAACGACTAGTGAAACATTGAATTTTCTTAAAATCATATTGAATGTTCATGCTATCTCCCTTACTAGAATATGTTTAAATCTGTTACTATATAAATCTGAAACATCCATAGGTTAATTATATAATAATGTTGAACTCATGTCAATCAATGTGTTTGAAAACATGTTATTATAAATCGCAAAAAAGTATGATTCTTCTTTGTTTTTCAATGTTTTCTGTGGTAAAATGGAAAAAATAGTAAAAAATTTCATAAAATAAAGATGCATATATTTTATTCTAATTGTTCGAAAATTTCTTTTGAAAGTCTTCTGAATTTGAATTATTATATTTTTTCAAAATTCATGAAATTTCTCAAATCATATTTTTCCGAAGTTTTGCATTCTATTTTATGATAAAAAAAGGAGTTTTTATGTCTTATCCGAACCTTTTGGAACGCTTTTTAACCTACGTTAAGGTCAACACGCGTTCTGATGAACACTCTACTACTACTCCAAGTACGCAGAGCCAGGTAGATTTTGCGACCAATGTTCTTCTTCCTGAAATGAAACGTGTCGGCCTGCAAAATGTTTACTACCTACCAAATGGTTTTGCTATTGGGACCTTGCCAGCTAATGATCCGAGCTTGACACGTAAGATTGGATTTATCTCCCACATGGATACAGCTGACTTTAATGCTGAGGGTGTTAATCCGCAAGTCATCGAAAATTACGATGGTGAAGCTATCAACTTAGGTGATTCTGGATTTAAACTAGATCCGGCTGACTTTAAGAGTCTTGAGAAATATACAGGCCAAACGCTTATCACAACTGATGGCACGACCTTGCTGGGGGCTGATGACAAGTCAGGGATTGCTGAAATTATGACTGCTATCGAATATCTGACTGCTCACCCTGAAATCAAACACTGTGAAATCCGTGTCGGTTTTGGACCAGATGAAGAAATTGGTGTCGGTGCTAATCAATTTGATGCAGAAGACTTTGATGTTGACTTTGCCTATACTGTTGATGGCGGTCCGCTAGGTGAGCTTCAATACGAAACTTTCTCAGCAGCTGCTGCTGAACTCCATTTCCAAGGGCGCAATGTTCACCCTGGTACTGCTAAAGGACAGATGGTCAACGCTTTACAGTTAGCGATTGATTTTCATAATCAACTTCCAGAGAATGACCGACCTGAACTGACAGATGGTTACCAAGGTTTCTATCATCTTATGGATGTGTCAGGTAGTGTCGAGGAGGCGCGTGCAAGCTACATCATTCGTGACTTTGAAAAGGATTCCTTTGAAGCACGTAAAGCAGCTATGCAGTCTATTGCTGACAAGATGAATCAAGAACTTGGGAATGATCGCGTGACCTTAACTCTGACCGACCAGTACTACAATATGAAGGAAGTCATTGAGAAAGACATGACGCCTGTTACCATTGCTAAAGCTGTTATGGAAGATTTAGGGATCACGCCTATTATCGAACCAATCCGTGGCGGAACAGATGGCTCTAAGATTTCCTTTATGGGTATCCCAACTCCAAATATCTTTGCAGGTGGTGAAAACATGCACGGACGTTTTGAATACGTCAGCCTTCAAACTATGGAGCGTGCGGTGGATACCATCATTGGCATTGTATCTTATAAAGACTAAAAAAGACGAGGTAGCTCAGCTACTTCGCCTTTCTTTTTATTCGTTTGGTTGAGCATTTGGCTCAGACTCACTTTGTGCTTGCTTTTCTGTTGGTTGAGAAGCAGCTGTTTCACTGTCTTTCTCGGACTTAGATTGGCTATCAGTTTCACTTGCTTTTGAACGGAGTTCCTGGTTCAAGCTAATGATTTCTTTAGCTAGAGTGAGGAGACCTTCTTTATCACTGCTTTTGGCTGCAAGTTGATCAAATAGGGCATCAACACGTTCAAAGTCAGCATCTGTTCCTTTGTTATCCTCTAAGTACTTGTGAAGAGAGAGCAAGACATTATAGAGTTTTTGGTAGATGATCACCGTTTGTGGATCTTGTTCCGCTTCTTTTTTCTCTCGTTGGATAGTCGCTGCAATACGATTCAAGAGATCCTCAAGTTGTGTTTTAGCTTCGTCAAGGTCTGCATTTTCCTTTTCAGTAGCCGCTTTGATATTAGCTGCTTCTTCAGCTAGGGATTGTTTGACACCATCTTCTTTGACACGTGCTAGGAGTTGGGCAGCTTTAGTTAGGAGAGCATCCACTTCTTCCTTCTTAACATGGCTAACCCGCTCTTCTGGCATAAAATCACCGTAGAGTTCTTTTAGGAATTCATAGATGGCTGTCTTAGCAGTTTGACTATCTACTTTTTCCGTATCTAGAATAGTCTTACCAGCTTTTGTAGAAACGGGTTCTTCTTTGAGAGCTTCTTCTACTTCTAGCTTAGTTTGGTAAATAGTTGGGAATAACTTGTTCAAGTCGGTTGCTTTGAGGAAAGATTGTGACTGGTAAAGTTCCCATGTCAACTTGGCAACACGGTTCCGAAGTTCTTCTCTCAAACGACCATCAGACACATGTTCATAGAAATACTTGATGTACTCAACTGTTGTGACTCCTGTCCGATCTCGGAAATCTTGCAAAGCCTGAAGTTTCGCTTCAATTGCAGCCAACTCTGTCTCATCCTGTGCTAGTTTTGCTTCTTGCAAATGTACCAAAAGATCTTTCTTAGGCAAGCCATAAGTATCTGTATCCAATGTATTGATCTTATCTACTAGGGCTTGGTACTTCTTATCTAAAGGTGAAGTTTCAACCGGTGCCACACTTTGATCCACATGGATATACTGTTTATCAAAGAGATCCAAGGCTGCTAGATATCCAGCAGTTGAGTTTGTTGCCAGTTTTTTCATATTTTCGGTGAATTGCCCCAAAGCAAGTTCAACCCGTCTCTGCATGATTGGCTGGTCTTTGTAGAGACTTCTGCTATCTGCTAAAAGTTGATCCACCTTAGATAGAACTGTTTGTTCATCAAATGCTCCAGGTTGATAGGTCGATTGTAGGGCCGGAATCTTATTTTTCAAAGCTACTTCATAGCCCTTTGTCTGAACCTTAATGTAGTGATTGTGATCACCGTGAGGAATCACAAAGCTACCATTCTCTACTTGCAAACTATAAGGAGACACCCCATCACGTAGGGCAGTCGTATAAAGTTCATTTAGGAAATCCAGTTCTGGATTTCCAGTTTGGAGAGGAATACGAACATGTTCTTTTCGAACAGCATAGGGATGGATATGGGTTGGATCATAGGCTTGATCCGGATTTCCAAAGACAAAGAATCCATTTGAAATACGAATCGCTTCGAGCGGTACTCCGTAGGTCTGTGAGATATACTTGATTTTTTCTTCATCGCTAGCATCTCTTGAGAAACTTTCCACAGTCTTTGCAAGTGGTTGAACGTGCTGAGGCTGATGATTTTCTTTCAAGTGATCTTGGGCAGCTTTGATTTGGGCTGCAGTCAAGTCCTTCTTAAAGAAATAATGAGCGTGATCTCCATGAGAAACTACAAACCCTTGCTCATCTTCACTAATAACACGGTCAGCTGCAAAACCATGATCATGTTCTTCACCGTGGTGGTCATGCTCCTCTCCATCATGGTCATGATCTTCATGGTTGGTATCTTGACTTCCTTGGTCGCCGTCTTGGTCATGAGAATGATTTGGCTGAGCTGGATGCTCTGCTGGTTTACTTGGATTTCCCAAAGGTGTTGGCTTCCCACTGTCGCTATTTAAAGGAATCATACGAGCAATCTTTTCTTCCAAAGCAGAAAGCTTTGTATATGGAATAAAATGATAGTGATTTCCATGAGGAATCGCTACGCCACTCGGTGTTCTACTTGAAATCTTAGCAGGGTCAAAAATCAAGCCATCTGATTCAGCATAACGTTGACTACGTGGAAGAGCATAGAGCTGTTGTAATAGACTCTGAAGACTCTCAGCTTGATTACTTGGTATTTCAGCCTGTTGACTTGGGTTGGTAGTTTGACCAGTCTCGTTTGGACTAGGACGATAGTTAGTCACACTCGGCTGATTTCTAGTTCCAGAGAGGTAAGCTTGGGCAGCAGCTAATTCGCTAGCTGACAAGGAACTCTTAGGAATATAGTGGTAATGTCCACCGTGAGGGACAATATAAGCATCACCAGTATCCTCTATAATATCAGATGGATTAAAGATGTAGCCATCATCGGTAGTATAGCGTCCTTGAGATTGAGCAAGCGCCACTGCACTGTTAGAAGTTGGTGCATCATGAGTATGACCTTGTTTTTGGCGCTCAATTTCGTCCTTCGTACGAATATTATCAGCATGAGCTGCATCTTTAAGGTAGACATAATACTTGCCATCCACCTTGATAATATAGCCACCTTTGATTTCGTTGACAATGTCAGCGTCTTTCAGTTGATAATTGGCATCTTTCATCAAAAGCTCTTCGCTGAAAATCGCGTCAAAAGGAACTTTCCCATTGTAATAATGGAAATGATCACCGTGTGAAGTCACATAACCTTGATCGGTGATTTTCACGACAATTTGCTCAGCCTGAATATCTTCTTTTTTGCTAACTTGTTCTGGTGTCTGATTCTCTGTTTTTTGAGAGTCTTGTTTTCCATCGACATAAGACACACGATTTTTATCTTTGTTTCCTTCTACCTGGTGTTGATTTAATGCATAGATACAAAGACTTAAGGAAAGGACTAGAGCCGATCCTGCTGCAAGATATTTTTTCTTAATTTTCATAATCTCCTCATTTTAATTCTTCTGCAAGAACATTCATATTTTCTTCTAGATTTTCTAAGTAAGTTTTGTCATTTTCAGGGTCTGCTTCCAAAGGATTGAGAGTTTTCAGACTAACTCCTGTTGATTTGACTAAGGTTTCAGCAACTTTAGAGGACGCATTGCTCTCAGTAAAGATGGTTTTGACATTATAAGTTTTGACAAATTCTTGGATTTCTGTCAACTGTCTCGGACTTGGCTCTTGTTCAGGGGAAATCCCTGCTATACCAAGTTGTTTCAATCCAAACCGTTTAGCGAGATAAGAAAAGGCTGTGTGTTGCGTAACAAAGGTCTTTTGACTCGCTTTTTCAAAAATAGGCTGGTACTTCTTAGTCAATTCTTGGGCTTTAGTAATAAAGTTTTTAGCATTCTTTTGATACGTTTCCTTATTGGCACTATCAAGTTCCGAAAGTTTATCTGCAATAATCTGTGCCTCTTCACCTGCTTTTTCTGGATCTAACCAAGTGTGAGGGTCGTAGAGTGTTTTTTCATCGATGCCGTCACCAGCTTCAACATCTTCCAAACCTGGTACACGCTCCAACGTCATTCCTTCAGAAGCTTCTAAAACCTTAACTTTTGAGTTTTTTAAGTTTGGATCTAGACTTCCCGCCCAAGATTCGAGCGTATGAGAATGGTAGACAAAGACATCCGCGTCATAGATAGCAGCAATGTCATTTGCTGACGGTTCAAAGGAGTGAATCCCACTACTTGACTGAATCATCCGTACGTCATTCAAGTCACCTGATACCTCTTTGACCATGGCATAGATTGGGTAAAAACTTGTTACAATCTTCATTCCTTTTGCTTCTTGTTTTTCTTTTTGACTACATGCTCCTAAGACAAGAACCAAGAGACCTACCACTAATAATAGAAATGTTCTTTTTTTCATTGTTACTCCTTAACTAGTATTTAACCATTCAATTAACTAGTAAATAGTTTATCTTTATTTACACTATATGTCAAGATATTTTACATATTTTCATGAAAAAAATGAGAACTAGAACTTACATTCTGTTCTCATTTTCGATTTTAACTTTTCTAGTTCTCCTATCCTGTTTTTAGGATCTAGAAAATGCTACTACCTTTACTTGCTCTCCTTTAATAAAGCCAACAACTTTTCAGCTTCAGCCATAATGGTATTGTTATCCTGAGCACCAAATAGCAGGTTATTTTTTAAGCCAGTGAGAGTTTCTTTGGCATTGGACTTGATAATGGGGTCTTGGATCTTTGCAAGTAGCTCTTCAGCCTCTCTCAACTTCGCTTCAACCTTTTCAGTCTCGACCTGAGGTTCTTCTGGTTCCTCTGGTGATTCTTCCTCCGGCTTCTCAGTTGGTTTTGGAGATTCTGGTTTCTCACTTTGAGGCTTCTCTTCGCGAGGTTTTTCTTCCTCAGGTTTGTCTGTCCGAGGTTTCTCCTCTGATGGTTTTTCCGTTTGATTGGTATCAGCTTGACCGTTTTGGTTTCTTTGAACATGGTCACTTGCATTTCCCCAACCACTATCTGAATGCGGACGTTCGTTTGGATGTTCGACATAGTACTTGACAGTCGCAAAGAGATCCTCTAGACTATAACCCTTAGGTGCCTCATAAAGTCCTTCGTCAAACCACTCAAATTTGATGTTATGGTAATGATCATAATGAGGAATGATTAAACTACCGTTTTTAACTTCCACGGTATGTTGGAGATTGTAAGGCATACGATCAAGCGGCACCTTCTTAGCTGCTTTCACGCGGTTGTAGATAGCTTCTGCTCCTTTAGCTTCAGTATTTCCTGGATTCTGATGGTCTGTTGAAGGAGGAGTCAAACCTTTCTCTTTAGCATAAGCCTGGGCTGCCGCTCTTTCGGCTTCAGACAAACTATCTTTCTTAATCCAATGACTATGGGTCATATGCGGAGTTACATATGCATCCCCCTCATCACTGGTGATATCATGAGGATCAAAGATATAGCCATCTTCTGTTGTATACTTGCCTGCCAACTTGGCTACCTGAATCTCATCATCAGTGTAGGTAATTTGCGCATTTGGTTTTCCTAGACGTTCTGGATGACGAATCGGTGCTAGGAAGGCCAGGATATCATCCACCAACTTGATTTTATCACTTGAGGTATCATTGAGACGTTCCAACAGTTTATCCAAAGTGTCAAAATCAGCTTGGCGCCCTTTATTATCAAGTAAGTCTTGATGAACTCTTGCTAGTAAATCATAAGCCTTATTATAAAATCCTTGATCACCAGATGGGAGGTTGGTTTTCTTAGCTCCGAGCTTATGAGCTAAACTTTCTTGCTTGGCTAGCTTACTATCAATGGCTGCAGTAGTTTCAGCTGATAATTCCTTGGCAGGAATATAACGAGATGTTCCATTCTCCTCAAATACATAACCATCATCTACTTTTCGAATTGCCTGTTTGACCAATTTTTCGTCAATTGGATTGCTTGGAGATGGTTGAGGATTTGGTGCAGGTTGCGGGCTTGGACTAGGTTCCGGAGTCGGTTGTGGACTTGGTTGTTCTGGTCTTGAATCTGGCACCCTATGGTTCGAACTGTACTGCAGAGGAATAATACGAGCGATTCGTTCTTCCAATTCAGACATCTGTGAATAAGGGATGAAATGGTAATGGTTCCCATGAGGTACAGCAACTCCTCTAGCTGTTCGACTTGTAATCTGTGCTGGGTCGAAGACAAGGCCATCAGATTCTACGTGTCGTTGGCTGAGTGGCAAGGCGTAAAGTTGTTTCAGAAGGCTATCAATATCCTCATCACTCTGACTTGCTTGGTTATCGTCGCTACTGTTGTTAGCTGTGTTCGTGTTCGTATAGCTGTTGCTTTGATTGTTATAGCTGTTGCCTTGATTATTATAGGATGGAGTCCATCTATCTACATCGCTGCTAGCACTGTTGTTATTGCTACGGCGATAAGTAGGCGTATTCGATTGACCACTTCTACCAGATAGAAAGGCTTCTGCTGCAGCCAATTCGCTGGCTGATAACTCACTTTTAGGAATGTAATGATAATGGTCGCCATGAGGAACGATGTAAGCATCACCAGTATCTTCAATGATATCAGAGGCATTAAAGATGTAGCCATCATCCGTGGTGTAGCGTCCTTGTGAACGTGCCAAGGCTACCGCACCATCATTTGCTGAAGTTCCTCCTTCACGATGCTGACTATGCTCTTGTTTTTGTCGATTGATTTCTTCTTTCGTACGGACATTATCCGCATGGGCCGCATCCTTAAGGTAGACATAGTATTTCCCATCTACCTTGATGACATAACCACCCTTGATTTCACTGACAATATCCTCATCTTTTAGTGTATAGTTTGGATCCTTCATCAGCAACTCTTCACTGATGATAGCGTCGTAAGGAACCTTACCATTGTAATAATGATAGTGGTCACCGTGTGAAGTGACATATCCCTGGTCTGTAATCTTGATGACGATTTGTTCGGCATTGATGCCTTCTTTTTTGCTGACCTCATCAGGAGTCAGATTCTCTGTTTTTTGCACAGCCTGTTTTCCATCAACGTAAGACACACGGTTATTTTCTTTGACCGTTCTGGCTTGATACAGTCCCAACTCGTAAGAGCAAACACTTAAAATTAAAGCTGCCGCAGAACCAGCAAGGTATTTTTTATTAATTTTCATCGAAACTCTCTTTCTTTTTGATATTTCTAGTTGCAATTCATTTCTAAATTGCAGAAACTCCTCTCTAAAAGTTAACTGGTTAATAGTTTACTCCTAAATTTTCAACTTGTCAAGAATTTTATGAACCAGTTAACGATTTTTTTGTTTTCTACACTATCTTCTATCTGAACAGTCTGATTTGAGAATCCTATATTGAAAATCAATCACCAAATTTTTAAAACAAAAAATCCCTGCAACTGAGTTGCAAGGACCTTTCAATTAATCAAAGTCAACGTATTCTTTTTGAAGTTCAAGAACTTCTTCCATTGTTGAGCATTCTGTAAGGGCACGGTTTGCGTACTCTTCCATATTAGCTGTGTCGAGTTTCTTCATCAAGCTACGTGTACGAAGGACAGATGTTGCTGACATAGAGAACTCATCCAAGCCCATTCCGACAAGAAGTGGAACAGCTTTTTGGTCACCAGCCATCTCACCACACATACCTGCCCATTTACCTTCAGCGTGAGCTGCTTTGATAACGTTGTTAATCAAACGTAGGATTGATGGGTTATATGGTTGGTAAAGGTATGAAACTTGCTCATTCATACGGTCTGCTGCCATTGTGTATTGGATCAAGTCGTTTGTACCAATTGAGAAGAAGTCAACTTCTTTTGCAAATTGGTCTGCAAGCATTGCTGCTGCTGGGATTTCGATCATGATACCAACTTGGATATTATCCGCAACTGCAACACCTTCAGCAAGAAGGTTTGCTTTTTCTTCGTCAAAGACTGCCTTCGCTGCACGGAATTCTTTCAAGAGCGCAACCATCGGGAACATGATACGCAATTGACCGTGTACAGACGCACGAAGAAGAGCACGGATTTGTGTGCGGAACATAGCATCTCCAGTTTCAGAAATAGAGATACGAAGGGCACGGAATCCAAGGAATGGGTTCATTTCATGAGGCATATCGAAGTAAGGAAGTTCCTTATCTCCACCGATATCCATTGTACGAACAACAACAGGCTTACCGTTCATTCCTTCAAGTACAGCTTTGTATGCTTCGTACTGCTCGTCTTCTGTTGGGAAGTCTTGAGAATCCATGTACAAGAACTCTGTACGGTAAAGACCAACAGCTTCGGCACCGTTGGCATTGACACCTTCAACGTCTTTTGGAGTACCGATATTAGCAGCCAATTCAAAGTGTTTACCATCAGCAGTTACTGTTTTAGCATCTTTCAAGAGAGCCCATTCAGCTTTTTGTTTCGCATAAGCTTCACCAGCAGCCTTGAATTCTGCCGCTTGCTCATCAGTTGGGTTGATAATCACTTCACCAGTGATACCGTTAACAGCAAGGATATCACCATCTTTAACAATTTCAGTGATGTTGTTTGTACCCAATACTGCCGCGATTTCAAGTGTACGCGCCATGATAGCTGAGTGGCTTGTACGTCCACCGATGTTGGTTACAAAAGCTTTTACAAAGTTTTTGTCCAATTGAGCTGTATCTGAAGGAGTCAAGTCATGCGCAATCACGATCACTTCTTCATTGATAGAAGCCGGGTTTGGCAATTTCTTACCAAGGAGATTTGCCAATACACGTTTTGTCACGTCGCGGATATCCGCTGCACGTTCTTGCATGTATGGGTTGTCTTCCATACCTTCAAAGATAGTGATAAACATGTCTGTCACTTCTTTCAGACCTGCTTCTGCATTCACTTTCTTCGCACGGATTGTTTCCTTGATTTGGCTGATCATTTCTGGGTCAGCAAGAACCATTAAGTGAGCGTCAAAAACTTGAGCTGCTTCTTCACCGAGCGTACCTACTGCTTTCTCACGAATAACAGAAAGCTCGTCTTGTGATGCTTTTAGAGCGGCATCAAGGCGAGCTTCTTCTGCGTTTGTATCTTCGACTGTAATAGTCTCAAATGACAAATCCGGTTGAACGAGTAGATATGCTTTTGCAACTGCAACACCGTCTGATGCTGCGATTCCTTTAAGCATTTCTGTCATTTTCCTTATGCCAATCCTTCTTTTTCCATAGTTTCAGTGATAGCAGCGATTGCGTCGTCAGCATCTGCACCTTCAGCTGAAATTGTAACATCAGCACCTTGGCCAACACCAAGACTCATAACACCCATGATAGATTTAAGGTTTACTGATTTACCTTTGTACTCAAGAGTGATATCTGAAGCAAATTTGCTAGCTGTTTGAACCAACAATGTTGCTGGACGTGCGTGGATACCTGTTTCTGCCACTACGTGGAAATCTTTAGAAGCCATAGTTTGACTCTCCTTTAATTATTTCTTTTTTGGATTATATGTGATAACCCTTACAAGACTGTATTATATCACCTTCTAGATAATTTTTCAAGCATTTTATGGATTTTCTTCGTTTTCCTTTCTGATAACTTGCTGAAAATCTTCTATTTATATTGCCAATATACAGTATGTAGTTTTTTTATTTTGAGAAAGTTTGACAGTTCAACGGAAGTCAAAATTTATGTTTTCAAAAACACTATATCTTGTGTTTTGATTTTAAAACCGTAACTTTTTAGCACAAGATTTAGTTTAAAATGATTGACAAAGTTTTTTTTTCTGATATACTAAGATAGTATTAAATTTTGAAGAGGAGTTACAAAAATGGTAACCGTTTATTCTAAAAATAACTGTGTCCAATGTAAAATGACCAAACGTTTCTTGGACAGTAATAATGTCGCTTATCGTGAGATCAATCTCGACGAGCAACCAGAGTACATCAATCAAGTTAAAGAGCTTGGTTTCAGCGCTGCTCCTGTTATCCAAACACCAACTGAAGTCTTTTCAGGTTTCCAACCAGGAAAACTGAAACAATTAGCATAATCTTAGTACATCATCCAGAAGAAACTGCTTCTAGGGCTAACTTAGAGGCCTTTCTTTTGTAATTAGATAAGGGAAATTTTATGGGATTAAAACATCTTGAAGACGTGACCTACTTCCGTCTCAATAACGAAATCAACCGTCCTGTCAATGGACAAATCATGCTTCATAAAGATAAAGAAGCCTTGGATGCTTTTTTTAAAGAA
The DNA here is from genome assembly GCF_003143695.2 of Streptococcus halitosis. Lineage (NCBI taxonomy): Bacteria > Bacillati > Bacillota > Bacilli > Lactobacillales > Streptococcaceae > Streptococcus > Streptococcus halitosis. The sequence goes on from NZ_QEMY02000001.1 coordinate 1,213,884, forward strand.
AATGTAGTTCCAAACACTATGGTTTTTGATTCAATTACTGATAAAATCAACTACCTTATTGAACACAACTATATCGAAACTGCATTTCTCAAGAAATACCGTCCAGAGTTTTTGGAAGAATTGCATCAATTTATCAAGGACCAAAACTTCCAATTCAAATCATTCATGGCTGCCTATAAATTTTACAACCAGTACGCCTTGAAGACTAACGACGGGGAATACTATCTTGAAAGCATGGAAGACCGCGTCTTCTTTAACGCACTTTATTTTGCTGACGGGGATGAAGCGATTGCGACTGATATTGCCAATGAAATCATCCACCAACGCTACCAACCAGCTACTCCTTCCTTCTTGAACGCAGGCCGTGCTCGTCGTGGGGAGTTGGTATCTTGTTTCTTGATTCAAGTAACTGATGATATGAACTCTATCGGACGTTCCATCAACTCAGCTCTTCAACTTTCACGTATCGGTGGTGGTGTAGGTATTACTCTAAGCAACCTTCGTGAAGCTGGCGCACCTATCAAAGGTTATGAAGGAGCAGCTTCTGGTGTCGTTCCAGTTATGAAACTCTTCGAAGACAGTTTCTCCTACTCAAACCAACTTGGTCAACGTCAAGGTGCTGGTGTTGTCTACCTCAACGTCTTTCACCCAGATATCATCGCTTTCCTTTCAACTAAGAAAGAAAATGCCGATGAAAAAGTTCGTGTAAAGACTCTTTCACTTGGTGTTGTAGTACCCGATAAATTCTACGAATTGGCTCGTAAAAATGAAGAAATGTACCTCTTCAGCCCTTACTCCGTAGAGCTTGAGTATGGTGTGCCATTCAACTACATCGACATCACTGAAAAATACGATGAATTGGTCGCAAATCCAAATATCCGCAAGACAAAAATCAAAGCTCGTGATTTGGAAACTGAAATTTCTAAATTGCAACAAGAATCTGGCTATCCATATGTAGTCAATATTGATACGGCTAACCGTGCGAATCCTGTTGATGGAAAGATTATCATGAGTAACTTGTGTTCTGAGATTCTTCAAGTTCAAGAACCAAGCTTGATCAACGATGCTCAAGAATTCCTTCAAATGGGAACGGACGTTTCATGTAACCTTGGTTCAACCAACGTGGTCAACATGATGACGTCACCTGACTTTGGTCGTTCTATCCGTGCGATGGTTCGTGCTTTAACTTTCGTTACAGATAGTTCACACATCGTAGCTGTTCCTACTATCGACCACGGAAACAGTTTGGCTCACACCTTTGGTCTTGGTGCCATGGGGCTTCATAGTTACCTTGCCCAACAACTCATCGAATATGGATCAGCTGAGTCTGTTGAATTCACTAGCATCTACTTTATGCTTATGAACTACTGGACCTTGGTAGAATCTAATAACATCGCGCGTGAACGCGGTATCACCTTCCACAACTTTGAAAAATCAGACTATGCTAACGGAAGCTACTTTGACAAGTATGTGACAGGCGAGTTTGTTCCAAAATCAGATCGTGTTAAAGAACTCTTTAAAGATGTCTTTATTCCAAGCGCTGCTGACTGGGCTGAACTTCGCAAAAAGGTTCAAGCAGATGGTCTTTATCACCAAAACCGTCTAGCTGTTGCTCCAAATGGTTCTATCAGCTACATCAACGATGTTTCTGCTTCTATCCACCCGATTACGCAACGTATCGAAGAACGTCAAGAGAAGAAAATCGGTAAAATCTACTATCCAGCTGCAGGCTTGTCAACAGATACGATTCCTTACTACACTTCTGCCTACGACATGGATATGCGTAAGGTGATTGATGTTTACGCGGCTGCAACTGAACACGTGGACCAAGGACTTTCACTCACTCTCTTCATGCGTAGTGACATTCCAAAAGGTCTTTACGAATGGAAGAAAGAAAACAAACAAACGACACGTGACTTGTCTATCCTTCGTAACTATGCCTTTAACAAGGGTATCAAGTCTATCTACTACGTCCGTACCTTTACAGACGACGGTGGGGAAGTTGGTGCTAACCAATGTGAAAGCTGTGTGATTTAATTTTTGCTTGAGGAAACTACATTTTCTCAGACTACTGATTAAGTTACCCGCCAGACAAAACTTGATAAGTATCTTAAATACCATGAAAAACTAAAAAGTCGGGCTTCCGACTTTTTGTGCGATACTCTTCTCAGACTATGATAAAATAGAGATGATTCGACAATCGCATTATTACATACAGAAAGAGATTTCAAATGGAAACTTACTACAAAGCCATTAACTGGAATGCCATCGAAGATGTCATCGACAAATCAACTTGGGAAAAGCTGACAGAGCAATTCTGGCTCGATACGCGTATCCCCTTGTCAAATGACCTAGACGACTGGAGAAAACTATCAAACAAAGAAAAAGACTTGGTTGGAAAAGTCTTTGGTGGTTTGACCCTTTTGGATACCATGCAATCTGAAACAGGGGTTCAAGCGCTTCGCGCAGACATCCGTACGCCGCATGAGGAAGCTGTTTTCAACAACATCCAGTTTATGGAATCTGTCCATGCAAAATCTTATTCTTCTATCTTCTCTACCTTGAATACCAAGGCTGAGATTGAAGAAATTTTTGAATGGACCAACACTAACCCCTACCTACAAAGAAAAGCGGAAATTATCAATGAGATCTACCTCAATGGTAGCCCTCTAGAAAAGAAAGTTGCCAGCGTTTTCCTTGAAACCTTCCTCTTCTACTCTGGTTTCTTTACACCGCTTTACTATCTTGGTAACAACAAACTGGCTAATGTTGCGGAAATCATCAAACTGATCATTCGTGATGAGTCTGTTCACGGAACCTACATTGGTTACAAATTCCAACTTGGTTTCAATGAATTACCTGAAGAAGAGCAAGAAAAGCTCAAAGAATGGATGTACGACCTGCTCTACACTCTCTACGAGAACGAAGAGGGCTATACAGAAAGCCTCTATGACGGTGTTGGCTGGACTGAGGAAGTTAAAACCTTCCTTCGTTACAATGCCAATAAGGCGCTTATGAACCTAGGACAAGATCCGCTCTTCCCAGATTCAGCTGATGATGTCAATCCTATCGTCATGAACGGAATCTCAACAGGAACTTCTAACCACGACTTCTTCTCTCAAGTCGGAAATGGATACCTCCTTGGTGAAGTTGAAGCCATGCAAGACGAGGATTACAACTACGGTTTGGACTAATTTGACCAATCATTCAAAATATCATGGTTTGTTTAAAATAACCATGATATTTTTGTTTTTGTTTTCTTTTGTTTTTTTCTATTTGATTGATTGAGCGTTTTATGGTAAGATAATAATAGTAGAAATCGAGGTGATAAGGATGCTAAAGCAAGAAAAACTAGATAGTATTCTAGAAGCAGTAAACACAAAAGGCACTATTACTGTAAAAGAGATTATGGAGAGTCTTGATGTGTCAGATATGACAGCTCGCCGCTACTTACAAGAATTGGCAGACAAGGATTTGCTGGTTCGTGTGCACGGTGGCGCTGAAAAACTTCGTACAGGTTCTCTCTTAAACAACGAACGCTCAAATGTTGAAAAACAAGGCTTGCAGATTGCTGAAAAACAAGAAATTAGCCGTTTTGCTGGTCATTTGATTGACGAAGGTGAAACCATTTTTATCGGGCCAGGAACAACCTTAGAATGTTTTGCTCGTGAGCTCCCAATTGATAATATTCGTGTTGTAACAAACAGTCTTCCAGTCTTTCTCATCCTAAACGAACGAAAACTAACAGATTTGATCTTGATTGGTGGAAATTATCGTTCTATCACTGGTGCTTTTGTAGGGACACTTACCTTACAGGATTTGACCAATCTTCAGTTTTCTAAAGCTTTTGTAAGCTGTAATGGTATTAAGGATAAGGCAATTGCTACTTTCAGCGAGGAAGAGGGCGAGGTACATCGAATCGCCTTGAACAATGCCAATAAAAAATACTTACTGGCAGACCACAGTAAGTTTAATAAGTTTGATTTTTACACGTTCTACAATATCTCAGAGATTGATACCATCGTTTCAGATTCCAAACTGAGTCAGGAGACATTTGAAGAGCTGTCAAAACAAACAACCATTCTTTTATCAAAATCATAAAAATTCCCCTGCCTTTTGGCGGGGAATTTTTGTTGAATTTTAATCAATAAGTTGTGTCTCAGCTAGTTTCTTGTACCAGTGAGCCGATTTCTTTGGATAGCGCTCCTGAGTTTCAAAATCAACATAGAAGAGACCGTAACGCTTTTCATAGCCATTTGACCAAGAAAAGACATCCATTAGCGACCAGATAAAATAGCCTTTGACATTGGCTCCATCAGTGATTGCATCTGCAATCACTTCCATATGTTTCTTAACATAATCAATCCGCCCATCATCGTAGACTGTCCCATTCACAAAGTCGTCTTTGTATCCGAGACCATTCTCTGTGATGTAGATTTTTTTGTAATTTGGGTAATCTTGTTTCACGCGCATGATTTGATCATACAAACCTTGAGGATGGATAATCCAATCCCAGTCCGTACGTGGGACATAGTCAGGCGCTACTCGACGTCCAACTCCCTTAATCTGATACTTAGAGCTTCCTTTTTCACCCTTACCGTTATGAATGATTTCTGTTTCGCCATCAAAGGCTTGCATCCAATCACTCATATAGTAATTGATTCCAAGGAAGTCGTTCAAGTTTTTTGCAGATTTTAGGACTGCGAAGTCTTCTTCACGCAAATCTAAGCTCCCACCATTGACTGCTAAGATATGGTTGACACCTTCCATCGTTTCTTCAGAATATCGTCCTAGATAAGTTGCATCCAAGATAAATTTATTGTGAATAATATCTTCTAACTCAGCAGCGCGAACATCTGCTTGATTTTCAGGATCTAGAGGATATTTAGTAGGCAGGGCATGAACCACACCAATTTCACCTTTATAACCTTTATCTTTATATAGCTTGACTGCACGCGCATGAGACACCATCATATTGTGGTGCGATTGGAAAACTTTGGCAAGGTCGTACTGAATACCTGGAGGGAATTTCCCGACCAAATACTGACCATCTCCTATCGGCCCAATTTCATTAAAGGTTGTCCAATAGTTTACTTCTGGGAATTCTTCAAAACAGAAAGCCGCGTAGTCTACAAAGTGTTCAATGTTTTCTCTGTTCAGGAAATCTCCATTTGAATGAAGTGCTTCTGGTGTATCAAAGTGATGAAGAGTTACAAAGGGCTCAACATGACGTTTGTGGCACTCTGCAAATAGATTATGATAGAACTCAACCCCCTTGTCATTAACCTTCCCATAACCAGTTGGAAAGATACGTGACCAAGCGATTGAAATACGGATACCATTGACACCATACTCTTCTGCTAGTTTGAGGTCAACTGGGTATTTGTGGTAGAAATCACTGGCTGGTTCAGCAGTGTACCAGTAGTTATCTTTGAGGTATTTGTCCCAGGCAACTGGTCCTTTACCATCGGTATTGGTCGCACCTTCTGCTTGATAGGCTGCTGTTGCCCCGCCAAAAATAAAGTCTTTTGGAAGTGTTTTTGTCATTTGATTCACCTTTCAAGAAATAGAAATGAGATGGAGATAGAGTTGGGAGGAATTCCTCCATCTCACTTCTTTGCTCTTTACCTTTTATTCTTCGAACTGCGCTTGAACAAAGGCAAGAGCGCCTTTTCCATCGCGAGTCAGTTTAATGTATTGACCACCTTCTGTCTTGGCAAGTTTGATACCAAGTTTGTCGGTTTCGGCCTTCATGTCTTCAAAGTTTGAAGCAACTTGAGGAGCAAGGATAACTAGATCAAACTCAGGCAACATTTCACGGTGAGCACCATAGCCACCAGCTGCTGCTTTAACAGGAACTTTGTACTCTGCAGCTGCCTTGTTTAGAGCATTTGCAAGGAGACCACTTGTACCTCCTCCTGCACAGAGAACGAGAACATTTGTTTCTTCTGTGATTGTGTTTTGCGCTGTTTCTACACCTGCTTTTTCAAGAATAGCATCTGCTTTGGCAGTATTGAAGTTTGCTGCTACTTTTTCTTTCAATTCATCATTGGCTTTACCTGATCGCTCTTCTTCAAGGATTTGTTCATCATAAACCTTGAGGAATGGATAGTAAATGGCTACGTCAACAAGGATTAACAAAGCAGCAAGTACAAATGACAAGAATTGGAAGTTTGTACCGAGAACAATACCGAGCGGACCTGGTGTTGTCCAAGGAAGGTTGGCAGTAAATGAGTTCATGCCAAGCGTTTCAATAAAGAATTTAAAGATCCATACGTTGGCAATTGGCGCAAAGATAAATGGAATAAAGAAAATCGGGTTCAAGACAAGTGGTGCACCAAACAAGATTGGTTCATTTACACCAAAGAAAGTTGGAACTACTGAAGCACGTCCGATTGCACGGTTTCGTTTCGATTTGGTCAACCACATGAACATGAATGGAACAACCAGTGTCGCACCTGTACCACCCATGGTAACAATAAACATTTGTGTACCAGAAGTAAGGATCTTGTCTGCATGCATCCCTTGTTGGAGAAGGTTCAAGTTGACTTCAGCATTTGCATAGGTAATAGCTGCGATTGCAGGTTCGACGATGGAAGGACCGTGGATACCTACAAACCAGAAGAAGGCAAAGGCCCCAAAGATAATGGTAATACCTAGATAACCATCAGCAGCAGAGAATAATGGTGCAAAGAATTTACCGATTGATTCTGCAACGCTGGCTCCAACAAACTGGCGAGCTAGTAAATCAAGAGCATAAAGAGAAACCACTGATAGAGTGAATGGAATCACATCTTTAAAGACTTGTGAGATATTTGGTGGAACTTCGTCAGGCATACGAATAGTGACGTTGTTCTTAACACAAACCTTATAGATGGCTACAGTAACAAAGGCAGCAAGAAAGGCTGAAAGCAAACCTTTTGTCCCAAGGAAACCTGTCGCAAAGCCACCTTCAATCGGATCAGCTGCTAACATTAACAAACCAACAATCGCAGCCAAAAGTGTTGACATATAGTTGATTTGGTTAGTTTTCTCCATGCTACGGTTAACTGAGTCCGTCAAAGATTTAGCTGTTGTACCAGCTACCAAGAGAGCTAGAATCCCCATTGAATAGCTATACGGTTTCATGAGGAGATTAACAACATCATCAGACCATTTAAAGCCCCATGAGTTAGGAACAAAGGCAATCAAGATAAAGATACTTGAGAAGAGAATGACTGGCATCCCTGCAATGAAGCCATCACGAATAGCGCGAAGGTAGATATTACGAGACAGTTTTTCAAAGAAAGGCTTCCCTTTCTCGATAAATGAAATTAGTTTGTTCATTACTTAACTCCTCTCTTGTAGAGTTCGATTAAATGGTGCATCAAATCTTTTAACAAAATGGTAGTCATCAAGTGGTCTTGACCGTGCATCATGGTTACACTATAGGCCAAATCTTCACCAGCTGCCTCCTTAGTCAAAAGGTTTGTTTGCGCGTGGTGTGCCTCAGCGATGCAACCACCAGCTTCCTCTACTAAGCTATCCGCTTTTTCAAAATCACCAGCTTCAGCGGCCTTCAAGGCTTCCAATAGTTTTGAACGAGCATCGCCAGCATAGGCTACGATTTCAAAACCTAATAATGTTACTTCTTCTCTATTCATGATAGAATTCTCCTTATGTATTTTTAATTAAATTTTTATGACAATAAACGTTGGATATGTAGAACTAGATAAACTCGTTCACTTTTATACAAATCAAGACCCGTATGTTGCGTAATCACATCATAGATCTTGGAACCAATCTCGAACGCTTTTGGATAGGATTGTTTAATATGATCTTCCATATCCAGAAGTGATTGGTTATCATCTCTAGATCTGTCTAAATAATCCAAGAAATAATTCAAATGAATCATAAAACGATCATAGAAATGATTATTCTCTTTGGTTCGTTGAATTGCATAACCCTTTAGCACTTCTTCAACATTCCTGAGAATTTCTTTCCTCTTATCAATCGACTCAACCACTTGAACTTCATGCTCCCCTTCGGCATTGATGAAATGATAAGCGATCCGAATAATTTCATCCTCAGGGAAATGATCTGTCAACTTCTGACGATAGATTTCAAAGGCTTCATTTGCGATTTGAAAAGCGACAGGATACTTGGCAGAAATATCTGGCAGATTACTATCCTTGTACCTTCCTTGTGCTAGAGCTTGATAGGAACAGTAAATATGATCTGTCAAGGTTACGTAGAGATACTCTTGAATCGGATAATGATATTTCTTTGATAGCTTGTCAATGATCTCATAAGTCACTGTGATAAAATCAAGCGGAACATCTTTGAGGAGAGCCATAAAGTTTTCTCTTGACTCTTCGGTCTTCATTCGAAAGATTTTCTCAACTTGATCTTCAGCAATCAAATCCCCCTTCTTTTTTCCAAATGCAATCCCCTTACCAATCACAATCACTTCTTCTCCTTTGTCATTTCTGACAAGCGAGACGTTATGATTCATTGGGTTTAGAATTCGATACATGGCAACCTCCTTTTATCTCTTAAAGGTATATGAGTAAAAAAAATGACCACAAATGAACTAGAAAATCCTTTGATTTCTAATCCACCTGTGATCATGCCTAATATTACTTAGTAACACTCACCTTGTATTAACTTGTGATTTAAGTATAGCACAAGTAATTTTTTTTGTAAACCTTTACATTCAACTTTTTTAAAAATTTTTATTTAGATCGATGTTCCTAAGATTAGGGGAAAACTTATACACGTTCAGTCCATGAAGTCGCTGTTGTTTGAAGAACCTTGTTGAGTTCGTCAATGTTCTCAAAACCTGTTGTACGTAGCCATTCACGAGCTGCTGCTTCACCGTCTTTGATGTAAGCTTCAACCGATCCAGCCCAGGTTGCACGGCCGCAAAGAACGCCGTTGAAGTTTGCACCTGATTCGTGGGCAAAGACAAGTGTTTCTTGGAAGAGTTTAGCTGATACACCTGCACTCAAGTAGATGTATGGAAGATTTGTTGCTTCGTCTTGCGCTTTGAAGAAGGCTGCTGCTTCTTCGCGAGTATGGACGATTTCACCATCACCAAAGCCTTCAACGTATTTGACGTTGACTGGAACTTCTACTTTCAAGACATCGATGTTGAAGCGTGGGTCTGAGAAGACCTTCATAGCACCGATAACCTTGTGTGGTTTTACTTTAGCGTATTCTGCAGAACCTGCATCCGCAATCTTTTCATCGTAAGCCAAGATTTCAAGGAAGAATGGAATGTCTTCCGCCACACACTCAGAACCGATACGTTCGATGTAGGCTTGTTTTTCTTGGTTGAGTTCGTCAGAGCTGTCTACATCGTAGTAAAGCAAGAATTTGACAGCATCTGCGCCTTGTTCTTTGATACGTTTGGCAGACCAAACATCCAAGCAGTCTGGCAAGCGTTTAGTGCTAGTTGTGTCGTAACCAGTTTTCTCATAAGCAAGGAGAAGTCCAGCATTGGCATCAAGCGCTTTTGTAGCCGGAAGTCCATACTCAGGGTCAAGGAGCATAGAGGATGCGTATTTTGTCAATTCATCTGCAACCAAGACTTTGAGTTCTTCCATTTGAGCAACTGTTGGCTCTTCTGTTTGGTATTGAGCCATGAGGCGTTTCAAAGCACCACGTTGGTCAAAGGCAAGAGCTGAAATGATTCCATTTTCATCTGAAAGTTTTTCTAAGCGTGCACGTTTTTGTTCTGTTAAAACCATTTTATACCTCTTTTACTATTAATTGATCATATAGAGCCTGATAGTTGGCCATATTGACATGACCTGTCATCTTTTCTTGAGCGTTGAGCATACCAAGAACATTAGCCTTGATGAGGAGTTCTGCATCCGATTCCTTATGAAGAAGTCCTGATGAAATACCTGCAACAGTAGAATCTCCAGATCCGACAGGATTAACTACTTGAATTCTCGGAATATCTACCTTGTAGAAAGTATCACCATGTTTTGCAAAAGCACCATTTGCACCAAGTGAAACGATAATCCACTCAATCCCTGCAAATAAAGGCTCTTGAAGAACTTCTTTTAATTCATCCAAATCCTCAGAAACTTCTTTCCCAAGAAGCTGAGACAATTCTTCGTTATTTGGTTTAATAACTGTTGGTTTGTGTGGTGATTCAAGGACAGCCTGAAGAGCTGCACCTGAACAGTCTAGAACAACTGGTTTGCCTGCTTGATTAGCAAGTTCTACTAAGCTTGCATAGTAGTCAACTGGAAGACCTGCTGGCAGACTACCAGAGATAGCAACTACTTCCACAGTGTCAAGAAGATTTTCGAAATGAGCCAAGAAATCTTGCCCTTCTTGTTCAAGAACTTCGGGACCTTTTTCAAGGATTTCTGTTTGATTGTCTCCGTGTAGAATAGCGATACAGTTACGAGTCTCTCCTTGAATGGAGAAGAAACGTTTCGTTACTTTATCATCGATATGCTCTACTAAAAACTCACCAAGTTTACCACCGACCAAACCAGTAGCAACAACAGAATCACCAAATTCTGAAAGAACTCGTGTAACATTGAGCCCTTTACCACCAGCTGTCTTGGTCACGTCCACCACACGGTTGACAGTGTCAATTTTCAATTCATCCAAAGGATAAGAAATATCAATGGATGGATTCATTGTGACTGTTAAAATCATGCGTCACCTCTTAGTCGTGGTATTCACCGCGATCCCATTTTTCAAGAAATTCTGTAAAGAAGTTTGCATCTGCTTGATGAGCATTGTGAGTTTCAACGTGCTCAATTTTCGCAATCAATTTTTTGTTTTCTTCTGATGGTTTGTATTCAGCATTGATGAAAGCTTCAATGATATCGCACATAAGCAATTCACCAGTGATTTTACCACCAAAACCGATAACGTTAGCGTTCAATTGTTCTTTTGCATAAAGAGCTGTTGTCATATCACGAACCAAGGCAGAACGAACTCCTGGAACTTTATTTACAGCGTTGTTGATACCAACACCAGTACCACAGATACATACCCCAAGATCAGCTTGACCGCTTGTAACGGCTTCACCAACTTTTTTACCAAAGATTGGGTAGTGAGTACGTGTGTGGTCATAGGTACCAAAGTCGATGACTTCATATCCTTTTGATTTCAAAAATTCTGAAACCGCCATTTTTTCATCTGTTACGATGTGGTCACATCCAATTGCAATTCTCATTTTTAACTTACCTTTCTTACTGTAATCTAATTAGCACATTTTGTTCAACATATCAACACGAATTTGGTGACGGCCACCGTCGTATTTACCGTTAACAAAGCCTTTAGCAATATTTTTAGCCAATTCATCACCAACGATTTCTGCACCCATAGTGATCATACGTGAGTTGTTGTGTCCACGAGTCATATATGCTGAACGTTCATCTGAAACTTCTGCAGCAACCATTCCTTTGATTTTAGTTGCGACCATGAATGGACCAGCACCATAAGCATCAATCACGATACCAAGATTTTGTTCTTCTTTGTTTACTTCTGTAGCAACAGCAAGAGTCACATCAACAAAGTCTTGACCTTCAGCTGTAACATCCACAACGTGGAAGTTTTCTTTTTCCAAGAAGTCTTTCACAACCTCTTTCAATCTCAAACCTGCAGCATCTGCACCGATAACAATAGACATATTGTTTACTCCTTTTTACTTTTCTAGGCTAGTAAAGACTTTTATAACCTATAAAAGACTTTCTAGCAGTTTAGTGACAAATTTTATTGAATGAGATGAATAACACCTTATCCAAGTCCAGGAAATCAATCTCCTGGAAACAAACTTTCTCCGTCAAAGAGAACATAACAAGTGATTATTTGTTTGTTACAAACACCATTTGTTGTTTACAAACATAATATACTCCTATTTATAGAAAAAGTCAACAGTAAATGTTTGTTTTTGTGGTTTTTTATCTAAAATATTTCAATATCAAAACCAATCTGATCAACTTGACCTGGTTCTAAGAGACGAACATTCTTCTTATCTTCTAAATGATTTCCTTCTTCAAGTGAAGTTGATAAGCCTGACCAGGGTTCAAAAGCGATGAAAGGTCCCTTATTCAAAGTTGACCAAATGATGAGATTTGAGAACTCTTGGAAGTGTACTTTTAATCCCTTCTCATGCTTACGAGAACGAAGGGCGATTGTTCTGGATTGCAACTCATCCAAAGTCACTGCATCAACACGAAACAAATCGTAACTGAGATCCACTTCCTTTTGTGAATCCAACCATGGACTTCTATCCTGAAAATCCAACATACCTGTTTCTGGGAATGAACGCGGAACAGAGCAAGTCTCTTCTTTCTCAAACTCTAAATAGTAATCTTCATAAGTTTCGCCATCTAGAAGAGGACAATTAAATCCTGGATGTCCTCCTATAAAGAATGGCATTACTTTATTGGTTTCTTTATTGAAAATCTTGTATTGAGTACGAACTGTCTTGCCAGTAACCTTATAAGTGATTTCAAGGCGGAAATGATAAGGATAGTTCTGATAAGTATTCTCATCATCTTCGATAGCAAAGGTTACGCTGTTTTCTGTTTGATCAACTAATTCAAATTCTTTTTTGCGAACCAAACCATGTCGAGGAATAGTTCCTTTCGTCTCAGGTCCATCTGCGTGACTGTAGAAGGCTGTATCCTCTCTTAAAGAGCCACAGATTGGAAAAAGTACTGGAGCTTGCCCACTCCAATAGGTGGCATCTCCTTGCCACAAGTACTCAACGCCATCTCGATCCTTGATTGACGACAAGGCACCACCAAAAGTTTTAGATTGGACCGTCAATTGCTCTGATTTTATTTCAATTACCATTATTTTCTCCGATTTCTTGATAGTTTATAAAAAACTAGGCTGTCACTCCCCATTAGGAAACTGACAACCTAGTTTTCACAATTTACATTTTATAGGAGCGAATTATTTAGCATTTGCTGCATATTCTTCGTTACGTTTAATCATTTGTTTTCTATACCAAGCAAAGATACCTACATAGAATACAAGGAAGACTACTGCACCAAGGATTGCTTTGATATCACCTGTTGTGGCATTACCAATTGCCCAACCAAGAAGTTTTTCGATTGGTCCTTCAAGAGTTGAGTGAGTAATCAATTGAGTTTGACTCACACCTTCTGGGAAGGCACCTACACCTTTAGCAAGTTCAGTTGCAAATGGTGCAATAAGTGTACCTGAAAGAAGGAAGAGTGGCAACAAGAGAGTTCCAAAGATGATCATACGGAGCAATTTACCACGAGTAACTACCAAGAGAGCTGGAGTTACACCCATTGCGATGATACCTGCAAGTGGCAAGATACCATTTCCGACTTTAGAAAGAAGTACAGCTTCTACTAGCATGATTGGAGCAAGTACGTTGGCACAAGCCCAGATTTCAGCACGACCAGCGATGAAAGGCCAGTCAAGACCGATGTTGAATTTACGTCCTTGGAGACGTTTAGTAGCAACGTTTGTAATACCTTGTGAAAGTGGTTCTACGGCTGCAATGAACCAAGATCCGATAAGTGAGAAGAGCTCCAAGGAGACACCAGCTGTCAAACCAAGGCTCAACCAACCTTTAATAACAAGTTCCCAAGATGCTGCTTCTTCTACTCCAGCAACTGGATGTGGAGTTCCCATCAAACCGATAACGATACCAAGGATGAAACCGATGAAGAATTTAGATCCCCAGAAACCGATTTTTTTGTTCAATTTAGCAGCGTCAAAGTCGTATTTATCAAGACCAGGCAATACTTTATCAAAAATCTTATCCAAAACCATGATAACTGGGTTCATCATGTAGTTCATGTGAGTTGAAGTCATTGGAGATGAACTTGGTGCGTTAAGAAGGTCGTCGAATGTTGGTTTCATCAAGTCAGAGTTGATGATTTTCAAAATACCTACAAGGACAACTGCTGCAGTTGCGATGAAAAGTGAAACCCCTTGGCTAACTCCATTGTTGTCTGCGTACCATTTGATCAAAAGACCAGTGATTGACAAGTGCCAGATATCGAAGATATCAACGTCAAGTGTGTCAGTTTTCTTCATTGCAAGCATCACAACGTTGACAATCAACATCACAAGCAAGAAGTAAAGTGTCCAGGCAGAACCCCAAGTGATGGTAGCAAGTGGTGCCCAACCAACGTCAGTGATGTTCAATTGAATACCAGTGTTTTCAACGAATTTTGCAAGTGATGCTGAGAAAGCTCCGTTGAGCATACCGATAATAGCACCGATACCAGTAAGGGCGATAGCAAGTTTGATACCACCTTCAAGCGCTTTGGAGAATTTCACTCCAAAAAGTAGGGCCAATACTGTCAAAATGATCAGCATGATGATAGGGCCACCCATAGCCAAGATAGGTTTGAAGATATCGTTGGCCAGATTGATAATGACATCCATAATAGTTCCTCCCGTTTTTCTAAGTTATATGAATGTTAACAAGATAAAGAATGAATTAGCTTAGTCCATGTTCTTTGATAGCTGCTTCAATATTGTCAAATACTGGAGCACTCATCGCTGGAATACGGAACAAGATTGGTCCAGCTTCAATTACTGGAATTCCTGGTTCAAAACCAAGGTCAGTTGCAGCGATTGGAGTAAAGATATCGTAGCCCTTGATAAGGTCTTCGTTTACATCTTTCACCATGACTGCATCACAGTGAACGTCATAACCACGATTTGAGAGTTCTTCTTCTAGAGCACTTTTAATTTGGTGACTTGAGTTAACACCTGCACCGCAGGCAGCAAGAATTTTAATCATTTGGATTTCCTCCGATTTTATATTTTAATAGACAAGATTAAGCTGTTGCTTCAGCAATATAAGCATAAAGTTTTTCTGGTTCAGAAATTTTTGATAAATCTTCTAGATGATCCTTCCCTGTAAAGAAATCCATCAACTGAGCCAGAATATTCGTTTGACTTGAACTTGAGTTGTTAATGATAAAGAAGATCAGTGAAACTTCAACCTCTCTATCAGGAGCAATCATGTTGTGAAAAGTTACTGGTTTTTCTAATCGAACAACCACTACTTTCTCAGCTAGATTATGAACAATATCTGTATGAGGAATAGCCACATTTGGTAAATCTTTCCCCAAAAATTCCATATCTAAACCAGTTGGAAATGACTTCTCACGCGCGATCAAGGCTTCACGATAAGTTGGAGTAACGATTTCTCGTTCTTCCAATAAGGTTGCCACCTGATTAAAAAGTTGTTCTTGATTATCCGCTTCTAAGCAAAACACCAGGTTTTTGTCAAAGAAATGATCTAATCCCATAACCTTTTCCCTTCTTTCAATTATCTTTTATGGTATAAGTATAACACTATATGAAATCGTTGTCAATATTTTTTGTTTCATTTTGTTCATTTTTTTGTAATTTTTGTTTTGTTTCAAGAATATAATCAATATCAAACATTTCTGTTTTAAAATCTACAAAAAAAGAAGGCTCAAGCCTTCTTCTCTTTCCTTACTCAATAGTAGATAAAATCTCTTCTAACTTATGGTAATCTTTTACACTATCAATTTCATAAATGCTATTGCCTTCTAATTCTTCGACATAGACATCCAATTCTTTGATATTATCCTTAACCATATTGTCCCAGTAGAGATCAACAAATTCACCACTTTCGTAAGCTTTGTCAATAAAGCCAACAATCTTCTCAGCAGTTGGTGCATCCCAGAATGAAACTCCGCTCAGAATGCGACCAGCTTTGCTGTCAACAATAATATCTTGAACCTTGTAGTCATCACCGTAAACCAAGAACCACTCGTTCGTACAATCTTCACGATAAACGCTAAAATAGGTAGAACGTTTAAGATCGTTTCGAAACATATTTTTGAAAAGATAGTTATCTGCATCGATGACGTAGCTGTTAGCCAAATCTTCTTTTACTAGATAAAGTGAGTAAAAGTTATTGTAATCAGCATACTTGTCGTTAAAGACTAAACGGACACCATATTTTTCTTTTAGGTAGTCAAATTGTTCTTTGAGGTAACCGACAACGATGATAATCTCATCAATTCCTCTCTCTTTCAAAAACTCGATTTGGTATTCTACCAAAGGTTTTTGATTAACCTTAACCAAAGCTTTTGGGGTATTTTCAGTCATAGGGCGCAGACGAGTTCCTAATCCCGCTGCTAAAATAATCGCTTTCACATGAATCTCCTTTATTCTTTAATAATAATATAAACACCAGCCATAACAATAAGTGAAGTGATAATTGTCAGCATATCTAGCGGTGCACCTAAGAAAATAGCTGCAAATAAGACAGTCCAAACTACATAGCTCACATTCAAACCTGTCGCTTTCGCAGGTTGCAAACGATTAATAGCGATATAATAAGCTAAGTAGGAAATCATATCAAAGGCCGCAAAGACAATCAAGAGGCCGAATAATTGCCCATCTGCCACTTCTGCAAATGAATGGTGAGAAAAGAGCACAATCACTAGATAGGACAAGAATGAGGTTACTTGTCGAATTAACAAGGCTTCAATTTCACTTAAATCACTTTCCATAGCATAGGAGCTGAGAACACTTTCACTCCCCCAGGCAATGGCACAGATAAGGGCACAAAGAATCCCAATGTAAAACGAGTTTACTTGTTCAACCTTGTAGGTTTGAGCAATGATAGCTGCAATAATCAAGAAAACACCGAATACTGTATTCTTTGAAACCTTGTGTTTCAAAATGAAGAAGGCTAGCAAAACTGAAACTGCTGGGTAAATAGCTGATACAGATGAAGCTAGTGAACTACCGATATATTTAACCGCATAAAGATTGGCCTGCATACCTATTGGTCCTGCTAGTAAAGCCCCGATAATTACACTTACATTTCGAATATTTAAGAAAATCGAAAGACGAACTTTTCTTTCTTTTACCAAAAGAAAAGCTAACAAGATAAAGATACTCAAGAAATCATGAGCAGCAGCCACCACAAAAGGTGAAAGATTTGTAAAAATTGAAAAGATATAAGCACTAACTGTTAGACCTAATCCCCAGAAGATACCAGAGAGCAGACCAAAGGAAACACCATTTTTATTCTTCATCCTAACCTCCATAATAAGTCAAACCTTCGACAGCTCTTTGGTAACGATTGACACCGTAATCTCCAAAATCAGCCCCTTGAGCTTCTTTGTACACTGTCCACAAACTCCATATAGTATCTTGCAAGATTTTATAGATACGAATCTTCTCACGTGATACAGGAGTTTTGTCACTCTCATAATAAGCAAGGAAATCTTCTTCTTCCTGATTTGTAAAGTCAGACTCCAAAAAGAGAGCTGCCAAATCCCACATCGGGTCATTCATAGAAGAGTATTCCCAGTCAATCAAATACAAACGACCTTGTGGTGACTCGATAAAGTTTTCTGGTACCAAATCGATGTGACAGGACTTTCTATCAACACCCAAATCAGCCAATCTCTTTTCTAGTGAAAATACATCTTTTCTTACAGCTTCATAGTTTTCATAAGGGATAGGTCCTTCAATCAAGGATTCATATTTGCTGATTTCCTCAAAAGGAGCAAATTCTCCTCTTAATTCTTTCCCTGAAGCGTGTATGGTTTGTAAAATTGGTGCAATCTTTTCAAACTTGGACTTAATTGATGTTGAATCAAGAGTTACTGCTGATTCGATGTATTCATTTACTTTAATCCCTGACTCAATATCAAAGAGATAATTTTTGACATCTAAATCTAAATCCTCTAAAAGTTCAAGATTGTACTTTTCATTTTGACGATTGATGAGTTTTTCAGTCCCTTTACCAAAAAATTTCACAATATACTGTTTGTTGGTTGTTTTAACCAAATAGTTTTGATTGGTCATGCCTCCCAGCTGTTCAACACTGAGTACTTCCTCTTCATCAGATAGTAAAGAAGAAATTTTTTCTTTGATGAGTTTCTCCACAATTAACCTCCATCTTCTACACTTCCCACTTAAATACTGTTTTGAAAGCAGTATTTAGGTCTGTAGCAAAGACACGGTGAATGTCCTTGATTTCTCTCACAGGTTCTTCAACATAAAGGATATTCTTCAGACGATTCGCAAACTTTTTGACTTCCATCATTTGAATAGCCTTCTCAAAATCGACGCGTCCTGAACGAGATGAGCCTACTAATAACAATCCTTTTTCCAAAGCATCTCGCGTATTGATATTGATCTTGTATTCACTCACTCCCATCATGAGAATCGTTCCCTGTGGACGAATATAGCGAATCAGGTCATTGATAGCTGGTCCTGTACCATCACCACCGCAACACTCAAATCCATGATCAAAGGTCAAATCCTCTGGGATATTATCCGTGATGTAGCACTCTTTTGCAAAAGAGAAGAGCTCCAATTTTTCCCAATGGCGACCAATAACGATAATCTCTGCTTCTGGTAGAGTGTAATTGATAATATTGGCAACCACAAAGGCCAAACTACCATCTCCGATGACAGCGATGCGCTCTCGCTTGCTATGAGCGAGATGCAGGAATCGATCCATAGCATGCATTCCAACACTCACAAACTCAGTAATGGCTGCAACTGTATCTTCGATCTCATTATAAGAAACGACTCGGTCTTTTGGAAGAGAGACAAATTCTCGCATAAAGCCATCATAACCACTAGATAGGAAGTAGGTCCCTGTCATGTAGTTCTCGTAGAACTCCTTGTCACTCTGCATAGGCGGTTGATTGGGAATCATAACTACCTTTTGACCGACTTCATAAGTACCAGTTGGATCTGAGATAACAGTTCCACAAGACTCGTGAATCATGGCCATAGGAAGCTTTTTAGCCAATATCTTTGGATCGCGTTTCCCTTGATAGTAACGTTGATCTGCATGACAAACCGCCATATAATTTGGACGAATCAGGATATGATTCTCCTGATCAATGTCCTCTTCTTGATATTTTACATTGATAAACTTTGGTTTGGTCAGTTGATAAATTTGATTAATCATAGCCTTAGTCTTTCTCAATCATACTTTTCGCGATTTTCAGGTCTGTCACAGTTGTGATTTTAAGATTTGAATATTCCCCTTTAGCTAGTGCAACGTCTTTTCCTTTGATAACAAAAATCTTACATGCATCCGTCAAGATTTCCTTTTCTTGATCAGATAGGGAACCATACAAATCCATGAAATCCTTGCAACGGAAAGTCTGAGGCGTTTGACCTTGATAGAGGTGAGCACGATTTGGAATATCAGTGATAAACTGACCATTATTACTTTCAACAATGGTATCAACTGCTTCTACTACTGTATCAACCGCATCATGATTTTGAGCCAGTTTTATATTGTCCTGAATCATGCGAAGTGTGATAAATGGACGAACAGAGTCGTGGGTAATCACAATATCTTCTGGAGTGATTGGACGATAGGCATCAATAGCTTCAATAATCTTCTCGATACTGGTATTGCGATCAGCCCCACCTTTGGTAATGATGATGCGATCCTTGTGGAGAGAAAGATACTTGTCAACTAGGTCCTCAGCGTGTGACACCCAATCTCCATGAACTCCAACTACAATTTTTTCAATACTTGGTTCTAAGACGAATTTTTCAATTGTGTGGATCAAAATAGGTCGATCACCCAACTCCAAAAATTGTTTTGGTAAATTACTGATTCCCATGCGTGTGCCAGTTCCTCCGGCTAGGATTCCTGCATAGATCATTTATATTCTCCTTTAGTTTATTCTAAAAAACTCATTACCATCTATTATATCACAATCTGTCTCCATCATGAAGAAAAGACAGAGTGTCATTTAGTCTAATCAACACACCATTTAAGGCAAAAAGTGAACAATGCCTTACTAAATTTGGAAAGACCATAACAAATTAAGAAATAAAAATAGGTTATCCTCTATATTCTCCTCTCAACGTTCGGTTAATATAGAGTTCTTTAGGATATAATAGAAACCTTAAAGAAAGCTTAAATGAAATTATTTGTTTATCAAAGAATACTAGGTGTGCATAGTAAATTTCTTAAAAGTTGTTTGAGAGACTCATTATAAAAGGTTATATATCTCATGAATTAAACAAATAATAGACTTTTGCCCCTAAAATTGATAAAATAAAAAAGAAAATAATAGAAAAAGGAAACTGTAAACCGCCATGATGAACATGCAAAACATGATGCGCCAAGCACAAAAACTTCAAAAACAAATGGAACAAAGCCAAGCAGAACTCGTTGCCATGGAATTTGTTGGAAAATCAGCTCAGGACCTTGTCCAAGCAACTTTGACTGGAGACAAAAAAGTTGTCAGCATTGACTTCAACCCAGCAGTTGTAGATCCAGAAGATCTCGAAACACTTTCAGATATGACTGTTCAAGCAGTTAACGCTGCTCTTGAACAAATTGATGAAACGACTAAGAAGAAACTAGGAGCTTTCGCTGGAAAATTGCCTTTCTAATCCACAAAAAAAGAGAAACAGATGTTTCTCTTTTTTTCTTAGAAATCAAAGAATTCCATTGCTTTCTTTAAGAGTAATTCCGTATATTCCGGATCGTCTTGAGCCATTGTGACTTGTGACTGGACCATTTCAAGATCATCAGTAATCATGCCATCTGCGCCGAGGCGAACGGCTTTATCAAATGCCTCCGAACCATTTACTGTCCAAACATAGAGTCTCTGATCAGTTGTCCAGAGTTTATTGACAAAGTATTCATCCAAAGTTGAATATTCCATGGTATAACCAGTCGCCTTGGTTCTCGGAAACACACTATTATATGGCAGAATGAAGTACACTGGAATTTCAGAATCATAAGCCAAGACCTTATCAATCACATGATAGTCTAGTGACTGCATCTGGTGACCATATTTCTTGATAGTAGCTCCATACTTTTCGAGAAAATGGTCCATCATTTGTGGGCTATCTTTTTTACTGGTTTTAATCTCAATCAGCAATTTTTGGTTTAATGTATTTGCACGTTCTAAATAATCATCAAAACTTGAAATCTTTGTTTGATAACCATTCTCGTAAATATCTGTATTTGTTAATTCATCCAGAGTTAAGTCTTGCGGTGCAGCATTAATTCTTGCTAGCGATTTAAGGTTAGCGTCGTGCATCATCACGAACTGACCGTCTTTCGTTTCTTGCACATCCATCTCGACGAGGTCTGGTTTTAGTTGGGCTGTCTTTTCTAAAGACTGTACCGTATTTTGAACACCATTTTTATTACTTACTCCTCTGTGTGAAATCACTAAAGGTGTATTGGTGTCCGGAGACTCCAGATAGATATAACCTTCTAAAGCAAAAAAGATACTTGCACACCCCATGACACCCCATCTCATCAGATGATCTTTTTTTCGCCTTGGCATGATCTCCAACTCTTCTCCCGTCAGGAAGGAAACAAACTTCACTAGGAAATAAGTCAGAGTCATGTAATGGAGGTTTTTAATCAAGATAAAATTAATCACACCAAGAATCAAGGATTCTTTTTGAGTAAAGTTATCCATTACCGCCTGAGCAAAGAGCAAGGGAATTAACAAGACAAAGAAGAAGAGATAGGTTTTAATGATAATGAGTAGGAGATGCCAAGAGAAGAAAAGGACGTTTTTCTTCGTCTTTTGGAGACTATATTTCACACTTTCTCTTACTGTCTTTCTTTCAAAGAGAACCTTAGGAAGGGCAAACATGAAACGAACAGAAATGTAGAGAAAGATCCAAGCGGATGCTATGATCAACAGCCCTACCAGCCAGTTCTTATCTTCTAGGTATGTAACGATAAAATCAGGGATAATAATCTTATTGAGATAGTAGATTTTTAAAATTTTCCTAATAAAAGGAAAAAGTAGAGCTACATAAAAGAAGACAAAGGCCATCTTACAAAAGCTCAATCGTTTGACAAATAGAAAGCTCTGGTGAAAGACTTTTCGACTATATTCAATCAGGGTTCTCTTTTCATGGTAGAGAAGGTGACGCGCCCCGATAAACAAAAGACAGATTTGAAAATAAGCCACTAAAAGATTGATTGCTATTAAAATGAGAAAGGCTAAACTGACAAAGGGCGAGCCTTGTATAATCGCCCAAAAGTTATTGTAGGAGATAAACAAGTAACCTGTTTGTCTTAGAAGTATGCCAGCTATCCATGAATTCAATGGCAACCAAACAAACTCTACCATCATGAAAATCAAGAAAAATAGAAATAAAATCTTATCTAGGTTATAGTAAATCTTCCTAAAACCTAGCTTTTTAGGTTTTTCAGGTTTCATAGGCACTCCTAGTCTAAAAATTGAGATAAGTCTAAGCTATTAAAGGGATTCATAGAAAAACTACTCTGGTCTTCTAATAATAGCTTTCCTTCATCCGATTCCAAAAATGCTTCGTAAACACGCGCCGTCATGCGGGCATCCTCTAAACTATTATGAGACTTCCCATGAAAACCTAAAAAATTCGCAACAGTTTGTAATTTAAGATTGGCTATGCCGTGTAAGTCAGAACTACGCCGTTCAAAAGCCTCATCATATAAATCAACCTTATACTGGTCATGATAATCAATACCGTGCTCCAAGAGAATAGGCAGATCACTTTTGGCCGCATTGTATCCAACCATAGGTAAATTACCAACAAAAATCTGAAAATCCCTTAAAACTTGCTCCACCATTGGCGCATCTTTTAAGGTTTCAGCTGTGATTCCAGTCAAGCCATTGATAAAACTCTTCAAAGGTGCTGTAGTATGAACATAAGAATCAAAGGCACCTATTTCTTGACCATTTTGAAAGCGAACTGCTGATACTTGAATCAAATGGGTAACCCCTTCGTATTGATTGAACTCCAAATCAAAGGCAATGTAATCTCTTAATTTTTCCATCTTTTACCTCAGTTCCGACTCAATTTAAACCATAAATAATAAAAGAAGCTATCAGGTTAGTGAATAACCCAAACAGCTTCTTTATTTTCCTCCAAATAAGCGAGCAAAAAAGCCTTTTTTGGTAGCTTGAACTTCTTCTTTTGCTTGGTCCAACTCTAGTTTCAAACTTTCTTGATCCTTCATAGCTTGAAGAGTTAATTGTTGCTGTTGGTCCAATTGTTTGTCCTTTTCAGCAATCTGTCGATCTTTAACACGCATCTGTTCATCTTTTTCTGCCAACTGCTGGTCTTTGGCCTTGAGCTGCTCATATAAACGAAGAATTTCAGCATTTTTCTCATCGACTAAGATTTCCATCAGTTCGCGTTGTTTGACATCATCACTGACTGGTTCATCTTCAAAAATCGTTTTTTTATAGATTTCTTCTAGCTTAATCAAGCCACTTCGAGTAACTACAGTTACACCTTTGTCATTTTTTTTCGTGTCCTCTTCTGGAAGTTCTTTGACACGATTGTTGATTGCTTGACGAGAGAGTCCTAGGACCTCTGCAATCTCACTGACGGTCATTTCAATACTCATAATATCCTCTGAAACGTTTTCTAGCTTTTCTTTACTTAAATCTTATCATAAGCTAGATAAACTGTCAAATTTCCGCTTAATCCATAACCTTTAAAAAGGCCAGTAAAACTTGGGCAGAACGACGTCCAGCTTCAATGATAAACTCATCAAAAGAGATAGAAGCCTCGTGATTGGCATTGTCGCTCATGGCACGAATGACTAGGAAAGGTAGGCCAAGAGCCTGAGCTGCCTGTGCAATCGCTGCCCCTTCCATTTCAACTGCTAAAACATCCGGAAAGTGGGATTTGATACTAGCAATCTTATCATCTCCAGCTATAAAGCTATCCCCTGTGGCAATCAATCCTAGGTGCCAGGTCTGTTCTAATTGAGATAAATTCTCTTTAATCCTAGCGATAAAGTTCTTATCGGATTCAAAGTAAAGAGGTTGACCAGCCATCTGACCATAAGCATAGCCAAAAGCAGTTACATCCACATCATGGTAAGCCAATTTATCCGCAATCACTACATCTCCAACGGCAATCCCTTCTGCAACTGCACCTGCTGATCCTGTATTGATAACGGCATCCACTTGGAAATGGTCAGCTAACACCGCTACACTCATAGCTGACATGACCTTTCCAATCCCACTCTGAACCAGAACAACTTCTGTCTTGCCAACAGTGCCAGTGTAGTAAGTATTTCCGAGGACTTGGACTTCTTGCGCTCGATCTAAATTCTGAGTCAAGTGTAGGAGCTCTTCTGGCATTGCTGCAATGATTCCAATTTTCATTTTATTTCCTTTTCTATTACAAAAGTTTCATCGCCAACACAAGTAAAATCAAGAGAAGGATGACTGTAAATAAGATTCTGTTTAGTTTCGAGTTAAAAACATTCCTCTTAGTATTCTCAATGCGACGGCTCTTATGAATCGTTGGCTCTACTTCAATTGTTAAAGTATCTTGAATAGAATTATAGTCTCTAGAACGTGAATAACCAAAGTTTTGTGAAGAAGTTGATAAAATTTTAGTTTCCTCATCATCTTGAAGAGGTGGCCCAGAGATTTTCTCCCCACGATTGGCACGTTCGATTATTTCATCTGTTAACAAAGGTTTTCCCATGGGCTACTCCTCTATTT
The DNA here is from genome assembly GCF_003143695.2 of Streptococcus halitosis. NCBI lineage: Bacteria > Bacillati > Bacillota > Bacilli > Lactobacillales > Streptococcaceae > Streptococcus > Streptococcus halitosis. The sequence continues at coordinate 1,238,363 of NZ_QEMY02000001.1, forward strand.
CTTTTGCAATTCCCAGTACTGGATTGCCATAATCGTCTTAGCATCACAGATATGGCCAGACTGAATTAAGTTTTTTGCTTCCTCAAGGCTGACCTCTAGAACTTCCAAGGTTTCATCATCATCTTGCGGACGAGGATTTTCCACCTTAGTTAAATCTCTTGCAAGATAGAGTTTTAATTTTTCATTACAAAAACCAATAGCAGAGTAGAAATCATATAGAAGCTCTAACTTACCCGTATGGGCAACTTCCTCCTCCAATTCACGAAGAGCCGCCGACATGGGATCTGCATTTTCACCAATTTCCAGTTTACCAGCAGGAATTTCATAAGAGATAGCTTCAATAGCTTTCCGGTATTGCTTAACAAGGACGATTTTATCCTCAGCTGTCACAGCTAGAACACATACGCCTCCATTGTGAAAAATCAGATCACGTTGGGCAGTTCCCTTCCCTTCGGGTAGTTCCACCTGATCTTGCACTAGCTTAAAAATAGGACCTTGATAGATTTCCTTCCGGCTAATCGTTTTTTCTTCAAATTCCATGATAGACTCCTACTGATTCTTAGGATGATGAGGCAAACGTAATGCATATTCATCTTTATTAACTTGACGTCCACGTCCAATAGCAATGGCGTCAGCTGGAACATCTTTTGTAATCGTTGAACCAGCTCCAACTAGTGAATTATCACCAAGTTCCACTGGAGCAATGATAGTTGAGTTTGATCCAACAAAGACATTGTTACCAATGACAGTCTTGTACTTATTCTTCCCGTCGTAGTTAACTGTAATCGTGCCTGCGCCAAAGTTAACATGGCTACCTACCTCACAGTTTCCGATATAGGTCAAATGACCTGCCTTGGTATTTTCACCGATTGAAGATCCTTTTACTTCAACAAAGTTTCCAATGTGAACTTGGGAAGCTAGACTTGAGCCTGGACGAATATGAGCATACGGACCGACTGTCACACCATCTGCAACTGTACTTTCCTCAATCATGGAATTCGTAATCACAGCTCCAGCTCCGATAGCACTATCCACGATATAAGTTCCATTTGTTAAAACAGTTTCCGCCCCAATCTTCGTTTGACCTTTCAAGGTAACGTTGGCTTCGATTTGGACTTCAGGAGCAATCTCAACATCAACATCGATGTATGTTGCTTCAGGATTGACAAAGCTAACACCATTAACCATATGCTTTTGGTTGATACGACGGCGCATCACTGCTTCCGCAGTAGCAAGAGCTACACGGTCATTTACCCCAAGACTTTCATCAAAATCCTTGAGAGTATAGGCGCCAACCTTCTCACCCGCATTACGGAAAATACCAATCACATCAGTAATATAGTATTCACCTTGGGCATTGTTGGTGTTGATGTTTTTAAGAGCCTCAAAAAGACGTTCATTGTCAAATACATATGTTCCTGTATTGATTTCCTTAATTTGCTTTTCAAAGTCTGTGGCATCTTTCTGCTCCACAATGCGAAGAACTTCAGCGTTATCGTTACGGACAATACGACCATACCCAAAAGGATCAGCTGCTTCAGCTGTTAAAATCGTCGCCACATTTTTGTGATTGATATGGAAATCCAAGAGGTTTTTCAAGCTTTCACCTGTAATCAGAGGAGTATCCCCAGCAATAACCAAGGTGTGGCCAGAGCGGTTTTGGAGAATGGGTTCTGCCATCATGACAGCATGCCCAGTTCCTAGTTGTTCCGATTGGGTGACAAAGTCTGTCTGTCCAGCCAAGACTTGCTCAACTAGCTCCGCCTTGTGTCCCACAACAGTGACTGTTTTTTCAGGTTGAATAGCACCAACACTACGAAAAACATGCTCCAACATCGAAATTCCTGCTACCTTATGAAGTACCTTTGGAAGATCTGATTTCATGCGAGTACCTTTACCCGCTGCTAAGATAATGGCATAATTTGACATACTATTCTCTTTTCTGTAAAAATTCCCTTATATTATACCATAATTTACTTCCTTAGGAGTAAACAAACAGAGAAAGAGGGGAAAACATGCTAGTTCATTCATCTTTTCAACGTTTTCTTTGATTTTTTTATCTATTTACGTTAAACTAATTAGATATGAGAAAAAAGATTCATCCAGCTATTATTTTTAGTCTATTCACCATTGTTATAGCTATTTTAATCTTTAATAAACCAGCTTATGAGGACCATTCAGTCAAGTCAAAAAGCAACACTGTCCAAGTTGAAAACCAGGCCTTGCATAATCTTGATAAACCCATTATTGACATTTCTGGCTGGCAAAGACCGGAGGAGATAAACTACGATATTTTATCTCAAAATATTTCTGGAGCTATTGTTCGTGTGCACAGTGGTACTCAACACACGGAAGCAAATGATGCAGCCTTTATCAACGGGGTCGATAAATCCTATAAAAATCACATTTCAGAATTTCAAAAGCGCAATGTCCCCGTAGCCGTTTATGCTTATCTAGCTGGTACGAACAAAGAAGAAATGGAAAAAGCGGCTGAAGTTTTCTACAATTCTGCTTCTCCATACAATCCTAGTTATTACTGGCTTGACGTTGAGGAAAAAACAATGGCAGATATGAATGACGGAGTCGAAGCTTTTCGAGCTAAACTTGAATCGCTGGGCGCTAAAAATATCGGGATTTACATTGGTGTTTATTTCATGCAAGAACATAGCATCAATACGAAGAATTTCTCTGCCGTCTGGATTCCTTCTTATGGGACAAACTCAGGCTACCTTGAGTCCACACCCAATACTGATTTAGACTATGACCTCCATCAGTATACTTCCAAAGGAAAAATTGCAGGATTTGAACATCACCTAGACATCAATCTCATTTCTACTGATAAGGAAAAAGAAGAAACCTTCAGAAAGCTATTTTTAAGACCATAAAGCAAGTGAAAATCGCAACTTTTTCACTTGCTTTTTCATTTTTTTGCTGTCTGTGTTATAATGATAAGACAGAGAAAGAAATTTATGAAATTGAGGAGTCTAATATGTTTTCATGGATTGCAAGAGTTATTAAAGGAATCGTCATCGCCTTAGGATTTATCCTACCTGGAATTTCTGGTGGTGTTCTAGCAGCGATTTTGGGGATCTACGAGCGAATGATTGGCTTTCTTGCTCATCCCTTTAAAGATTTTAAAGAGAATGTCCTATACTTTATCCCAGTAGCCATCGGGATGTTGCTAGGTATTGGTTTATTTTCTTATCCGATTGAGTATTTGCTAGAAAATTACCAAGTCTATGTTTTGTGGAGTTTTGCTGGAGCTATCATCGGTACAGTTCCTAGCCTCCTTAGAGAATCTACTCGAGAATCTGATCGTGACAAGGTTGACCTAGCCTGGTTCTGGGCTACCTTTATCCTTTCAGGTCTAGGGCTCTACGCGCTAAACTTTGTTGTTGGTTCTCTCAGCGCCAGTTTCGCTAGTTTCATCTTGGCAGGTGTTCTTTTAGCTCTAGGTGTCTTGGTGCCTGGTTTAAGTCCATCAAATCTACTCTTGATTTTGGGACTGTACGCTCCAATGCTAACTGGCTTTAAGACCTTCGATTTATTTGGTACCTTCCTTCCTATCGGGATTGGTGCAGGAGCAACTCTTATTATCTTTTCAAAATTAATGGACCATGCCTTGAACAACTACCACTCCCGTGTTTATCACTTTATTATTGGAATTGTGCTATCAAGTACCCTCTTGATTTTGATTCCAAATGCTGGAAGTGCTGAAAGTATCCAATACACTGGACTTTCCATCGTAAGCTATGTTCTCATCGCCTTCTTCTTTGCACTTGGCATTTGGCTTGGTATCTGGATGAGTCAATTGGAGGATAAGTATAAATAATGGCAAAGAAAGTTAAGATTAAGAAAACCTTGGTCGAACAAATCTTGACCAAAGCAGGAATTGAGAACACAGGGATTCAAATCAATGCGCTTGAGGGAGAACTTCCTTCGGAATATGATCGAACACATATCTTTAAAACCTTGGCTCTGCTGGGGGACAAGACAGGCCCAATTATCGGAATCGTTCCCATAACAGAACACCTCGCTGAAAAAAAACTAGCAAAGGTTTCTGGTAATAAAAAAGTGAGTATGATTCCACAAAAAGACCTAGAAAAAACGACAGGCTATATTCATGGGGCAAATAACCCCGTCGGCATTCGCCAAAAACACAACTATCCTATTTTTATTGATAAAACAGCTTTAGATTTAGACAAAATAATCGTCTCTGCTGGGGAAGTCGGGCATAGTATCATTATTGCTCCACAGGACTTGGCTAGCTTTGTGAAAGCAGATTTTGCAGATATCTTGGAGGAAAACAACTGATGAAACTCTATTTTGTGCGTCACGGCCGAACTATCTGGAATCTTGAAGGACGTTTCCAAGGTGCCGGAGGGGACTCACCTCTTCTTCCTGAGTCTATTGATACCTTAAAGGTGCTCGGTCAATATCTCAGCAATATTCCTTTCGATGAGATTTATTCAAGTGATTTACCAAGAGCGGTCAAATCTGCTGAAATTATCCAAAGTCAACTCCAGACGCAATGTCCTTTAGAGACTATTCCTGACCTGCGTGAATGGCATCTCGGAAAACTAGAGGGATTAAAAATTGCAACATTAGAGGCCATCTACCCACAACAAATCGAGGCTTTTCGTACAAACTTAGCTAAGTTCGATACAAGAATGTTTGAAGCGGAATCCCTCTACAGTACAACTCAACGTACCATTCAATTTATCAAATCTCTGAAGGGGAGTCAGGCTAAGAGAGTTCTAATCGTTGGTCATGGTGCAAATCTCACTGCTAGTCTTCGTACCCTTCTAGGTTATAAAGAGCCCCTTCTTCGAAAAGATGGTGGTTTAGCAAATGCTAGTCTAACAATTTTAGAAACCGAGGATTTTGAAACTTTCACTCTGGAAAGGTGGAATGACACTTCCTATCAAGGAAAATAATGGAACTTGATCTTAATGGTCAAGTTCTTTTTAGTTTTCAAAGAATATCCGTGAATTTCTTGACTATTTATGATAAAATGGGAGTATCGCAAAAAGACTCATCGTATCAAATTTTGAGTAAAATTAGGAGGATTTCATGTCTACAGAACATATGGAAGAACTAAATGACCAGCAGATCGTTCGCCGTGAAAAAATGGCTGCGCTTCGTGAACAAGGAATTGATCCCTTCGGAAAACGTTTTGAACGTACTGCTAACTCTCAAGAACTAAAAGACAAATTTGCAGAACTCGATAAAGAACAATTACATGAATTAAACGAAACTGCTACTATCGCTGGACGTTTAGTTAGTAAACGTGGTAAAGGTAAAGTCGGCTTCGCCCATCTTCAAGACCGAGAAGGTCAAATCCAAATCTACGTTCGTAAAGATGCTGTTGGTGAAGAAAACTATGAAATCTTTAAGAAGGCTGATCTCGGTGACTTCCTCGGTGTCGAAGGTGAAGTCATGCGTACAGATATGGGAGAGCTCTCTATCAAGGCAACTCACATTACACACTTGTCTAAAGCACTTCGCCCGCTTCCTGAGAAATTCCACGGTTTGACTGACGTTGAAACAATTTATCGTAAACGTTACCTTGACTTGATTTCTAATCGTGAAAGCTTTGAACGTTTTGTCACTCGTTCAAAAATCATCTCTGAAATTCGTCGTTATCTAGATGGACATGATTTTCTTGAAGTGGAAACACCTGTACTTCACAACGAGGCCGGTGGTGCTGCTGCCAAACCATTTATTACACACCACAATGCTCAAAATATTGACATGGTGCTTCGGATAGCTCTAGAACTTCATCTCAAACGTCTAATTGTCGGTGGTATGGAACGCGTCTATGAGATTGGCCGTATCTTCCGTAACGAAGGAATGGATGCAACTCATAATCCTGAATTTACTATGATTGAGGTTTACCAAGCTTATGCCGATTTCCATGATATTATGGATTTGACAGAAGGTATTATCCAGCATGCTGCAAAGGCTGTCAAAGGTGATGGTCCAGTCAACTACCAAGGTACTGAAATCAAAATCAATGAACCATTTAAACGTGTTCACATGGTGGATGCTATCAAAGAAATTACTGGTGTAGACTTCTGGAAAGATATGACTTTCGAGGAAGCCAAAGCTATCGCTGCTGAGAAGAAAGTTCCAGTTGAGAAACACTACACTGAAGTTGGTCACATCATCAATGCCTTCTTTGAAGAATTTGTCGAAGAAACCTTGATCCAACCAACCTTCGTTTATGGGCATCCAGTAGCTGTCTCTCCACTTGCTAAGAAAAACCCTGAAGACGAGCGCTTTACTGACCGTTTTGAGCTCTTTATCATGACTAAGGAGTACGGTAATGCCTATTCTGAGTTGAACGACCCAATCGATCAACTTAGCCGTTTCGAAGCTCAAGCCAAAGCTAAAGAACTTGGGGACGATGAAGCAACAGGTATCGATTACGACTACATCGAGGCTCTTGAATACGGTATGCCACCAACAGGTGGTTTGGGTATCGGTATCGACCGTCTCTGCATGCTCCTCACTGATACAACTACTATCCGTGATGTATTGCTCTTCCCAACAATGAAATAAACTCTTATCCTCTGGTACTTGCCAGAGGATTTTTTGATGCAAAAAGAGATTGAGTTTCTCCTCAATCTCTTTTCTTATTCTTGATTTTTAACTTGACTGGTGGCTACATCTTCCCCAAACCATTTTTGGCTGATTTCCTGGAATTTTCCTTCTTGGTATAGTGAGATAAAGGCTTGGTTCAAAGCGGCTAACAAAGTTTTATCAGCAGGTCTAACACCCACTGCAAAAGCTTCACTTTCAAATCCATCTGAAAAGACATTGTAGTCATTTAATATTCCTTCAGACTGGAGATAATAATTGGCATATACCCGGTCAATCAACAAGGCATCAATCCGATCGTTTTTCAAATCAATTAAGGCTTCATTGAAACTTTGGTATTGATTGGCCTTCTGGTCTTTTACTCGATTCTTGAGTAGTTCGGGTTGTCCTTCAAAATTCAAATAACCAGAAGATCCAGCCTGGGCCCCTAAAACTTTGTCAGTCATATCCTGAACTGAGTGAATATTTTGAGACTTTTTAGAGACCAAAACTTGTTGATTTTCCATGTAAGGAATGGTAAAAGCAACCTTCTCTTTCCGTTCATCTGTAGCTGTATAGCCATTCCAGATGGCATCAATGGTACCATTTTGTAGTTCGGTTTCTTTCATATCCCAGTCGATGGGTTGAAATTTAATCTGAATTCCTAGCTTTTCAGAAACAGCTTGGGCTAGATCAATATCAAAACCCGCATACTGGCCATTCTTTTCCTCAAATCCCATGGGAACAAAGGTATTGTCAAAGCCAATAGTAATGCTTCCCTGCTTCTGATATTTGGCCCAATTATCCTGATTTGGATCACTTGCCTTCTGAGTACAAGCCGTCAGGAAGAAGCTAAAGAACAGAGCAAGTACAAGGGCAATTTTCTTTCTCTTCATAGGCACCTCCTACTCCTACTTTGGATCAACCTTAAGGATCTGATCAGCAATGTTTTCCGCAAACTGAAGATCGTGGGTCACAACAATCTGAGTCATCCCACGCTCTTTATTTTGAAGGATAAGTTTTTCTACTTCTAATCGCAATTCTGGGTCTAAGGCTGATGTAGGCTCATCATATCCAATAATTTCTGGGTTTATCATCATAGCGCGTGCTAAGGCCACCCGTTGTTTTTGCCCACCTGAAAGTGAGAAAGGAAAGGCATCTGCATGCCCAGCTAACCCAAGTTGTTCTAACAAACCACGCGCCTTCTTCTCAGCAATTTCCTTCTCCATGCTCATCGTTTTTATGGGCGACAAGGTTAAGTTATCTAGAACTGACAAATGCGGAAAGAGTTGAAAATCTTGGAAAACAAATCCCAGAAGATTGCGCTTTTCTAGTTCGTCTATAGCTAGCGATACGCCGTTATAGTGGATTTCTCCAGAATCGATGGTTTCCAATCCAGCTAGCATACGTAACAAGGTGGTCTTGCCTCCTCCTGATGGACCTACGATTGCGAGGATTTGCTTTTCAGGAATTGATAGACTGAAATTGGTTAAGATTTGTTTGCCACCAAAGGCCTTGTTGATATTTCGTAATTCTAACATAGCAATCCTCCTATCTGTAATAACTGTACTTCTTCTCAAGTTTTTTCGCTACAATGGTTACAAGACCAATCATGATTAAATAAATTGCTCCAGCTAAAAACATAGGCACAAGGCTGGCATCTCGATTAGCTGCTGTCCGACTTGCCAAAATCAAATCTGAAATCCCCAAAGCATAGACCAAAGAAGTATCCTTGACCAAACTCATAATCTCATTAAAAACACTCGGTAAGACAATCTTTGTAACCTGAGGCAAAATAATATAGCGCACTGTGTCAAAAGGACTAAACTTCAAGACCTTAGCAGCCTCGTACTGCCCTTTTGGAATGGTTTCAATCCCTCCACGAAAGATTTCAGCAAAGTAGGCTGCATAGTTCAATACAAAAGCGATCACAGCAGCAGGCAAACGATCTAAACGTATCCCAATGCTAGGAAGAACATAGTAAATAAAGATTAATTGCAAAAGCAAGGGAGTTCCTCGCATTACCCAAATATAAAGGTCAATGAGATAATGGAGGGGTTTCCAACGGACTTGCAAAGCAAAGGCAACGACAATACCTAAGGGAATTGAAAAAATTAAAACCAGAGCAAAGACTTGAAGTGTCATACTTGCACCGTTTAACAAACTTGGTAATATCTCAAACATATAAGACATACTGCACCTCCTAAAAATAATTGTTCCTATTATAGCATAAATAAACAATTTAGCAAGTCTTTTTGTAAAAAAATTCTATTTTTCAAAAAAAACGTATCTGCCAAATTGACGGATACGTTCTTTTAGAGAGATAACTTTTAAAGTGTTTCTAAGAGTTCTTGCATCTGAACATCATCTGGAACGAGTTTTAAATAAGCTTCAACTTGTATCTTGGCCTCTTCAAAATATCCTAATTCACGCAATAGATAGCTATACTGCTCCAGAAACTCAGGATTATCCTTGAGGTCAGACGATAGTTCCTGATAGAGCTCATAGGCCTTATCTAAATCCTCGATTTCCTGGTAAGAACGGGCAATCATCCACCTAGTCAAGAGATTTTCAGGTTCTTGACTTTGGAGAGCAATGATATCTTCATACCGCTCTTGTTCCATATAAATAGTTGCAAGGCGAAGGAAAATTTCTTCTGTATCCTCTGCATCATCCTTAGCAGTAAGGAGAAACTGCTCTGCAGCACTAGTATCATGCAATTCGTACGAGAACTGAGAAGCAGCTAGTAAGAGCCGAGTCTCAAATGGATTTTTCTCCAGTCCTTTTTTAACGATATGAAGGGCCTCTTCCACCTGATGTTCCTTATGCAAGGCTTGACTATAACCATATTCATATCCTTCAAAATCTGGTGAAATGGTATCAATCTGCTTAAAGTAAAGAACAGATTTTTGATACTCTTCTTGGTCAAAGTAAAGACTAGCCAGTTCAAAGGCAGTTTGGTCATCATATTCTAATTCTAAAGCTTTTTCTAAGAATTCTGTTGCAGCTTCAAACTTACCTAACTGGGCATAAGCATAGCCAATTCGCTGATAAGTTGAGACGCCCGTTTGCTCATAGATAGAGCAATTGTCTAATTGAGCATAACCCTGAATAGCTTCCTGATAGTTCCCTAACTCGCTATCCAATTCAGCCAAACCAAAAACTAATAAGGGATCGTCTGAGTAATTTAAGGCTTCCAGTAACTTTTCTCGTGCTACATCTGTCAATCCTTCCAACTGATAGAGGTCTGCCTTCAAGGCCAAGGCCGATACATACCAGTCACTTTCAGGTTTGATTTCCTCAAGGTAAGCAAAGGCTTCCTCAACATTGCCATCCTCGCTAGCAATGCTAGCTAAGTTCAGATTCACTTCTGGAAATTCTGTAACGATATTTTGGTAAATTTCTTTTGCTTGAGGATAAAAGCCAATTCCCTCTAGATAGCTTGCTAGTTCATAGAGAACCTCACTTGAATCTGTTTCAAGGGCTTTGTGAAAATACTGATCCGCTTTGCTTAAATCTTGGTCATCCAAAGCTTGGAGCATGCGTTGACTATTGTTCACTCTTGATTTCCTCCCCTTCTTCTTCATACAAACCGCTGACTTTTTTATACCAGTTAAAGATAGCTGAGATAACGACCTTAGCAGAGGCATAGACAGGAATTCCCAGCAAAACTCCCCAAATACCGAACATAGACCCTGAAGTTAGGAGAACAAAGAGGACATTGATCGGATGGATATTTAGCTGACTACCTAAAATAAGTGGGGAAACGAAGCGACCCTCAATCGTTTGTTCAACAATAAAGACAATAATTACTTTTAAAAGCATGACAGGTCCTGCAATCAAGCCCAAAACCAAAGCAGGCAACATCGCTAGAAAACTACCCAGGTAAGGTACTAGATTGAGGATACCAGCCGTAATCCCCAGGGTCACAGCATATCTGAGACCAATAATCCTAAAGAAGATAATAAACATAATCGCCACTATAATAGCAACTGTAACCTGTCCTCTAACGTAGTTTGATAACTGTTTATTAACATCTGACAAAACTTGTCCTACTGGTTCCTTTAACTTCGTGGGAATAAACTTAGTCAAATAATCTCGCAAACCTTTCCCATCGCGTAAAAGATAAAAGAGCATGAAAGGTACGATAATGACCGCTACAATAACCTGGGATACACTGCTGACAAAGGCACTCACCCAGTTAACGGCTTGGGAAGAGATTTTGCTCGCCCACATGGTCGCCTCAGTAGAAATATTCGCAAGAACCTGCTCCAATTGCGGTCTAAAATCATCTGGTAAACGTTTGGTTACAAGATCATTGATCACCTTATCAGCGTCTTCCAGGTATGTTGGCACATTCTTCGCAAAATTTAAGATCTGACGTTGCAGATTTGGAATAGCAACAGCCAGCCCCCAAATGATAAAGAGGCCAATTATAACAAAGAGAATACTAATGGCAAGAACACGATTGATTTTGTGTTTCTCCATCCAGTCAACAATCGGATTGAGGAGGTAATAAAGTAAACCAGATAAAATAACTGGCAACATGACAACTCCTAGAAAATCTAAAACTGGTAAAAAAATAAAACTAATCTTACTTAGAATGAAAAGATTCAAGCCCAATAACAAGGTCACCAAGAATACAGTAATAGCTTTATTATCTAAAAACCACTTGAAGAACCAAGATAGGCTAAAATGTTTCTCTTTATGTTCCATAAATACATCCTTTCTGTCATTCTCTCATTATACCATTTTTAGACTAAAATAACTCTTTTTTAAAGTGCTTACATGAATAGACAAAAAGAAAAATCTCCTCTATTGAGGAGATTTATTTAATCTTTAATATGACTTGATAGTTGTTTTTGGTATTCTTCGTTTGATTTTGCTTTTTCTTCAGCAAATTTCTTGCGGAATTCTTCCATTTCTTTACTTGTCACAATCTTATCTTGAATCTTCAGATATTTATAACTGTTTTCACCTGTTTTATCACCGACCCAACCATCTGCTCCTGTTCCTGGGACTTTCTTTGTAACAAGCATTTGGGCACCGTCTGAGTGTACAGGAATAACTAGAGCACTATCTGTCAACCATGCTTGAGCTTTAGCATATTTTGAATAGCGTTTTTCGAGATCTGTTTTCTCACCGTTTGCATCATCAAGTAATTCTTTGTATTTATCCAATCCTACTGCCTTAATGGCTGAACTATCTGATCCTGGTGCAATACCAAGTGCTCCAAGAAGAGTTGGTCCAGATGTTGGATCAAATGCATCAAGATAGGTTGATGGATCTGCATAGTCTGGGCTCCATCCACTGTTTGGATTGATATCCCAGTCGATATTGTCTTTTGAAGTTGCAAGAACGGTCATACTTCCCAATTCATCATCAGAAACTTGTTGGATATCAACCACGACATTTTCAACTCCAAGAGCTTCCTCTATTGATTGTTTATACGATTGAGCTTGACGTACAAAATCTGTTTGAGTAGAGGAAACTGGCAAGTCCAAATGAATAGGGAACTGAACACCGTCAGCTTGAAGAGTTTTCTTAGCCGCTTCAAGTTTAGTTTTAGCTTTATCTACATTATGAAGTGAATCTTGTGCATCATCTAGGCTAACATCGCTCCAAGCAGTATCCAACTTGTCAAGTTCTGCTTTTGTTACTTGACCAAAAGATTGATCTCCAATTTGAACAAATGTTGGAGGTGTAAAGCTAGTACGTAATTTACGAGGGGCAACTTCATCACCAAATACTTGAGAGACAGCAGCCTTACGATCTGCTCCAAAAGCCAAGGCTTGGCGGAAATCTTTGTTCAACAAAGCTTTCTTAGTAGATGTCTTTTCTTCGTCCGTTGTTTTAGAAGTATGGTTATAGGCTACACGGTCAATATTAGTTGAAATGTAGTAGCTACCTCCTCTTTGTTGACCATACACAATGTTGTCTTTGTATTTTTCTTTGAATCGCTCATAGTTTGCAGAATTCTTAAAGAGCGGAGCTGCTGGGTAGTGGCCTTCATCAAAACCACGACCAAGAGAGTCTGCATCTTGACCATCAAAGAAGGTCAATTTTATATCATCAATGAAGACATTTCCTTTATCCCAATAGTTTTGGTTTTTTGTCATCTCGATTGAAGATTTCGATGTGAGACCTTTCAGAAGGTAAGGACCATTGTATAGAATACTTGTAACATCAGTAGGTTTACCAAAATCATCCCCTTTAGAGGCTAAAAAGTCTTCATTGATTGGTGCTAAAACACCCATCGTTGTCTTGGAATTCCAGAAAGATTCAGGATTATTAAGCGTATAAACGAGTGTATAATCATCTGTCGCCTTAATTCCAACAGTAGAAAAATCATTTGTTTTCCCGTTAATATAATCATCCAACCCTTTGATTGAATCCTGTACGAGATAGAGGGCTTGTGATTTCTTAGCGACAGCATGTTTCAAACCTGTCACGAAATCCTGAGCCTTTACTTCACCATATTCTTCGCCTTCATTAGTGTACCACTTAATCCCTTTTCGGATTTTATAGGTGTAAGTCAAACCATCTTTAGAAACACTCCAGTCCTCTGCTACAGACGGTACAAGATTTCCATATTGGTCATTCTCAAGCAAACCATCGATGACATTCCCAGTCACCTGTTTGGTACTGGAATTTCCAGAAACTGTGTAGTCCAAAGTTGCGGGATCCGATGAGAAGACATAAGTATAAGTCACAGGTTGGTTGGCATTTTTACCACCAGACGAACAAGCTGCTAGTAGTGCTGAGGACAACACTGCTACTGCAGCCGTTAGAAAAATACGTTTTTTCATAAGGCACTCCTTTAAATCAAATATATGATTATTATATCACTTTGATTTTTGAAAGCAAGGTAAAAACTAAATAAATCTCCCTAAGGTGTTTTCTGTAATTTTCAAAAAATGATGAAAGTCAGTTAAGAATTTCATTTTGTGGTATAATAAATTTATCATTATTAAGAGGTATGGACATGAAAGAAACTGTTTATTTTGGAACTTACACTCGTCGCTTATCTAAAGGGATTTACAAAGCTGATTTTAATACAGAAACAGGCCAGCTTGCAAACCTTGAACTCTTTGCTGCTGAACCAAGTCCGACCTACCTTGCCTTTGACCAACAGCAACATTTATACACCGTAGGGAGCCAGGATGGCTTGGGTGGAATCGCTGCTTACAAGACAGATGGCACTTTGTTAAATCATGTGGTGGAAGAAGGCGCTCCTCATTGTTATGTGGCAGTAGATGAAAAACGTAATCTCGTTTATGGGGCCAACTATCATAAAGGTCAAGTTCTAGTTTATAAACGTCAAACAGATGGTAGCCTCATCCAAACAGATCTGGATCAGCATAGCGGACAAGGCCCTCATGAAAACCAAGCTTCCCCACATGTACACTTTACGGATCTAACACCTGACCAGTATCTCGTTACATGTGATCTAGGCACGGATGAAGTAACAACCTATGATGTTAGTCCAGAAGGAAAACTAAATAAACTCTACACTTATAACAGCCAAGCTGGGGCAGGTGCTCGCCACATCGTTTTCCATCATCATTATAAGATTGCCTACCTCATCTGTGAACTCAACAGTACCATTGAAGTCTTGATTTACGATGGTGTTGGTGAATTTGAACGCATGCAAGTCATTTCGACTTTGCCAGTTGGATATGAGGGATTTAATGCTACTGCCGCCATTCGTCTTTCAAAAGATGGTAAATATCTCTATGCATCCAACCGAGGTCATGATTCCATTGCTGTATTTAGCATCCTAGCTGATGGTAGTCTGGAGTTATTAGAAATTGTGCCCAGCCACGGACAAAATCCGCGCGATTTCAATCTTACTCCTGACCAAGAATTTCTAATTGCAGTTCACCAAGATTCAGATAATGCAACCGTCTTTAAACGTAATCCCGAAACTGGTCGATTAGCTGAGCTTTCTAACGATTTCCAAGTTCCCGAAGCCGTTTGCATCACATTTAAACATTAATGTAAAATAAAAATGAACTTGCTTAAGCAAGTTCATTTTTATTTTATAGTTTATTTCCGACATTGATACGGTTAATGGCACGTTGTAAAGCAACCTTAGCTCGCCGTTCTTGGTCAATCAAGTGTTTATCTTGTGCTTCTTCAATCTCACGTTCAGCACGAAGTTTAGCACGTTGGGCACGGCTAATATCGATATCACGAGCACGTTCTGCTGAGTCTGCTACAATAGTAATGATGTCATTGGCAATCTCGATAATTCCTCCGTTCACTGCAATCCAGTTCACATGAGTATCGTCATCGATTCGTTTTACCTTTACTTCATCAACCGCTAAAACCGCAATCATATTTTCATGTCGTGGCAAGATCCCCATCTCACCATCCAGAGTTCGTACCGATACAAAGCTGGCATGGTGATCATAGACGAGGCCATCTGGTGTCACGATCTGGACAGTTAAATGAGCCATAGATCACCTCTTAAAATCCCATTTTCTCAGCCTTAGCAATGACGTCTTCGATTGAACCGACACCACGGAAGGCATCTTCCGGTAGATGGTCATGTTTTCCTTCAAGGATTTCCTTAAAGCCGCGAACTGTTTCCGCTACTGGTACATAAGAACCAGGTTGACCAGTAAATTGTTCGGCAACGTTGAAGTTTTGAGACAAGAAGAACTGGATACGACGGGCACGAGCAACCAAAGTCTTTTCTTCATCAGAGAGTTCATCCATACCAAGGATAGCAATGATATCTTGCAATTCATGGTAACGTTGAAGGACACGTTTGACTTCAGCAGCAACTGCATAGTGCTCCTCACCAACAATCTCAGGTGCCAAGGCACGAGAGCTTGAAGCAAGTGGGTCAACGGCTGGGTAAATCCCCAACTGTACCAACTTACGTTCCAAGTTAGTTGTTGAATCCAAGTGAGCGAAGGCCGTTGCTGGCGCAGGGTCAGTATAGTCATCCGCTGGCACATAGATAGCCTGGATAGAAGTTACAGAACCCTTCTTAGTTGAAGTGATACGCTCTTGCAATTGACCCATTTCCGTAGCAAGGGTTGGTTGGTAACCAACGGCTGAAGGCATCCGACCCAAAAGGGCAGATACTTCTGAACCAGCTTGGGTGAAACGGAAGATATTATCGATAAAGAGAAGCACATCTTGGCCTTCTACATCACGGAAATATTCGGCGATTGTCAAGCCAGTAAGGGCAACACGCATACGTGCTCCAGGTGGTTCATTCATCTGACCAAATACCATGGCTGTTTTCTCGATAACACCTGATTCTTTCATTTCCCAGTAAAGGTCGTTCCCTTCACGAGTACGTTCCCCAACACCGGTAAATACTGAAATACCACCGTGTTCTTGGGCAATATTGTGAATCAATTCTTGAATCAAGACGGTTTTACCAACTCCGGCACCACCGAAAAGTCCAACTTTACCACCTTTTAGGTAAGGGGCAAGAAGGTCGATAACCTTGATCCCTGTTTCCAAGATTTCAGATGAGGTAGACAATTCATCAAAAGTTGGAGCTTTCTTATGAATTGGCTGACGCTCAGCGTCTTCAGCGAAAGGAGCATCCAAGTCGATGGTATCTCCCAAAACGTTGAAGACACGTCCCAAAGTTTCTTTACCTACTGGAACAGAGATTGGACGGCCTGTGTCCAAAACTTCCATACCACGAGTCAAACCATCTGTTGATTCCATGGCGATGGTACGAACCATACCATCACCTAACTCCAAGGCTACTTCAAGGACGATTTTTGTTTTTCTTTCGTCATTTTTGTAGACGACAAGTGCATTATTAATCTCAGGAAGTGTTTCCCCTGCTGCGAACAAGACGTCGACAACGGGTCCAATAACCTGAGCAATTTTACCTGAACTCATCTCCTTCTCCTATTCTATATAAGATACTGTCGGTTCCTAGTTCAACTAGGGCCTAAGTTCATTTTGATATGAGGGAGGCAAAGCCTTATTCTAAGGCACTAGCCCCCGCTACAATTTCTGTAATTTCTTGTGTAATCGCCGCCTGTCTGGCACGGTTATACTGGATTGTCAAATCATTGATGACTTTCTTGGCATTATCAGTCGCCGTTTGCATGGCTGTCATACCTGCAGCATTCTCAGCTGTCTTGGCATCAATGATAGCCCCGTATATCATACTTTCTGCAAACTGAGGTAACAACTGCTCTAGAATCTCATCACGACTCGTTTCCAACTCAAATGTCAAGCTATACTCTTCATCCGCTTCATTTGGATCTAAGTCAACGATTGGAAGCATTTGTTCTACACGCATTTGACTTGTGAGAGTATTGACATGATGATTGTAGCAGACGTATAATTCATCAAAAAGTTCGTTTTGATACATTTCAATCGTTTTTGAAATAATTTTACGAACTTCATCAAAACTAGGTTGATCTGCCAAGCCACGTAGTTCATAGATTGGCTGAATACCACGAGCCTTAAAGAAATCAGCTCCCATCCCACCGATACAGATGATCTCAAAACCTTTACCATCTGGATGGTATTCATCTTTCAACTCCATAACGGCTTTAAGGATGGAAGCATTATAACCTCCAACCAAGCCACGGTCTGAAGTGATAACGATATAGCCTGTTTTCTTAACTGGGCGACTGATGAGCATCGGATTAGTTGAACCACCAGATCCGTTACCATGCAGAATATCCGTCAAAAGCTTACGAACTTTCTGAGCGTAAACTTGGAAGTTGCGCGCTGCTTCTTCAGAGCGACCTAGTTTAGCAGCCGATACCATTTGCATGGCATTAGTGATTTGACTAGTATTTTTTGTTGAGGCGATTTTTGTTTTAATATCATTTAGAGATACTGCCATCTGACACCTCTATTCTTATTGGAAGCTGGATTGTTTGAGAAACTCTGTAATCGCAGCATCCAAGACTGCTTCTTCTGGCAAGTCTTTTGTTTCACGAATAGTTTCCAAAATCTCTGGATGTTGTGCATCAAAGAAATCATGAAACTCTTCCTCAAAACGAACAATGTCATCTACAGGAATCGTATCCAAGAAACCATGTGTCAAAGCATAGAGAATGGTTACTTGTTTCTCAACAGGTAGTGGTTTATGAACAGGTTGTTTCAATACTTCTACAGTACGACGTCCACGGTTCAACTTAGCCTGTGTTGCTGCATCCAAGTCAGAACCAAACTTAGTGAAGGCTTCCAACTCACGGTATGAAGCAAGGTCGATACGAAGTGTACCAGCAACCTTTTTCATGGCTTTGATTTGTGCAGAACCACCTACACGGGATACAGATGAACCCGCATCGATGGCTGGACGAATACCCGCATTGAAGAGACCATCACCGAGGAAGATTTGACCATCTGTGATTGAAATCACGTTGGTTGCGATATAAGCAGAGATATCTCCTGCTTGTGTCTCGATAAATGGTAGAGCTGTGATTGAACCACCACCAAGTTCATCAGAAACTTTAGCTGAGCGCTCAAGCAAACGGCTATGGAGGTAGAAAACATCCCCTGGGAAGGCTTCACGACCTGGTGGACGACGAAGCAAGAGAGAAAGTTCACGATAAGCGACCGCTTGTTTTGAAAGATCATCATAAACGATCAAAACATGCTTCCCTTGGTACATAAACTCTTCTGCCATGGCAACCCCAGCATAAGGAGCTAGGAAGAGCAATGGAGAAGGTTGTGAAGCAGAAGCTGTCACAACGATTGTGTAGTCCAAGGCACCGTACTGACGAAGTGTTTCAACTTGCGTACGAACAGTTGACTCTTTTTGTCCAATCGCTACATAGATACAGATCATATCTTGACCTTTTTGGTTCAAAATAGCATCAATAGCGATGGTTGTTTTCCCTGTCTGACGGTCACCGATAATCAACTCACGTTGACCACGACCAATCGGAACAAGGGCATCAATAGCTTTCAAACCTGTTTGCAATGGTTCTGATACAGACTTACGTTGCATAACACCAGGAGCCGACGCTTCTACTGGACGAGACTTATCAGTATGGATTTCTCCAAGACCGTCAACTGGACGACCAAGTGGATCCACAACACGTCCAATAAGGCTCTCACCAACAGGAACTTCCATGATTTTACCTGTACGACGAATGGTATCGCCTTCACGAATATCTGTAAAGTCACCTAGGATGATAATCCCAACGTCTGTTGACTCCAAGTTTTGCGCCATTCCATAAGAGCCGTTTTCAAAAATCAACAGCTCTCCACTCATGGCATTTTCAAGGCCGTGAGCACGCGCAATTCCGTCCCCGATATAGGTTACAACACCTGTTTCAGATACATCAAAATTGGGTTTGAAATTTTCAATTTGTTGCTTAATTAAAGCGCTGATTTCTTGTGCGTTAATTGCCAAAAGAACACCACTTTCTATTTCAAATTTTCTTTAACAACTCGAAGTTGTTGTTTAATACTCACATCAATTGTCTTGTGATTAGCAAAAATGACAAAACCACCAATGAGTCCTTCATCAATTTGTTCTTTGACACTCCGCACTTTCAGAGACATTTTTTTCTCTATCAATGGGAGCAGACGTTCCTTCTGTTCATCTGTTAAAGGATGGGCTGAAGAAATCGTGACTACAAAATGATTGGTCTCTTTTTCAAGGCGATTCAAACAATCCGCAATTACCTCATAAAAAAGATTTGCTCTGTGATTGTAAACCAGGACTTGAATAAAGTTTTGCATTAAAGGTGAGACAGAGTCTTGAAAAAAACCAACTGTATTTTCCTTATCAGACTCATCAACTGCTACCTGAGCTAAAAAAGAAGGTAAACCCGTTTCTTCTGCGACTTGCTTGATTTGATCCAAGTCTGAAAAAATCCGGTCCTCTTCTCCTTTTTCAATCACTAATTGGACAAAAGGCATGCTGTACTTTTCAATTACCTTTGCTGTTTTCTTGTCCATTAGGCTTCTCCTAGCTGATCGATATACTGATCAATGAGTTCCTTATGAGCATGACTGTCAAGGTTTTTTGAGATGATTTTACCAGCGAGACTAATCGTCAAATCTGCCACCTCGCCCTTAACACTTTGTAAAGCTTCAGCTTTATTTTGCGCAATTTCTTGGTTGGCTTTTTCTTTTAAGCGCCCTGCTTCAAGTTTAGCTTCGGCTAAAATATCGGCTTTACTTTTCTCAGCAGTTCCCTTTGCATTCTCGATAATCGTTTTAGCTTCGGTACGGCTACCTGCTAACTCAGCTTCACGTTGGTTAGCTAGTTCCTCAGCCTTTTTACGGGCTTCCTCGGCACCATCAATATCTGAAGAAATCTTTTCAGCACGTTCATCCAAGATGCTGGAAATATTTCCCCAAGCATATTTTTTCACTAAAAAGATTAATAAAAGGAAGGAACCAGCGATAAGAATAAAGTCACCGATAATGGTACTAATAGTTAAATCCATCTTCTAATCCTCCTCTACTTACTCTTCCCCTTCATTTATTTTTTTACCAATGTACATAGATGACAACATGGTAAATACATAAGCCTGAATACATGAAATGAAAATTGAAAAGGCTGTCCATAACATGTTTGCGATAAAGGCAAAAGGATACCAATACAAAGCATTTTGTGACAAGGCTAATAGCAATCCAGCTAAGACCTCACCGGCAAAAATATTTCCGTAGATCCGAATCGCCAAGGAAGCAAAATTGGTGAACTCTTCTAAAATGTTCATCGGAGTCATAAAGCCAGGTGTAACAAATGCTCTCAAATATTCTTTAACGCCTCTACGACGAACTCCTTCTACATGGGCGATCAAAGTGATCAAGAATGATAGGGATAAATCGTATCCAAGGTTGGCTGTTGGAGAAGTCCACAAGTTATAACCGTTTGTTGTTTGTACTTTTGCCATTAAGCCGATATTATTGGCAACCAAGATAAACAGAAATAGAGAAAACAGAAATAAGGAATAATCCTTGATGTATGATTCTCCAATGTTTGGTTTGGTAAAACCAATCACAAAGTCGTAAATCATCTCAAGAGCATTTTGTTTGCCCTTTGGACGGATGGTCATTTTACGACTTGCCCAGTAGACAAAGGCAAAAACCATCAAAACAGTTACAAGAGACATGGCAAGCAGGGTCAAATCAAAGGATATTGGTCCAATATTAACGGTTGGATTCAAACTTTCTTCCATGGTTTGACACCTCCATTTCTAAATAGAGTTGTCTATTTAATGACAAATGACATCGCCAAGGTTACAAAGAATGTTCCTTCGATAAAGGCAATCCCCATGATCATCAAACTACGCAATTGTGGGATGATATCTGGTTGGCGTGCTGCAGACTTGAACAAACCGTTCATCAAAAATCCTTCTGCAAGGGATACACCCATACAGGCAAGACATAGACCGAAAAATGTTAAATTCATGATGAATTCTCCTTTTATTTAAAATTTACTTACTTAGTTTAGTCCTAAAATTTGTTTTTGTCAACTTTTTACTTACGTTGGAAGCGTTTCAGATGATTTATTTTTATTTTTGCTATTTTTATACCACTGTATAGATAAGTTTCTCATTTTATGATGAAATGTGTTTCCACTTTTTCTATATTTTCCGAAATAAATTGAAAAATCCAAGTTTAGAACTTGGATAGATTCATTTTATTTGAAATAGTAGGAATAGTGTTGTTTACACCCTGGATTAAATGGAGATTTGCAATAAGGGCAGGCTATTTGTTTTTGATATTCTTGAAATGTTATTGTCCTCATACAAGCCCCACATAAAATCGGTCGATCCTCCGCAAGCGTCAAGGGGTAAGGTGAAAACAAATGCGTTTCTATAGCATTGTGGCACTGATAGCAAGCATAGTATTTTTTACACTCATAGCACTGGAGGGAAATAATATCCTTTTCACCATGATAGTGAACACATCTGCTTTCATTATCTACCAACAATCCTTGCACTTGAATCATTCACTTTTCCTTATCTAGGCACGAACTGTGACACTTGTCCCGTCTTCCTTATAGAGATTGATAAGACCTTCTTTGAGAGCTCGAACCATATCCCCAGCTTGCACAGGTTGAGGAACCTTAATGGTCAAGAGTTCCATTGGATTTGGAGCACGGTCGATTTTATTGCCTTTAGAATCGTGAAGATTTTCGATATAGGTTTCAAAATGACGGAAACCTGGTCCATAAAACTCAACTTGATCTCCTTCATTGATAACATTCCGTTGACGAATGGTTGCTGTCTGGGTTGCATCATCATAAGAAACCACCTCAGCGACAAACTTGTATTCAGGGATTTTACGACGTGCACCAAACAACTGTTCATTTTCTGTAGGTGTGTTATAGTAGAAACCTGTTGCCAATTCACGTTGGGCAACCTTCCACATCTCATCTACCAGGTCTTGTTTAATGGCTTCAAATTTTTCTGGGCTTTCAAGGTAAGCATCCACAGCCGCCTTGTAACAGTTGGTTACAGTGGAAACATAGTGGATTGATTTCATGCGTCCTTCAATCTTGAGACTGTCTACACCATTTTCGATCATATCTGGAATATGGTCAATCATAGACATATCAACGGCAGACATTGAAAATTCTTCTGGGATTTCACCCTTAAGGCTCTTACGTTCTTGACCAAAGGGCATATCGTAGAGGTCGTATTTCCAACGGCAAGACTGAGAACAGCCCCCGCGGTTAGCATCACGCATACTCATGTGGTTTGAAAGCGTACAGCGACCTGAGTAAGAAATACACATGGCTCCATGGACAAAAGCTTCAATCTCAACATCTGTACGTTTGCGAATCTCTGCCAATTCTTCCATTGAAACTTCACGAGCCAAAACCACGCGAGTTAGACCAAGTTCTTTCCAGAACTCTAGAGTTTCATAGTTAGTGGCACTTGCTTGGGTAGAGAGGTGGATTTCTAAACCTGGTGCTTCTGTTGCTGCAATCATGATCAAGGCTGGATCTGACACGATAACTGCGGCAATCCCGATGTCACGCAACTTACGGAACCATTCTCCAGCACCAGCTTCGTTTCCTTCGTGCATTACCATGTTAGCAGCCACATAGACCTTGGCACCGTACTTGGCAGCGAACTGGACACCTTCTTCCATCTGTTCAAAGGTAAAGTTTCCAGCACGGCTACGAAGACCATAGGCCTGTCCACCGATGAAGACTGCGTCCGCACCATATTGAACAGCTACTTTCAGTTTTTCTAAAGTTCCAGCAGGTGAAAGAACCTCAGGACGTTTTAATGTTTTTGTCATGTTTTCTCCTATTTGCAATATAAAAGTTTGACGTTTTTCCTTCTCATTTTATAGTAAATAAGTGATAAAATCAAGCCTAGACAGATTGTTTTGACAATTCTAATCTTCTTAAAAACGAAAAACTAGTCTTCTGAGACTAGTTGTTTTCAAGATAAAATTCAAAACGTTCACCCACATACTGACTCTTAACATATTCAAAAGCCGTCCCATCATCGAGATAGGAAACCTGAGTCAATGCCAGAATCGCATGCCCTTTCTCAACTTCTAAGTAATGGGCAATCTTTTCCTTAGCCAATCTCGCATAAATGGTCTGTTGGGATTTGCCAATCCGGTAGCCATATTTTTGCAAGGTTTGAAAGAAGTGACTAGTTACTTCTTCTTTTTTGAAGTCCTTAATAAATTTCTCAGGAATAGATGCTACTTCATAGACTAGTGGTACTTGGTCAGCATAACGCACCCGCTCCATGCGGATAATATTCTCTGTCGGAGTAATCCCCAGCTTTGCGACCTCTTGCTCATTTGGAATGGTTCTTCTGTAAGAAATGAGTTGGCTAGAAGGTACTTTCCCCTGAGATTTGACAATCTCCGTAAAACTAGTCGTTCCCCGCATTTTTTCTTGGACACGAGTACTAGAGACAAAAGTCCCACTCCCTACACGACGCTCCAAAACCCCTTCCTCAACCAAGAGAGAGATAGCTTGACGTAATGTCATCCGGCTAACTTGAAACTGTTCAGCTAAATCTCGCTCACTTGGAAGTCTCTCCCCGATTTTCCAATGATGCTCATCTATATCCTTCTTGATCTGATCGTGGATTTTCATATAAGCTGGTAACATGATTCTCACTTCTTTTCTTTATTTTCTCCATTGTACCGTATTTGCTAAGAAAAAGTCAAACTTTGCCTTGTTTAGTTGGTAATTCGCCCCTATTTGTGATAGAATATTGAAAAAGATATTTCTTTTGAGAAAGGAAAAAGATGAGCAACATTTCAACTGATTTGCAAGATGTCGAAAAAATCATCGTGCTGGACTATGGTAGCCAATACAACCAGCTGATTTCACGCCGTATTCGTGAAATTGGTGTTTTTTCAGAGCTAAAAAGTCACAAAATCTCAGCTGCAGAGGTTCGTGCGATTAACCCTGTAGGGATCATCTTCTCTGGTGGACCAAACTCTGTATACGAAGATGGTTCATTTGATATTGACCCAGAAATTTTTGAACTTGGCATTCCAATTTTGGGAATCTGCTATGGTATGCAACTTTTAACTCATAAACTTGGAGGAAAAGTTGTTCCTGCAGGTGATGCTGGTAACCGCGAGTATGGCCAATCACCACTTACTCATACCACTTCTGCCCTCTTTGAAGGGACTCCTGAAGAACAGATCGTTTTGATGAGTCATGGCGATGCTGTTACAGAGATTCCAGCTGATTTTGTTCGTACTGGCACTTCTGCTGACTGTCCTTATGCAGCTATTGAAAACCCAGAAAAGCACATTTACGGTATCCAATTCCACCCAGAAGTGCGCCATTCTGTATACGGAAATGATATCCTTCGCAACTTTGCCCTTAACATCTGTAAGGCTAAAGGCGACTGGTCAATGGACAACTTCATCGACATGCAGATCAAGAAAATCCGTGAAACTGTAGGTGACAAGCGTGTTCTTCTAGGTCTATCAGGTGGTGTTGACTCTTCTGTTGTTGGGGTTCTTCTTCAAAAAGCAATCGGTGATCAATTAATCTGTATCTTTGTAGATCACGGTCTTCTCCGTAAGGGAGAGGCTGACCAAGTTATGGACATGCTTGGTGGTAAGTTTGGTTTGAATATCGTCAAAGCAGACGCTGCAAAACGCTTCCTTGACAAACTTACTGGCGTTTCTGATCCTGAGCAAAAACGGAAAATCATTGGTAACGAATTTGTTTATGTCTTTGATGACGAAGCAAGCAAGCTAAAAGATGTAAAATTCCTTGCTCAGGGAACGCTTTACACTGACGTGATTGAGTCTGGTACAGATACAGCCCAAACCATCAAGTCACACCACAACGTTGGTGGTCTTCCAGAAGACATGCAGTTTGAATTGATTGAACCATTGAACACTCTTTATAAAGACGAAGTCCGTGCCCTCGGTACAGAGCTTGGTATGCCAGACCACATCGTATGGCGCCAACCATTCCCAGGACCAGGTCTCGCTATCCGTGTCATGGGTGAAATCACTGAAGAAAAACTAGAAACTGTTCGTGAGTCTGATGCTATCCTTCGTGAAGAAATCGCTAAAGCTGGACTTGACCGTGATATCTGGCAATATTTCACTGTCAACACAGGCGTTCGTTCAGTTGGTGTTATGGGTGATGGTCGTACTTATGACTACACGATTGCCATTCGTGCTATCACTTCTATCGATGGTATGACAGCTGACTTTGCCAAGATTCCTTGGGAAGTCCTTCAAAAGATTTCTGTACGTATCGTCAACGAAGTGGACCACGTTAACCGCATCGTCTACGATATTACAAGTAAACCACCTGCAACCGTTGAGTGGGAATAGAGTTAATGAGCTAAAGAAGCCCTAGAAATCAATATTTCTAAGGCTTTTTATTTTGCTTTAACAACAATTTAACAACAAAAACTATTTTTCAGTATTTAAACCTAATATCTTTTTAACCCTTTTGGTACTTTCTATATACATACCTTTCTTAGAGTCGCTAACAATTCTAGCATAATCTTCATTATCTTCACGCAATTCATAAACACGGTAAAAATCATTATTATATTCAAACTCACCAATAACATTTTCTTTTTTCATTATACTGCTCCCTTGTATATGAATTATAACTAATAATACGGTAAACTTCAATAGTTTACCGTAGGAATCTAAAGTTTAATCGGACAGACTTCGCTAGTCAGACAAAACTTTAGATTGAAAATTTTTAGTATGCTGATTGCCATTAAATTTACTTTTTCTGATATTATTATCACTCACCACTACTTTTCCAGTCATCCTAGTAGCTACTTCTTTCATAGCATTTGGTCTTAAATGAGAGTACGTTCCAAGTGTTGTCTTAATATCAGCATGTCCTAGACGATTTTGCATTTCTAAATCATTCATTCCTAGAGAAAGCATAAAGCTGGCATGAGAGTGCCTTAAATCGTGGATCCTTATTGATTTTATTTTTGCGTAATCACTATGAGATTTTAGAACACGTTTAAGAGTTGATTTTACCAACGGACTATCTGCTATGGAAAATACAAATTTACATTCTCCTATCTGAGATTGTGCTTTCTTCCAATATTTCAAGTGTTCTAATGTATCATCATCAAGATACAAAAGTCTTACACCTGATATAGATTTTGTATCAGTAAGATACCACTCTTTTTGGTTTTTATAATACATTGAACAGTCTATTAAAACAGTACCTTTTTCAAAATCTATTTTCGACCATTCAACTGCTTGTAATTCACTTGTTCTAACTCCAGTCATAAAGAAAAACCAAAATGTAGTAAAGTACAATAATTCATAGATATTAGATTTATCAAATGTACTAATGAATAGCTGAAATTCTTCCACCGTCCAAAAATCAACTTTAGGACGGTCTTTTTTTACGTTTCCTACCGTCTTAGCAACATTATTTGACAACATACCCAATTTAACTGCTAAATCAAAAACTTGTTGTAATATTTGATGAACAGAACGAATATAATTATTAGACAATCCCTCTATAAACATTGCATTTTGCCACTGCTTTACATGAGGTGCTTGAATATCTGATAACTTCATATTTTCAAAATATGACAGTCTTTTAAATTTAGATTGTGTCATATCAAAAGTACGTTTTCTTACTTGACTTTTATAATCTGGTATAAAATAGTCATCAAGAAACTTTTTAAAAGTCATTGTGCTATTAACGGTTATAGAACCTTTACCAAAGTCAGCAAGCATACGTAAGCGCCACTCTTGAGCTTCCTTTTGCGTTTTAAAGCCATTTTTAAACTTTTGTATTCTTTTACCAGTCTGAACATCAAAACCTAGAGAAACAGTTGCTCTATACGTGCCATTCCCCATAGGATAGATACTAGATATTTTAGGCATTTTCTTTTACTTCCAAATCTACTAGACTGGCTTCATCTATTTTCACACCCAAGATTTCTTCTACCGTTTCAAGTGGTACACGTCCTAAACCTTTACTTTCATACCAAGTTAAACCTTGACTAGCTAATTTTGCTTTAGCCTGTTTTACTAACATCATAGCTTGCCAACTTGAAAATCCTAATTTCATTAAATCTTTTTTTACAACAAACATACTATTTTCCCTTTCTTTATGTTATAATTATCTTGGTTTTTTATTTTGATGTGTGATTGATTTTCACGCATCTTTTTTTTGCATCTATTCCATAAATTCCTATCATTCATGAAAATATAAATATTATCTAGCTCCTGCCTTATCGGTATAGTCTTTTTAAATCGTATCACACGAAGATCAGTATCTAATCTTTTATCAAAGAACATCACAATTTTTTTAGTCATTTTTATTTCCCCCATGAAAAATTGTTATTTTGCTCAATCGAAAATTCTTTGACTTCTGTATAATCTTTATCATTCATTTTTTCAAGTCCAATAGCTAACAAATATTTTATATACGCATTTGCAGATTCTACACCTTGGGAACTCTCATAAGCCTTATAAACTTTGGTAAGCGTTCGTGCAACTTGAGTTTCTAGAAATTCTTTTGACTTTAGCAAAGTAGTCTCTTCTCTGATTGTTTTCAATTTTGTACGCTCCTTTGTTTGGATATATTCATTCCACCATGAAACAGTTTCCCTTCTGGATTTTTTTGTATCTATTGAGTATTTATCTGATAAAACAAAGCGATAATGACTTGCTAATACAGAAAAAAACAAATCTTTCAATGGTTTCTTCGAAGCCATATTTTGAGCAAATAAAACAGCCTTATCTCCAAATAATCTCAACTCCGAACGAACCCATGAGTTAATTCCAATATCGCTTGCTTTCTCTCCTTGTTCCATCAGCTTATTATATACTCCCCACTGTTGCGAGTTACTTCCTTTTTTCCCAATATTTATAGTTTCTCCAACGATTTCGCCATCTTCAAGTCTACCGGTTTCGTGATACTCATATTTTTTTGAATAGCTAATACACAAGCCTTGTTTGCAATATTCGTATATTTTTTGAACAGATAGACTTCCATCATAAATATCATTCGCTACATCTAACCTTGTAAAATGTGCGCAATCATTAAGATACCGACTTATTAAAGCGCTCCAGTTATTAACTGAACCATTCATAAATTGTTCATATTGTCTACATCCTTGCCCCCTCATCTCGGTAAATATTCCCATTCCATAATTCATTGAATTATCATCATTAAGAGAAAAATAAACCTTAATATCTGCATAGGCAAAATGATGGTTATATCGGTTTGTACCGTACAACTCGAGAACAAAATCATTAAAATTTAATTTTAGTAATTCTTCAATTACATATTTACAAGACCTAATATAATCAGCATCGTCAACTGGTTTTACTGTGTTAGCAAACCAGTCAATAGTGACTGTATTACTCCTCTTCAAATTCTCTTACCTCTAATTTAATACCATCAAAGCATTCTCTCGAACGATTCCATTTTGGTTTAATAGCATAATCTGTCAGAATGATATAACGAGTTAAACCTTTATCTTTAAACATTTTGACTTTCTCCAAATCACCTGAGATCTCAAATACAAAGTCTTTCAATTCTCCAATCTCAGAAACCATACCTTTTTCTTCAAGGAACTGAGCTAATTCCCCATCTTTAGAATAAACCGTGTACCGTTCAATTTTATCAGTTTTTGTACTTTCTCCGTTAATCTCAACATATTCATATTTTTCTCTAGCTTTTGAGAAATCAACTCTTAATATTCTCGGAATCTCAAATTGTTCCTTATCAAATTCAAACTCACCTTTAATAAATTGTGTTGCAGTTATTTTAAATTTTTCCATTCTTATATTTCCTTTTCTATATGTTTGATAAAATTTCACAATCTTTTTTTCCTTGCTGAAATTCACTTGTCTTTCGGCAAAAGACATCAAACAGGCTCTATTCCCTTGTGGCTCTAGGCGCCAATGCGATTTCGTTCAATAAAATGCACTCCGTACCTACTCTCCCAAGGGTTTGAAGGCTCTTCAATGTCTTTTAGACCTACCTATTAGAGATTGTAGGTCTTTTTTTCCTAAAAGTTTGTGAAATATACTGTTTTACTGATAGGTTACTAGTACCCGCTGGTACCCGCTAGTACACGCAGTCGCTGGCTCACGCTTTCGCTCCTGCTACTAGCTACCAGCTACTAGTAACCTATCCTTAGTTGCTAGTGACCGCTAGTGACCACTAGTGACCGCAGTCGCTGGCTTACGCTTGCTCCTGCTACTAGTTACTAGCTACTAGCAACAAAAAACCAAAATTACTAATATACTAGTCTTTAAAGAAAAATCCTCAAAGACTTTTTTATACAATCATAGACAGTTACCCCCAATACTTGCCAAACATAGTATAGTTTGATATAATTAGTCTTAATAGGACTAATTATATTTTAGTCCAAATAAGACTAATTGTCAACAAAAAAATAGTCTTATTTGGAATTTTTTTGAAAGTAGGTATTTATATGTTAGATTTTCCAAACAGATTAAAAGAAAAACGAAAAAATAAAGGATATACCCAAGAACAAATGTCTAAACTGTTAGATATTGGGCAGAGCGCCTATGCCAAGTGGGAAAACGGTCGGACTGAACCCACTCTCGAAAATATAGTAAAACTATCAAAAATACTAGATACTTCCACTGATGAACTATTGGGAAGACAAGTCAATTTTGGAGACAGGATTATATTTGATATATCTAAATATGACTTAAGCAATTTGAAGAACTTTAGTGAGCAAGAGATTTATGATTTAAAAGCTACAATAGTTCTTGAATTGTTAGATGAGTCCACAAATACACTAGCAGTCAAAAATAGACTAACTATCAAAAACAAACTTGACAAAGATGAAGAAAGCATTTTAGATGCTTTGCTTACTGAATCTAAAACATTTGCAGATGAGATAATAGCATTTGATAAATTCAGAAAATCACAAAAAAGTTTTAAATGGCCTTGGCAAAAAAATAACAACAATTTAACAACAAAAGACTCAAATAATATCAAATAGTACTCATTGATTGTATTATCAATCACTATTAAATCAACTATCCTAAATAGTCAATATCTGACTTTTAGTGAGTGGGAATAGGCCAATCGCACTTAAAAAGAACTCTGAATCAGATTCAGAGTTCTTTTTTATATGCAGGGAAAGCATTTCTGCTTTCCTTTTTTTATTTGCGTTTCTTCTTCGCTTTTTTCATTTTGTTGGCCATGCGTTTCATAGATTGTTTCATGGCAAATTCACCGATTTTACCTTTAAGTCCGCCACCAAACATCTGGCTCATATCTGGCATGCCTGCTCCTCCGAGAGCTGACATATCCGGCATGCCACCCTGTCCCATCATGTCTTCAAGGGCAGACATATCCATTCCTCCCATATTTGGCATATTTTTAGGAAGGTTATTTGGATTGATTCCCATCTGCTTCATCATCTTGTTCATATCCCCAGACATGACACCTTGCATAAGCTGTTTAGCCTGGTTAAAGTCTTTGATGAATTTATTGACTTCGACAAAGGTATTTCCAGAACCTGCAGCGATACGACGGCGACGACTTGGATTTAACAAATCAGGGTTTTCACGTTCTTCAGGTGTCATGGAAGATACGATGGCACGTTTGCGTGCAATCTGGCGCTCATCCACCTTCATATTTTGAAGGGCAGGGTTGTTAGCCATACCTGGAATCATCTTGAGCAAGTCTTCCATTGGCCCCATGTTTTGCACCTGATCCAATTGATCAATGAAATCATTGAAATCAAAGGTGTTTTCACGCATCTTTTCAGCCATTTCAAGGGCTTTCTGCTCATCGTATTCCTGAGAAGCTTTCTCAATCAAGGTCAGCATATCCCCCATGCCAAGGATACGGCTTGACATACGGTCTGGGTGGAAGGTTTCGATATCTGTAATCTTTTCACCCGTACCAGTGAACTTGATAGGTTTACCAGTGATGTGGCGAACAGACAAAGCCGCACCACCACGAGTATCCCCATCAATCTTGGTAAGGATAACACCAGTCACTTCTAACTGAGCATTAAACTCACGGGCAACATTAGCCGCTTCCTGACCAATCATGGCGTCCACTACGAGTAGAATTTCGTTTGGTTGGGCCAATGCTTTTACGTCACGAAGCTCATTCATGAGAAGTTCATCAATCTGTAAACGACCTGCCGTATCGATTAAGACATAGTCGTTATGATTGGCTTGTGCTTGCTCCAAACCTTGTCGAACAATCTCAACAGCTGGAACTTCTGTTCCAAGAGCGAAAACAGGAACATCAATCTGCTGTCCAAGTGTTTTCAGCTGATCGATGGCTGCTGGACGATAAATATCCGCCGCAATCATCAAAGGACGAGCATTTTCTTCCTTCTTGAGTTTATTAGCCAGCTTACCAGCAAAGGTCGTTTTACCAGCCCCTTGCAAACCGACCATCATAATAATCGTAGGAATCTTAGGTGACTTGATAATTTCAGCCGTATCAGATCCTAAAATGGCTGTCAATTCCTCATCAACGATTTTGATAATCTGTTGTGCTGGATTAAGGGTATCAATGACGTCGTGCCCTACTGCACGCTCACGAACCTTCTTGATAAAATCCTTTACAACAGGCAAGGCAACGTCAGCTTCCAGCAAGGCCAAACGAATCTCTTTGGTTGCTTCTTGGACATCAGCCTCAGAAATTTTTCCCTTTTTACGTAGATTTTTAAAGACGTTCTGTAAACGTTCTGTTAAACTTTCAAATGCCATTTTTTTCTCCTATGTTTCATTAATTCGGTGGAAAACGTCCAAAATCTTGTAAACAAACAAGTTCTTCTGGAGTGACTTCTTTCATTATCTCATTTGGATATCCCCAACAGCTAAATCCCTCTTGAAGAGCTCGGGAGATAGAATCAGGTGAGAGGATTTGTAGTCTTATGGGAAAAGGGTCCTCAGCAGCTAATAGTGTACAGGGTATACCTTTGTAGATGACTATACTTCCCACACTTATTCTCTATTATCAATGCTTGTTAAAACTTCTATCTGCTCCTGCAGAAAGTCATCCTTAGGATAACGCTCCAAGATCTGGTCAAAAATCTGACTGCGGACAATGTAGTCCGAATACATGTGCAATTTCATCTCATAATCTTCTAGAATCTTTTCCGTCCGCTTGATATTATCATAAACAGCTTGACGACTGACACCGAACTCTTCAGCAATCTCAGCAAGACTGTAGTCATCAGCATAGTAGAGTTCAATATAATTCATCTGCTTATCTGTCAAAAGCGCAGCATAAAATTCAAAAAGTGCATTCATGCGATTGGTTTTTTCGATTTCCATAACCTTTATTATACCAAAAAATCTATCATATCGCTATACTAGAAGGCCTTCTTACAAAAATAGAACTAAAAAAAGAACCTTGCAAAGCAAGATTCTTTTAATGTCTGACTTAAATAATTGTTCTTCTGGGAACTTAATCGAATTAAGCTTCGATTTCTGTAACCATACCTGAACCAACAGTACGTCCACCCTCACGGATAGAGAATGTAGTACCTTGTTCTACGGCGATTGGGTGGATCAACTCAACGTCGATAGTCACGTTATCACCAGGCATTACCATTTCAGTACCTGCTGGAAGTTCGATTGAACCTGTAACGTCAGTAGTACGGAAGTAGAATTGTGGGCGGTAGTTGTTGAAGAATGGAGTGTGACGTCCACCTTCTTCTTTAGTAAGGATGTAGACTTCACCTTTGAATTTAGTGTGTGGGTTGATTGAACCTGGTTTAGCGATAACTTGTCCACGTTCGATTTCGTCACGTTGAATACCACGAAGAAGTACACCTACGTTATCTCCGGCAAGACCTTCATCAAGTTGTTTACGGAACATTTCAACACCAGTAACAACTGCTTTTTTAGTTTCGTCTTTGATACCAACGATTTCGATTTCGTCGTTGACACGAACAGTACCGCGGTCGATACGTCCTGAAGCAACAGTACCACGTCCAGTGATTGAGAATACGTCTTCGACTGGGAGAAGCAATGGTTTATCTGTATCACGTTCTGGTTCTGGGATGTACTCATCAACAGTATCCATCAATTCCATGATGATGTCTTCGTATTTAGTATCACCTTCAAGTGCTTTAAGAGCTGAACCTTGGATAACTGGAAGATCGTCGCCTGGGAAGTCGTATTCTGACAAGAGGTCACGGATTTCCATTTCAACCAATTCAAGCAATTCTTCGTCGTCTACCAAGTCAATTTTGTTCATGAAGACGATAAGGTGTTTAACACCAACTTGACGTGAAAGAAGGATGTGTTCACGAGTTTGTGGCATTGGTCCGTCAGTTGAAGCTACTACAAGGATAGCTCCGTCCATTTGAGCGGCACCAGTGATCATGTTTTTAACGTAGTCCGCGTGTCCTGGAGCGTCGATGTGAGCATAGTGACGTTTTGCAGTTTCATACTCAACGTGCGCAGTGTTGATAGTGATACCGCGTTCGCGTTCTTCTGGAGCAGCATCGATAGACGCATAGTCTTTAGGTTGGTTAACTGCTGAAGGCAAGCGACGTGCCAAAACAGTTGTGATAGCTGCAGTCAAAGTAGTTTTACCGTGGTCAACGTGTCCGATAGTACCAATGTTAACGTGTGGTTTACTACGATCGTATTTTTCTTTTGCCATTTGAGTAAAAGCCTCCAATAAAATATATTTTATAGATAGACAGTAGGCAATACAGTCTAACTTTCCTTACTATTTTATCAAATTTCTGCTAAATTGCAAGTGTTTTACCCATATTTTATGAATTAATCTGAATCTTACAAAGTGCTGTTCTTCTGCTTCTTTATACAATTCAAGCTTATTTCATTCTAGCGGTATTATGCTCACAAAAAAATCAGGTTCCCCTGATTCTAAATAGATTCTGATTTTTCCAGTTCTTTAGCTTCCTTATGATTTTCATATAATTTCGCCAAGAACTTAGTGATTTCTTTGAGAATAGAATAGGTTGGCACTGCTACAATCATCCCTATGACGCCGTAGATATTACTTGACAGTAAGAGGAGTACCAAAATCGTAATCGGGTGTACTTTCATAACCCCTCCAACGATACGTGGATAGAGAACATTTCCATCAATCTGTTGAATAATAAGCATATAAGCAACCGCAATCAACATACGATGAGGATCCGTGAACACATTGGCAATCACCATCGGAATCAAGCCTATACTTGGACCAACATAAGGAATCAAATTTGCGATTCCAGAGAAAATAGCAAAAACAAGAGCGTACTTTAAGCCGATAACGCTATAACCAATATAGGCTAAACATCCGATAATAACGGCATCAATTGCAATTCCACTGATGTAGCGCGCTATAGTTGCATTGAGATTGGTTAAGAGGCTAGAGAGATTTAATTTGTCATGTTTTAAGACAGTTCGTTCCAACATAGGCAGCAACTTACGTCCATCTAACAAGAAATAAATCAAGAAGACGGGGGTCATAATGAGAATCAGAACTGTACTAAACAAGGCTGAAAGGACGCTTCCTAAACTGTTGCTGACGCTATTCAGAATATTCTGTAGGATATCCACATAGGAGAGATTAAGTTGTTGAATGGTTTGTTGAATATCAATATTTTGGAAGACTGGATTCATGGACAAATCAATGATCAAATCTTGTAGTCTACTATAGATGTTTTGACTAGAAATAATCAAGCTTGTCAACTGATTAATCAAAATCGGTAAGAGATAAACAACACCTACAACGATGGCACCAATTAAAGCACAGAGAGTGACCAAGACACCAATTAGACGATTAATCTTACATCTCTTTTCTAAAAAGGTAACGATTGGATTGGTAATGTAGTAAAAAAATCCACCAAGCAAAAATGGAATCATGATGGTATTCACAACCGTCACAAAGGGAGTAATGATGGCACCCATTTCTCTCCAAAGATAGAAAATCAGTGTTAATAATAAAATTTCAGCTGTCCAAAAAAATAATTTGTTTCTACGGAACATAGGCATCCTCCTTGTCTCTATTTTATCATATTTCTTAAAAAGATAAGATGGCTTTAGTAAAAAAGCGAGAATATTTTTTTTCTTTATGATAAAATAAAGCTAATATGAAAAAAATAATTTTATCTTTTATAACACTTTTTGTTTTTGGAACAGCTTCTACTGTTTCTGCTCAGGAGTTTGATGTTGCTGCTAAACATGCCATTGCTGTCGAGGCTACAACTGGAAAAATCCTCTACGAAAAAGATGCAAATCAGCCTGTAGAAATTGCTTCTATTACGAAACTAGTTACAGTTTATTTGGTCTATGAAGCCTTGGAACAAGGGACTATCAGTCTGTCAACACCTGTTGATATTTCGGACTATCCTTACAAACTTACAACTAATTCTGAGGCCAGTAACGTCCCTATGGAAGCTCGAAATTATACTGTTGAACAACTATTAGAGGCTACAATGGTATCCAGTGCAAACAGCGCTGCGATTGCGCTAGCAGAAAAGATTGCTGGTTCTGAGAAAGACTTTGTAGACAAGATGAGGGCTAAACTTCTTGAATGGGGAATCCAAGATGCTACTATTGTAAACACTACTGGTTTAAATAATGAGACCCTTGGCGATAATATATATCCTGGTTCTAAAAAAGACGATGAAAACAAGTTGAGTGCCTACGACGTTGCAATCGTCGCTCGTAATCTCATCCGAGATTATCCTCAAGTTTTGGAAATCACTAAAAAGCCAACTTCTACTTTTGCTGGACTTGAAATCCACTCAACCAACTATATGTTGGAAGGAATGCCAGCCTATCGTGGTGGTGTCGACGGTTTGAAAACAGGTACTACCGACAAAGCTGGTGCTTCTTTCGTTGGAACAACCGTTGAAAAAGGGATGCGTATTATTACGGTTGTTTTAAATGCGAACCAACAAGATAGCAACCCTTATGCACGTTTTACTGCAACTTCTTCACTTTTAGATTATGTTTCTGCAAACTTTGCTTTAAAAACTGTCGTTCAGAAAGGCGAAACCTATAAAGATAGCAAAGTGACAGTCCTTGATGGGAAAGAAGATAAGGTAGCTGCAATTGCTAAGTCAGATATTGCAATCGTCCAACGAGTTGGAAGTGAAACAACATCAGCTCTTCAATTCACACCAAAATCAGAAATAGCTCCACTGGAAGAAGGCAAGGTTGTCGGTACTCTAACCTATGACGATCAGGATTTGGTCGGTCAAGGTTATCTCACTTCTGAAAAACCATCTTTTGAAATGGTTTCTGAAAAGAAAGTAGAAAAAGCCTTCTTTTTGAAGGTTTGGTGGAATCAATTTATCCGCTTTATCAATGAAAAACTATAAAAAAATCGCGAACAATCGCGATTTTTTCTTTATTTTATTTCATTTCTTTAAACGCTGCTTCTGCATCAGCATTGCTAATAGCACCAAATTGGATTTTTCCGATTTTACCCTGACTGTCAATCAAGTATTCCGTTGGAATACTACGAATTTGGTAGGCTTGGAAGGTAGTTGCTTGCGTATCATATAAAACTGGTATATCCTTGTAGCCTTGTTCTTGGTACCATTTTGGAAAGTCTTGAACTGTTTTTTCACCTTGGAGACCTGGTGCAATGACACTCAAGATTTCAAAGTCTCGATCTTGTTTGGCAGCTAATTCCATCAACTCAGGCATGCTTTTTTTACATGGTCCACACCAAGAAGCCCAGAATTTCAAATAGACCTTTTTCCCTTTGTAGTCTGATAACTTCACTTCTTTGCCATCCATAGACTGCAAGGTAAAGTCTGGCGCATCCTTACCGACTGCGATTTGTTGTACAGCAGGTTGTTTTGGACTGCTTGTCTGTCTGGTTTCTTTTTCACCACAGGCAATCAACAAGAATAGAGACATGAGGCTCAATCCAGCAAAAATAACTTTTTTCATTTTTTCTCCTTTTATCCAAGAATTCCTGACAAGGCATTTAACTGCCCTAGCATTAATAATAATCCCATCAAAATAATCAAAGCTCCCCCGATTTTCTTTAGTATGATCATATGGGGTTTTAATTTACTAAAGTAGGGCATAATCCAGCCCGAAGCCAAGGCCAAAACAATGAAAGGAAGGGCCATTCCCAATGTGTATACTAATGTTAACACGGCTCCTTGCCAAGCACCATTGCCACCGGAAGCTGCTAGGGCCAAGACCGAACTCAAAACTGGTCCGATACAAGGGGTCCAACCAAAACTAAAGGTTATCCCAAGTAAAAAGGCTGACAGATAGTGATTAGGTTTTGATTGTTTGAAGGTGACTGTCTTTTGAACCTCCAGTTTATTGAAATGCAAAATTTCCATCTGGTGAAGGCCCAAGAGGATAATGACTGCTCCCATAACATAACGAAACCAGTCTGCATAGAGCATGTGCCCTAGGAATCCAGCTCCAAATCCTAAAATAAAGAAAATAAGGGAGATTCCAGCAATAAAGCACAAGGTTCGAATTAAACCTGACCATGCAACGTCTCTTCCAAAAAAGCGAAAGCTTTTCGAATTTCCCTGATCATCCAGTAAAATACCAGCATAGACAGGTAGCAAAGGAAAGATGCAGGGTGAAAAGAAGGACAGAATACCTGCTAAAAAAACGGATACTAGAAATATAATCGACTCCAACGAATTACCTACTTTCTCAAAATTCTAATCTTATTTTACTATAAAAGAAAAAAATTGTAAGAAGTCTGCTACGCTTATCTTTTTTATCTCGACTAGATACAAAAAAAGGAGCTAAGCTCCTTTATTTTAATACGTTCCTTCTTCACCTTGACTAGTCAAGATAACAGGACCGTCTTTGGTAATCACGAATTGATGTTCATATTGGCAAGATAGGCCACCATCTATAGTCTTATGAGCCCAGCCAGTCTTCATATCTGTATCGATTTCCCAGTCACCAGTATTGATCATGGGTTCAATGGTTAGTACCATTCCTTCACGGAGACGGAGTCCACGGCCTGCAATACCATAGTTAGGAACCATTGGCTCTTCATGCATAGTGGGACCAACACCGTGTCCAACCAAATCACGTACGACACCGTAACCGCGACTTTCAGCGTATTCTTGAATGGCTGCACCGATATCACCGATACGATTTCCAACAACCGCTTTCTCAATCCCTATATACATAGCTTCCTTGGTCACGTCCATCAAGTTTTTCACTTCTTCAGACGGTGTACCAACCGCATAAGCCCAACATGAGTCTGCTAAACCACCAGTATAGCTTTGGGTGTATTTTTTCATTTGCTCAACATTATTAAAGTTGAGTTTAGATACATTGAGGTCGGATTTGGCAATCGGGCCACCCAGTACCATATCAACCTTGAGCAAGTCTCCATCTTTCAAGATGTAATGACGTGGAAAAGCATGAGCAACTTCGTCGTTGAGAGAACAACAGGTAGCGTATGGGTAATCCATGACTGCGCCATCCACACCAATCTGTAAAGGAAGAAAATTCTCCTCTTTGCAACGTCGACGAACATACTCTTCGACTTCCCACATATCTACGCCTGGCTTAATCAAATCACGTAAGCCGATATGGATACTTGCTAGAAAATCACCAGCCTTGTCCATGGCTTCGATTTCACGTGCTGATTTTAAAGTTATCATTTTTTCTCCTAGATTCTAATTAATTTTAACCGTAACATTTGCTTTTGAAACAATCTGATGACCATGATAAATATCATAATCAATAATAGCTGAGCGTCTCGTGTGGTGAATAATACGAGCCTGAATCCGCAGAGTATCATCTATCTGTACAGCCTGCAAGAAATAAATCAACATCTGTTCAATGATGAGATTACGTCCGCTATTCACAACGAGGTCTTGGGTCATATGGTTGAGAATTTCAGCCAAGACTCCATTAGCAAGGACCCCATTCTTCTCCAACATAAAGGGCTCAACAGTTATGACGACTTCATCATGATGGTAAGAGAGTTTTTGTCCAATTTGCTCTGAAAAAGTCGGCAAAGCAGAAACCTGAGAACGGCTCATCTTTTCCATGACATCTCGTCGTGTTACAACACCGAGTAGGGTTTGGTTGCTTCTGACTACCGGAACCATCTCAAAGTCTTCTGCAATCATTCGTTGACTGACATTGGCAATATTGGTCGCCAATCCTGTTACGAAGATGCTGCGCGTCATCACCTTGTCAATCGTCGTGCTGGGGGATTTAT
Organism: Streptococcus halitosis; assembly: GCF_003143695.2. Lineage (NCBI taxonomy): Bacteria > Bacillati > Bacillota > Bacilli > Lactobacillales > Streptococcaceae > Streptococcus > Streptococcus halitosis. The sequence goes on from NZ_QEMY02000001.1 coordinate 1,277,526, forward strand.
CTCCTGCGTCACGCATGGTAACAACTCCAACAACAACTTGGTGTTGGTTAATGACTGGGAAACGACTACTTCTGTTCTTACGGACCAAGTCTAGATAATCTTTGACTGTATCCGTTTCTCTCAAAAAACCATACTCATGACTGGGACGATAGAGCTTTTCGACTGTCAGAATATCGGTTTTGATTTGAACATTTGAGAGGGCTTTGTTAATCATGGTCGCTACTGTAAAAGTGTCATGTTTACTCCTCAGAACTGGAATCCCTTTTTTATTAGCCAACTCAAGAACATCATCTTGGACATGAAAACCACCCGTAACGAGGACTGCATTTTCATTTTCCAAGGCTAAAAGTTGAATGCGAGTGCGGTCTCCTACGATCAAAAGACCACCATCATGGAGATAGGACAGGATATTTTGCTCTGTCATAGCCCCAATGGAGAATTTGCTAAACTCTCTCTCCAACCCTTCCTGACCAGCTAAAACTTCAGATGAGGTGACCTCAGCAATTTCAGCATAGGTTAGCCGCTCAATAGCCACTTTCTGGGACTTGACCCGTATGGTTCCACTTCGTGGCCGAGTTTCAACGATGCCACGATTTTCAGCTTCTTTGATAGCTCGGTAGGCTGTTCCGTCACTAACACCTAGGTGATTGGAAATACTGCGAACACTAACTCTCTTCCCAATTGGCAACTCTTCCAGATAGGACAAAATTTCCTGGTGTTTACTCATTGAATTCTCCTTTTATGTATCGAAATTCAAGATAGTCCCTCATTTTTCGTGTATAACGATCGCTCCCCTTAAACTGTCGAACGAGACTAAAGCCCGATTTTAAGGCTACCTTTTGACTAGCTTGATTCTCCAAATGAGTGATGATGGATAATTGTTTTAAACCAAATTCTTCAAATGAAAGCTGACATAGCTTGGTAACCACTTCTGTCATATAACCTTGTGACCAAGAATCCTTTTTTAAGAAATAACCAATTTCTGCTTCTTTTTTGATTTCATCAATCTTTTCAAATTTAATGGAGCCAATCATTTCCTGATTTCCTTGGAGACAAATAGCCCAAACACCTAGAGGAGTCTTCATAAAATAGTTGGCAAGCGCGTATTGACTTTCTTCTAAACTTGATTGACTGGGAAAAATAAACTGCAAATTTTCAGGATTGGAAGCAATCTCGTAAAATGCTTGACTGTCACTAAAAAAGAAAGGACGCAAATACAAGCGCTCCGTTTCAAAAAAAGAAAACATTGCTAATTTGGTCCAAATATTCATAATCACCTCAACGGTTTAGTCTTCAACGAGTGTAATATCTGCTCCAAGACTACGCAATTTCTCAATAATATCTGAGTAGCCTCGCAGGATAAACTCAATATTTGTAATTTCAGTTTTACCTTCAGCCATCAAACCAGCAATAACAAGCGCTGCACCAGCTCGCAAGTCTGTAGCTTTTACGCTTGCCCCGTGCAATCTACGACCACCGTTGTAGATAATATGATCATTCGTAGTCGTAATATCCGCATCCATTTTTGCTAATTCAAAAACATGGTTAACACGTTTCTCATAAATCGTATCAATGATGGTTCCACGACCTTGGGCAGTTAGTAAAAGTGGCGTGATAGGCTGTTGCAAATCGGTTGCAAACCCTGGATAGGGAGCTGTTTTGATATTGATGGCCTTTAAACCAGACTGTTCTTCAACGAAGATACTGTCTTCTGAGACCGTCATATGAACGCCCATTTCCTCTAGTTTGGCGATAAAACCTTCTAAGTGCTCATAGAGAACGTTGTTAATGCGAATTCCTTTTCCTACCGCTGCAGCAAGTGAAATATAGGTTCCAGCTTCGATACGGTCTGGAATGACTTGGTGACGCGTTCCATGAAGTTTCTCAACACCATCAATAATGATAATATCAGTCCCCGCACCACGAATGTGGGCCCCCATATTGTTCAAAAGGGTAGCGACATCAATAATTTCCGGTTCACGAGCCGCATTTTCAATGACAGTGCGTCCCTTAGCTTTAACCGCAGCAATCATAGTGTTAATCGTTGCACCAACGCTGACGGTATCCATGTAAATACTTGCGCCATGAAGCCCCTTACCTTGGGCAGATAAATTCATATTATCTCCCTCATAGCTGACCTTAGCACCCATGGCTTCAAAGGCTTTTAAGTGAAGGTCAATCGGACGAGGCCCCAGATCACATCCACCAGGAAGTCCAACTGTAGCTTCACCAAAGCGACCTAAAAGACTTCCGTAGAAATAATAAGAAGCACGCAAGCTATTAATCTTGCCATAAGGCATAGGAATGTTTTGAACACCTCTTGGATCAATCTCCAAGACATCCTCATAACGCTTAACAGTCGCCCCCATAATTTCCATGATTTCGACAAGACTAGCAACGTCTGAAATGTCTGGAACACAATCTAAAGTGACAATATCATCTGATAAGATAATAGCTGGAATAAGTGCTACAACACTATTTTTAGCACCACTAATGGTGATCTCACCTTGCAATGGACGTCCACCATTGATGACAATTTTTCTCATGTTTTACTCTTTCAAAATTTACTAAAAAGGTCTTTTCGTTCTATTATACCATAATTTTCATTTTTTTCCCATTCCTATTGATTAAACATTCCATTTCGATAAAAAAAGACCTATCACACAAGCGATAAAGCTTGAAATGATAGGTTTTAATGTTAGATTAGCGTACAGTGCGGATACGCATTGTGTTTGTACGAACAGCTTCGCCAAGTGGTACACCTGCAACGATAACAATATCATCACCAGATTCTACCAAACCTTGCTCAACTGCAATTCTTTCAGCGAGATCAAACATATCATCAGTGTTTGATGGGCGATCAGTGGTTACTGGAATAACTCCCCAGTTCAACATCAAACCACGCTGAGTCAATTCATCGAAAGTGATTGCCAAGATATCAGCATCTGGACGGTATTTAGAAATCAAACGAGCAGTGTGACCTGTCTTAGTAAGAGTAACCACCAACTTGATATTCATAGAATTTGTCGCATCCTTAACAGCTGAAGCCATAACCTCAGTCTTAGAATTACGTGACAAGTTAACAGATGACAAGCGACCGTATTCTTTTAAAAGAGTTTGAGCATTTTTGTCAATAGTTGCCATCGTAGTAACTGACTCAAGTGGATATTTACCATTTGCAGACTCACCTGAAAGCATTGTAGCGTCAGTTCCGTCGATAACAGCGTTAAACACATCTGATACTTCTGAACGCGTTGCACGTGGTTTTTCAGTCATAGTTTCAAGCATGTTTGTTGCTGTGATAGCGACTTTACCAGCTGCGTTCACTTTAGTGATGATCATTTTTTGGTAAACTGGAACCATTTCGAATGGTACTTCGATACCCATGTCACCACGAGCGATCATGATACCGTCAGCAGCTTCAATGATTTCATCCAAGTTGTCGATACCTTGTTGGTTTTCGATTTTAGCGAACAATTGAACGTGACCGTTACCAGTTTCTTCACAGATTGCACGAACTTCGTTAACGTCTTTTGCAGTACGTACGAATGAAATCGCGATGAAGTTAATACCTTGTTCAAGACCAAAGCGGATATCATCGTTATCACGTTCAGCAAGAGCTGGGAAAGGAATTTTAGTGTTAGGGATATTTACACCTTTTTGTTTAGCAATCACACCGTCATTTTCCACTTCAACTACAAATTCACGAGTTGCATCGTCTTTTTCTACAACGCGAAGACCAAGTTTACCATCGTCAACCAATACTTGGCGACCAACTTCAACGTCATCATAGATGTCAAGAGCACCAGCAACGTTCAAAGCAATCACTTCACGAGTTGATTTGATTCCTTGTTTAGTTGCAACACGGATTTTTTCACCAGTTTTGTATGAGTACTCTTTAGCTTCACCTTCGAACAATTCAGTACGGATTTCTGGTCCTTTAGTATCAAGAAGGAAACCAACTTTTTTACCTGCAAGTTTTTCTGCAAGTTTAACAGTTGCCATACGTTCACCTTGTTCTTGGTGGTCACCGTGTGAGAAGTTGAAACGGAAAGTGTTAGCTCCTGCTTCAATCAATTTAGCAATGTTTTTTGCTGAAGCTTCAACGTCAAGTTTTTCACCCCAGTATCCGTCATCACCGAATTTCTTTCCACCACGGATTTCAACCGCAGGACCCAAAGTTGCAACGATTTTTACACGTTTATTCATGATTTGTGACTCCTTTATATAATTTGACCTTTTATGGTCATTTTACCAGATTAGTTAAAGTTGATTATGACAAGCTCTTATTCAAGCTAGCAAGTTCAAGGTCAGCTTTGTGAGGGTTGTTAACAACGATTTTGCCATCAGCTGTTAGGCTGAACAAGGCTCCTTCTTCTGCTGTTCCAAGAATTGGGTTTTCAACCATTTTTTCGTTACGGATACCAACAGCGACACCACCGATTCCTTGTTTGAGAAGTTTAACAGCGTGTGCTCCCATACGTGACGCTAATACACGGTCACGAGCGGTTGGTGAACCACCACGTTGGATATGTCCAAGCTCAGTCACACGAAGGTCACTAGTATCTCCTGCTTCCTTTAGTTTCTTACCAAATTCATCGGCAGACATAACCCCCTCGGCCAAAACGATGATGTTGTGTTTTTTACCACATTCATAACCAGCTTTGATACTAGCTACGATATCTTCCATCTTGAAGCCTTCTTCAGGGATAATGATTTCATCAGCACCAGTTGCAATACCTGCCCAAAGTGCGATATCGCCAGCATTACGTCCCATTACTTCAACAACGAAAGTACGACGGTGACTTGATGATGTATCACGAATCTTATCGATTGCATCCATTGCAGTAGTAACTGCAGTATCAAATCCGATTGTGAAGTCAGTACCTACGATATCGTTATCGATTGTACCTGGAAGTCCGATAGCAGGGAATCCATGCTCAGTCAAGCGCATAGCTCCGTGATAAGAACCGTCACCACCGATAACAACGACACCTTCGATACCGTGTTTTTTCAACTGCTCAATCCCTTTAAGTTGACCTTCAAGTTGTGCAAACTCAGGGTAACGAGCAGAGTGAAGGAAAGTACCACCACGGGAAATGATGTCTCCTACTGAAGCAGCATCAAGTGGATAAATTTCGCCGGCAACCATACCTGCATACCCATCATAGATACCGAAAACTTCCATTCCTTCTGAGATTGCTTGGCGAACTACCGCACGGATGGCAGCATTCATACCAGGGGCGTCTCCACCACTGGTCAAAACAGCAATACGTTTCATTTGGTTTTTGCTCCTTTTCCTTTTAACATTCTTACTGATTATACCATATTTAAATCGAAAATTCTTCTATTTTTCGTATTTTTAGCGATAAATCGTTTTCATGGTAATTTCCTTTAATTTCTCCTGTATAGCAGGCTCTTTTTTTACAAAATGTCGTGTAGAAACAACCGTTTTTCCTTCCTCTTCATACCTGATAATGACAGGTATTGGGCCTTTGTATTGTTCTAGGATATGTGAAATCTCTTTATCGTATTCATGATTTTTAACTTGAATCCAGAATCGTTCCGCCACTGCTTCTTTCAAATCTTGTGCAATCATTTGCAAACGGCCATCTCGAGATTGAACCTTCCCATTGATATAGTAAAATTTCCCTTCGGAGAGGATGGGGGCGAATTTTCTATATTGATCTGAAAATACAGTCACATCCATCCGAGACTTACTGTCATGAACCTGTAGGAAAGCCATGTTCTCGCCCTTCTTGGTTCGAATCACTTTTAGTTTTTGCACTTCAACTAGGAGAGTAGCTTGAGCTCCCTCAGTAAGATTAGCAATCGGGGTCGTCGGATATAGGGCTTGTTTGGCAAGAGTTTGGAGAGGATGGGCACTGATACCTACCCCAATCAATTCCTGCTCCTTGTAAAATTTCTCCGTCTCAGTAAAATCATCAGCTTCAGTCCAACTATAGGTTGTATCCGCAAAGAGTCCACCTAACTCCTCAACAAAAACAAATAAGTTTGGTAGGTTCACTAAGATTTTCTGGCGATTCTTGTCAAATTCATCAAAGAGCCCTAGTTCAACCAAAGGAGTCAAAAGCGACAGTTTCTTGTAATTCTTGGGAAGACGTGTGACAAAATCTTCAATGCTTGAGAAAGGACGATTTTCGATGATCCAGTAAGAAAAATCTCTTGGGATGCCCTTAATGGCTTTTAGACCAAGATATATTTTCTTCTGAGCAATTTTATCGTGATAGGGAATGCTATTGATTGCTAACGGGGCTACTTCAAAGCCCATCTGCAATGCATCCACAATGTAATCGCTACTGGAATAATTCAACATGACTTGGAAGAAAATAGCAGGATAGTGTGTCTTGAAATAAGCAAGCTGGAGAGCCAGCGCTGAGTAGGCATAAGCGTGGGATCTGTTAAATCCATAGCCCGCAAACTTTTCTATCACTGCAAAGACTTGGTTAGCTTTTTCTTCTGAATGCCCCAAGTTCATAGCTCCTGTGATAAAATCTTCCTTCATCAAATGCATCTCTTTAGCATTTTTCTTACCCATGGCTCGTCTGAGAATATCAGCTTTACCAAGGCTGAAGCCTCCAAATCGCTGAGCTACCTGCATGACCTGCTCTTGATAGAGCATAATACCATAAGTTGATGACAGAATATCCTCCAAGACAGGATCCAGCACCGTCACCTTTTCTTTGCCGTGCTTCCGAGCGACAAAGTTATCAATATAATCACTAGCTCCTGGTCTGTTGAGGGAGGTTGTGGCTACTACCTCTTCAAAGACTTGTGGCTGAACTCGTTTCAAGAGTCGAATGGCACCAGGTTGTTCAAATTGGAAAATCCCCTTGGTATTTCCAGCAGCAAAGAGGGCCAGCGTTTCCTTATCTTCCAAATCAATCTCTTCGATTCTCAGATGAATACCTTCTGATTCTGCTAGTAATTCCTGCATTTTTTGTACGAAAGTCAGGTTACGTAAACCAAGGAAATCCATTTTTAAAAGGCCATTAGCTTCAACTGCATGTGCATCATATTGGGTGATCAGCATATCCTCACCGTATTTGAGCGGGATATAGTCTGTCAGATCTTGGTCACTCATAACGACCCCAGCGGCATGAATAGAGGTCTGACGAGGATACCCTTCTATCTTTCGAGCAATCTCAAAAGCTTTTTGGTATTCAATCTTGCTATTGATAATCTGCCTAAACTGCAAATTCTTTTCATAGGCTGTCGTTAGCGTATCTCGGAAACTGATTTTTTTCGTAATATTTGTTAATTCGTACTCTGGAACGCCATAGCGTTTAAAAACATCACGAATTGCCTGTTTTGCTCCAAAGGTCGAATAAGTGACAATCTGTGCCACGTGTTGACTACCATACCGATCACGAACATAGCGAATGAACTCTGGTCTATAGAGGTCAGGGATGTCGATATCGATATCAGGCATGGTGTAACGCTCACGATTTAAAAAGCGCTCGAAAATCAGGTTCTTTTCAACCGGGTCAATTCCTGTAATATCCAGTGAGTAAGCTACTAGACTACCCACAGCAGACCCACGCCCCATTCCCATATAGTACCCTTGGGAACGTCCAAAACGCAACAAATCCCAAACTACAAGAAAATAGTCGTCAAATCCCATATCATGAATCACAGCTAATTCCTCATTCAGTCGCTCATGATAAATAGCTGAGGTTAGCCCCTTGTCAATCAAGCCTTTCTCAGCTCTTGCTCGAAGCTCTTCCACCGCTGGTCTTTCAGGATTAAAGCGAGGAAGTTTTAAACTTGGGTCGATTTGATAGCTTACATTCTCTATCAAATCCTGGAGATTGGCAAGCGCCTGAGGGAAGCGATTTTTAAACCGAGCTTCTAAATCTGAGGCAGTTAGAAAGATCCCCTGTTGTGAATGCAGATCCACTTCTCTTAGGCTGACATTATCCTTGACTGCTGACAAGATTTGTAAAACCTGTAGGTCTTCTTTTTCAAAAGAGTTGACTTGATAGAGTGGAAGAATAGATCTAGTAAAGACTTCTTGAGGAGTATCTGGACTGACACCGATATAATAGTCATAGCCTAAATCTAACTGTTCGACCCCATTAAAATAGGGAACAATAATAGCAACATCTTCGAGGTGGGAGGTGAAGTCAGACCAATTTTTCCGTCCAGTCATTTTTAAAGTGGATAACTTCATCAACTCTTGATAACCTTTAGTGGATAGGGCTAGAAAACGTAGAGAGAGATTCTCCTCATCTTTGACCAAGGTCATTTCTAAACCAATTAAAGGTTGAATGCCATGCTTACGAGTTGCTTCTAGAAAATGATAGGCTCCATAGAGATTATCCACATCCATGATAGCAAGGTGAGAATAGCCGTATTCTTTAGCCATTTGTACATATTTTTCAATCGAAACCACACTTTCCATAAAACTATAAACAGTCTTGGTGTCGAGCTGTGCAATCATTTCTTCTCCTCCTTGCTTTCGTTTTACTACTATTATACCATTTATACCATTTAAAGTTGGATATTGAAGCAACTCGGATGCTTTCTTTTTAACATCAGCATTTACACCCTCTCCGTCTTTCTTCCCTTTAATTTTTAATATTATAAGATGGATTTGAATGTCATTTTAGACATTTTTATACTAAGTAAAGTATAATAAAGCCGGACTCTATATGCAATTTCACATATAAAAAATTCTAAGAAAGAGCTTTTTATTATAGTATTTATTCATCATTTTATAATAACTTACTAAATAGGTATTCCGCTTCACGAAATTTCTTGCATTAAAGTTTATTTATTCCATTTTTCCTTATTTTTTGATATAATAAATTCAGTCTGTTTTCAAAGGAGAGAACCATGCGTTTTAATCAATTTAGCTATCTTCCGACCTTTAGTTCTCAACAATTAGATGAATTAGCAAGTCTTGGTCTGGAATTGTCCCCTCAACTGCCCTTAAAAAAGCAATTTGAAGACTTCATCCGTTGGAGTTTTTTCACTTATTCTAACACGGATTATGCCTTATCCACTTTGGCTGCGGATAACGAAACAGATCTATTAACTTTTTTCCAATCAGAGCGTGATTTAACTGCTGATGTTTTCTACACGGTAGTTTTTCAACTTTTAGGGTTTAACTATCTTGTTGACTTTGAGGACGCCGAACAATTCCGTAAAGAAACTGGATTTCCTATTGTTTATGGAGATCTCATCGAAAATCTTTATCAGTTACTCAATACGCGAACGAAAAAAGGAAATACGCTCATCGACCAATTTGTTAGTGACGGACTCATTTTAGAAGACAATCACTACCACTACTTTAACGGTAAGAGCTTGGCAACCTTCTCTACTCATGATGTCATTCGTGAAGTCGTGTATGTCGAGAGTCGTGTGGATACTGATAAAGACGGTCTCCCTGACTTAGTCAAGGTCAGCATTATTCGCCCGCGTTATGATGGACAAATTCCTTCAGTTATGACTGCCAGCCCTTATCACCAAGGGACCAACGTCAAAGCTAGCGATAAAGCTCTCTACAAAATGGAAGGGGAGCTTGAGGTCAAACCTGCCCACACCATTCAGCTTGAGGAGCCCAAGCTGAATTTAGTCGAGCCTATCGGCCAAGCTGAACCCGTCTCTGAAGCTGAAGAAAAGTTAGCTCATATCAATAGCTCATACACTCTCAACGACTACTTCCTCCCACGTGGATTTGCCAATCTCTATGTATCGGGTGTTGGAACCAAAGATTCCCAAGGTCTCATGACCAATGGGGACTACCGGCAAATTGAAGCATATAAAAACGTGATTGACTGGCTTAATGGTCGTTGCCGTGCTTTCACAGACCACACACGCAAACGTCAAGTCAAGGCTGATTGGTCAAACGGCAAAGTTGCAACAACAGGAATTTCCTATCTAGGCACCATGTCCAATGGTCTCGCCACCACTGGTGTTGATGGCTTAGAGGTCATTATCGCTGAAGCAGGTATTTCCTCTTGGTACAACTACTATCGGGAAAATGGTTTGGTGACTAGCCCAGATGGTTATCCAGGTGAGGATTTTGACTCACTTGCTGAATTGACCTACTCCCGTAATCTCCTAGCTGGTGATTATATTAGTGGCAATGGAGTTCATCAGGCAGACTTAGAGAAGGTAAAAGAACAATTAGATCGCAAGACTGGTGACTACAATCAGTTTTGGCATGACCGCAACTATCTACTCAATGCTCACAATGTTCAAGCTGAGGTCGTCTTTACGCATGGTTCTCAGGATTGGAACGTCAAACCTCTTCATGTTTACCAGATGTTTCATGCCCTTCCAACTCATATCAACAAGCACCTCTTTTTCCATCATGGTGCCCATGTCTATATGAACAACTGGCAGTCAATTGACTTCCGCGAGTCCATGAATGCCTTGTTGAGTAAGAAATTGTTAGGACTTGACTCAGGCTATCAACTTCCTACTGTCATCTGGCAGGACAATACCGCACCGCAAACATGGCAGAGACTTGATAACTTTGGCAAACAAGATGAACTGCATACCTTCTCTCTTGGTAATGAGGAAAAAGTGATTCAAAACCAGTATGATCAAAAAGATTTTGAGCGTTATGGCAAGACTTACCAGACCTTTAACACTGAACTTTACCAAGGAAAAGCTAATCAGATCACCATTGACCTTCCAGTAAGTCAAGACATTCACTTAAATGGTCGAGTGGAGCTGAAACTTCGTGTCAAATCAAGTACAAACAAGGGCTTATTGTCTGCTCAAGTCCTCCAACTAGGACAACAGAAGTACCTTCAACCCTATCCAGCGGTTCAATCAGTCCGAACCATTGACAATGGTCGTTACCACATGTTAGAAAATCTCTGTGAACTGCCATTCAACCCAAGTGCCCAACGTGTCATCACCAAAGGCTACCTCAATCTTCAAAACCGAGATGATCTCTTGACAATCGAAGAAATTCAACCAAATGAATGGATGGACTTCAAGCTAGAGCTTCAACCAACTATCTACAAACTTAAAGAAGGAGACACTCTCCGCTTGGTTCTCTACACAACAGACTTTGAGATTACAATTCGAGATAATACAGACTATCAGTTGACTGTTGATTTAGCACAGTCTACTATCACTATTCCCTCATAAAAGGAGCTATTAACACTTATGAACAAATCTGAACACAGACACCAACTTATTCGTGCCCTCGTTTCAAAAAACAAAATCCATACCCAAGTGGAATTACAAGCCTTGTTAGCCGAAAACGATATCCAAGTTACACAGGCAACCTTATCACGCGATATCAAAACCATGAACCTTTCAAAAGTACGATAAGAAGATAATTCTTACTACGTGCTAAATACAGGTTCTATCTCCAAGTGGGAAAAACGTCTCGAAAATTATATGGAAGATGCTCTTGTTATGTTGCGTCCTGTCCAACACCAAGTTATTTTGAAAACTTTACCCGGTTTAGCCCAATCATTTGGATCTGTAATTGATTCCTTGGACTTTCCAGATGTCATTGCAACGCTTTGTGGAGATGATGTCTGCATGATTATCTGTGAAGATGCTACAAAAGCGCAAGCTTGTTTTGAAAGCCTTAAAAAATACGCACCACCATTTTTCTTTGGCGAATAACACAAATCCCGTGATCAAAAGATCACGGGAATTTTTTATTTCTTGGACTGTGTTTCTTCTTTCTTTGTGCGTGCCAATCGAAGAGCACGTTTAGGGTTGAGACGATTAAACAATTCTTCTAGTTTCTTTTCATTCCACACATCTGCTGCAGAAACAAAATTTCCATCTGCATCTCGGAATGATATCGGTTTATCTCCCATATCAATCTCCTAGTCTACAAATTCAAACTCAAATTTATCGATGCGGACCAAATCGCCATCTTTGGCTCCACGCGCACGAAGGGCTTCGTCAACCCCCATACCACGAAGCTGGCGAGCAAACTTCATGACCGATTCGTCACGGTCAAAGTTGGTCATGTTAAAGAGTTTCATGAGTTTTTCACCAGAAAGTACCCATGTAGCATCATCATCACGACTAATCTCAAAGGCCTTTTCTTCCTCATCAAAGCCGTAGTATGCCTCTTCTTCCATATCAGACTCATCATAGATCGGAAATTCTGGAGTCTTGTCCAACAATTCAGCTGTCGCATCCAAAAGAGTTGCCAAACCTTGCTTGGTCAATCCAGAAATAGGGAAGATGGCTGGAAGTTCCTCAAACTCGTCGTAGTTTGCTGCCAACTTCTCCTTGAAAGTTTTCAGATTTTCCTGACTTTCAGGCATATCCATCTTGTTGGCCACAATAATCTGTGGACGTTCCATGAGACGAAGGTTATAAGATTCTAATTCCTTATTGATAGCAAGGTAATCCTCATAAGGATCACGTCCTTCACTAGCTGACATATCGATGACATGGAGGATAACTCGTGTACGTTCGATATGACGAAGAAACTGGGTTCCAAGACCAACACCTTGACTAGCCCCTTCAATCAAACCTGGAAGATCTGCTACTGCAAAAGATTCACCTGACTGCGTACGAACCATGCCCAAATTAGGGACAATCGTCGTAAAGTGGTAAGCACCGATCTTAGGTTTAGCTGAAGTGATGACACTAAGCAATGTTGACTTTCCGACAGATGGGAAACCGACTAGACCAACATCCGCTAGAATCTTCAATTCCAGTTGTAACTCACGTTCTTGACCTGGTTCTCCATTCTCAGAGATTTCAGGCGCAGGATTTTTTGGTGTTGCAAAACGGATATTCCCACGACCGCCTCGACCGCCATGAGCCACGATAAATTCTTGACCATGTGCAATCAAGTCTGTAATGACTTTACCTGTTTCTGCATCACGTACAGTAGTTCCCTGTGGCACACGAACACGAAGGTCTTCTGCACCACGTCCATGCATTCCTTTGGTCATCCCTTTTTCACCGGAATCAGCCTTGAAATGACGGTTATAGCGGAAATCCATCAAGGTACGTAAGCCTTCGTCTACCACGAAAACAACGTTACCTCCACGTCCACCATCACCACCCCAAGGACCGCCATTAGGGACATATTTTTCACGACGAAAGGCAACCATGCCATCGCCACCATTACCAGCCTTGACCTTGATCTTGGCTGTATCTAAAAACATACTCATATTTTCTTCTCACTTTAAAAAGGCTGGGGAGAACCCAGTCATTAGTTATTGTTTCTATTCTCGCAGCTTGCTTAGAATCTGCTAAACGCTCCAAGTGCTGTCGCAAAGATACCAGCAAGGGTTACAAACAACATGATGAGCACGACAACAAGTGTCACTTTCTCAAACAATGTTTTTTTACGTTTTCCATTATCTCCAAAAGCCATAACTTCTCCTTTTTCTATATAATTCTAATTTAATAGTCTGTCGAAACCGGTGCAACCACCCATAAAATGATGTAAGCAAGGATTCCTGCTCCATAACAAAATGCAAGAACACCCCAAACAACACGAACAATTGTTGGGTCAATATCAAAATAATGGGCAACTCCTGCACAGACTCCACCAATTATTTGGTTTTTTCCACTTCGCATTAATTTTTTCATAATATTTTCCTCTTATTCTATTATTTGAATTCATCTTTCCAATAATCTCTGATGCTGGATAATTGCTTCCGAGAAGCCCGCAAAATACGCTTAGACTCTTTTACTGGACTTGTAACAGCCTGTTGGGGTAGATATAAAATCGTTTTTAAAAAGCGCTGACTGACAGGTTTTCCATCATGCAATTCATGTTCAAAGTTATTTGAGATAATGGCATCAAGGTAAAACTCATGTACTCGTTTTCCAAAGTTCTCAGCCGAAATTTCGTACAACTTATCCGCCAACTTTTGTTCAGACATATCAGGAGTAGCGATTAATGCTTCAAGGATAGCTCCCGCAAGCTCTCGTTCTCCGTAGTAGAGGGTACCAAACATTTTATCATTGATCAGGTTATCAAGATAGGGGTTGCCATGAGCGATAACAGGCGTTCCACTGGCTAGACTTTCTAGATAGGTTAAGCCCTGAGTTTCACTCGTTGAGGCAGAGATGAAGAAATCTGCAGCCTTATAGTATAAGGCTGTCTCGCTTGGAGCAATCATACCTGTAAAAATCACATGTTTTTGCAGGTTTAATTTCACTGCTTGCTCTTTCAGACTGTCCAGATAAGGACCGTCTCCAGCAACGACCAGCTTCACCTTATCTTCTTCTTTCAATACTTCAGCAAAAGCATCTAGGACTGCTTGGATATTCTTCTCAAAGGAGATACGAGAAAGACTCAGTAGCATTTTCTCGCCTTCCTGAATACCTAACTTCGAACGAAGTTCTTGCAAGTTTTCCTCTTTAATCTCAGGCCGTTCAAACTTAGCTAGCTCAATTCCGGTTGGAATGACACGTTTTTCAACCTTCACTTTGTATTTAGATAAAAGGTCCCGAACAATCTCACTAGGGCAGATTACTCCATCTACATCACGAAGGAAACCACGTACCAGATATTTTACCATACTTGGACGAATCAACATCCCCTTAGCAATATAATGCACATAGTCTTCGTACTGGGTATGGTAGGTATGGATAACAGGAATTCTCAATTCTCGTGCGATCCAAATCCCTAATAATCCAAGTGAAAATTCTGTCTGGGTATGAATGATATCGAGCTGATACTGCTTGGCGATTTCAAGTGCCTTTGTAAAACCTCGATAGGCAAATCGTCGATCTTTAAATGCAAAGAAAGGAACACTCGGAATTCGAATAATTTGCCAATCCTCGTAGCGGTTCACATCTTTATCTGTTGTTGTAAAGATAAAAACTGCATGGCCTTGCTTCTCAAGCTCTGTCTTCAAGGTTCGAATACTGGTCGCAACCCCGGAAACCTGAGGAAAATAGGTGTCTGTAAATAAACCAATTCGCATAGATTACCTCACTTTTTACCTAGAGCAGCCTGTTCCCGATAAAATTTTAACCAAATTCCCAGTAAACGCTCTTCTGAATACTGCTTGGATATCCTTTTAGCTTTTTCTTTCAATTCTTTCAACGCTTCAGGATTTTCTTTATATTCTAGGATTGCTTCTCTCATCTCAGAGACATCACTTGTAGCACGATAATCTCCCTCAAGAATGACCTTATACAGGTTCAAATCCCTTAACATAATAGGAGCCTCGCAACTAGCTGCCTCTAAGATGGTCATAGGGAATAGTTCATTATAGCTAGGTAGTAAGAACAAATCAGCTAAAGCATACAGTTCCCGCATCCTCTCCGGTGACACAATACCTGGGAAAATTAGATTTTTAGGTGGATTGTCCATAATCTTCTTATAGCGTTCATAACCATCTGTTATTCCACCAAATGAAAAACCACCAGCCCAGATAAAGGTAATTTCTGGCAATTCTTCAGCAAGACGGATAAAATCATCTATCCCTTTTCGTTTCTGAACCTGGCCCGCACCAACCACGACAAACTGATCTTTTGCGAGATCCATTTCTTCACGAAGTTGTGCAACTTGTTCAGCTGGTAATGGATGCCATTTTTCTTTGTTTACAAAATTGGGAATATAAGTTATTTTTTCTCGTGGAATACCCGCAGCAACTAGATCCTCGATAAACATGGGATTGACCACCACCAAGTGTTCCATCCGATTGTAAAAGGAAAAAACATAGCGTTTGACAATTCCTTTTAGGAAAAATGGAATTTTCAAACTCCCTTCGAGTGTCTCAGGCAAGAAATGCACATAGCCAACTTTTCTCCCAGAGCGTTTCTTTTGAAATGTGGATAAATAATAAGGGAAATCAATGGTGTGAAAGTGGGTTACGTCTGCCTCTACAGGAAGATTCTCCGTAACAATTAACTGATCTTTGGCATCACGGTGAAGGAGACTAACCAATTCTCTATAAGCTCCTGATACTCCTTGACCAGCCACTTTTTCACTTGAACTTAGCATATTAATACGCAATTTTTTGTTTTCCATATTACTCATTATACCATTTTATTTCAAGAAAATCAGTAAAAGAAAGAAGAGACCAGAGGAAAATGGAGGAGCCCCTCTCTTTTCCAATCGTCTCTCGTAATTTTCCAATCGATTACTTAATTCCTAGGGCGATACGCGCATAGCGACTCATTTTTTCAACCGTCCAGGCTGGATACCAGACCAATTTGACTTCGATATTGGTTACCTCAGGCACCTCTGTCATCGCATCGTGTATCTGGTCTGTTAAGAGGTCAGCCAGTGGGCAACCCATAGTTGTCAAGGTCATATCAATTTCCGTGTGACCTGTTTCACCATCAAAACGAATCTCGTAAATCAAACCTAGGTTGACAATATCAATTCCCAACTCAGGGTCGATGACCTCTTCCAAGGCATTTAAAATGCGTGTTTTGATCGTTTCAATTTGCTCTTCTGTATAAGTCATGTTATTCCTCACTCTTAGTCTTCAATAAAATCACGAAGTGGTTTGCTGCGACTTGGTTGACGCAATTTTCTCAAAGCCTTGGCTTCAATCTGACGAATACGCTCACGAGTCACGTTAAAGACTTTACCAACATCTTCAAGAGTACGCATTTTCCCATCATCTAGTCCGAAACGCAAGCGCAAGACGTTTTCTTCACGGTCTGTAAGAGTATCCAAGACTTCATCCAACTGCTCACGCAAAACGATACGAGTTGTGTAGTCTACTGGATTTTCAATCACTTCGTCTTCGATAAAGTCCCCAAGATGGCTATCGTCCTCTTCACCAATCGGTGTTTCAAGTGATACTGGTTCTTGAGCGATTTTCAAGATTTCACGGACCTTGTCAGGTGTCATATCCATACGCTCAGCGATTTGTTCAGGAGTTGGATCTTGCCCCAATTCCTGAAGGAGATTCCGCTGTTCACGGACAAGCTTGTTAATGGTTTCAACCATGTGGACAGGGATACGAATGGTACGAGCCTGGTCAGCGATGGCACGAGTGATTGCCTGACGAATCCACCAAGTTGCGTAAGTTGAAAACTTAAATCCTTTTGAATAGTCAAACTTGTCAACAGCCTTCATCAAGCCCATGTTTCCTTCTTGGATCAAGTCAAGAAACTGCATGCCACGCCCTACGTAGCGCTTAGCGATAGAAACCACCAAACGAAGGTTGGCTTCGGCAAGACGTTGTTTGGCCTCGATATCACCAGCCTCAACAGCTAGGGCCAATTCTTTTTCCTCTTCGTTGGTCAAGAGAGGAACGACCCCGATTTCCTTCAAATACATACGGACTGGGTCATTAACCTTGGCAGAAGTTGAGCCAATCAAGTCCTCATCACTGAGTTCTGGTTCTTCTTCTGTACTAAGAACACGCGCACTTGGATTTCCTTCATTATCTGTGATAGAAATTCCAGCATCCTGAATCCGTTGCAAAAGGTCTTCAATGCCGTCTGCATCCAAAGTAAAAGGAATAACCAGACTTGAATTGATTTCGTCGTCTGTTGCTGTTCCTGTTTTTTTGTGGTTACGGATAAAGTCTGCTACTTGCACATCAAATGTGGTTACTTCTTTTTGTTTTGTTGCCATTATTACTCCATTCTTCTCTTTTGGGAAATCAATCGTTGCAATTCTTCCAAGGCTGTGTCTGTATCTCCTACATGACTAGCTTCCTGCACTTTCTTTTTAATTCTTAAGTTGTCCTTGCTGAGGAGGGCACGGTTTCGAGTCGCTTCGACTTCCACGAGCTCCTGAGGCGACATCTCAGCTGGCAAATCCAGACTAAGCACGTGGTACCAGGCATTTTCAACTTCAGGCGTCTGATGAGAAAGCTCCTCTGAGCCGATTTCTCCTTGCTCACTTAATAATTCGTAAAGAATCTGAAATTCTGGGGTATCAAAGAAAAAATCTTCTCTTAATCGATAGTCATTCAAAACAACTGGATTCTCAGCCATCCTATAGAGGAGATGAGCCTCTGCTCTCATGACTGCTGTCAGTTGCCGCGTTACAGGTAAACTAATCGCTGCTGGAGGTTGCTCCTCTTTGACTCTTTCCTGCCTTTGAACAATGCGACTTTCATTTACTATCTGTTCCACCTGCTGGTAATCAAAAGAAGGTAGATTATCCGCCAGAATATGGATATAAGAATTCTGGGCAGTGATAGACTTTTCTTTGGCGATTAGGGGTGCAATCTTTTCAATGAACTCGATTTGCGCCTGCAAGTTATCACTATTTTCTGGCTTGAGCTGGTAAATATAGAACTCTATAGGGCTAATCCGAGTCTTGGTTAAAAGGTAAGCCAGGTCTTCAGCAGAATTCTTTTGCAAATACTCATCTGGGTCCATAGCATCAGGTACTCGAACAACTTCCACTGAAAAGTCTTTTAACTCCTCTAGTGCCTTGGCTGTTGCTGCCTGTCCTGCCTTGTCACCATCATAGCTGAGAACAATTTTTTTGGTAAAGCGTTTGAGGTGGTCAACATGCTCCTTGCTTAAGGCTGTTCCCATGGAAGCTACAGCATTTTCTATACCAGCACGGTAGGCTGCGATCACATCCATGAAGCCTTCCATCAGATAGAGCTCTGTAATCTTACCTGTTCCCTTTTTTGCCTTGTCCAAATGATACAATTCGTAACTCTTGTTAAAAATTGCAGTCGAGCGACTATTTTTATACTTGGCAGTCTGATTATCTGTTTCTTGCCAAATACGACCTGAAAAGGCAATAACCTGCCCCTTGTCATTGGTCAAAGGAAAGACGATACGTCCGAAAAAGGTATCAAAGAACTGATTGTCATCTGACAAATAAAACAAGCCAGATTCCAATAAATCCTTTTCCTCAAACTTGCCAGATAAACGTTGGTAAAGATAGTTTCTCTCGGCTGGAGCTAGTCCAATTTGGAAGTGCTTCAGAACTTCATCCGTCAACCCACGTTTGTAGAGATAAGCCCTTGCTTCTTCTCCCATCTTAGTCGTCATGAGGATTGCATGGTAAAAGCGTGCTGCTTCTTCATGCATATCATATAGAGCTTGATGAGGAGAAAACTGTTGAGGACGAGACTGGATAGGCATAGCTAGTTGAATACCGACACGCTCACCTAAGAGCTGAACAGCTTCCATGAAGGACACGCCTTGGTATTCTTCGATAAACTTAAAGACATCTCCTGAACGACCACAGCCAAAACAGTGATAAAACTGCTTGTCTTCCACAACGTTGAAAGAGGGGGTCTTTTCACCATGAAAAGGACAGAGCCCTAAATAGTTCCGTCCAGCCTTCTGTAAAGAAATCACATCACCTATGACTTCCACAATGTTGGCATTGTTTTTGATTTCTTCAATGACTTGCTTGTCAACCATACACAATACCTCCATCTTATCATAGTTTCACGTAAACTAGTATAGCTTATTTCTGAAAAAAAGTAAACCATTTCATACGCTTTCCGTAATTCTCTTTGTCTTATTTTTCCAGATAGAAAGAGGAGATAAAAAACTCAGAAACACTTCCATGCTTCTAAGTTTCTCTTCTCTATTTTTTGATGATTATTTAACTCATTTATTCAAATAATTGATAGTAGTCTGAAATTTTCATCTTAGCTTTTTCTTCTTTATTGAGGTCTTGGATGATACGACCTTCCTTCATGACAATCAGACGGTTTCCATACTTCAGTGCATCTTCCATATGGTGGGTAATCATCAAGGCTGTCAGATGATCCTTGCTGACAAAGTCATCTGTTAGTTGCATCAAGGCCACACTTGTTTTTGGGTCAAGAGCTGCTGTGTGTTCATCCAACAAGAGCAACTCTGGTCGCTTCAAGGTTGCCATCAAGAGACTCAAGGCCTGACGTTGTCCACCTGAAAGAAACTCAATCGGAGTATCTAGATGCTTTTCAAGACCATTTCCCACTTTTTCAATGGTAGCCTGAAACTCTCCCCGATGACTTGATAGCCTTCTAGGAAGGAGTCCTCTCTTCTCACCACGAAACTTGGCAATCAAGAGATTTTCCGCCACCGTCATACGAGGAGCCGTACCCATTTTAGGATCCTGAAAGACACGAGACAAGTACTTAGCCCGCTTTTCAGGTGAAAAATGCGTCACATCCTCGCCCATGATACGGATACTTCCACTTGTTAAAGGCAAGGTACCTGCAATAGTGTTAAAAAGCGTTGACTTCCCAGCTCCATTTCCCCCTAAGATGATAATAAAATCATGTTCGAAAATTTCAAGAGAAACATCATTCAGAATGATTTTTTCCTCGTCAAAGCCATTCGTGATGACTTTGGTGGCATTTTTTAATTCTACAATTGCTGTCATTTGCTAAACTTGACTCCTTTCAGGTATTTGCTTTTGAAGGTTGGAATCATGAGACAAACTGCCAAAATCAAGGCGCTGTACAAACGAAGATAACTTGTATTAAACCCAAGAGCAATCACTCCCCAAACGAGGAATTGATAAGCAATAGACCCTACAACGATGGTCATGAGTCGCTCTGCCAGGGTCAAACTCTTGAACAAAACCTCACCAATAATCAAGCTAGCAAGCCCTACGACAATCACGCCGATTCCTCGAGAAACATCTGCATATCCTTCTTGTTGAGCAATTAAGGCTCCTGCAAGCGCGATAATCCCATTTGAGAGAACCAAGCCCATGAGTTCCATACGACCCGTATTGATACCAAAGCTACGAGCCATATCGGGATTGTCACCTGTAGCGATGTAGGCCTGACCTAGTTTGGTATCAAGGAAAAAGAGCATGAGACCAATAACAAGAGCTACAAAGATTAATCCAATCAGAAGTTGGTTAAGGTCTGAATCCAAAGGCAAGACATCCTGAATTTGCTTGGTTCCAAGAAGCCCCAGATTGGCACGCCCCATAATCATGAGCATGATGGAATGGCAGGAAGTCATGACCAGAATCCCTGATAAGAGGGTTGGAATGTTTCCTTTGGTATATAAGAGACCTGTCGCCATTCCAGCTAGACAGCCCGCTCCTACAGCGGCTAGGGTCGCTAAGAACGGATTGACTCCCTGTGTTATCAAAGTTACAGCTACTGCTCCCCCTAGTGGGAAAGAGCCCTCAGTCGTCATATCAGGGAAATTCAAAATTCGAAAAGTCATAAAGATTCCCAAACCTAAAATCGCCCAGACCATCCCCTGAGAAATAATGGATACTATCATAATCTTTCACTCATTTCTTTCTTTAGTAAAAATGGGAGGAGATGTGTCCAGCTCCTCCTTTATCTTTATTCAATCACTTGTCCTGCTTCTTTTAGAACGGACTCAGGAATGGTGATACCAAGTTCCTGCGCTAGTTTTTTGTTGATAACCGACTTACCAGTTGAGAAGACATTAACTGGAGTATCAGCTGGTTTTTCACCTTTCAAAACTTTGGCAATCATTTTACCAGTAGCCACTCCAAGATCGTGTTGGTCAACTACTACAGATGCTAATCCACCTGCTTCTACCATGGCAGTAGCACTTGGGTAGATTGGCTTTTTAGCTGTTTGGTTGCTTGAAACAACTGTTGAGAATGCTGATGCGATGGTGTTGTCAATTGGAACCCAAATCGCATCGACCTTGCTTGTCATGACATTAACTGTTGAAGCAATTTCATTTGTTGATGGAACAGCAAATGTTTCGACTGTCAAACCTGCTTTTTCAGCATAAGCCTTGAATTCTTCTACCTGTGTTTTTGAGTTATCTTCGCTACTTGAGTAAAGAGCGCCGATTGTTTTGACATTTGGTGTCAAAGTTTTAATCAATTCCACTTGCTGTTCAGCTGGGTTATGATCTGACACCCCTGTGATGTTGCCACCTGGTTTTTTCAAATCTTTGACCAAGTTAGCACCGATTGGATCTGTAATAGCTGCCATGATAACAGGTAGGTCTTTTGTAGCACTAGCAAGTCCTTGAGCAGCTGGTGTTGCAATCCCAACAACAAGATCATTTCCATTTGCCACCAATTGTTTACTCATGGTTGCAACCTTGCTCTGATCACCTTCAGAGTTCATAAAGTCGATTTTTACCTGATCGTCCTTATAGCCTTCTTCAGCTAGTCCATCTTGAATCCCTTGGTAAATCAAGTCCAAGGATGGGTGACTAACAAATTGAAGGACACCAACCTTAGCAACCTTTTGCTCTTCCTTAGCTGCTGGCTTGTTCATTGATGAATAAATCAAGCTAGCCACTACCAATACTGCTAATCCAGCGATAATTCCAATCAAACGTTTATTTTTCATTTTTCTTTCTCCTTAATTCTTTTATCTTAACTTTTTAAATCACATCATCAAGCGATGCCATCGTTTAAATTCCATCATCATCATCCTCCTAATAGAAAAAGTCCTCACACAAAAAACTTGTGTGAGGACGTCGATGCGCGGTGCCACCTCAATTATAGGGACTATCCCTATCGCTCTTTCTCGCATTCACGAGTTGCACTGTAAGGTGTGCTCACCGAATTTTTATGATTTCAAATTCTTTATAACATTCAGCCCAATTTTCATCACTTTCATCTATCTGTTTCCACCAACCACAGACTCTCTTAAAAACTTCAATGATTACTTTCTGAATGTTTAAATTATATCATTTTTCAATTACTTGTCAAGGCTATTTTTAGAATTTTTCAAACAATTCAAAAACTTCCCCTTGAAAAAAGAGGAAGTTTGTAGAATATTAGCCTGAATTACGCAAACCGGTTGCAATTCCGTTGATAGTTGTATGGATTAGTTTTTCTTCGTCTACCGACAATTCACCACGACGTTGACGTTTAATCAACTCCAACTGGATATAGTTAAGGATATTAAAGTAAGGCATACGATAGTTTAGACTGTCTTTTAGGTAGGAATTTTCTGCCAAGAGTTCGTCATAACCTTCGATAGCTAGAATAACGTTCTTGGTCAATTGCCATTCATCTAAAATAGTGTAGTAGATAGCCTGCACTTCTTCATCTTCACAGAGCTTGGCATATTCAAAAGCAATGTTCATATTAGACTTAGACAAAACCATGTCTACATTGGAAAGCAAAGATTGGAAGAAAGGCCAGTTTTGGTACATATCACGAAGGAATTCGATATTCTTTGGATCTTGATCAATAAACTCTTTAAAGCTTGATCCCACACCATACCATCCAGGGAACATGACACGGCTTTGTGACCATGAGAAGACCCAAGGAATGGCACGTAGACCACCGATTTCAGTGATGGTCTTGCGAGCTGCTGGACGCGAACCGATATTAAAGCTTGAAATTGCCTTGATTGGGCTTGACTCGAAGAAATAGTCATAGAAATGTTCATTTCCAAAGACCAAATCACGGTAGATATCGTAGCTACGGTCCACCACTTGATCCATAACAGCTTCATAACGATTTGACGTGTTGGTATCGCTCTTCTTCTTGGTAATCATACGGTTAATGGCTGCAGAAACCAACATTTCAAGGTTATAATAGGCAGCGTCTTTGTTTCCGTATTTGTTTCCAATGACTTCTCCTTGCTCAGTCAGACGGATACGATCCTTGATAGACTTGAGCGGTTGAGATGTGATGGCTTCATAAGTTGGACCACCACCTCGACCAACAGTACCACCACGTCCATGGAAGAAGGTGACTTTAACACCAAATTCATCCCCAATAGCAGTCAGTTGTTGTTGAGCTTTATAGAGAGTCCAACATGATGATAAATAACCACCATCTTTATTACTATCGGAGTAGCCAAGCATGATTTCTTGGTAGTTGTCTTTTGAAGCAATCCATTTTTTAGCCAATGGAAGAGAGAAGTATCTTCTCATGGTTTCTTCCGAGTGATCCAAGTCTTCAATCGTTTCAAAGAGGGGAACAATTTGAACGCGCGCTTTTTGAGCATCAACTAAGCCCACTTCCTTGAGCATGATGGCTAATTCTAGCATATCAGATACACTTGTCGCGTGAGAGATGATGGTTTGGCGAATGACATTTTCACCCAATTTATCCTTCAACTTGCGAGCAGCTTTAAAGATAGATAGTTCTTTTTCAAGCAGTTCTGACTTTTCAGCATGAGTCGCTGAGAGGATACGAGGGTCTTCTTCCAACTCTTTTAAGAGGAGGGCGCATTTTTCGTCTTCAGAGAGATCGCTATAGTGGTCATTGATGCCAGCAGATGCTAACAATTCAGCCACACAGGCTTCATGGACGCTAGAGTCTTGGCGCATGTCGATAGAAGCAAGGTAGAAGCCAAAGATTTCAACGGCTTGCATTAACTCGACAAATTCTCCTGAGATCAGGTATTCCCCCTTGTTCTCAAGGAGAGAATCTCGAATGGCCAACAAGTCTTGATAAAATTCATCTGCAGTAGCATATCTAGGCTGAAGATCCTTATCTTCAATGAGATAAGCCTTAGTTGCCTGCATCTTAGCTTGGATATCAAAAAGAGCACGACGATAGAGTTCTTTTTCGCGGTAAATGGAGTTATCTTGTGACTTAAGCGCCATCTCACGAACCTTGTCGCTGACATTCACGATGCTGGTTGAAAGTGAAAATTCACGATAAAGATTATAAATCTTTTCATCGTAGTAATTCATGATGACTTCGCACTGAGTCAAGGCTGATTTGTTGAGGGTTTCCGCTGTTACGAAAGGATTTCCATCGCGGTCTCCTCCAATCCACATCCCCATAGTAATTGGTTTTGGATGTTCGAGCTCAATTCCTTGTTCTTTAGCTAGTTTCTTATATTCAGCCGTCAAACGTGGCACAGCATTCAGGAATGAACTTTGATAGTACTCCATCACGTTGGTGATTTCGTTGGTTACCTTCAATTTCTTCTCACGAATCATGTCTGTTTGCATGATAATTTCAATGTAACGACGGAGATCCATGTTCCATTTTTCTTTATTAATCAAACCTAGTTTGACATCACGATACTTGCGCAAAAGAGTATGGATATGGTTGGTCAAGTCCAGCATACTCTTGCGTTGTACTTGCGTTGGATGGGCGGTCAAGACAGGAACGACATTTAACTTTTCTAAAATTTCAGCTGCATTTTCTTTTTCAGCTACCATCTTTATGGTTGTAGACAATTTCCCTAGATAGTCTTGGTCCACATTGTTCTGGTGGTTAATTTTATAGGCTAAGTCCACATCCTCAGATATATTAATCAAGAGTGGAAGGATAGAGAAATAACGAGAAATGTAAATCATTTCTTCATTGGAAAGGCTAGTCACCAGTTCATTGAGCCCTTGATAGTTTTCATTTGTTGATAATTCCTTCAACTGCATGATTTTTTCAAAGGTCTCTGGCGCTAGCATATTTTTTGTAATATCTTCTAGTAACTCTGTCAAAATCAAGACTTCTTCTTGGATGACGGCTTTATTACTATAGTTTTCTAATTTCTGAAGAGACATATATTTTTCCTTTCCATACAATCCTTACAGACCTTCAACAGTTTGAGATTCGTATTCTCTAATGAGTTTAGCACGTTTCTCGCTGGCATCGATATTTAATACGAGGGCAATGGCTACGGATAATACCAGGAGACTGTTCCCACCTTGTGAAAGGAAGGGGAAGGTTACCCCTGTAGAAGGAATCAAACCAGAAATCCCACCGATATTGACAAAGATCTGGACAAGAATCATCCCTCCAACACCGATAGCAACCATGGAGTTAAAGGGATCCTTAGCTCGAATACCAACCAAGATGATTCGCAAAATTAAGAAGAAGAGTAAAGCCAAAATCATACTCGCTCCTACGAATCCAAACTCTTCGATGACAATCGAAAAGACGAAATCCGTATGGGCTTCTGGCAGATAGCCACGCTTCTCGATAGAATTTCCCAATCCTAGTCCGAACCAGCCTCCATTAACCATGGCATAGTAGGAATTTGCAAGCTGGTGTCCTGCACCCGCCAAGTCATTAAAGGGATTAAAGAAGGCACTAAAACGTTTAGCAACATAACCAAATACCGGTATCTGAGAAAATTTTTCAACCCCAACGAGACGAATGACAGATAAGAATAAAATTGAACTCCCTGCCAAGAGAGCTAGAATAGTCGAGAACCAACGATAGGCGATTCCACTAACGGTGTACATAATGAGCGCCACCAAGACCAAGATGGTCGCATTTCCCAAGTCGGGGAAAATCCCCAAGCTACCAATCAGAACCAGCAGAACAAAACGCCAGTCGTTAAAAGCTCGAGGTAGCCATTGATTTTGGGTCAACACCTGGAAATCATAAACCGCAATCTCATCTTGCTGTTTTGAAAAACGATGTGCCAAGTACCAGATGATGATAATCTTAAGGTATTCAGCCGGCTGAATCGTTACAGGTCCTACAGAAATCCATCCGTATGCTCCATTGACAGGTGTTCCGACCAGACGCGCTAGGGCTAAAAGAACTATCTCCACAATCATCACGATAAAAATGAGACGTCCATTTCTCAGGAAACCTAATTTTAATTTATAGATTAAGGCAATCAAAACCAAACTAGCTACCCAGAAAATCCCCTGGTTACGTACCAATTGAAAAGCGCTTTTTCCTTCTTCAATTAGGGTTGCACTCGTTGTCGAGTAAACTACAATCAATCCCAAAATCGACAGAAGAAAATAAGGAATCAAAATGGAATAGTTTAGTAGGTGCCTTTTACTAATTTTCATATTTCACCACTCTAATAGGAACAGACGCTTCTGTTCCCAATTCCGTTTTATTTTCTAGTTTTGATTGCTATTATACCACTTTTTCAGAAAGAAAAAAACTCTTATCCTTTAATCCTTCGAATTTTACTTATTTTTTGTCTTCAAGCATAAAAAATACAAACCTCAAATGAGATTTGTATTTTCATTGCTTAGTTAGATGAAGAGCTACTGCTTGAGCTTGAGTCACCACCACCGATGTATTGGGTGAAGATGTTTTGGAAGGCTTGATCTTTGACTTTGATATTAGCAGCTTGTAATTCCTTACCAATTACTCCTTGAACAAAGGCTGAATCATTTTGTTTTTGAGTCAAAATGATGGTCTTCAATTTTTCTTTGTAATCCTCTAAGTTAGAAGATTTTTCTGTCTTCTTCGTTACTTTAACGATGTAGAATTGATTGCTGTAGGCTTGTGTTCCAGTAGCCGTAATCACATCAGAAACACCGTTCACATCCAAGGCAAAGGCTGCTTTTTTGACTTGTTCCGGAAGTTCTGTAGAAGCAGAGTCAAAAGTGATTTCTCCACCATTTTCTTTTGTTTTGTCGTCGTTAGAGTTGTCTTTTGCCAACTGAGCAAAATCTGCACCTTCTGCTTTGGCTTTCTCAAGCACTTCTTTTGCCTTGTCTTCATTATCCATACGGATGATTTGAGCTGTTACATCTGGTGTATAGGACTCAAAAGCCTTTTGGTAAGCCTCATCTGTCAATTCGCTCTCAGCGGCCTTCTTAACCGCCAATTCAACCAATTTGCTAGTACGGATTTGAGCTTTACGAGTCTCAGGTGTCATACCTGCACGTTGAAGCACGCTGTTGTAGCTATCGCCGTATTTCTTTTGTTCCTCAGCAACGGCGTCATCCACATCTTTATCCGTTACCTCTGATCCATATTGTTGTTCAAATACTTTTTGGATGGTCATATTGAGCAAGACTTGCTGCGCAGTTGGATTATTCTTTACTTCTTCAAAGAATTGATGTTCTGTAATCACATCACCCTTCATGCTGATCAAATCTTTTCCTTCAGAACTATTTGAACAAGCTGCAAGTGTTGCCACTGATAAAAGTGTGATGGCTCCTGCCATAATTTTTTTCTTCATGTTTACTCCTTTAACGGTAAGTGTTACTTTATCTATTTTACTATAATTTCTTAAATTTTTCTGAAAATCATTTATCATCAGGTAGCTGTACATCTGCTACATTCTTTCGTAGCATGAGAATGCCATCACCAAGAGGAACTAGAGTTGCTGTTAGATCTGGATTGTCCAAAGTTGCGTCGAAAAGTCTTTGCAAACCACGATAAATGGTTCGTTGACCACGGCGGACCTCCATGATGTCCTTGGCAACATCTCCTCCTTGAAAAATATCATCCAAGACAACCACTCCACCAACTTCAAGTCGTTTGAGGATTTCAGGTAGAAAGACGATGTACTTGGACTTAGCCGAATCCATAAAGACAAAGTCATAAGTTTCTGTCAGGCTAGACAAAACATCTACGGCATCTCCCTCTAAGAGGGTGATTTGCTTACGACTGTCAAACTGGGCAAAGTTTTCCTTGGCAAAGCCTATCATCTCAGGATTGCGGTCAATGGTTGTAATCTTAGCATCTGGCGCATGCTCCGCCATCAAAAGAGCTGAAAAACCGATAGCTGTCCCAATTTCTAAAATATTCTTAGGCTGCAGACTTTCCATGAGAAATCGAAAGTAAGCAACTGTTTCATGAGGAATGATTGGGATATTTTCCTTGCGAGCGAAGGTTTCCAATTCTTTCAAGGAACCTGTCACCTGCTTTTGACGCTGGCGCATGAGTTCAACGATTTCTTCCTTGACGACGGGACGACGCATATTGTGATTGGCATTTTTACTATAAGACTCTACCATCTTAAGCTAGTCCCAATTTTTCAACAAGGGCTTCAAACTCGTTCAAGCGACGTTCAAAGACTGCAAAGGCATCGTTAAGATAGTCTTCTTTTTCCATATCCACTCCCGCTTTTCTCATGACATTGAGTGGATAGTCAGATTTACCTGCCTTGAGGTAGTCGATATAGCGGTCACGGTCTTCTTGGCTACCATGGACAATCTTTTCAGCCAAGGCTGAAGCAGCTGCAAAACCAGTCGAATACTGGTATACATAGTAGTTATAGTAGAAGTGTGGTATGCGTGCCCACTCGTATTGGATCTGAGGATTGTCTTCCTTGCTGAGTCCATAGTACTCTTGATTCAAGTCAGCGTAGAGTTTATTGAGGAAATCACTTGTCAAGACTTCTCCATTTTGGTCTGCTTGGTGGATGGCATGTTCAAACTCAGCAAATTGAGTTTGACGGAAGACTGTTCCACGGAAACCGTCCAAGAAGTTATTAAGGATAGCAAAGCGTGTTGCATCGTCTTCCACTTCTTCCAGTAATTTCTCCGTCAAGATATTTTCATTGGTCGTTGAGGCAATCTCAGCCAAGAAAATGGAGTAATCTCCGTAAACATAAGGTTGGGTTTCACGAGTATAGCTAGAATGCATACTGTGACCCGTTTCGTGGACAAGGGTAAAGAGATTGTCTAGATTGTCCTGCCAGTTAAGGAGCATAAAGGCATTTGTATCGTATGATCCACCAGAATAGGCACCAGAACGCTTGCCTTGGTTTTCATAGACATCAATCCAACGCTCGCTAAAGGCACGTTTGACACGGCTTAAGTAATCCTCACCCAAAACTGCCAAAGCTTCTTCTGCCTTTTTCAAGGCTTCCTCATAAGTAAAGCTGTATTCTACTGAAGACAGTGGTGTGTAAACATCGTACATCTTGAGATCAGAAATCCCCAAGATTTTAGAACGAAGGTTAAGATATCGATGCAAGAGTGGCAAGTGCTTGCGAACTGCTGCTACTAGATTGTCATAGACACTTTCTGGAACAAAGTTTGCTGCGAGGGCTGCATGGCGAGCACTCTTATAGTTGTGAACTTTTGCTCGGTAGTTTTGCACCTTAATATTTGTCTGCAAAGTCTTAGCATAAGTGTGTTGGAATTGCTCGTATGTCGCATAAAGGGCTTCATAGGCACCACCACGTACTTCACGGTTTTTAGACTCCATCAAACGGATGTAAGTACCGTGTGAGAGTTGCACTTCATTGCCTTCATCATCAAGGACATATGGGAAGCTAATATCCGCATTGTCCAAAATAGCGAAAGTTTCACTAGCAGCGCCAAAGATTTCTCCTGCTCCAGCAAGTAATTCTTCCTCACGTTGCGAAAGAACATGGTCTTTCTTTTGCAAGAGCTTGTCAAAAAAGTGTTTGTAAACTTGGAGTTTTGGTTGAGCTTCTAGGAAGGCAGCATACTGCTTTTCGCTAACCTCCATAAACTCAGGTTCATAGAATGAAAAGGCTTGTTCTAACTGACTGTACAGAGTCATTGCCTTAGCATAGTACTCTTGATACTTGGCTTCACGCGTGTCCTGGTCATTTTTCATATGCGCATAGACATAAAGCTTTTCAACTTGGCGTTCCAAGTCAAGTGAGAATTCTGTAATCTCAAGCAAACTGTCTGCACTATCCAAGAGATGCCCCTCATACTGAGATGCTGTTTGTACTTTTTCAGTTAAATCTTTCAAGGCTTCTTCCCAAGCCTGGTCTGTTGGGTAGATTGTTGAAAGATCCCATGTATCTTTTTCATTTATTTCATGTCGTTGTAATACCATAAGATTCCTCCATCCTTTCTATTTTACCACATTTTTTGAGAAATATAAGTGATAAAAGGCTGGTGGATAGAGCTTTTGGCGATTATTTTTCGGATTTTTTTGATAGTAAGCCTGAAAATTTCTATAATAGCTAGCCAAATCCGTTTCAATCTGCAAAAAATCACCTGACTCTATCGGTCTGACCTGGGGATACCAGTCGTCCAGTTGATGGTTTAATAGATTGTCTCCTTGATAATAAGCTTCCTCCTGCTTCTTCATCCAATAGGGCGTTTGGTAGTACAACTGTTGGCGAATGTAGTGACAGATAGTGGAATCTTGCACAACTGCAAAACGAGGCAGTTTTTGTTTTTGATAAGGAAATCGTAGAATTTCCAAGAGATTTCCTTGGCCATAGGGAAATTCCTTGACCTGAAAATGAAGTTTGCCACGTAGGTCCTGATGTAAAAGGTATTTAAGTCTCAAAACTTGCTTTTTGAGATCTAGTTCCCAAACATAGAAACCCATATTTTGACTAAAATAGAGAAATCCCCTTTGCAGTTGTGTTAATCGCTCTTTTAACCAGAGTTTTTCTCCCAGTAGCCAGATAACCTGATAGCCCTGACTGCGGTATCCTTGGCTTCTATCGCCTAAAAGCTTTTGAGACAAGGGACTGCACTGAACCTCCAGTGCTAGTTTCCCATTGACGAGAACATCCGCAACCTGCTGGATCTCGGGCAGACTATATTCTAAGGCGACCTGATTGCCCTTCTTGGCCCAGTGATAAAGGGCCTCTTTATTTCCCAAGTGTTCTGGACTTTCATTTTCAAAAATAGAGATGCAATCTCTTAACCTTTTATGGGCAAAATGCGTTCGAATACTCTGTCCTTGGCGTAATCGTAGTCCGCCCCCACAGGCTGGGCAGGTGTAAAGCTGCTTTGTCACATCTTTTTCGAGGGCATTCACCAAATCCCCCTTGGCATCTCTGGCTACAAACATGATCTACCTCCTTTTCTCATTTATTCGAAAAAGAAATAAAAAAGACTGGAATCCAGCCTTTCATGATACTATTTCTTATCTTTTTTGTCTCTTAGAATATTTTTTTAGCATGGGAATGAGATTGGGAATCTGCTCACTTCTAATGACCAGCACCCCGTATTCCTGACAGCGATTGGCATAAACAGGATTGATTTTTCCCGTACAGACAATTAACTTGAGGCAACTTTCCCCAGCAAAATGATTGGCGTAGACTTCTAGCTCATTGATGGCTTCAACTGATAAATCTGTCATCTTGCAGGAGATAAAGGTAATCGAGCGTCCTTTTCTCAGAATGACATCAATCTCATTTTGAACATTGTCCGCCTCTGGAAAGATGCCATTCCAATCAATCTCACCGCCTATCATGCACTCATCAAACAGCTGAGATTCAAGCGCCAAGAGATAGAGATATACCTCTAAAATATGCCCCTTGTTGCGGCAAAAGATTTGAGCTTCTTGACTTGGAAAGCTGTAGATTACTCGCTCCTTGTCCTCGCCTTCAATACGAAGCATCCCCGCTTCTACTAGTAAGGGGATCAGGGATTCTGGATAGTGATAATACTTGCCGTTGTTATCCAGTATTTTTTCGGTCTCAGCATGAAGGTCATTGGTCTTAGCTAGAGAGAAAAATTGGGTCACTTGGTACCAGTGGGCAGGATTGGCAATAGCTGAGCTGGCTAGCTTTTTGATGGCTACAATTTGCTGATCTGAGTGGATAGGGCGTTTTGATTTGAGCATTTTTCCACCACGCAAGGCTATCAGCTGTTGGATGCTTAGGGTTGGAATGTCCAAATCTTCTTTTTCTAACTGACCGGCTACCCACTTGTATTGTTTTCCTCGCTCGACATCCATGGCAACGATGGGAAGATGGCAATCCAAGCCGTATTGATAGAGTGATAAGGCTAGTAGCGAATCCCCACCAAAAACATCAAGAAGAACCTGGTCATACTCGGCCAAGCAATAATCTAACTGGTCTGCTAGTTGTTCTAAGGATAACTTACGAAAGGTCACTCGTTGAATATGAGGAACCTCTTCCATGATAAACTGACGGAGAGAGAGCTTCTCTTCATTGCTTATTTTCGTCAAAGATAGAAAAAGAATCTCGTCACAATCACTGATAAAGGCTTGGTAGACATTCTTTTCCAATACATGCCGATCATACAATTCCACCAAAAGACTCGTCATTCGACCACCTCCATCATAAAGACTTTCTTACGCTGAGAGTATCAGCAATACAGCCCTACTGCTCTGATTTCCTACTTCTAGTATAGCATAAAATCCTGCTTGCCCCAATCAACCAACGCAAACAAAAACGAATAGAAATCTTGCAAAGGGGTTTCTATTCGCTTGTATATGTTTGATTTACTTGATTTTTTTAGCTAACATGGTCGCAAAGCGTAGTTGAATACGATTGCCATTTTCATCACGACGGTGCAGATGTCCTGGATTTTCATTGTACTTAACCAATTCCCAATCCTTGTAGTAATCCGCTAACTCCCCTTCTTTAAATGTGAATGGGAAGTTTACTGAGCAAGGATAATCCTCCGTATCCATGGCACAGACGATAAGGTTATAGCCACCGATCGTGGTGTGCTCCTGCATATTTTGGATAATAGCTGGAATGCGGTCCGCTTGTAGGAACATCAGAACAACTGTCGATACGATGAAATCATAGGCTTGGCTAATGCTGGCTGAATTGATATCATAAAGTCCTACAGGCATGTCTAGATCCTCTTGCTCTACGATGCTTTGCAAGATTTCAAGGGACAATTCATTTTGATCCACAGCTGTCACATCAAAACCATTCTGTGCAAGAAAGAGAGAGTTACGTCCTTGACCACAACCTAAATCCAAGGCTTTACCCGGTTTCACCGTCTGCATGGCCTCTAGGACCTCTGAATGGACTGGATTGGTATTGTATTTCTTAGGGAAGTAATCCTCAGGTTTACAATAAAATTCCAAGTACCATTCTACATCGTCTGTTGCAGCCTCTACTCGGTGCCAGGCTTGCGGTTGCGCCATGGGATTGTCTGCTCCCGCCTCAAAGAGGTGCTCAGCTAGAACCTCACCATCTTCAGTCAACTCAATAAACTTGAGTGCCCCCTTCAAGACAGTAATTTTTCCCCAAGTGCCGACTTTAGTATTGTGCTTTTGCTGGACAGCTTCGGGCATAGTTTGTTTATTCCACAAGGGCATGCGTTTATAGGCAATTAGTTTTTCCATTTCACTTCCTCTTTTATCGCTGGTTGACTGCTTTCATCACACGCGCAATGTCGCGGTTTTGTTCACGTCGCTTGATGGATTCGCGTTTGTCATAGTCATGTTTCCCTTTGGCAAGTCCTAAAAGAAGCTTGGCGTAGCCATCTTTGATATAGACTTTGAGGGGAACTAGGGTCATTCCTGTTCCTTTGGTCTCTTGTTCCAATTTTTGAATTTGCTTCTTATGGAGCAGGAGTTTACGACGGCGTTCAGGTTCCTGGTTCCAGATATTACCCTCTTCGTAAGGGGCGATATGAACATTGCTCAGCCAGACTTCCCCATTTTTTACTTGGGCAAAGCCGTCCTTGAGATTGATTCGAGCAGCTCGAACGCTCTTGATTTCAGTTCCGGTCAGGACCATTCCTGCCTCTAGCGTATCTACGATTGTATAGTCGTGGTGCGCTTTTTTATTTTGTGCGACGACCTTTCCCTCGCCCTTTGCCATGCTTGGCTCCTTTCTTAGCTACTTCTTTGTAAAAAGGTTTCTTTCCCTTTTTCTTCTTATCTTTTTGTGAATGCTTGTGCTTATCATTTGAGCGCCCTGATTTTCTCTTATCTTCCTTCTTGTCCGAACGACGATTTGAACCACGACCTCTGTCACTGCGATTAGACTGTTTCAAGCCTTTTTCGATGACATCAAACTCACTTGGGATATAAGAGAAATCAATCTCACCTGTCATCTTATCGGCTCTTTCAACCCGAATGCGAATCTGCTGTCCTACACGGAAGGTTATGCCCGATTTCTCTCCGCGGAGTGTCAAGTCACGCTCATTGAAATGATAAAATTCAGGCAAATTAGTGATGTGAATCAAGCCCTCAACCGTGTTTGGCAATTCAACAAAGAGACCGAATTTGACGATGCTGGATACAACCGCATCATACTCTTCGCCCACGTATTCTTCCATGTACTCAGCCTTTTTCATGGCTTCGACTTCACGCTCCGCCTCGATGGCACGACGCTCACGGTTGGAAGACTGGGTCGCAATCTCTGGAATCACTTGCTCAAAATGCTCTGCTATTTCTTTAGAACGGCCATAGTCCCGAATCATTCGATGGACAAGGAGGTCTGGATAACGGCGAATAGGGCTGGTAAAGTGAGTGTAATAATCAGCAGCAAGACCATAGTGACCGTGATTGTGCTCTGAATAGCGAGCTTGTTGCATGGATCGGAGAAGCATCATGGACAATACATCCGCATAGGGTTCTCCCTCAACAGCACGCATGATGTCTTGAAGCGCCTCCTGGCTAATCTCACTGGCAGTCCCATAAATCCGCAAACCAAAGCTCGAAGCATAATCAATAAACTTCTGAACTTTTTCAGCCTTGGGCTCCTCGTGAATCCGATAAATGAAAGGTAGGTCCAGTTTACTAAAGTGCTCGGCAACCGTTTCATTAGCAATCAACATGAAGGACTCAATCATCCGCTCAGCAACACCACGCTGACGAAGAACGATATCCACAGGCTTACCTGTTTTATCCACTAGAATCTTTGCTTCGCTGGTATCAAAGTTAAGGGCGCCACGCTTCTCACGCATGCTTTCTAGAGTTTCATGAAGCTTGGCCATGAGTTCGATACTAGGAACAATTTTCTTAAACTCTTGTCTCTTTTCCTCGTCGCCAGCTAGGATATCATTAACAGCACTATAGGTCATACGGAAGCTCGTCTTGATAACTGTTTGGGTAATGGTGTAATTAACCACACGACCATGTTTATCAATTTCCATAATAGCAGACTGGGTCAAACGGTCAACTTGAGGATTGAGTGAGCAGA
This sequence comes from Streptococcus halitosis, assembly GCF_003143695.2. Classification (NCBI taxonomy): domain Bacteria; kingdom Bacillati; phylum Bacillota; class Bacilli; order Lactobacillales; family Streptococcaceae; genus Streptococcus; species Streptococcus halitosis. Next base: position 1,312,835 of record NZ_QEMY02000001.1, read on the forward strand.
TGCCATTTGACAAACGCTCTGGAAGCATTGGCACCACTCGGTCTGTCACGTAGACAGAAGTAGCGCGGTTAAGAGCTTCCTTGTCAAGGGCAGAACCCTCGGTCACATAGTAGGAAACATCTGCGATGTGAACTCCGAGCTCGATATTGCCATTTTTCAAAGCCTTGATGTGTACTGCATCGTCCAAGTCCTTGGCATCCGCACCATCAATGGTAAAGGTGATTTCATCTCTCAGATCCAGACGACCTTCCATATCCTTTTGAGACGGAGTTTCTGGTACACTTTCTGCTTCCTTAAGAACAGCTTCTGGAAATTCTGAAACAATATCCATGGATTCCAAGACTTCAAGAACGTCAATCCCAGCATCAGTCGAGTGCCCCACCACGTCTAGCACACTAGCGACAAAGAAATCATGTTTCTTACTTGGGTATTTGTCGATAAAGACCTTGAGAACTTCAGTACCTTCCAACTTGATAGCCGGTTTCTTCACATAAATCGGTTGGCTGATTTTCTGATTCTTTGAACGAATGTAGCCCGCATACTTGGGCTTTTCCTGATCCAGAACGATTTGCCCGACAACTGTCGTCAGGCTATGCTCTAGGATATCGATAATTTTTGCTTCTGCAGCAGTTCCCTTGTTACGGTCAGCGACTTTCTTAATCACGACCTCAACGGTATCACCATCAATGGCATAGTTGACATCGTTTTTTCCTACAAAAAGATCGTCCTCTTCGCCTTCTAGACTGACAAAGCCAAAGCCGTTTTTATGGGCATGAAAAATCCCTTTGAGGGTGATTTCAGGTTTCTTCTTTTGGTCCAGACATAAACTGCCATCATCTTCAAAGCGAATCTGGTGCTTTCTTTCCATCAGAGACAGGGTTTTAATCAACTCACGGAAATCCTTGGACCCATCCTTTCCGAGAGCCTGAGCAAGGTCATTTACCGTCACTCGCCCCTTCTCTTGCAAATATTCTTTAATTTTATCTTTCATGTTTTCTTTCTAGATTTTTATAATTTCTTTTTGATTGATAACTTTAGAAGTGTCATTAAAAATAAAAATAGGCTAAGACCTAGTCTCGCCCATTTCTTATCTACTTGATAATACCGTCAATGCTAAGGCAATGGCTAGCCAGAAAAAGACTAAAATACCTGTCAAACGTTGCATCACGGCTTCAAAACCACGCGCCTTACTACGTTCAAACAAATCACCTGAGCTGGCATCAAATACATTGCTGGATTGGTTCTTAGTTGGTTGCATGAAAATCGCAATCACAATCACAACAGATAATACTAATAAAATGGTTAACAATAGGTTATACATATCAAACTCCTTAAAATCCCTATTATTTTACCATAAAATCTACTTAGATTCAAGATGTAGGGTTACTTTTCTTTCCTTGGGACAATACTTTAAAACCTCAATCTTGTCAGGATGAGTTTTGGAGTTCTTACTGGTTAGATAATTTATGCTGCCACAAGAGGAGCACTTGAGATTGATTTTTACTCGCACTAGATTTCCTTTACTTTTAATAATGATCTAAATTGCACTATGTTACATAAACAACTGAAAGCTACACAGGCTGCTGTCGCATAAAAGACAGCATGGTAGCCCAAATATCCTGCAACTGCGGATCCCGCCATGGGTCCAATCACTCCACCGAGGTAAAAAAAGACTTGGTTGAAGGCGAAAATCCTTGAAATACCTGATTTTGGAGTCATTTTGCTGAGAAGGGCATTGACTCCCGGTATGAGAGCTCCCGTTCCCAAACCAAAGAGAAAACGATACAAGCCAAGTTGAAGGGGGCTGGTCGCATGGGCACAAAGAAGGTAAATGATGACGGAATAAATCTGTGCCACTATCAGAAGTCGATGATTCCCTAGCTTATCACCAAGTTTTCCCATCACTCCAGCGCTCATCATACTAGAAAATCCCATACTAGATACAATCAAGCCTGAGACGAAGAGGAGATTCTCAGTCTGCCCTAAGTCCCGCACATAGAGAGCTAGAATGGGGCCAATTGATTGAGCTGAAAACTGAATGACAAAACTCGTCAAAAATAGGTTTACTAAGAGCCTAGGATACTTGAAAGAAGAAAATACTTCTTTCGTTGGGATAGCCTTCTCCTTAGCTATTTGCTGAAAATCTTCCTTGATAAAGAAAATGGTTAAGAGTGCAGCTAAAAACAAGAAGCCACCAATCAACAGAAAAACATTTCGAATACCAAAAATTTCAGCAATAAAGCCTCCAACAAAGGGACCCGTCAGTGTTCCTGCAACAACTCCTGTAGATAGAGTCCCCAGAGCCGCTCCAGACTTATCTTTAGGTACCTGACTAGCAATCAAGGCTGTTGCATTGGGGACAAATCCAGTAAATACACCATTAAGCAAGCGCAGAAAGAGTAGCCAATAGATATTTGGCACGAAGGCCAAACCTCCCATGGTAATGGTCATGGCAAGACCTGCTCGAATCATCATGGGCTTTCGACCATATTTGTCAGCAAGAATACCCCAGATGGGAGAAACTAGAGCTGCTGAAACAGCCGAAACCGAGATGGCTAATCCAGCATAAAAAGCAACTTGGTCCCCTTCAATTCCCAACTGCTCTACAAAGATAGGCATAAAAGGAACGACCAAGGAAATGCTGGCGCCCGTTAAAAAACTACCAAACCAGGCGACACGAAGATTCTCTTTCCAACTAATCTCTTGCACAGCTGTCGCCTCCTTCAAGTAACTTGACTACTTGACTCACAAGCTGATCACGACTGCCATTGTTATCTAATATATGACTCGCCAATTTTGTCTTTTCTTCTAAAGACCACTGAGCTACCAGACGGGACTCTGCTACTTCCTTAGAAAGATGATCCCGTTTCATGAAACGTTCTACCTGAACATCACGGTTCACATAGACCAGCCATGTTTCATCAAACCAGGCACTGTAGTCCTGTTCAAAAAGCAGGGGAATATCCATGAAAAAAATCGTTTCTGTCTGGGCTAACTGATCTCGCAATGCTGCCAGTTCCTCACGAATTATCTCTCCTTGTGTTTGCTTAGACCATTCTCGTTCTTCAGGATTTGAAAAGATGAGACTAGCTAGGAGAGGACGATTGAGTTCTCCATTTTCTAAGAGAATTGCCTGTCCAAAATGCTGAACTAAGACCTGATATAGACGCCCACCAGGTTTTTGTAGCTGGTGGACAACTGCGTCGGCATCCACCACTTGAAAGCCTTGTTCTCTTAGGAAATTTGTCACAGTTGATTTACCCGAAGCAATTCCTCCTGTGATTCCAATGATTTTTCCCATCAGCCCCTCCTTTGACACTGGGGACAAAAATGAGTTCCTCGTCCACCGAGCTGGAATTTCTCAATGATGGTGCCACAACGTGAACATGCTTGACCAGTCTTATCATAGACCTGATGAAAATCCTGCATAGTTCCATCTTCCCCAAAGGCATTGGTATAGGTTCGAATGGTTGATCCGCCTTTTTCAACAGCCTTTCCCAAAACAGCAATGGTCTGATTATGAATAGCTGACGCTTCTGCTGCTGTCAAAGTCTGGGAAAGTCTAGCTGGATGGACCTGAGCATGCCAGAGGACCTCATCCACATAGATATTTCCAAGACCAGCGACCAAGGTTTGGTCTAGGAGGTGGGATTTGATAGGCTTTTTAGATTTGGCTAGGGCAGCTTGGAAGGACTGCAAATCAAAGTCCTTCTCTCTTGGTTCAGGCCCTAATTTTTTAGAAACAAAGTAGGCTTCCAATAGGCCGGGGGCCAATAGTTCCATGGTACCAAACTTGCGTACATCCTCATAAACAAGCATCCCACCATCCTCAAAATGGAAGAAAACATGGGCGTGTTTACGTTCAGGAACCTGATCCGGATAGTAGAAATACTTGCCCTCCATCCGCAAATGGGAAATCAAGACCTTGTCTGTCAGGAAAAAAAGCAAATATTTTCCACGACGCCCCATGGACTCAATTACTTGACCAGGCACTTCCTTTCGAAACTCGTCCAAATCTGTCTTAATCATCTTGGGATAAGCAATCTCAATATTAGAAATCTTCTTTCCCAAGATCAATTTTTCTAAGCCACGACGAACCGTTTCAACCTCAGGTAATTCAGGCATAAGTCCTCCTTCTGTAAAAACAAGAAGCAGGCATGAGCCCACCTCTACTTAGTATTCTTTTTCATTATAGCCAAAGTCAGCCAAATCTAGTTTTTTATCACGCCAGTTTTTCTTGACCTTGACCCAAGTTTCTAGGAAAACCTTGTCCCCTAGCATGAGTTCGATATCACGACGGGCCATGGTCCCAATTTTCTTGAGCATAGCGCCACCTTTACCAATGATAATACCTTTTTGACTATCACGCTCGACCATTATGGTTGCCCGGATATGAACCTTGTCGGTCTCCTCATCACGCTTCATAGAGTCAATCACTACTGCAACTGAGTGAGGGATTTCTTCACGCGTTAGGTGCAAGACTTTCTCACGAATCATCTCTGAAACCAAGAAACGCTCTGGGTGGTCTGTGATTTGATCAGCTGGGAAATACTGGAACCCTTCCTCAAGATTTTCACTGAGGATGTCAATTAGACGAGATACGTTATTTCCCTGAAGGGCTGAGATAGGTACAATTTCCTTAAAGTCCATTTGATTACGGAAGTCATCAATCTGAGCCAAAAGCTGATCTGGATGGACCTTGTCAATCTTATTCACCACCAGAATCACAGGAACCTTGGCAGCTTTCAGACGCTCGATAATCATATCGTCGCCCTTACCACGTGGCTCATCAGCTGGCACCATGAATAGAACAGTGTCTACTTCACGAAGGGTGCTGTAGGCAGATTCCACCATGAAATCCCCAAGAGCTGTTTTGGGCTTGTGAATTCCTGGTGTGTCAATAAAGACGATTTGTTCCTTATCCGTTGTGTAAATCCCCATGATTTTATTACGTGTTGTTTGCGCCTTGTCACTCATAATGGCAATCTTTTGCCCCATGACGTGATTCAAAAAGGTTGACTTCCCAACATTGGGACGTCCTAAAATGGCCACAAAGCCTGATTTAAATGTCATAATTTCCTCTTAGTGTTTAAAATAATAAATCCCAAATTCGTGGGAGAAAGATAAGTGCACCTGTTACCGCAGCAAAAAGAGAGACCACCAACACGGCTCCTGCTGCCATGTCCTTGGCTTTCTTTGCCAACATAGAAAAGTGGTAATGACTGGCTAGATCCACCACATTTTCAATAGCAGAGTTAATAATCTCAAATGCTACTACCAAGAAAATGCTCATTAGGAGAAAGAGCCATTCGATCCGTGACACCTGAAAAACAAAACCTGCAAGGACGACTACTAGTGCCGTCACTGCATGTTTGCGCATATTACGTTCGTCCTTGATAGCGGTAAAAATACCTGTCAAAGCAAATTCTAAACTAGATACCAGGTCACGATTTTTCCATTTTCGTTTATTGTCTTGTGAGTCCATAGGCTGTCAAAATTTCTTCTTGTAAACCGAACATCTCCGCTTCTTCTTCCGGAGTGTAGTGATCAAAGCCGTTAATGTGTAAAAAGCCGTGTACTGCCAAGAAGCCCATCTCACGCTCAAAGCTGTGACCGTATTCCTCAGCCTGCTCATGCGCTTTATCGATAGAGATAAAAAGCTCCCCAATGTAGGCATCAAACTCAGACATCATTTCTGCCAATTCTGGATTTTCCAGCAAATCCTCTTCGTCAAAGGCAATGTCCAACTCTGGCTTATACTCAAGGCTGATGACATCCGTCGGACGATCGGTATCACGGTACTCGAGATTGAGTTCGTGGCTACGCTCGTTGGTCACAAAAGTGACTGCCATCTCCTTGTCTTCTTTTCCTATTTTTTGGGCTGCAAATTCCAAAATTTCTTGGGTTTGTTGTAAGATTTCTTGTGAAACTTGACCAGTTTCATCTACCATTTCAATATACATGTACTTCTCGATTCTCTTTACTTGGCTTTATTATACCACATTTCCATGATTTTATTCTACCTTTTTGATATAATACTATGGAACACAATCACAAGGAGAGAACGATGTCATTTGACGGATTTTTTTTACACCACATGATTGAGGAATTGCGAAGCGAGTTGGTCAATGGTCGCATCCAGAAAATCAATCAACCTTTTGAACAAGAGTTGGTCTTGCAAATCCGCAGCAATCGCCAAAGCCATCGCCTGCTCCTCTCTGCCCATCCTGTTTTTGGGCGCATCCAGCTAACCCAAACGACTTTTGAAAATCCAGCCCAACCTTCGACTTTTATCATGGTTTTGAGAAAGTATTTGCAGGGTGCCGTGATTGAGTCGATTGAGCAAGTGGAAAACGACCGTATTGTGGAAATTACCGTTTCCAATAAAAACGAGATTGGGGACCACATTCAGGCTACCTTGATTATCGAGATCATGGGCAAACACAGCAATATTCTACTAGTTGATAAAAGCAGCCATAAAATCCTCGAAGTTATCAAACACGTCGGCTTTTCACAAAATAGTTACCGCACCTTGCTACCAGGCTCAAGCTATATCGCTCCGCCAAGTACAGAATCTCTCAATCCTTTTACTGTCAAGGATGAAAAGCTCTTTGAAATCCTGCAGACCCAAGAACTAACAGCAAAAAATCTTCAAAGTCTCTTTCAAGGTCTAGGACGTGATGCGGCAAATGAATTGGAAAACATTCTTGTCAGTGATAAACTGTCTACTTTTCGAAACTTCTTCAGGCAAGAAACCAAGCCATGCTTAACAGAGACTTCCTTCAGTCCAGTTCCTTTTGCGAATCGTGTAGGAGAGCCTTTTGCCAGTCTTTCGAATCTCTTAGATACCTATTATAAGGATAAAGCCGAGCGCGACCGCGTTAAACAGCAAGCCAGTGAACTCATTCGTCGTGTTGAAAATGAGCTTCAAAAAAATCGCCATAAGCTTAAAAAACAAGAAAAAGAGTTACTGGCGACTGATAATGCTGAGGAATTTCGCCAAAAAGGAGAATTGCTAACAACCTTCCTGCACCAAGTTCCGAATGACCAAGACCAGGTAGTCTTGGATAATTACTACACGAATCAGCCTATCACCATTGCTCTTGATAAGGCCCTGACTCCCAGTCAGAATGCCCAACGCTACTTTAAACGCTATCAGAAACTTAAAGAAGCTGTCAAATACCTGACTGAGCTAATCGAAGAAACCAAGGCAACCATTCTTTATCTAGAAAGTGTCGAGACTGTCCTCAACCAAGCAGGGCTGGAGGAAATCGCTGAAATCCGTGAAGAATTGATCCAAACAGGATTTATCCGTAGACGCCAACGTGAAAAAATTCAGAAACGCAAAAAACCAGAACAGTATCTGGCGAGTGATGGCAAAACTATCATCTATGTCGGTCGAAACAATCTTCAAAATGAGGAATTGACCTTTAAAATGGCCCGCAAGGAGGAACTTTGGTTTCATGCTAAGGACATCCCTGGAAGCCACGTCGTCATCTCAGGAAATCTTGACCCATCTGATGAAGTTAAAACAGATGCGGCAGAACTGGCTGCCTATTTCTCCAAAGGGCGCTTGTCAAATCTCGTGCAGGTGGATATGATTGAAGTGAAAAAACTCAACAAACCAACTGGTGGAAAACCTGGCTTTGTAACCTACACAGGACAAAAGACCCTCCGCGTTACACCAGACCCAGAAAAAATCGCATCTATGAAAAAATCCTGATCTCACTTGAAATCAGGATTTTCTTTTACATTTTACTCTGCAATCAAGGTTTCCAAACCAACCTTCATCATATCGGTGAAGGTGTTTTGATTTTCTCAGCCAGTTTTTAATAACTCTCAAAGAGCGAGATAGTGGTCAATAAATGAGATAGTTTTCTCTTTCAAGTAACAAGGTTTTGTTGCTATCTTCTAAAATTCTTTTATTGTCTCAATTTCGAAAAGACTTCCCCAATCTTGCCTTCAATGACCAATGTAGCTTGGCTGTCTTGTGGAATACTGGTTTTATTGATAAGGACCATATTTGTCCCAGAAAAATAGTTTACTAGGCTAGCTGCAGGATAAACAACCAAGGAAGTCCCACCAATAATCAGCAAGTCAGCTTGCCGAATAGCTTGGGCAGCTTGGCTAAAGACATCCATGTCAAGTGATTCTTCATACAAGGTCACGTCAGGCTTGACCACCTTGCCACAGTCTAAGCAGTGGGGAACAGGTCCCTCAAGGGCCAGAAAAGCAGTTAAGTCATAGAAACGTTGACAACCTAGGCAGTAATTCCGGTCTGCACTCCCATGCAATTTAAAGATCTTTTGGGAGCCAGCCATTTCATGAAGACTATCGATATTTTGTGTCACAACAGCCTTTAGCTTACCTGTCTTTTCCAAAGTAGCCAGATAAGTGTGAGCAGCATTAGGCTTTGCTTCTGGATAAATCAGGTATTTCTTATAAAAGTCAAAAAAATCTTCTGGATAGCGCTCAAACATGGTCCGAGAAACGAGTTGCTCTGCCGTAAAATGACGGCCTAACTGATGACTATAAACACCATCTGAACTACGAAAATCTGGGATATTAGACTCGGTTGACACTCCTGCCCCTCCGAAAAAGACTATTCTGTGGCTTTTATCAATCAAATCTTGTAATAGTTCTATTTTATCCATCACATCTCTCCTTAAGCTGGGTTCTAAAAAAGTTGAAAATCAATAGTTCCAGCAATCTGATTTTCAACTCTTCCTTTATCATTACTGATATATTTGAGATTAAAGCATTTGAATCAATCTTAGAAATAACCTTATCTCAAAGTAATACGATGTTTAGTCTGCAATCAAGGTTTCCAATCCAACCTTCATCATATCGGTGAAGGTGTTTTGGCGTTCTTCAGCTGTTGTGTCTTCTTCTGGATTGACCAAACTATCAGAAATGGTCATGATAGCAAGTGCATCAACGTGGTGTTGGGCAGCAAGATAGTAAAGAGCTGCTGCTTCCATTTCCACAGCCTTGACTCCCCATTTACCAAGCTCGATGTTCTTTTCAAAGTAGTTTGAGTAAAAGACATCTGATGACAAAACGTTCCCAACGTGGGTGGTCATACCAAGTTCTTTGGCGATATGATAGGCCTTATCCAGCAAATCAAAGCTAGCGATTTGTGGGAAATCGTACTGTGGCCAGTCATTACGGATGATGTTTGAGTTAGTCGCAGCAGCTTGCGCCAAGACCAATTCACGGACATGGACATCCTCGTTTAAGGAACCAGCAGTTCCGACACGGATCAATTTTTTCACTCCGTAGTCCACAATCAACTCACGCGCATAAATCGAAATGGATGGCATCCCCATCCCAGTTCCCATGACCGATACACGGTGGCCCTTGTAAGTACCAGTGTACCCAAACATGTTCCGCACTTCGTTAAAACAAACAGCATCTTCAAGGAAATTCTCCGCAATAAATTTCGCACGAAGTGGATCCCCCGGAAGAAGAATTTTATCAGCAATTTCACCCTGCTGAGCAGCAATATGGATAGACATAATTTATGATACAAAGAGCGACAAGAAAACGACTGAAAATTAGGAATCTGACGAGAAATCCTGATTTCTCAGTCAGATTATCTATTTTCCGAGTTTTCCGCTCGTGTTCAAATCTGAACACCTTACTCTACCTTTCTTTTTGTATATTTAGGATAGCGACAGAGAACAATATAAAAATAGGAAACTGACGACGCATCGCAGATGCTAGACAGTTTATCTTTTTTACATAGTTCTCCGCCCGTATTCAGTTCAGCAAATACGGTTTCCCCATCCTTTCTTTCTTGATTTTAAATTTAAATATTTCGTAGAACAGTTAGCCCGAGTTTGACTATAGCTCAGATACTCTGCTTTCTGTAGTTCCTAGTTTACCAATGAATCTAAAAATGCATACAGTTTTGCATTCATTTCAGAATAATCGTTTCCACGTAATTCTTCTGGTGTTTGAACAAAAGGCAACTTTTCACTTTGCTCTCTTAATTTCTCCTCACCATCCGCAGTAATTAAAAGTTCTACTGCATCTGGATCAAATTCCAAATGAGCCTGAAAGGCATAATGTTTCGGACTGAAGCGAATAATCTGACGTGGACAACCTTGACTCGTCGCCAAGACGACAGCATCCTCTGTCAGCCCTGGCATATCACCATGCCAGTGGCTAGTTTCTATGGTTTCTCCGAACAAGCTTACATGAGGATCTGTTAAACCTTGCATCGTCAATGTCACAGGATAAACGCCAATCTCGCGCTCAGGACTGTGCTCATACTCCGCACCATAGGCAACAGACAGGAGCTGCGCACCAAGACAGACACCAACAATATAAATATCTGCAGCAATCGCTTCTTTCATAAAAGCAAGCTCAGCCTTAGGGTCATAGTATGGGAAGTTTTCTCTATCCTCATCAGGTGATTGAGGACCACCCATAACAATCAGAAAATCAATCCCGTCAATTGTTTCAGGAAGAGGTTCTTTTTCATAAACCTTTGTTGATGTAATGTGATGACCTCGTGCCAGAGCCCATTTTAGATAAGCACCTGGAACTTCAAAGGTCTCGTGTAAAATAAAGTGAACTCTCATGACACTACAATTCAGCAAGAATAGCTTTAACCAAGCCTTTGAAGTCACCTTTGACACGTTCAGTCACTTCTACAACTTCTTCGTGGTTGAGTTCTTCTTGGAAACCAGCAGCATGGTTAGTAATACATGAAATACCGAGAACTTTCAAGCCTGAGTGAGCTGCCACAATAACTTCAGGAACAGTGGACATACCAACTGCATCTGCTCCCAATGTCTTATAGGCACGAATCTCTGCTGGGGTTTCATAAGTCGGACCTGTTACACCAATATAGACACCTTCATCAAGCTTGATACCAAGTTTCTTAGCCACTTCATGGGCAGTAGCACGATATTCTGGAGTGTAGGCTTTAGACATATCTGGGAAACGTGGACCAAAGTCATCCAAGTTTTCACCCATCAATGGATTCTGCCCCGTCATGTTGATATGGTCTGAGATAGCCATCAAAGTACCAGGACCATAGCCAATACCACCAGCTGCATTGGTCACAATGACACCTTCACATCCGAGGACTTTCATCACACGTACTGGGAAAGTCACCACTTCCAGAGGATTGCCTTCGTAGAAATGGAAACGACCTTGAAGAGCCAAGACCTTGCGACCTGCAAGTTCTCCATATACCAATTTACCAGCGTGACCAACTACTGTTGAGCGGCCCCAGTTTGGAATCTCAGCATAGTCTACTACAACTGGATTTTCGATTTCTTCTGCCAATTCTCCAAGTCCTGATCCAAGGATTAGACCGAACTCAGGCGCTTGGATTCCCTTGTCTTTCAGGAAAGCAGCTGTTTCCTTGATTTTATCTAAAAATGTCATTGTGTATCTCCTTTATTATTTTTTAGCATTTGACCGATTTTGTCAAAGGTTTTGGCATTGCGAATGGTGATTTGGCGGTAGAAAGGCATCTTGAGTAAGTATTTGTGATAAGCTGTTTCGTAGTATGATTCCTCAGAGAATTTCCCCCAGAAAATCCCAAGTCTTCCAAAATGAACCACTTCATCTTCCAGTTCCAAACTTTCAACTTTCTCAATGACTTGAGCCTCATCCAAGCCTTCTGTATAAAAGAGGACATCCTTTCGTGCCAAATCTTTGGTCCACCAATCTGGCAGATTCTTCAGCTCTTCTTCATAATCTTCCTGACTCAGCAAAGAAAAGCTCTGAATAAATGGATAATGGACTGCAAAGAAAGCCTCTAACTTTTCAACCAATTGGTCTTTGAGAACTCTCGAAGTAAAGAAAATATTGCCACTGTTGATGTAGGTTTCAACCTTTTCCAGTCCCAACTCTGTCAGTTCTTGACGAAGTTGCGCCATGACAATCTTATTTTTCCCTCCGACATTAATGCCCCGAACAAGTAAAGCATATCGCGTCATCTTATACCAATTTATCTAAGAAACTTTCCCCAATCATGGCTGTTTCAACACCAAAGTTATCCGCAACTGTTGCAGAAATATCTGCAAAATGTCCAACTGGAATGACGCCATTTCCTTTAAAGGATGGACTATAAGCTAAAAGCGGAATGTATTCACGAGTGTGGTCAGTTCCGGCGTAGGTTGGGTCATTCCCATGGTCCGCAGTAATCAAGAGAAGGTCATCCTCTCGCATGGCAGCGATAATTTCAGGCAAGCGCTCATCAAACTCATGCAAGCAATCACGGTAACCGTGAGCATTGCGGCGGTGACCGTAAAGGGCATCAAAGTCAACCAAGTTTGTAAATGAGAATCCTTTTTCAAACTCAGCAAGTCCCATCGTCTTCAATAGTGTATCAATTCCATGACTATTTGACTTGTTGTGTCCCATGTCATGATTGATTCCCGCACCGTTAAAGATATCGTTGATTTTACCCACAGCATAAGTATCGATACCTGCTTCATTGAGTTTATCGAGAACAGTTGGAGCAAATGGTGAAACGGCCAAGTCACGACGATTTGCCGTACGAGTGAAGTTACCAGGCTCACCAACATATGGACGGGCAATGATACGACCTAGAAGAGCAGGACGTTCAAGTGTAATCGAACGAGCGTATTCACAAATACGGTACAATTCATCCAAAGGGATGATGTCTTCATGGGCAGCAATCTGCAAAACAGGGTCAGCTGAAGTATAGATAATCAACTCCCCAGTTTCCATCTGACGTGGCCCAAAGTCATCGATAACAGCTGTACCTGAGTAAGGTTTGTTGGCTTCACGAATGACCTTGCGTCCTGAGAATTCTTCGATTTTTGTCAAGATTTCTTCTGGGAATCCGTTCCAGAAAGTATCGAAAGGCTCGGTAATGTTGAGTCCCATGATTTCCCAGTGTCCAGTCATGGTATCCTTACCAAGAGATACTTCTTCCAATTTTGTTGCATATCCTGTTGGATTGCTTTCTGCTGGCACAGTCTTCAGGGGAGTTTCACGAGGAATATTTCCTAGACCGATTTTAGCCATGTTTGGTACATTCAAACCAACTGTTTTTGAAATGTGTCCCAGTGTGTCAGAAGCTCCGTCTGGAACCCCTGCATTGACAAAGTTATTGGCATCTGGTGCCGCACCGATTCCTACAGAATCCAGTACTACCAAGTGAATACGATTAAATTTTGACATAGTGTGTCTCCTTATTATGTTGATTAGTTTGCTTTTGTTGAAGTTAAAATCTGAACACCGTCTCGTCCAGCAACGATGACCTTATCCACCATTTGGTTGAACAAGCCATGCTCTACGACACCAACGACATGGTCCAATTCTTGCCCGAAAGTAATCGGATCTTCAATGACATCCAAGGCTAGGTCAATGATAAAGTTCTGCATATCGGTCACAAAACGTTGGCCGTCTTTTTCACGGAAACTTGGTTTGTAGCCAGCTCGCTCAAAACGACGAAAAACCTGTTCTGCGCCATACTGAACCACTTCTACTGGCAATTTAAAAGCACCTAGTTTCTCCACCAGTTTGCTTTCATCCACCACCCAAATATATTCTTTTGAGGGCGTTGCGACAACCTTCTCCATCAGAAGGGCACCACCACCGCCTTTGATTCCGTTAAACTGGCTATCTACTTCATCCGCCCCGTCAACCGTCACATCAACAAAATCCACTTGATCAATCGACTTGAGCGGGATGTTTAGTCCTTCAGCCTGTTTACTGGTCACACTGGAAGTTGTCACAGCAGTAATCTGCAAACCTTCTTCCTTAATCCGACGACCAATTTCTTCGACAAAATAATAGGCAGTAGAGCCAGTTCCCAGACCGACTACCATACCATCCTTGACAAACTCAGCAGCCTTGATACCTGCCATCTTTTTCAGATTCTCCACTTAAACACCTCCATTAAAGAGCTACTTTTATTATAACATGTATCCGTTTTTATTTCATGAATACACTTGAAAAACCCGAACATTTTTATTTCGGGTTTTGGTGTCCTATTTAACCATATCAGGATCGTAATCATAGAATCCTGTATCAAGGAAACGGTTTTTAGGGTGTAACTTGCGCACTTCCTCATCTAACAAGAAAGCTTGGTCATGACTGAAATTCCCCTCTTGAATCAAGCTGCGTGCTTGAATAAAGAGTTTTGCAATCTCAACAAAGTTTTGACCTGGGGTGTAAAGTCCCTCTAGCTTCCAGTGAGTAAAACCATGCTCCACCAATTCTGTCAATTTGGTCATCAAATCAAGGTCATTGTTGGCAAAGATGTGGGTACCATGATTGTCTTCAAAGATGGAATAATGGCTTTCTGGGTCACTCGGCTCTGCCAAGAAGAGGTCACGTTTACGCGTTTTTTCGTCATCGATGTGCGTGAAGTTATAGTAGTTTTGCAAGAGCGGACGCTTAGAATGGTGGATGACGCTAGCTCCGTAAACCAACACTTCAGCAGGAATTTCCAAAATCTCGGGCATCTTGAAGAGCTCGGCAGATGGAATTTCACGCGCCAAAACCGCCTCAGATGCGCCTGCCTTTTGACCCCAGAAGTTAATCTGACGACTGCTTGTTACCATGGTTGAAGCATCATAAATGGTCTTAAAGGAATAGCCATCACGGTTGACTACGTAAAAAACACCTGCATCCCCAACAGTAATATAGTCTGTCTTGATTTCTTCCAAGAAGTCTAGGAAAGGCTTGATACGGTCCATCATATCTTGGTGCATGAGGGCATTAACCGCAACAATCAATTCCTTGCCCGCATCATGAACGAGCTTAGCGATGGTGCGCAACTCTTCATAACTAAAGGTTGTTGGCAGACGAAGGCCAAAATCTTTCTCACCAACATAGATACGATCTACGCCAGCTTCGAGTAGTTGTTCAACTTGTTCAATACTTTCAGCAGTTGCTGTAATAATAATCTTTTCCATAAGAAAAATTATACCATATTTCTGGAAAATCAGCTATGAATACTGGGAGTTTTACAAAAAGTCAGTCTTATTTTTAAATTTTGAAATTAAAAAGTGAACAGTATCCAACACCGTTCACTCTATTTTATGCATGTGTTTCTTCAACTAAGTGGCCATCGTTCATAACATAGATACGGTCGACCTTATCAAGAAGGCGTGTATCATGTGTAATCATGACAACTCCTCTACCTTGTTCATGGGCAATAGCAGCCAGCATCTCCGTTACTTGGTAAGCACGCTCGGTGTCTAGACTGGCTGTCGGCTCATCTGCAAGAACGATACTCGGATTGTTATAGAGCGCTCTAGCAATCGCGGCACGTTGACGTTCACCACCTGATAGAGCTTTGGGATAATGATTTTGAACTTTTTCCAAATCCAACAAGTCAAATAGCTCTTTTCGATCACTTTTACTATTTTTTCCCTTATCCAGTTTGTCAATCAAATCCAGCTGTTCCTTGACCGTTAGAAAAGGAATTAAGTTTGAAGCCTGAAGAATGAACCCAAACTCTCTAAAACGGAGATCTGTTTTTTCCTTCTCCGTCAAACTGCCTGTTTCCTTCCCTTTGACCAGAATCTTTCCACTCGAAGCTTCCTGTAGTTGTCCTAGAGTTGTTAGAAAGGTCGTCTTTCCAGAACCTGAAGGCCCAACAATAGCTACGAACTCTCCCGCATTTAGCTGAAAATTCGTCTCATGCAGGGCTACAACTTTCATCTTTCCTTCCCCGTAGGTTTTTGTAACTTGAGTCATTTCAATCAACGCTGTCATACTATTCTCCTTATCACTCTGCAATCGCAGTAATCGGGTCCACCTTTAGCAAGCGTGGAAGTGAAATGACACCACCTAGAAGGGCCATCAAGGAAATTACCAAGCTTAGGACGGAGTAAGCTATCCAACTTGGATAGAAAAAGAAGGTAGCTGGTAAGACTAAAATCACTCCTCCGATAGCTAGCAAGGCTAGAGCAATTCCCATACCAGACAAAAGGAAGATTTGACAGAAAAGGGACCATACAATGATTTTGATCTGTATTCCTTGAGCTCGCATTATTCCATAAAGTCCAAGTTTTTGGATGGTAATGATATAAACAAAAATCCCCACAATCAAGCCTGTGATAACAATCATAGCAAGAATCATTCCTGAAAATACATTCACCTGAGGTGTGTAACCAGGAATTTTCGAAATCATTTTTGGAATGGAAATCTGTTTCAGTCTGTCTCCAGCCACTTCTATATCATTTTTCAATACCAAGGCAGAGACGGAACGATTGGCTTTCAAGGTTCCTTGTAAGGTCCAATAAGTTGTCAGACTCGTAAAGACAACAGGCTCGGTGAAAAATTTATTTCCTTGAGTCAAGCCTACAATCTTGTAACTTGTCTCACTTCCATTGAGCTGAATGGCATCACCTAGCCTAATCCCATAATTCTCAAAGGACTGATCCACGACAACCTCATCATTCCCTTCAGGATAACGGCCCTCAATCAGACTCGGAGAGATAAAAGAGTCCCACTCTTGAGCAAAGATGGAAACATTGACCTTTTCACTATCATCGACTAGATTAGTCACAGCGAACATATAGCCCAGGGGAGCAGCCTCTTTAGAACTCTTCTCCTTGTAGTCCTTTTCAGGAATAAAAGATGCCGTCAAATTATCATTTGCGTAGTCAGATAAAACCACACCCGTCGCTTGCCAGTTATCAATAGCGGCTCGGTTGTTACGTACAAGACCAAGAGCTAAACTGGTCATAAAAAAGACCATAAAAGCGATAAGAAAAATGGTAGTGAGAATCAAACTATATCGAAGTTTGTTTCGTAATATTTCTTTGATAGCAAGATACATGCTTATCTCCTTTAACTTTTCCCCAGAGGTAGCAAAATGCTACCCAGTCCAATAGACAGCATCTCTGTCTTATCATCCATTCAAAACAACTCCTACCTCTTTTACAAAGAATCACGGTAGCAACTCAACAAATTATCTTAGGAAAAGCACTTGCTTGCTATCAATTTATATAAGTTATCCCTTCCTCAGTATATTTATAATAGAGAAGGTCAGGTCATCTGTTTCAAGTGTAACATCCATGCTATCACTTTCCCTAGTGGGTGTCAAGAAAAGCAACTTAGAAGATGATATAAGACTTTAGTAGTTTTGTAACAATTCTGTAATAATTCTCTGCATAAAAAATGATAAAATAGTTATGTACTGTTAAGGAGAGAATCATGCCCGCAAGAAAATTAGAAGCTTATGAGTTTGAACAAACTCCCGAATCGAATCAAACTCCGCTTTATCAAGACTATACACTGGAAGCTCCTGTTAGCTCCAATTTAAAAGAAATTTTATTTTTTGTAAATATTGCTTGTTTTTGTATTTTTATGGTGTTTTTTAGTTTTATCTTTTTAGCCTTAAAATTGAACACAGCTTTATCATTTGTTGCTGCTATAGGGGCAAGCTTGGCACTCCTCCAACTCCAACGAAAGATCATTAAACGAAAAATTTCAAAATAAAGGTTGGTACCATTACCAACCTCTTTTCTAGTTATCAAAAAAGACAGTTATATGAACTGCACCCCAAAAGTTAGACAGAAAGAATCTAACTTTTGGGGTGTTTTATTATGAAATTGAGTTATGAAGATAAAGTTCAAATCTATGGACTAAGAAAACAAGGATATAGCTTAGAGAAGCTTTCAAATAAATTTGGGATAAACAATTCTAATCTTAGGTACATGATTAAATTGATTGATCGTTACGGAATAGAGTTCGTCAAAAAAGGGAAAAACCGTTATTACTCTCCTGAATTAAAGCAAGAAATCATCAATAATGTTTTGATTGAAGGTCGTTCCCAACTAAGCGTATCTCTGGATTATGCTCTCCCAAGTAGTGGATTACTTTCGAATTGGCTGGAACAATACAGGAAAAACGGGTATACTATTGTTGAGAAAACAAGAGGGAGACCGTCTAAAATGGGACGTAAGCCAAAGAAGAGACCTGAAGAAATGACAGAATTAGAACGTCTTCAAGCAGAAAATGAGTACCTGAGAGCGGAGAATGCCATTCTAAAAAAGTTGAGAGAACTCCGATTGAAGGAGGAAAAAGAGAAAGAAGAAAAACGGAAATTGTCCGAGGATTGGTAACAGAGTTTTCTTTAAATATTCTTCTAAAGATTATTAAGCTTGCCCGTTCAACCTATTATTACCACTTAAAACAGCTATATAAACCAGATAAGAATCAAGATATTAAAATTGAAATTCAGTCAATTTATCGTGAGCATAAAGGAAATTATGGTTATCGTCGGATTCACTTAGAACTAAGAAATCGTGGTTATTCGGTCAATCATAAAAAAGTCCAACGTCTGATGAAAGTCCTTGGTTTAGTGGCTCGAATTCGTCGGAAACGGAAGTATTCTTCCTACCAAGGAGAGATTGGCAAGAAGGCAGAGAATCTTATTCAACGCCAATTTGAAGCAGCCAAACCGATGGAAAAGTGCTACACAGATGTGACAGAATTTGCCATTCCAGCAAGTGCTCGCAAGCTTTACTTATCACCAGTTTTAGATGGCTTTAACAGCGAAATTATTGCTTTTAATCTTTCTTGTTCGCCTAATTTAGAACAAGTACAAACGATGTTAGAACAGGCATTCACAGAGGAGCATTACGAAAATACAATTCTCCATAGCGATCAAGGCTGGCAATACCAACACGATTCTTATCATCGGTTCCTAGAGAGTAAGGGAATTCAAGCATCTATGTCCCGCAAGGGCAACAGCCCAGACAATGGGATGATGGAGTCCTTCTTTGGCATTTTGAAATCCGAAATGTTTTACGGCTATGAGAAGTCGTTTCAGTCGCTTAAGCAATTGGAACAAGCCATTGTAGACTATATCAATTACTACAACAATAAAAGAATTAAAGTCAAACTAAAAGGACTTAGTCCTGTGCAGTACAGAACTAAATCCTTTCAATAATTATTTGTCTAACTTTTTGGGGTCAGTACA
>NZ_QEMY02000002.1:0-150736 GCF_003143695.2 Streptococcus halitosis
ATCTGTGACTGAGAAGGCTGTCGCATCTTGCGCTACTGTTGTTTTCACGTTGTAAGTGAAGACTTGGTCACGTTTGTCAAGAGTTTCAGCTTCTTTGCCATTCACATCTTTCTTGATTTCTGGTTCTTCTGGTGTTGGTGGCGTTACTGGAACTTCATTGGAATCCTTGTGATATTTCGGATTGTGATCGATGTCGTAAGAAGCCTTGTTTGGAATTTCAGTCTTACCATCTTTGGTCACATAAGCTGACAAGTTGGCATTATCTCTAATCTTAGCCTTGAAATTCACTTCAATAGACTTACCGGCATCTGCTTTTACAGAAGCTTCTGTAAAGGCAACTTTGATGACTTGACCAGAAAGTGTCACTGTCGCCTTCGATCCTGCATCCTCACCATCAAGTTTAACAGTGGCTGAAGCATTCTCACCAACAAATTCTAGAACTTCTTTCAACTCGTCTGTCATCTCAAACTCAGTTGCATTGGCAGGCATTGTTGTTTTCAAAGTATAAGTAAATTCTTCATTACGTTTTGCAAGATCGTAACGTTCTGCTCCGTTTACTTCCTTCCTAAGCTCTGGAGTTGTTGTTGGCGGTGGAGTGACAGTGACTGGTTTTGATTCTTTCTTAGAATCTGGATTGTCATTAATGATGTAGCTAGCAGTATTTGGTACTACCGGCTTGTCTTTTGATTCATTTGGATAAGCCGCTAAAAGTGCATCAAAGGTAATGCCTTCCTTCACCTTAGCCTTAAATGAAACTTGTACAGCTTTACCAGCATATTGTTTCACTTGCTCTTTAACAAATGTGACCGTCAAACGTTGACCTTCTGTTGTTACAGTGAGGTCTTGAACAGCTTGGCCATCAACAGTGACCGTTGCTTCTCCTTCAAATGCCAATTCTTTGACGATATCATCTGAAATGGTGAAGGTATCTGCCACATGTGGAACCGTTGAGTCAATCGTATAAGTAAAGATTTCTGATAACTTACCAAGATCTGCGTGTTCCTGACCATTCACCTTCTTCGTGATTGGTGGTGGTGTAACAGTGACCGGCTTGGTTTCTTTCTCACCTTGTTGGTCATTCTTGTTGGTGTAAGTAATCTTAGCTTTGTTCTCAATAGATGGAACAGTTGAGCCTTTCTTCACTTTGGCATGAATCACGAGCTCTACTTCTTGGTTACCGTAGTCACCCGCATTCGCAAAATCTTTCATCGTTGCAGTCACGGTTTGACCTTGAACTGTTACATCGAAGAATTTCGCTGCAGCTCCCTTGATTTCAGCTTGACCTGGAGTCAAGTTCTCATCCAAGGTATCTGTTACAACGAAGGACTTGTACGTTGTAATATCATTTGGCAATTTCGCTTTGATATTATAAGTAAAGTCGGTTTCCGCACCGATTGTTGCCTCTGTCAGTGTTTCGTTGATTTTCTTATCAACACCTGGTTCTGATGGAGGGGTTACGGTGACAGGTTTCGTTTCTTTTTCTCCGCTATGATCGTTCTTATCTGTGAAGCTGAACTTCGCAGTATTTGGAATGTTGATACGAGTCACTCCATCATTGATCTTAGCCGGAATAATCAATTCCACTTCTTGACCAGCAAGAGCTGTAGCGTTCGCAAAGTCCTTCATCGTTGCAGTCACGGTTTGACCCTCAACTGTTACATCGAAGAAGGCTGCAGCTGCTCCTTTGATAACTGGTTTGCTTGAAGTTTCATTGATAACTGACAAATCTCCTTCAAGTGTATCTGTAATCACAAATTTCTTATAATCTGTAATATCTGTTGGAAGTTTTGTCTTAATGTTGTAGTTATACGCTTGACCTGTCGCGATATCTAAGTGATCAAGAGTTTCATTGATCTTCTTCGTTACAGGAGGTGGCGTTACGGTGACAGGTTTCGATTCAACTTCTTTCTCTACATTATTCTCATTTGTAAAGGAAATAGAAGCCTTGTTTTCAATGGTTGTACCTGTCACGCCATTTTTAACTTTTGCAGGAATGACTAGTTCAACAGTTGAGTATTTTGCAAGTTCACCAAACTGACCATCCTTCACCGTTGCCGTAATCTCTTGGCCATTGGTGTGGATATCAAAGAGGGCAGCTGCAGAACCTTTAATACTTACGGCACCTGCAAGTTCCAAATTAGCATCTAGTGTATCACGAATCACAAATTTCTTGTAATTGGCAACATCACTTGGTACTGCTGTTGTAATGTTGTAGTTGTATAGTTGCCCATCAAACGTTTGGAAGCTATCCAAGTTTTCATTGATTTTCTTATCAATAGTCGGTTCTTTTGGTTTTGGTGGGGTAACCGTTACTTCGTTAGAAGTTTTCTTGATATCATTCAAGGCAACATCTGCCGTATTTGGCACTTTAACCTGACCATCTTTCTTGTACTTAGAAAGGTCAGCACCGGGGCGAATCTTAGCCTTGAAGGTCAATTCAAGGTATTGAACATCTTTAGTCTTACGACGCGTTACCTTACGTGAGATCTTTTCGAGTTGAGTTTTATCAAGAGTCAGTGAAACAGTTTGACCTTCAACTTTTGTAGCAGTTTTCAACTCAGTATTATCTTTTTCACCAAGTTTTACATTCAAGCTATCTGCCTGAACTTCCAACTCTGAAACAACTGTATCCGTAAGGCTAAATGTATCTGCAATGCCTGGCCATGGAACAGTCACTTTGTACTCGAAGAGTTCTTCTTCTGTCTTAAGATCTTCATGTTCCTTATTATTGACCTTCTTCGTAATTTCGGTATCAACTGGTGGTTTAACATAGACTGGGTTTGAGCGACGAATTGTACTTGGTTTGTCAGCTGTTTTAGCATGTTTACTTGGATCAGGATTATTATCCTCACCATTCCACATGATATTACCCTGATTCAGCAAACCGAAGCCATCATTATCCTGAAGAAGGGCCATGAATTCTTTGCTCGCTTGATTATTGCGATATTGCTCCTTCAAGCGAACCGTAATGGTCATTTTTGCTTTTTGAAGCACTAAGTATTCATAACCATTCACACTTGGTACATCAGCAACAACAACATCACGTTCGTTTCCGAGATCGTCATTTTGTTTCACGACACGAGTCAAGATTTGACCTTGTGGTCCAGAAGCATGATGACCTACAACTTCCAAACGATAATCAAGAGGGTCAGTCAGCATAACATTTTTCTTGAACTCATATGGAGCGTTGTTGAAGTTGTAATCTACTGTATAAGTAAATGTTTCGTCTTTGGCAGACAAGTTCGCTGCATAGGATGGTTTTTTAGTTAATTGAAGCGGATCTTCAATAGTACCAGTATCATTGCTTTGATCTTGGTCTGCAATTTTCTTGGTGGCACTTGGGTAACAGTATTCAAGTTTTTGAACTTCTACAGTTTCTTTCGAACCACCGATTGTTTCAGTCGCAAAATCACCAACTTTAAATTTACCAGTCAACTCAGGAACTGGAACTGTCTCCTTAACTGGTTTGTAGTCTGCAGGAGGGTCTTGCTCATCATCCTCATCAACTTGTTCAGCATGTGCTTCCTTACTCAAATCATAGTCAAACTTGTTGTTTCCTGGATTAAAGACACTCTCTGGAACAGAGATTGTAACCTTGTCTCCTTCTTGAACAATCTTACCACGAATTTCTTTCTTCGAATCGGTAACCTTTGATACAATCTTCTTACCATTAATTCGAACTGCATCTACCTTATATCCTGGAGTAACTTCAAACTCACCTTTGATATCTTCTTTAACCAGAGCAGCACCAACAGATTCTAGAACTCGACTTGAGAATTTATTGATATCGCTTTGTTCATTAACATAGAAGGAAACATCTTTTCCATTGATATTTTTAGCTGGAGAAGCCATCCCCTCCAATGCTTCATGGAAAATCTCTTGGACACTTCGGTTATCTCCAATATCAAAATATTTTGAATAACCTTCTTTATATGTGTCATAATACTGAGCTTTAGAGTTTGCAAAGATTGATACGTCTTCCCAGAAACCAACTACTACTGTTCCTTCAGAACCAACAACATTTTTAAGTCTTGTAGATGCTTCCTTAACCTCTTTCACACGCCCTAAAACGTTTTGGGATGCTTCAGTTAGCTCATTAAAATTCCAAGCACGTGTAAGAATATTATTACGATAGTCGCTGTACTCTAGACGGACCTTACCATCAGGGTCACGTTTCCCATTAGCAACACCATCCGTAATCAAAAGGAAGATGGTCTTACGACCGTTAGCCATATTCCCTTTTCTTTGATTATACTGAGCAATGACATCGTCAATAGCTGGAACTGTAGGGGTTCCTCCTGCTACCTTAATATTATCAATGAATTGATGGATATCATTTTGATTAGAAGACAAGTTACTTGCCTTGTATTTGTAATCATAGTCAGGTCCCCAACTACCATAAACATCTTTACGGCCTGTAAAATTGTTATTGTAGTAGTAGTTGTATCCATCTGCACCTTGGAAGGTTGCCATCATAACCCGGTCTGACGTATCTGGATTATTAGTCTTAACCAAACGTGGGTTATTTTCATCATACTCTTCTTCCTTCACAAATGTCGTCAGAGTTTTTAAAGCATTCTGGACATTTGGAATGGTGTTCTTAAATGATCCACTCGCATCCTGCAAAATTACCAAATCCACTGGTTTTCTAGGCAGGCGCCAGCTAATTTTTTCCGTTTTTTCAATTTTACGGGAACATCCATTTTGTGTTATCTTTGTATTTCCACCTACTTCAATAGTACTACCGCCTTCATTTGCTGCAGCGCTACCAAGTAGCTGTCCCATTAAGGCTAATGGAACAGATAAGAATAACATGATAAACAATATGGATACCTTTTTAATGAAATCTCTCATTGCTATTTCTGAAATCCTATTGTGATTTCTTCTTCCCCCTTTTCTATAGTAGATATATGTTAGTTGAGTAATGTTTGCAACTCTTTAGAAAAGCTTTCCGCATCGGAATGATTAATCAATACATTTTTTACTTCTTGCTTTTTGGTTACAAAATACATACTTGGTATGGTCTGAACCTGTAATAGATCTGCCGCTGATTGATCTTCATCATAGTAATAAGGGAAAGTATATCCTTTTTCCTTAATGTATCGATCAGCACTCTCCTTCGTTTCTTTACCAGGTTCGTTCATATTTAGTAAAACAAAATTGATCTGTTCACCATACTTTTCATACATCTGCTGAACAATGGGTAGTTGTTTCTGACAATGAGGACACCAACTAGCCCATTCGACAATTAACATAGGTTTATCATACAGTTCTGAACTAGCAACCACTTTATCGTCTTGAGAAGTCATTTTAAATTCTGGAAGTTGTTGACCTTTTAGACTCAAGGCAGTATTGTTCTCAGCACTTGAAGTTGATTGCGAAACTGATGAAGTCCCTACTTCTCCGTCCTTAGCGGGTCTAGTATAATAAATCAAACCCACCGACAATCCGATGATGACTCCCACTGCTAAAAACGGAAGCCACCACTTATCTTTTTGCATAGAATCTCCTTTCCTTTTTGATGAAATATGGCGAGTACAGCTTGAGTAAATAATATAGTAAATAATTTATGAACCCTCCGAAACTCATCCATTCCAAAAAACATTTTATCATTTACTAATGAGTATTTCAAGAAATATGTTGTCAAATTGTAAACTTTTTCTTTCTCACGCTAAACCCGCCACACTACTGCATTAAATAGGTATAATGAAAATGATTGGACGTTATTTTCTAATTATTTTCAGAATATTATTTCTTTTTAATGCATAATTAACTCTTTCTTGTTTTCTATTTTTCTATATAATAACTATACTAAAAACAGCAACGAAATACATTTAAAAATTTGCAATAATAAAAAAGATTGCCCAATCAGACAATCTTTTTTATGTTCTTAATACAAATCAAGATAATTATCAACTTCCCATTGCGACACAAAGGTTGCATAGCTAGCCCACTCGATACGTTTGGCTTCAAGGAAGCTCGTATAGATGTGCTCACCTAGGGCAGCCTTGACTACTTCGTCCTCAGTCAAAGCTTTCAAAGCGTTATGAAGCGTTGATGGAAGGTCTGTGATTCCAGCTTCCTTACGCTCTTCTGCTGTCATGATGTAGATATTTTCTTCGATAGGAGCTGGTGCTTCGATTTTGTTTTCAATACCATGCAAACCAACTTCCAAAAGAACAGCCATAGCGATGTATGGGTTTGCCATCGGGTCCACTGAACGCAACTCAAGACGAGTTCCCATACCACGTGAAGCTGGTACGCGCACAAGTGGCGAACGGTTACGACCAGCCCAAGCAATGTAAACAGGCGCTTCATAACCTGGAACCAAACGTTTGTATGAGTTAACTGTTGGGTTCATGATAGCAGTATAGTTGTAAGCATGCTTGATCAAACCACCAAGGAAATGGTAGGCCGTTTCAGATAACTGCATTCCTTTTGGATCATTTGGATCAAAGAAGGCATTGTTTCCTTCTGCATCAAACAAGGACATATTACAGTGCATACCTGATCCAGCGATACCAAATTTTGGTTTTGCCATAAAGGTTGCGTACAAACCATGTTTACGAGCAATCGTTTTAACAACGAGTTTAAAGATTTGAATCTTGTCACAGGCACGGAGGACTTCATCATACTTGAAGTCAATTTCATGTTGTCCAACCGCAACCTCGTGGTGACTCGCTTCTACTTCAAATCCCATTTTGGTCAAGACATTAACGATTTCACGACGTGTATTATCCGCAAGGTCTGTAGGTGCCAAATCAAAGTAGCCACCCTTGTCATTTACCTCAAGAGTTGGATCCCCATTTTCATCCAGTTTAAATAGGAAGAATTCTGGCTCTGGTCCAAGGTTGAAGGATTTGAATCCTACTTCTTCCATATGGCGAAGAGCACGTTTCAAATTGCCACGAGGGTCACCTGCAAACGGTTTACCTTCTGTTGTATAGACATCACAGATCAAACCTGCAACACTTCCGTTTTCATCTCCCCAAGGGAAGACTGTCCATGTATCCAAGTCTGGGTACAAGTACATATCTGACTCATTGATACGTACAAAACCTTCAATAGAAGATCCATCAAACATAGCCTTGTTTGACAAGACTTTATCTAACTGTTCATCTGTAGCAGGAATTTCGACGTTTTTCATTGTTCCCAAAATATCTGAGAACATGAGACGAATAAAGGTAACATTTCTTTCCTTGACTTCACGACGAATATCTGCAGCTGTGATTGGCATGTTTTTTCTCCTTAATATATGACTACTTGCGATTGCCTAACCGCGACCAAAAGGTGAATGTGCTGAAGCAAAGCGTCCCTGCTGGAGGAGTTCATTATGAAGTGCGCGACGCACCTCTGTCTGACTCACCACTTTCTTGGACTTCGCCTCACGTTCAGCATATTTTTTCTTAATGGCAGCGATATTGTAGCCTTCAGAGATATAATCTTTGATTTCAAGCAGACGATCCATATCATTCAACGAATACATGCGACGGTTTCCTTCGTTTCGATCAGGTTTAATCAACTCTTGATCCTCGTAATAACGAATCTGACGCGCCGATAGATCTGTCAACTTCATAACACTGCCGATAGGAAAAACAGCCATATTTCGGCGAAATTCTTTTTCCTTCATTTACATTTTCCTTCTTTCTGTCTATTATAGTCTAAAAAAAGACAAACGTCAATTGATAATGTTATAAAATGTAACATTATTTTCTTTTTTTCTCCCAAAAGAGTTTCAGTTGCTCAATATCATAATTTACGAGAATTGCGACAAAAACTCCCATGAAAGTTTCCGATACGCGCGCAAACACGTACAAAATTGTTTCACCGCTCGGTATTGATAGGGTAATGATTAACATAGCTGCTACACCACCAATAACCCCCGATTTATTATTCATGGCCACATTTGTCATAATGGTTAACATAGTGCAGATTGGAACAACCACCAAGGTCACCCAAAAGGCTTCATGAAATAGGGTATTTAAGAGAAAAAAGATAAGGGCGTAGAAGCCACCGATACTATTTCCTAGAATACGTGAAGTTCCAAAATGGACGCTCTTATCAAAACTCTCCCTCAGACTAAAAACCGCTGTCAGAGCACCGATTTGAAGACCTTTCCAGCCAAAAAAGCCAAAAATCAAAAGAACTAGAAAAACGGCAATCCCCGTTTTGAAAGTCCGCATACCAAGTTTGAACTGTGACTTATCAAATTTATATTTTTTAAAATAACTCATAATCTCAACTTTCTACTACCATTTTAACATAAATCAGTTGATTTTATGAGTGAAAATCAATAGGAAGCGTTTTTAATTTAGGCTATAAAAAAGAGGAAACAGAGTTCCTCTTTTCTATTTAACTTTCAGAAATTAGTTGCTTTCGTCTTCTTTTCGTTTCAACTGACCAATCCCTAAAACTCCTACTAAAGCTGCCAGACCAAGATATGGCATGTAGCTTGAATCATTTGTACCTGTTTGAGGTAGGGTAGGGTTCCCTTTTGGATTTGGATTAGAATTAGGAATTGTTGGTTCCTCTGGTTTCTTAGGTTCTGGCGTTGTCGTGCGAACTGTGTTTGAGGCGTAAGCAACTTTGTTCACAGTATTTACATAGGTATTTTCAAAGGTTCCAACAGCAATTCGTTTCATTTGAATATAAGTCTCAGCCTGGAATGGAGAATCCAACTGAATCTCTTGAAGGAATTCTTCCTTGAAGCGAATGGTAATCATTCCCTTAACTTGATCATGTTCAGCCTGTGTTTCAGCTGTTAAGTCTGTCCCTGCCTTGATAACACGACCGTCTTTCAATCGGATATCAACTTTGGCAAGAACTTTATAATTTCCAGTGTATTGATCACCTTTTTGGTCATAATCATCTACAAAACTATAGTCATTCAAGTCCTCAGAATGATTTTGTGGAATCAAACCACCAATTAAACGATAATTGAAGTACTGGTTCAACGGAATTGTTTGGCCATCGATATTGTCACTGCTTGGATCCATACTGATTGTCACATCTTTTTTCGGTGTGATTTTTGGTACATTGTTGACAACTACTTCTGTAGCATAGCCATTTCCAAAATCAATTTGGTAGGCTTTGTTTTCATACTTACCACCCGTTTGACCAAATTCAGGTTTAACTGTCATCGGATCTGTGATGAGCAATGATTTTCCTGCTACTACATAGTTCTTGTAGAATTCGGCTGGATTATCAGCTGAGAAGAGTTGGAAAGCACCTTTAACAGTGATGTTTGCTTTCTTCAACAAGTCCTGAACTTTCTTAGGAGCAGCTTCTAAACTATCATATTGTTGAACACTGATACCTGGTACAAGATTGCCCTCTAGATCACGAATCTTAACCAATTCTGGATGAAGGGTTAAGGCTTCTTCTGGATAATCATCCACATAGTAGAAACCATTTTGAATCGCTTCTTTAGAAGATTTATCTCCCTTGTATTGGTCCAAATCCCATGTGAGTTCATAGTAGTTCGTTGAACCAGCTAGAACTTCTTTGCCATCAATATTCACACCTTGCTTGTTCTTGTTAACTTTCAAAGGCTTGATGTAGTTGTTGTTTGGATTGTCAGGATCATTTGGTTTACCTGGAGTCGTTACACGAACAATATTTGACTTAACACCGTAGGCATCGTTAACTGTCAATGTAAAGTTATTTGTATAAGTTGCCCCATCATTCAAGACACGACCAACAACCGTTGGATAAAGAGTTTCAACAGGTTTAGTTAAATCAGCATTGTATGTTGCCAATGTCTCATCAGTCGCCTTAAAGGTTACAGTGTGACTAGCTTTGTCATAGCTTGTTTCAAAACCTTTGCTTGCAGCCTTGGTTGCTTCTAAATCAAACTGATAGCCAGTTGGAAGTGGATCTACCAATACAAACGAAGTTGTTTTTGGACGACCAGCTGTCAACGCTTCCGTTTTCAACTCAAACTTCACTACAGACTGCTTAGCAACTAGAGTACGATCGATATCTACTCCATCCTCGTTTTTAATTTCTTTATTAATCTGAGGTTGTGCAAATAGACGATTGTAATGGAAGTGAACTGTTAGCACCGCTGGTGGTGTTGGCAACTGCTTAGGAGTTGGTGCTACCGGCGGAGTTGGCAATGGATCATAATTTGGCTCTTCTGGTTTTGATGGCTCTGGTTGATCTGGAGTTTTTACCGGTGGAGTTGGCTCATTTTCGTAGCTTGGTGCTACTGGAGCTGGTTCCAATGGTTTCTCCGTCTCATATGTTGGCTCTTCTGGTTTTGATGGCTCTGGTTGATCTGGAGTTTTTACCGGTGGTGTTGGCTCATTTTCGTAGCTTGGCGCTACTGGAGCTGGTTCCAATGGTTTCTCTGTCTCATATGTTGGCTCTTCTGGTTTTGATGGCTCCGGTTGATCTGGAGTTTTTACTGGTGGTGTTGGCTCATTTTCGTAGCTTGGTGCTACTGGAGCTGGTTCCAATGGTTTCTCTGTCTCATAAGTAGGAGCTTGTGGTGCAGTTGGTGCTACCGGTGGAGTTGGTTTTTCTTTTGTAATTTTCGGAACGTTAACGGCACGAATCTTACCATTGAGTGAGTACCAGATATTGGGCCTCTTGCCTTCTGTATTATCTTTTCCAGCAACTTGGGGCATATCCGCAACAGACATCACATTAGTAGCAGATGTTGCGCCAACTGTAACATGATTCGTAGATCCAGACATACTAATAGCACCTGCACCGTACCAAGAGTTTGGTGCATCTGATGAATCCCATCCCGATCCAGGTTCATTTGCTCTAGGATACATAGTCCAACGAGATCCACCTTGTCCTTGTCTAAAGTTGAGCGTCTCAGTTGCATAAATCATGCCATTCTTTTCGCCGATGGATGAACCGGAGATTTTGATAAAAGTACCACTATAATCCTTGGCCATCTCAATAGAGTTGTGCTCACGGTTAAGTGAGGCTACAGAAAGAAGGGCATTGTCAAAATTAATTGGTTGGTCATTTTCATCATAGAAGGTAAATTCATTTTTAATGAAAATTGAAGTCCCTTTTTCAACATCACCAGTGTAAGCAGAAGCAAAGACTCCCAAAGTTGGGTCACTAAAGATTCCCAACCAAACTTTTCCAGTAGGATTTTTAAATTGAGAAGAAGGATCTACAGTATATTTGTAAACAATCTTGGAAATCTTTTTACCGTTGTAGTAGGAATTTTGAAGGTTGGTATAAGTCGCAGTTACGCTTTGCCCACGTTCTAGAAGAACAGAGCCCCATTTAACTTCTGTTTTATTCCCTACATTGGTCGTCCAGTCCGATTTAGTTCCAATATTACCATACAATTCCACTGAAGAAGTAGTGGCACCGTTCTCCAAGTTCTTGACATTGAGGTTGTCTAACTGAAGATTCTTCTTACCATATTGGTCTGTATCCTTCTTGAAGGCTTCATCAACAGCTGCTGCTGTAAGAAGTTTTCCTTCCGTTTTGAGGTCCAGTTGAGCTTTTGGTTCTAAATCATAAACCAAGCTCTGAGCAGATGGCTTAGACAAGTACCCGTCCTTGTCTTTATTCTTTTCAAGTTCTACCAATGCAGCCTTAATTTTTGCCTGCTCTTCATTGTACTCTTTGAGTTTCTGTGGATACTCATCTACATCTTTCTTATACTTGGCAAGATCAGTTTCATATTTAGCTAATTTTGCTTCATAGTCAGCTTTAGCCGTAGCATTACGTTGCTTGATTTCTTCATTTTCAGCTTGGAGTGCAGCATTTTTTGCCTTGTTGTCTTCAACAGCCTTTTCATAGGCTGCTTTTGCATCGGCGTTAGCTTTTTGAACGCGAGCTAATTCCGTCTGGTATTTGGCCAGCTTAGCTTGGTAGTCTGTTTCGTTTGCTTCGTTTGCTTGTTTGACTGCTGCCAAGTCTTTTTCGTATTGTGCTATTTTAGCCTCATAAGTTGCCTTGGCTGTTTCATTTCGTTGCTTAATCGCTTCATTTTCAGCTTGAATGGCTGTATTTTTAGCTGTGTTTTCTTCAACAGCTTTTTCATAGGCTGCTTTAGCTTGCGCATTAGCTTTTTGTACTCGAGCTAATTCTGTCTGGTAAGCTGCTAATTTAGCTTGATAATCAGCATCATTATCCGCCTTAGCTTTCTTAACAGCTGCAAGATCTGCTTCATACTGCTTCATTGCCGCTTCATAAGTTGCTTTTGCAGTTTCATTACGTTGTTTAATCGCTTCATTTTCAGCTTGAAGCGCTGCATTCTTTGCTGTGTTTTCTTTTACTGCTTTATCATAAGCCTCTTTAGCTTCCGCATTAGCTTTTTGTACTCGAGCTAATTCTGTCTGGTAAGCTGAAAGTTTATTTTGATAATCCTGTTGACTATCTTCGTTTGCTTTTTTGACAGTTGCTAAATCTTTTTGATATTGTGCTAGCTTAGCCTCATATTCTGCTTTAGCTGTTGCATTAGCAGTGTTGATTTTTTCAACTTCTTCTTGATGACTTTTTAGATCTTTTTGATACTTGTCATCCGCTGCTTTGTTTTCAGCATTGATTTTATCTGTTTCTGCCTGATGAGCTGCGACTTCTTTTTTATATGCTTCAGTTGTTGTCTTTATTTCTTTAGCCTGTTTAGCATAGTCATTTTTGATCTCATCTTGTTTTTGAGCATTTTCTGTAGCAGTTGTGGCTGTTCCTTTGTCTTTTGTTTCATCTTGAACTACCTTAACTCCTGCAGATTTTGCATCAGCAACTGTTTTATCCAAATCAGCTGATGATACTTCTACTGGCAAAGCTGAGTCTTTAGAACCAGCCTTAGCTTGGCTCTCTTTGGCAACTTGGCTCATTTCACCCTGAGCTTCAGGTAGATTTGTGGCTGGGTTTCCTGTAGTAGCCACCTCAACTGTACTTGTACTAGTTGTCTCTGTGACTTCATCAGCAAATACTGCTTTGTCTGCAAAAGCAATCAAAGCAGTTCCTAAAACAGCACCACACAAAGTTTTGGCAACCTTGCTTTTACGAAATCCATAGACTTCTTTTTTATTTTTCATTATAAGCCATTTCCTTATCTAAATTTAGTCGTTACTTCTTATACTAGCATTTTACAAGGCAGGATGCAAACATTTACTCTCCCCCCTTCATTTATCGATAAATCTAACATATTTATAAATGAAATTAAAAAGAAGATGGTTAAACCATCTTCTTTTAGTTAAACTATTTATTTTTCAGTCAAGGCTGCAAGTCCTGGAAGAACTTTACCCTCGAGGAGTTCCATTGATGCTCCACCACCAGTAGAGATCCATGAGAACTTGTCTGCACGACCAAGGTTGATAGCTGCGGCAGCTGAGTCACCACCACCGATGATTGATTTCACACCTGGTTGTTTCACGATAGCGTCCATGACACCGATTGTACCAGCTTGGAAGTCTGGGTTTTCAAATACACCCATTGGTCCGTTCCATACAACTGTCTTCGCACCAGTCAATTCTTGATCGAATTTAGCGATAGATTTTGGACCGATATCCAAACCAAGGAATCCAGGATCAACTGCTTCACCTTCAGTGTCTTTCACTTCAGTGTAGTCAGCAAATGCGTTTGCTTCTTTTGAGTCAACTGGCAAGATCAATTTGCCGTTTGCTTTTTCAAGAAGAGATTTCGCAACATCCAATTTGTCTTCTTCTACAAGTGAGTTACCGATTTCGATACCTTGCGCTTTGTAGAATGTGTAAGTCATCCCACCACCGATAAGAACTTTATCAGCTTTTTCAAGCAAGTTTTCGATAACACCGATCTTGTCTGAAACTTTTGAACCACCAAGGATGGCTACGAATGGGCGTTCTGGAGCTTCAACTGCTTCTTTGATGTAAGCAATTTCGTTTTCAAGAAGGAAACCAGCAACAGCTTTTTCAACGTTTGCTGAGATACCAACATTAGATGCGTGTGCACGGTGAGCTGTACCGAATGCATCGTTTACGAAGATGCCATCTCCAAGAGATGCCCAATATTTACCAAGTTCAGGATCATTTTTAGATTCTTTCTTGCCGTCAACATCTTCGAAACGAGTGTTTTCAACCAAGAGAACTTGTCCATCTTCAAGAGCGTTGATTGCTGCTTCCAATTCAGCACCACGTGTAACACCTGGGATAAATTTAACTTCTTGTCCCAATTTAGCAGCCAAGTCAGCAGCTACAGGAGCAAGTGATTTACCTTCTTTGTCTGCTTCTTCTTTTACACGTCCAAGGTGAGAGAAGAGGATTGCACGTCCACCTTGTTCAAGGATGTACTTGATAGTTGGAAGAGCTGCAGTGATACGGTTGTCATTAGTAATCACGCCATCTTTAACAGGTACGTTGAAGTCAACACGAACGAGAACTTTTTTCCCTTTCAAGTCAACGTCTTTAACAGTCAATTTTGCCATTAGATATGACTCCTTCTTTTTTTATACGTGTTAATTATATCACAAAATCAGCAAAAGAGATAGAAAAACCCTAAACTTTTCTTGTTCTTTCTTATAATTGAAACTAGCATTTTTTAAAATAAAATCTAGAAAAACCTTGCCAAATAACTGATTATTGAAAGAAAGACTAGCTCATTTAATCATTCTTTCACTGATTTCTACTAGTTAAAACAAGGCCTGACTAATCTACAGTCAAGCCTTGTTTTTAATTTTTATGAGAAAATCCAAGATTCGTAAATTCGATTAGTCTTCTCTCTTCTTTCCAGCAAGCAAGCCGTAGCCACTCATTACTCCGAGGAGTCCCAGCGCTACTAGACTAGCATCTCTTGTCGCTCCTGTATTTGGAAGCTCTTTGCTTGCTGCTTCAACTTTTGTCGGTGCTGCTGAAAGAGCTTGATCCCTCGTTTGTGAGACTTGCTCTTCTTTCGTTCCTACTTCAACAATTTCTGGGATTACTTCCTTAACAACCTCAGTTGAATGAAGAGTGCGTTTGCCCTGACCATCAACTTCTACAAAGCGACGAACTTGACCTTCCACACCTGCTTGGATTAGCTGGCGTTGTCCTTTGAGAAGAGCTGCATTTGGTCGTTCCTGATGTTCGAAGGAAACTGTTCCCTCTTCAACTTCCAGTTTCGGAGTTTCTAGAACTAAATCTTTCACACCCTCAGCCGGTTGGTTACTTGACAGAACTTTTGTTCCAACTTCTGTGATTTCTGGGATAGCTTCCTTGAGAACTTCAGTTGAACGAAGGGTGCGATTGCCTTGGGCATCTACTTCAACTAGACGACGAACTTGGCCTTCTTCTCCTTTTTGGACAAGTTGACGTTGACCTTTCAGAAGGCTTGCATTTGGTCGCTCTTGACGTTCGAAGGCTACTGTATCCTCTTCAATTTCTAGTTTCGAAATTTCTAAAACTAGGTCTTTTACTCCCTCAGCTGGTTGGTTGCTTGATAGAACTTTTGTTCCAACTTCGGTGATTTCTGGGATTGCTTCCTTGACTACCTCAGTCGAACGTAGAGTGCGTTTACCTTGGACATCTACTTCTACAAAGTGACGATTTTGACCTTCAACTCCAGCTTGCACAACACGGCGTTGTCCTTTGAGAAGTTCGGAGTTTGGTCGCTCCTGACGTTCAAAGGCTGTTGTTTCAGTTTCAATAACTAGTTCAGGGAGGGCCTCAACCGTTGGGGCCACTTCATTTGGATCCATACTTCCAACATGATGGCTTTCTTTCACATGGGCTAGTTTTTTATTCAGCTTTTCTTTCATCTCCGCAAACGCTTGTGGAGTTGGCATCTCTGAAGCTAATAAAGTTTCTGCTTGTTCAATTAACTCAGCTTTAGGATCTTTTTCACGGACGGATTCGAGCAAACCTTCCAATTCTTCTCTAGCAGTTTGGTAACGTTGATTTCCATCCAAGTCTGTCCCTGCTTGTTTCAACTCATTCAAAGCCCGGTTGACTTCTTCTTGGCTAGCATTGTGGTTTTCTGCTACAGTTTTCGCTGCAGTGAGCTTCTCTACTAGTGCTGCTTGTTTGTCCTCACTTGAGAAGGTGTAGGCAAGGGTTGACTGACGACTTTGGGCAGCAGTGATTTCTTGTTTGAGGTACTCATCGTTGACAGCTGCTTTTGGAGAAACCAAGACATCAAACTCAGCGGTGTGCCCCTTGTAATGCAAGGTCAAGGTCTGACGACCAGTCTTTTGAGCATCGTAGCCCGTAATTTCAACACCTTGATCTGTGAAGGCATGACTTTCTTCTGTCTCATCATCATAGAGAACGCCGAAGCGACCTTCTTCAAGATCCAGTTGCTCTCCTACTAGATAGTCTGTTTTCGGTTTCTGAGTAATGTACAAACCTGCTACTTCTTTCGGTTTTCCTTCATCTTGACCTGTCACTTGTACCTTTAAGTCACCAGTAACTGGAAGTCCAAGATAGCTAACTGTGAGCTTTTGTTCCCCTTTTTGATGAGCGTCGTAGCCAGATACCGTCACACCTGAGTGAGTAAGGTTAATCAGTTCATCAGCTTCGCCACCTTCATATTGAACACGGAGTGTTCCGCCTCTGAGGTCAAGTTTTTCTCCCTCTTTATAAACCGTCTTCTTAGGTCCTTTTTCGAGACTAACTGCAGCAATTTTTCTTTCATCCTGTGGAATCGCTACAGCCAAGGTGTTACTGATTTCTTTGCCAGGTAGTTGAGTACGATAGTAGAGGAGATTTGGTTGTTTGTCAAAGGCTAATGGTGATGTTGCCAGGTCGCCACCATTTTCAGACTTCAAAGTTGCAATTGGCGTTTGTGAATCTGCCTTGTCGTAAACGGTGATAGTTGCACCCGCTGGAACATCAGAGAAGCCGAGTTGAACTTGATGGTTTCCAAGTGAACGAGCGGCTACCTTAGCCATTGGAATATTTTGGCTTTCTGTATCCAAGGTTTCGTACATCTTCCAGTTATAGATACGAATGGCTTTCCAAGGTGTCCCATTATCTGAAGTGATAACTTTTAGGCGCCAGTCTTGAGCGGTGATTGGTTTGTCAAGAGTGATATCTGTAACATGCGCTTTGTTGCCACGGACTTCCTTAGCTAGTTTCCACTCACCATCCGCATCTTTATAATAAAGGTCAAAGTCCTTGGTGTTCATCAAACCATCGTTAACAGACTCACCACCAGCTCCCGCATGATCCATGACCCATCTAACAACGGTACGTGGCTTGGTCAAACGAATATCCACACTACCGCTCAACTGAGCTGAAGACCATTTATCTGACAAGCTAGTAATGGTACCGTTCAACATACCTTCAATGCCTTCTCCACCTTCAGTATTTGGGAAAGTACTACCAATAACCGTTGCACCTGGAACAATATTTTCAGCCAAAGGTCTTGGGAGAGTTGTATCCTGAACTGTCATCCCCCAGTTAAAGGATGCCGTCGCCGCTTCAGAACGAAGGCCATTTTTACCAACTGCAACAACTTTCAATTCCTGAGTCGTACCAGTCGCATTAGCAGAACGGCTAACTTTTGGCAAGTAGATAGTGGAAGCAGATGATCCTGTCAACAAACGCCAGTTATCCCCATCTTTTTCGTAGACTTCATAGAAATCTGCATCTTGGTTTCCCGCAAACTGGACCACTGCTTCAGCTTCTTGGGCATTTTTAAGAGATTGTTTCACAACAGAGAGACCTGTCGGCGCTTGTGGTGCTTGGTGATTGTCTGAAATTGTTAATTGACCTAGGTTGAACTGATAATCTTTTACAGCTCCTTCATGCTCGAAGAAGAGTTTGACTGCATAGATGGTTTTTCCAGCTAGTGGGCTAAGGTCAAATTCTTCATTCTTCCAGTCATCAGAGAGAGTCAGTTCTTTCCATGCAGCTGCATCCTCAAATTTGTAGTCTGGAGTCGTAGAGAAGGCCATATAAACTTTAGAGCCTTTTCCTCCCTTGTGGGCAACACGAAGTTTGGTATTTTCAGTTACTTCTAGTTTGGTAGAATACAAATTCACATCCTGGTCCGTCTTACCAGCTACATCACCTGAGAATTTAAGGGAGTTACCTCCATTATAGGCATCTGTAAAGTCATATTCTGCACGAAGTTTTTCCCCCGTTGAAGTCTGCCACCAGCGCCATGTTGGCAAGACACCTGAAACAGAACGGTAGTTCCATTCAGAATCCTTAGAAACTTTGCCATCTACAAACCACTTTCTACCATGACCTGTATTAAAAGAGGTCGTGAAGGTGCGTCCTACTGCTGGTGTGCGGTCCGCAACCAAATTGGCAATCCCATACCACTCTTTGTCAGCTGGTTTTTGAGCCGTTGGATCTCCTTGGTAACCTGTAAAGAAGATGTCTTCATTCTTGTGGTAGTCTTCGCCTGTTTTTCCTAGACTGGTAATTGTATCCGGCGCAAAAAGTCCTAACGACAAACGCAACTTGCCTTTTTCATCTAAGAGGGTATCCCATTTGACTTTGGTCTTATAAGAACCACCTTGTTGCAATTCCAAGCCTGCAAAGACATCATATTGACTACGCTCTAGCCATTTGGCCATCTCTACGGAGTGGTCATTCTTTTCCTTGTTCCAGTTGAAATTGGCAAAAAATTGATCTGCAGGGACCTTGTCTCCTTCTTTTTGCATGAACTGGTAGTTGTAATCACCTAGACCATCTTCGTGGTAACGACCGTATTTGTAGGTCATGGCATCGTACCAAGCATACTTGATCGGGTGGTTGACTTTAGCTGCGTA
This sequence comes from Streptococcus halitosis, assembly GCF_003143695.2. Taxonomy (NCBI): domain Bacteria; kingdom Bacillati; phylum Bacillota; class Bacilli; order Lactobacillales; family Streptococcaceae; genus Streptococcus; species Streptococcus halitosis. The sequence goes on from NZ_QEMY02000002.1 coordinate 18,662, forward strand.
TTCTTTTGTATAGAGCATGAATTGGCGCATTTTTTCACCAAGAGGTGCTACCAATTCCCCCGTTGTTTCCTGATTGATGAAATAGCCATCAAATCCGTAATACTTAGCAAGATCGACAAGTTTTCGTGCGATAGGGAAGGTGCCATCTGCGTCTTGTTTCAAGGCAGCTGCAAATTTCTCTTGGTCGGCAATGCTGTTTGACCAGTTGAAAAAGAGTGTTCCATAAACGGGAACTCCGTTGCGGTGACCGGCATCAATGACATCTGGAGTAGGGACTAGGCCTTCCCAGAAGACCATTGAATCCAAGTATTGCCAGTAGTCAAAAGCATAGGCCTTGAATTCTTCTCCACCAACAGAAGCGTGGTATTTAGCTTTCGAGTTGGTATTTGCCAGCGCCTGAACCTTGGCTCTTCTGCTTGCTTTTTCATTGACCAACTGACCTCTATGGCGCTTGGCGAGTTCAACTGAGGAACGGTTAATGGGATCATCCTCACGCGCACCCGGTTCCCATTTTAACAAATCTTCCCAAGTATCAAATTTGATTTCTTTTGGTCGGAGACTCTTTTCTTCATTTTTAGGAACGTCTGCTAAAGTCGGTTTGTCGGCTTTCTTCTCAGCCACTTGAGGAGCTTCCTCTGGTTTGATTTCTTCTTTGTCAGTTGGTTGAACAGGTTTTTCAGTTTTATCTTTCGGAGCTGGCTTTGCTTCTTCTTTTTCATTAACCAAATCCGTTATTGCTGGAGTGTTTTCTGAAATGGGTTGCTCTGCTACTTTGTTTTCAGTTTCCTCTAATTGTTTTTCGAGAGCTGCAGTATCTGGACTCGCTGTTTCACTGGCACTTGTCGCTTGAGTGCTCGTACTAGCAGCTGTTTCAGGGGCAGCGACCTGTTCTGCAAGAGCTGGGCTCGCAAATAGAGCTGAACCAATCATCAAGGAACAAGCTCCGATTGACAGTTTTCGAATACTGTAACGGCAACGTTTTTCAAAAAATAGATTCTTCATCTTATCCTCCTAATAAAATATAAAGTAAGCGCTTTACTTTTTAGATAAAAAGCAACTGTTCTTAGTGGGCACCACCCGAACAGGATCATCTTCATTTTATCTTATATGAAAGCGATGTCAATCTGTTTGACACAAAAACTATAACTAGGATAATAATCAGTAAAATTTGGACACAATCCTATTATTCGACTCTCTTACAGTAAATTTATCCTCTATTTTTAAAGAAAGTTATCTTTTTCTTATGAAAATTTCCATTAAACACTTGTTAGATTTCCTATTATCCTTTAAAATAGAATAGGAGAAATTCCGCGATTATTTTTCGGAGGAAAAGAAATGTCCATTAATTGGCAGGAAATTTTATTTCACTTTTTAGGTGGTCTGGGACTATTTTTATATAGTATCAAGACCATGGGAGACGGTTTGCAACAAGCTGCTGGAGATCGCCTTCGTTTTTACATTGACAAATATACCAGCAATCCCTTCTTCGGTGTGCTGGTTGGTATCGGTATGACGGCGCTGATTCAATCAAGTTCTGGTGTTACAGTCATTACAGTGGGACTTGTCAGTGCAGGACTTTTGACCTTGCGTCAGGCTATCGGTATTGTCATGGGTGCCAATATTGGAACCACTGTTACATCCTTTATCATCGGTTTTAAGCTAGGAGATTACGCATTACCTATGCTCTTTATCGGAGCGGTTTGTCTCTTCTTCACCAAGAATCGCTCCATCAATAACATTGGACGGATTATCTTTGGTGTTGGTGGTATCTTCTTCGCCCTCAATCTTATGAGCGGTGCAATGGAACCCCTAAAAGACCTGCAAGTCTTTAGAGACTACATGGTTGAACTAAGTAAGAGTCCTATTCTAGGTGTCTTTGTCGGAACTGGATTGACCCTACTCATTCAGGCTTCATCCGCAACTATCGGTATCTTACAGAATCTGTACGCAAGTGGTTTGATTGACCTACAAGGTGCCCTACCGGTCTTGTTTGGTGATAATATCGGAACGACCATTACAGCCATCATTGCTTCTCTTGGAGCCAATATCGCTGCCAAACGTGTTGCTGGTGCCCACGTTGCCTTTAACGTGATTGGTACGGTTATCTGTATTGTCTTCCTTGTACCTTTCACTGGCTTGATTCAATGGTTTGAATCTGCACTCAATCTAGCTCCAGAAATGACCATTGCCTTTGCCCACGGAACCTTTAATATTACAAATACCATTATCCAGTTCCCATTCATCGGCGCCTTGGCTTACATTGTTACCAAGCTCATTCCTGGTGAAGATGAAGTTGTTAAATACGAGGCTCTCTACTTGGATGAACAACTCATCAAACAGGCGCCTTCTATCGCTCTAGGAAATGCCAAAAAAGAACTTCTTCACTTGGGGAACTATGCTGCAAAAGCTTTTGACCTTTCTTATAGCTATATCATCGGTTTGGATGAAAAGGTAGCTGAAAAAGGGCACAAGACAGAGGAAGCCATCAACACCATCGATGAAAAACTCACTCGTTACCTCATCAGACTCTCAAGCGAATCCTTGAGCCAAAAGGAAAGCGAAGTGTTGACTAACATTCTGGATTCATCTCGTGATTTGGAACGGATTGGAGACCACGCAGAAGGGTTAATCAACCTAACAGACTATCTCCAACGCAAGAATGTTCAGTTCTCTGAGGCCGCTTTGGAAGAGCTAGCTGAGATTTATCACGCTACCACTGAGTTCATCAAAGATGCTCTTGATAGTGTGGAAAACAATGATATTGAAAAAGCTCAAAGGCTGATTGAACGTCATAAAGAAATCAACAATATGGAACGCGTTCTCAGAAAGACCCACATCAAACGCCTTAACAAGGGTGAGTGTTCTACACAAGCTGGAGTCAACTTCATCGACATTATTTCCCACTATACTCGTGTATCTGACCACGCTATGAATCTAGCTGAAAAGGTTATCGCTGAACAAATCTAAGTACCTAAAAGCTATCCTGAATGGGATGGCTTTTTTCGTCTCCTCATCAAGAATTTCTTTTGGAGCATATAAAAAATGCTTTGATTCACAATGGAATCAAAGCATTTTAAAGAGTTCACCAAACATAATAGCAGAAACTGCAGTGCCCCTGTACTTGGCTTCTTCTCTTTTGATAAAGCGAGCCAAGTTGATCAATTCAGGTGCTGGGTGTTTGGGATTGGTGAGCAATTCACGGGTGACCAGTCCTGAGAGACGGACTGCTAGTAATTGCTCATTTGTAGTGGGTAGTTTTTTAGCAGTCTCTAGGAGAGCAGCAACTAAATCTTCACTCAATCCCTGACGGGCATGGTTATAAAGATCTTTTATAAGGCTTTCTAAGTTTGGTTCTGCCATCTCCTGACCACCTTCCCTTATGTTTAATAATTTTTAATCAAATCAACCGTTGAACGATCCAATTTTTTCACCAAGGCTTGCAAGAAAGCTTGGGCTTCTAGGAAGTCATCCATAGCGTAGAGGGTTTGGTGAGAGTGGATATAACGAGCGCAGACACCGATGGTTGTTGATGGGACACCGCCATTTTTCAGATGAGCTGCTCCAGCGTCTGTTCCACCTTTTCCACAGTAGTATTGGTACTTGACGCCAGCTTCTTCAGCCGTTGTCAAAAGGAAATCTTTCATACCTGGGAGAAGCAAGTGACCTGGATCGTAGAAGCGAATCAAGGTTCCATCCCCAATCTTGCCTTGGCCACCGTAGACATCACCTGCTGGCGAACAGTCAACTGCGAGGAAGACTTCTGGGTCAAACTTAGTTGTAGAAGTATGAGCGCCACGAAGCCCAACTTCTTCTTGGACATTGGCACCAAGATAGAGTTCATTTCCCAGTTTTTGGCCTGACAAGGCTTCTGCTAGCTCACTAACCATAAGAACACCGTAGCGATTATCCCAAGCTTTTGAGATGATATTTTTTTCATTGGCTGTCAAGATAGCGGAGCTATCTGGGACAATGGTGTCACCAGGACGGATGCCAAAGCTTTCTGCCTCAGCCTTGTCCGCAAAACCACCATCAAAGACAATATCCGAGATAGCAGGCATGGTTGGTCCACCTGTTCCACGAGTCAAATGTGGAGGAACAGAACCTGAGATCACAGGAATTTCACGACCGTCACGAGTAAAGAGTTTGAAGCGTTGGCTGCTGACCACCATAGGATTCCAGCCACCGATTTCAACCACACGGAAGGTTCCGTCTGGCTTAATCTCGCTGACCATAAAACCAACTTCGTCCATGTGAGAAGCGACCAAGACGCGTGGTGCATCCGTAGCTTCTGAATGCTTGATACCGAAAATACCACCCAAGCCATCTGTCACCACTTCATCCACGTGCGGTGTCAACTTTTCACGAAGATAAGTCCGGACAGGTGCTTCATGACCTGAGATCGCAGCAAGTTCTGTTACTTCTTTGATTTTTGAAAATAATGTTGTCATTTCAGTTCCTTCTTTCTGTCCTCCATTTTACCACTTTTTATAGGAGAAGGATAGTGGGAAGGTAGATTGGTTTTTACTCAGTTTTCCAATAAAAGAGAGGGGGCAGATATTATTTCAGGAATTTTTCTTTCTTTTTACATTAAATTGTCAGAAAATTTATTGACAGATTAAAGAAATCGTGTTACATTATCTCCAAGGGTATTTTTATACCAAATCTACACGAAAGGACAGGGTATGAAACTCTCTCATATTTTAACAGGCTTACTTCTACTCCTGGTCTTTCTCTCCATTACCATTGGAACCAGTGATTTTTCTTGGGAAAAATTCTTTGCTTTTGACCAACAGACCTGGCTTCTCTTTCAAGAGTCGCGTCTTCCAAGAACCATCAGTATTCTCCTTGCAGCCTCTAGTATGAGCATGGCAGGACTCCTCATGCAGACCATTACCCAAAATCAGTTTGCTGCTCCGAGTACAGTCGGAACGACAGAAGCTGCCAAACTGGGAATGGTGTTAAGCCTCTTTGTCTTTCCGTCTGCGAGTCTGACCCAAAAGATGATCTTTGCTTTTGGCTCTTCCATCTTATTTACTCTCTTCTTCCTAGCCTTTATGACTATTTTTTCTGTAAAGGAAAGGTGGATGTTGCCCTTAATCGGGATCATCTATAGTGGGATTATCGGTTCTATCACAGAAGTTATCGCCTATCGTTTCAATCTGGTTCAGAGTATGACGGCCTGGTCCCAGGGTTCCTTCTCCATGATTCAGACCCATCAGTATGAGTGGCTCTTCTTAGGGCTCATCATCTTGATAGCCGTTTGGAAATTATCCCAAACCTTCACCATCATGAATCTGGGCAAGGAAACCAGTGAGAGTTTGGGGATTTCCTACTCCCTACTTGAAAAGCTGGCCCTCTTTCTAGTGGCGCTAACGACAAGTGTCACCATGATTACCGTGGGTGCCTTACCTTTTCTCGGGGTCATCGTTCCCAATCTTGTCCGCAAGCGCTATGGAGATAATTTGAGTCAAACCAAACTCATGGTCGCTCTGGTCGGTGCCAATCTGGTTCTGGCCTGCGACATCCTCTCTCGAGTCTTGATTCGACCCTATGAGCTGTCTGTCAGTCTCCTACTAGGAATCATCGGTAGCCTCGTCTTTATCCTACTTCTCTGGAGAGGAGGACGAAGAGATGCAGTCTAAAAGCAAACATACCAAGCTCTTTTGCCTTCTCATTATTCTGGCCATCGGAGCTTGTCTCCTCTACTTTTGGCCCATCACTAACCTGTCTGCCTTTGCCTGGAAGCTGCGTTCCCAAAAAATCATCGTTTATCTCTTGGTAGCCATCGCGACAGGGATTTCGACCATTAGTTTTCAAACCCTGACAGAAAATCGCTTCCTGACACCTAGTATTTTGGGAATCGAATCCTTCTATGTCTTGCTACAAACCCTGCTACTGGTTTTTGAAAGCAAATTTCTACAGCTTGAAAAGTCTCCTATCTTAGAATTTTTAATCTTACTTCTTGTCCAATCCCTCTTCTTTCTTGCCTTACAAGGCTACTTGAAGACACTGATGAAACAAGATCTGGTCTTCATTCTGCTAATCTGTCTAGCACTCGGAAGTCTCTTTCGAAATATCAGTACCTTCCTCCAAGTCCTGATGGATCCAAATGAATACGATAAACTGCAGAACAGTCTCTTTGCCTCCTTTCAGCATCTCAACACTTCCATCCTAGCCATCGGTTCTCTAATCATCCTCGCTTTGACAATCTTTTTCTTTCGAAAAGCAGTCATTCTGGATGTCTTACACCTGCAAAGAGAAACAGCTCAGATACTGGGACTCGATGTTGAAAAAGAACAGAGAGAACTCCTCTGGGGCATCGTACTTTTGACCTCAACGGCAACTGCCCTGGTAGGACCTATGGCTTTCTTCGGTTTTATGCTGGCCAACCTTACCTACCTGATCGTCAAAGACTATCGGCACAAGTTGCTCTTTATCGTGGCTATTCTGGTCGGATTTATCAGTTTGACCTTGGGGCAAGCCCTCATTGAACGAGTCTTTGCACTGGAAATTCGCATCAGCATGATTATCGAGAGTGTGGGTGGCTTCTTATTCTTTATCTTACTTTATAGGAGGGCACGTCGGTGAAACTGGAAAACATTGACAAATCCATTCAAAAACAGGATATTTTGCAAGACATTTCGCTTGAAGTCAGTCCTCAGAAACTGACAGCCTTTATTGGTCCAAATGGTGCTGGAAAATCAACTCTCCTCTCCATCATGAGCAGACTGACTAAGAAAGATCAGGGAATACTTAGTATCAAAGGGCGTGAAATTGAGAGTTGGAATTCGCAAGAACTGGCCAAAGAACTCACCATCCTAAAGCAGAAAATCAATTACCAAGCCAAATTGACTGTAGAAGAATTGGTCAGCTTTGGACGTTTTCCCTACAGCCGTGGTCGACTGAGGGCAGAAGACTGGGAAAAAATCCGAGAAACTCTGGACTATCTGGAACTGACAAACTTAAAAGACCGCTACATCGATAGTCTGTCTGGTGGACAGTTGCAACGTGTCTTTATCGCTATGGTACTGGCCCAAGATACAGACTTTATCTTGCTAGACGAACCGCTCAATAATCTCGATATCAAGCAAAGTGTCAGCATGATGCAGATCCTTCGGCGACTGGTGGAGGAACTAGGGAAGACCATTATCATAGTCCTCCACGATATCAACATGGCCAGCCAGTATGCGGATGAAATTGTTGCCTTCAAGGACGGTCAAGTCTTTTGCAAGGGAACGACTGCTCAAATCATGCAGGCTGACCTGCTCAGTCAACTCTATGAGATTCCCATCACGCTGGCTGATATCAATGGCAAAAAGATCTGTATCTATAGCTAGCTATTCTGAACTCATGTTAGAGAACACTCTGTCTCTTAGCTAACAAACCTATCTAAGAGACCCCTACATCGTTATCATATTTTAAAAAGGAGAAATCATGAAAACATCCCTTAAACTTTATCTCACCGCCCTAGTGGCTAGCTTCTTGCTCTTACTTGGTGCATGTAGTACAACTAAAACTACGAAGCAAACAGAGACAAGTAGTTCTGCTCAAACAGAAGTAACCATTAAAAGTTCACTAGATGAGGTCAAACTTTCAAAGGTTCCTGAAAAGATTGTGACCTTTGACCTCGGTGCTGCCGATACTATTCGCGCTTTAGGTTTTGAAAAGAATATCGTCGGAATGCCTACAAAAACTGTTCCGACTTACCTAAAAGATCTTGCGGGAAATGTCAACAATGTGGGTTCCATGGTTGAGCCAGACCTAGAAGCCATTGCTGCTCTTGAACCAGATTTGATTATCGCTTCTCCACGTACCCAAAAATTCGTAGACAAGTTCAAAGAGATTGCTCCAACTGTTCTCTTCCAACCAAGTAAGGACGACTACTGGACTTCTACCAAGACCAACATCGAATCTCTAGCAAGTGCCTTCGGTGAAACTGGTACACAGAAAGCCAAAGAAGAATTGGCCAACCTAGACAAGAACATCCAAGAAGTCGCTACTAAAAACGAAAGTTCTGACAAAAAAGCCCTTGCCATCCTCCTCAACGAAGGAAAAATGGCCGCCTTTGGTGCCCAATCTCGTTTCTCTTTCTTGTACCAAACCTTGAAATTCAAACCAACTGATACCAAATTTGAAGACTCTCGCCACGGACAAGAAGTCAGCTTTGAAAGTGTCAAAGAAATCAATCCTGACATCCTCTTTGTCATCAACCGTACCCTTGCCATCGGTGGTGACAACTCAAGCAACGATGGCGTCCTAGAAAATGCCCTCATCGCTGAGACTCCTGCCGCTAAAAACGGTAAAATCATCCAACTAACACCAGACCTCTGGTATCTAAGCGGAGGCGGTCTTGAATCAACCAAACTCATGATTGAAGACGCTCAAAAAGCTTTAAAATAAGCAAGAAAACCCAACATCACCTGATGTTGGGTTATTTTTTTTCTTGATTACGTTTGAGGGAAAAGTGGTCTGGGACAGGATCTTTTCCTATTGGCGACCAGGGGTGGCAACGTAAAATCCGAGCCAAGCCCATCAGAACACCCTTGAAGCCATGTTTTTCAATAGCCTGAATCATGTAGTTGGAACAAGTCGGCTCAAAGCGACAAGAAGGTGGAAAAGCTGGGGAGATAAAACGTTGGTAAAAGCGTACTGGCGCTATTAAGATTCGTTTCATTATTTCTTGGTTACAGCCATAGTGTGTAGTTGGCTGATTTCTTTTTTATTAAGGCGACGGGCTTCTCCTGGACGAAGACCTGTCAAGTCTAAGTGTCCAAAACGTGTCCGAGACAACTTATCCACTTGAAGACCGACGGCTTCAAACATCTTTTTAACCTGATGATTACGCCCTTCGTGGATGGTCAACTGTACCACAGAGCGATTTTTGACTGGATCCACTTTGAGAATTTCGTAAACAGCTGGCTTGGTTTTCTTGCCATCAATCTCAAGACCACGAGTCAAGGGGCGGAGATTATCCTTATTAGCCACACCTTTAACACGCGCGACATAGACCTTGTCAATCTCATTACGTGGGTGAATCATTTCATCCGTAAAGTCCCCATCATTGGTCAAAATCAAGACACCTGATGTATCCCAGTCCAAACGTCCAACTGGGTAAATGCGTTCTTTGACATTAGGCAAGAGATCCACAACAGTCTTGCGGCCCTTGTCATCTGTCACACTGGAAATCACTCCACGTGGTTTGTTAAGCAGATAGTAAACCTTTTCTTCGTTGTAGATGGGCTGACCTTCCACTTCGACCTTATCTCCAGACTTGATGGTCGTTGCGAGTTCACGCACCACTTGGCCGTTAACCGTCACCAAGCCTTGCTTGATTAGTTCTTCTGCTTTTCTCCTACTGGCCACACCTGCGTGGGCAATATACTTATTGATTCTCATCTTCTTCTATCCTTTCACCAAATAATTGGCTTTCTTGGGCTTGAATCTCAAGCTCATCAATCACTGGCAGTTCTTCCAAATGGTTAATTCCCATGTAATCTAGGAAATAATCCGTAGTTACATAGAGGTTGGGACGGCCCAACACTTCTTTTTTCCCATCTTCTTTAATCAAGTCAAAGGCCTGCAACTTTGCCAAGGCCCCACTCGAGTTAACCCCACGAATAGCATCAATCTCTATCCGCGTGATAGGCTGCTTGTAGGCAATGATGGACAAGGTCTCAAGAGCAGCCCGAGACAAGCTCTGGTTGATGGGTGCCTTGGAGTATTCCTTCAAAATCGCAGCAAATTGAGGCTTAGTGACCAATCTGTATGCACCACCTGTCTCGATCAGGGACAAGCTCGAATCTTGGTCTTTTTCATACTTCTGGGCTAATTTTTCTAAACTCTGTTGGATGCCTGTCGGGGGAAGTGAGAGGAGTTCAGCCAACTGGCGGACTCGAATCCCATCTTCACCTGCTACAAACAAGAGCGCTTCTATTTCTGCTAAAGTACTCATCTTTCCTCTCTATCAAGTCTAGCTTTGTGCCTCTTGATTTTCTTCCTTCTTTTCCATGAGATAGATATCTCCGAAACTCTCCTCTTGCACGAGGGTCAATTCCTGAGTTTTGATTAACTCTAAGGTCGCCAAAAAGAGGGTAATGACCTCTTGGACATTCTGGGCTTCCTTGAACAAATCCTGTAAGCGCAACTGGTCTCGTCCAGTCAAGGACTCTTTTACGATGACCATCATGTCCTCAATCTTATACTCATCCCGCAAGATGGTCGTGTGATTCTGTGCGAACTCCTCTTTTTTCTTGGCTAGGATATTTGAAAAAGCCAAAAAGAGGTCAATGGTCGTCTTGTCATGTACAAGTTCCGCATCTTCGTAAATCAACTCTGTCGGAGCTTTGGAATAGTACTGGGCCCGATCTTGGTGCTTGGCTTCCAAGTGCTCACCCAAGAGCTTGAACTTGCGGTATTCTTCGATTTGGGAGAGAAGGTCCTGCTCCAGATCATCCTCTAAGTCTGTCACTTCTGCTACCTTTGGCAAGAGCTTGCGGCTCTTGATCAGCATCAGCTGACTGGCCATAACCATATACTCGCCCGTTACTTCCAGACGCATGGCCTGCAGAGTTGAGACATAGGCTAGATACTGTTCGATAACTTCCGTAATGGGCACATCGTAGATATCCATCTGGTACTTAGAAACCAAGTGCAAGAGCAGGTCCAGGGGCCCTTCAAAATCTTTTAATTTAATATCCATTATCTATATTTTTCTAAGGTCAGGACTGTTTTTAATCCTAATTTTTTTGCAATTTCGTACAAATCGACCTTGTTTTCTATTTGTCTTAGAATGAACTGTTCCCGCAAGGCTTGGGCTGATAAGGTTGGGAAACCTTTCTCCTTGACAAAAGACTCCAGCTGACGAAAGGCCCACTGACGAGAATAGGCTTTCCCTGCCCTTTCAAAGAGATAGGTCTGCCCCATCAAGGGTTCTAGCTCTGGAGTCAAGGTCGTGGGTATGGTGACAATCCTCTGTTGGGAAGCCTTGTTAATTCGCAACACCTGAAAATCCAGATTGATATCTGCAACCTTAAGGGCTAAAATCTCACTTGGTAAGAGCCCTATTTCCAAGATAAGAAGCGCCAGCAAGCGTCCTTCTGGATAATTACTTTCCTGCCAAAAAGAGTCTAGGTCTAGAATCTCTGGTTTTTCAGTCTTCTTTTCAGCTTGCTTGACTAATTCCAGACGGTAAAAGCTGTCCACTTCTCCGTTTCGATAGAGAAAGTAGAGAAATTGGTTACAGGCCGAAAGTTTTCGCTTCTGGGCGCTGATTTTTAGATTGGCTAGCTGGGCTTGGTAAATCTTGAGACTGGTCTCAGAGATCCGCTCACCCACAATGTCTAAAAATTGCTCTAGATCATACTTATAAGACTGCTTGGAATTGGCAGACAAACCCTTCTTTCCCTCTAAAAAGGCTGAAATCCTATCTCTCATTTGCATCGAATCTCATATTCCTTACTAAAGTCATGCAAGAGGGCATTGACGGCCTTGAGGATAGATTTGCGCGTGATGATTCCTTGAAAAATCCCTTCATCATCTACCACTGGCAAGAAGGGTTCATCCACCAGTTTATGGAGGACCTCTGTAATGTTATAGTCTGGAGCGACAACTGCCACATCCGTCTTGGTCATATTGACGATGTCTGTCGTTGCCATCTGCTCATCCGTCAAACCTTGCTCCATTTGATAAGCCAAAATGTCTCTCAGACCAATGGTTCCAACGAAGCGTTTGTCAAAGGTCACAACAGGGATACGGGTATAGGTGATTTGGCTCAACACTAAAATCGCATGATCAGCGTTATGGGTATCAATCAAGGCTGCTAGATTCTCAGCAGGGGTAAGAAAAGTCTCTTCCTGCTCCAGTAAAAATGCTTCAAATTCTTTGGCAATCATCGAGCAAACTCCCTGGACAAGCCTGGGTAAACCTCATGATTACGTGTCAAAAAGTCTACTTTGAAATAGCTGTCATCAATCTCTACACGGGCATAGAGGCATTCTCTGATGGTTCCTCTTGGTTGGCTGATGGAGCCTGGATTTAAAAAGAGTGTTTTGCCTTCCATCCAAGCATTTGGCACATGCAAGTGACCATAGAGACAGATATCGGCATCTTCTTCCTGAGCCCAGTAGTCCAACTTTTGAAAGTTGAAATTGATGTCAAACAAGTGTCCATGGGTCTGGATGATCTTGGTTGGACCAAGTTGAGTCACCAAACGTTCTGGGTAGCCGGCATAAAAGTCCATATTCCCTTTGACGACATGGATGCCCTCCCAAAGCGGAGAGTCTGGACGGAGTTCTGAGTCACCATCGTGAAAAATGGCATCGACTTTCCCCAGGTAGCGATTACGAATTTCTTCCACAATCAAGCTATCGCCATGAGAGTCACTCATTACAATGATGGTTTGCTTTGCCATGATGGAAATACCTCCAAAAGTTTCTTAACGGCTAAGGCACGGTGAGATTGGCTATTTTTTTCTTCAAGGGTTAATTCAGCTGCTGACTTGCCTGTCTCTCCCACAAGGAAGAGAGGATCGTAGCCAAAGCCATTTTCACCCTTAGGTTCAAAGTTAATGTAACCTGGCCAGTCAGCTTCGACGACCAAACTTTCCTTGTTTGGACTAGCTACAACCAGGGTTGTGTGGAATTGTGCCGAACGGTCCTTGAGTTTAAAGACCATGGCCAATTCGTGCAAGAGTTTGGCATTGTTTTCTCGGTCTGTCGCTCCCACTCCTGCAAAACGGGCTGACCAAACACCTGGCAAACCGCCGAGGACATCGACTTTGAGACCTGAGTCATCTGCTAGCACCATCTTGCCTGTTAATTGGGAAATCGTTTCTGCTTTAAGTCGAGCATTTTCTTCAAAAGTCATGCCTGTTTCAGCTACTTCAGGTAGATCTGGATAGTCATTGAGATTTTCCACGTCGTAACCTAACTTGTCAAAGATAGCTCGGAATTCCTTGGTCTTGCCTTCGTTACGAGTCGCAATGAGCAGAGTTTCTCTGACCTTGCTAGTATCAAAGAAGGCTTCTACATCGACTCCTTCTTTAGGCAATTCAACATGCAAAAGCTTTCCATTTTCAACCAAGAGCAGAGCTCCCTGACGTTGGATGACTTCTAGATTGCGACCTGCTTCGGCATTTAAAATCTCAACGATAAAGGAGAGCAGACGGAAGTTAGAAGACCAGCGCATCACCGTGATCGTAATCGGAAAGCCATTTTCCTCGTCACGAAAAATCCGCGCTAAATCCATAAAATCAAGCTCGAGAGGATCTTTGATAAGGCTATAGATGCCTCCATAGACATCCCAGACACCGACATACCAGTCCTGGTTATCCTTGTATTCGTAAATTTTGTTTGTCATAAAGTTACATGCTCCACATGAATCTCTTTTTCCAGCCATTCTTCCCCAATTTGGGCAAAACTTTGGCTATTGGCGGTTGTATAAAAACGATGTTGAAGAGGTCCCGCATCTCGACTACGATTGATTTCAAAATAGTTCAGCAAAACCGAGATATCCCGTACACACTCTGCCCCACTATCGATGAGCTGAACCTTTGGTCCCATGACATTTTGGATGATGGGGCGAAGGAGTGGGTAATGGGTACAACCCAAAATCAGGCTATCCACCTTTCCAACCAAGGGGCGCAGGGTTTCATAGACCACTTTCTTGGTTACACTGGTTGACAGGGCACCAGACTCCACCAAGGGAGCAAACTTGGGACAGGCCAAACTCTCCACCTGTAAATCCGGATCCAGATCATGGATTTTTTGACGGTAGATGTCTGATTGGACCGTCATGGGGGTTCCAATGACCCCGATTTTCCCACCTTGACTGGACTTGATGGCTGCCGAAGCTCCTGGCAAAATCACGCCTAGGACAGGAATGTCTAGTTGGGCCTTGATTTCTTCCCAGACGACCGCAGTCGCAGTATTACAAGCAATGACAATCATTTTGACATCCTTGGTCAAAAGAAAGTTGACCAACTGCCAAGTATATTCACGGATTTGCTCAGCAGGACGGGGACCATAGGGCGCCCGCGCCGAATCTCCAATATAGACGATTTCTTCATGGGGAAGCTGGCGCATGAGCTCACGAACAACGGTTAAGCCCCCGACACCCGAATCCAAAAAACCAATTGGTCGATTATCCATATAGTCTTCTTTCTAGTCTTTTTTCTGATTGATAGTTCATCATGATTACTCGTCCTAAATGAACGGATAGACAGCTTGATAGAATAGGAACTGCCTCTCTCTTAATCATAATCAAATATCAATAGAATGCAAGGAAAAAGTCTTATCCTTGAGAACTATTGAACATAGTGAGAAGTCTGGAACTTTCATCCCAGACTTTTCCTATTTATTTCTTTTTATTGTTAGCAAGAGCTGCTTTTTGTTGGCGGATGATTTGGTGGTAAACTTGTTGTACCTTGGCTTCGCTTGGCTTTTGACCATTTGCGCTCAAGAGAGCACGAACTGCCTCAGCGTTCAAACGTGGGTTGTCCGCAAATTCTTTTTCGATTTGCTTACGAACCAAGTACATCCCTCCAAGAGCTCCTCCTAGAAAAGCTAGCACAATCAAGATAATTGCTAAAAGTAAGTCCATTCTTTTTCTCCTGTTTCTTTTTGAGTCTTCTATATTATACCATAAAGTGACTTTCCTGACTAGTTTGTTTTACGCTTTCAGGGATGGGATAGACAGTAAAAAGAACCCTGCTTTTCTGAGAAAGAGAGCTCCTTGCTGTGTTTAATGTACATAGATAGCCAGTGTTTGATACGGTTTGAGCAGAATTTTTTCTGATACTTCTACATCTTCATAGTTTGAAATCAGAATCTGTCCATTTTGATAAGGTGCTGGTAGCTCAATTTCCACTTCTGTAGCATAAAAGTTATTGAGGACCAGTAACTTTTCATCCTCATACTGACGTTCAAAAGCGTAGACTTGCTGACTGTCTTCAAAAGCTGGTTTGTAGCTTCCTTCTGAAATGATCAGCATTTCCTTACGAAGGCGAATCAAGTTTTGGTAGAAGGCGAAAATTGGGCCTTTGATTTCATTTTCTACGTTGATGTGAGGGTAGGATTTTCCTGCTTTCAGCCATGGAGTCCCTTTTGAGAAACCAGCATTTTCCGAAGCATCCCACTGCATGGGAATGCGTGAATTATCTCGTGACTTGGCCTGAATAATCTGGAAGGCTTCTTGCTCACTTTTCCCTTCTTTTAAGAGCATCTGATAAGCATTGATGGACTCGACATCCACATAATCAGCCATGGAATCATAGTTTGGGTCAACCATTCCAATTTCCTCGCCCATGTAGATATAAGGTGTCCCACGTGACAGGTGAATGCTGGCAGCCAGCATAGTCGCCCCTTCATTGCGGAAATGTTGAATATCGACAAAACGATTCAATGCCCGTGGTTGGTCGTGATTGTTCCAAAAGAGGGCGCTCCAGCCGTTTTTGTCACTCATTTCCTTGCCCCAGCTATGATAAAGACTTTTCAACTCTTCAAAGTCAAAGGGCGCCAAGGTCCACTTCTGCCCATCCTTGTAGTCCACCTTGAGATGATGGAAATTAAAGGTCATGGATAATTCCTGACGTTCAGGTGACGAATAGAGGACACAGTTTTCCATGGTGGTCGAGGACATTTCCCCAACTGTCATAAAACCGTCGTCAGAACCAAAGGTCGCTTCATTCATCATGCGAAGATAGTCATGGACAATTGGTTTATCCGTGTAAGCTGGCTTTCCTTCATTTTCTGGACAATCCACTAAGACCTCATCCTTACCAATCAAATTAATCACATCAAATCGGAAACCTTTGACCCCCTTGTCACGCCAGAAATTAACGACCTTGAAAAGCTCTTTGCGGACATTGGGATTGCGCCAATTAAGGTCAGTCTGGGTTTCATCAAAAAGGTGGAGATAGTATTTCCCCGTATCCCCGAAAGGCGCCCAGGCAGAACCACCAAACTTAGACAGCCAGTCGGTCGGTTGATCTTGGATGAAGAAAAAGTCTTGGTAGTACTGGTCGCCAGATAAGGCTTTCTGAAACCATTCATGCTCTGTCGAACAATGATTGAGCACCATATCCAGCATAAAGTCAATCTTGTGCTCCTTACCGACACGCACCATCTCCTCAAAATCAGCCATATCACCAAAAAGAGGATCCACTGCCATATAATCTGAAATATCGTAACCATTATCCCGTTGGGGGCTTGGATAAAATGGATTGAGCCAGACCATATCTACACCCAGTTTAGCTAGATAGGGGATTTTTTCGATAATTCCACGGAAATCCCCAATACCATTTCCAGTGGTGTCTTTGTATGATTTTGGATAGATTTGATAGACTACTTTTCCTTTATCAAGTGCCATCTGTTTCTCCTTTTCTGATAAAAGGGAGGAACTGATGTTCCTTCCCTGTTTGTACTATTTCGATTAGATTCGTGTAGCGACCATGAGAGCTTCCCCAGCTTGGATCGTTGTCGGATAAGTTCCAGTGATAGTCGCTGTATAAGCATCTTGGTTAGTGATGATAACTGGAGTTTCTGTCACGAGACCTGCAGCCTTAATGACATCCATATCAAAACGAATCAATTTCTGACCTATTGTGACATGGTCTCCTTGGGCTACAAGACTTTCAAAACCTTTGCCATCAAGACCTACTGTATCCATACCGATGTGAATGAGCAATTCCACCCCCTCATCAGAGACAATACCAATGGCATGCTTGGTAGGGAAAAGAACCGTCACTGTCCCATTGACTGGAGAAGTCAACTCACCTTGGCTTGGTTCAATGACTAGACCTTGTCCCATGACACCTGATGCAAAAACAGGATCTGTTGCTTGACTCAATTCTTTCACTTGACCAGTAAGTGGGCTGACAATTTCTACTGGAGCAAGGGTTACTGGTTCATGACTGACAAATTCTGCCTCTTCTTGGGCAGCAAATTCTGCCTGTAAGGTTGCATCATCCTCTGTCTTTGTAAAGAGACCGACCTTGCGGAAGAAGAAAGTCAAGAGCATTGGAACAACAACGGCGACTAGCATGGTTCCTGCAAATGGTAGCATGTATTGAGGTTGAATAGAGAGGATACCTGGCAAACCTCCGATACCAATAGAAGCCGCAGTTACATTGAAAGTAACGGATAACATCCCTGCAAGGGCTGAACCAATCATCCCAGCTACAAATGGATAGATGTATTTGACATTGACCCCAAAGAGGGCTGGTTCTGTAACACCGAGATAGGCTGAAATGGTTGCAGGAAGTGAAATCTGAGCCTCACGCTCATCATGACGGTGCATGAAATAATAGGCAAATACGGCAGAACCTTGGGCAATATTTGAAAGAGCAATCATTGGCCAGAGGGCAGTTCCACCAGCATCTGCAATTAATTGTGTATCGATGGCATTGGTCATATGGTGAAGACCTGTGATGACAAATGGAGCGTAGAGGGCACCAAAAATCGCACCGAAGAGCCATTTAACAGGACCCGTCAAACCTGCCAAGACAACTGATGAGAGTCCTTGCCCGATTGTCCAACCGATTGGTCCCAAGACAGTGTGAGCCAAAATCAAAGCTGGAATCAATGACAAGAAAGGTACAAAAATCATGGAAATGACTTCCGGAATATGCTTGCGCCAGAAAATTTCAAGATAAGACAGACTCAAACCTGCCAGTAATGCTGGGATAACTTGGGCTTGATAACCGATACGATTAACAGTAAAGTAACCAAAATTCCAAACCCAGTTTGCTGCAATTTCTGATGCAGGTGTTGAGGCAACTGAATAGGCATTGAGCAACTGAGGTGAAACCAAACAGATCCCGAGTACAATTCCCAAGATTTGGCTGGTTCCCATCTTACGAGAGACAGACCAGGTAATCCCTACTGGTAAGAACTGGAAGATTGCTTCACCAGGCAGCCAGAGGAAGTGATTGACTCCTGACCAAAACTGAGAGGATTCCGTGATAGTCTTGCCATCCAACATTGACCAATGCACGCCTTCCAAGACATTACGGAAACCGAGGATTAGTCCTCCGACAATCAAGGCTGGAATAATCGGCGTAAAGATTTCTGCTAGAGTGGTCATGACACGTTGGACCAGGTTTTGATTGCTCTTAGCTGCGGACTTGGCTGCTTCTTTGGAGACACCCTCAATACCTGAAACAGATGTAAAATCATTATAAAAAATCGGCACGTCATTCCCAATAATCACCTGAAATTGCCCCGCATTTGTAAAGGTCCCTTTGACGGCTGGAATCGACTCGATAGCCTTAACATTGGCCTTCTTTTCGTCTCCGAGAACAAAGCGCATCCGTGTCGCACAGTGGGTGACAGCAGTGACATTCTCCTTGCCTCCGATCGCTTGAAGCAGATCTTTGGCTTCTTGTTCAAATTTTCCCATTTGATTCTCCTTATACTTGTCAAAGCAAGTTTTATTTGATAAGACTATTGTAAACGATACCAAACCTGTAGGCAACTTGTTTGTGATAAAAAGAGGATATTTTTGGATATTTTCTAGCACTTGTATGGTAAAATAGATACAGGTGTCCATTGAACTAGACTAAAAACCCATTTAAGGAAGCAATATGAAGAAATACCAACAACTATTTAAGCAAATCCAAAAAACCATTCAAAACGAGACTTACGCTGTCGGAGATTTCCTCCCTAGCGAGCACGAACTCATGAATCAGTATCAGGTGAGCCGTGACACCGTCCGAAAAGCTCTGTCCCTCCTCCAAGAGGAAGGATTAATCAAAAAGATAAGGGGGCAAGGTTCTCAAGTCGTCAAAGAAGAAACGGTCAATTTTCCTGTCTCTAACCTAACCAGCTACCAAGAACTGGTCCAGGAACTGGGGCTGAGCTCTAAAACCAATGTGGTCAGTCTGGATAAGATCATTATCGATAAAAAATCCTCACTAATAACCGGCTTTCCAGAGTTTCGGATGGTGTGGAAGGTGGTCCGCCAGCGTGTAGTGGATGACCTGGTATCGGTTCTGGATACGGACTATCTAGATATGGAACTGATCCCAAATCTCACTCGCCAAATCGCTGAGCAGTCTATCTACTCGTATATAGAGGACGACCTCAAACTTAACATCGATTATGCTCAGAAAGAAATCACCATTGACCACACCAGTGACCGAGACAAGATTCTCATGGATATTGGCAAAGACCCTTATGTCGTTTCGATCAAGTCAAAAGTCTATCTCCAAGACGGGCGCCAGTTTCAATTCACCGAAAGTCGCCATAAATTAGAAAAATTTCACTTTGTTGACTTTGCCAAAAGACATCCGAAATAAACACTTACAGTTGGGAATACTCTCAACTGTTTTTTAGTAGTAAATAAAGGAGTTGAGAGTTGGAAAAGAGGATCTTCTTCCTTAAGTTTCTACTTTTTTTAGAAAAAACAGCAGCAAATATGTATCTTGCTAAAAAGCTCTTGACAAATGCTAAACGACCATTAGAATGGGAGGTGAGGAGATAAATAGAAACAAAATAAACGAAACTGCTTCATAAAATGTAAGCGGTTTCTAATGCGCAAAGGAGAGTTTTATGAAAAAACACTTTTGGGAGAAATCCTGTCGCTATAGCATCCGCAAACTAACGGTTGGGACTGCTTCTGTTTTGCTGGGGGCTATTTTTCTAGTCAACCACACTGTATCCGCAGACAGTGTTGAGGTCAAGCAAACTGAACCAACCTCTGTCGAAGCTATCACTAAGCCTGATAGCGAAACCAAAGCAGTTGAAGCTACTGAAACTACAAATCCGTCTCTAGCAGAGAGTCCAGTAGTTACCGAAAGCAAGCCAGCTGAGGAGACTCAGAAGACAAATAGTCAAGCTAGTGAAGAAGCCATTGTAGAAGCTAAAGAAAATAAGGAACCTGAAAAAGCAGATCAGCCGGTGACAAAGCAAGAAAACTATCAACTCAACTACGATCAACCAACAGCTCCTTCCTATGATGGATGGGAAAAACAAGCTCTCCCAGTCGGAAACGGAGAGATGGGAGCCAAGGTCTTTGGTCTGATTGGTGAAGAAAGAATCCAGTATAACGAAAAGACTCTCTGGTCTGGAGGTCCCCAACCCGATAGCACCGACTATAACGGAGGAAACTACAAGGATCGCTACAAGGTCTTGGCGGAGATTCGTAAAGCTCTCGAAGATGGAGATCGCCAAAAAGCCAAACAACTGGCTGAACAAAATCTAGTCGGACCAAACAACGCCCAGTATGGTCGCTACCTAGCCTTTGGTGATATTTTCATGGTCTTCAATAACCAGAAAAAGGGTCTGGATACTGTAACAGATTATCACCGTGATTTGGATATCACTGAAGCCACTACGACCACTTCTTACACCCAAGATGGGACGACCTTCAAACGCGAAACCTTCTCCAGCTATCCTGATGATGTCACCGTGACCCACTTGACCAAAAAAGGAAACAAGACGCTTGACTTTACCCTTTGGAACAGCTTGACAGAAGACTTGCTTGCTAATGGCAACTACTCTTGGGAATATTCCAACTATAAGAATGGTCATGTCACTACAGATGCAAACGGAATCCTTCTAAAGGGAACTGTCAAAGATAACGGCCTCAAATTTGCATCCTATCTAGGAATTAAAACGGACGGAAAGGTGACTGTTCAGGATGAAACTCTGACCGTTACAGGCGCAAGTTATGCAACTCTCTATCTCAGTGCCAAGACTAACTTTGCTCAGAACCCAAAAACCAACTATCGAAAAGACATTGACCTCGAAAAAACAGTTAAAGGGATTGTAGAAGCTGCTAAGGCCAAAGACTACGAGACACTTAAAAAGGCCCATATCAAGGACTATCAAAGTCTCTTTAACCGCGTTAAACTAAACCTAGGCGGAAACAAGACTGCTCAAACGACAAAAGAGGCCCTTCAAGGCTATAACCCAGAAAAAGGGCAAAAATTGGAAGAACTCTTTTTCCAATACGGACGTTATTTACTCATCAGTTCGTCTCGTGATCGGACAGATGCCCTTCCTGCAAACCTACAAGGAGTCTGGAATGCTGTAGATAATCCACCTTGGAACGCTGACTACCACCTCAATGTCAATTTGCAAATGAACTATTGGCCAGCCTACATGAGCAACCTTGCTGAAACAGCCAAGCCAATGATCAATTACATTGATGACATGCGCTACTATGGTCGTATCGCTGCTAAGGAATACGCAGGTATCGAATCCAAAGACGGACAAGAAAATGGTTGGCTGGTCCACACCCAAGCAACACCATTTGGCTGGACTACTCCAGGCTGGAATTACTATTGGGGTTGGTCTCCAGCTGCCAACGCTTGGATGATGCAAAACGTCTATGATTACTACAAATTCACCAAGGATGAGACTTATCTCAAAGAAAAGATTTACCCAATGCTCAAGGAGACCGCCAAGTTCTGGAACTCCTTCTTGCACTATGACAAAGAAAGCGACCGTTGGGTGTCTTCTCCATCCTACTCACCAGAACACGGGACCATTACCATCGGAAATACCTTTGACCAATCGCTAGTCTGGCAGTTATTCCACGACTACATGGAAGTTGCCAACCATCTGAATGTCGACCAAGACTTAGTCACAGAGGTTAAGGCTAAATTTGACAAACTAAAACCCCTTCACATCAACAATGAAGGCCGCATCAAGGAATGGTACGAAGAGGACAGTCCCCAATTCACCAATGAAGGGATTGAAAATCACCACCGCCACGTTTCCCATCTAGTTGGTCTCTTCCCAGGTACGCTCTTTAGCAAGGACCAAGCTGAATACCTAGAGGCTGCGCGTGCTACCTTGAACCACCGTGGAGATGGTGGTACAGGTTGGTCTAAGGCCAATAAAATCAATCTCTGGGCTCGTTTGCTGGACGGTAACCGCGCCCATCGCTTACTCGCTGAACAACTCAAATACTCAACCCTAGAAAACCTTTGGGATACCCACGCGCCTTTCCAAATCGATGGCAACTTCGGAGCAACCAGTGGGATGGCAGAAATGCTCCTTCAATCACACACTGGCTATATTGCACCATTGCCAGCCCTTCCTGATGCTTGGAAAGACGGTCAGGTTTCTGGCTTGGTTGCTCGAGGAAACTTTGAAGTCAGCATGAAGTGGAAAGATAAGAACTTGCAAAGCTTGTCCTTCCTTTCAAATGTCGGTGGAGACCTGGTTGTAGATTATCCAAATATTGAAGCTAGCCAAATCAAGGTCAATGGCAAAGCAGTCAAGGCAACTGTCCTAAAAGATGGCCGCATCCAACTGGCAACACAAAAAGGTGATGTCATTACCTTTGAACATTTCCCTGGTCGCATAACCAGTCTGACAGCAGTTCGACAAAATGGAGTCACTGCCGAACTCACCTTCAACCAAGTAGAAGGCGCTACCCACTATGTCATCCAAAGACAAGTGAAAGACGCATCTGGCCAAACTTCTGCGACCAGAGAATTTGTAACCAATCAACCCCACTTTATCGACCGATCACTCAATCCTCAACATGCCTACACCTATACTGTCAAGGCTATGCTGGGCGAACTTGCCACACAAGTTTCTGAACAGGCCACTGTTGAAACCTATAGCGAGTTGATGGACGACCGAGATAGCCGCATCCAGTACGGAGCTGCCTTTGGAAACTGGGCAGACTCAGAATTATTTGGAGGAACAGAGAAATTTGCTGACCTTTCAAAAGGAGACTACACAGACGAAGACATCACTGCTACCATTCCTTTCACTGGTGTTGGTATCGAAATCTATGGACTGAAATCGTCTGAACTAGGTCTTGCCACTGCTAAAATTGACGGCAAAGAAGTCGGCGAGCTTGACTTCCATACTGCTGGAGCAACTGAAAAAGGCAGTCTCATTGGTCGCTTCTCAGGATTATCTGACGGACCTCACACATTGACTCTTCGTGTTAAACGTGAGCACAAAGGACGTGGTAGTGAGCGCTCGAAAATTTCATTAGACTACTTCAAGATTCTAGCAGGAACAGGCAATACGATTGAAAAAATGGATGATCGTGATTCGCGCATCCAATATGGTTCCCAGTTTAAGGACTGGTCTGACCCTGAACTCTACGGTGGTACGGAAAAATACGCTAACATCAACAACAGCGACTCTAGTGCAGCTTCAGAAGCTCAGGCAACTATTTTCTTTACAGGGACAGGTATTCGTATCTATGGTTTGAAGAGCCTTGCCCTTGGACGAGCACGTGTTACACTAGATGGCAAAGAAATGCCAAGTCTAGACTTCTACACTTCAGGTGCAACTGAAAAGAGAGCTTTTATTGGTGAATTTACAAACCTTACTGACGGTCCGCACACCCTGACATTACAAGTTGACCCAGATTCGCCAGAAGGTCGCAAGAAAATCTCTCTAGACTCCTTTGATATCATCAAAGCCCCAGCTGTTGGTTTAGATAGCCCTAGCATCGCGCCTCTTAAGGAAAATGACAAAACCATTTCCTTAAGCCTACCAGCTGGAGATTGGGAAGCCATCGCAGTGACCTTCCCAGGTGTCAAAGATCCTCTAGTTTTGCGTAAGGTGGATGAAACGCATCTGGTTACAAGTGGGGATCAGACTATCCTATCAATCCAAGACAATCAAGTTCAAATCCCAATCCCTGACGAAACCAATCGCAAAGCTGGAAATGCCATTGAAGCTTATACCATTCAAGGAAATACCACAAGCAGCCCTATCGTAGCCGTCTTTACTAAAAAGGATGAGAAAAAGGTTGACGAGAGTCAGCCAACTACAAGCAAGGGGGACGAACCAGCTCCTACTGTTGAAATTCCGGAATACACTGATCCTATCGGAACAGCAGGTCAAGAGAAGCCACCTACTCTTGAAATTCCGGAATACACCAAACCTATCGGAACAGCAGGTCAAGAGGAAGCACCTACTGTTGAAAAACCTGAATACACCAAGCCTTTCGGAACTCCGGGAGATCAGGCCGCTCCAAGCCTTAGCCTTCCTGACTATCCAGTTCAAGTCTTGAAAGATAAGGAGACTGGAGTAGAAATCATCGGTGGAGCCAGCGACTTAGAAGGAATTTCTCACGTTTCTAGCCGACGTGTCCTAGCTCAAGAACTCTTTGGCAAGACCTATGATGCTTACGATCTACAGCTTAAAAATCCAACCAATAATAGCTTGCAGCCAAAAGGCTCTGTCTTAGTTCGCTTGCCTATTTCAGCTAACGTAGAAAATATCTACTACATCACTCCGACCAAGGAGTTGCAAGCCCTTGATTTCACCGTTCGAGACGGAAAGGTAGAATTCATCACTAATCATTTCAGTACCTATGCTGTCGTCTATCAAGCAACTGGAACAACCTCTAACACAGAGGAAAAACCAAGTACTTCAGATACAGAAACCTTGGCACACGAGGCTGAACAACTTTCAGCTAGTCCGAGCCTTGCGAAAACTGGAAATCATTCTTCTAAAGAAGAGCTTCCAGCGACAGGAGAAGCGTCCAACCCACTCCTCTTCTTAGCAGGACTCAGCCTAGCCCTTACAGCCACTTTTATGTTAAAAGGGAGAAAGGATGACTCCAACTAACCTTTAAACAAACAAAAACAGGATGAAGATCACCTTCATCCTGTTTTATTTTGTCATCAAAAGTTAGATTTACAGTAGGTATAAAAAGGCTAAGGTCAAGAGACTTGCTAGAAGCCCAACTCCCCAAAAGAAGAAGTCAACCTTCCACTCACTCCAAGGATTGCCCTTGCCTGAGAAGCCTCCAAGCTCAAAATGATGATGCACAGGTGTCATACGGAAAATACGCTTTCCACCACTAAGTTTGAAGTAGGTAACCTGCATCATAACAGAGCTTGTCTCAAAGACATAGATAATCCCAATCAGTAAAAGCGTCCATTCTTGGTGAAGGGCCATAGAGATTGCTGCCAACATCCCACCTAGAGCCAAACTTCCAACGTCTCCCATGAAGACCTTGGCAGGCTTGTGATTAAAGACGAAGAAGCCTAGCAAACCACCAATCATGGCAAGAATCACAAGAAGGATATCCAGTTGATTTTGCATATAAGCAACCACACCGTAGGCCGATAAGCTAATCACCACTAAAATACTTGCTAAGCCGTCAATCCCGTCCGTCAGATTCACCGCATTTGAAAAGCCAACTAGCCAGAAAAGGGCAAAGAAAATATAGAAAATGCCCAGATGTACTTGGTAGCCAAAGACTGAAAGCATGTCGCCACCACGCTCATAAAAGAGGTAGAAAATCACTCCTCCAAGTAGCTGGAGAGCAAGCTTTTGTTTAGGATTCAATCCTTCGTTGATCTTACGGAAAATTTTGAGGAAATCATCCAAAAAACCTACTAAACCATACAAAACCAAGATAAACAAAATCATGCCTACATTGTTGGTCAATTGTTGGGTAAAGAGAGCGACAAGGAAGCTCACAACAACTGCAACGATCAGGAAGACAAGACCTCCCATGGTTGGAGTCCCAGCTTTAGCTTGGTGTTGCTTGACATCCTCGTGCATCTGCTGTCCTGTAATCTGTGCTTTTCGATAAAATCGGATAAAGGCTGGAATACCTATCAAGGTCAATAGAAAGGCTATAACTCCAGCACTAATGGAACTAATCATCTTAATCTCCTAAAGTTATTTTCATTTTTTTAACGTCTTTGAGGGCTGTATTGGCACGGACACTTTGTTTCTTGACCGTTTTGCCACTACCTTCCCACTCGACTTCTATATTTAGCCATTTGGCAAATGTTTGCACATTTTCATCTGTCCAGCCATACATATCAGGCATTTCCTCGACCTTATCAGACAGGATCAAGATTTGCTGATTGGCTTCCAAATTATCTCCTTCAGAAACCGAGAGCTCCTTGATCTTGGTTCCTGTTCCGATAACGATTGGTTGGACAAGGTTACGACGCAATTCCTCTGCTAGGTCACCCGGAGTAAAGTCCTTGGTAGCTGGCATGGCATAACTTGTCGTCTTGCTGACCTGATCCAAGCTCTTGGCAGTTGACTGAAGATTGAGGGATTCTTTCGTGGCAGAAGCTCGCTCAAGGATTGGGTTGGCAAACTCCCCAAGCTGAACACCCGAATAATGCTCTGGCTGTTGCACCGTTACATAGAGGATAAAGTCAGGATTTTCTGCAGGATGCATCGACACAACTGAGAAGATATAGTTGGTTTCACCTGTCAGATAGCCCCCATTCTTCTCATCGGCAATCTGAGCAGTCCCTGATTTCAGAGCGACATTCTGTCCCGGAACATTGACATTTGGTTTTCCTGTACTGTGGTTGTACATGGTACCGTAGACAGGATCTGTTCCGACCATGACCATGTGCTCCCGAGTAGAGGATGCTGCTGCTTTTGACACAGGATTTCCGACAATTTCCTTTTGAGACTTACGGACAGACTGGTCATTTGGATCATAGAGGGCACTGATAAATTTCGGCTCCAACATAACCCCATCGTTGGCAATAGCTGTAAAGGCACGAAGCATCTGGGTCTGGGTAACAGAAATCCCTTGTCCAAATGCACTCATGGCAATATTGACAATGTTATCCGCAGGTAATTGACCTGTGTACTCATCTGTCAGACCAAAACGAGTTGGCACCCCAAACTTAAAGCGGTTAAGGTAATCAAGCCAGGTTGCATCTCCCATCTTTTGCTCAAGTAAGGTCATTCCGATATTACTTGAGTGGGCAAATCCTTGAGAGAAGGTCATAGTGCCACCACTAGTCAATCCTTCATTGACGTCCCAGTCTCGAATGGTCGCATCTGCTATTTTCAATTCACTGCTGTTAAAGTATTCGCCACCAGGGAAGGTATTGTTATCAATGGCTGAGGCCAACATCATCACCTTCATGGTCGATCCTGGCTCGTAGTTACTTTGATAGAGGATATCACGCCAGACAAAGTCTTTTGTGATGCCATCCTTGGTATCTGCGTTAAAGGTTGGCCGTTGGGTCGTAGCCAGGATTTCCCCT
Organism: Streptococcus halitosis; assembly: GCF_003143695.2. Lineage (NCBI taxonomy): Bacteria > Bacillati > Bacillota > Bacilli > Lactobacillales > Streptococcaceae > Streptococcus > Streptococcus halitosis. The sequence goes on from NZ_QEMY02000002.1 coordinate 45,624, forward strand.
GTCTTAGCGCTAACCAAGGTAGCCGTCATATACTTGCCTTTTACCTTTTCCTGAAAGGCATCCATCTGTGTTTCCATAAAGGATTGTAAGGGACTAGAAAGGGTTGTGTACACATCCTTTCCATCTACCGTTTGTTGAGAAGCTTGATCTGTACCCGGAACAATATTTCCCAGGCGATCCTTCTCATAGGTGATAATCCCATCTGTACCCGCCAGAATGCTATTTAAAGAACTCTCCAAACCAGATGTTCCAATCAAGCTCTTGGTACCATCCTCATTTTCATGAAGTTGCGCTAAACCGATAAAGGAAGAAGCAAACTGTCCATTGGGATAACTACGGTTAGGGCTTGTTGTAAAGTCAACCCCCTCGACACCAGCAGTTTTGAGGTCATTTTTAATAGCCATCATATTGGCATAGGTGATCCCATTTCCCTTGGTACCAAAAGATACCTGTTTCAGATCTGGCTGAGAAAGCTGTTCTTTGACATAGGACTCCTCCATATCCAGATACTTATGGAAAATTTCAGCTACCTTATTAAATTGAGAATCCTCTACATAGAGAATCTTGCCTGTTGCTGACTTGTAGGTCTTGTCAATAACGGCATAGATATTATACGAAGTTGCATCCTCAGCAATAGGTGTTCCATTACGATCGTAGATGGTCCCCCGTTTTGCAGGAATCGTCTTGGTTGTTTGATGGACCTTGTTTGCTTCTTGAACCAAGTCCTTACCAAATTTTTTACCTGTTCCGATAATGACCGCAAAGTTGACCAAAAAGACAGCGAAGAGTATGACAGCCAATAAACTCAGGCTTTTCCCTACTCTTCGGCGGTTTTCTTCTGGAGATTTACGGTTACGAACGGCATAACGGATGATTTTTTCTTTCCACTGTTTCATTTCTTACTCCGTTGCTCGGATATTTTCGTTATTCAGCTGTAAATTCTTAGAGTTTGCAATCTCTTTCAAACGTTCTGAACGAATCAATTCATTGACCTCTTGCTTGGCATCGTCTAGCTCGGTTTTCTTTTCTTCGATTTGAGCATTGACCTTGGTCAATTCATTCTGAACTTGTAATAGCTTGGTCTGCATAAACACAACGCTGACTGCCAGGATAATCATTGTTGCAGCAATCGAAACATAGAAGGCCTTTTCCACACGTGAAAAACCTTTAAACTTCGTTTGCAATAACTGGCTTGTTTTTTCGATTCTTTCTGCCATGTTTTTCCTCTTACTTGTGAATTTTTCTAGCCACGCGCAACTTGGCTGAATGCGAACGATTGTTGGCTTCTAGCTCTTCAGCACTTGGCAAGATTGGCTTGCGGGAGACCAATTCCATCTTAGGCTTAAGGTCATCTGGAATGAAGGGCAAACCTTTGGGAACTTCCACTGTTGAAGCTTCTTTAAATAGTTGCTTAGTCAAGCGGTCTTCCAGCGAATGGAAGGTAATGACCGAGATTCTACCATCCAAAGCCAGCATGTCCATGGCCTGCTGGATGGATTCATCTGCCGCACCCAGCTCATCATTGACTTCGATTCGGATAGCCTGAAAAATCTGCTTGGCAGGGTGTCCCTTTTTCTTGAGTTCCTTGGCAGGCTTGGCAGACTTGATAATTTCTGCCAACTCCGTTGTTGTCTCGATGGGTTTCACCTTACGCGCTTGCTCAATCTTGCGGGCAATCTGTTTAGAAAACTTATCCTCACCATACTTGAAAAAGATCCGAACCAGGTCATGATAGTCATAATGATTGACCACTTCATAGGCCGTCAGACTAGCTTCCTGATTCATCCGCATATCCAGTGGTGCATCCTTTTTATAAGAAAAGCCACGCTCACGCTGATCCAGCTGAGGACTAGACACTCCCAAATCATAACAAATTCCATCAATTTCCTGGACACCAGCCTCCTGCAAACGTGCCTGCAAATGACGGAAGTTATCCTTGATAAAGGTTACCATCCCCTTTTCGATATAGGGTGCCAACCGTTTTTGCGCATTGTCAATGGCATTCTGGTCCTGGTCAAAGGCATAGAGATGCCCTTTTTCACTCAATTTACTTAATAAATATTCGCTATGGCCTGCTCCGCCCAAAGTCGCATCAACGTAGATACCGTCAGGTTTTACGTCAAGCATATCAATCGTTTCATGAAGCAAGACCGTTACATGATGAAATTCTTTTGTCATATCCTATCTATTTTACCACAAATCTGACCAGCTTGCACTTGTCAGACAAGGCTAAGTTTCTTCGAAAAAAATTCTCAAAAATATGTCATATATACTTGACATCTCATCCTCAAAAGAATATAATATAGTCAAATATATGCGACACATCAGAAAGGAGACCCTATGAATCGTGTTAAAGAATTCCGCAAGGAACTGGGCATTTCTCAGCTCGAGCTCGCCAAAGATATCGGTGTCTCGAGACAGACCATCAACATGATTGAAAATGACAAGTACAATCCAACCCTAGAACTCTGTCTCAACCTCGCCCGCAGCCTCCAAACTGACCTCAATAGCCTCTTTTGGGAAGACGATTTTTAAAAAAGGAGCAAACAAATGAAAAAAGAAACTCTCACTGAAAAACTCATCAAACGCATATACGGTATTTCTGGTCCCCTTGACGAACACAAACGGCGCGAGGCCGATCGTATCGGGAATCAGGTCTTTATTGTCCTCTTTTATCTGATGACATTTGGCAATCTTATCCCGCTCGTTCTTGCTTATAAATACCCGCAAATTGTCGCTATCGGTTATCCTCTCGTGGTGTTTGGCATTTCGATGGTAGCTGCCCTCTATGTGGTCTCTCAAACCAAGAAAACGGGCATCACAGCTATTGATCCCGAAATGCTGAGTCAAAAAGAAAGTAAACAGCTACATTTTCCGGGTCTAAAAGCCGGTCTGATCTACGGCATAGCGATATTTTTTATAATGCCACTCATCGATACCCTAACCAGTGAAAATCCAAATTTCATCAGTTCTCTTCTGAATTCAAAACATATTTTAAAAACTATACTGGGAGCGTTCTTTTTTGGACTGATGATGCAAATTGTTGTCTCTCTTCGCATTCAAAAAGCCAAGAAAGAGCAAGAAGACGACTAGGAGGTGCCTTATGAAATCACTAGCTAAACTACTGATCAGTCATGTTTTTATCAGTATTTTCCTTTCCTTCGCCCTTGTTTCAGGAGCTATTTCTCATACAGTTTTAATACTCTTACTCCTCTTTCTTCCTGCGCTCAATAAAGGACTTGAGAAAATGCAATCAAAACGGGTACCTATCCTCAACGCCGCCCTCTTCTTTCTCCTCATATCCTTTCCACAGCTTCTAACCAACCCTGTCCAATGGAAATTTCCAATATTCCTAGTCATATCCATCATTTCAAGTTTAGTCTACTTCTATAACTTTTATCAAGTGGTGAAAGAAGTAGATCAAAAACAGTTGATTTAGGAGATTACTCCCATAATTTCTCATTTTATAGGCAAAGAATCCCACCTAGCTCATGCTAGATGGGATTCTTTTATTTCTTAACAGAGGTTGCAAGTCATTTCCCTTTCATCTTAGAAAGTCGACTCTTTCCAACTCACACTACAATCCAAGACTTGTTGCCTTTCTTCTTGATTGCGGCCTTCAATCTGGTCAATCAAAATCTTTGTAGCCTGTTGTCCTTCTTCAAAGGCGGGCTGAACCAACGTCGAAACACTTGGAGAAGAAAAGCAAGTCCACTCCGTATTGTCAAAACCAATCAACCCAACTTGTGGCAAGTTATAATTCAACTCTTTGATAACGGTAAAGACTAGAGGTAGGGCCCAACAGTTAGGAACAAATACCAGAGTTTTTTCATCGGGATTGATTTCTTTTTGTAAAAATTCCTTAATTTGTTCCAAATTCGTATGCTTATCTTCAATGGTTAGACTGGCGTGGCGCATATTAGCATCTGTTAAAGCATCCACAAAACCACTTGCCCGCTCAATCCGAGTACTCAAGCGACTCGTATCCGCTGTAATCAAGAGAAAATGCTCATAACCTTTTTCGATACAGGACTGGGTCATGTCATAAACGGCATCATAGTTATTGGTTTTGACCCAGCTAGTCCGGTGTTCATAGAGCTGACTATCAAAAAAGACCATTTTCTTCTTTTTCTCATCGATGATACGAGAATATTTTCGGAAATTAGAGGTCGGCTGAATAATAAAGCCGTCTACTCCCAAGAGAAGCATGCTTTCAATATACCGGTCCTCACTCTCTTGGCTGTAATTACTATTTCCTATCATTACCTGGTAGCCATTCTGGCTGGCGATATCCTCAATTCCCTTGACAATTTGGTTTGAGAAACTGTTGGTAATATCACCGATCAAAACACCAATTAATTTTGTTCGTTTGGAGTTTAAGCTACGCGCAACAATGCTCGGTTTGTAATTTGTTTCATGAATAACTTTTTCAATCTTTTCACGTGTCTCTCGGGACATTTTTTCATATTTCCCGTTTAGGTAAAATGACACGGTTGTTTTCGAGGTCTGAGCCATTTCTGCAATGTCTTTTATGGTCAGTTTCTTCTCCAATCTAAAACACCTCCTACCAATACTTATTATAACATATTTACCATTCAAAATGCCTATTTCTAGCACTGCAAGCGAATCATTCTCTCATTTATTTTATCATATACTAGACATTTCCCACGCATTTTTGTTCCGTCAACGAGGCACAATTTTTCACCTGCATAAATATCCTCGCTTAACAACAGAATCAGCTTGTCTGTTTCGTTATTTTTCACTTCAAAAGCCAGAGCCCTTTCTACTTCACGACCATCTGTCTGATAGACAGAATGACGGATGATTTCAAAACTCTCATGCGCAATGATGGTATAATCCAGCATCTGATTCTCAAAGAATTGGTGTTTGGTGAGTTTACTACTTTTTTCAAGCTCATTGTATTTAGGAGAAATAATGGTAGCTTCCAAATCAAAATCAACTTCACTCCATAGTTTCAACTGATTGATTTTCCCATCTTGATAGGTCACATCCTTGTCAAGGATAAACTGAGTCAACGCCTCATGCTGACCTTGACACCTGATATCATCTACCAAGAGCCAGACATCCTCTGCCAACATGAGGATTTTTCTCCTATGAAGATAGGGCAAATCAGGTTCTGCTGACAAATAAGCCCCTTCAATATAATGCACTCCCTCTCTTTCTTTGTGGTGACAAAATAGGGAGTGAGGATAGTATTCATATTCCCAGGATCCCACGATCCTTTCTGGAGCTTTCCCATCTACCATACAGGTCGAATGACTCCAGGCACTCTTTAAGAGATAACGTTCATCTATCTCCCGATAAGAATAACGCCCCGCATCTATGAAAATCGGTTGACCTTGATACTGTAAGCAAAAACTATTCTCATCACTATGGCTATGGGAACTTCCCAGCGGGCCGTTTTTGAAAAATAGATAACGATGTTCATCCTTAATGCAGACATGCCCAGAGTCTTCAAAGATCCTGAACTTAGGCTGCCAATCTCTCTTTTCAAATTCCTGCAGTTGCTTGACCTTTTCTCGCCCCAGGAACAAGAGGCTAAGCAAATCGATTTTAACATCCAGACCGTTAAGAAGGTCTTCCTTGTTCAAAACCACAGCAGACAGGCTCAAAATCTCTGCCGTTTCTGTAGAATCACTATCACCAAAAGCCAAAGTCCGTCCATCCAGGCCTGTCATCATCTGAATGTAAGTCGCCATCTTTTCCAGCAACTCTTGAATGCTATCTTGCAAGTCTGGAAGCAAGAGACACAAGTCCAGCAAGGCTTTATAAACCTCTACATGATAGAGAATTGACTGTTCAAACTGGCTTCCATCTTCTAAAATCTGTGTCTCAATTTGCTGTTTCAACTCCTCTGAAGCAAAACGGTAAGCTTCTTCTAGGTCAATCTTATCTGAAAAGAAATGGTAGATTGCAAGCATCGGAATTGTTTGTAAGATTCCCCAGTTACTAAGAGTGTACTTGGCACGATAGTGGCTTCTCATAAAGTCAATCTGCTTTCCTAGGCTGACCAAAATTTTCTCTAGCTCTTGCTCCTCTAGCAAGTCAAATTTCAAGAGGAGCAAGAGTAGTTTCAACCAAGTAAAGGAACGAATGCCCGTATCCAAGGTTCTAGTTATCAAAGATTGAGGAGAAAACTCTCTCACTTGCTCAATCCAATTAAATAGAAAGAACTTGCACTTTTGAATATAGCCCTTATCTCCTTCTACCAGATACCCTATCATAAACTGCAAGAGATATTCTTGTCGATTGAGCATATAAGCCCATTCTGGATCATCTTCAAATACTTGATTCCACACCATCGGCTGGATTTGATGGATTTTTGAACAAGGTTCCATATCCCAAGGACTATCAAATATAAAACGATTGTCCATCAAGCTCTCAAGAGAACGCTTGACTTTCTCATAGTCTTTTGAACAGTGGGATAAGATATAGTCACGACATTGGTCCCCATCGACTCTTTCAAAAAATTGTCTTCTTTCTTCTTTCATTATCTATTACCAGAAAAAGAACTACTTAAAAAGCAGTTCTTTTGTCTTTCCCATTACACTTTCCTTTTCTACATAGATGACCACACCTTTTGCAATCTGCAAAGAGATCAAGTCATCTTTGATAGAAATGATTTTTCCATGAATTCCAGACAATAACAACACTTCATCACCAGATGTTAAAGAAGCTAAATATTCTTGTCGTTGCTCCATCTGTTTACGAAGCAACTTTTGCTGACGAATAGAATGAAAGCTTGACAGTAAAAGGGGGCTCACTGCCAAGACAATCACTATTCCATAAAACAATGTCGTATCCATTAAGCTAGAATCTTAAGCCAGCTTCCGATAATTCCGATGATAACTGTTAAAATAACGAGTTTATATGTTGTCCATTTCTTTTCTTTGATCAAGTAGTAAACTAAAAGTGTAAATAGGGCTGGTAGAAGAGCTGGAGCAACCTTATCAAGCATTCCCTGAATACTTACGATACTTTGTTTAGCGTCTGCTTTAACTTCCCCTGCAGCAAAGGTGATTGGCACCATAATCTTAACAGATGTCGCTGCCAAACCAGCAATTACGGTTACACCGATAATATTGGCAATACGAGAAATCGTTGCCATCTGTTCGCTTAGTTTATCAATCACAGTTGTTCCTAGTTTGTATCCATACAGACCAGTTGACAATTTAATCGCTGTCAAAATCGTATTCATCGCAAGGAAGAACAAGATTGGACCGACAACCAAGCCTTCTTGAGCAAACGAAGCTGCGATGGTTGAGAACAATGGAGCTAAACAGAATTGAGAAAGAGAATCCCCAATACCTGCCAATGGTCCCATCAAGGCCATCTTGATGCTACGTGTTTCTTTTGCTGGTCGGCCATTTTCCAACATTACAAGGTGTAAGCTGGTAATAAAAGGTAGGAAATGTGGGTTGGTATTATAGAATTCACAGTTTTCTTCCAAGGCTTGGTAGAAACCTTCCTGATCCTCTCCATAGTGTTTTTTCAAAGCAGGATACATTACATTGGCATATCCCAGCCCTTGATAGTTACTATAGTTAAATCCATTTTGTAAAAAGAATGCCCGCAAAGACGTTTTAAGATAATCACGTTTTGTTAATTTGTTAGATCCAGTCATCGTGTGCTTCCTCCTCTACCACATGATCCGCTGTTTTTGGCTTGTTATAAAATTCAATCAAAGCAAAGATAGTACCTACAATTGCAATACCAATTGTTGGGATGTTTAGATAAGCTGCACAAACATATCCCAACAAGACAAACGGAATCAACTCTTTCTTAGCCATCACTGACAAGATCATCGCAAAACCGATAGCTGGGAGCATTTTACCAGCAACTGTCAAACCTGTAAGCAATACCGGTGGAATGTAGTCTACGAGTTTCAACAAGGTATCCATTGAAAGGGCACCCAAGCAACCCAAGGTAAATCCAATAAAGGCAAACAACCAAATTGTTGCATTTAGAGTGAACTTGAATTTCTTCAAATTATGGTTTTTCAAGTGCTTCATCGCCGTTTCAGGTGCTCCAGCACGTACAGTGTAAGCGAAAGTTTGTAAGAATTGAATCGCCACAGCAATCGGAGTAGGGAGGGCAAGAGCCGCTTCTGGACTGACTTTACCAGCACTAGTGATAGCCATCAAGGTACCAAAGATACCAGGTCCGATTGGGTTTGGTGGAACAGTACCTCCAGCACCAACACCGAATCCCATATAAGCCAATTCACCAATAGCTCCCATTGCAAGAGCAGTAGGCAAATCACCTAGAATAATTCCGACACCAAATGACAGAACAATACATCTATTGGTGTAAATTCCCAACAGCATTCCACTAAAACAGAAAGCTGTCCATAATCCAATTAAAATCGCTTGAAATACATTAATCGACATAACGATCTCCTCTTTTAAATATAGTCCAGAATGTTGACTTCAACAGCTCCATCATTTCCTGTTGGAGTTGTTTTCGTATTAAATGTTACTTGATAAGTTTGGTTCAATTCCTTGAGGGCTGCCTTGTCCTCTTCACCCAGGAAGATGGAGCGTGTCACTTGCTCTTTACCAGGGGCATTGTGAATGTTCCCGATATTGATTTCTTTGATAGGAACACCACCTTCTACCAAGGTTAAAGCGTCCTTCACATCCTTTACAACGATAAAGATCGTTTGAGCAGGATTAGCCTTGTGAATGATATCAATCACCTTTTGCAAAGGGAAGAAACGCATGGCAACTGAGTCTGGCACAACTGTTTTCATCAGAGTTTGTTGCATCTTGTCTGTGCTCACTTCGTCATTGGCAACAATGACCGTATTACAACCTAGGTATTTTACCCAAAGTTGTCCTTGCCCGTGAATTAACCGTTCATCGATACGGGTCATAATAATATTTGGCATTGTCATATTTCTCCTCCTACCAATATAGGTTCCAGTCTTTGTAGAAACGGATAAGCGCTTCTAGGTAATAGTAGTCACCCCAGATATTGCCTTCATCCACTCCTTTACCTGAATGCCATGAGTACACACCGTGGAGGAGACTTGTCCCACCAGGGGTAAATTGATCATTTGCATAATGTTCGATCAAAGAACGAAGCATGGCATGCATAGCATGTTTATAAATATCTTTGTCAGCATCCACCTCTGGGAGATGTTTTAGCATTTCATGAATCCCACAGACGGCGATAGCTGTTGCTGAAGAATCTCGTGATTGATCACTACCATCATTAAAAATCAAATCCCAATAGGAAACATGATCTTTTGGCAGACGATTCAAGAAATAATTGGTTACACCCTTAAACAAGTCAAAGCAGGACTCATCTTTTAGGTGACGATAAGTCAAAGGAATACCATAGACTCCCCATGATTGACCACGTGCCCAGCATGAATCATCACTATACCCTTGTCTCGTTACACCTTTAAGGGGTTGGCCTGTCTCAGGATCAAAATAGAAGGTGTGGAAGGACGAAGCGTCATCACGGATTACATTATTAGCCGAAGCATAGAAATGGCTTTCTGCAATATCGTAGTATTTTTGATTGCCTGTTTCTTGATAAGCAAAGAACAAGAGTTGAATGTTGAGCAAGCAGTCGATAATCAAACGGTAATGCTCTTTCTTGCCCAAGTCTCCCCAAGCTTGAATAAAGCCACCTTTTTCTTGATAGCGTTCAATCAACTTATCTGCAGCTTTCAAGGCCGCTTCTCTAGCCTCTCCATCTCCATTTATCTTATATTCAGCCATACAAGATGGTGTGTATAAGAAACCGAGATCATGGTGGTCCAATTCTACTCTCTTATTGACACGATCCAGGAAAGAAAGAACATTTTTATGAGCGATGTTTTTAAATACATCCTGTTGACTGTATTCATAAGCCAACCACAGTTCTCCTGTCCAGAAACCATTGGTCCATTCCGTGTTATCCATGATTGGATAGACATTATTAAAGGTAGCTGGCGTCGGGAAATCTTCCTTGAAATAGTCAAGGTTGAGTTCTAACTGCCGAATAACCTTATCAATTGCCTGGCCGACTTCTTCTTTCGTCAGAAGTGGTACTTCTAAGAAGCGCTCAGGCGATTTTATTTCTTCAATCGTAACCTTTTTTATCATTCTTTTACCCTTTAAATACCCGATTCGAAATCTTCTTCCTCTGCCTCTGCATCCGTTGAAAACAATTCTTTACCATTTACGACTCCGCCCTGGGCCGCCGCTACTGATTTATTAACAATCTCATCAAAGCTATGAGCCATTCTAGCAAAGACTGCTTCCATTAACATGGCTAAGTTCAAACCCGAGAGAACATTCATTGTTTTGGCTGGATTTTCTCCCATTATAGTAGAAGAAACCTTGAATGGCGATCCTCCCAAGAGGTCACTTAGAATTAAAACTTCTTCTTCATTTGAAATTGCAAGTAAGATTTTTTGCTTGAGTTCATCTGCTGACATTCCTTCCACAAAGTCAATCGCCTCCACATTTTCTTGATTGCCTGCAATCAATTGTAAAGAACTATAAATCCCTGTGGCAAAATGTCCATGCCCTACAAGTACAATTTTCATCTTTTCTCCTTTCTTGTTTGAGTTTACCGGTTTACTTTACATTTCCCATTGTAACCCTTTATTTTTATCTTGTCAATAGTTTTTTTAAAAAAATATTAGCGCTTTCATTGTTTATTTAACCATTATAATAGACAGAAATTTCAAAATCTTCCGTTTTTTAGGGAAACAAAGATTTTTGGAAATAAAAATATTTAATTATTGACAAAACCGGTTTACTAGAATATAATTTGGTTATAGAGAAGTCTTAACAAATTTGAAAGGAAGTATCAAATGACAAATACATCATTCTCAATTGAGCAGTTTTCTTTAAAAGGAAAAATTGCTCTCATCACCGGCGCTTCTTATGGAATTGGATTTGCTATTGCCAAATCCTACGCTGAAGCCGGCGCTACTATTGTCTTTAACGATATCAATCAAGACCTGGTCAATAAAGGGATTGAAGCTTATCGTGAAGTTGGCATCAAAGCCCATGGATACGTCTGTGACGTGACAGACGAGGACGGTATCCAAGCCATGGTCAAGCAAATCGAACAAGAGGTTGGTGTCATTGACATCCTCGTTAATAACGCTGGTATTATCCGCCGAGTTCCAATGTGTGAAATGAGCGCCGCTGATTTCCGTAAGGTCATCGATATTGACTTAAACGCACCATTTATCGTTTCAAAGGCTGTTATTCCTTCTATGATGAAGAAAGGGCATGGAAAGATTATCAATATTTGTTCGATGATGAGCGAACTGGGGCGTGAAACAGTTAGCGCTTATGCTGCTGCTAAAGGGGGCTTGAAAATGTTGACCCGCAACATTGCGTCTGAATACGGTGGAGCCAATATCCAATGTAACGGAATTGGACCGGGTTATATTGCCACTCCTCAAACAGCACCTCTTCGTGAGTTGCAAGAAGATGGTTCTCGCCACCCATTTGACCAGTTCATCATTGCAAAAACACCTGCTGCACGTTGGGGAAATCCTGAAGATTTGATGGGCCCTGCAGTCTTTCTCGCTAGTGATGCCAGCAATTTTGTCAATGGCCACATCCTATATGTAGATGGCGGTATCTTAGCCTACATCGGAAAACAACCTGAGTAAAAATAGAAAGAAGATCTTATGAAAATCGCATTAATCAATGAAAATAGTCAAGCTAGCAAGAATCACATTATTTACGATAGTCTGAAAGAAGCAACAGATAAAAAAGGCTACCAATTATTTAACTATGGTATGCGTGGAGAAGAAGGTGAAAATCCATTAACATACGTACAAAACGGCTTAATGGCTGCCATCCTTTTAAATACAAAAGCAGTCGACTTTGTTGTTACCGGCTGTGGTACGGGTGTAGGAGCTATGCTTGCTTTAAACAGCTTCCCTGGTGTTGTCTGTGGTCTAGCAGTGGACCCAACTGACGCTTACCTTTATTCTCAAATCAATGGTGGTAACGCCTTGTCTATCCCTTATGCCAAAGGATTTGGTTGGGGGGCAGAACTGACCCTCAAATTGATGTTTGAACGCTTATTTGCTGAAGAAATGGGTGGTGGCTACCCAAGAGAACGTGTGATCCCTGAACAACACAACGCTCGTATCTTGAACGAGGTGAAACAAATCACCCACAATTATTTGATGACCATCCTTAAAACAATCGACCAAGACTTCCTCAAAGACACCATCTCTGGCAAATACTTCCAAGAATACTTCTTTGAAAACTGCCAAGATGATGAAGTCGCTGCTTATTTGAAAGAAGTATTAGCCAAGTAAAGCTATTCTAAACCAGAAAGGAACTAATGGATGACGAAAATCTTACTGTTTGGCGAACCATTAATTCGAATCTCACCATTAGATGCCACCAGTATCGGCGATCATGTTGCCAGTTCGACTTATTTTGGCGGATCAGAAATTAATATCGCTTGTAATTTGCAAGCTCTGGGTATCTCAACGAAAGTCTTTACCGCACTCCCTGCCAACGAGATTGGAGATCGTTTTCTCACATTCTTGAAACAGCACCAAATCGATACCAGTTCAATCTATCGGCTTGGCGATCGAATCGGCCTCTACTATTTGGAGAACGGCTTTGGTTGTCGTCAAAGTGAAGTTTTCTACGATCGTAAGCATACGAGTATCAGCCAGATTCGGCCAAACATGCTAGATATGGATTCTCTCTTTCAGGGGATTAGCCATTTTCATTTTAGTGGAATCACCGTAGCTATCGGTCAAGAGGTTCGTACGCTCCTTCTCCTACTCTTAGAAGAAGCCAAGCGCCGAGGGATTATCGTTTCAATGGATCTCAATCTGAGAACAAAGATGATTTCAGTCCTAGAAGCCAAGTATGAATTTTCTAAGTTTGCTCGTTTCGCTGACTATTGCTTTGGTATTGATCCTCTCATGATTGATGACCGAAATCTAGAGATGTTCCCAAGAGACAGTGCCAGCCTAAAAGAGGTGGAAAATCGCATGCGACTTTTAAAAGAAACCTATGGTTTCAAGGCCATTTTCCATACCCTCCGCTCTAGTGATGAGCAAGACAAAAATGTCTATCAAGCCTATGCTCTGGGAGAACGATTTGAAGAGTCTGTCCAACTAAAAACTGCAGTCTATCAACGAGTTGGTAGCGGGGATGCCTTTATCTCTGGTGCCCTTTACCAACTACTCCATCATTCCTCCCTAAAAACTAGCATTGACTTTGCAGTTGCCAGCGCAACTCTCAAATGTACTCTTCCAGGAGACCATCTCTCCACTCCCGCAGCTAGTATTGAAAAATTACTGGAAAATGCACAAGATATCATTCGTTAGGAGAATTACATGACCAAATCAGATACGATTATTGAACTAAAAAAACAAAAAATTGTCGCTGTCATTCGAGGAAATACAAAGGAAGAAGGACTACAAGCCTCGATTGCTTGTATCAAGGGCGGTATCAAAGCTATTGAAATTGCCTATACCAATCAGTATGCAGGGCAAATCATCAAGGAACTTGTAGACTTGTATCAGGACGATCAGAGTGTTTGTATCGGTGCAGGTACTGTGCTTGATGCCGTAACTGCTAGAGATGCCATTCTAGCCGGAGCAAATTACGTTGTTTCTCCATCTTTCCATGCTGAAACTGCAAAAATGTGCAATCTTTACAGCACACCGTACATTCCAGGCTGTATTACCCTCACAGAGATAACGACTGCACTTGAAGCCGGTAGTGAAATCATCAAACTCTTCCCAGGTAGTGCTCTCAGTCCATCATATATCTCTGCAGTCAAGGCGCCAATCCCACAAGTTTCCGTAATGGTAACCGGAGGAGTCGGCCTAAATAACATTCCTCAATGGTTCGCTGCTGGTGCAGACGCCGTTGGAATTGGTGGCGAACTCAATAAACTCGCTTCCCAAGGCGACTTTGACCGCATCAGCGAGATTGCCCAACAGTATGTTACACTCAGATAAAATGAAGTGAAAAAGGATAAGTGTTAACTTACCCTTTTTTAAAAGAAAAATCCGAAGATGTTTGACCTTCTTCGGATTTTTTCTATTTTCCACAGTTTCATGTGATTCATCTAGATGATGAACAAATCAGTTGTTCTTTCCTCTGCGGAACAGATAAACCGCCCCAAGTAGCAAGAGCCCTAGACTTGCTAAGACTGACTGATCTTCTCCTGTATGAGGGAGATTCTTTTGATCCGAATGGTTCTTTTCTTCTTCAGATTTTTCCTTTTCTTTTGAATCCTGAGTTTGTGGCTGAGCTGCTTGTTCTAACTTTTTAAAGACTTCCTGATCTGGCGCTGATTCCTGGGTTTCAGGATTGTAGTAGGCAATCTTATAGTTCTCCCCTTCTTTTCGAATGGTATAGACTCCACGTTTCAAGACTTGGAATTGGTTGGAAATAGTAGAGACAGAATCATCATATTTCACAATGCCCCAAACTCCTTGTTTGGCATCATAAACAGACTGAAGGGTTTCGTTATTTTCGATGAGGCTACTTTCTAACTCTTTTACCATTTGATTGAAGGTGGCACGATCCACGTTAGGGATGAGCATATAGCCATAAGAATCCCCATTTTGCTTATGAGCCTGACTAATCGTAAGAAATTCATTTTCAACTTCCTTGTCTGACTGTCCTTCATTGATATCCTTCCAAGATCCCTTTTGGACAGCCTTACTCATACTGATTGAACTCTTCTTAAAGAAAAAGTAACCAATATTCTTTTTCGAATTGGACGATTCTAAAAAGACACTTTGGGTTTCAGGATAATCCTTTTCTTGTTCTGTAAAGGAGGTTTCTTTATCATTGACATAGACTTTATATGGATCACTTGATTCCAGTTTTCTCTGGTCAATTATAGTTGCAGCAGCATCTGTTGAAGTGTTTTGAATATTGCTTCCTAAAAAGGCGATCTTATCCTTCAGCATAAACCAGCTCTTATGAGCAGTCAGTGTTTGATTCCAGTTGGTGAAATCCATGGTTGCTGTTGCATTGGTCTCATCTAGTTTGCTCGTTCCAACGAAAGCAGACGGTAGAACTTTACCTGTATCGCTATCCGATCTCTTAGCGTCCGTCTCTGTCGTACCAGGCATCTTATACGGATTGACTGTTGGCCAGTAGCCATCGCTATAGTGACCCAAATCACCATTGTAAAGATAGAACATCCCATCACTCGTATACCAACCACGTTTGTTTTCCTTGTTCATGTGCTCGTAATTCAAGGTACGACTGGAAAAGAGCGACAAGCCAAATCCAAACCCTTTCTCTGCATTGTACATGGCTGTTTTATCCATCTTATTAAAGGCAGATAGGTAACTTGTTCTTGGAACACTTGCGACTCCTGCATCACTTAATACGGATTGCATCAAACTGATATCCTTATAAGTCTTCAAATTCTTAAAGACATCATAATAAGTATCCGATTGAACAATGGTCTTCACAAGACTCTGCAAACGTTGTTTGGTTTCTCCTTCAGACATATCCGCTATCCGGTGAATCCCCCTTAGCACTTCTACTGCGGCAACATGCCCCTCGCTATTTACACGACTGATAGAGCGTCCACGACTCATATCCATCAGCTCTCCATTCACTAGTAAAGGAGCAAACGATTTATCAATCCAGTGGTACATGGTTTGCATTTTATCTTTATCGATTGGGCTCTTGGTCTTTTGAATGACTGGCAATAGTTGAGACAGGCCATCAATCAAGACATTCCCATAAGCACCCGTATAGGCAACATTGGTGTGGTCGATATAGGATCCATCCTGATAAAAACCTTCACCTTGGTCTACCAACTTAAACACTTGCTCAATCGAACGAATGGTCGAAGAAATTTCTTGATCATCCTTGCGCAGTAAACCAGCTATTACTTTTACCCTTCCCATATCCACTAAGTTTCCACCTAGGGCCTTAAATGGGTTATCAGTCGTCTTTCGGAAATGTTCGGGATCTGGCACAAATTTTTCAATCACATCTGTATATTTTTTTATTTCCTCATCAGAGAAGTATTCTTTCATCAGAGACAAGGTATTGTTGATGGCACGAGGTGTACCGATTTCATAATCCCACCAGTTCCCAACAATGCTCTTTTCACTATTGTAGACATGTTTATGCATCCATTCCATGGAATCCCTAACTGTTCGAATGACGGTTTCATCTTGATAATAACGAGAAGAAGGATTCGTCACTTGCTTGGCCAGCTCCTCCAATTTGCGGTAGGTAGCAGTCAGATTTGCAGAAGTTTTATAATTTGAAAATTTCTCCCACAAATAGGTACGATCTGCTTGAGTAGAAAGACTGGCTAAGCTATCTGCCACCTTTCCTTCTAGCTCCTGGTTTAGTTTGGCCATCTGTTCATTTTTAGAATCATAGTATTGATTCCCAGCGATGATGCCATTCCAGTCATCGAGACGGTCTGTATACTCATCTCTAACAGACGACAAAACCTTCAAAGGAACCTTTTTCACTTCCTTTCCATCTTTGCTAACAATGACATTAGTTGTCCCTTCCTTAAGAGGTTCTAACATTCCATTTTTGACTGAAGCAACGTCAGGATTTTCTACCTTATAAGTATAGTCCGCAAGAGCAAAAACATGTTTTTTCCCAATTGGTAAATCAATCTTTTCCTCAAGCTGTTTATCTATTTGAGAATCCTCAGAAGGCTGGTCCGCTACCTCTACCAGCTCAATATCCTTAAAGGAAACAGTCCCAGTTCCTGTTTCATAGAATAACTCCAGCTTGATTTTATCAACATCTAAAGTCGGGCTATAGTCTGCTTCAATGGTCTGCCAGTCCTTTGTTCCTGACGTCGTTGCAGAATTCCACAATTGCTTGTCCTTACCACTTTCCTCAATGATGCGAACCTTGGCAATCCCGACTTTATTATCTGTTTTAATCTTGAAACGCAGTTTATACTTTTTCTTAGCTTCAATAGGGACCATACGGTGAATCACTGCCCTTAGTTTCTCAGAACTTGAGATAGTGACAGCCCCATCCTTGGCTTCAATGACTCGAGTTGAGGCACCTGAAGAACTATTCTTCTGGTCTACCCAAGCTGACCACCCCTGGGCTTTGCTTCCTGTCCAAGGATTGCTTCCGTTCTCCGTCTGACTAAAATCACCATTTTCAACTAAATTCTTGGCATCCCTTTGCTGATACTGAACTTCCTTCTGGCTTTGCTGAATGGTATTCGTAGTCGTTTCTTCCGCTCCAACTGTCATATAATGGTTTAATAAAAATCCTGATAAAACAAGTGAAGACAAACTCACAATGAGTTTCTTTGTTTTTGTTTGCATGTATACACTCCAATAAACATATTGTAAAATCAATAGGAACTAAATCTCAAATTAGAGATTTATAGCAGCTAAGTAAACCGGTTTAATTAAATCATACCATTTTAAAAGTTATTTGTAAACGATTTCTATCATATCAGGGGCCTATTTTTCAACAACTTCTTCCATCCGACTCGACGAAAAGGGTAAAAACTGTTACAATGTAGAAAAAGAAAAGAGGCCCTCATGACCAGTATATATGATTTTTCCGTTTTGAACCAAAACAACCAAGCAACTCCCCTGGAGGGCTATCGTGGCAAGGTTCTCTTGATTGTCAACACTGCTACAGGATGTGGTTTAACGCCCCAGTACCAGGGACTTCAAGAACTCTATGAACGCTATCAAGATCAGGGCTTTGAAATCCTAGATTTCCCTTGCAATCAGTTTATGGGACAAGCACCCGGCAGCGCAGAGGAAATCAATAGCTTCTGCAGTCTACACTACCAGACCACTTTTCCTCGCTTTGCCAAGATCAAGGTCAACGGCAAGGAAGCAGATCCTCTTTATGTTTGGCTAAAAGACCAGAAGTCTGGCCCGCTAGGAAAACGAATCGAATGGAATTTTGCTAAATTTCTCATTGGTCGAGATGGGCAAGTCCTTGAGCGCTTCTCCTCCAAAACAGACCCCAAAACTATTCAAGAGCCTCTCCAAAAGATCCTCTAATTTCTTTTTAAAACGTGTCCTTTCATTTAGTTTGAGACTTGAAAGGATGCTTTTTTTCTTTAAAAAGTAACTGATTTTCTTTAATTTATACTTATTTTTTGCTTTTTCGCTATTGCAATTCTTTTATTAATTTAGTATATTTGTTATATTAAAAGTTTTCAGTCATTTTAAGGGAGAAATGACCTTTTAAATTTTTTTATCTTAAAATGAAAGCGCTTTATAAACAGGAGGTAAGGTGGCTTACAAATTATCAGAGAGTTTTTTCATTAAATCAAGTTGTAACCAAGTCAGACTTGGGCTTGGGCAGTAGCTGACTGCCTTTCTAAAAACTAGGAGTATATTATGAATCGATACCTTTTTGAAAAAGGGCAAACATTTAGCATTCGGAAGTTGACTGTAGGTGTGGCCTCTGTTATCGTGGGACTGGCATTTTTTGCTTCTGGAACCGTGCGTGCAGACGAAATGTCTCCTGCCACGACATCCAATTTAGATCAGCAAATGAAACAAGTCGCAGATATAGAAGAGACCAAGGCTGAACCAGTCAAAAAAGAGGGTCGTGTAGAAGCTGAAAAACAAGAAACACCTGTTGCCGATACCAACAGTGCTGACTTGCTCCCTGAAGACATTCAGGACCGTGCCTATCCAGACACACCTGTCAAAGAACTCGATACGGCTACTATCGTTGATCAGAAAGCTAGTCCAAGAGTAGAAACTAAGAGCATTCTAAAGAACAAGGAAGAAGCTCCAAAAGAAACTGAGAACGGAAACCGGGCTATTATTAACGGTGGTCAAGACCTCAAACATATCAACTACGAGGGACAACCTGCTACTGCTGCTACTATGGTTTACAGCACTTACAATGCAGGGGAACAACGCTACCTCGTTTCAGGCTCCGGAATCTTTGTAGCCCCTAACCTGATCCTTACCGTTGCTCATAACTTCCTAGAGGCCAATAAAGAAACGGGCGAAGGCCACATTCGTGGTGGAAAATCTGCCCAATTCTACTATAACGTTGGTTCAAACAGCGAAAAGAAAAACTCACTGCCATCTTCTGGAACTACGGTTTTATTCAGAGAAAAAGACATCCATTTCTGGAACAAGAAAGAATTTGGAAAAGGCTATAAGAACGATCTTGCTCTTGTAGAAGCTCCTATTCCTCTTCCGATTGCTAGTCCAAACAAAGTAGCAACCTTTGCGCCTTTAGCGGATCATAAGACGCATCAGCCTGGAGAAGCCATCAGTACGATTGGCTACCCAACTGACTCGAGCTCAAAAGAACTGAAACAGCCTATCCTAGCCGGTCAGCTTTACAAGGCAGATGGGACCATCCGATCTGTTGAGTCCTATGATGATAAGGGAACGACTGGTATCACCTACAAAACCACTTCTGTATCTGGTTTGTCTGGTGGCGGGATTGTCGATAGCCAAGGAAAAGTTCTGGGGGTTCACCAACACGGAACCGTCGACAATGGTGTCGCTGAAAAGGATCGCTTTGGTGGCGGACTCGTCCTTTCACCTGAACAACTGAAATGGGTTAAGGACTTGATTGCCAAACATGGTGTGAAAGGCTGGTACCAAGGTGATAACGGAAATCGTTACTACTTTACCGATGAAGGACGTATGCTTCGGAATGAGAAAGCTGTTATCGGAAGTAACGAATATTCCTTCAACCAAGATGGGATTGCTACCTTGACCAAGGGAGTTGAATACGGACGTGTGGTTATCCAACACGAAGACGAAGAAGGAAATCCTGTCAAAGATAATGACACCTTTATCGAACAGACAGCTGTTGATTCGCCATTTGACTATAATTTCAAAAAAGAAATTGAGAAGACGGACTTCTATCAGAAGAATAAAGACAAATACGAAATTGTATCCATTGATGGCGTAGCAGTCAATAAACAGCTAAAAGATACTTGGACTGAAGATCACAATGTTGTCAGCAAAGCGCCTGCCGGTACACGTGTCATCAAGGTGGTCTATAAAGTCAACAAAGGCTCCTTCAAAGTTTACTACCGTCAAAAAGGAACCACTACTGAACTAGCGGAAGCGACAGTTGATAACAATGAAGGCCAAGAATATGAGGTTTCCTTTGTCAACACCTTCCATGCAAAAGACATTGCTGGCTACCGTCCAGTTAAAGCTAGCTTGGAAGCAAGGATCCAGCAAAAAGGTGTGAATGAGGTCGTCTTTGAATACGAACCAATCGCTGATACAGCCAATCCAACAACTCCGACTCCTCCAGTCGCTCATCCAGAAGATAAAGAAACTGAGATTGGCAACCATGGACCTCTTCCAAGCAAGGCCCAACTCGATTACCACAAGGAAGAATTGGCAGCCTTCATCCACTACGGAATGAACACTTATACCAATTCTGAATGGGGAAATGGGAAAGAAGACCCTCGATACTTCAATCCAACCAACTTGGATACAGACCAATGGATTCGCACGCTGAAGGAAACTGGCTTCAAACGGACCATTATGGTTGTTAAACACCACGACGGTTTCGTTGCTTACCCTTCTAAGTATACGGATCATACCGTAGCTGCTAGCCCATGGAAAGATGGAAAGGGTGACCTTCTCGAAGAAGTTTCCAAATCTGCTAGCAAGTACGACATGAATATGGGTGTTTACCTATCACCATGGGATGCCAACCATCCTAAATACCATGTCGCAACCGAAAAGGAATACAACCAATACTATCTCAACCAACTGAAAGAAATCCTTGGAAATCCGAAATACGGAAATAAAGGCAAATTCATCGAAGTTTGGATGGACGGTGCGCGTGGTAGCGGTGCCCAAAAAGTAACCTACACCTTTGATGAATGGTTCAAATACATCAAAGAAGCTGAAGGAGATATCGCCATCTTCTCTGCTCAACCGACAAGCGTTCGCTGGATCGGAAATGAACGTGGCATCGCAGGTGACCCTGTCTGGCATAAAGTCAAGAGAGCCAACATCACAGACGATGTGAAAAACGAATACCTCAACCATGGTGACCCAGATGGTGATATGTACTCTGTAGGGGAAGCTGACGTTTCGATCCGTTCAGGCTGGTTCTACCATGACAACCAACAGCCGAAATCACTCAAAGAGTTGATGGATATCTACTTCAAGTCTGTTGGTCGTGGAACCCCACTCCTTCTCAACATTCCACCAAATAAAGAAGGAAAATTTGCAGATGCGGATGTGGCTCGCTTGAAGGAGTTCAAGGCAACTCTAGACCAAATGTATGCAACTGATTTTGCCAAAGGTGCCACTGTAACAGCAAGTTCTACTCGTCAGAACCACCTCTACAAGGAAAGTCACCTGACAGACGGTAAAGATGATACCAGCTGGGCACTCTCAAATGATGCCACAACTGGTAGCTTTACAGTCGATTTAGGGCAAAAGAGACGCTTTGACGTCATTGAACTCAAGGAAGACATCGCCAAAGGTCAACGTATCTCTGGTTTTAAGATTGAAGTTGAAATCAACGGACGCTGGGTGACTTACGGGGAAGGTTCAACTGTTGGTTACCGTCGCTTGATTCAAGGTAAGCCTGTAGAGGCACAAAAAATTCGTGTGACCATCACAGGAGCACAAGCTACACCAATCTTGAACAACTTCTCTGTCTACAAAACACCAAGTAGTATCGAAAAGACAGACGGCTACCCTCTTGGACTTGAATACCACTCAAATACAACAGCGGATACAGCCGGTACAACTTGGTACAATGAATCTGAAGGTGTTCGTGGCACTTCTATGTGGACCAATCAAAAAGATGCCAAAGTAAGCTATACCTTCACAGGAACCAAGGCCTATGTCGTCTCTACAGTCGATCCAGGTCATGGAGAAATGTCCGTTTATGTTGATGGCCAAAAAGTTACGGATGTGCAAACTAAGAATGCTAGCCGTAAACGTAGCCAAAAGGTCTTTGAAACAGATGATTTAGCTCCTGGACAACACACCATTACTCTCGTTAATAAAACAGGTGAACCAATTGCTACAGAAGGGATCTACACCCTAAACAATGATAGCAAGGGAATGTTTGAACTCGAGTCTACCAACTACGAAGTCGAAAAAGGAAAACCAGTCACTGTTAAAATTAAACGTGTTGGTGGAAGCAAGGGAACTGCTACTGTTCGCTTCATCACGGAACCTGGAACTGGGGTTCACGGTAAAGTTTACCAAGATACAACTCAAGATGTGACTTTTGAAGATGGAGAAACAGAAAAGACTGTGACCATCCCAACGATTGACTTTACAGAACAAGCCGACTCTATCTTTGACTTTAAAGCCAAGCTCACTTCTGTTTCTGATGGTGCCTTGCTCGGTTTTGCTACCGATGCAACAATCCAAGTGATGAAAGCTGAATTGCTGATTAAGGATCAAACAAGCTATGATGACCAAGCTAGTCAGTTGGATTACAGTCCTGGCTGGAACCATGAAACCAATTCCGCAGATAAGTACCAAAAGACGGAGTCTTGGGCTTCCTTTGGCCGCTTAACTGATGAGCAAAAGAAAAAGACAACCGTAACAGCTTACTTCTACGGTACTGGTCTTGAAATCAAGGGCTATATCGATCCAAATCATGGTATCTACAAAGTCTTTCTAGATGGCAAAGAAGTTCCTTATCAAGATGGCATGGGAAATGCTTCAACTATTGAGGGCAAGAAATACTTTAGCGGTCGTGCAGCCCAACGCCAAGGCAATCAAACTCTGGTTAGCCTAAAAGGTCTGGACGAGAACTTGCACGCAGTCACCCTTCAACTCGATCCTGATCGAAACGATTTGTCTCAAAATATCGGTATTCAAGTGGACCAATTTATCACTCGTGGCGAAGGTAGCGAACTCTACAGCAAGGCAGATATCATCCAGTCTATCTCTAAATGGAAAGACGATCTGTCCAACTTTGACCCAGCAGGCTTGAAAAATACGGCCACTGCACGCCAAGCTTTCCAAGCAAATCTAGAAAAATTGAGAAACCAACTCAGTGCTGATGCAGTGGATGTTCAAGAAGTCATGTTGACAGTCAGTGCCCTACAAGATATCCTATCCAAGGATGAGAACTATCAAAGAGGCCAAGAGGAGCCTAGTCCAGAGCAACCGGAACAGCCAGAAGAACCTGAGAAACCTGACCAGCCTGAGAAACCTGACCAGCCTGAGCAACCAGCCGAACCAAAACAACCGGAAATTGAGTACGATAAGGCTATGGACAGCTTGACGAAAGCTATCGAGAAAAAAGTCGCTGAACTTGGATCCAACAAGGAAGCTAAGAAGCAATTGTTAGCAATTGCTGACCAAGCCATTGCTGCAATCCAAGAAGCTAAAACTCAGGAAGCAGTCAATCAAGCGCTAGAAACTGCTCTCGAACAAATCAGCAAGCTCGAAGCAGCTCAGCCTGAGAAACCTGCTCAACCTGAAAAACCAGTTCAACCTGAGAAACCTACTCAACCGGAAAAGCCTGCTGAGCCCGAAAAGCCTGCTCAGCCTGAGAAACCGGCGCAACCGGAAAAGCCTGCTCAGCCTGAAAAACCTGCTCAACCTGAGAAACCTGCTCAGCCTGAAAAGCCAGCTCAACCTGAGAATCCAGTTCAACCTGAAAAACCTGCTCAACCGGAAATTCCAGCTCAACCGGAAAAGCCGACTCAACCTGAGAATCCAGTTCAACCTGAGAATCCAGTTCAACCTGAACAACCTGCTCAACCGGAAATTCCAGCTCAACCGGAAAAGCCGACTCAACCTGAGAATCCAGTTCAACCTGAACAACCTGCTCAACCTGAGAAACCTGACCAGCCTGAAAAGCCAGTTCAGCCTGAGAAACCTGCTCAGCCTGAAAATCCGACTCAACCGGAAACTCCAGCGCAACCTGAGAAACCAATTACTTCTTCAAGTCCTGAGGAAGGAGTTAAAGACCTTGTCTTTACACTTCCAAGCTTGGAAATCGTCAATAAGGTCGTACCGTTTAAGACGATTCGTCGCGAAAACCCACAATTAGACAAAGGAAAAGAGCAAGTTCTATCAGAAGGGAAAGACGGTCTCTTAGTCGAGTATGTTGAAGTGAACGGTAACAATCGCAAGGTTCTCCAAACAGAAGCAACTCCAGCACAAGATCGAGTGATTGAGGTAGGTAGCAAACAAAGCTCAGTTGGAACAGAAGCGCCACCAGTTGTGACTCTTCCTGAGTATATTCTCCCAAGAGAGACTGAAAAACCTGCTCCAGTCGTAACAGATAATTCACCAGCAAAAGATGAAAAAGCTCCTGTTACAACTACAGTCAAAGAAGACAAGGAAAGACAACTTCCAGCAACTGGGGAACAAGAAGCAACTGCCTTCCTCTACTTGGCAGCAATCACTTCTATCTTGTCTCTCCTTATCTTCCAAAAGAATTTCAAAGACTAATAACCCTCTTTGATTGATTCTTTCTAATTATTCAGTTCCCCCGTAGAGAAGACCATTTGGTCTTCTCTTTTTCTATCTGTAAAATTAAAAAACATCCACAAATATACATGGATGTTTTGGTATGACTCTATAAAGTAAGATGATCATTGAGAATAGGTGTTCTCAAATCCAACCACATTTTCAAATAAACGCTCATCCAAAAAAGAGTGTGCCCCTTGCCTTATCTCATCAGAACATCCATCATAAGTTCCTGCAAGAACTCCACAGATATAGGATGGTGTTTCGAATTCCAATACCATGAGATTTTCTGACGCTCACAAGCAATCTCCCCTAAGTCAGACTTCCCTCTCCCACATCTAGATCTACTGACTACTATTTTTGAGTCCAGCGTACGCATAGGTTCGATTTCTGGGGCACTCTTTTTCTGTCACTAGCCTAAAATAAAAGCGATGCTCCCGCCCATCCTTGGCATTTTCCTTGTTCAAGACGAAGTAGTTCTTCTGATTCATTGCCATGGTTCGTAGGATATCATCGATCAAAAAAGTCAAGGGAACATTCATGGCAGAGTATTTTTGGAAATCCTCTTCAAAGCGGATGTAACTATCTGAAAAATAATCCATCTGTAGTTTGTTTTCATACAGCTCTTTTCTAGTCATAAACTTCCTCCTCCCACAATCGAATTTCGAGGACATCTACAATCTCTACCAGCCTATATCCCTCATTTGTCCTAATAGATAGAGTTTGAGGTGATAATTCGCTCACCTTACCGATGATCGTCATTTTTTGCTTTCTTTCCTTGACAACAAAACATCCCTTTAATTGACCAACATAAAGCTGAGAAAGCAAGCGTAGCTTCTCAACTAAATTCAAATTCGTCGAAAAATCAACACGATTTTTTTCTTCACCAAGCGAGCTAGTATGCTCTGAGAGGAAAAAGCCCATCCACTTCTGCATCCCTGGATCTTGATAGTCTCGCGCAGATTGAAAAGGTAAATAAGAACGATCAATCATTGTAATCCATCTAATCCTCCAGCAGAATGCCCACCAATCAGCTTGCTTCTGGCAAGACTCCTAGAGGCTTCTTCCAGTGCATTGGCCTTTAAGAGAGAGGTAAAACCAAATTGTTCCCGAATGGCATCAATAGCCGTCTGGAGCCTTTCTTCTTTTTCTAACTTGTCAACATCATCAAAGAGGGAGATCAAGCCAAAGGACTCATCCACAAATCCTGAATAGTTGACTCCGACACTTCTGACCGCTCCAGAAGTGTATTTGCTATGAAATAGCTTCAAAACATAATCCGTTAAGACAGCTGTATTATTGGTCGGTTCGACCTTCATTTGTGTATGAATAGACGGCCTGACCTCCTGTTTAGAGAAACCAACATAGAGAGATACAAGGGTTGTTTTCTTTCCCGCCCTTCTCAGTCTAATAGCCACCTGCTCCGCCATTTCTCGGAGAATAATTTCGATATCCCGTAGCTTCACGTAGTCTCTCGGCAAGATTTGAGAATTTCCTAATCCCTGAGACTTGGCTTTATAGGACCTGTGAACATTGCTTTCATCAATCCCGTTAGCATGAAACCACAAACGCAGGCCAGCCTGACCCAGAGCTTTCTTTAATTGGTCGGGATTGCTGGTTGCCAATTCCTTGATGGTAAAAATCCCCAGAGCATGCAAGCGTTTCTCCATCAGCCTGCCAATCCCCCAAAAATCCGTCATCTTGGGAATGGCCCAAACCTTCTCTTCCACGTCTTGGTAAGACCAGTTAGCCCTCATGGTCGGGGTGTGCTTGGCCTCATTATCCAGTGCCAACTTGGCCAGTAAGGGATTGGCATTGGACATACCCACCGTAGAGTAGATCCCTGTCTGCCTCCAAATATCCCTCTGGATACGAGCAGAAAGCATATCTAGCTTGTCTTTGCGAGAGAGATTCTTGTCTGGGATGAAATAGTTGAGCGAACTAGTCAGGTCAATAAAGCCCTCATCGATAGAGTAAGGATAAATATCCTCTGGACTCCCATAGTTTTGAAAGATTCGCTGGATTTCCATATTGACTGCGATATACTCGTCCATCCGAGGAGGGACAATCAAGGTGACTTGAGCCCAATCTTCAATATAGCGCACATAGTCTGAATCTGTAGGCAACCCCTGCTTTCTGGCGTTATAGTAGGAAAATTTGCGGGTCTTGATATCAAAGGGCAGATCATAGGCCCGACCAACATTGGACTTGCCAAAAATCTTCTTAAACATGGGAGAGGAGGCTAGGATAAGGCCAGTTGAATTATCCGCGCGACTCATGACACAAAGCGAAGTCTTCAGCGGATGCAAGCCCCTTTTCACACACTCGACACTGGCATAAAAAGATTTCATATCGACAAAGGCAATATCACTCTTGGGCTCTCTGGAATAATCAAAGTAGCCCATAGACTAACCCTCCATCGGCACAAAATTCCCAACGATAATCCCTACAATCCGAGGATCATCCTCATAGGAGATGAAAATGTCCTTGTATTTTGGATTGATCGATACCAGACGCAAGCCATCTTCCTCCCGATAAACCCGTTTGATATAGGTCTGGTTGTTGCAGACCACTGCATAAACCGCCCCATCATAATCAAATCCTGTTTCCCGGATCAGAGCCACGGATCCATTTTGATATTTAGGTTCCATGGAGTCCCCAGACACCCAGGAAGCAAAATCGTGGGCTAGTTCCTCATTAAAGTAAACCGTATCAAAATTCTGGTCATCGTAGACCGAAGCCCCTATCCCTGCTGACATGCGTTCATAGACACGGTACTCATAGAGGCGCTCTGGCATGGTCGTCACTTTCTGAGTTTGTTCTTCTTTAGCCAGGTTGCGAGCATAGAGCACAACCTTGTCCTTCCCTTGCTTGGAGAGGCTATTGTAAAGACGAACAATCTCAATCTGAGTAAAATAGCCTTTTACCACTTTTAAAATCTTCTCCAGCTGAGCAACCTTCTCCTTGGATGGTTCCTTAATCCCGCGTTCCCAAGCGGAGTAAGCCTGAAAACTAATCCCTAATTCCTCTGCAATTTCCTTCTGTGTCAATTTTAACTCTTTTCTCCGAGCCTTGAGCTTTTCTGGCTGATACATGATTCTCCCCCTAGTGTGATGTTTTATTGAGAATACCTCTCTTAGAAAGACAAATCGACGGTTGAGCTTACACCTCTAAAACTCAACCAATTTGATTTAATTTTATTATATAAAAAAAGTGGACGATTGTCCACTGGGAAAATCAAATTTTAACAGACACAACTGGAGGTTCTGAACAAAAAAACATCCAAGAAAACATTCTTGAATGTCTGGAAAGATTGATATATCCCAGATAATTAATGTT
The DNA here is from genome assembly GCF_003143695.2 of Streptococcus halitosis. Lineage (NCBI taxonomy): Bacteria > Bacillati > Bacillota > Bacilli > Lactobacillales > Streptococcaceae > Streptococcus > Streptococcus halitosis. The sequence goes on from NZ_QEMY02000002.1 coordinate 73,375, forward strand.
TAGAGAACTGGCTAGCTTTACGATCTTTCTTAAGACCTAATTGGAAACAATTCATTTAAAGTAATTTTAGAATAACTTTATAGCATTATCCACCGTTTTTTACTTTTTCTATCAAAGAATAGAATCAAACTATATCAATTCTTCTTACCACGTATTTTATTTATACTTCATAATCCTCCAATAATATGTTCTTTATATTTTTTAGCCCTACATTTGATATTTCAGAATCTGAAAATAGTTCAAATTTATATTTTATAAACATAGCACTACCATCGTTATGTGTGGACATAATAATTTGATAATCTGATAATGAATGTCTTATTAAATCAATTAAAGCATATACATTCATAGAATCCATATCTTGAATCGGATCATCAATTGATAAAAATTTGAACTCTTTGGAAATCTTAAATGTAGTATTTAGTGCTAAAGTGAAAGCAAATGAAATAACAGCTACTTGTCCAGAACTCAATTGATACATCACATCCTGCTCACTATTGCTATTTGCTATAAACCTGATATTAGAATTATTTTGAGTAGTTAGTAGAACTCCCATTCCTTGTTGGTAATTTTGTAAAATTTTAGCAGTATACATATAGAAGGGAAGCTTCAACTTTCGAATCATCTGTTCTTGGTAAAATTTTATATTATTATTTAATTTCCTAACACGATCCTGAAGATAGGTAATAGTTTGTTCAATTATTTGAAGACGTTTCTCAATTTGGTTAGACATTGTTAAACTTTGTAATTCAAACTGGTTAATAATATACTCTCGTTTTTGATTGATACTTTCTATAGTACAGTTCTCAAAAGTTTTCTCATTAGATGCAAAGTACTTATCAAACAGATTTTGTAAATCTAAACTTTTAGAATTATCAAATACTATTTGTGATTTAAGCTCCTCTAAAAATACTAATAACCCGTCTTTGTTCTCTTCAAATTTATGCAAGGAAATGGGTAAGTGTTCAAAAGAAATTCTAAATTTCCTTATTGATTCTCCAGCTAAAATAGAATATTTCTCTAAAAGTTTTTCAAAATCTACTCTCTTATTTACAACTCTAAGGAAAGTACCATAGACTTCATTTGGAATCAACAGTTTTTCTTGCAATGAACTTATTAACTCTTTTTTCAAAATCTCAAACTTTTGTAGCGAAGTACTTTTATCAACTAACATAGGCGTAATCTCTGAGTTCATTACAACCAAGTTGCTAAAAGACTCAGGAAAATTATAATTACCTATGGATCGTATCACCTCTAAAAAATCATCAGGAAGAACAAAGAGTTTCTCTTGCTTAATTTGAATTTGATTGTATAACTCCATTTTTAATTGATTTAATTCTTCAACTAAATTTGAAACTTCCATTTCAAATTTAGTCAAATTTTTACGCAGTTGATTCGTTGTTTCTTCATAGGCTACCAGTAAATTCTCGCTTTCAATCCAATCATAACCACAAAACACACATTCTGAATTTTTTTTATCAGTATGTTCTTTTAGACGACTTCTTATCTCGAGTAACTTGTTAATCGAATTTGTACCATCATCCAGTTGCTCTTTTTTAATCTTGTAATTTGTTAACTTGGAATCAAACGTTTCAAGCCATACTTGACCAAATTCCCAATTTGGAAAACCGTTTAAAGAATTCTTAATTGTCTCTATATTAAGTTTATCAATTTCGACATCAAGCAGACTCTCTAGAATTTTTCCACGTTTAAACATTCTACTGTCATTTTCCAATGACTCTAGTTGTCCAATATAATTTTTAAGTAAAAAATAGGAATAATTCTTATCATTTGAAATTAAAGTATGATTTTGTTCAATATACTCTATATTTTCCTGATTTTCAAGTATTTCTCTAACTATTAAGTAAATAGTAAAATCTTTATCATCCAGCACCTCTCGCTCAAACTGCTCACTTTGTTTTCTGAGGAAGTAATCCTTTGGAGAAAATGAATTTCGAAATTCTTGTAATTTATCAATTTCTGATAGATATATATTTAAACTTTCATTTGATAATTCATCATCAAAAACAATCGATTTATTGTTAAAAGCAAAGTCAGTATCTGCTCTAAGAGATAATTTAGAATATGGAGTGTTATTCTTAATTGGGGAATTTTTTAGCTTATTCTTTTTTGCTTTTAGTTCCTTTTCACTAGAGGATAAAACACTTCTTAAACGCTCTAATCGATTTTTTCTATTAACATAGTTTCCAATATTTAATAAAAAGTTCAATTGCTCCTTTCTATCTTTCTCCTTTTGCTTCAAATAATAAGCTGTTTCATCCTGTTGAATGTAATGAAACAAATCAAAAGTATCACCTAAGCTGTAATTTTCTGATTCATATCCTAAAAACTGACTAATGTCCTTTTGTATATCTCTTTCACTCGAACCCTCAAAGTCTTCATCAGATTGAAATGAGATTTCTGGACCAACCCGAACTCTTCTTTGAAATTTAGAAAATGAAAACTTTGGTACATTGCGATCCTCAGTATTCATACTACTCTTATAGAGACTAGATACTATCAAAGAATTCCCCTCATCATTTGTCAACATAAGCTCAATGAATGTATCTTCATTAGGATTATTTTGAAAATAAGGAGTACTAAAACTACTTCTACCGTCACTATAATCGGACTCTTCAATTCGACGGATTTTTCCAGTTAATGATAACTCTATTGCGTCAAAAATTGTAGTTTTTCCAAATCCATTTGGTCCAACAAACAAAGTTACATTCTCTTGAAAATCAATAATTCGAGTTCCCTTTATATTTTTAAAGTTTTTTATTAAGATTTTTTTGATTTTCATGGTAATAATTCTCCTATTTGTAGTAAATCAGAAACATTTTCATCATCGGTAGAAATATCTTTTAGTGATTCTGATAAAATCTCATCAGTGTTCTTAGTATAAAAATCCAATAATCTATTATCTAATTCATCTTTATTGTCCTGATACTGATTTTCTATACTTTGATAAATATCATTTCTTTTAGGGAGTGTGAAAAACGGTAATTTTACTCCAATTTCCATCGCCATAAAATACGACTCGCTAAAAAACATATCCTCTTCAAAAGCATCAATATTAAATTCCAAGTAATTATAGAGTGCTTCATTAGTGGCTTTGTCTCGTAAATCCGATAACCCATTTCGAGTGTATAATATTATGAACTTTCTAAAATAATAATAGTCCTCTTCAATCAATAAAATTGATTTTTGAATTTTATCGTCTTCAAATGCTTCCTTCAAATTATCAACTTCTACCAAAATAAACAAAGAGGTATTTTTCTTTATATTCTCGTGCTCAGATATTTTTGACTGTCTTTCAAATTTATCTATTATTTGTGATGTTTTATCATTTTCAAAAAAATCATGCAACTCTTCTTGACTATATTGACTAACTATAAAATACTCTGATTTTAATTGATTAGTATATAAATTAAAATCTGTGTCTACACAATCAAAATGATTATGTTTTAACAAATTTACAATGATGTTTTTCATACTACTCCTCTGAAATTCTTAACTCTTTTTCAAGAGCTGTATCAATTTTAATAAACTCCATATTAGCATTAAAAATACTATTTTTTATACCAGTATCCCATTCTTCTTTATATCGAATATTCTCAGGTACATCTGATAATTCATCAATCCTCGAATCAATAGAAATATCATTTATTGATCTATTAATCAAAAAATCATGATTGAAAGTTGCTTTTAAAAACTCTGAATTATTTATAATTTCTTTAATTATTTTAGCAATCTTGCCAGGTCTATTCTGAATATCTATCAAAGAAACTCTGTAACTTTTATCATTACTATCTAAATAATTATAACCTTCAAATGAAAAACTTTTAGTTTTTTCTAGTAACAGATAAAATATATTTTCTAAAGAAGTAATAGGAAATAACTCCAGAATATTTTCGTCTGATGTTTTATCAGGTAAAATCATCTTTACAAACTTATAAAATTCATCTTTAGACATAGATAGTAATTTTTTTATTATCTTATCCATTTGAATGAAATCATCTTCACAGATATCATCTGCATAACCTTGGTGATACTGCTCCCAGCTATAAATTAACTTATTTTTTAATTCAAATATTTTATCTTTAGGGAATGCATTTTTAATAATTGCAATTATCTCTCCAAAGGATATTTCTGGGAAACCAGATTCACTGTGTGCTGTTCCGATACTATGATCCAATAACGATCCAATATATCTATGATATACTTGTTCAAGATGAGAACTATTCTCTTCTAAAGGATTTTTTTCTATCTTTAAAATTTCTTTAATTTCAGCTATACAATAGTCTTTAATAGTATCATTATTATCATCTTGAGAAAGTGGGCAATAAAATAGATTTTCAGATTGATTATACTCATAAAGTTTGATACAAGAATCATTATCTGTATATTTTGTTCGCCCAGTATATTTTTTCAAATAATCATCCTTTGATAGTTTAAAATCTGGCACATCTACAATCACATGTAAAAATCTGCCGTCACAAGGAACCACCTCTCGTACTGTATTTCCTTTACCATCAAATTCATGAATCTGAAATCCCTTTTTGTCTATTTTTTCCTTTTCATCTTCAAACTTCCTCGTTTGTATATTAAATAAATCTGAGTAATCTTCTCTCTCATTTCCATTAATATATGCTTTCACTTGATGCCTCGACAATACTTGACCGTCATTGCCAATAATATCAAAGTCCTCAGCATTTTCATATCTAATGGTATACCCTTCAAAATTCTCTATTCCGCTTTCAATACACTGTCGTAACTGCCTTAATGCTACTAAAAAGCCAACTTTTCCTTGATGAATATAGCCACTCCAACTTGGGGTTGCATTCCTATTTTGGTCAACTCTCGAACTCGCCATTTAACCTCCTTATGTATACACATTTAAATAACATTAATACCCGAAATCACATAGTTAACATCATTATATAATTTATCAAGCAACTCGTCAACTCAATATCCACACACTATAACACTTACCAAGTATGTACTCTTCATCAAAAAAATTTTTTCTCCTTAATGCATTCTTCTTGTATCATTTATTCCAAAATTTTATTCATCACATATTATTTGATGTATGATAATTACCAATAGTAGTATTGGTATTCTTGTAGCTTCATACTAACTAACTTGAAGAATATTAGAACCTACAAAAAATAGTCAAATAAACTGCTAAATCTGAACACTCTTCAAATAGAACAATTTTATCATTTATCTCAGTAGTGAATCTAAATGATAAACTTGATAATTGATATTTATCAGCTTTTAGCAATAGAATAACTAGTAAATCATACAAATAAAGCATTAATTGAAGACGCTCTTAAAAACTCTATTTTTATATAAAAGATTCTATACAACTCAGTACTGATTTTAAATTTACAAAAATTTCTCTAAAAAATAAGGTTAACTTTTTCAAAAAACATAAAAAAAGCACCCATAAGGTAAACTTTTGAGTGCTTTGAAACGTTGATATAATCGTATTGATTAACGTTTTGAGAATTGTGATGCTTTACGAGCTTTCTTAAGACCTGGTTTCTTACGTTCAACTTTACGTGAGTCACGTGTAAGAAGTCCTGCGCGTTTCAATGAATCGCGGAAGTCTGGATCTACTTGAAGAAGGGCACGAGCGATACCGTGACGGATAGCTCCTGCTTGACCAGCATATCCACCACCTACAACGTTAACGAAAACATCGTATGAACCTACAGTTGAAGTAACTGCGAATGGTTGGTTGATGACCAAACGAAGGTCAGCGTGTGGGATGTACTCTTCAACATCTTTTTTGTTAACAGTGATTTTACCAGTTCCTGGAACAAGGCGAACGCGTGCAACAGCGTTTTTACGACGTCCAGTACCTGCATATTGTGCTTGTGACATACTTTATTGTTCCTTTCCTTAGATAAGTCCTGAAATATCAAGAACTTCTGGTTGTTGTGCAGCGTGAGTGTGCTCAGCTCCAACGAATACTTTCAATTTCATACCTTGAGCGCGGCCAAGAGTATTGTGTGGAAGCATACCTTTAACTGATTTTTCGATCAAACGTACTGCATTTTTAGAACGAAGTTCACCAGCAGAGATTGATTTCAATCCACCTGGGTGGTTTGAGTGAGTGTAGTAGATCTTATCAGTTGCTTTTTTACCAGTCAATTTAACTTTTTCAGCATTGATAACGATTACGAAGTCACCTGTATCAGTGTGTGGTGTGAATGTTGGTTTGTTTTTTCCGCGAAGTACGCTAGCAACAACTGCTGAAAGGCGTCCAAGAGGTACATCAGTTGCGTCAACAACGTACCATTTGCGTTCTACTTGGCCTGGTTTAGCCATGAATGTAGTTTTGTTCATGATTTCTCCTATATGAATATCGTTTTTGTTTACAGGGCGGATGTTCCGGTCCGCGGGGTATTTGAAAGGTTCCGGGGCCTTACAAATGGGGTAAACAATACCGTCTACTATCATACCAAATTTTACTACTAAAAGTCAATAGATATGAAAAATATTTTTGCCGATTTCAGTGTTTAACATCTAGAAAAACCTCGCTTTTGCGAGGCTCTCCTATTTGTAAGCTAAGGCACGTTTAAAGGTTTTCCAGATTCCCAAATCATCCGTTTGAAGGACTAGACTAGCATACATGCGTCCGATAAAGGCTGTTGCAGTTACTGCAAAAACAACCGTTATGGCAAGTGAAATCCAAGCTTCTAGACCACTTGCATACCCATTAATAGCTCTAAATGGCATAAAGAAGGTCGAGATGAAAGGAATATAGGAACCAATTTTCAAAACCAAATTGTCTCCTGCAGCACCTAGAGCAGTCACTCCAACGAATCCTGCGATAATCAAGATCATCAGTGGCGACAAGGCCTTTCCTGAATCCTCAGGACGAGAAACCATAGAACCTAGAAAGGCTGCCAAAACAACATACATAAAGAGACTAACCAAGACAAACAATAAGGTATTGAGCGAGAAGGCATCTCCTAGATGATTTAAAATACCAGATTGAGCCAAGATTGGTAGGTCTTTAAAGAGCAGAATCGCAGCCAGACCACCCACGACGTAAATGCCAATATGGGTCAAAATCACAAGGAGCAGAGCCAGCATGCGAGCGTAGAAATAATGGCTAGCTTGAATACTAGAGAAGACCACCTCCATGATTTTGGTTCCTTTCTCGCTAGCCACTTCCTGAGCAGTGACACTAGCATAAGTAATCAAGATCATATAAAGGAAGAAACCAAGCCCCGCAGCCGCAATGGTTTGGACCATCTTTTTATTTTCTTTGGATTCATCAATCTTCTCAGTAAAGTCAACAGTTTGAGCCAAGCGTTTTTCCTGTTCTTGAGACAAATTGGCTGCCGAACGATTGAGTTGGTATTGCAGTTCATTTAGCTTATTGGTTACTGCTAGTTTGATACCTGTTTCAAGAGAAGTTTCACCATGATAGACGGCCTTGAGGACGCTGTCCTCTTGATCAATAGTTAGATAACCCTTGATTTTCTCATCCTTGATAGCAGCTTGGGCACTGGCTTCATCCTTATAATCAAAGTTGATACCATTGGTACCCTTGAGCCCTTCTTCCACAGATGGCACAGTTGTTACTACTGCTATCTTACTATTCTTGGCCATAGAAGACCCTTGGAGATAGCCGATTCCTACAGATAAGGCTAAAAAGAGGAACGGCGAAATCACCATAAAGAAGAAACTCCACGACTTGACATGTCGAAGATAGGTTTCCTTCATTACAACCCACATATTTCTCATACTTCCACCCCTGATTCTAGTTTAAAGATTTCATCGATTGTTGGAGCTTGTTGGTCAAAGGTCGCGATATATTGACCTTGAGTGAGGATGGTGAAGAGTTCCCTTCCAGCGTCCTCATCATCCAGGATTAATTTCCAACTGCCTTGCTTAGTCAAGCTCACCTGTTTGACGTGAGGAAGTTTTTCCAGTTCTTCCTTGCTTTGTTCACTTGAAACGAAAAGACGTGTTTTCCCATATTGATTACGGACATCCTGAACAGGTCCATGCAAGACCACACGCCCATCTCGAATCATCAGAATATCATCGCAAAGTTCCTCAACATTGGTCATGACATGGTCAGAAAAGATAATGGTTGCACCACGCTCTTTTTCTTTTAAGATGACCTGCTTGAGCAACTCAGTATTGACTGGATCCAGTCCACTAAAAGGCTCATCCAAGATAATCAAGTCAGGCTCATGGATCAGTGTGATAATCAGCTGAATTTTCTGTTGATTCCCTTTGGAGAGGCTCTTGATTTTATCAGTCAATTTGCCCTTCACTTCCAATTTTTCCATCCATTGAGGGAGTTTTTCCTTGACTTCCTTAGCATCCATGCCTTTTAGAGTCGCCAAGTAGCGAACTTGCTCAAGGACTGTCAGCTTGGGCATAAGGCTGCGTTCCTCAGGCAGATAACCAATCCGAGCATAGGTTTCCTGACGAATCTCCTGTCCATCCAGACTGATCTCTCCTTGATACTCTAAAAATTTCAACATACTGTGGAAAATCGTTGTTTTCCCAGCACCATTCTTCCCGACCAAGCCCAGAATCCTTCCTGGACTTGCCTGAAAATCGACACCAAACAAGACTTGCTTGGGACCGAAACTTTTCTCTAGATTTCTTACTTCTAACATTTTCCACCTCCGAGATATGTTGCACTTATTATACTCCTTTTTGATAGCCTTTACAACGATTTATGTCCATTTTATCGGATTATAAGTAGCAAAAGTATCCTATCTCTAATAAATTTAAGTGCTTCAGCGATAGCTTTAGTATAACTCATTAAAGACTTTCTGAGATGGCTTCCTCCTCAACTATCGCTTTTCTCTTCTGAACTGTCCTTTTGAAACTAAAAATCCACCCCGAGGGATGGATTTTAGACTATTAACGCACTTCTGCATTCACTTTTTCTTCGAGTGATGCTTGGATTTTTTCCATATAGCGTGCGACTTCTTCGTCTGTTAAGCTATCTTCTGGATTTTGGAAGGTCAAGCTATAGGCCATTGACTTCATGCCAACTCCCAGTTTTTCGCCTGAGAAGACGTCAAAGAGTTTGATATCTGTCAAACGTTTCACGCCTGCAGCTTGGATAGCGTCTACAACTTCTTGATGAGTGACTTCTGCCTTGAGGAGTAGAGCCATGTCACGACTGACTGCTGGGAATTTAGTGATTTCTACAAATGGAGCAGCTGGTTGAAGGGCAGCTTCGATGCCTGAAAGGTTGAGCTCAGCTACATACGTTTCTGGAATATCGTAGGCCTTGGCAGTGACTGGATGCACTTGGCCAAGGAAACCAAGAACTTGGTCGCCGAGTGAAATCACGGCTGTACGTCCTGGATGGAGACTTGCAATCTCAGCTGTTGCTGTATAAGTCACTTCTAGTCCCAAGCGAGTAAAGAGCGCTTCAAGGATTCCCTTAGCATAGAAGAAATCAACTGGAACTGCTGCTGTTTGGAAGTCTTTTTCTGCAACCAAGCCTGTCAAAGCAAGGGCAAAGCTGTTGATTTCGTTTGGTAGGTCTTCTTTCGGATTGCCTGTTTGTTCAAAGACTTTTCCAATCTCATAAAGAGCCAAGTTTTTGTTCTTACGAGCCACGTTGTAGGCCACTGTATCAAGAATACCTGAGACCATATTTTGACGGAGAACGGAACGGTCCACTGTCATTGGCCACATGAGTTCTGTAAGGTTACTTGGTTGAGCTGTAAACTCAACTGCTTTTTCAGGAGTTGTCAGAGCGTAGGTGATAATTTCTGTCAAACCTGCTCCTTCAGCGATGGTACGAACTTGGCGACGCAATTTTTGTGTCGCAGTCAATTCACCAGCTGTACCGTCATCTTTTGGAAGACTAGTTGGCAAGCGATCATAACCATAGATACGGGCGATTTCTTCAAAGAGGTCAGCTTCGATAGTGATATCCCAACGACGACGGGGTACGCTGACTGTAAAGCTTTCTGCATTGCCAGAAAGGCCAAAGCCAAGACGACGGAAGACATCTTCCACATCAGCATAGGAAAGCTCCGTACCAAGGACGCGGTTAACGTCTGCAAGGGTTGAAGAAACTTCCACATCTGAAGTGTCAAGCTCCCCCGCTGAAACGATGCCCTTACGCACCGTCGCACCTGCAAGATCAGCAATCATGCTAGCCGCCGCATCAAGGGCTTCATTAACAGTTGCCACATTGATGCCTTTTTCAAAGCGAGAAGACGACTCAGAACGAAGGTTGAGGTGTCCGCTAGTCTTGCGGATCGATTTGCCATTGAAAACAGCTGCTTCAAGGACAACACGACTAGAATTTTCAGAGATTTCTGTTGCTTGACCACCCATGACACCTGCAAGGGCTACTGGCTTGTCTGCGACAGTGATGACTAAGTCATTTGCTTCCAAGTCACGCTCTTCACCGTCCAAGGTCACCAATTTTTCACCAGCACGCGCTTCACGCACACGGATGTCGGTCCCTTCAAAAGTATCCAAGTCAAAGGCATGCATCGGTTGACCAAAGTAAAGCAGGATGTAGTTGGTTACGTCTACGACATTGTTAATTGGACGGATACCTTCGTTCATAAGGAGGTTTTGCAACCATTGTGGACTTGGTGCGATGGTCACATTATCCAAGATACGGGCCGCATAGTAAGGCGCCTTGTCTGTCTCAATGCCTACAGAAAGGGCGTCTGCTGCAGCTTCATTTGTTTCTGTTAAACTGAATTCTTTAAAGTTGACTGCATTGTCATAGATGGCTGCCACTTCATGAGCCACCCCACGCATAGATAGAGCGTCTGCACGGTTTGGTGTGATAGAAAGTTCGATGATTTCATCATCTAAGTCTAGATATGAGAAGACTTCCTCACCTGGTACTGCATCTTGAGGCAAGATTTGAATACCATCTGCGAATTCCTTCGGTACGACCGAGTCAGAAATTCCCAGTTCACCAAGTGAACAGATCATTCCAAGTGACTCCAAACCACGGATTTTCCCTTTTTTGATTTTGTAATTGTCCGCGATACGAGCTCCTGGAAGAGCTACCATGACCTTGATTCCAGCACGTACATTCGGTGCACCACAAACGATCTGACGGGCTTCTTCTTCGCCAACGTTAACCTGACAGACATGCAAGTGTGTTTCTGGCACATCTTCGCAAGACAAGACCTCACCGACGACAATTTTTGAGAGACCGGCAGCCGGTGATTCGACACCTTCGACCTCAATCCCTGTAGTTGACATTTTCTCAGCCAACTCTTGTGATGGCACATCAATGTCCACCAATTCTTTTAACCATTTATAAGATACAAGCATAATTCTGATTGTAAGATCTCACCGAATAAGACCTTTTCAATTCCTTTCTTTTTCTTCGAGTCAGTCCTCACCATTCTCATCAAGAGAAAATAACTAGGACTGTATAGGACTGTGTTTTAGGTTTCAATCTTATTTAAACTGTTCTGAGAAGCGGACATCTCCTTGATAGAATCCGCGGATATCGTTGATTCCGTAACGGAGCATAGCGACACGCTCTTGTCCAAGACCAAAGGCAAAGCCAGAGTAAACAGTCGCATCGATTCCACTCATTTCAAGGACACGTGGGTGAACCATACCGGCACCCATAATCTCAATCCAACCTGTTTTCTTACATACGTTACAGCCTTCTCCACCACACTTGAAGCAAGAAACATCCACTTCAACAGATGGCTCTGTGAATGGGAAATACGATGGACGCAAACGAATTTGGCGCTCTTCACCAAACATTTTTTGCACAATCAACTGAAGGGTTCCTTGAAGATCTGCCATAGAGATGTTTTTCCCAACAACCAAGCCTTCGATTTGGTGGAATTGGTGACTGTGGGTCGCATCGTCCGTATCACGACGGAATACACGCCCCGGTGAGATCATCTTCAAAGGACCTTTTGAAAAATCATGAGCATCCATAGCACGTGCCTGAACTGGAGACGTGTGAGTACGAAGCAAGATTTCTTCTGTGATGTAGAAAGTATCCTGCATATCGCGAGCTGGGTGATCTTTTGGAAGGTTCATACGCTCGAAGTTGTAATAGTCTTGCTCCACTTCAAAACCATCCACGACTTGGTAACCCATCCCAATGAAAATATCTTCGATTTCTTCACTGGTTTGTGTCAAAACGTGACGGTGACCAGTCGCAACTGGGCGACCTGGAAGGGTCACATCGATGCTCTCACTTGCTAGTTGAGCTGCGACTTTCTTTTCTTCCAAGAGCTTAGCTGTTTCTTCAAAGGCCGCTGTCAAGACATCACGCGCTTCATTGACGTGTTTCCCGATGACAGGGCGCATTTCAGCCGATACATCCTTCATCCCTTTGAGAATTTCAGTAAGCGACCCTTTTTTACCAAGGACAGAGACACGCAAGTCTTGCATCTCTTTTTCATTTTCAGCAGTAATCTGCTTCAAGCTAGCCAGTGTTTCTTCGCGAAGCGCTTTTAATTGTTCTTCAATAGTTGACATAATTCCTCCATCAGTCACTTATCAGATAAAAAGAAAACCACATGCCAAAAACTCCACTCGGAGCGTTGACACGCGGTACCATCCGTTTTCATCTGACAAGTCAGACCTTCATTTCTAAATCCATGCGCAAGTGAATTCACCCAGCTTTCATATAGAGAGCTTGCAGTCACGGCTCTCCTCCCTGATATACTTCCCTTGAGTTACTAGTCTTGCGGATTCCTATTCAATTACTACTTAGTTTATCAGATTTTTACCATTCTTGCAAGACCTATCTCACTTCTGCTTGCCTTTAAATCGCCATTGGAAGCGAAGCTTGTCATAGAAAGGAAATTCGATAAACAAGACTCCCAAGCCCACACAGAAACTGGCAAGAACATCTGATGGGTAGTGAACTCCCAGATAGACCCGAGATAGCAACACACTGACTAGGTAGAAGCCAAGGACGATTTGCACGATTTTTCTCCAAACCGGATCTTTAATCCGTTGACTGAGAATGACAATCAGAGTCCCTACCATCAGAGTCACTGCCAGAGAATGGCCACTTGGAAAAGAAAATCCCTTCTCCTCTACCAAGTGTAAAATAGCTGGCCGTGGGCGCTGGTAGATATTTTTAAAGGACACGATTAAAAGACCAGCTATTGCTAGATTTCCCGCCATGAAGAAGCTTTCTAACTTCCACTGCTTACGATAAAAGATAAAGGCTGCGATGGCAACCCAGGTGATAATCACCGGGATATCAATCAAATGCGTAAGGGCACGGAACAGAACTGTCAAATAATTTGGCAAGTCTCCACGAAGGGCAGTCTGAATCGGTTGATCAAAACCGACCAACGTTTCAGGATAGAATTTAACCATATAGCCAAGAAGGACGAAAAGTAAAAGGGCAAAACTGCCCTTCATTAAAAATGTTTGTTTATCTCTCATAATATTTTAAGGTTGGTTTTAAGAGGACATACAGCAACCAGAATGAAACGGCAAAGATTACACCCTCAATCAAGTTAAAAGGTAAAACCATGGTCATTAGGTAGTTGGAAAGTCCCAAAATTTTTCCAATATCAAAGTTGGCAAACTGCGCGTACAAAGGAACCGCATAAACATAGTTGAGAACCAACATAGCAGCAGTCAATCCAATAGTTCCCGCTAGAGATGCTAGTAGGAAACGAAGAGTGCTACGTTCCTTTTTCCAAATCAAACCAAAGGCGATAACAAAAACTCCCAAGGCTACGATATTCATTGGCAAACCAATGTAGGTATTCACGCCCTGGCTATTCAGAAGCAACTTCAAGAGTGAGCGAAGCAAGAGGATTCCTAGTGCAGCTGGCAAATCCATCACCACCAAGCCCACAAGGACTGGCAAGATACTAAACTCGATCTTGAGGAAGGCCGCCGCTGGCAAGAGCGGAAAGTCAAAGTACATCAGCACAAATGAAATGGCTGATAAAATCGCAATGGTCGAAAGTCGACGTGTGTTTGTCATAACAGGTTCCTCCAATTTTCTATAAAATCAGAAGAAGTTGGAAAGGATCCCTCTATCTATTCTCACTTTTTATATCCCAAAAGCTCCCTCTCACTCTTTTGAGCAAGCGGTTGCAATTCATCTATAAACTCATCAGAACAGACAAAGCTATTCTTTCGTCTTCTCCCATCCAGACTATACTGTCGGTTGTGGAATCGCACCACATCAGCTTGCGCTCGCGGACTTCTTTAACTAAGATATTTTGGATTAATCTAGGCGTCGCAGTCGAAGATAATACTTGAGTATATCGAGACAAGACAACGAAGAGTAAGCCAAAATAGCTAGTTAAAGTCACCGCCGGTCGGGAATCTCACCCAGCCCTGAAGACCCTTTAATCATAACAAAAAACGCTTGCAAGTGCAAGCATTTTGATTATTTCAATTTATCTGCTTCATAGGTGTGAACAAGATCAAGACCTGCAAAATTCTGCTGGCGAAGAGCCTCATATACAATCATGCAGACGGTATTCGAAACATTGAGACTGCGGACGTGTTCATCGTTCATAGGAATACGGAGTGCTTTCTCAGGATGTTCTCGCATAAAGTCCTCAGGCAAGCCCTTGTCTTCACGTCCAAAGAGAAAATAATGGTCCTCGTCAGTCGATAAATCTACCTCAGAATACACCTTCTCAGCAAATTTCGAAATCAGATAGAGTTTTCCCTTCATCTGAGACATGAAATCTTCCAAGCTGTCATAAAAATAAATATCTAACTTATCCCAATAATCTAATCCAGCTCGCTTCATCTTGCGATCATCAATAGGAAATCCCATCGGTTTGATGATGTGAAGGGGAGAATTGGTCGCAGCGCAAGTACGCGCAATGTTACCTGTATTTTGTGGAATCTGAGGTTCAAATAAAACAATGTGATTTGTCATAATTGGCTTCCTTTTATCATTGCAAAAAAATAGCCACACTGCCCGGAGTCAAGCTCAGCAAACAGCGTGGTTAAGGCGTCGTTAACTTACCTCACAACAGGTTTGAAGTAAATCAGCGAAACTACTTTCTTAGTATAACACTTTCAGAACCAATGTCAATAGAAATGACTTGATTTTTTTATTTTTTTGATAATATTTCCATACTTAGTCATTCTTTTTCTGAGAAAGGATATTAAATGAGCGAAATCATTTCATATGATAGACATTTCTATGAAAGGTGACCGATTTTATCTTTAAACACTTAAAAAAAGGCTTTTCTTATCCTCTAAAATGCCTTGGCAAGTGCATTTTTTGCGAAAAAAGGGTATGATAGTTACATCATGAAAAAGTAGGGTTTTTATATGAAAATTGTCCTTGTTGGTGGAGGGAAAGTCGGTTTCGCCCTCTGTCGTTCACTGGTTGCAGAAAAACACGACGTTGTCCTCATCGAACAAGATGAGGCTGTTCTCAATCATATTGTCAGTCGCTTTGATATCATGGGACTCCTTGGAAATGGAGCAGACTTTGCTATCTTAGAGCAAGCCGGCGTTCAAGAGTGTGATATCTTTATCGCTCTAACGGAACACGATGAAGTGAATATGATTTCAGCAGTACTTGCTAAAAAAATGGGCGCTAAAGAGACTATCGTTCGAGTGCGAAATCCTGAATACTCCAATACCTATTTCAAAGAGAAAAATATTCTTGGATTCTCACTTATCGTTAACCCAGAACTCCTAGCCGCCCGTGCTATCTCAAATATCATTGATTTTCCGAATGCACTCTCAGTTGAGCGGTTCTCAGGGGGAAGGGTCAACCTGATGGAGTTTGTTGTCAAAGATTCCAGTGGTCTCTGTCAAATGCCAATCTCAGATTTTCGTAAAAAATTTGGCAATATCATTGTCTGCGCTATGGAACGAGACCATCAACTTATGATTCCGAGCGGTGATATCACCATTCAGGATAGAGATAGAATTTTTGTTACTGGGAATCGTGTGGATATGATGCTTTTCCATAACTATTTCAAATCACGTACAGTGAAAAGCTTGCTCATCGTTGGTGCTGGAAAAATTGCTTATTACCTACTTGACATTTTAAAAGATAGCCGTATTGACACTAAAGTTATCGAGATTAATCCTGAGAGAGCTCGTCTCTTCAGTGAAAAATTTCCAAATCTCTATATCGTACAGGGAGATGGAACTGCCAAAGATATCTTGCTTGAGGAAAGTGCCCCCAACTATGATGCAGTTGCAACTTTGACTGGGGTTGATGAGGAAAACATCATTACCTCTATGTTCTTAGACCGTGTTGGTGTCCATAAGAATATCACCAAGGTGAATCGAACTAGCCTTTTAGAGATTATCCATGCACCTGATTTTTCAAGTATCATCACACCAAAAAGCATCGCAGTGGATACCATTATGCACTTTATCCGTGGTCGAGTGAACGCTCAGTACTCAGACCTTCAAGCCATGCACCATCTAGCAAACGGTCAAATTGAAACTCTTCAATTCCAAATCAAGGAAGCTAATAAAATGACTGCCAAACCTCTTTCACAGTTGAAATTGAAAAAAGGGGTTCTCATCGCAGCCATTATCCGAAAAGGAAAAACAATCTTCCCTACTGGAGAGGATAGACTTGAGGTAGGAGATCAGTTACTCGTGACGACCTTATTGACAAATATCACCAAGATTTATGATCTGATTGAGAGGTAAAAGATGAATAAAAGTATGATTCGTTACCTCCTCTCAAAACTTCTCTTGATTGAGGCGGTTCTCCTCCTAGTGCCTGTTAGTGTAGCAATCTATTACCAAGAATCCAGCCAAGTATTTACAGCTCTCTTTACAACAATTGGAATTTTAATACTTCTTGGTAGCTTGGGAATTTTACGGAAACCCAAAAATCAGCGAATTTATACTAAGGAGGGAGTCTTAATCGTCGCCCTCTGTTGGATTCTATGGTCTTTCTTTGGAGCGCTTCCCTTTGTCTTTTCAGGACAAATCCCAAGTGTCATCGATGCCTTGTTTGAAATCAGTTCTGGTTTTACAACTACAGGAGCAACCATTCTGACAGATGTCTCCGTTCTCAGCCGTTCCCTCCTCTTCTGGCGAAGTTTTACTCACTTGATTGGAGGGATGGGGGTACTCGTCTTCGCGCTTGCCATTATGGACAATGCCAAGAATAGTCATTTAGAGGTGATGAAGGCTGAGGTCCCTGGGCCTGTCTTCGGTAAGGTTGTATCCAAACTAAAAAATACTGCCCAGATCCTCTATCTGCTTTACTTAGGGCTCTTCTCACTTTTTGTAGTCATCTACTATCTAGCTGGTATGCCTCTATTTGATAGCTTTGTCATCGCTATGGGAACGGCAGGAACCGGAGGCTTCACCGTCTATAACGACGGGATTGCCCACTACGGCAGCTCACTCATCACCTATCTAGTTAGTATCGGAGTTCTGGTTTTTGGGGTTAACTTCAATCTCTACTACTACCTCATGCTCCGTCGAGTTAAGGCTTTCTTTGGTGATGAAGAACTTCGCACGTATGTAATCATTGTCCTAGTTTCTACCGGCTTGATTACGCTCAATACGCTCCATCTCTACCAAGGTGTCTCTAAGAGCTTTGAAATGGCCCTCTTCCAGGTGTCCAATATCATCACAACAACTGGTTTTGGTTATGGAGATATTACCAACTGGCCCCTCTTCTCCCAATTTATCCTCCTCTTCCTCATGGGAATCGGCGGCTCTGCTGGATCAACCGCAGGTGGACTCAAAGTTATCAGAGGGCTCATCCTTTCAAAAATTGCAAAAAATCAGATCTTGTCCATCTTATCTCCTCATCGCGTATTGACTCTACATGTCAATAAAACTGTGATTGATAAGGATACTCAGCACAAGGTCCTAAAATATTTTGTCATTTATGTGATGATTTTACTGTCACTTATCTTCATTGTCAGTCTAGATAACAATGATTTTCTAGTTGTGACCAGTGCTGTCTTCAGTTGTTTCAATAACATCGGACCTATTCTAGGTACAACTTCTAGTTTTGCCATCTTTAGTCCCATCTCTAAAATACTTCTCTCATTTGCAATGATTGCAGGTCGTCTAGAGATTTATCCCATTTTGCTTCTCTTTATGAAACGTACCTGGTCCAAACGCTAATTATAATACAACTCCCCCTTTACTAGCTAGTAAAGGGGGAGTTTTTCTATTAAAAATGAGAAGACCTTTCGGTCCTCTCCTAATCTGTTTATTTTTTAAGTGCTTCTTTGTAGCGAGCAACTTCCGCTTGATTAGCCCAAACATAGTGACCTGGACGAATTTCCACCATAGATGGTTTGTCTGTCTCATAGTCATGTTGGCTAGGATCATAGACTTTCAAGACCTTCTTACGTTCCAAGATTGGATCTGGAATCGGTACAGCAGATAGAAGTGCTTGAGTGTACGGATGAACAGGATTGTTAAACAACTCCTCTGTCTCCGCTACTTCAACGATAACACCCTTATAGATAACTGCGATACGATCTGAGATAAAGCGAACAACTGACAAGTCATGCGCAATAAAGAGATAGGTCAAGCCCAATTCTTTTTGAAACTTCTTGAGCAAGTTCAAGACTTGCGCACGAACAGACACGTCCAAGGCTGAAATCGGCTCATCCGCAATAACAAAATCAGGTTCCATCACAAGAGCACGGGCAATCCCAATACGTTGACGTTGACCACCAGAAAACTCGTGTGGGTAACGAGTCAAGTGCTCTTTCAAAAGACCAACTTCATGAATCATCTTTTGAACTTTTTCTTTTCGCTCTTCTTCATCTTTGAATAAGTGGTAGTTGTAAAGACCTTCAGAGATGATATAGTCAACTGTCGCACGTTCATTTAAACTGGCCGCAGGGTCTTGGAAAATCATCTGGATACGGCGGATCAACTCTGAAGATTCCTTATGAGATTTTTTCCCATTGATCTTATGACCGTCAAAGATGATTTCACCTTTACTAGTATTATTCAAACCAATAATGGCACGACCAATCGTCGTTTTCCCACTACCAGATTCACCAACGAGAGAGAAAGTTTCTCCCTTGTTGATAAAGAAGTTAGCGTTTTTAACGGCAACAAACTTCTTACTTCCTTCACCGAAGGAAATTTCTAAATCTTTAATTTCTACTAATTTTTCAGACATTTCCTTCCTCCTAGTCTTCTAGATGAGCAAAGCCCATTTTATCACGAATTTTATCATGTAAATCTGCGATGATTTCTGGTTTTTCAACCTTAGGAGCATTCTCATGAAGCAACCAAGTCTTAGCCCAGTGAGTATCAGTGACTGAAAACTGAGGTGCTTTCTGTTCAAAGTCAATTTGCATCGCATAATCTGAACGAAGGGCAAAGGCATCACCTTTCAACTCCGTATAAAGAGACGGCGGTGTTCCTGGGATAGAGTACAATTCCCCTTTATCATCAGCGAGCTGTGGCAAGCTAGACAAGAGACTCCAAGTATATGGATGACGTGGGTCGTAGAAGACTTCCTCAACAGTACCATATTCTACAATTTCACCAGCATACATAACCGCTACCTTGTCCGCAATACTTGCTACCACACCAAGGTCATGGGTGATAAAGATAATGGTGAAGTGGTACTCATTTTGCAAAGTTTTAAGCAAATCAATGATTTGCGCTTGAATGGTTACGTCAAGGGCCGTTGTTGGCTCATCACAGATCAAGATATCTGGACGACACGCAAGGGCAATGGCAATAACGATACGTTGGCGCATCCCTCCAGAATATTGGAAAGGATACTCGTCAAAACGTTTTTCAGCGTCTGGAATTCCGACCTTGTTCATATAGTCGATTGCCATTTCTTTGGCTTCCTTAGCTGTTTTCCCTTGGTGTTTAACGATAACTTCTGTGATTTGGCTACCGATTGTATTGATTGGGTCCAAACTTGTCATTGGGTCTTGGAAGATGGTCGCAATTTTAGCACCACGGATTTTCTCCCATTCTTTGTTCGAAGTCAAGGCTGTCAAGTCTTGTCCACGATAGTCGATGCTTCCTTGGGCAATGCGTCCATTATCTTCTAACATCCCTGTAAAGGTTTTTGTTAATACAGATTTACCAGAACCAGACTCACCTACCAAGGCAAGAACTTCTCCTTCAATCAGTTCTAGAGAAACGCCTCTGATAGCTGTTAGAACTTTGTCACGAACGTCAAATTCCACGACGATATCGCGAGCAGTCAAAATTACATTACTTTCTTTTGTCATGTCTACTCCTATCTATGTGTACGTGGATCACTAGCATCCGCTAAGTTCTGACCAACAACGAATAGAGATAGGGATACCAAAATCAAGGTTGTCAATGGAATCCAGAACAAGTACGCGTTGGTCGTAACGTTTTGTGAGTAATCTGAGATCAAACGTCCCAAACTTGGCACTGTTACAGGCAATCCCAATCCAAAGAAAGAAAGGAATGCCTCATAAGAGATAAAGCTTGGCAACATCAAGGTCATCGTAGAAACAATAACAGATACCAATTGTGGCATGATGTTTTTCACGATAATCTTAAAGGTTGGTGTTCCAAGTGTTTGAGAAGCAAGGTTGTATTCCAAGTCACGGTAACGCATGATTTGAATACGAATTGAATAAGCAATACCGATCCAAGTCGTCACACTCATAGCGAAGATCAAATTCCAGAAACCAGCACCAATTGAGTAAGTCAAGACGATAACAATCAAGAGAGATGGAATGTTTGAAATAATGTTATAAACTTCCATCATGACGCGGTCAACAGATTTGGAAATCCCCCAAATTCCACCAACAATCACCCCGATCACAAGGTTGATAAAAGTAGCAATTACAGAAATGAGGATAGAATTACGCGCACCAAACCAAACGCCATCAAACAAGGATTTACCATTGCTATCCGTACCAAACCAGTGTTCGGCATTGGGCTTAATAAAACGAGCGCTAAAATCATTAACCTTACTTACATCGTTAAAGTCAAAGTCTGAAAACATCGGATAGATAAAACTCATCAAAATAATAGCTACCAATATTCCCAACATAATGACTGTTGATTTTTTCTTTAAAAACTGTCTAAATACAGAACCCCAGTATGAATAGGCAGGAGCATCAATCGTTTCAGAGGCAAAATCATCACGTTTTACGAACTGAAATTTTTCTTTATCAATTGTTGACATTATTTGCCTCCTTTCTCTGTCAATTTAATACGTGGGTCAAGCATAGTCATCCAGATATCTCCTACAAAGAGTGAGAAGATAGAAATACATGTAAAGATGAAGACGAGACCAACTACCATTGAGTTATTTGATGCCTTAACAGAGTCAATCAACATTTTACCCATACCTGGGAAGGCGAAGACTGTTTCTGTCAATGTTGCACCACCAATAACCCCGATTACGGCACCTGGAATACCTGAAACCAAAGGAACCATGGCATTTTTAAAGACGTGTTTATTTGAAATTTCTTTTTCAGATAAACCTTTTGCACGAGCAAAACGGACAAAGTCCTGAGATTGCAAGTCAATCATGTAACGACGAATCCAGATTGCTGTACTTGGTGCTCCCAGCAAACCTAGAATGACTGCTGGCAAGACATAGGAACGCCAATCTCCAGCACCTAGGATAGGGAATGAGTCTGGAAGACCAATAGATGAGCCAATCAAACGCACGATATAAACCAAGGCAATCGTTGGAAGGGCAAGCAAGAAGGTTAGAACACCTGTTGAGAAGCTATCAATCCAAGTATTCTTGTGGCGAGCCATAGCAGATCCAAGAGGAATCGCAATAGCATAAGAAATAATCAAACCAATCAAACCAGCAACAGCTGAACTTGCAATCATAGATGGATATTGGTAGTTACTTTCTGTAGCTGTATATGGATCGTCTTTACCATAGTTAGCTATTTCACGCGCATCTGCTTGACTTGGAGATTTGTAGGTACGAGAGTAAATATCTACAGACGAAGTCTTTTTACCAGTAGGGAATTGAACTTCTGATGTCTTAGTTTGTCCTTGACCTTGTGTGATAACTTGAAGCACTGGCGTGTTCGCATAAGTTGGGTAAGAGTCACCCAAGTTAATGTTCACAAAGTTTTGGTGTACAAACGGGAATTGATTGTTGAAATACAAAAGGTATTTATGTTTGGTACCTGAACCAACCAATGACCAACCGATAGCAGGGTCATTTTCAAAACGAAGATAACGTTCCAAGTTTGGATTTTCAGGGTCTTGAATCTTGTTTGTATGATCAATATCAAGTAAGTTCGCATAGAATTTGAAAACACGTTCAAAAATTGGAATTTCACGCGTAGCATAGAACTGACCACTCTCTGAAAAGACACCTAACGTCCAACCATTACCGAGTTGGTTGATGTATTTTTCGTAGATTGCCTTATTGGTGTCATTGGCATCTACTGTTACAGATGAGTCCATTGTGCTAGCTTTTTCTTGCAACTCCTTGGTATCGTAATACTCAATATAGCCCATACGTTCATAAACGGTATTCTCATAATTATCCCGCTTATCTGGAGTCGTTGCAATCTTGTTGTAGTTGGTATCCTGCTTGAAAATCAGTTTTCGAGGAACCATCGTATAGATAATCGTGTAGGTCAAGGTTGTCACCAAGAAAATAGACAACAATGAGCGCAAGACACGCATAAAAATATATTTTTTCATATCGTTTCCTTTTAAAATCCCAAAAGAACCTTCTCCTCATGGAGAGAAAGTTCTCTTGAGAGTTATTTATTTAACGTGATTCGTCAATTCTTTTTGAACTTTTTCGTTTGATTCTTTTTTCTCTTTGAGCCATTTCTCACGAGCTTGTTCGTAATCAGCTTTCGTTACAACCTTGTCTTGCAACTGAATATACTTGAAGTATACATCTGAGCTCTTATCTCCAGACTGGCTGTATGATGCAGAGAATGGTACAACACGAGAAATGAATGGTGCAGCACCACTTGATGACATAGCTGGCAAGAAGAGTGAGCTATCTGTCAACCAAGCTTGAGCAGCCGCGTATTTTTCATAACGAACATTCAAATCGCTTGTTTCTTTAGCAGCTTCATCAACTAGCTTATCGTATTCTTTCAAACCAACTTGAGCAGCCGCAGCGTTATCTGCACCTTCGTAACCCATATATGTTTTTGTTTGTTCAGCATTCGTTGTTTTTAAGATATCAAGGTAAGTTGATGGATCTTCGTAGTCTGGGTTCCACCCAACTGCTCCTGAGAGATCCCAATCTTCTGCCGCAGCGCTTGCAGCATAGTAAGTGATATTGTTCAACTCATCTTTAGAAACTTGTTGGATATCAATGATTACATTGCCTTCGCC
Organism: Streptococcus halitosis; assembly: GCF_003143695.2. Classification (NCBI taxonomy): domain Bacteria; kingdom Bacillati; phylum Bacillota; class Bacilli; order Lactobacillales; family Streptococcaceae; genus Streptococcus; species Streptococcus halitosis. The sequence continues at coordinate 96,631 of NZ_QEMY02000002.1, forward strand.
AAGTACTGTTTCAACTGATTGTTTGAAAGATTGGATACGTGCGATATAGTTTTTAGATGTTTGGTCTACTGGAATATCCAAGTGGATAGGGAATTTCACACCTTCTGCTTCCAATGCAGTTTTAGCTTTGGTAAATTCGGCTTTGGCTTTATCGGCGTTGAAGAGTCCATCTTGACCATCCGCAAAGTTTACATTCTTCCACTCATCACCATAAGTAGCCATCTTTTCAGTTACCAAGTCACCGAAAGTTTTTTCACCTGCAGAGACAAAACCTGGTTTCACAAAGAGGTTACGAACTGCAAGAGGAGCACCTTCTTTACCATTGATTTGTGCTGAGTAAGAAGTACGGTCAAAGGCAAAGTTCAAAGCCTGACGGAAATCCTTGTTAAGAAGAGCTTTCTTAGTAGAAGTCTTCTCTTCATCAGTTGTCTTAGAAGTGTATTTGTAACCTTGACGGTCAATATTCACACCCAAACCAGCAATCCCTGGTCCTGATGGAGTGTAGAAGATGTTATCCTTATAGCTTTCTGCTACTTTAGAATAGTTTGAACTTGTTGGGAAAAGGCGAGCATAGCTGTATGCTCCACTTGTAAAGTTACGTTCAATGGACTCTTGGTCTGACCCATCATAGAAAGCAAGGGTAACTTTATCAAGGTGAACATTATCCTTATCCCAGTACTGCTCATTCTTAGCAAATTCGATAGAAGATTTAGTAGTCAAACCTTTTAGCAAGAACGGACCATTATAAAGCAAGGACGTAGGATCTGTTGCTTTGGCAAAATCTGATCCTTTTGATTTTTCAAAATCTTCGTTCAATGGCCAGAAGATTGAATAAGCCATCTTAGAGTTCCAATATGGTTCTGGTTGGTTCAAGGTATACTCAAGAGTATAATCATCAACTGCCTTCACACCTACCGTAGAAAAGTCTTTTGAATTTCCAGACAAATAATCAGACAATCCTTTAACAGAAGTTTCTGCTAGATATAGAGCTTCGGATTTCTTATCTGCTGCGTGTTTCAAACCATTTACGAAATCTTTAGCTGTTACTTCAGCGTACTCTTCTCCATCAGATGTCATCCATTTAACACCTTTACGGATTTTGTAAGTATAAGTCAAACCATCTTTTGAGACTGACCAGTCTTCTGCAACTGCGGGAGTCAAATTCCCATATTTGTCATTTGTGAAGAGACCATCAATACCGTTTGAAGTGGCAACCTTAGTACTTTGTTTACCTGAAATGAGGTAATCCAACGTTTCTGGGTCAGCTGAATAGATATAACCATAATTTTTTGGCGCCGTTGAATCAGATGATTTAGAACTGCAGGCAGCTAGTACGCCAGTCGCTAATAAGGCAACCCCTGCTACAACCAATACTCTGCTTTTTTTCATGTATATAACTCCTCTTGAAAAATTTAGGCTTATTGGAAATTATAACATATATCTTCTAAAAAGTAAACGAATTTTCAGAATATTTAGGCGTATATCTACAAAAAACTTCTCTTTGTCAGAATTTCCCCATTCTTTATTTGTATTTATAAGAAAAGAAAATTAATTTGTCTAGCTCTGTAAGCTTCATTTTTACAAGTTGCTTTTCCCTTTTTTCTTCACATGACATAATCTATCTTCTTAAATTGGATTTTAGAATAAGAAACTATTGACGGGAAATGATTTTCAAGGTATAATAATAAACGTTGAGGCGGTATAGCCAAGTGGTAAGGCACGGCTCTGCAAAAGCTTGATCGTCGGTTCAAATCCGTCTACCGCCTTTCAGTACCTGAATTAACAGGAATTATCCGAATAAAAAAGCCCGTAAAATCGGGCTTTTTTGTTATTCCAAATAGATAGGGATAACTGTATCTACCATATAGATTTACAAAAAGCAGCGACTCAAGTCACTGCTTTATTCTGTTTCTTCTTCAGTCTCTATTTCAGTGATTTGGACTTTTACCTTGGTAACACGTCCGTTTTTCACCTTGTCATTGGTTAGGATGATTTGTTTGTTTTGGCTGACCAATTCATAACTGAGTTTTTCAGTCGTTGGAATCATTCCCACACCCGTCAAATAATAACCGGCGATGGTATCCACATCATCGCTTTCTAGTTCGACACCAAAGTAGTTATTGAAGTCGTTAAGATTCATGGTTCCCTGTGCAATATAGGTGTCCTCACCGATTTGATGGACTTCAATTTCAGCCTTGTCAGTCTCATCATCAATCTCACCAACAATTTCTTCTAAGAGGTCTTCCAGAGTTACCAAACCAGCCATTCCACCATATTCATCTAGTAAGATGGCCATTTGATTTTGGGTATTTCGAAGTTCTTTAAGAAGATCGTCCACAAAGATAGTCTCAGGAACAAACAGTGGCGTTTGGAGAATTCGTTTCCAGACAATATTGTCAAAGCCATCCACAAAAGCGGCATTCAACAAGCGCTTGGTGTGGATCAAACCAATAACATTATCCTTATCCCCATCATAAACAGGGATACGTGAGAAATTTTGCTTTAAAATACTCTCGATAATCGTTTGACTGTCATCCTGAATATCCACCATAAAGGCATCTGTTCGAGGCACCATTACCTCACGAGCCATTAGTTCATCTAAAGAAAAGACTCCCTGTAGCATTTCAATCTCATCTGCATCCAGCGTTTCTTCACTATTGGTAAGCATATACTCAATTTCATCACGTGTCATCTTTTCATCAGCATCATCAAAGGTCATTGGCGTCACACGGCTCAATAGATTCGTTGAGGCTGACAAAAGCCAAACAAAGGGACTGACAATTTTCCCCAAACCAATAATGACTGGTGCTGTTCGGATAGCCAAGGTATCTTTCAGATTTAGAGCAATTCTCTTGGGATAGAGTTCCCCAAAAACAATGGAAATATAGGTCAAAAACGCTAAAGATAGAAAACTTGCAATAGCGGAAGCTGTTTCACTGTTCCCTATCCAAGATGCAATTTCGCGTCCTAGAGTCTCCGCTAAACTGGCCCCAGACAAAATGGTAATTAACGTGATACCAACTTGAATCGTTGATAAAAAGTGGTTAGGATTTTCAAGTACCTTTAACAAACGGATGTAACGTTTGTCTCCCTCTTCTGCCTTTTGTTCTACTCGGGAACGGTTTAGTGACACCATTGCCATCTCAGTGGCTGAGAAAAAAGCATTTAACAAGGTCAAGATAAATAATAATACAAACTGTAGCAACAAATGCTGACTGCTCGGGTCTTCCATAGTCCTTCTCCTAAAATAGTATCTTGTGTTCCATTATATCATAAAATCGATCAGGATTCACATTATTTTTCATTTAAAGAACAACTCCCCTGCCTCTAGAAGACAAAGGAGCTGTTTTTATTATATCTATTGTTTCTAATCTGTCACTGTTACTTGACCCGTTTGGTAATCAAGCTGGATTCCCTTTTGAACATTGGGGATTAGGACATTGAATTCCAATTCGCCATCTGAAGACTTGGCTTCGATTTGTGAAGCCGATGGAACTAGGTCCTCATTTGTCGCATAGTGGAGCGTCACCCGATAACGGATCCTCTTGTTTTGGTCCAAGGCTTTTCTGACCAAACTCTCATAGTAGTTCTGACCTGTCGAATCTTCAGCCTGTGCTTGGTTTGCCCAAGCTGTCTGGACTGCAATGTTCTTGGGATTGCTAGTAGAGGCATCAAAACCATCCAGACCTCCTATCAAGGCATAGCCCAGCAGGTGTCCTCTATCAACTGCATGTGTATAGGCTCCCTTTAGATTCTTGACCTGATGCCATCCTGGTGGCGTCCAAGAGGTTGAGCCATTTCCAGTCTCTTCACGATTCTTATACTGCCGAGTCGCTTTGGATAAGATGGCATTGGCAACAGTTGGAACTGTTTCTTTTCCCACTGTCTTTGTTTTATTATCCGCATAGGGTTTGCTGGAAACCTTGGCATCTAGATTGGTTTTATTGCCATTGACAATGAAGGCCCCTGCTCCATTCCACTCGAGCCCCCCCTTAATTTGATTTTTGATTGACTCGGTTAAGACACTTTCTGCCAACTCCTGACTAGGAGCTTCTGAAGCTTGTTTTTTCTGACTAACCTTTGTTCTAGGGGAGTTTGGCGCTGTCTGCATCTGCTTGATGTAGTAGCTTCCAGCAGCCAATAGCAAGAATAGAAGTAATCCTATCAGAGCTTGTCTTGTTTTTTTGTCCATTTTTCTCCTTATTTCTTTAGAAAAAGACTGGTCTCCCAGTCTAATTTCCTGTAAATTTGCTAATCAATTCCTGCCACTTTGCTGGAGACAAGATAGCCCATGGATCCTGTCCCTTTCCTAGGATGCCATAGCCTACCATCAAGCCGATTCCTAAAGCCAGAAAGCCTAGCAATAGTACGATAAAAATCAACAGTAAACGACGGAGTACATAGCGTAAGTTTTTATTCTTCTTCATCATTTGCCTCGATTCGCTGAATCTTCGCTCCTAGCTGAGCCAACTTCTCATGGAAGCGGTAGTAACCTCTATCAAGGTGGACTAATTTACCGACAACTGTTTCTCCTTGCGCCACCAAACCTGTCAAAATTAAAGCCGCACTAGCGCGAAGGTCCGTTGATAGAACTTCTGCCCCTTGCAAAGCCTGTCCCCCAACAATACGAGCTGTATCACGGATAATCTCTGAATGCAAGCCCATACGGCGCATTTCTTCCAAGTGTTGGAAGCGATTTTCAAACACCGTTTCCACCATGGTGGATTCCCCTTTTGCGACTGTCATCAGAGCTGTAAATTGTGCCTGCATATCTGTTGGGAATCCTGGATGTGGTAAGGTTTTTACATGAACAGCCTTGAGATTTTCAAGTTGAGAACGAACACGGATACCTTCTGACTCCTCTGTCACTTCAACACCCATCTCAAGTAGTTTTGAAATCAAGGGACGATTGTGCTCCCATACTGCATCACGAACGAGAACATCCCCACCAGTCATAGCTGCTGCTACCATAAAGGTTCCAGCTTCAATACGGTCCTGTACTACAGTATGAGTCGTACCATGGAGGTTCTCGACACCAGTCACTGTGATTGTTTCGGTACCAGCTCCCTTGACCTTGGCTCCCATTTCATTAAGGAAGATAGCGAGGTCAACAATTTCTGGCTCACGCGCAGCATTTTCAATGACTGTCACACCATCAGCTAAAGTTGCTGCCATCATCAAGTTTTGTGTTGCGCCGACACTAGGGAAGTCCATGTAGATATGAGCGCCATGCAAGTGGTCTGCCTTGGCTTCGATGTAACCAGCTGTCTGAGTGATTTTAGCCCCCATAGCTTCCAAACCTTTGAGGTGGAGGTCGATCGGACGACTCCCGATAGTGCATCCCCCTGGCATGGATACCTTGGCATGACCTACACGAGCAAGGATTGGTCCCAAGACAACGATGGATGCTCGCATCTTGCTGACATATTTATAAGGAGCTTCCTCCGTGATATCACCAGTCGCATCAACCTCGACAACATGAGCTTCCTCATCAAAGTCCACCTTGGCATTCAGACCACGAACTACTTGATTCATGGTGAACACATCTGACAAGATTGGGACATTTTGTAAGACGGTCTTACCCTTGCTTGCTAGAATAGTCGCTGCCAACAAGGGCAAGACTGCGTTCTTTGCTCCCTCGATTGTCACACTCCCAACCAGACGATTATCTCCGCCTTGAACCACAATTTTTTCCATAGTTATTTCCTTTACTTTTGATTTTATAATAGTCCTCTAAGTGCTTCTTGCCACAGTTGGTACAAACTGATAAAGAATGAACTCAAGATGTAGCCCATCACAATACTAAAGAAGCCGACCAACAAACGAACCTTTTTTGTGTTAGTAGCGTTCACTTTTAAAACCTTCTCCCATCTAACAAGATCCTTCAAAAGGTAAAAACTCAAATAAATAAAGAGTATATGACTACTTAGAGTGAATAATAATTGAACCATTTGACTATTATACCATCTTATCCGCTTGCGCGCTAGTTTTCTATTTTTCTACGAATTAGGGATTGTTTTTAAGGTAATCAATCGCATCCTGCAAGGTTTTAACCGGAACGATTTTCATCTCTGTTTTGATCGTTTTAGCAGCTTCTAGGGCTGTTTCATAGTTGCTTTTCGCATTGGGATCTGCTTTTTTTGCTTCCTCAGTGACTGGATTGTCAGGAGCAAAAAAGATGTTGGCTCCCTGGCGAGAGGCTGCAACTACTTTTTTGTCAATTCCACCAATGTCACCAACATTCCCATCACGATCAATAGTTCCCGTTCCCGCAACGATGCGGCCATTACGAAGTCCTGGATCTGCTATCTGGGTGTAGATAGCGAGGCTAAACATGAGACCTGCACTTGGCCCACCGATACCAGCTGTGGAGAAGCGAATTGGAACATCACTGGTTACTTCCGTACGGTCAATCAAACCAATCCCAATCCCGTTTTTTCCGTTTTCGAGAGTGATAATTTTACCTTCAGCAGACTTTACTTTTCCGTCTTCTTCATAGGTTACCTTGACCGTATCCCCTAATTGTTGAGAATTGACATAGTCGACCAAGTCTTTTGAACTGTCAAACGTTTTGTCATTAACAGCCGTCACGGTATCTGCAATGTTCAGAATGCCCTTAAAAGTTGAATTGTCCGTCACGGTCAAGACATAGACACCCAGGTACTTGAGTTCGATATCCTTTCCAGCCGTCTTCAGTCCTTGATACTTGGCCATGTTTTGGGATGTTTGCATGTAGAACTGATTGATCCGCATAAACTCCGCATCAGTAGAGCCACCCGTAGTCTCCTTGGCACTTCTAATATCCGTGAAAGGTGTTAACCAAGCATAGACAAGATGCGATAGAGTTGCATGCCGAATACCGACTGTTACAAACTGGTAAGCTCCTGCTTCTGTATCTTCTGTTTCATTGACTTTTAAAACTTGACGAATATCTTCCGCTCCACCTGGAACTTCTATGTAGTAGGGTAAAGGTACTACAAAGGCTAAAAAAGTCACTACTAGTGCTAGGATGACATATAAGGGCCATCTAGTTTTTTTCTTCATGTTCTAATTCCTCCACAACACTGTTTGGTACATATTGCTGAATCTCCTGACCAAACTTCAGAAGTTCTCTCATGGCTGAAGAGCTAATATAAAGATGCTCTGAGCGACTATATAGGTAAATGGTTTCGATTTCTGGAGCCAGTTGATGATTGTAGTAATCAAAACTAGACTCGTATTGCAAGTCGGTGGCATTCCGCAAGCCACGGACAAGGGTCTTAGCACCCAATCTTCTTGCAACATCGACGACTAGTTGGTCATGAGAAGCCAGCACCTCTACATTATCTAAATGCGCTACCGCTTTTTCGACTGCCCGTTTGCGGTTTTCAACAGGGAGAAAACCTTGTTTGTGGGGATTGTAGAACACCCCAACATAGAGCTTATCAAAGAGTTTGCTGGCACGTTCAATGATATCCAGATGTCCATTTGTCATCGGATCAAATGATCCTGTAAATAATCCAATTTTATCTGACATAGACTGTCACCTTACTAATCCCATATATTTTTTCCTTCCAGATGCCTAAGCAGGCGATTTCTTCTGGAAGTTCTACAGACTTATCGGTTTCGCAGACGACCATGACTTCTTGGGAGAAGAGATTTCTTTCTGCCATTTTTTCGATATCTGCAACGATTTGTTCCTTGGCATAGGGAGGGTCTAAAAAGACCAAGTCAAAGGGACCATTCACATGCTCCAAGGCTCGTTCAGCCTCCATCTTGAGGAATTGAAATTTTCCAACTTCCTTGGTCATCTGGATATTTGCAGCGATGATAGCTTGGGCTCTTCTATCCCGTTCCACTAGGACAGCATGGGACATCCCACGCGAGACTGCCTCAATAGATAAGCCGCCACTGCCAGCATAGAGATCCAATACACGACCACCATCAAAATAGGGACCTATCATGTTAAAGATAGCTCCACGCACCTTATCCGATGTCGGCCTCGTCGTCTTTCCTTCTAGCGTCTTGAGAGGACGCCCTCCGTAGATTCCTGATACGATTTTCATACCGTTTATTATACCAAATTATAGGCAAAAAGAGAAAGAAAACCGAACCTTGCGGTTCGATTCTCTACAAGATATTTTCGTAAGTATCGCGGACTTCTTGAGGCCAAACACTAGTCTGAACTTCTCCAATGTGTTTCTTGCGAAGTAAGAACATGGCCATCCGAGACTGTCCGATACCCCCACCGATTGTCAGTGGGAAAAGACCGTTAAGCAGGGCTTTATGCCATTCCAGCTCAAGCCGATCTTCGTCTCCTGTAAGAGCCACCTGGCGACGAAGTGTATCCTCATCTACCCGAATCCCCATTGAGGAAAGTTCAAAGGCACAACCAAGAGATTCGTTCCAAACTAGAATATCCCCATTCAACCATTTGTAGCCATTTTCAGACTCTGTTGTCCAGTCATCATAGTCAGGTGCACGGCCGTCATGAGGTTTGCCATCAGGCAACTCGCCACCAATACCAATCAAGAAGACAGCACCAAACTCTTTACAGATCGCATTTTCACGCTCTTTCGGTGTTAGGTCTGGATAGCGTTCCACCAACTCTTCTGTATGGATGAAGGTGATTTGCTTTGGCAAGATGGATTCGATATCGTAGCGGGCTTCTACGGCTAGCTCTGTTAGACGAATAGCCTTGTAAATCTTCTCAACGGTTTCTTTGAGATAGGCGATATTGCGTTGACCATTTGGGATAACCTTCTCCCAGTCCCACTGGTCCACATAAACAGAGTGAGTCGCATCAAGCGAATCTTCGTCTGGACGAAGGGCCTTCATATGGACAAAAAGACCTTCACCCTCACCGAAACCAAACCGAGCCAAGGTGTGGCGCTTCCATTTGGCTAGTGAGTGGACGACTTCATAAGTTTCATCTGGAATCTGCAAGACCTTTACGGATACTGGATGTTCGACACCGGACAAGTTGTCCTGCATCCCATCACCAACCTTGCTCAAGATGGGACCTTGAACTTCAACAACTTCTAACTTATCTTTCAAATACTGGGTAAAGGTGTTTTTGACAAAGGAAATTTCTTCTTGTTGATGAATAAAACTTTTCTTCATAAACAGCTCCTCAAAAATTAGTTAAAAGCATTATACACCTATTTCCAAGAAAAGAAAAGAGTAAATGAGAAAAAGTCAGTGCTCTTTCGAACACTGACTCCGTCATTCATTAATCGTTTCGACCAAAGATTCGTAAGATGCTAAGGAAGAGGTTGATAAAGTCTAAGTAGATGCTGAGTGCCATTGAGATGACCCAACCTGTCGCTACTTGTCCTCGTGACTGCTCATAAACATAGCGAATCTTTTGGTTGTCCCAAGCAATCAAACCTGAGAAAACCAAAACCATAGCAATACTAATCATGTAGTCAAAAAAGCTATTAGCTAAAAATAGATTCACAACCATGGCAATGATGAGGCCGACAAGCGCCGCCATCAAAGCTCGTCCCATGCCACTCAAATCTTTCTTGGTGAAAATTCCGATTACCGCCATGACAAAGAAGAGAAGGGCACTAGATACAAAGGCTGATAAGACGGTCCCAGGTGTATAGAAGGCTACGACAAAACTAAGCGTAAATCCATTTAAAACAGAATAAACTAAAAATACTGGGAGAGCTGCTGGGCTGTTCTTCGCAGCCATGCTACTTGCAACAAAGACTAGAGCAAGTTCTGCAAAAGTTGCAATCATCAACCAGAGACGACCATGCATTAAAAAGTAAATCAACTGGGACTGAAAAACTGTCAACATCAAAGCTGACACGAGAGCTGATAGACCAATCCCAAGTCCTACAAAGGCATAAACCTTGGCGTAAAATTGATTGAGACCTGAACGTTCTTGAATAATTGTTTGATTCATTCTGATTCTCCTTTTTCTATAAATATGTCTTGATTATAACAAAGATTTTATAAATCAGCTAAAATAAAACATCAATATACCTGCGGCAACTGCCACGTTGAGACTTTCTGCTCGACCTTTCATGCCAATATGAACCAGTTGATCAGCACTCTCAGCCATGACAGAACTAATCCCCTGCCCTTCATTTCCCATGACTAAAACAAAGTTCTCTAGTGAAAAAAGTTCACGATAATCCTTTGACTCTCTCGATAAGGTCGTTGCCAGAATGGGCAAATTGCTCTTCTTTGCCTCTTCTACAAAGGTGGCAAGAGGCAGACGATAGATGGGCAAGTGAAAATGACTTCCTTGCATGGAACGCAGGGTCTTGAGACTGTAGATATCTGCTGACTTGTCTGAAACAATAACCCCTGTAAAACCTGCCGCATCCGCCGTCCGAATCATGGTGCCCACATTCCCTGGATCTTGGACATCTTCTAAAAATAGAAACTTACCCTGACGAAAATCAGGCAGTCCTATTTCCTCTTTTTGAATCACTGCAACAATCCCTTGAGGAGTTTGCGTATCTGCCAAATCCAGCAAAATCTCCTCTGAAACCCAGATAGTTTGAGGAAAAGCGACTAGCTGATCTCGGTAACTTTCTAAAGCAAAAATCTTCTCAATCGTTACTCCTGCTTGAACAGCTTCTTCAAACAAGTGCCATCCTTCAATCAAATAAGCAGACTTTCGATATTTTTTTTGATGTAATTTCTTGGCATTTTTTACCACAGAATTGGCTTTTGAGGTTATAATAGTCATAGAAATATTATAACACAATCAAAGGGGTTTAGTATGCAAAAGGTTAGAATGATTGCCCAAGGTAGGGTGCAGGGTGTTGGTTTTCGCTGGGGTGTTTATACTTTAGCTCTTGAAATCGGTGGCATCACTGGTCGTGTCTGGAATAACGACGATGGCACAGTGGAAATTCTTGCTCAGGCAGACTCCTCTGCCACTATGGCAAAATTTATCCAAGAAATCCGAAAAGGTCCGACACCTTTTTCAAAAGTTACCTATCTAGATGTACAAATGAGCAACTTTTCATCCTATCCAGACTTCAAAGTCGCAAATTAGGTCTCTAGAACTATTGTATATTTTACAAAAAAACAGTAGAATAGAAAGGTATAATTTTTAAAGAAGGAATGAAAACATTGAAATCTATTAAACGTTTTGCCCTCTCTGCTATGGGAGTGGCTATGCTACTCGTCTTGTCAGGCTGTGTCCAAGTAGACAAAGCAACAGGACAACCTACTGGTTTTATCTGGAACACTATCGGATCGCCTATGGCAGAGGCTATCAAGTACTTCGCTACTGATAAAGGTCTAGGCTTTGGTGTGGCTATCATTATCGTAACCATTATCGTGCGCTTGATTATCTTGCCACTTGGTATCTACCAATCATGGAAGGCAACGCTTCACTCTGAAAAGATGAATGCCCTCAAACATGTCCTTGAACCACATCAAACACGCCTTAAAGAGGCAACAACTCAGGAAGAAAAACTAGAAGCACAACAGGCTCTCTTTGCTGCACAAAAAGAAAACGGCATCAGCATGTTCGGTGGTGTAGGATGCTTCCCTATCCTCATTCAGATGCCTTTCTTCTCTGCTATCTACTTTGCAGCCCAGTATACTGATGGAGTATCTAGCTCTACCTTCTTGGGTATCAATCTCGGTTCCCCAAGTATGATCCTTGTCGCCTTCGCTGGTATCCTCTACTATCTCCAATCACTCCTTTCACTTCACGGAGTAGAAGATGAGATGCAAAGAGATCAACTCAAGAAAATGATTTACATGAGCCCACTCATGATTGTCGTCTTCTCCCTCTTCGCACCAGCCAGTGTGACACTTTACTGGGTTGTCGGTGGTTTCATGATGATTCTCCAACAGTTCATCGTTAACTATGTTGTTCGTCCAAAACTTCGTCAAAAAGTACGTGAAGAATTTGCCAAAAATCCACCAAAAGCAAGTTCAGCATCAACTACAGGCTTGCGAAAAGATATCACTCCTAACCAAGCAACTGCAATTACGACTACTAAGAAACATAAAAAACGTAATGCTGGTAAACAACATTCTAGAAAATAAGGTAACGGCTTAGCTGAAAGGCTAAGCCTTTTTTGCATTACAAAAGCCTGATGTTCCCATCAGGCTTCTTTTTATCCATGTACACGCTTCATATAGTCTTGATAGCTTTCTGTGTCCATGAGTTTTTTGGCATTCTTGACACGATCTGCTGTTGGTGGTTTTACCCCTTCAAGTGAGTATGGAATTCCAAGTTCACGCCACTTGAATTCTCCCATAGTGTGATAAGGTAGGATTTCAAACTTATCAACGTTTTTGAGGGTTTTGACGAATTTACCGAGTTCAATCAAGTCCTCATCCCTGTCTGTCAAGCCTGGAACCAGCACATGGCGAATCCACACAGGCTTCCCAATATCTGATAGATATTTTGCACAGGCCAAGATGTTTTTATTGGTTTGGCTGGTAACAATCCTGTGTTGTTCATCGTTGATTTCCTTGATATCCAGGAGAACCAAATCTGTCACAGCCATGAGTTTATTAAACTTTTCGAGATAACGTGGTTTATTACGGAACGGAAGGGCACAAGTATCCAAGGTACAGTGGATTCCTTTTTCCTTGGCCTTGGTAAAAAGGGCAATCAAGAAATCAATCTGTAAGAGGGCTTCTCCTCCACTGACAGTGATTCCTCCCTTGTCTCCCCAGAAACCACGGTAGCGAAGGGCTTCTGACAAAACATCGTCTACTGTCCGTCTTCGTGATTTATTGGTCTCCATAGCCCATGTATCGGGGTTATGGCAGTACTGGCAACGCATCTGACAGCCCTGCAAAAAGACAATAAACCGAATCCCAGGGCCATCTACCGCCCCAAAACTCTCTGTCGAATGCACCATTCCTGTCACTTGTCCATAGTCAATTGTTTCTTCAGACATATCGTCACCTTCCTTGAAACCGTTTTATAGTTTTATTATATCACGAGTAAGGTGAAAAACAAGGTTTTTTTGTCTATTTTTTAGAAAGCAATCTGTTTTTCACTTTCATTTTCAATTTCTTTTAATGATCCGGTTCAAAATCAAAACCATACAAGGTTGCAAAATAGTCCTCAGGGCGCTCTGCACGGCGGATTTGGCGGGCTTTTCCTTCTTCGGTATAGAGGATTTCTGCCGAGCGTAGTTTGGCATTGTACTGATAACCCATGGAGAATCCATGTGCACCTGTATCATGAATCACTAGCAAATCGCCGATTTCTGTATGAGGCAGTTCGCGATTAATGGCAAATTTATCATTGTTTTCACAGAGTGAACCAACCACATCTACCACCTCAACTGGGCCATCTGGATGGGTCAGATTAGTGATATGGTGGTAGGCCCTATACATGGCTGGGCGCATGAGGTTGACTGCTGATGCATCCACGCCCAGATAGGTACGATAGGTTTTTTTCTTATGAGTGACTCTTGTGACCAAAGCTCCGTGAGGGGCTAACATAAAACGGCCTAATTCTGTGAAAATCTTAACCTGACCAAGACCTGCTGGCGTAAGGACTTCCTCATAAACCTTACGAACTCCCTCACCAATCACAGCAATGTCATTTGGCTCCTGGTCTGGACGGTAATTGACACCAATACCGCCAGAAAGATTGATAAAGTCTAGCGAAATGCACAACTTTTCCTTGATTTCAACGGCTAATTCAAAAAGCTGACGCGCCAACTCTGGGTAGTAGAGATGGGTGACAGTATTGGATGCTAGGAAAGAGTGAATCCCAAATGTCTTGGCTCCTTTTTCCTTTAAAACTGCAAAGGCTTCAAAAAGCTGGTCCTTGGTCATGCCAAACTTGGCTTCTCCAGGATTGTCCATGATATCTGTTCCTAGCTCAAAAACGCCACCAGGATTGTAACGACAAGAGATGATTTCTGGAATACCTGCTGCTCGCTCCAGATGTTCAATATCTTCAAAAGCATCCAAGTTAATGGTCACACCTAATTCACGCGCATAGGCATACTCTTGGTCTGGGGTATTGTTTGAAGAGAACATGATTTCAGAACCGGGGAAATCCAGTTTATGGCTCATCAAAAGTTCCACATAACTAGAACAGTCCACACCACAACCTTCCTCTTGGAGGATTTTCAAGATGGCTGGTGTTGGAGTGGCCTTGACGGCAAAATATTCCTTAAAGCCCTTGTTCCAGGAAAAGGCCTGGTTGACTGCTCTTGCTTTTTCACGAATCCCCTTCTCATCATACAAGTGGAAGGGAGTCGGGAACTCTGCAACAATTGTTTCCAAATCTTCACGGCTGATAAATGGTGTTTTCATAAGCATCCTTCTATTCTGTTTGCAAAGAAAGGCTGGGACAATCGTTCCAACCTTTAGTTCTATCTCTTATTTGTCTTCGTCAAAGATATTTCCAATCTCAACATCGATGGATTGGTTCTTAACATCAATATTAGTAACCTTCAAGAGCGACTTGTAATCGAACTGCTTTTCACGTTCTTCTTGGGCATTATCTGCAAAGACTGCGACACCAGCTAGTTCAGAATCGAACTCACGCAAGAGACTGATCATCCCGTTGACAGTTCCGCCGCCTTTCAAGAAGTCATCCACAATCAAGACACGACTGCCTGCCTTGAGGCTACGTTTTGAAAGGAACATTTTCTCAATTCGGTCACCGCTTGAACCTGAAACATAGTTGACGCTGACCGTTGAACCTTCGGTAATTTTCAAGTCACGGCGCACAATGACAAATGGAACATTGAGGACATTGGCAACTGCATTTGCAAGCGGAACCCCTTTAGTTGCTACTGTCATAACGGCATCGATTTTTTGGTTCATAAAGCTCTTGGCAATGATGCGCCCAATATTTTTCAAAATAGCAGGTGTACTGAGCAAATCAGACAGGTAGATGTAGCCACCTGGCAAGATACGGTCACTTTCTGAAAGTTTGTCACGCAAGTCTGCGATCATTTCTTTGGCTTCATGACTCGAGATTGATGGTGTAAAGATAACGCCACCACCTGCTCCAGTCACAGTCTGAATATGACCGATTTCAATTTCCTCAAAGGCACGCTTGATAATCACGATGTCCTCTGAAATCGATGATTTGGCAGATTCGTACTTTTCTGCAAAGGTATTGAGACTTGTTAGTTTGTATGGATTATTAATCAAATAGTTGGAAATGACAACCATCCGATCACTTCTTCTTAATTTCATTTTTATTTACCATTCCATTTAATTTTGATATTTTATCCATTATACCATATTCACATAAAAAAACGAACATTATTGCGTAAAAAATGCTCGTTTTTCTTAAATTATTAATCTAAATCTGGTTTATAGAAGGAACGATTGTCCATAGCGAAGATTTTATTGGTCATCTCTCCTTTGTCCACCAAAGCTAGAGCTGTTGACATCATCATCATGCTGGCATCTAGATTGTCAATCATATGGATAATCTCTGCCTCCATGATACGTGGACGAACCGGGCTTCCATACTCCAGTAAGCCATGATGACTGAGGATGACATGGCGCAGTAGCACCACTTCTTCCCTAGTATCATCGATGCCGAGTTCCATGACTGTCTTGGTAATTTCACTATCGATCAGGGCGATATGCCCAAGGAGATTGCCTCGCACTGTGTACTCCGTCTGGTCTGGTCCCGTCAACTCAATGACTTTGGCCAAATCATGCAGCATAATCCCAGCATAGAGCAGGCTCTTATTGAGCTGAGGATAGATGTCACTAATGGCATCTGCCAAGCGCACCATGGTTGCTGTATGATAGGCCAAACCCGTCTCAAAGGCATGGTGGTTGGTCTTGGCAGCTGGATAGGAGTAGAATTCCTTATCATACTTGGTGTAGAGACTACGAACGATACGCTGCCAGACAGGATTTTCAATCTTGAAAATCATTTGTGACATGTAGTCACGAATCTCCTTGACATCAACCGGCGATTTGACCTTGAAGTCAGCTGGATCGTTGGGTTCCCCAGGCTGAGGCAATCGAAGAGTAATTTGATTGACTTGAGGAGTATTATTATAGACTTCTCTGCGTCCCTGCATGTGGACTACTTTCCCAGCGGTAAAGGCCTCAACGTTATGAGGTTGGGCATCCCAGAGTTTCCCTTCAATCTCGCCACTATCGTCTTGGAAGGTAAAGGCTAGGTAGTTTTTCCCAGCACGCGTCTGTCTCAGGTCAGCTGACCTAATCAGGTAAAAACCTTCAAACAGCTCATCTTTTTTCATGTGACTAATCTTCATATTCTTCCTCATCTTCTTGGAAATGGAGTAGATCAAGCGCAGGCTCACCTTCTGATAATTCAATGTGACGGAGCGTCCGCTCGATAGCTGTGGTACGACGGTTTAATAATTCATCAATATTACCAGAGGCATGTTGGAGATGTTTTTGTGCCTTGACCAGAATGCCTCCGAACTTGCCAAACTCGGTCTTGACGCTGGCAAGAGTCTTGCTGATATGGTCAGCACTCTTTTGGATATTGAGAGTCTTGAAGCCAACTGATAGAGAGTTAAGCAGGGCTGATAAGGTACTTGGACCTGCGACAATAATCTGCTCCTCCCGTCTCAAATCATCAAAGAAGACCGGATTGCGAACAATTTCTGAGTAGAGACCCTCCGTCGGAACAAACAAAACTCCAAAATTTGTCGTCCGAGGTGGCGCTAGATACTTGCTCTTGATATCCTTGGCAAAGCGCTTGACGCTAGCTAGGAGTGACTTGCGACAACGTTCGATTTCGTCCTTATCGCCTGCTTCATAGGCTTCTTCTAAGCGGTAATAATCCGCCAGTGGAAACTTGGAGTCAATCGGCAAATAGACATATTCCTGGTCGCCTTGTCCAGGTAACTTGATAGCATACTCCACTCGCTCGCTAGAGTTTTCAACCGTTGCGTATTCTCGTTCATACTGGGCAGGAGTCATAATGTCTTCGATGATTTGCCCCAGTTGCAATTCTCCTAGAATCCCTCGTGTCTTGGTCCCAGA
This sequence comes from Streptococcus halitosis, assembly GCF_003143695.2. Classification (NCBI taxonomy): domain Bacteria; kingdom Bacillati; phylum Bacillota; class Bacilli; order Lactobacillales; family Streptococcaceae; genus Streptococcus; species Streptococcus halitosis. The sequence continues at coordinate 113,563 of NZ_QEMY02000002.1, forward strand.
GAGAACCTTGTTAAGGGCACCGACATCGCGGGCAACTGTCTGCATCTCTCCCAAACCTCGATTGACCGACTCCAGTTGCTTGGAAACTGTCTCAAAGGAAGCCTGCAAGCGTGTCTGCAAGGTTTTTTCTAACTTTTCCTCAACCGTTTGACGCATTTGTTCTAGGCGTTGCTCATTTGATTCCTGCAAAGCTTGGAGACGTTGGTCGGTCTTGTCTCTGGTTTGCAAGAGATTATCTGTCATTTCTTGACGGACTTGAGTCAAGCCTTGATGCAATTCCATTCGTACTTCCTGCAAGCGGTCACTAACAGCCACTTCCAAGTCTTTTTGATCTAGCTGGCTAGCTTGTCTGGCTTGTTCAAAGCGATAATCCAGTTGATCTGAAAGATTGTCTGCCTGATCCTCCAAGCTCTTGGCTAGGTACTTGTCTTGCTTATCCTGCCTTTGCCAAATAAGAAAGAGGCCAGCTAGGTTGGCAATTAATAATAGTAGTAATACAGTCTCCATCCTACCTCCTGTCCTTGCTATGCAGCACGACTACATAGCCATCTGGGCAAGTCACCGAAACTTCCCTATCTATATATTCGTTAGAAGCGTACACTTTTTTAAAGAAAAAATTCTCCTCTGTCAACTCGTACTTAGCACCGAGAATAGTCAGCTGGCTATCCCGAACTGGCATAAAGGCTAGATAGTCATAGTCTGAACGCGGTTCAAGCTGACTGGTTCCTTCTGGACAATAGCTAATCACATTTTGCCCATCCTCAATCTCTATCTGGCGCATATAGGGTGCCAACTTGGGATTGCTAGGCAGAAAGACATTGGCCAACATATGGTCAATACGGCCACCCAAAGCACCGAAAATAGTGACCTGAGCCTGAGGATTTTGCTCAAAGACGGTTAAGAGAGCCAATTCCAGATCCGTATCATCCTTTTCTGGCTGGGCTTGAACAAAATGCTGGGCACTTTTTTGAATCACCTGTCGCTCTTCTGCAGTGACAGAATCAAAATCTCCAACTGCTAGAGCAAGAGGCAAGTCTTCTTCCAAGACCCAGAGCGATCCTCGATCCGCACCGACAAAGCAATCAAAATCCGTCCGATAATGACCTCGGTCTCCGCCTGCAAAAACGGCAACCCTAGTCCAGTTGTTTTCTGAGCGTTTGCACTCGTTCATTGACATCTCCCTTAAAGACATAGGATCCTGCTACAAAAACGGTCGCACCAGCTTCTTTAGCCTGAGAAATGGTTTGATCATCAATCCCACCATCCACTTCGATCTCAAAGTTCAAACCTTTTTCCTCACGAAGGGCAACCAACTCGCGAATCTTATCCATGGTTTCAGGTAGAAAGGCTTGCCCGCCGAAGCCAGGGTTAACCGTCATGACGAGGACTTGGTCCACTAGGTGAAGTACGTGTTTGATAGCCTCGACAGGTGTCCCAGGATTGATGACAACCGAAGGTTTAACACCAAGCAAACGAATCTTTTGAAGAGCTCCATGGATATGAGACGTTGCTTCTACATGGATACTGATGATGTCTGCACCTGCACGCACAAAATCTTCTAGATGATGCTCAGGATTTGATACCATCAAGTGGCAGTCAAAGACCATCTTGCTATGGGGGCGAAGAGCTTCGACCACACCTGCACCAAAACTGATTTGTGGCACAAAGTGACCATCCATGATATCGATATGGGCATACTCTGCCCCAGTTGCTTCTAGGCGTTTGATTTCACGTTCAAAGTTGGCATAATCTGCTGCCAGAATTGACGGAGCAATCTTGTATTGAGACATAGGTTTCTCCTTATTTTGGAATTTTTTTGCTGACTTTTTTATAGGTTTCTCTGCGATTTTCAATTTCACTGAGGAATTGCAGGTAGTTGTCAAAACGGAAGGTCGCAATAGCGCCTTCTTCTACAGCCGGCTTAATCGCACAGGACGGTTCATGGGTATGAGTACAAGTACGGAACTTGCAGTCTCGACTGACACTAGCAATCTCTGGAAAGGCCTGATTGAGGTCTTCAGCCGTTGACACTTCATAATCCAGTGATGAAAAGCCTGGTGTGTCCGCGATTTTACCCCCATTGAGGTTGTAAAAACTAACAGCTCGAGTGGTATGACGACCGCGACCTAGACTGTCTGAGATTTCTCCTGTTTCAAGATTGAGGTCTGGGGCGATTTTATTGAGGAGGGTTGATTTTCCCACACCTGTCTGCCCCATAAAGACCGTCACTTTTCCTGTCAATAAGGGCAGGAGTTCCTCCTTACTGGTCACAAAGTCATAACCAATGTCACGATAGGTTTGTTGATAAAAACTTAATTCTTCCCTATCTTCCAGCAAATCCATTTTAGAAATATAAACGATGGGGTGGATACCCTTGTGCTCCAGAAGAACCAAGAAACGATCCAGCAAATTGCTGTTGAAGTCCGGCTCCTTGACCGACATGATAACCACGGCTTGGTCAATATTGACAATAGGCGGACGGACGAGACTGTTTTTCCGTTCATGAATCTTGAGGATATAACCTTCGGAATTTTCCTCTGCAGAAAAATCTACCCAATCCCCAACATAGGGCGTGTGGCCTTTTTTGCGGAAATTTCCACGCGCACGTGTCTGATAGACTTGGCCATCACTCTCGACATAATAGAATCCTGCCAAGGCTTTAATGATTTGTCCCTGCATCTTAGAGTCCTTGTCCTTTAAGCGCATCTGCTAGACTGGCAAATTCTTCTAAGCTGAGAGCTTCACCACGCACAGATGGTGACAAACCTGCCTGGTCCAGAGCCTTGGTCAATTTATTCTTGATTTCTTCGGTCTTCCCAAAGTAGCCTGTTAAGTTGTTCCATAGGGTCTTGCGACGATGAGTGAAACTAGCCTTGGAAACCTTAAAGAAGAGCTGCTCATCTTTTACTGCTACAGCTGGTTCTGGACGACGTACCATTTTTAAAATGGCTGAGTCCACATTTGGCGCAGGCACAAAGACCGTACGAGGCACGATGAAGGCAACCTTAGCTGTCATATAATACTGCACAGCAATCGACAAGCTACCGTAAGCCTTGGTATTTGGCTTAGCAGAGATACGATCTGCCACTTCTTTTTGCATCATGACCACAAACTCACTAAAAGGAATCCCACTCTCGATCAAGTGCATGAGAATAGGCGTTGTGATATAGTAGGGCAAGTTGGCAACTACCTTAATCGGCAGGTCTGGATTTTTGAAATTCTGGATATGCTGAGCTAGGTCAACTTTTAGAATGTCCTCGTTGACTACTGTTACATTGTCAAAATCACGTAAAGTATCTGCTAAAATTGGCACCAAACGGTGGTCAATCTCAAAGGCCATGACTTGAGCTGCACGCTCAGCCAAAAACTCTGTCAAGGCACCAATACCTGGCCCAATTTCGATAACATTGACCTGGTCATCAATTTCAGCCGTATCCACGATTTTTTGAAGAATATTGGTATCCGTCAAGAAATTTTGCCCGAAGGACTTTTTAAAAGTAAAACCGTGACGCTCCAGCACTGCCTTGGTCACGCTATAATCTGCAATTCTCATTTATTCTCTTTTCTATTTATTAGCTAAAAATAATATATAAAACCCACATAATTACTGGTGCCAACAAAATCCAAAACACTAAAAGAACACGAGACTTGTTCCCTTTTGAATCAGCTCCAGTCGTATCTAGCACTTTCTTATCTTCTTGGGGGTTCATTTTCTTCAGTTCATCCTGATAGGCAACCGAATCTAGAATATTGTCTTCTGGTAATAATTCTGAAGCATAATAATCAGGAAAACCCATAGCAAGACCAATTAAGTTCTTTTCTGTCACAGAAAAATCTAAATCTTTGGGTTGATTTTCCCGAATAGCTCGTATATTTTTTAACAGTTTATCAGAAACAACAGACACTTGGTCCATAAAAACAACATCTAAAAGATCAAATCCGAGCACATCCCCGTCTTTGACATTTGCAAGAATATAACGGACAAAGTCATCATATAGTTGCACGGATTGCGGGGCATTATCTTCTAAAAAAGATCGGTTTTTGAGGGCATTCCGCTGGAATTTTTCAATAGAAAGTAAGATATCTACATTCTGCTCTTGGTAAAACTTTTCTGCTTCCTCTTCATCTTCTTCCAGTTTTTCTGCTGTTTCCCAGAGAGCAATAGGAGCTTTTAAATCTTCTTCATCCCAAAACAATTGCCAAAAATAGGGTATTGTGTAAATTCCCTCTGTTAGAATACGGGCTTCATCTCCGTTTTTTAAGTAAATATAACTTCTATTTGCCATATCATTTCCTTTCACAATCTTTGAAAAAGGTTAGTGGTTCAAGTAGGATGTAGATAAAACTATAAAGTTTCCAATTTTTCATGCCCAATCGAAAACCTAGACTTCATTTAAAAAGATGTTTCATAAAAGCACCAAGGGACGATAACAATACATGACCAGTTCAACCTCGGTCAGGACATCATCTGCAATTCTCATTTATTCTCTTTTCTAATATAGTATGCTTCCGGGGTATAATGATAGAGCAAAACAAATAAGGGGGTCTCCGTAATTCCTTCCAACATCTCTTTTAATACTCCATCTGAATGGATAATCTCTCCTGTTTTAGTGAAATAAACACCTTGTTCACCATTCCGATTACGGAGTTCCCAGGCCACATTATTTCCTTGAACAGACCGCAAATAACCTTTCTTTTCTAGAAAGTCAAAAAATTCTTTCACCGTCATATCTTCAGGAATCTCAAATTCTGTCTCATGGGGCAGTACATCATCCCCCATACACACAGACTCTCTGTCAACTTGTATTTTCATTTCGATCTGTCCTTATAAGTTTCTATTTGAACGCTATCAAAATAAATCTAAGTACCTCTATTGTAACACATTCCCTTTGTATTTTTGGGCTATCTAGCTATTATCATAACTTTCCATAGCTTCTTCCACTTCTACCAAGGTTACGCCAAACAACTCTAAACGCTTGAGGAGTTGCTTGCCGTTAGAATAGCCGATGCGGAGCTGTTCACCTAGATACTCTCTGCGCCTACGACTGTCTGCTCCCGCCAAGAAACCTAGGCGAATCAAGTCACCACGACTGATGTCAAACTCGTTCTCGTTTTCAAATTTCTCTGTCACTTGAGCCAGCGCTGTTTTTAGATCTTCGTAGCTGGCGTGTTCGATTCCCAGAGAACGTCCCTTGGACTTAGATTTGGGAACAGCCTCATCTCGCTTGAGAAAGGCATGCTGCACTGTTGGAATGGCCGTCATAATCATACGCCGAATCCGCTCCCCATTAAAATCTGGATCTGTAAAGACAATGACTCCATGCAATTCATGCAGACGCTGAATGCGTTCTATATCCTGGTCATTTATTGCGGAACCTCGTGTCTCATAGGTTTCCACGTCAAAGTAACGTTTGAGATTGGCCGTGTCATCACGCCCTTCGACCACGATGACTTGGGAAATTTTTTCTTTCATTACTTGCTGTCCAATCCAAAGATACGCTCTGCATTTGCAGTCGTTGCTGCTGCTAATTCCTCGGTCGTCATCCCACGCAAGTCGGCAATAAAGTCCACCACATAGCGTGTGTAAGCTGTTTTATTCTCACGGCCACGTTTAGGAACAGGAGCCAGGTAAGGGGCATCCGTCTCTACCAAAATCTTGTCCAAAGGAAGTTCCCTAGCAACCTCTTGGATATCCGTCGCTTTTTTAAAGGTCACCACACCTGAGAAAGAAATAGTCATTCCAAGCTCGACAAACTTCTCAGCCCACTCCAAAGAACCTGAAAATGAGTGCATAATTCCACCACGAGGACCAACGCCTTCGCTCCTGATAATCTCATAAGTATCTTCTAGCGCATCACGAGTGTGGACCACAAAAGGCAAGTTCAAATCCTTAGACAGCTGAATCTGACGACGAAAAACCTTCTCCTGAACTTCCTTAGGTGCTGTCATCCAATGGTAGTCCAGACCAATCTCACCTAAAGCGACAACCTTGGGATGCTTTAGCTTTTTAAGCAAGTAAGCTTCGACCTCGTCTGTGTATGTCCCTGCTTCCGTTGGATGCCAGCCAATAGTTGCGTAGAGTTGCTCATACTCATCTACCAACTCTAGGGCACGTTCAATAGTCGGTTTATCAAAACCAACAATATTCATCTGTGTCACACCCATCTCAGCAGCCAAGGCGATTTCTTCTACCTCACGTCCTGCAAATTCCTCTACATTTAAATGTGTATGCGTATCAAAAATCATTTCTCTTAACCTCATTCTTCCATCTATTATACCAAAAATAGCATCCCTCGGCTTGGAAAAATATCCAAAAACCAGTCATTCTCCCTTGACTGCCCTTTTTCAAAGCAGTATAATAACACTTATTGAAATTTTCATCAAAGGAAAAGAAAATGTTTAGAAAATTAAAATATACCTTTATCGGTCGACCACTCAAGTCTCTCACAGACGGCGAAGGGGGATTACTTGGAAAAATGCAGGCACTTGCAATGTTATCCAGTGATGCCCTGTCTTCTATTGCCTATGGACCTGAACAAGTCATTCTCGTTTTAGTCAGCCTCTCTCCTCTCGCTATTTGGTGGAGCCTCCCTATCGGTATCTTTGTCCTTTTACTCCTCGCTAGTTTGACCATTTCCTATCGTCAAATCATACACGCTTATCCTCAAGGCGGAGGAGCTTATATGGTCACTCGGGAAAATCTCTCCCCCGAACTAGGCTTAATTGCTGGTGGTAGCCTCCTTGTTGACTATATGCTGACAGTAGCCGTATCCGTTGCGTCTGGAGCTGATGCTATTACAGCAGCCATCCCTGCCCTCCATCCCTACAATCTTCATATCTCTATTTTCCTAGTCTGCCTGCTCATGCTCTTGAATTTAAGAGGATTGAAAGAATCTGCCAGTTCTCTGATGATTCCCGTCTACCTCTTTATCTTCAGTACCGTTTTTCTCTTGCTTTATGGATTCTTTCAACTATTTACAGGTTCCCTAAACTATCAGGCGACTTCAACCATTGGACAAACTGTTCCGAGCCTTTCCATCGTTCTCCTATTGAGAGCCTTTACCAGTGGTTCTGCCTCTCTGACAGGGGTTGAGGCTATTTCAAATGCAGTCCCATTTTTCAAAACTCCGAAAGAAAAGAATGCTGCTCAGACTTTGACCATCATGTCGCTGATTTTAGGATTTCTTTTTGCAGGCATTACCTTCCTAAACTACTGGATGGGTATCACGCCTCAACACGGAGAAACCATCCTCTCGCAAATGGCCAAGGGCATTCTTGGTGATTCATTCTTTGGTCATGCTAGCTACTATCTCTTCCAGTTCTCGACAGCCTTGATTCTAGCCGTAGCTGCAAATACTGGCTTTTCAGCCTTCCCTATGCTGTCCTACAATATGGCCAAAAACAAGTACATGCCTCATCTCTTTATGGAAAAAGGGGATCGCCTTGGCTACTCCAACGGTATCTTAACTCTGGCCTTTGGGGCTATGATCCTTCTTCTCATTTTTAATGGGAATACTGAACGCTTGATTCCTCTTTATACTATCGGGGTCTTCGTTCCCTTTGCCCTTTCTCAGACTGGGATGATTCGCCATTGGAAAAAGGAAAAAGGAGTAAACTTCTTAAAATCTGCCTTCGCTAATATCCTTGGGGCCATCATTTGTTATGCCATTGTCCTCATTTTACTCCTCTTCAGACTGGGTGATATCTGGCCATTCTTCCCAATTATTCTAGTCTTAACCTTCCTCTTTTTGTCCATCCACAACCATTACCAAAAGGTGGCTAAACAACTACGACTCTACGAAGGAATTGAAAAGCGCACTTATGACGGTAACCTTGTCCTTGTCCTAGTAGGAAATGTTACTCGAGTAAGTGTCGGAGCCATTAACTACGCTCAAAGTATCGGTGATGAAGTGTTGGCCATGCACATTTCTACTAAAGAAACTGCCGAAAAAGACCAAGAAATTCTTCAGGAATTTGCCGATTACTTCCCAAGTATCACTCTGAAGAATATCAACACCAGCTACCGCGACATCATCACCCCTAGCGTCAAGTATGTCAAACGAATCGCCCAAGAAGCTAAGCAAAAAAACTACACCGTTACAGTCCTTGTACCGCAGTTTATACCTAACAAGCCTTGGCAAAATATCCTGCACAATCAAATGAGCCTCAAACTAAAATACGCTCTCAGATGGCACGAAGACGTCGTTGTCGCTAGCTACTCTTATCACTTAAAAGAATAAACAAAAACTCAAAATCAGTAACTTATATCTGGTTTTGAGTTTTTTGCATGTGACCTTTTAAATGAGCATTCCATGAATTCCATCTGAAATGACCGATTTCGTGGACAATGCACCCTTTAAGATAAAAACAAAAGCCAGTAGACTCGAGTTCCTACTGACTTCTTTGCTGAATTTGTTTGGATTATGCAGCCAAAACTTTGCGTCCTTTACGACGACGAGCTGCCAATACGCGACGACCGTTTTTAGTTGACATACGGTTACGGAATCCGTGTTTGCGCGCACGACGAATTTTACTTGGTTGATAAGTACGTTTCACGATGAATACCTCCTCATAGATTTTGTATTCGTTTAGCCGGCTATAAAGTGATCAGTTACTAAACATACTTTACTATTCTATCTGATTCTGATACTTTTGTCAATAGCTCTAGGCAAATGTTTCCAGCTTTTTCTAATGTAAGCCCTATCTACGATACTGTTTCAAGAAACGAGTCATCTTTTCTTGGATTTGCGCCAATTCATCTATACGAGGGAGGTAAACGATACGGAAATGGTCTGGTTCCTTCCAGTTAAAACCACGACCATGAACCAAGAGAACCTTCTCTTGCTTCAAGAAATTGAGGACAAACTGTTCATCATCATCGATGCGATACATATTGCGGTCAATTTTAGGGAAAATATAGAGTCCGGCTTTGGGTTTGACAGCAGATAAACCAGGAATATCTTGAATGGCATTATAAATGAAGTTTCTTTGCTCGTAGATCCGTCCACCAGGAAGGAGTAATTCGTCCACCGACTGGTGCCCACCTAGTGATGTTTGTACGACTTGCTGAGCCAAAACGTTAGAGCAAAGACGCATGTTAGACAGCATATTAAGACCTTCAATATAGCCCTTGACATGTGTCTTAGGTCCTGATAAGACCATCCATCCTATACGGAAACCAGCGATACGGTGAGATTTTGAAAGACCATTCATGCTGACACAGAAGACATCTGGAGCCAGGCTAGCTACTGAGACATGCTCATGACCATCCATGACCATACGGTCGTAAATTTCATCCGCAAAGATGATCAAGTCGTTTTGACGTGCAATTTCGATAATCTCTAACAAGAGTTCCTTGGGATAAAGAGCTCCTGTCGGATTATTTGGATTGATGAGAATAATAGCCTTGGTATTTGAAGTGATTTTTGACTTGATATCGTCAATATCAGGGTACCATTCTGCAGCCTCATCACAGATATAGTGAACGGCATTCCCCCCAGCTAGGCTGACAGCCGCTGTCCAGAGAGGATAGTCTGGCATAGGCACCAAGACCTCATCTCCATTGTCCAAAAGCCCTTGCATGGACATGACAATCAGCTCACTGACACCATTTCCAAGGTAAATATCATCAATATCCACATTTGGGAATTTCTTCAGTTGGCAATACTGCATGATAGCCTTACGCGCCGAAAAAATACCCTTGGAATCAGAGTACCCTTCGCTATCACGCGCATTCATAATCAAATCATGAATGACCTCATCTGGCGCTGTAAAGCCAAATTCTGCTGGATTTCCTGTATTCAGGCGTAAAATCTTTTCTCCATTTGCTCGCATCCGCATGGCTTCTTCTAAAACAGGGCCACGGATATCATAAGCCACATGCTCTAGCTTGCTAGATTTGTTAAATTCTTTCATCTTTTTTCCTCAATTCGTCAGGATAGTAACATTATACCACTAGAAAGTCGCTGCGACAAGCTTCCATAAACAAGGAAGCAAAAGAAAAAAATGGACAATGGGAATTCTCACCAATTCTCTCTTTTATTTCTATATACGCACTAAGTCTATGACCAACAATATGGTTTAAAATATGATTTTTACTTTACTTCTTTAGTGAAAAGGGTTACAATAAAAGTAAGAAAATTTCAGGAGGTTTCATTATGGCACAACGTTACCAAAATGTTATGGTCGCAATTGATGGTTCTAAAGAAGCGGACTTGGCTTTCGTCAAAGGTGTTTACACTGCTCTACGCAATGAATCCAAGCTCACCATTGTCCATGTTATTGACACACGCGCTCTTCAAAGCGTATCTACCTTTGATGCTGAAGTTTACGAAGAACTCCAAGCCGACGCTGAAAGTATGATGAAAGAGTATGAAAAGCGTGCAAAAGATGCTGGTTTAACGGATATCCACATCGTCATCGAAATGGGAAATCCCAAAACTCTCCTCGCTCGGACGATTCCGGACGCAGAAAATGTTGACTTGATTTTAGTTGGTGCTACAGGTCTCAATGCCTTTGAACGCCTCTTAGTCGGTTCTTCATCTGAATATATTCTCCGCCATGCAAAAGTCGATTTGCTGGTCGTAAGAGAAAGTGAAAAAACATTATAATTATTAAAAAAGGAGCCTAGAGCTCCTTTTTGTTACTTATTATTTCTATTTCTTTCTTTATGTCGCTCATAAGCCTTAAGCTGACGTTGTAGCTCCTGTTTAATGGCAGGTTCTGGAGCATATTTTTCTTCCCAGTCATCTGGTTTTAAAATCTTGTGTGTAACTGGGTCAAAATGAGCTTTCCCATCAGGGAAGACCTTCCCCATATTCGCTTCATGAACAATATCAAAAATACGTTCTGGATCTACTCCCATCAAAACAAAACTACCGTATGTAAAATACAGTGTGTCAATCAAAGCATCCACTTGACCGACCAGATTTTGCTTCGCAGGTGTCTTTTTCGCCACTTTCTCTGCCGCCTTATCAAGTGCCTCATGCATGCTTGCAAGGGAGTTTTGGAATTCTTCCTCCGAAGAACTTGCTGCGCGAACAAACTCTACTAATTCTTCAATTTTAAAGTCTGCGCGGTGGGTTGCACCTTCAGCATCCCATGCCTGTGGCTCTTCTTGAGTTCGTTCATCCATCATGTGGTGGAAGGTTTTAACCTTATTAAAGTGGTAGTCTCGACTGACAAACACTTTTTCTGAAGCCAAAACACCAAAGTGCTCGAGCGCCTTGTGGATACCATCTTGTTGATTACTTGCCGTAATATGCTTGGCAACTTCTTTGACACTGCTACTGCCATTCCCCATTGCAACCGACATACCAACGCCCGCCAACATTTCCAGATCGTTGTCGGAATCACCAAAGGCCATGACTTGATTGAGATCAAAACCATATTCTTTCCCGACTCGGCGAATGCCTTCTAGTTTAGAATTTCCTTGGTTAATGATATCTGCAGCAAAAGGATTGCTTCGAGTTAATTTCAAATCTTCAAAATCACTTGCTGCCTTCTCAGATTCTTCTGGCGTCATCAGCATCAAAACTTGATAAATGGGTTGATTAATCAAGTTAAGCAAGTCGTCTTCCTTTTGAGGAACTGCCTTGCTGACCATTCGATTAAAGGAACGGCTAACGGTTCTTGTCAGAACAGTCGGAATAAAACGACTAACCAGTTGGGAAAAGGAGCCGAGACCAAATGACATAATCTTCGAACCAACAACGGCATGCTCGGTTCCAAGAGCGATTTCTTTACGCTCCTTTTTAGCATAAGCAATCAGTTGACGTAGGCTTGACTTAGCGATTGGGCTTGCAAAGAGTACCTTTTCTTTATTAAAAATGTATTGGCCATTGTAGGTCACCGCAAAGTCTAGGTCCAAGTCTTCCATCAATTCCTTGACAAAAAACGGCCCTCGTCCTGTCGCTACTCCAACAAGCACTCCTTGCTCTTTGACAATCTTAATCGCGTCCTTAGTGGATTTCAAAACACTCTTGCGATCGTTGACTAGCGTTCCATCGATATCAAAAAAAACAGCCTTGACTTCCATCCTGTCCCATTCTCCCCTTTTGTGTTACAATGATTATACCACATTTCAGAAAGAGTGACTAAATCATGCCTAAGAAAATCCTTGTTTTACATACAGGTGGGACTATTTCCATGCAAGCAGACGCCACTGGTGCCGTTGTAACTAGTCAGGACAATCCCATGAACCATGTTTCCAATCCACTTGAAGGAATTGAGGTTCATGCCCTAGACTTTTTTAATCTGCCAAGTCCCCATATCAAACCCAAGCATATGCTTGCACTCTATCATAAGATTAAAGAGGAAGCTGATAACTACGATGGAGTTGTCATCACACATGGTACAGATACCTTAGAAGAAACTGCTTACTTCCTTGATACCATGAAAATCCCGCCCATCCCCATCGTTCTAACAGGGGCCATGCGTAGTTCAAACGAACTTGGTAGCGATGGTGTTTATAACTATCTAAGCGCTCTGCGAGTTGCCAGTGATGATAAAGCAGCCGACAAGGGTGTGCTGGTCGTTATGAACGACGAGATCCACGCAGCCAAGTATGTTACCAAAACTCATACGACCAATGTCAGCACCTTTCAAACCCCAACACATGGACCACTTGGCCTCATCATGAAGCAAGAAATCCTCTACTTTAAAACGGCTGAACCTCGTGTCCGGTTTGATCTCGAGCATATTCAAGGTCTAGTTCCCATCATCTCATCCTATGCCGGTATGACAGACGAGCTGATTGATATGTTAGACTTGGAACAGCTGGATGGCTTAGTCATTCAGGCTTTTGGAGCAGGCAATGTTCCCAAAGAAACAGCTCAAAAGTTGGAAAATCTCCTCCAAAAAGGGATTCCAGTCGCCTTGGTCTCACGATGTTTTAATGGTATTGCTGAACCTGTCTACGCCTACCAAGGTGGAGGGGTGCAGTTGCAACGAGCTGGTGTTTTCTTTGTCAAAGAACTCAACGCTCAAAAAGCGCGCCTCAAATTATTAATTGCCCTTAATGCTGGATTAAAAGGGAAGGCTTTGAAAGACTATATGGAAGGATAAAACTCTTCTCTAGAACGCAAAATCAGGAAATCTTCGCGATTCCCTGATTTTTTCTATTTACGTTTTCGTGTTGAACGACGTTCTGTCAAACCATGAGGTAGGAGAACTTCACGTTCTTCCAACTCTTCCTTATGCATAATCTTAGTCAACATACGCATGCTGATAGCACCTAAGTCATAAAGAGGTTGGGCAATAGTCGTCAAGTTTGGACGAGTGAATCGTGCAATTTGAGAGTCATCTGTCGTGATGATTTCAAACTCTTCTGGCACAGATACACCATGGTCAGCCAAACCATTCAACACACCCGCTGCCAATTCATCACCTGTTACAACTGCGGCTGTAGCTTGTGATGAAATCAAGCGTTCTGCCAAGACATAGCCATCGTCATAGCTGTATTTTGATTCAAAGACCAAACCCTCGCTATAAGAATGTCCAGCTTTTTTCAAGGCTTCCTTGTAACCGATCAAACGAACCTTGCCATTGATATCATCGACGAGTGGTCCACTCACAAAAGCAATTTTCTCATTTTCTTTGAGAAGATAGCTCACAGCATCAATCGTTGCTTGTTTGTAGTCGATATTCACACTTGGAAGTTGGTGTTCGACATCCACAGTACCAGCAAGAACAACCGGTGTCCGTGAACGAGAAAACTCTGAACGAATCTTTTCAGTCAAGTGATAGCCCATAAAGATAATCCCATCGACTTGTTTTGAAAAGAGAGTGTTAACCACTGAAACTTCCTTTTCATCATCCTCATCACTATTTGCTAGGACAATGTTATACTTGTACATTTCAGCAATGTCGTCAATTCCCTTAGCAAGCGTTGAGAAATAACCATTGGTAATGTTCGGAATCACAACTCCGACTGTCGTTGTTTTCTTGCTAGCTAAACCACGGGCTACCGCATTTGGACGATAGTCCAAGCGATCAATCACTTCTAGGACTTTTTTTCGAGTGTTCTCTTTAACATTCTTGTTGCCATTAACGACACGGCTAACTGTTGCCATCGAAACTCCTGCTTCACGGGCGACATCATAAATCGTTACTGTATCATCTGTGTTCATTCCGTTTCCTTTCTATAATGAAAATTTCGCTTTCACGCATCTACTTACTCCATTTTATCACTTATTGTAAACACTTTCAAGTATTTTTAGGAGAAACTTTGAAAAAATTTCATTCTTCATTCTCATTTTGAAAAGGCGAGTACGATTTCTTGATTTTTGAGATATTTTGCTGTATGATAATGAAAAATAAAAGGGGGAGGAAAACATGGCTTTTACAAATACACAGAGACGATCCGCTAGTTTTGGTGTCGTGACCAGCCTGCCTGATGATGTCATTGACTCTTTATGGTATATTATTGATCATTTCCTGAAAAATGTCTTTGAATTAGAAGAAGAACTTGAGTTTCAACTGCTCAACAATAAGGGGACCATCACCTTCCATTTTTCTAGCCAGCACCTTCCGACTAGCATCGATTTTGATTTCAATCATCCTTTTGATCCGCTTTACCCGCCTAGGGTCCTTGTTTTAGACCTGGACGGCAGAGAAACCATCCTCCTTCCAGAAGAAAATGACCTATTTTAAAAAACTCTAGCTTCTCGGCGCAAACTGCTGAGGAACTAGAGTTTTCTTTTTCTAATAAATGGATCGACTGACAACTAGACCGTTTGGTTTTGTATACTCTAAGTCAAGGTAATCCTGATAAGTCCCTGGCACAATGAAACCTTGGGGACTCAATATATCAGTCCCAGCTTTTCCCACGATAGAGTCTGCCAGCAAGACACAGTTGGTACTGAGAACAAAGTAGGTCTTAAACTCGGATGAGCTGAATTTATAGAGGGTCGCATCTGCTTCCTCTTTCAGTTGGTAGGAGTAGGTATGCTTTACCTCGCCCTCTCTTCTTTTCATCAATTGAGAGCTCGGCTCCCAAGGAATTAACAAATCTTCTATTTCTTCTAAACGAGCTTGGATAGCAGCTTTCTGTTGGTCCGTCAAACTCAGACCGTAAGCAAACAAGGTCTTCTGACTTTCCCTCTTGCAGAGTTCGATGTATTTTTCCCGATTGGCCTTAAACAAAACACCGTCTCCAACCATGCCGAATAAACGCTCTGAGTGAGGATCATACGAGCCATAGGAAATAACCTTCCCTTGGTAACAAATATCCACATGTCCCATAGCGAGGAAGAAGGAGGTTTCTGAGGTATGGATAAAAATTTCCAGATCAACCGTCTGGTCGTTTTTTCTTTCTGAATGAACTTCCCCTTCTTGACTTTCATGACTTAACAGCCACTCATTCAATTTGCGCAAGGTACTGATAGGGATCAAAGCCGTCACAAAGATCGGCAGAGTCATTCGCATACGCCGCTTCAGCTTGGGATTGTTTTCTATCTTTTCAAAAAAGAAACCGTCCCGAAGGCTACTAGCCCCTAACATGAGCAAGTAAAACCCAAGCAAGAGCAATTCAAAATTCGCTGCATCGTGAAAAGGAGAGATGCTATAAAGCCCGAATCCTATCATCCATACAGCATCAAAGAGATGATGGAGCCGAGGATGAATAGAATTTTTTCGATAGAGAGACCAGGTCACAAGACTAATACCACCCGTAAACAGCTGGTAGCTCGCAATGATAAAAACCAGGAGATAGAGGGCAAGGTCTTGCAAGATGATAGAGTCAAACACCAGAGCCGCAACCACCAGCTTAGCCAAGGTTACAAAGATGTTTTCCCGACGTTTTTTATCTTGAAACCAGCGAGTCAACAAGTGCCAAACTGCTGACAAGGAAAAGTAGCCCATCAGCAACTGATACCCCATTCGCGGAATAACTTGTCCAAAACGAATCAAGAGAAGCCCTAAAACAATAGCAAGTAGTCCCTCCCCGATACTCTTCCACTTGCTATAGGTCTCAGAAAGCTTAGGCATTTCCTTGCTCCAACTGGTCAACCAAGTAACGAATTGGTTGTTTTAAGATTGGATGGATAAAATGGGGGGCTATTTCCGCTAACGGCTCAAGAACAAAGAGGCGTTCTGTTATATAAGGATGAGGCAAGATGAGGTCGTCTGTATAAATGACTTGGTCCTCCACAAAGAGCAAGTCCAAATCAATCAAACGAGGCCCCCAATGCACTTCTCTCACCCGTCCCAGTTCTGACTCAATGGCTAATAATGTTTCTAACAAGACTGATGCTGGTAGCCAGGTTTCCACCTCAATCACCTGATTGGCAAAGCTATCCTGATCCACACCACCCCAAGGTTCCGTCGTCAAAACACTGGACTCTTTGAGAATATGGATACCTCGAGCTTGCAGTTTGTCAATAGCTTGTTCCAAGTTTGCTTGCTTATCTCCCATATTACTTCCCAGAGCGATAAAGGCCCGTTGTTTGCGACGGCGAATGGTCACCGAGCAGGTATCCAATGGTAAATGTACTGGAGCCCATGGTTTTTTTAGTTCCAACTCAATCTCTTGGACAAGAGGATAAGTCTCAAAAGTACGTTCAACTAGTTTGTAGGCTACCGTTTCAATCAAATCCTCAGTGCTTTCCTGAAACCAAGTCGTCCACTGCTGACACAATTCTCCGTAATGGACAGAAGCTGTCAAATCCAATTCTGTCGCCGCCTTGGTCATATCATAGGATAAGCTTGCGGAAATAACAAACTTCTGTCCCAATTCCTTCTCACTAGGGAAAAGACCATGATAGGCAAAAATTTCCAAATCTTTAATCTGCAGTTGATCCATAACTTGTCCTTTCTAGAAAAATCCGCCCAAAGCGGATTCTTTTTATACTCAATGAAAATCAAAGTGCAAACTAGGAAGCTAGCCGCAGGCTGCTCAAAACACCGTTTTGAGGTTGCAGATGGAAGCTGACGTGGTTTGAATTTGATTTTCGAAGGGTATTATAGTCCCATTAAACGATAAGCCTGGTCTCGGAGGTCTTTATCTGTTTCAAATACACCTCGCGCTACTGTCGTCAAAGTCGCAGTACCTGGTTTTCTGACACCACGCATGCTCATACACATATGCTCGGCCTCAATGACAACAAAGGCTCCTTTAGCCCCCAGATAGTCCATCAAGGCATCGGCCACTTCAATATTTAACCGTTCTTGAATCTGTGGTTTTTTAGAATAAATTTCAACCGTACGGGCAAGCTTGGACAAGCCTGCCACCCGACCATCTGGAATGTAGGCAATGTGCGCTCTCCCATAAAAGGGCAAAAAGTGGTGCTCACACATAGTGTGGAAAAAGATATCCTTTTCTACAACCATATTATCGTCGATAATCTCAAAGGATTTTGACAGGTGTTCCTCAGCAGTTTGGCCAAGACCTGAAAAAATCTCTTGGTACATACGAGCTACACGAGCAGGTGTTTCCTGCAAGCCCTCGCGGTTAGCGTCCTCACCAACAGCCTCAATAATCATTTTTACAGCCGTTTCAATCTTTTGTGTATCCATTCTCGTTCTTCCTCTCCATCAGATAGGCTCTCACTTGGCTCAAGAAATACAAGGAACCTGTGACAATCCTAACTGTTTGTTTCTCTTCATTTTTATCTGTCAATTTCTGCTCTAGAAAATCCTGCCAACTTTGGTAATTGAGATTTCTAGACTTGGCTGTCTCTTTCAGCACACTTTCATCCGTCGCCCGACTATCATCAAAATGTGTCAGGGTAAGCTCGGTATCTGGCATTTCCCCTAGCAAGTCCAGCATATCATCCAAGGCCTTGGTTTTGATGCAGGTAAAGAGGATTTCCTTATGATAATCCGCAAAGCGTTCTTGCAAGGTTGCCAACAAGGCCTTGATAGCATGGGGATTGTGGGCCCCATCTAAAATCATCAAGGGGTCACTAGACACGACCTCCAAACGCCCTGGCCATCTGGTCTCTTTCAAAGCTTGAGCAACCAAGTCATTACTTGCTAATTCTCGCCCAGTCTCCTGACAATAAGTGTCTAAGAGAGCAAGCGCCATCCCCGCATTTTCTATCTGGTGCAAGCCAAGCAGACCTGTTTGAAAACGACCTTGTCTGACAGAACTGGTATAATCAAAGATTTCACCCGTCACTACACTCTTTTGATGACTGACCTGGTAATCTTTCCCATAGGCAAGTCTAGGAGCATTTTTAGATTCTGCAATAGGGTCGATCACAGTCAAGGCTTCAGGAACAATATGACCTGTCACCAAGGGAATACCTTGTTTGATAATACCAGCCTTCTGCTCTGCTATGGCTTCCAAGGTGTCACCAAGTAGGGCCACATGATCCAGTCCAATAGTCGTAATTCCTGTTAAAATTGGCTGGCAAACATTGGTACTATCCAAAAGACCACCCATGCCGACTTCCATGATGGCCACATCAACTTGTTCTGAGGCAAAGTAATCATAAGCTAGAGCTGTGATAATCTCAAACTCGGTTGTTCCCTGCAAATTGTCAGCAGATTCCCCCTCAAGCAAAGACTGATAGTCTGCCATGAGGTTTTCTAGCCTAGCCTCGGGAATGGATTCCCCATTAATGCTAATCTGATCCGTATAATGAATGAGATAGGGCGAGCTGAACACCCCAACTCTCAGGCTTAGCCCTTCCAGCATCTTTTTCAAAAAAGCAATGGTAGACCCCTTGCCATTGGTCCCTCCAATATGGATAACCTTAAGTTTGAGATGGGGATTGCCTCGCAAAGCTAGGAGTTCTACCATTCGTTCCAAACCGAAATGCGGTTGGTCGGTCCGGTAGTGGGCAATCCACTGATTGTTTTCAATTTCGTTCATCTTACTTATATTGTTTTAAATCTAGATTTTCCGCATCTTCTGCCAAACGAATAGCAGAGGCAATTTCAACTGCCATCCTATGACTGGCTACATCGTGCACGCGCACCACTTCGACACCCTGTCTCGCAGCGATACTGGTCACATGAGCCGAAGCCGTGTCCCGATTACGGAAACCAAGTTCTGTCTCAGGATTGACTTCAAAACCATTTTCCTCCAAGATATTGATGACAAATCGCTTACGCGAAACACCAAGAAAAATCGGATAGCCTTGCTGGTGTAGTTTATCTAGATCCCGTAGAAGGAGTAGATTTTCTTTCTTGGTCAGACCAAATCCAATCCCTGGATCCAGCAAGATATTTTCTCTTGCTATCCCAGCTTGATTCGCTCTCGCTAGAGCTCGATCAAAGAAAGTCTTCATCAAGTCTTCGATTGGCATTTTTTCAAAGTCAGCTAACTCTTTCTCTGTAAAAGCTTGTCCAAAACCAAAATGAGGAAATATGAGCGAACTAGGATGCTGAGGTCGAGCCATAACTGGATTAAACATGATAACCACTTTCGCTCCAGCCTTAGCAACCACATCCGCCATTTTCTCATCTCCCATGAGACCAGTGATATCATTGACCAAATTGGCACCAGCTTTCAAAGCAGTCTCTGCCACCTGACTTTTCCAAGTATCGATGGAAATGAGAACATCACTTTCCTCACGGATAGCTTTAATCACTGGAACAACACGCTGGATTTCCTCTTCTATCCCAACATAGCTACTGCCCGGCCGAGTTGATTCTCCACCGATATCTAGCATGCTCGCTCCTTCTGCTATCAATTTACGGGCTTGCTGGATCGCCTGCTCAAGAGCAAAAAACTGCCCACCATCCGAAAAGGAATCTGGTGTTACATTGATAATTCCACAAATAGCTGTTTTCCCGTGGTTGACTTTATTGAACATAACGGTTACTCCCTTAAGGTTCTCTACCATATTATCTCTCTATTTTACCATAAAAAGAAAAAGATGGATACGCTAGTATTCATCTTTTCCAATCGGGCCAATAGTTTAGAATGATAGACCTAGATTTCTACTAATCAATACCAATAAGGCCAACAAACAAAATGCAATACCATTGAGGATCATATGAAGCAAAATGGACATCTCCAAACGCTCAGTCTTATAGGCTGTCCAAGTCAAAACCGTTGACATTCCTCCATAAATAATCACAGAAGGTAGATTGGTTGGCATATGGAGCAAGGCAAAGACAATTGCACCAACAACAAAGCCAAGTTTTTCTTTTCCACGGAAGATCTTTTTTGGAATAATCCCACGACACAAAATTTCTTCACAAATCGGCGCAATCAAGACTAATAGGAAGAAAGTTGAAATCAAAGAACTATTCTGAACCAAACCATTCAGTATTGATTGGTTACTGGTTGTTACCTCATTTGTTAGTCGAAGCAGGAGTGAACCCAAGAGATTTGTCGCAAAAATCACCAGATAACTCAGTACCAAGCGAGCCAAGTCTTTTGCCTTAAAAAAGGATAGATTAAAAGTAGCAAGTTGTGTTTTTCGTGCACCAATAATGAATACAATCACAACGACTATGGATAAAGCACCTACTAAGAGCCCTGACTGTAAAATCGGAAACTGTTTGTTTGCTAAAAACAAAGAAAGTCCTATAGGAAATTGAGATAGAACAAAAGCTACCAAAAGGATGAGCACCCATTTCCCTCTGTTCAAAACCTCTTGCCAAATCGTCTTATCTTTCATGATGTACCTCCTTATAATTAAAAAGGGGAGACTCCCCTTTTCCTATTATACCATTTATAGCGCCATACTGATATAGTTAAGGATAAACAAGGCATCCAAAATCCAAATCATCACGTGCACATCCTTGGCTTGACCTTTGACAACTTTTGTCAAGGTATATGTCAAGAAACCAACAGCAATCCCTTGTGTGATAGAGTAGCTGAATCCCATAAAGATAGATGTGAAGAAGGCAGGAACCGCTTCAGCCATATCATCCCAAGGAATATTTTTCAAGTTAGAAAGCATCATGATTCCGACGATGATCAAAATTGGTGCTGTTGCAGCTGTCGGAACAATCGCTAGAAGTGGGCTAAAGAAGCTAGATAGAGCAAAACAGATCGCAACCACTAGGGCTGTCAACCCAGTACGTCCACCAGCGCCGATACCCGCCGCAGACTCAACATAGGTTGTAACGTTTGAAGTACCTGCAATAGCACCTACTGAAGTTGCCACCAAGTCAGAGTATAGAGCCTTGTCCAATTTAGCGGACTCATGGTTTTCCCCACTTGTCGCAACAATACCAACTTTTTCACCAGTACCGATAAGAGTACCGATTGTATCAAAAATATCCGTTAGTGAGAAGGCAAGAATGGCCATCAAGGTTTCTGGTAAACGCGAAGTGTTTGAAATCAAAGATCCTAAACCTTCTGAACCAAGAGCGGCACCAAACAAAGTTCCTAAATCATTAACCGCTGCTGAAAGATTGTTGCTAGCAAAGTCAATCCCTGATAATTTGACAACACCAACAGCAATGGCAAGCACAGTCGTTGTTAAAATAGAAAGAATGATTCCACCCTTGATGCCTTTAACAACAAAGAAGATGGTAATAGCCAGACCTGCAAGAGCCACCAATACGGCTGGAGTATTGAAGTCTACCAATCCTGGAACAGCTGCGGAGTTTGCAGTAAGTGCAGCTTGAGCCTTGTCTGCTCCTTCACCTGCTACCGTATAAGTACCTGGATCGATTGAGAATTTCAAGAGACCGGCATTCTTAATCCCAACATAGGCAAGGAAAACACCAATACCAGCGGAAATAGCTGAACGAAGTGTTGTGGGAATAGATTCGATGATCATTTTACGAACATTTGTCAAGGTAATAATCAATGAAATAATTCCACAAATGAAGACCATACCAAGAGCTTCTTTCCAAGTATAGCCCATCCCAAATACAACTGTAAATGTGAAGAAGGCATTTAGTCCCATACCTGGTGCTTGTGCGTATGGCAAATTAGCATAGAAAGCCATCATTAAAGTACCGACTACTGAACCGATAATCGTTGCCAAGAACACACCTTGAACAGGCATACCCGTTTGGGAAAGCATTTGAGGGTTTACAAAGAGAATATAACTCATTGCAAAGAATGTTGTTAAACCAGCAAGCACCTCTGTACGGACATCTGTCCCGTGCTCTTTTAGTTTAAATAGTTTGTCCATCTTTAATCTCCTTTTGTTTTTTACGAACAATATTAGTATTATATCATTTATCATTCACCTTTTCAATATGTTTGTTTGATTTATTTAATAAATCAAAGCAACTGTAGTTTTTGTTCTTATCTGCTTTTCTTCCTTCTTTTTGATATAATAGAAGACATCTTATCTGGAAACGACTAGGAAGGTTTATATGACTAAAAAAATTATCGCAGTCGATTTGGACGGAACCCTGCTAAATAATGAAAGCAAGCTCTCCGATTTCACCAAAGAGACGATCAAAAAAATTTCAGAAAAAGGACACCATGTCATCATCACGACAGGCCGTCCGTATCGTATGGCAAAAGACTTCTATCGTGAGCTAGAATTGCATACTACCATGATTAACTTTAACGGCTCCCTTACCCATCTACCAGGACAGACTTGGGAGCATGAAAAGTGCCTGACCTTGGACAAAAAATACCTCCTAGACATGGTCAAGCGCACGGAGGACATCCAGGCTGATTTTATTGCGGGAGAATATCGAAAAAAATTCTATATCACGACACCGAATGAAGAAATTGCAGATCCTAAACTATTTGGCGTAGAGAACTTCCGGCCAGAAAATCAATTCAAACCTGAACGAGTAACCAAAGATCCCAACTGCATCCTCTTGCAAACAAGGGCTGAAGACAAATACGCTTTAGCGGACGAGATGAATCGTTTTTATCAGCACCAACTAGCTATCAATACCTGGGGCGGGCCCCTCAACATCCTCGAGTGTACTCCCAAGGGTGTAAACAAGGCTTTTGCTCTAGAGTACTTGCTCAATGTGATGAATCGTGATAAAAAAGACTTAATCGCCTTTGGTGATGAGCATAATGACACTGAAATGTTGGCATTTGCAGGCAAGGGATATGCTATGAAAAACGCCAATCCTGCTCTTCTTCCATATGCAGACGAACAACTTCCTCTGACCAACGAAGAAGATGGAGTTGCCCGCGCTTTACAAAATTTATTCTTATAAAAGAGAAGATTGCATGGTCGCAATCTTTCCTTTTTGTTTTCATTTTATTTTCACTAAAGCGGCTTATTTTCTGTATTTTTATATTAAATTTTCTATTACCATTTTCATTTATCTCTCAAAAAACATTGATATATTAATATTTTTAAAAAGTCATTCTATGAAAACTTTTACATCTTTTTAGAAAAAGTAGTTGATTTTTATATGAAAACGGTTTATACTTAAAGTTAGGCTTAAAGTTTTCTTAAACATACAGTCAAACATTTTATAAGGAGGAATGACAATAATGAGTATCGGAATCATTATTGCGAGCCACGGCGAATTTGCTGCGGGTATTCATCAGTCAGGATCTATGATCTTTGGTGAACAAGAAAAGGTTCAAGTTGTAACCTTTATGCCAAATGAAGGTCCAGATGACCTTTACGCTAAATTCAACAACGCTGTGGCTGCATTTGACGCAGAAGATGAGGTTCTAGTATTGGCTGACCTTTGGAGTGGATCTCCATTCAACCAAGCTAGCCGCGTAATGGGAGAAAATCCAGAACGTAAGTTTGCCATCATCACAGGACTGAACTTGCCGATGTTGATCCAAGCCTACACAGAGCGCCTTATGGACGCGAATGCAGGTGTGGATAAAGTCGCTGCGAATATCATTAAAGAAGCCAAAGATGGCATCAAGGCTCTTCCAGAAGAGCTTAACCCAGTTGAGGAAGTTGCAACTGCTGCAGCTGCTCCAGTTTCACAAGCTGCTATTCCAGAAGGAACAGTTATCGGTGACGGTAAACTGAAAATCAACCTTGCTCGTCTAGACACTCGTCTCCTTCACGGTCAGGTTGCCACTGCTTGGACTCCAGATTCAAAAGCAGATCGTATCATCGTTGCTTCAGACAACGTTGCAAACGACGAGTTGCGTAAAGAATTGATCAAACAAGCAGCTCCTAATGGAGTAAAAGCCAACGTTGTCCCAATCCAGAAATTGATCGACGTTGCAAAAGACCCACGTTTCGGAGAAACTCATGCCCTTATCTTGTTTGAAACTCCACAAGATGCACTTCGTGCTATCGAAGGTGGCGTGCCAATCAAGACCCTTAACGTTGGTTCTATGGCTCACTCAACAGGTAAAACAATGATTAACAACGTTTTGTCTATGGACAAAGAAGACGTTGTAACCTTTGAAAAATTGCGTGACCTCGGTGTTGAATTTGACGTACGTAAAGTACCAAACGACACGAAAAAAGATTTGTTTGACTTGATTAAGAAAGCAAATGTTCAATAATGTTAATCTGTTTCTATCATTTTTGAAAACAGGATTAAATACTTTATTAAAACTAAATAGAAAAGGAATAAAACCATGTCAGATATTTCAATCATTTCTGCTATCTTGGTTGTAGTTGTTGCCTTCCTTGCAGGTCTTGAAGGTATCCTCGACCAATTCCAATTCCATCAACCAATCGTCGCATGTACCCTTATCGGACTTGCAACTGGTAACCTCGAAGCAGGTGTTATGCTTGGTGGATCTCTTCAAATGATCGCCCTTGGTTGGGCAAACATCGGAGCTGCCGTAGCTCCTGACGCTGCTCTTGCATCTGTTGCTGCAGCAATCATCTTGATCAAAGGTGGTAACTTTACTACTGAAGGTATCGCCGTTGCAACAGCAACAGCTATTCCTCTTGCCGTAGCTGGACTTTTCTTGACTATGATTGTTCGTACAATCTCAGTTGCCTTGGTTCACACTGCTGACGCTGCTGCTAAAGAAGGAAATATTGCGGCTGTTGAACGTGCTCACTTTGTTGCACTTCTTCTTCAAGGTCTTCGTATTGCAATCCCTGCTGCCTTCCTTATCGCTATCCCTGCTTCTGCCGTTCAAGATGCTCTCAAATTGATGCCAGACTGGTTGAACGGTGGTATGGCTGTCGGTGGTGCTATGGTCGTTGCCGTTGGTTACGCTATGGTTATCAACATGATGGCAACTCGTGAAGTATGGCCATTCTTCGCTATCGGTTTTGCTCTTGCAGCAATTTCTCAATTGACTTTGATTGCCCTTGGTGTCATCGGTGTTGCGCTTGCCTTCATCTACCTCAACCTTTCTAAACAAGGTGGAAACGGTGGCGGAGGAGCTGCAACTTCTAACGATCCAATCGGTGATATCCTAGAAGACTACTAGAAAGGGGAACAATCATGGCTGAAAAAATTCAATTATCAAAATCAGATCGCCAAAAAGTTTGGTGGCGTTCACAATTCCTTCAAGGTTCATGGAACTACGAACGTATGCAAAACTTGGGTTGGGCTTACTCTTTGATCCCAGCTATCAAGAAACTTTACACTAAAAAAGAAGACCAAGCAGCTGCTCTTGAGCGTCACCTTGAATTCTTCAACACTCACCCATACGTAGCTGCTCCAATCATGGGGGTTACTCTTGCACTTGAAGAAGAACGCGCTAACGGTACTGAAATCGATGACGCTGCTATCCAAGGTGTTAAGATTGGTATGATGGGACCTCTTGCTGGTATCGGTGACCCAGTCTTCTGGTTTACAGTTCGTCCTATCCTTGGTGCTCTTGGTGCTTCACTTGCTGCAACTGGTAATATCGTTGGACCACTTCTCTTCTTCTTTGGATGGAATGCAATCCGTATGTCTTTCCTTTGGTACACACAAGAGTTTGGTTACAAGGCTGGATCTGAAATCACTAAAGACATGTCAGGTGGTATCTTGAAAGACATCACTAAAGGAGCTTCAATCCTTGGTATGTTCATCCTTGCCGTTCTTGTACAACGTTGGGTATCCATCAACTTCACTATCAACCTTCCAGGTAAACAACTGTCAGAAGGTGCCTACATCAACTTCCCAGAAGGTGCTGTTACAGGTGGAGAATTGAAGGGAATCCTCGGCCAAGCACTTAGTGGTATGAGCTTGGATAGCGTTCAACCACAAACACTTCAAGGTCAGTTGGACTCATTGATTCCAGGATTGATGGGACTTCTCCTTACTTTCCTTTGCATGTGGTTGCTTAAGAAAAAAGTATCACCAATCGCAATCATCCTTGCTCTCTTTGCAGTAGGTATTGCAGCTCGTTTCTTCGGTATCATGTAAACCATCGAGAATATAAATAAAAAAGAATCAGGTAATAAACCTGATTCTTTTTGTGTATCAACTTTTTCTTCTAGTCAGATAATGCAAGCCCCCAATCACCACTGCTAGGATGGCTACATAGACGACTTGGGTGGTTTCTAGAGGTACAAAAGTTCCTTGCAGGATAAATGTATTGGCAAGTACGCCAACAAGGGCTGCAAGGCTCAAAAATGCGAGCAAGACCAGCTTGTATCGATTAAAGGGAATGCTGACCTTGGCAACTAGACACAGACCATTGATCAAAGCAAGGAGGAAGCAAATAAATTTGACCTGATCTGGGACAGTGATAAAGAAATTGGTCAAGAGAACACTAGCAACCAGAACGCCTCCACCAATTGTTGCGTTGATTAGGATATCTCTCATAAAGTGAGTGCTAACCTTTTCTTTATTGGACTCAAAAGTCAGGAAGAAGGATGGAATCCCAATCGTAATGGCTGAAATGATTGTAAACTGAATGGGGATAAAGGCAAATTCCAATCCAAAAATCACACTCAAAATCGCAAAAACAATCGAGAAGAAGGTCTTTGTTAGAAAGAGAGAAGCCACCTTTTGGATGTTATTAATGACACGGCGACCTTCCATCAAGATATCATAAAATACTGCAAAATCATCTGTGAGAAAAACAATATTGGAGACGCTTTTGGCCGCACTGGTAGCACCATTCATAGCGAAACTGATGTCTGCTTTTTTGAGTGCTAAAACATCGTTGACTCCATCACCACTCATAGCAACTGTTTTCCCAGCATTTTGTAAAACGGTTACCATCTTTTCTTTCTGCTCAGGTGTCACGCGACCAAAGATATCGTGTTCCAAGACCACTCTTTCAAAGTCCTCATCACTCACCTTGGTCATATCAATCGCCCGTGCTTCTTCCTTAAAACCTGCCTTACGAGCCACCCCATATACAGCCACATGATTATCACCACTGATAATCTTCACTTCAACACCTTGAGATTCGAAATAGTCAAAGGTTTCCTTGGTATTGTCCTTAATCTCATCTGACAAAACGACGTGTCCTAGTAGTTCCATATTGGCCGGACTCGTGATGTGGTCCTTACTATGGGCAAGTGTCAATATTCGAAAACCTTGCTGTTTTAGATGTTCATAGTAGGCATCCATCGGCTGGGTAAATCCTAGAAACTCATAAGCCCCGAAGAAATAGGTCCCACCGTCTTTTACTTGGACAAAGGAATACTTGTTTTTACTTGAAAAAGCGCCGACTTCTTGAACTTCCCACTTTTTCTCACACATTAAGTAAGTCTTCAGAGCTCGCGATGTCGCATTTTCATCCTCAAAATAAGCTAGATAAGAAGATAGTTTCTCTGCTAGCTTATCATCTATTTCTTGGACCTTCATATTACCAGTCGTGATGGTTCCTGTCTTATCAAAACAGAGAACATCTACACGCGCCAAGGTCTCCACACAGTATAGTTCCTGCACCAGAACCTTCTTTTTAGCCAGCTTCATGGCCGCTACCGCCAGAGACACACTGACCAGGAGAATCAACCCCTCTGGAATCATACCGACCAAGGCACCAGAACTTCCCAAGACAATCTCAACATAAGACCGTCCTAGACTAAAACCTCTGACATAGAGCAGAATGGCAACTGGCACCAGCAAGATAGAGACGATTTTTAAAATCTTATCCATGTAATCGCGCAGTTGAGAAGGGTATTTTTTGAATTCCTTGCTGGATTTTGCGAGTCTGTTGATATAACTATTGGGACCGACCTCCGTCGCAGTGACCAGGCAGGATCCGCTAACGACATTGCTTCCGCTCATCAGCTGGTCACCAACTGTTTTAAAGACTGAATCACTCTCGCCAGTCAGCAAGGACTCATCAACTTCAACATTCCCTTCAAGTACTTCTGCGTCTACAGGCACCTGATCACCCAGATTGAGATGCAGATACTCGCCCAGTACGATATTCTCTGGATCAATCTCAATCATTTGACCATCTCGATTGACCTTGTACTTACTTTTACCAAGCAAACTTAGTTTTTCTAAGGCATTTTTTGAACGCACTTCTTGGAAAATCCCGATGGCTGTATTGATAGCAATCACACCTAAAAAGAGCATATTCTCAAATCGCAAGGTTGTGGCTACCAGAACTGCCAGAGCCAAGTTCATAGCATTAAAAAAAGTAAAGATATTTGAAAAGACAATTTCCTTGGTTGTTTTATAAGGTTTAATGTCACTGATATTTCGTTGACGATCCTTGATGTCTTGGCTGCTTAAATACTTCATTTCTACTCCAATATCTAATTGTACTACTATAATAACACATATCTTTCCCTCTGTCACTTAAAGACTCAAAATAAGAAGAACTCCCTTGGCAAGCATTATCTATCACTACTTTAAGAAATTACTTGAAAAAAAGAGGCTAGGATTCCCCTAACCTTTTTTCTTTATACTTTATTCTGCCAAGGCTCCCATTGGATCCCATGGTGCGAGCACAATTGGTTCTGCTTCATAAGCAGCTTGTTCATCTGCTGTCAGCAATTCCTTACGAACAACGATTTGGTAAGTGTATTCGTCCATCCAAGCGTCTGAGGCAACAAAGTAACCATCTGTACCGACCTTGTCTCCCCAAGAGTTTTCAACTTTCCACTTGGTTGATTTACCGTTTTCATCCAAATCCACACCTGTCAAGACCATGGCGTGGGTCATCAAGCTTTCGCTGTAGTCCAAACGTCCAGCCTTGTCTTGAGTCAGTTTAATATCCATGCTTGATTCAAAGTCATAAACATCTGTAGCAAGGATTCCAGCTTTACGGTTGCTGAGCTGACCGACATCTGAACCAAACCAAACAGTCTCACCTGTTTGCATTTGGGCAATCGCCAATTCTTTCAAGCGCTCCATTGGAACGTTGATGTAACGAACTGCACGGCTACCAACGACATTCCCCAACATCTCAACTGTGTAAGATTTGCCGTAAGGCTTGTCAGCAGTGGGAGCATTGATAACAGAAACATAATCTTCTAAAGGAAGATTGACATATTTCTTGTAAAACTCTTGTGGTGTGATACCCTTTTCGCTTTGGTAGTTATCATCCTTATCACGATAAGCAAAGTCAAACTGACGTGGCGGAAGCCCTAAAGACATAGCAAGGAAGTTAAAAATTTCTTGCAAGAGGTCTTCTTTCTTAGCTTGAACAGTCGCTTGGTCAGCACCAGATGCTAGTAAATCACGCAAGATTTGAGCATCTTGGCGAAGCAATTTGTTGAGAATGGCATTGAGCTCACGGCTACTGCTAGATGAGATAGACTCAGGGTAAACAGACTTGGGAACGACACCGTATTTCTCAAAGAGGGCAACGACCATATCCCACTGACCGCCGTCTTGTTGTGGAGTTTGGAGTAGGAAGCTAACCTTGCGACTAGTTAAGTCTTGGTCTGCAGTCGCAATCACTTGCTCCAAGAACCAGTTAGATTTTTCATACTTGTCCCAGAAGAAGGTGTGGGCTTGTGACAGTTCAAAGTTTTCGAGCTTGTATTGAGAGATGAGTTTGTGGCGGAAGGTATTGAGAGCTGCAAACATCCAGCAACGACCAGATGCTTTCTGATTAGTGACCTTGTCCTTGGTCAAATCCAATGAGAAAACAGGTGCATTGTCGACATGGCTTTGGCGACGCTCTAGGGCTGCAAAAATTCCGTTGTGACTGGCAGCATTTTCGATTGCTTGGTATTTGACATTTGCTTCATAGTTGGCAAAAAGTTTATCTGTAAATGATTCTTGAATCGCGTTCATAGATTCCTCCTTTTATTCTACTGTCTATTATAACTCTTTTCACAAATGAAGCAACCGAAAAACTTAAAAAGGCAGGGACTTTCTCCTCACCTTTTCTAACATAATCCAAACTAAGCAATACTAGCAAGGAGCTCCTCTAACTCCTCCTTGGTCAGGCGACGCCATTCTCCCCGTTTCAAATTCTCATCCAAAACTAGAGTCCCCATCGTCAAACGTTGCAAGTCCACGACTTCCTTACCACAATAGGCCACCATGCGTTTGACTTGATGAAATTTTCCTTCTCTAATGGTCACACGAACCTGGCTTTCACCCTTATCTGAATCCATTGACAAAATCTCCAGTTTGGCCGGCTGGCAGGTAAAGTCCTTAAGTGGAATACCCTTGCCGAATGTTTCCACATCTTCTTGGGTCATGATTCCCTTGACTTGAGCCAAGTAAGTTTTATCCACATGACGCTTGGGCGATAGAAGGGCATGAGCCAGCTGACCATCATTGGTCAAGAGTAAGAGTCCATGGGTATCGATATCCAAACGTCCTACAGGAAAGACTTCTTTGGCACGTCCATAGTCGTCCAACAAGTCCAAAACCGTTCTATGCTTGGGATCTTCAGTCGCCGAAATGACTCCTTGGGGCTTGTTCATCATGTAGTAGACAAACTCTTCATACTCCAGCACTTGACCGTCAAAACGAATCTCATCTCTTTCTTCATTGATTTGCAGTTTTGCTGATTTTTCTTTCTTGCCGTTAACCGTTACGCGTCTAGCTTTAAGCAAGTTTTTGACCTCAGTTCGACTCCCTACTGCGCAGGCAACTAAAAATTTATCTAATCTCATAGAACTATTATATCATACTCAAAAGGAGGCTGGCTCAATAGCCAACCTCCTTTCCTTTTCAGAGCCGGGAAGCTAACTTCCTCTTTCCCAGAAAATAGCTAACACAATCATGGCACCGAGAACTGCTGGGATAATGGCTGTACCATTTAGGCTTGGCCCCCAAGAACCAAAGAGTAATTGTCCTAAAAAGGCACCAATCCAACCGAGAAACATCTTCCCAAAGCATCCCATACGTTCTCCACGATTGGTGATAGCCCCTGCTAGTAGTCCAATTAAAAGACCGACAAACATGCTTCCAATCATAGCTTCTCCTTAATTTGCCCAGTCTCCATTACGAAAGAGCGGTACGCGCGTTCCATCCTCACGGATACCGTCTATATCCATTTGATTCGAACCAATCATAAAGTCCACGTGAACATCTGAACGGTTCAGTCCTGCAGCTTCAAGTTCTTCTTCGCTCATCTCTGCTCCACCAACAACGCTGGTCGCATAGGCTGCTCCGATAGCCAAGTGGTTTGAAGCATTTTCATCGAAAAGAGTGTTAAAGAAGGTAATCCCTGACTGTGAAATTGGACTTGGATCTGGTACCAAGGCACATTCACCCAAGGCACGCGCACCCGCATTTTCAAAGACAAGGTCTTTCATGACCTGATTACCCTTTTCAGCAGTAATGTCTACGATTTGGCCATCCTTGAAGGTTACTTTAATACCTTCGATGATATTGCCATTGTAGCTAAGTGGTTTTGTAGAGGTTACATACCCATCTGCACGACGGAAGTCAGGCGCAGTGAAGACTTCCTCTGTCGGCATATTTGGCAAGAATCCTTCGCCCTGTGCATTGATAGCACCAGCTGATTCCCAAACGTGATTCTTAGGCAAGCCAAGTGTCAAATCTGTCCCTGGCGCTGTGTAGTGAAGAGCTGAAAATTGCTCTTTATTAAGCATTTCTGCCTTACTCTTAAGAATGGCTGCATGTTCTTCCCAAGCCTTAACTGGATCTTCTTCATAGACACGACAAGTTTTGAAGATTTGGTCCCAAAGGAGATCGACTGCTTCTTCATCGCTCGCAGCATTTGGAAAGACCTTCTTAGCCCACTCAAGCCCTGCTGCAGCTGCTACAGTCCAGCTAACCTTGTTGGATTGCGTTGCGATACGCATTGGCTTCATCGCAAGTCCCATAGCTTTTGCAGAAGCTGAAAGCTTGTCCGCATCCACTCCGTTCAAGGCACCTGGATCAGATGAACGGACACCGAGACGGCTAGCCTTGTTTTCCAAGAGGTAGTTCATCTCAGCAATCTTGTATTCTGGCACATTGTCCAGACGCTCCATCGGCGCGTGGAGGAATTTCTCACGGTTAATCACATCATCTGTCCACTGAACGATGACCTCATGCGCTCCCAAGGCATAAGCTTCTTTCACGATCAAATGCGCCAACTCACGTTGCTCCACATCGATAGAAAGAGCCAAAGTGTGACCAGGCTGCACGTTAATTCCATTCGCAACCAACAATTTCGCATATTTTTCTAGATTTTCTTTAAAATTTGGTAAAACCATTCTATTCTTCCTTTTCTTTTGTTATTTTTCCTTCAAAGCAGAAAATAATCCTGCTAAAGCAATGGCACCAGACAAGAGCGCTGTCGATAGAATAATTGTTTCATCTGCCAGCTCTAGCTGATAGTCAAAAATCTTTTCAGCAGGTTTATCTTCCGCAAGAATCCTAAGCTTCATAAAGATGTTCTCCATTCTAATTCTTAAAACAAATCATCAAACAAACTCAACTGGTTATCCTCTGGCATATTACCGAGAATCCCCATTTCATCCATCTTTTCAACCAAGGTCGATGATAGTCCGCCACGCTTGCGCAGTTCTGTCTTAGAGAGGAACTCACCCTCTTCACGCGCACGCACCAACTGCTTAGCAACGTTCTCTCCCAGACCATCCATTGCTACAAATGGCGGAATGAGGGTATCCCCATCGATGAGGAACTCTGTTGCCTGACTACGGTAGAGATCGAGTTTGCCAAACTTGAAACCACGTTCCCACATTTCATTGACAATCTCAAGAGTTGTATAGAGGTCAATTTCCACATTAGAGGCTTCATTATTCTTCCGTTTTTCAGCAATTTCTTGCATCTTGCGCTTGATGGCATCCAAACCCGCCCCCATGGTCTTGATATCAAAAGCCTTGGCACGGATTGAGAAATAAGCACAGTAGTAATAAATCGGATGGTGAACCTTGAAGTAGGCCACACGCAAGGCCATCATAACGTAGGCTGCCGCATGAGCTTTGGGGAACATATACTTGATTTTCCCACAAGACTCGATATACCACTCTGGCACCTTATTGGCCTTCATAGCCTCGATGTAGCCATTTCGCTCCTCTTCGGAAATCTTTAGCCACATGCCCTTACGTACCCGTTCCATGATGGTAAAGGCCATTTTAGGCTCGAGACCCGCATGCATGAGATAAACCATGATATCGTCCCGACAACCGATAACAGTCGATAGGTCAGCAATTCCTTGCTTGATCAAATCCTGGGCATTTCCCAACCAGACATCAGTACCGTGGGACAGTCCTGAGAGCTGAAGCAATTCCGCAAAGGTCGTCGGATGCGTTTCGTCTACCATTCCACGTACAAAGTTGGTTCCAAACTCTGGAATTCCCAGCATCCCTGTTGGAGTTCCAATTTGCTCAGGCGTCACCCCTAAAACTTCCGTTCCAGAAAAGAGAGCCATAACGCTTTCATCATCCATGGGAATTTCATTAGGGTCAATACCAGACAAGTCCTGCAATTTCCGAATCATGGTCGGATCATCATGCCCCAGTACATCAAGTTTGAGGACATTCTCATCGATATCGTGGAAGTTAAAGTGAGTCGTCTGCCATTCAGCCGTCACGTCATCTGCTGGATACTGAACAGGCGTAAAATCGTAAACATCCATGTAGTTAGGAATAACAACGATTCCCCCCGGGTGTTGTCCTGTTGTCCGCTTGACACCAGCCGCACCCTGAGCGAGGCGCTCCACCTCCGCATCACGATAAAACTTGCCATAGTCTCTCTCGTAGCCCTTTACAAATCCATAGGCAGTCTTGGCAGCCACCGTACCAACCGTTCCTGCACGGAAGGCATATTCCTCCCCAAAGATATCACGCACATCCAAGTGGGCGCTAGGCTGATCTTCTCCCGAGAAGTTCAAGTCAATATCAGGAACCTTGTCTCCATCAAAACCAAGGAAGGTCTCGAAAGGAATATCCTGTCCATTTTTGCTAAGTTTATGACCACAGTTTGGACAGTCCTTATTAGGCATATCAAAACCTGAACCGTAAGAACCATCCGTGATAAACTCACTATACTGACACTGACCACAAACATAATGAGGAGAGAGTGGATTAACCTCCGTAATCCCAATCATGGTCGCAACAAAACTGGACCCAACAGACCCACGAGAACCAACCAAGTAGCCCCGTTCGTTGGAACGTTGCACCAGCATCTGCGATGCCAGATAAATCACGGCAAATCCATTCCCCAGAATGGAAGTTAATTCTTTTTCAATCCGCAAATCAACGATATCTGGCAGCGGATTTCCATAAATCTCAAAAGCTTTCTTATAGGTCAACTCAGCAACCGTTTCTTCAGCCTTGTCGATGAAAGGCGTGTACAAGTCACCCTTAACCACCTCAACAGGCTCAAAAATTTCTGCCAAGGCATTGGTGTTTTCAATAACCAATTTACGAGCCAATTCCTCGCCCAAGAAGGCAAATTCATCCAACATCTCATTAGTCGTTCGAAAATGAGCTTTCGGAAGAGGAGCCGGTTGGGCATGTTCACCGTGACCAATGGTTCGGTTAATCATAGCCCCCTGTCCCAAACTACGGACGATAATTTCACGGTAAATCTCTTCTTCCGGTTCGATATAATGAACATTTCCCGTAGCCAAAACGGGCTTGCCAAGACGGTCTCCCACCTCTATCAAATTCTTGATAATAGTCTGGAGTTCCTCCATATCCTTGACCTGCTCTTTAGCAATCAAGGGTGCATAGATAGCCGGTGGCATGACCTCGATAAAGTCATAATACTTGGCCACTTCAACCGCCGCATCTACACCTTGGGAAACGACTGCGTCAAAAACTTCACCCTCCGAGCAAGCCGACCCCAAAATCAAGCCCTCCCGATGAGCATCTAGAACTGTTCTCGGAATCCGTGGCACCCCTTCAAAGTACTTGGTATTGGACAAAGAAACCAGCTTAAAAATATTTTTTAAACCAACTTGATTCTTGACATAGATAGTCGCATGCTTGATCCGAGCTTTTTTATAAGAGTCTGGACTAATCAAATCAATATTCAGTCTAGCCAGATCAGTCACACCATGTTTTTCCGCTACATCCTTGATAAAGATAAAGAGCAAACGACCAGTAGCTTCCGCATCGTAGTTGGCCATGTGGTGGTGGTCCAGTGCCACACCAAAACGCTTGGTCAAAGGTCCCAAACCATGACGTTTATACTCAGGATAGAGGTTTCTAGCAAACTCCAGCGTATCAATAACTGGCTGGCTAATCTTAGGCAGACCATGACGCTCATAGTTAGCATTCATAAAGCCAACGTCAAAGGTAGCATTGTGGGCGACTAAGACTGTATCCTTGCAAAATTCTTGGAATTCTTGTAAAACTTGTTCCAGTGGTTTGGCATTTTTGACATGGTCATCTGTAATTCCAGTCAACTCAGTAGTAAAGGCTGACAAGGGATATCCAGGATTGATAAATTCATCAAATTCGGCAATAACATTTCCCTTGTACATCTTAGAAGCTGCAACTTGAATCAAGTCATTATAGATAGCTGAAAGTCCCGTCGTTTCCACGTCAAAAACCACGTAGGTAGCTTCTGACAATTCCATCTCCACTTCGTTGTAAACGATAGGAACACGGTCTTCAACGATATTGGCTTCCATTCCATAGATCAGCTGAATTCCTGCTTTCTTAGCTGCCTTGTAGCCATGTGGAAAGGACTGAACATTCCCATGGTCCGTGATGGCAACCGCCTTGTGTCCCCACTTTGCAGCTGTCGCAATAATTTCCTCTACTTCTGGCAGAGCATCCATGGTCGACATATTAGTATGAGCATGAAACTCAACCCGGCGCTCACCTTCTGGCATCAAATCCTTCCGCTCATAGTGAACAACTTCCTGCACATCCTGCACGTTCATTGTCAAATCTCGTGTGAAGTTATTCATCTCCACATTTCCACGAACACGAAGCCAGGAATTTTTCTTAATGATGTCAAACTTCTGAGCCTCTTCTTCATTCTTAACCCATTTTTGCATTGAAAAACTTGAAGTGTAGTCCGTCATTTTAAAGTTGATCAAAACGCGACCAGTTCTGGTTACCTTATGCTCCACATCAAAAACGACCCCTTCAAAAACCAAACGATTTTCCTCAGTCGTCACATCAATCATCTGGGTAACTTCAGCCTTATCCAATTTTGATTTTGCCGCAGCCTTTTTAGCCTGAAAATCAAAGGCCGGTTTCTCTTCTACTGGAGGAGGAGCCATCTGTTCCAGTTGTTCCATAGCACGCAAAGCCTCCTCATTAGCAGCCTGAACGATTTGTTCATTCTCCGCATGGAAGGCTTCTTCCTGCTCCTGTGTAAGAGCATCATTCTTTTCGATTTGGCAGACAAAAGCTGGAAAACCAAACTTTTCAAGTTGCTTTGTTAAATTAGGAAGATGATTTTTCTTAAAGTGTTCCTTATCAATCACCTCTGAACCTTCAATAAAGAGCTGATTTCCCACTGCACGAACTTGCAAATTCTGATAAAGAGACTTAAACCCTTGACTAGCACATGGACCTTCAGAAAAAGCCTCCTTATAGTAGGCCTGCAAGAGTTCATTTGAAAATTCTTGAGAGAGAGCCTTGATTTCGAAAATAGCTTGATTCCCTGTCTTAGAAAATTCTTCACTAAGCCCTTTCTTTAACTCTAAAAAGATTTCAATCGGTAAAATATTAGAAAATACAAAATGAAATTCCCAAATCTTACTAATTTTATGAACCACAACACGCTCAATACTTGCATTAACAAGAGCAGGATCCTGTCTCAATTGATCAGAGACTCCTATTTGATTCATTAAAATTTCAAACTTACTTGACATTCAATTCCCTCACATTATTCTCTTACTATTTTACCATAATTAAAGAAAATATATAGCCACTACCATTCCTTAAGCACTGCTAGTTTTCCTAAATTCATTCCTTAAAAACAAAAAAGAAGATTCTCAGAATCTCCTTAACACATATAAAAAAGATACCCTTAAGTATCCCCATACTCAATCGGGAAGACAGGATTCGAACCTGCGACACCTTGGTCCCAAACCAAGTACTCTACCAAGCTGAGCTACTTCCCGCGTTAAATAAAAAAATGCACC
>NZ_QEMY02000010.1:0-435 GCF_003143695.2 Streptococcus halitosis
GCCTCAAGCGCTTGACCATTCAATTTAGCACTTGAAGTTCCTGCGAATTCAAGAACGTCTACTAGGGTATCTGTGACTGAGAAGGCTGTCGCATCTTGCACTACTGTTGTTTTCACGTTGTAAGTGAAGACTTGGTCACGTTTGTCAAGAGTTTCAGCTTCTTTGCCGTTCACATCTTTCTTGATTTCCGGCTCTTCTGGTGTTGGAGGCGTTACTGGGACTTCGTTAGAGTCCTTGTGCACTCCTGGTTTGTGTGGGAAGCTTGCATCATAAGCTGCCTTATTCGGAATCTGTGTACGACCGTCTTCCTTCACATACGCAGACAAGTTCGCACCAGCTTTGATCTTCGCGTCGAATGTTAATTCAACTGCTTGACCGCCATTGGCTTTGACTTGATCTTCTGTAAGCGTCAAGGTAATCGTTTGACCTTCTACC
>NZ_QEMY02000014.1:0-266 GCF_003143695.2 Streptococcus halitosis
TGGAGCTTTAAGTCCTATGATAAGACATCCGAAACCATCAATGGAGCAGACGCCCACTTTATCGGTACTTGGGAATTCACCCCAGCTCCAACAGTGACTCATAAAGCAGTTCACGAGTTTGTCAGTGGAACTCCAGGCAAAGAACTTCCACAAGAAGTGAAAACCCTACTTCCAGCAGACCAAACAGACTTGAAAGATGGCAGCCAAGCAACGCCAACGCAACCAAGTCAAACAGAGGTTAAGACAGCAGAAGGCACATGGAGCTT
>NZ_QEMY02000003.1:0-145432 GCF_003143695.2 Streptococcus halitosis
TTCTTTCACATTACCGTCTTGGTCTGTCAAAGTGAACTCAAATTCATCAGCTTTCAACTCACGTCCTGTCAACTTCTTAGTCACTTCAAGAGCTGCTTTTGCTTTTGAAGTTCCATAGCTGTTATTGAATTCTTTGTCCGCTGGGTAAGTCACATTCGCATGAAGTTTTCCTTCGCCATCATCTGTAACTTCTACTGTGACTTTAACTTCAAGATTATCGTAAGTCACACCATCAACAGTCTTACCAGCGTTTGTTTCAACAATGGTATAGTTGTATGTACCAGCTTTAGTATATTCGATTGGAGCGAATGTTACTTTACCATCAGCAGTGTTCTTCACTTTTTGAAGTTCTGAACCATCTGCATCATTCTTCAAGACAAACTCAAATTCATCAGCTTTCAACTCACGGCCAGTCAACTTCTTAGTCACTTCAAGAGAAGCTGAAGTTTTTTCAGCAGCGTAAGTGTTTTCAAAAGTCTTATCATCACCTTCGTAAGACACAGCTGCAGTCAATTTCCCTTCAGAGTCTGCTGTTACAGTGACTGTAACGCCAACAGGGTTAGCATCATAAGTAACACCTTTTTCTGTTTTATTGGCTTTTTTCTCAACGATGTGATAGTTGTATGTACCAGCTTTATCAAATGTCAATTCAGAAAAATTGATATTCCCATCTGCATCATTTGTTACAGTTTCAACAACTTTATCTGTCTTGTCATCAAACAAGTCAAATTCAAACTCGCCAGCTTTCATCGCACGACCAGTCAATTTTTTAATTGCTTGGATCTGAGCTTTTGTGTTGTTGCGTTTGTTTGTGACTGTTTTGATAACACCTTCTTGACCAACAGTTACTTTGATTGGAGTAGAATCCAATTGGTAACCTTTAGGAGCTTCAACTTCAGTGATGGTGAATTCACCCTTTTT
This sequence comes from Streptococcus halitosis, assembly GCF_003143695.2. Classification (NCBI taxonomy): domain Bacteria; kingdom Bacillati; phylum Bacillota; class Bacilli; order Lactobacillales; family Streptococcaceae; genus Streptococcus; species Streptococcus halitosis. The sequence goes on from NZ_QEMY02000003.1 coordinate 922, forward strand.
AACGTCTTCATCAGTGTAGATTTTAGACTGGGCAACACCACTAGCGTCTGTTGTTACTATTTCTTCTTTAGCTGTAGTTGCACCTTCTGGAGGAGTGATTTTAAATTTAGCTCCTGCAAGACGGTCAAGTGATTTTTCATCTACTTTATACAGCGTAATACGGTAACCAGTTTTCAGTTGGATAGTACCACCTGATGTAACTGTTGAGTTACCAATAACTTTTGTAATAGTTTCAGTACGATCATCGCTCACTGGAAGAACTTTATCATCAGCTGTGATTTCAGCATTGTTTTGAACTTTTGTTCCGTCAGCTGGCGCTGTTGTGTTATAGACGATACGGAATGCTGCTGCTTTACCGTTTGTAGCACGGATAGCTTTAGCATTATTAAAGGTAATAGTGAACTCAGTGTAAGAATCATTCCACTTGATTTCGTAGTCTTTACCTGCTTCAAGAGTTACATCGTCAACTAAAGCGTATACCTTGTTGTAGTAACCAGCAGTAACCACGATTGATTCAGGGATGATTTGCATTGGAGAGTAGTCTTTGTCAACCCAGTCGCGAACTACAATCTTGTTGTACTCAGCTTGTTTAGGGTTTACACGAAGATTCCACTTGTGAACATAATCTCCTGATTTTCCAAGGAGAGCTGATTCCCATTTTTCTTTATTGATAGTACCATTAACTTTGCTAATGTTTGTTTTACCAATACCCTTAGAATAGTCCTGTTCTCCACCTTTTTTGAACTTCATCTTAAAATTGACATCATCTTTTGTTTCTGTCTTATCAAGTTGAATTGATTCTTCTTCTGTTTCTTTCTTAGAGCTGAAAGCTACGTAGAAGGTACCTGAAACACCACGAACATCTGTACCACCTTTTTTCTTAAGGTACTCAGCAAGGTTTTTCAAAGTAATGGTAACTTTACCACCTTGGTTGTCACCATTATAAACAGCTGTTGCATCACCTACAGCAGTATCAGTCTCTTTATCTTTGAGTTCAAAGGTTTCAGCACGAACAGATAATGGAGCTGGAATAGTGAATGTAAAGGTATCACCATCCTGCAGTTTTCCATCATAAGCGCTCAAATCAAAATCAGCAGCAAACTTATAGTTTTCGTAAGATTGATTTTGTGGTGATAGGTTGTAAACTCCTTTAGCATCTGGTGTCACAAACTTACCATTATCAGTCTCCCAAATTCCTACTTTGGTAATGACATTTTTAAGTTCTTGTGCTTGAACTGTATTTGTCAAAGCAGCAGAACCCAATAAAACGAGTAGTGGCGTTAAAATATAGAGCCACAATTTCTTAAATTTCATGACTTTCCTTTCTAAATGATTGAAATTGATGAATAGTGCATCTTCTTCTCCCAGTAGGCAACACCCCTTTCAATCGCATGATTTGTTACACGATAACATACTTGTAACACTTGCTTTGAAAAACAATTACACTATTATAGTATTTAAAATATTTATTCAATTCAATCTTTAGCAGGAGTATCATTACTCTTGGTCAGATGGAAATATAGCAAAATATCGTCCATGACTATTGTACTACATATCGTTGAATATTTTTATTAAAATCTTTTTATCTATCAAGTTATTTATTTACACGATGTCAACTTTTTTGATATATTATTTCATGATACCATATAAAAAGTGACTATCCCAAGAATTGTCTGAAAATACTGATATAATAGGAGTTTTCAAATAGTACTAGCTCCCCGTAATAATCTGTTATTTATAATGAATCTATGATATAATAGTCTTATAAAGGCTTTCGAATAATCATCTATTCAGTTTATTTATGCTAAAAGGAAAACTTGGGGTAATACTAAATCTAGTATTTTTAATATTTATAGATAGGAGGGTAAAGCTATGGCAAATAAAACTAGAGAGTTAATCTTAGGTGCTTTTATCACTCTTGCAAGGAGAAACCCTCAGCGGACTTCTTTTACCATGACTGAGATTGCTGCAGAAGCTGGTATTTCCCGCCAAGCGATTTATCAAAAGCACTTTAATAACTTCGAAGATATTATCGATTATATCCACAAGGAGACTGATCAACAGATCTTTAATAATTTTAACAACTACTGTCCTGAACGAGATGGCAATCCCATCACTTTCTTAGCAGACCACATTCTCCCTCTCATCTATGAAAAGCGAGAAGTCGTCGGTACCTTGTACAATTCTCAAGCCACCACTTGTTGGAGGGAGTTTCTACGTGAGAAATATTCTCAGTGGGTACTAAAAAATGTTAACTACCAGCTGAAATATAATTTTAGTGAAGAGGACATGGCCTATATCATTACGGCCATGGCGATTTCATTCATTGAAGTGTGGATTCGTAAGGATAATCCAACACCACCCGAAGAATTTAGAGAGACTTTTATTCAATTGGCTAAGACTTCTCTCTGTGACTATATTGTGTCATAAAAAAAAGAATCTTGAGTTCCACTCAAGATTCTTTTTATTGTCCACCTTTAAAGGCATCAACCATTATCTGAAATTCTTCATTTGTAAGAGTAATTCCCTTGCCCATTTTAGTATGATCCGGACTCCAAGCGCGAATGTCAAACTTTGCAGGGGCTCCATTAAAGCTGACGCGGTTGATTTCCTTGGTCCATCCTTTTTCATTTTCGGACAAGGTCAGTAAGTGTTCTTCGATTTCAAATGTAAATTCTACCATTTTGTTCTCCTTTTTAGTTTTCATTAGATTATTCGAAAAATCTTGTAGTTTTTAAAAAAATTTTATATAATGTGGATATGTAAGAAGGGAGGATTCTATGAGACAGGCATTCCAACTAGTTCTAGATAAACTACATAGTTTTCTCAATGGGAATGATGATCATCCTCAAATCGAGGACAACTCCCTCACCGCTATGATTGAACAAGCCATCCAGAAAAAGACGACGGCTGTTCATATCATACTTGCTGAGACAAGTTTTACGGGTGATATTGTCAAACACGACGCCAATCGCCAACAAATTATCGTCAAGAATTTTTCAAAAAACGTGACCCGAATCATTCGTATCAGTGATATTAAACGACTTCGTTTTGTTCCCTCAACCGTACAAAAAGCTCAGAAAAGTCTATTTAAGAAAGAGTGAGATGTTCTTTGCATCCCACTCTTTTTCTTAACGGATTTGTTCAAAATGAAGGTGAACGGCGATATGGTCGCCATAACCACTTCTCTCCAAATCGCGTTGCAAGCGATAAGAGATATAGTGTTCTGCGATTGTGATGTAGCCAGCTCCAAGTAAGCGGTGCTCAACCATTGATTGGATCATGCTGATAGTCGCACGTTCCACTTTTGCTTCTTCCAAGTCCAAAACGACTTTTTTAGTAACTTGTGCAAGGTTTTGACGCAAATCATCTGTCAAAACATAAACGGTTTGAGCTGCTTTTAGGACAGCTTGGTAAATTTTATCTGGATCAAATTCAGCAATTTCTCCATTACGTTTGATTACTTGCATAAGGTTCTCCTTTATTCTTTGTTTTCTTTGATTTCAGCCAGCATTTTTTCTTCTTCGGCTGTTAGTTGATAGTTTTCTAGCAAGTCAGGTCTGCGCTCGTAGGTTTTCTTTAGGCTCTCATACAGTCGCCACTGACGAATCTTTTCATGGTGTCCACTCATGAGCACATCTGGAACCACCATGCCACGATAGTCATAAGGACGTGTGTACTGAGGATATTCGAGGAGTCCCGAAGAAAAACTGTCATCTTGGTGGCTAGACTCCTTGCCAATCACTTCAGGAATCAGGCGAACGGTCGCATCGATCATGGTCATGGCCGCCAATTCTCCTCCAGTCAAGACATAATCTCCTAGGGAAATTTCATCGGTTACTAAGGTCTTGATGCGTTCGTCATACCCTTCATAGTGACCACAAATAAAGATCAGTTCCTCTTCCTGAGCCAAATCCTCAGCGTAAGCTTGATCGAACTGTTTTCCAGCAGGATCAAGAAGAATGACGCGGGGATTTTTCTTTTCAATGGCATCAAAGGCATCGAAAATGGGTTGAGCACGGAGCAACATCCCCTGACCGCCTCCGTAAGGTTCATCGTCCACGTGACGGGCTTTTTCAGCGTATTCTCTGAAATTATGGTAGTGGATATCCAAGAGCCCTTTTTCTCGAGCCTTTCCAACAATCGAGTGCTCCAACGGAGAAAACATCTCAGGAAAGAGGGTTAAAATATCAATCTTCATCGTCTAACCCTTCTAAGATTTCCACTTCGACCCGCTTGTTTGGAATATCAACATTGAGAACTACTGGCGGAATGTAAGGTAAAAGCAAATCTCGCTTGCCTTTTCGCTTGACCACCCAGACATCGTTGGCTCCCGGTTGTAGGATTTCCTTGATAGTTCCTATCAAGTTATCACCCTCGTAAACATCCAAACCGATAATCTCGTGATAATAGAATTCTCCATCTTCTAAATCATTCAAATCTTCCTCAGCGACCTTGAGACTATAACCCTTGTACTTTTCAATCGCATTGATATGGTACATATCTTTGAATTTGATAATGTCAAAGTTCTTCTGCTTACGATGGCTAGCGATTATTACTGTTTGGACAAACTGATCTTTTTCATCAAATAAAGCCAGCTCTGCTCCTTTTTTAAACCGTTCTTCTGAAAAATCCGTCACAGACAAGACACGCATCTCACCCTGCAGACCCTGCGTATTAACGATTTTCCCAACATTAAAGTAGTTCATCTTGTCTCCTGTATCTATTTATACCCTTTATTTTATCACGTTCCAGGGATTTTCACAAGTTGAAGAAAGAGGACATCAACTCTCCTTCCCATTCAAAAATCCTTCCAAATCTCTTTCATGTTGATATTTAATGGCAGCCTTCTTATCTTTGTCAAAAATAGTTTTAGTTAGGTCAATGTCATTGATGGCCGCTATTGCGACGGTGTAATGAATGATATCAGCCAGTTCTTTGGCAAGTTCCTCGTTTGAGTCCTGAACGCCCTCTTTTCGACCAGAGCGCCCATTCAAGACCTCAGCTACTTCTCCGACTTCCTCCACTAACTTGATAAAGAGGCCTTCCTCAGTTCGAGATTGCTGGTAATGTTCGAGTAAGTAGTCTTGTATTTGTCTAAAGGTTAAATCCTTCATCTTCTCCTCCTCACAAAAAAGCGAGACATCCGTCCCGCTTTTTTTATTTTTCATCGATAACGATTCTTACTTTTTTGTCTTCAGTTGGGACAGAGTAGACAATCGTTCTTATCGCTGAGATAGTGCGACCCTTACGACCGATAACACGACCGACATCGCTTTGGTCAAGATCCAAGTGATACTCCAAAAACTCTGGTGTGTCTTCAATCTTGATAGTTAAGGCATCTGGTTGTGAAATCAAAGGTTTCACAATCGCAATAATGAGATTTTCAATCGTATCCATCTGTCAACCTACTTTAAACTTATTTTGAGAATTTAGAATCGTGGAATTTTTTCAATACGCCTTCTTTTGAAAGGATGTTGCGAACTGTATCTGAAGGTTGAGCTCCATCAGCCAACCATGCAAGAACGCGGTCTTCTTTCAAAGTCACTTGGTTTTCAGCAACAAGTGGGTTATAAGTTCCAACTGTTTCGATGAAACGTCCGTCACGTGGTGAACGTGAGTCTGCTACGTTGATACGGTAGAAAGGTTTTTTCTTAGAACCCATACGAGTCAAACGGATTTTAACTGCCATTTTTTAATGTCTCTTTTCTTATTTTTTATTTCGGTGAAATAGCTAAGCTATTTAGCACATGTTCTATTATAGCAGATTTTTGACAGGTGTCAAGAAAAAAACTTGACAGACTATAAAATTTTTAAACCATTTAGAAATTTGTTATATTTTTAAAGAAAAATCAGAAAGAGAATGTCATAAATACTATTTTAGAAACATTTTATAAAGACCATCAAGTCAAACCCTTCATCTCTCCTGAACGTGATTTGGATGCTTGGCTCCTAAATTCCAAGCCTGTTCCCAAGCGAAATATCAAGGATTTTAAGAACGATATCTACTAATTAATTTATAAAATATGAATTAATAGATTCTAAATAGGGAAATAATTTAGTTCTGTAAAAATTAACTTCTACACCTACAAAGCTTATTCTGACAGACTTTATAACAGTCTAAGAAAAAAAGTAGATATTCATACAATATCTAGATTTTTCAAAAATTCTTTATCATCAAATATTATTAACGAAACTATCCAAACCAAATCCGATGCATTGCTTCAAAGAATTCTTTAGTTGTTTGACTATCAAAGGCTTTTATTAAAAAATTTTTTCAAATAATTGCCACCTTGGCACATAAATTCTTGCTTTCCAAATTTAAATGTGATATATTTATAACATAAAGATTGTTAAATATTTCTAACATAAGGAAAGGAGTCTATCATGAAAAAAAGTCAAAAAACGGGTGGCCTCATTACAATGATTTCCGCAGCTCTCTTTATTGATTTTACTGTTTTATTTGGTTCTAATCTTAGTTGGGGACCCAAGTTAATTATTGCTGGTATTTCAGTGTTAGGTCAGATTGTAGCTATTTGGGGCTGGCTACATATGAAACCATGGCCTCATAAGAGTCAGAAAGGTAAAGGAAAGACTATTTTTGACTTGTCTGCTAAGCTTTACACGATACTTTTGTTTGCAGCAAGCATTTTTTATACAGTAGGGATTTGGGTTGCGACCCCAAGCGAAAGTTCTGGTATTAAAGAATGGATTTTGGGAATTGGCCTCGTTATTGAAGTGATTGTATTTGGTTTTTTCTGTTTGAAAAATGTCAAGGAAACTCCGGACGAACGCTTTTATGCTAATTTAGCCAAGGCAGCTAGCTTGATGTTTGTTTTTATACTAGGCGCACTGATGATCCTAGCAGTTATCATTGGGTATATGGGGTCTCTCACTCTTTACATGGGCCAGATCTTTATTAGCATAGCTGTCTTGATTTGCATCTTTGCGGTTGTCTATCTTATCTTAGAACGGATAGGATAAGCATGACCAAAGAAAGCAAGATTATTACTAATCTCAAATCTGTTCGTGAGTCCACAGGCATGACCCAGCAGGAGTTAGCCGACCTCATTGGCATGCGACGCGAGACAATTCTGCACTTGGAAAATAATCGTTACAATCCTTCGCTGGAAATGGCTCTTAAAATTGCTCAAGTTTTTAATCTGAAAGTAGAAGACCTCTTTGAACTCAGACAGAAAGAGGAAGCATAATTCTTTTCGAGACCTAGTATTAAGTTCATTGATTAATTAGGAATTGAAGCCGAAAGAAAAAATCCGTTTAAAATGTGCTCTTTTAAAGCATAGTAATTCTTTCGAATTAACGTTTACTAATTGTGATTCTTTACGAGCTTTCTTAAGAACTAGTTTTCTAAATACTTCAAGTAGACTTATAGCATTGATGCCCCAAAAAATTTAGAAATACCTGTTGAAAAAGGCTATGCTCTTGTCGAAACTGTCTTTGACTCGCTTGATCATCTAAATACCACTATGAAAGAGAATATCCTCAAAAGTAAGGAGAGTTACAGTACTTTCTAAGATGAAGGCTCCAGATTTGGACCAATCCCTTCGTGACAACTTTTCAGGAGAAGAATTAGCAAGTTACTTTTCAATTCGTGGTTACAAATTGACTCCAAAGGGAGAGCAGATACTGGAACAGTACCAGGACATTATCGACCGTCATCCAAAGAAAAATCTCTAAGCAAGCGACTTTCTGGTCGGCTTCCTCTTAAACTACCTTGTCACTAATATTTGAAATCCCCTTACTTTTAAGGTACAATGATAGAAATGAATTTTTGAGAGGAAAACAATGAAAAAACTAGCAACCCTTCTTTTACTATCAACTATAGCCCTTGCTGGATGTACTAGTATCCAACGTGGTCTCCGTGGCGATGACTATGTTGACTCTAGTATCTCAGCTGAAGAAAGTTCTAAAGCAGCTGCTCAGGCTGCCAAAGATTTGAATGACGCTTTAACCAATGAAAATGCCAACTTCCCTCAACTTTCTAAGGAAGTTGCTGAAGATGAAGCCGAGGTCATTTTACATACAAATCAAGGCGATATCCGCATCAAACTCTTTCCAAAACTAGCACCTCTTGCGGTTGAAAACTTCCTTACTCACGCCAAAGAAGGCTACTATAACGGCATCACCTTCCACCGTGTCATCGATGGCTTTATGGTCCAAACTGGAGATCCTAAGGGAGATGGTACAGGTGGTCAATCCATCTGGCATGATAAGGATAAAACGAAGGACAAGGGAACTGGTTTCAAAAATGAAATCTCTCCTTACCTATACAATATTCGAGGAGCTCTTGCTATGGCTAATACTGGTCAACCAAACACCAATGGTAGCCAGTTCTTCATCAACCAAAACTCTACAGATACCTCTGCTAAACTCCCTACAAGCAAGTATCCAAAGAAGATCATCGAAGCCTATAAAGAGGGTGGAAATCCTAGTCTAGATGGTAAACACCCAGTATTTGGTCAAGTGATTGACGGTATGGATGTTGTGGATAAGATTGCTAAGGCTGAAAAAGATGAAAAAGACAAACCAACTACTGCTATCACTATCGATAGTATCGAAGTGGTAAAAGATTACGATTTTAAATCCTAAATAACCTAAAAAATACAGTATTCGCATTCGATACTGTATTTCTTTTTTTCTCATTTTTAAGTTAGCTTGTTAAAGTCCCAGATTTGGTCCATCCAACCTTCATAAAAGTCTGGTTCGTGGCAAACCATAAGAATGCTTCCTTTGTATTCTTTAAGCGCCCGTTTGAGTTCTTCCTTAGCATCCACATCTAGGTGGTTGGTCGGCTCATCCAGCACTAAAACGTTGTTTTCACGGTTCATCAAGAGACAGAAGCGTACCTTGGCTTGTTCTCCACCTGATAAGACCTGAATCTGGCTTTCGATATGCTTAGTTGTCAAACCACAACGAGCAAGGGCCGCACGGACTTCTGCTTGGTTAAGTGCAGGAAAAGCATTCCAAACAGCTTCAAGAGGTGTTTGACGATTGCCACCTTCTACTTCTTGCTCAAAATAACCAAGTTCTAGGTAGTCGCCACGTTCGACTTCTCCAGCGATTGGTGGGATAATGCCCAAGAGAGACTTCAGGAGAGTTGTTTTCCCGATACCATTGGCTCCAATTATTGCAACCTTTTGATTGCGTTCAAAGGTAAGATTTAAGGGTTTGGTCAGAGGACGGTCATAACCAATCTGCAAGTCCTTGGCTTGGAAGATAAAACGCCCTGGCGTACGAGCTGGTTTGAAATCAAAGGATGGCTTTGGTTTCTCGCTTTGGAGTTGAATGATATCCATCTTGTCGAGTTTCTTTTGACGGGACATGGCCATGTTTCGTGTTGCAACACGCGCTTTGTTTCGAGCGACAAAGTCCTTGAGGTCCGCTATCTCTTTCTGCTGACGTTCGTAAGCCGCCTCTAGCTGAGATTTCTTCATGGCATAGACTTCTTGGAACTGGTAGTAGTCACCAGAGTAACGTGTCAACTGTTGATTTTCCACATGATAAACGATATTGATCACGTCGTTGAGGAAAGGAATATCATGCGAAATAAGGACAAAAGCATTCTCATAGTTTTGGAGATAACGCTTGAGCCAGTCAATGTGTTCGGCATCCAGATAGTTGGTTGGCTCGTCCAGCAACAAGATATCAGGCTTTTCAAGGAGAAGTTTAGCCAAGAGTACCTTGGTTCTTTGTCCACCTGACAAGGCTGTTACGTCTGTATCTATACCATAGTCCATGACACCGAGGGCACGCGCCACTTCATCAATCTTAGCATCCAAAGTATAGAAATCTCGACTCTCCAAACGGTCTTGGAGTTCGCCAACTTCTTCCATCAGTGCATCAATATCCGCTCCGTCCTCTGCCATTTCCATATAGAGCTCATTGATACGAGTTTCTGCTTTAAATAGCTCATCAAAGGCTGTACGCAAGACATCACGCACAGTTTGACCTTCCTTTAGCACAGCATGCTGATCCAGATAGCCAGCAGTCACATACTTAGACCACTCCACCTTTCCTTCGTCAGGTAACATCTTACCAGTCACGATACTCATAAAGGTTGATTTTCCTTCACCATTGGCACCGACTAAGCCGATATGTTCTCCCTTGAGGAGACGGAAGGAGACATCTTCAAAAATTGCACGATCACCAAAACCGTGACTCAAATTTTTAACTTCTAAAATACTCATTCTAATTCCTTATCTTGTTTTTATGCAGTCCTTTATAGAGGAGCCAAGCCAAATAGCCTCCCAAGGTATTGGTCCACAAATCATCAATCTCAAAGACGCGATTAAAGTCGAAGAAAAAATCTAAAACTAGTTGCGTACACTCAATTCCTAGACTTAGTAAAAAACTGAACAAAATCACTTTCTTAGTATTTCTTAGACCAGGCATAAGATAGAGAAGTTGGAAAATCAGCGGGAAAAGCAAGAAGACATTTAAAATATTCTGCAAAAAGATCCAAAGGACTTGTCCCAAACTAGTCACTTCACCCAGATTCCAAAGGGAGTTTAAGGGAGTTAAAAGAAAAACCAGGCGTCCAAAAGTTTGAATACCTGGAGTTTCCACTCCTGTAGGAAGTTGAGGCTGGGGAGTGAAGCAAAAACAGACAATGCATAGGCTGTAAACAGCCACTCCCAATCTTAAGATTAATTCTCTTTTTTTAGTCATTTTATGGATTTACCGCTGCGACTGCCTTCTGGCGGTCACGTTTCATTGTATTGGAGCGTAATTGTCCACAAGCTGCATCAATATCTGTACCATGCTCTTGACGAACAACACAGTTGACCCCTTTTTTCTTGAGGGTATCGTAGAAGGCCATCACGCGCTCTTTAGGACTACGGCTATATTGGTCATGTTCACTAACTGGGTTATAGGGAATCAAGTTGACATATGACAATTTCTTGATGTTTTTGAGCAATTCAGCCAATTCCAAGGCTTGTTCTACACCATCGTTGACTTCATTGAGCATGATGTATTCAAAAGTTACACGACGATTGGTTGTTTCGATATAGTACTCAATAGCTGCAAAGAGCTTTTCAATCGGAAAGGCACGGTTGATCTTCATGATGCTTGAACGCAATTCATTGTTTGGTGCGTGAAGAGAAACAGCCAGATTGACCTGTACGCCTTCATTAGCAAAGTCACGAATTCTATGGGCCAAACCTGAGGTTGAAACCGTGATGTGACGAGCACCGATTGCCATCCCCTTGTCATCATTGATGGTACGGACAAAATTCAAAACATTGTTGTAGTTATCAAATGGTTCACCAATTCCCATGACAACGATATGGCTGACACGTTCGTCCTGACCACGCTCATCAAAGTATTTCTGAACCAGCATAATCTGCGCTACGATTTCCCCGTTATTAAGATCACGTTGCTTTTTAATCAAGCCTGACGCACAGAAGGTACAACCGATATTACAACCGACCTGAGTGGTCACACAGACTGACAAACCGTAGTGTTGACGCATGAGTACTGTCTCAATCAACATGCCATCTGGCAACTCGAAAAGATACTTAACAGTACCGTCAGCTGACTCTTGTACAATCCGTTGTTTCAAAGGATTTACCACAAACTGGTCATTGAGCTTAGCAATCAAATCCTTGGAAAGGTTGGTCATTTCTTCAAATGACTGGACACGTTTACGGTAAAGCCATTCCCAGATTTGATCTGCTCGGAATTTCTTTTCTCCTTGTTCTAATACCCATTCTTGCATGGTTTGACGTGTTAAACTATAAATAGACGGTTTCATCTCTTCTCCTTATTCTCTATCTATTTCTGACGAATGACAAAATGGCGCTGTCCCTTGTCCTCTTTCTGAGACTTTTGGTCCTTATGACGACGTCTATTTCGCTTATCGGCATTTGGTTTTCTCTTATTTTGCGAAGGTTTCTTGCCTCTTCTAGGAAGGTTTTCCTCCTCTTTTTTACGCATTTTTTTGTCAAATGAAGCCCGTTTCGGTGCTTGATTTTCTAGAACAAAATAGGCACAACCATAACTACAGTACTCTAAAAGATAGTCCTGTAAGCGACTGATCTTTTCAATTTTTTCCTCTGTTCGATCGTCTTTGTAAAAACCACGTAGGCGGAGCTGTTCATTACTCCAGTCCCCCACGACATAATCAAATTTGGTCAACACTTCTGAGAAGCGTTGATTAAAGACTGTCACATCGAAAGCATCCTTGATATTTTCAACCAAGGTAAAAGCAATTCCTTCAGTCTCAACCTTATCCCCATTTACATGAAATTCTGGGCCAGGAAACTTGTTATAGTTGTATAATTCAGGTGCAATTTCTTTACGCATAGTCTTCCTTTTCCACGATTACTTAACACTCTATTTTACCATAATTTCTAGCAGTTAGCACGTTTCTCATAAAAATGAAAAAAGTCTGACGATTTTGTCAGACTTCTGCTTTATAACTTTAAAAAGAGAAGAACAATTCTTCCCTCCATATTTTATTATTTAGCTGCTGCGTAAAGCTCGTCTACCTTGTTCCAGTTAATTACTGAGAAGAAAGCTTTGATGTAGTCAGGACGCACGTTGCGGTATTTCACGTAGTAAGCATGTTCCCAAACGTCCAAGCCCAAGATTGGTTTTTTACCTTCTGAGATTGGTGTGTCTTGGTTTGCTGTTGAAGTCACTTCAAGCTTCCCTTCTTTGTTAACAACCAACCATGCCCATCCAGAACCGAAGCGAGTTGTAGCTGCTGCTGTAAAGGCTGCTTGGAACTCTTCAAATGAACCAAATGTTGCATCGATTGCTGCTGCAAGTTCTGCTGATGGAGCTGTTTTCTCAGGAGTCATCAATTCCCAGAAAAGAGCGTGGTTCAAGTGTCCACCACCATTGTTGATAAGTGCTTGACGGATATCAGCTGGGATAGAATCTACATCAGCAAGCAAAGCTTCAAGGTCTTCACCAATTTCAGGGTGTTTTTCAAGAGCTGCATTTGCATTGTTGACATAAGTTTGGTGGTGTTTGTCATGGTGCAAGTGCATTGTTTCTGCATCGATGTATGGTTCCAAAGCGTCATATGCGTATGGAAGGTCTGGTAAGATAATAGCCATCTGTAATACCTCTTTTTCTTTCTATATGAAAATGATAACGCAATCATCCTCTTTTTTCAAGTTTTTTGCTCAATTTGCCTCTGCCGCGATCTGCAAAAGTGCCTTTTCAAACAGGTACCCCTTTTCATAGACACCTGTCTTAATCTGGTAGTCTGTTTCAATCAAATAAGAAATCGCTCGCTTGAGAAAGGAAATGGAAATCCCTCTCGAATCTCTCAATGCAAACTTGATTTGATAAGGATTAGGATTGCGCCCCAAGTAAGTTCCCAGACTGCTTGCAATCTGCGATTCCGTCTGACCAGTCTCTGATAAAATCTTCACTTGGGTAAAGGTTCGAAACTGTCCTAACATGACAGCTATGAGCTTGATCTCATCCTCCCCTTGCAACGTCAAATCTCTAACCAAGTCACGGGCCTGGTCGATCTTTTTGCCCAAGATAAGCTGAGTCAAATCAAAAATATTGTCCTGCAAAGTCTTTGGAATAGCCTCGACAATATCCTTCTCCTCTATCATGCCATCTGACTTATAAGACTGTAAAAAGAGGAGATTTTTCTGGATTTCGCTAAACTGAAAACCAGACTTGATGAGTAGATTTTCAAAAGACTTTTCCGCAAACTGCAAACCTTGTTTTTGGCTCCATTTTTGGAAATATTGGCGGAGTTCTTGTTCCTTGGGTTCAATAGCATCAAAAACAGTCGCATCTCGTTTGAGCAATTTGACCAACCGTCTTTTACTATCCAACTTTCCTTCCGCAAAAATCAACAACTTGGTTGTTGGCGAAGGGTTATCAAGGTATGCCTCAAATGACTTGAGCTCATCATCTGTTAAAAAACGTTTCTTGGCTGTTGTGATATCGACAAAATGGTCTAATATCACGATTTTCTCATCCGCAAAGAAAGGGAGACTGACCAACTCCAACTCTAAGTCTTTATAAGCCACTTCTTTCATATCAAAGTAAGCAAAATTGAGATCAGCTGGATCATAACCAATCTGCTTCAACACTTGACTCTTCATAACTTCAAACTGACCCTGGTCTGTCCCTGTAAATAGATTCAAGCTAGATAGATTTGATAACGTCAACTTCTGACTGTCTTCAATGGCTAGCATCTTCTCTCCTTTCTTCTGATTTTTCGATTTAATTTAGTCAATATAGCGCAATTTCCCACGGAAATCTTCTAGTCTCTCGTACCCTTTTTCCTCCATAATAGCTTTCAGTTCATTGGTAATGCGTTCAAAAGCACCTACGCCTTCTTTGTGAAGAGTAGTTCCTACTTGCACCATACTCGCACCGCAGAGGATATGTTCAAAGGCATCACGACCCGTAAGAACGCCACCCGTTCCGATGATTTGGATTTGGGGATTTAAACGTTGGTAAAAGGCGTGCACATTCGCTAGAGCAGTCGGTTTGATATACTCTCCACCAATGCCTCCAAAACCGTTTTTAGGGCGAATAACGACAGACTCATCTTCGATATAGAGACCATTCCCGATAGAGTTAACACAGTTAACAAATTTGAGTGGATACATGTTAAAAATAGCTGCCGCTTGGTCAAAGTGGACAATATCAAAATATGGTGGCAACTTGATTCCAAGAGGTTTGGTAAAGTAGGCAAATACCTCTGACAAGATACGGTCTGTTGTTTCAAAATCATAGGCAATCTGAGGTTTTCCTGGAACGTTTGGACAAGAGAGATTAAGCTCTGTCAGTCCTTTGAATTCACTCTCTTGAACTTTTTTCAAGATGGCATGTGTTTCTTCTGGAGACATGCCAACTAAAGATAGGAAGAAAGTTCGGTTTGGCTCTTTTTCCTGCAAGTCCAAAAGATAGTCCAGATAGTAGTCTAAGCCATTATTTGGTAAGCCCATGGAGTTGATAGAACCAAGTGGAACATCCTGATAACGTGGTTCAGGATTCCCCTGACGAAAGTCCAAGGTCGCTGTCTTTGTGACAAAGGTTCCCGCCGCTGAGTTTTTGACTCCTTCAAGCTCTTCTATCGTCATACAAGCCACACCTGCTGCATTCATCAAGCAATTATCAAACTCAAAGCCAGCTATTTGTGTTTTCGTTGATACCATGATTCTGATCCTCCAGATTCCTTTTATTTCTAATATTATACCATACTTTAAGATTTTCTCTTTGAGAAACTAATTTCTATATAAAACGTTCGGTTTTGTAAATTGAAAGAATTTTTAGAAAATTTCTGTTTTTTTCTTTACACTCAAAAAAAATTCTGCTATAATGGCTCATGTAATAAAATATAACAACAAAAAGGAGAACGATATGACATCTGCTAAAGACTATATCCAAAGCGTGTTTGCAACTGTGAAAGCTCGTAACGGGCATGAGGCTGAATTTCTCCAGGCGGTTGAAGAATTCTTCAGCACTTTGGAACCTGTATTTGAAAAACATCCTGAGTATATCGAAGAAAACATCTTGGCACGTATCACTGAGCCTGAGCGCGTGATTTCTTTCCGTGTTCCTTGGGTGGACCGTGAGGGAAAAGTCCAAGTCAACCGTGGTTACCGTGTTCAATTCAACTCAGCTGTTGGACCATATAAAGGCGGACTTCGTTTCCACCCAACTGTAAACCAAGGGATCTTGAAATTCCTTGGCTTCGAACAAATCTTTAAAAACGTTTTGACTGGACTTCCAATCGGTGGAGGTAAAGGTGGATCAGACTTCGATCCTAAAGGGAAGACTGATGCTGAAGTGATGCGCTTCTGCCAAAGCTTCATGACTGAATTGCAAAAATACATCGGACCATCTCTTGATGTACCTGCTGGTGATATCGGTGTTGGAGGACGTGAAATTGGTTACCTTTACGGACAATACAAACGTCTTAACCAATTTGATGCGGGTGTCTTGACTGGTAAACCTCTTGGATTTGGTGGTAGCTTGATTCGTCCAGAAGCAACTGGTTATGGTTTGGTTTACTATACTGAAGAAATGCTCAAAGCTAATGGTAACAGTTTTGCTGGTAAGAAAGTGGTTATTTCAGGTTCTGGTAACGTAGCTCAATATGCTCTTCAAAAAGCAACTGAACTCGGCGCTACTGTTATCTCTGTATCTGACTCAAACGGTTATGTCATCGACGAAAACGGAATTGACTTTGATCTTTTGGTTGATGTTAAAGAAAAACGCCGTGCTCGTTTGACTGAGTATGCAGCTGAGAAAGCAACTGCTACTTACCATGAAGGTTCTGTATGGACTTACGCTGGAAACTACGACATCGCTCTTCCATGTGCGACTCAAAACGAAATCAACGACGACGCAGCTAAACGTTTGGTTGCTCAAGGCGTTATCTGTGTATCTGAAGGTGCTAACATGCCTAGTGACCTTGATGCGATTAAAGTCTACAAAGAAAACGGAATCCTTTACGGACCTGCCAAAGCTGCTAACGCTGGTGGTGTAGCTGTATCAGCGCTTGAAATGAGCCAAAACAGCCTTCGCCTTTCATGGACCCGTGAAGAAGTTGATGGACGCCTCAAAGACATCATGACAAACATCTTCAATACAGCTAAAACAACTGCTGAAACATACGGACTTGGTACCGACTACCTTGCAGGAGCAAATATCGCTGCCTTCGAAAACGTAGCAAACGCTATGATTGCACAAGGTATTGTTTAATTAGTCGATACATCCTATCGGAGGACAAATGATGAACTTACGGCCAATGGAAGTAAGAGATAATCTAGCTGTAGCACAACTCATTCGAGCTAGTCTTGAAGAATTCGGGCTTGACAAACCTGGAACAGTCTACTTTGATTCTCATCTAGATCATTTGGCCGACTACTATCAACAGCAAGAGAGAGCAGCTTACTTTATTCTGGAAGATGAAGGTCAGCTGGTTGGTTGCGGTGGCTTTGCACCTGTGTCTGATAAGATTGCTGAATTACAAAAACTGTATGTCACTAAAAATAGCCGTGGCAAAGGTTATTCCAGCAGGTTGATAAAGCGGATATTCCATGAAGCCCGCCTAGCAGGTTATGAACAACTTTATCTAGAAACCTCTACTGAACTGGCTACGGCTGTGGTAATCTATCAGCACTATGGTTTTACAGCATTGCAACAACCACTTTCTAACGCTGCCGGCCACCCAGCTATGAATATCTGGATGATAAAATCCCTCTTATCAGATGAATAGATGTTAGTATACTATGGTCGACTCGAGGACATCAGTATCAAGCTCCTCAAGACAGCTAAAACAACTTTTAAAAATGTAGCCAATGCTATGATAGTAAAGGTATTGTTTCAGCACTATCACACTAGAAGAAATCCGACTGCTTATAAAAGCAGTCGGATTTTTATATATCTAATTTTTCAAAAAATTTGCCTGCAGACTGCTCTTCTTTTAGCTTCTCCAGCAGCTCGTTCTCCAGAAAAGGACTTAGTTCGTCAAAATCTTGGCAAACCTTAAAAACCGTCTCTCTATCCATCTGACCATAAGCTAATTCATAATAGTCCTTATGATGATACCAGTTCTGGTCATAGTTGGTATCTGTCCGTTGATAGTAAACAATGTTTTGCTTCGGTGTCAGGTAAAGCTTCTGTGTTAGAATGCTTTTCTGATCTTTGGACAGCTTGCTACGACTGAAAATCTTAACACCTTGAAAAATCTTGCGCTCATGGATACCCTGATTTGCGACTTTTAATTCAACTCTTTTATAGTGCATATAGTCACCTCCAAAAATTACCTACATTATATCAAACTCTGGCAGATTTGCAAGCAAAAGTGTCATTTCCAAAAGTCTTTCGTCGCCTCTAGAATCTCTTCCGTTGATGTCACAGTAGCCTCAATAATGCTCTTGCCAGTCTTTTTCAGATAAGCTTGTATCAGATGATAACCATAAGCATAGCCCGCAGCATAAGGCATTCCAACTGGTATCTGACCCTGTATCTTAGCTATTTCATCACCGTAGAGATATGGTGCCATTTCCGCCATCCCTGTTAGCTGAAGCTGACTTGAGATGATGGGCTTAATCTCTTCTAACTGCTCTGGACTGGTTGAAGTAACCCAAGATCCGATTAGATCTTTGCCATAAAGCTCAGCTGCAAAAGACTCTGCCAATCCCTCACTGACTACCCAGTCTGCTAATGTCGTCTGCTGATTCCATTTGACAAATTGGAAACGGACATTGTGATTACACTCATGGGCCAACGCAGCCTGCACACGTGGTAAAGTATAGTCATTTGGTAGCAGACTAAGCATGAGGTAGCCTGGGATTCCGCCATCTCCGCTATAACCCTTATTGAGCTGTAGCATAGGCTTTTCTGGATTGCCCAATAAAATAGTAAAATGGTAATCCTCAACATCTAAGTCATAGCCAGCCTGTTCAAAAAGGCCAATACTTCTTTTAATGGTATCCTGGCAGTCTTGCCAGAGTTGATCAGAGCTCAGGGCATCAATAGCCGGTCTATCCTTTCCCGAGAGAGTTGCGGGCAACAGATTCATAAAGCCAAGTAGGAATAGAGCATCAAATCCTCCAGGGTACTTTGCTTTTAAAGGAATGTGTTGCGTTTGGTATTTGGTTGCAAAAGGTGCTAATATTTTAGCTCGAAAGCAACCTTCTCTTTTTTCTAAAGGAAGCTCGAGCATCTCTTGGTAAACTTTATCTGAACGAATCATATTGATTTGCATGGTAATCTCCTTTCTTATCTATTATTAGTATAATCCCTTACCTAAGATCAGAGTCAAGAAGAAAATTGAAATATCTATTAAAATTTCATTGAAATTACCTCAAACCGTTCGAAAATTACCTTCAATAAAGTTCTTTAATACTGAGATTATAATATCCGGAGTATCAATAAATTAAAAACTTACTTTTCTACTGTTCATAGGAATGATGATACTAGAAAAAAATAAATCCTGAAGGGTAAAAACTTGTATCATTTTTTATGGAAAGCCTATTATTCAAAACTTGTTTGTCTCCTAGATAAACTATATAATTAGTTCGCCCCTTTTTTGCCCCTTCTTGAACCAAAAGAAAAAACCGCTACTCCTAAGAATAGCGGTTTAATCATGTTTTTAAGCTACTAATGTAGTTGCTCTATTATTTAAGAGTAACAATTTGCAAATCCTATTTTCTCCCAGTATTAGTGGGTTAATTCCTCAATTTTCAACTCTGGCAGGAATTTGGTAGGTAAATTGATAATCCAAGATTATCTAAACTGTTTGTAATCTCTTCTGAAATTGTTGAATCACCTGAATAATACCAGTGACTATATGTATTCAACGTGGTTGACTTATCAGCATGTCCTAATCGATATGAAACATATAAGGTATCCTTATGTAATACATTTATAAGGTAGGAGGCATGACTATGTCTTAAACCTTTCCCCGTAATTTCTGGTACACCAGTAATCTTAGCATGCCTTTTTATTATCCTAGAAATTGTAGACTTACACAAGGGGGCACCAAAACGTGATATTACATAATCTTTATCATCATTCTTGATTTGAACTTCTCGCCATTTTTTAAGTATTGTAATCGTAAAATCATCTAAATCAATTTTACGATTCCCTGCTACTGTCTTTGTTTGTTGTTTAGCATACCATACACCGTTTTTATCTTTCTCAATTGTCGAATGAACATGAATCCATTTACGTTCAAAATCAATATCTTCCCATTTAAGAGCAATACCCTCACTAACTCTTAAACCAGTCATAAAATATAACCAGATCGTCATGTAATTATGGAGTCCCTCATACTCACTAATATCAAAAGAGTTTATTACCTTCTTAAATTCATCAAATGTCCAAAATTTTGTATCAGGGTGCTTTCCTCTAGGATTATCTAATCCTTTAAAAGGAACTCTATCAATATAACCCAATCTTTCTGCATATCCCAGACATGCTTTAAATCTAGACCACATATTTTTAGCATAATTACTAGAATACTTGTCTATAATAGCTAAGCGAAATCTTTCACAGTCAATAGTACTAATATCTGATAATTTTTTACTACCAAATTGCTTAATAAATAACTGATGATGTGGTAAAGCGGTCTGATAAGTTACAAATTGAACTTTTTGTTGATAATATTTTAAATAAATCTCTTCCATAAACTCTCTAAAAGTTAGAAAACTATTATTAATAGTAGAGTTCACAAATTCATGTTTTAAACGAAGTATCTCTTCATATGCTTCCTTAAAAGAATTAAACGGTAGTCCCTGTTGATTTTTCCTTCCTTTCTTTTGAATTCTTTTCCCAGTTATTGAATCAACTCCTAATTCAATTTGAAAATAAATTTTTCCTTTTGAATCTTTGTATACACCTTTATATTTCTTTGTCTTTGATATAACCATTTTTCTCACCTTCTATATCTGAAAAAGAAATACCAATTAAATTTTCTACAATATTTTTAGGAGCAATGCCTAACCTTTTATTATCGAAAGGTGAACATCCTAATTGTACCGCATTCTTATCATTTTTTCTAGCTTCTTCAAACTTTTTTACAGCAATTTTTTTTGCTTGTCTAATAATATTTCTCGATGTGTGCTCTGGAAAACCAATCGCAACTAAATCTTTATAGTTTACTGTTTCCATGATTTTACTACTTCCTTTCTTAGATTTTTTCACCTCCATGGCATGACTGATGAAGTCATCATAAGAATTTCACTTGCTGCTCTTTTACGGTGGCAGCCTGAACGGTCAGAAGTATCATTGTATATCATTTGTATCATGGCATATAAAGTATCGCTCTATTTTATTGATGGTTTTAAAATCGCTCTTGTCATGGCGAGCCATTCAAATCTGCTCCACAAATGAGGAAAGTACCATTTTGGACTATTCAATTGTCAAAGAACAAATAAAAAATCTCCTCATTTTCACACTCTATGAAATTGAGGAGATTATTTTCTAAAGCGAATTTTATCAGGAAAATCTGTCAATCCCAATAGATAGTCTGTACTGACATCGTAAAAGTTTGAGAGAGTTACCAATACATCTGCCGTCAAGGCATGCTCACCCCGTTCAATTTTAGCATAAGCTGAGTTTGTAAACGAAAGTATTTTAGCTATTTGTTTTTGGGTCAAATCGTGATCTTCCCTCAAATCTCTCAAACGTCTGTACATCTAGCTTTCTCCTGAGAAAAGTATAATATATAAAACTAAGAAATCTTTCAAAGTGTCCAAACTGGACATTTTGAACTAAAATTAATTTATTAAACACTTCTCATAAGCATATCTATTAACCGTCTGAGAGCAAAGATTTTATCAACTATTTAAAATTACTGACTTTCAAAAATTAGTCTTATTGTAAAATAAAGTGAAACACAAAAGACATGTTTGTCTAATATATTATAGTCTCAAAAATATTACAAAATTATAGGAAAATGTTCACAAATCAATCATACAAGCACTTCTCTGAAGCTGAACAATACTAAATTTTAGTTTTATTTAAACAAAGGAAAAAACTGCTTATACTGCTCGTCGTTAGGATAGAAAACGTTCTATTTTTACTTGTAAAACTAATCTAGATTCTGTAACACCGGTGAAACAAATCAATGATAGAAGATCTACTGATAACAGTATTATGCAAATCTAATCTAGAATTTTCATTATCATTCTATAGAAGCTAGCTATTACTTGTAACTAAATAAGATTTAGCCTGACTTTCTGACAGAGTTCACATAAGTGAAGAAAAAAACCAAGGGGATATAGTATGAAAACTTTTATTCACACTTATAAATTCCAACATTTTAATTCAGTTGTTTCTTAAATCAAGATGATTTATGACTATATGCATCAAGAAAAGTTTATTAAATTACCTAGTGTTGTACAACTTTTTAATAAATCTACCAAGACTATATCTCCTAAAAACAACTAGGTGATACAAATTTATGATGGAGTAGAATAAATTAATAATTGGATACGTTTCTGATATTGTGAACTAGAATCTGTTATTGCTTAAAATATGGGTCAGTAAACCTTCTATTCTGATCTCAGTAGAGTGACAAACTTGCTATGCTATCTCAAGGAAACTCTTAGATAAGAAGGTAGAATATGTCAATCAAGATGTATCATAACGCAAGATCAGAAACAGGGATCTTTATGTTATTAACATGTATAACATAAACCATACTTTTCCTCCTTCTTATTCTTGATTGAAGTATTAGAGGAGAATCGGAGGTGCACGCTTTTTCATAAAAACTCTCAATTTTTTGTCTTCATTATTAAGAGTGAAAAATCAGGTTATTTTACCGCCGGTTTTTAGAAAAGATGGTCTTAATATCACGTTAACTAAGGAACTCTATGACTAGACTAAAATATTATAATCTAACAGTACAATCGAGTAATGACTTGGACAATAGCTTGTTGTATCATTCTATCCATAACCGTTGGGATACCTAGCTGACGAACTCCGCCGTTAGCTTTGGGAATTTCAACTCGTAAAACTGGCTGAGGCTTGTACTTCCTCTGCTTTATGAGTTCTTTAGTTGAACGCCAGTGTTTGCGGAGATAGTCATCTATTTCGTCAATGGTTACGCCGTCAATTCCTGCTGAACCTTTGTTAGCTCTAACTTGATTGTAAGCATCCAACATATTTGAACGAGATAGGATATTATCTAGTAACTGTGACATGTGTGTATTCCTTTCTTGTTTAGGTGTCTGTAGGATATCTTATATTGGCGAACTTTCTTCTAGTCAATACGTGACCGCCTCCAGTTCTATCAGACCGTTCTTTTACAGACACAAGTGAAGTAGGTATACTTCGGTTCGACAGCCTGTATTTCCAGTGTCAAACTTTCAACAGTCACTCCCCTGACTGTTGAAATATTCAGTCCTTCGCTCCATTTCCATTACAGAAATTTCATCACTACTATGGCTTCGGCTGAGAGCCTGCCCCAGCCATTGTTGTTCAACGAAGAATAAGTTGATAACGACAATAGGCGAGGGTACTTCTTATGATTAGTTGTTACTACGTCTTATTTACTCCCATGAGACCTCACGGGATAAGTCGTACAAAGAAAAAAAGCAACGATTTTACGCTGCTTTTTACATCATGGATATTGATTAGCTATCAAAAAATAAAATGGTTCACCTATTTAGCTTACTCAATCAATCTTCAAAGTAATCCTCTAGAAGCAAGTTGTTATTTAGAATGCATAACTTTTTAAAATGTAATCTTTCTTGAAAATATGTGTCATGACAAACCAAAAGTATCGA
Source organism: Streptococcus halitosis (assembly GCF_003143695.2). NCBI lineage: Bacteria > Bacillati > Bacillota > Bacilli > Lactobacillales > Streptococcaceae > Streptococcus > Streptococcus halitosis. The sequence goes on from NZ_QEMY02000003.1 coordinate 24,177, forward strand.
ACCTGGATAACTTAATAAGAATTTTTCTAGTGCATTAAGTGAGGTAATATCAAGAAAGTTTGTTGGTTCATCTAAAATAAGAAAATTTGAATCGCTCAGAAGGACTGATGCAAGTTGGCCTTTAACTTGCTCACCCCCAGAGAGCTTGCCAAACGGAACAAATATTTTATCAAATTTTAAATCTAGCATTGCAAGAAAGTTTATAATTAATTGTTTATTATGACTACTTGTTTCATATATATTATCAAAGAGTGTTTTATCTTGGTCTAGTGTATTTAATTCTTGACTAAAATACCCAATTTTTAAACCTTTTGAAAAATATCCATCTATTTCTTGATTTACTATACTTTTTAATAATGTAGTCTTTCCAGATTTATTTCTTCCAGTTAACAACCATTTTTCTCCAAACCTCATTTTTATTTGAGGTATATAAAGATCTATAAAATTTGTACTTAGCTTGCTTTCTTTTAATTCGATCATTGTATTAGAAGAATACTCTAATGTGGAGCTTATTGTTTTAAACTTAATTTGTGTTTTAGGTGAAGGTCGGGAAGGTGCAGTCAATCTACTTAATCTTTTTTCAATAGCTTTGGCTGATTTGGCCATGGCTTTTTCTTGACTATCGTAGCTCCCCATTTTTGAACGCGCTTTCCAGTCTGAGTTGCTGATTCTATTAGAACTTTTCTTACTAATTTTTTTTGATCTTATCTTTTTATTTTCTAATTCTTTAGTTAACCTAGCCACCTCATTGTTATATTGAGCAATATTTTTCCAACATTGCTCTTCTATTTGATTTCTTTCATTTTCAAATTCCGTAAAATTTCCTTTGAAAACTCCTATTTGACTCCTTTCAATGAAAACAATTTTTTCTATAATATTGTCTAGTAAAAAACGATCGTGACTAACCAAAATTATTGTACCATCAAATTTCGATATTCTATGAATTAACCATTGAACATTATGCTGATCCAAATGAGATGTCGGCTCATCTAAAATTAGTATAGAGGGTCTTGAAGAAAAGGCCTCCTTTAATAACTTTAAAGAAATCTCTCCTCCTGATCCATCTCTAATCTCCTTAACTTGAGGAACATAAGCAATATCTCCATTCACTGTTATCATACCTTTGTAATCAATATCTTCCTGGATAATCATTCTTAGCAAAGTTGTTTTTCCTACACCATTACTCCCCACAATGCCTATCCGTTCACCATGATGAAGAATTAACTCAGGTATTTGAAGGATATGTCGTGAATTAATTTGTTTTTCGATATTTTTCATGCGGAGAACTTCCATATCAGCTCCTATATTTCAAACTATTCTTCAGCGTACATTGACGATTGCATTTTATACAATTTTCTATAATACTCATCCTTATTCATTAACTCATTATGAGTTCCGAATGAATGAATTACACCGGATTTTAACACCAAAATTTTATCAGCAAATTTTACACTCGCAAGTCTGTGGGTAATATAGAAAACAGTTTTTCCTTGTGTCAATTGCAGAAAATCTTGAAATAATTCATATTCTGCTTTGGCATCAATTGATGCCGTCGGCTCATCTAATATTAAGATTGGTGCATTTGAAAAAAACGCTCTGGACAGTGCAACTTTCTGCCACTCCCCGCCAGATAATTCTTTCCCACCATCAAATTTTCTTCCCAAAACTTGGTCTAATGACATATCTTTCATATTAAACCGACCTTTATCAAGCGCTTTAGTTATATCTTCATTTTTAAATATCCTAGATAAATCGGACAGTGCAACATTCTCTCTTAATGAAATATCAAATTTAGAAAAATCTTGGAAAATTGAAGTAATCTGCTTTCTATAATCTGTCAATTCATATTCTCTAAGTGACTTATTGTTTACTATTATATCACCCGAATAGTTAGGATAGAAAGCACATAGCAATTTGACTAGAGTCGTTTTTCCAGCTCCATTTTCCCCAACTATTGCAATTTTCTCTCCCTCAGCTATTTTAAAGCTAACGTTACTTAATACCAAATCAGAATTGTTTGAATAAGAAAAGTTAACATTTCTAAATTCTATGATATCATCACCAAAATTATTTTCAGTTTTAGTAATTGGTACTTCTGTACTTAGCTCATCTTCAATTTCAATAAACTTAAAAAAGTTTTCCATGTAGAGGAGAGTGTCATAGAGGAGTGAACTATCTTCTACAAGTCTAGCCATACTATTTATTGAGTAGATAATACTAGTAGAAAACACAAAAATAACACCTAAATCTAAAATACCTTTTTTGATTTGAATAATAACATATCCAAACATTAAAATTATGACGATACTATTAAGAGTTATAAATAAAGCTGAATTGGTAAATTTTTTTCTCCGATCAACTTGGAGCTTGTCAGTTATTGATGTAAATACATCTGTATATTTTGTAATAAAAAAGAAATATAAATTATAAAGCCGAATATCTTTAATGTGATTGTTACTCAAAAGAACCTGACTATAATAATCTAACTTACGAGATTCTTCACTATTAGACACAAGTGTTTCAAATGCCTGTTGCTGGATTCTATAAGCTATGATACCTTGTGGAATCAATACAACAAACAGTAGTAAACTTACTAGTATATTCACAGAGCTAACCATTAACAGCATAGAAGCAAATACAATTGCATTGGAGATAAGGCTAGTTCCAAATACTAATAAATTTACTGGACGCCAACTTGCTTCTGAACTAAGCAACTGTATATCGTTATAGAATTCGCTATCTTCAAAATAACTAATATTCTGTAATCTCTCTGATTTACGCATCAACTCCGTATTTAATTGATACGTCAATAAATCAGTCATGCGACCTTGTATCATCACGAGCAGTGGGGATATTAGATTGTTAAGAAAGAAAGATACCCCCCAAACCGCAATAAGCATAGTAAGATTTATGGAATTCAAAGAGGATATTTTATTGACAACTATGTTAGTAATAAAAATACTGATAGAAGGAAGAATAGATTGTATAGGAACCATTAAAATCATCCACAACATTATAGACTTTGATGTTTTCCACACAAAATTCAAACTTTTTAGATATAAATTTAAATAGTTAAATATTTTTTCCATGTTCAAACTACCTTTTAATAAAATTTTAGGCTAGAATAAACTCTAGCCCAAATTATATAAGTGCATACTTTAATTTCTAAGCGTTTAGCCAGAATACAACAACACAATACTAATTAGCTTGTGCACTTAGTTGCACCTCTTCAGCTTGTAATCTCCAATTAAATGGCATACAATAAGTTTCATACAATCTTATGACTTCACTATTTTCCAAGTTAGATTGTTCTAAAACATGGTATCTATCTCGCATACTACCACCTTGGTCTTGAAGAATACATTTCTGATACGGTGCCAAAGTAAACAAAGTAAATTTATTTCCTAACTCATCAAACTCAAATACTTCAACGGGTTTATCATATGAATAATATACATCTATATTATTCGCAACCATTTCAATAGTAACTTGATTATGACCTGTATAACAACTTGTTCTATATTTAGCTCCTGCTTCAATTGTCTGATAAGAAGGAATAACATGAACATGTCCAAAATGAACTGGAATTACTCCCTTAACTGTCATTTCTAAACAGAATTGACTTTCAGGTGCAAGTCTATAAATATTTTCATATGAGTCAGTAATCTCAACAAATGAATTATTTGTATCAACTAGGGCATCCGCACCAAGAATCATCCCTGCTTCAAGCGAATAAACCTCATCTTGATATCTCACAGTTGCATCACTGCCTGAGACATACCTTACAATACAAGGATTGTTTCCTTTTTGGAAATCACCAATTTTTGTGTAGTGACGCTCATGATTTCCGATATCATCAATAGTAGTATATAAACCAACAATATTATTCATTATAATCCCTCCTAATATGTAAAAATGTATGCACTCCTATCCCAAATAATTAATCAGCCTTCCCAACATCAAGACCATTGGACTTCTTTTGTGATTGCACTCGAATCTCCAATTGTTTATTCTTCTGAATAAACTGTTGGTAAGGAATTGTATTACTAAACATAAAAACACCTAGTAATGCAAATGTAACTAATTTTTTAATTCCACGTTTTTTTCTCATGCAATGAAACCCCTTTCTGTTTCCTTGTTTTTATTCTAACACATATATATTATTTAGTCAATCATTTTTATTACATTTTGAACTTTTTTTTTTTTTTATTACCATAAAGAATTATTCATTCCTTTAACTTGCTATTTTGAACTAAAAATTTTATAATGAAATTAAGCAAATAGGAAGGTTTATTATCTTTAATGAATACACTAGCAGAGAAATTCAGATTGAAAAGAAAAGAGTTGAGACTCTCCCAACAAACTCTTGCAGAAGGAATTTGTGAACAAAGCCAGATTAGTAAAATTGAGAGAGGGCATTTCATTCCCTCCGCAGACCTTTTGTTCAAACTCTCACAACGACTTGAAGTACCATTAGATTATTTTTTTAATGAACAAATTGAAATTAAATCTAACATCTCTAATTTCAAGCAGTTATCTGCTCGACTATTAGATGACAGAAATTATGACGATTTGGAATATATTTATCGAATAGAGATTGAACGAAGTACTTTTCTAACACTAGAAGACCGAACTTACCTTGAATGGATTAAAGCTATTATTGACTTCTATCAATATGACAGTAAGTGTGAGGCTATTTCTTCATTGGAAAATTTATTATTAAAAGTCTCCTCAAATACTCTGATTTATTTAAAGGCATTGAATACTCTATCTAATTTCTATTCCTTAGTGGGTCGTGAACAAGAATATGAGGCAAACTACTCTCATTTAATGGAGTTATATCAGACAAAAAATTTTGAGCATCAAGAGTTTTTATTTGGCTACATCAGAGTTCGTTACAACTACGCGCACTACCTAGTGTCAAAGGAAAAATATAACGAAGCCATCCAAGAAGCTCTTGAGACGATTGAACTCTGTAAACAAAGACAGACAAGCTACCAACTAGCTCCCCTACTTATTCTTGTAGGAAATGCTGGAGCCAAATTTCTAGACAAAGAACAAGTCAAAAATTATTATATAGAAGCAAGAGAGCTATGCAAGATTTATAACAATCCTTTAATGTTGATGAAGATAGAAAATTATTTGAAAGAATTAGATACTGTTTAGTTAATCTTGACATTATGGATTTTCTGAAACGTTAAATAACCTGTAAGGCTGATAGTGAAATTAATACTATCAGCCTTATAATTTTTCCATGGTATCTCAAATAACTATACTGATTTTGTTTCCCGTTCTAATTTGGTAACATTTTGATTTCTTGTATTATCAAGTATATTGATAAAATTCTCTAATCTCCTAACCTTATATTCGTAATCATCTATCCATTTAGTCATAAATTTTTGATTTTCTTCGATTTCTTTCTCCACCTGCTCCAGTTTGATAGCTGAAGTCAGGTTCATCTTGGCATAGTCATATTTTGCCAGTCTTCTATTTTCTGGGTCTAAGTTGTTGAGATTGATTAAGACCTCTGCTACCTTGTTTAGATGAGCAACCTTATCCTGCAAATCTGTAATGATCAAATCCAGCTGGGCGATTTCCTTGATTAACTCATCTTTGATTTCCTGGTAAGACTGATTGTTAAGGTCTAATTCGATAAGAAGATTCACCTCTGCGATTTTCTCTTTGAGGTTGGCAATGGTTGGCCGCCTACGTTTAGGGATATGCGTGCTGTCGTGAGTAAGTTGACGGATTAGTTCACGCCCTCTCATGTAACGATTGAGGTCTGAACTTTCTTTGTTAAAGATGAAAAACTGGGCGGTCTCTCGTATAAAGACATGGTAGGACTTGTCTTGTTCGTTCTCATGAATATCCAAGTTTCGGTTTGGGATAAAGACCAAGCCGTCTTTTTTGACACCGTAATTCATCTTGATGAAAAGACCTTCCTTGACCACCTTATCAATCTGATACTCTGCTAGGACAACTTCAAACTCCTGAATCTGGTCATGTTTCTCTTTGAACTCCTTGTAGGCTGTTAGGAGTTCCTCACTTGAGAGTTTATCCTTGTCCTGATCTTCTTGATAGGTCTTCAAATCATAGACAAAGTTAGTCAAGTCAGACTCTGTTATGCTTTCTCTTTGGTCAAAATAATCCTCAAAAAACTGGACATCGTACAAATTTTTCGTACTGACCTTTTTATTCTCTATAGAAATGGTTCGACCGTTCTCAGTCAAGGTAAAGGTCACATGCTTTTTCTTCAGGGAGATTGTCAGGTTTAACTGCTCTGCCATTTCCAAAAGATGAGAGAGGTCACGGGCTCTAGGCAAAAGAAAATCCAATCGCTGCTCAATGGTTCGTGTCGCAAACTGCTCTCGGAAATAGTCCTCGGTGTAGGGCTGTCTCTTATCCAGCTGCTTACCGCGAATGACCTGTTTTATCTCTCGGTCAGTCATGAGGAATCTGGCGTGCTTGTGGGAAAAATCCATCTCCACGTTTAGAGCAGGAGCCTTGGCCAAAAAGTCCTCAAAGTTTTTGCTGTGTTTCATGAGAAAATAAAGCCGTTGCTTGAGTTCAAACTTATGATTGGTCTTGCGGTAAGTCTCAAACTTCTCGTGCGAATAACGGTTAGGCTGGATAATCGTTGCCCCTGCTTCCTTGGCCAAGCGGTCAGAAATCATGCGAAGGTTTCTCTCTTGAGCGTAATCCCATTTGAGCTTCTTGTCAGAATTGAGGTCGACAGAGTTTATCAGGATATGATTATGCACATGGTTTCTATCTGTGTGTGTTGTCACGATAAAACGAAAGTTTCCACCTGTCAGTTCCTTAATGGTCTCGTAGCCAATGCGGTTGATTTCCTCTGGTGTCAGCTTATCATCAGGCGAGAAAGACTGGATCAAGTGATGGGCATGGATTTTAGTTTGTTTGACCTGTTGGCGGTCGTTTCTGGAATCGTAGAGCCTGTCATTGTTAGTTAAGTTGGCCTCATACATATCCACCATCTCCTCATAACTAGGAAAAACCAAATAGTTCCTCATGCCAAAATCAGAAACCAACTTCAACTGCTCCGTCTTTTCAGGATTGAGAATATACTTGATGAGGCTCTTGCGATACTTGGTGCTGTGAACCGCAAAGTGCTTAGTGACTACCATAAAACTCCTTCAGTTGCTGGCATTTAATATTAAAGTCACTTTCAACTTCTTTAATCAATTGATCAATGCCCTGTACCAACAACTCACGGTCACATGGTTTTAAGATGTGAGTCTGATTGACCGTCCGTGCAATTTGATTAAGGTTGTTTCCGATACGTTTCAGTTCAAAGACCAGATCTTCATAGTTGCTAGTGTCAATGGTTAGGAAGGTCATGTTAGGGTTAAGCAAAACTTTTCTAGCATAAGCAGAGAAATTTTTACAGCGACTCTGTCCGATACGGTCGTACAAGGTCGCAAGTTCCTGGTCTGTCAGAAAAACTTTTTTAAGATTAGTTCGGTAACGATTTTCCATCCCTAACCTCCCATGTACTTGTCCCGAAAGTCTTGACTGAGTGGGATAGTCTGGTTAACTTCTGCTATTAGCTCCTGTACGCAGGTCAAGATAATCCGTAGGTGCTCTGCCGTGACTTGGTGGCTTTGTTCAGCCAAGATAGTCACCTGTAAAATATCTCGGCTGATTTGTTCAATCTTTTGGTATTGCCAGAGGGTAAACCAATCCGTCATTGACTTTCTTCCCTCGATTGCATCAAGTAGCTTTTGACGAACAAAGGGAGAAAATTGCTCTACATGTTCCTGTTTCATCAGCTTCTGAATCTGTTCCAGCTCCTCTGGTGTCAGATTTATTTCCTTACGGATAATGCGGTATTGGTCTGTCATCTTGTCATACTCCTTCTCTACTTGCCTCTATCGGGTCATCCCCGATACCGTATGGGATACGGGTGCTTCCTAAAAGCCTCAAAAGGTTCTTTTTCGGCTTTTGCGAGCTCAGATATTGTGTCCACAATATCCCAAAAATCATATCGTCAGCCTATCAAAACCTTCTAGTTTTGACAGCCAACGATAAGATAACTTGGTGACTTCGCCCCCAAACCCCCATAGAAAATCAAAAATTGACTTTCTATGAATGATATTAGGATAACAGGGAAGATTTGGAAAAGGTATCACAGCTAATATAGTTATGATTGACTTTCTCTGATTCTATGATAAAATTTCTGTAAACTAATATTTGGAGAAATAAAAATGCTGAATCTAGATCAAATACATTTACTATTGAATACTCACGAAGATGAGTTTCATGATTTTAAGCAAAAATGGCATCATTCTAAAACTGAATTGGTGCGTGATATCTTAAATTTTGTCAATACATCACATCACGAAGATTGTTATATCATCTTTGGAATTGATAATATTACTTTAGATATAATCGGTGTAAACAATGATGATAATAGAAGAAATGAAGAAGATCTAACAGATTTGCTACATAAACTCTTTATATCAACAAATAATCAAATTAAAATTAGCATACAAACTGAAACTATAGACAGCAAAGAAATTGACATCTTAATTATTCATGATACAGATAAAGTTCCTGTATTTTTAACAAAAGATTATAAGCCTAAGAAAGATACTGTATTACCAAAAGGATTAATATATGCTAGAAATGGCACTATAAATACTCCTAAAGACTCCTCTGCTCCTTTTGAGTTAATAAATAAGTTGTTTCAAAAGTTTAATCATACCGACTTAAATATCAAAGAGCAGTATTTTCATGTTTTAAAAGACTATAAAAATTGGTTCTTCATTGAAAATGAAGACGGAAGATTTTTTATTTATAATCCTAATCCCGATTTTTATATTAAACTTACCGACGATGATGCAAATCGTTTCAAAACTATGCCTTATAGTTTAAATCAATACCAAACCAATGTTGATTGGCAATTGGTACAACTTCGTTATCGACACCTTACAATTATCGACTTTATGGCTTTATATTTAGATCAGGGAAATTGTCTCGTGCCCTCCCCTGATTTAGAAAGTTTTGAATGTGGTTATTCTGACACTATTTATTACCACTGTTTATACAAAAATACTTTAAAATACCAATTGCTGAAAGTTTTATCTTCAATATCTGGTCTCGAAAAATATCCTTTAGATAGATTTAAAAATAATATAGTAATTTATGATGATAAAATAGAATTGGAAAAGACTCACAACTTAATAAAAAATAATTTTTCAACAGAAGAGATAATGAAGCAACTAGTCGTTTCAAAAAAAGATTTGAATTTGTACTTTAAAAAGGCGAAACAAAAAAATCCTGACTATAATAGTCAAGAAAATGAGAAAAACTTAACTGAACTAAACTTAATTAAGTTATTAAAAAGTTTTCAAAAAAGTATATCTTGATAATCTACTATCACATTTTCAACTACTCAAACATGCAATACAAGGCATAGGAATTAGTTTATTTAAAAAAACTAATTCCTATGCCTTAATCATTATTAATTAACAACATCAACTAAACTGGATTGAATTAGTAATGAATAGATTTCATTAATATTTCTATTGTTTTGCGACCTATTATTTCTCAATTTACAGTATGTGAATATTAAGTGACTTTTTGCTCTTGAAAGTGCGACAAAGAACGCACTTTTATCTTCTTCTGGTTGATCATTAAAACTCCAGAATGCAGAATCCTCCAGCCCTAAAAAATAAACTGCCTCATATTCTAATCCTTTACTTTTGTGTATAGTCATGATTGAAATTGAGTTTTCGCCTTTGAAATTAGATATTATATCTATCCATGCACCTTGTGATTGAGAATACTCTTCATATAATAGTTTTGAAAACTTATTGATGGTGATAAACAAGTCATTTTTCCCATTGTACATTGGAAAGTTGGAAATAATTCTTTTGTCACCTATTTTTTCGATAATACAATTAATTAAATTTAGCATCCTGTCTTCATCGGGAATAGGATTTGAAATTAGGTAAGTAATATCACTAACTATATTGTCAATCTCCTTATAGGATTTTGCTAAAATTAATTCATCAGTAAATTCATCTATTCCATTGATATTTCCATAAAAATTACTAAGATTTTCCCAAATTAAAGGATCTCGTTTTCCTTGACTGCATGATATTAAATCTAATAATAGGTTACAAGTAGGGTCTTTTAAAAGCTCTTGATATTCATTTTCAATTCTTGCTTTAATCCCTTTACTACTTAATGTAGTTATCAATTTTGCACTATAATCATCAACCTTCTGTTTTGCTAGGATACAAATTTCTGATGGTCGTATACCTCCTTGAATTTTTGATTCTATATCATTTGCAATTAACTCAGCTTCTAAACTTTCATTTTCAAATTCAAATAATGTTATTTCACCCTCTTGAAATTCTGGATAATTATTTGTCTGAATAGAACTGTGATTACTATTTAATATCTGATGAACCTCTTTTTGAAATTCTACAAGTTTAGGTACAGAGCGGTGATTCATCAACAATTGATATTCATTTGAATTAAAGTCTTGAATATAGTCTGGAAAAATATCAGGATTCGCACCTGCCCATCTCATAATGGCTTGCTTATTATCTCCAACTGCTGTTAATTTACAAGACGAACCTAAAAAACAAGTTTTTAATAAATTATACTGGGCATATGTAGTATCCTGAAATTCATCTAGAAATACAAAATCGTATGTCATTTGAAGTGCTTTACGGATGTATTCGTTAGTAGCTATTATTTGAGTACTCAACTTTGTTATTTGCCTATACAAGAGAACCGGCTTATTATCTTGTGTTCCATTTAGTAAATCCTTTTTTAATTTGTGAGTATTCCCGTCATTAAGTATAATATTTTCGACAAAATTTCTTATATCTGACATTCTCCATCCATTAACATTAATTCCATTCATAGAGAGTAGTTCTTTTATAGTATCCCAATCTTCAATCAAATAATCTCTTAATGGTCGTATATCCTCAGGTAGAACATCTCTAAATTGGTCTAAAATTCTCTTTTCAAAAGCCGAATAGGTTAATGAGGTAAAACGAGAAGCATACTCATCACCATAACGTTTCTTAACTCTTTCTTTCAAATTTGATGCAGCATCCGTTTTGAAACTTAATGCTAGAATTTTTTTCGGAGAAACGCATTTATTTGTAGAGAATAAATAGTCTAACTTTTGAGCTAGTAATTCAGTTTTCCCCGCACCGGGTCCAGCAATGACTAAACAGTTAGTCACATCTTTGACGGCTCCTAATGCAGTCTCTTCTAAAATGATATCTCCTTTAGGAAGCCACTCCTCACTCTTCACCATGTTCAATATCTCCAAGTAATTCTTCAGCACGGTTAACTATTTTTGCAAATACAGGGGGTAGATTTCTTGTTAATTCATCATCACTAATAGATGATAAAAATTGCATATGAGTTGTTGGCTTTCCTCTACCTAAAAAGAAATATTGATACCAAATCATTAATTCTTTCTCTTCTCTAGTAAAACTATCCCCCGGTCCACTCTTATCCTTTAAAGTAGCTATCTTTGCTTCTTCTATACGTTTTTCGAGACCTTCTAACTGCAATTTATTAATACAATCCAAATCAGTTAATTTTACTTTTTTACAATTCCCGCCTGAATCAGCATATGAAATGACTGGTCCTTCTTTCGAAGATAACATATCCAGATAATATTCCCTATAATGTTGTAACATTAAGAAGTCAATATCAAGCGGCGTAGAAAAGAACACATTGAACTTTTCTAACATTTTAATCCACCCCTCAAGCAACTGATTATCAGGTCTATCAATCTTCCAGTCCTTTATTTTATCAATCTCATCATCATCTAGAACTCGTGATTTTTGAGATTCGGTTGCTACAGTAACAAGTTTTTCTTTAGCAACCCCATTTAGTATCAATTGTTTTATTGCATATTGAATTCTTCCCCAGCCACCTCCATATCTTTCGTTATCGAAATCTAATAAGGTAATATGAGGAATTCTGAGAGCGTTCAATAATTTCCACAAATAATTAACATGCCTACCTCCTAAAGGAACTACTGAAATCTGAGAACTATCAATTTCCAGTCCAAGTAAATCAAAAAACTTTGGTAATAGCAGTTCCTCACTATCACCTTCACCCAATACTACTAATTTTGCAAAATATAGTTCAGGATAGGCTTGAATTGCTCCCTTAATGTATTTATAAGACTCATCACTCGATTGAGGTAACTGTATATCAGAAACAATGGTTTGAAGAACACTGTCATTATTTTCTATTCTTAAATACCTCAAATCTTCTGGGTCGATTCTTTTTACAATAACTGGAGAATGTGAAGTTAAAATTACTTGAGAGTTGTCATTATTGCCTAATTGCTTAAACCTTTTTATCAGTTTTCCAATGTGATGTGGAGCAATATGATTTTCTGGTTCTTCTATTGCTAAAATAGTTAGTATTGGAGGTACCAACTTAAATCTTGGATTATCAGGATTCTCTTCACGGTCTTTGGTAATTTCTAACTCAATATCAAGTATCGAATCAACAAGTGAAAAATAAAAAATAGATCTTAGTCCATCTCCTAGATCTGAAACTGTAAATGCTTCTTCAGTGGTTGTTGGTGAAAATTTTAAGGCAATCTGTCTAAGTGCTGCCGCCATCTCAGAAGAATTAATAATCAACTCTGCTTGAGAAAAACGGTTATCTTCATGATATAATTCCCATGATTTCTGAATCTCATTGTTGATCTGAATTAATGCTCCATTTTCAGATAAAAATGTGTTATTCAACTCATCAATTTTATCTTTAATTTCATTTATCTCATCTTTAGTCCAATTTATACTATTTACCAACCTACTTAACATACTACCTGAAGCATTACCCAACTCCTTCTCAGGTGTTCTTGAAGCTGGTACATAAAGTACCCTAATTTTATCCAAATCTTTTCTAGGAGCACGATGTTTGTCTTCATCTCTAATAGTATCTTCATCAGATGAAATATAATAAATTTGAGTATCAATACTTCCTTCAACTGTTCCATCATCTTCCCAGGAAGATTCTAATCTGATTCGTAAAAAAGGTTTTGCACCATCTTGAGAAACTGTAAAGTGCTCGAAAAATGTTGGAATGGCTGGTCCATAGACAGTTCCAGCAAGTTCATCAAACTCAAAAATAGTTTCTATAAAAAGATTTCTTGTGTTTTCACCAGGTCTTAACCCTTTTGGTAAATGAAAATCACTTTTTCGAATGATTCTATCACTTTGTTTATCTGAAAACAACTTACTCAATGACTGTAATACAGTTGTCTTTCCTGAACTATTATTCCCTATCAGTACAGTTTGATTATTAAAGTTAATTTCTTGACACTCCCCAAAAGATCTAAAATTATTAATAACCATTTTTGTTAACTTCATTACTTGTCCTCGTTTCCTAAATTCAACTGTTTTAATTTTAAGTGCTATTTTCCACCTTCAACATCTCTTCCTCAACCTTACTCTATTACCCAAAAAGGCATCATTGAAGAGTGACAGAAGCTTAACCTTGATCTATTTTTGAAGCATAGACACATCTTCTATAAATTCTGTTGAAATGGTACTTGTTCCGTTTTTATAACAGCTAAGGGCTATTGCATAAAATTTATACAATTCGAGCAAATCTGTTTTTGTCAGGCCATGTGTCTTTAGTAGAATTTTATATTATTACCAATTATAGTATGCTACTTTTACTTGATAACACTATTATAACATTTAAAAATAAAAAAACATGTTCTAAATTAATAGAAAGTATAATTCTAAAATTAGAATTTTTCGTGATAATTCTATAAAATGCTACTTTTCTAATAAACTTGTACTTATTTCCTTCAAACTACACAATTCTCTAGTTGTTGTAAGTTTGTAATTGACTCAAAAGTATTCGATATAATTTCAAAACAGTGTTTTAATTTATAGTTGGCCAATATCATCTAATTTTAACTAAAAAAATCATTATACAAATCAAAATACTTAAGATGAATTTATGGTATACTAGTGATAATAAATAGTTATCGGTAGGAGAGAGATGAAAAAACTAAAAAAACAATTTATTTCTGATTTTAGTGCGGCAATGTTAGAAAATAATGCAGCAATTTTTGCTGGTGCAGGACTTTCTGTTCCCTCAGGTTATGTAAACTGGAAAGAATTATTACGGCAATTTTCTGATTCGATTGGACTAAATATTGATAAAGAGTATGATTTAATTTCAGTTGCACAATATTACAAAAATTCTGCACAATCAAAAAATCAGATTTCACAAAAATTAATACAAGAATTTACAAAAGACTCTAAAGATAATAATTTGCTAACACTGTTAACGAGCATGCCTATTGAAACTTTTTGGACAACTAATTATGACCACTTAATTGAAGATAATTTGAAGAAAGCTGGAAAACGTGTAGACATCAAGATTGATAATAATGATTTGTCAATTACCCCTCCAAATATTGATGCGACTGTCTATAAATTTCATGGAGATATTTCTAGACCCTATGAGGCAATATTGACTCGTGATGATTACGAGAGTTTTGATAAGAGTCACAAACTTTTTATTCAAACACTTCGCGGAGATCTGATTAGTAAAACATTTGTATTTGTAGGATATAGTTTAAATGATCCAGATATTCAGCAAATTCTAAGCAAAATTAGATTATTAATAGGAGAAAATATTAGGATGCACTATTGTTTTAGGAAAAATTTGACCATTGATATGTTTGAAAATTCCCAAGACCCTGAAAGTGAATTAGAATACGGAAAGATAAAACAAGAGCACGAAATAAATGATTTAAAAAGATATGGTATTCATACTATTTTGATTGAAGATTATAATGAGATTGATGAACTATTTAATCAATCTTATAAGTTATGTTTAACTAATAGTGTATTTATTGCTGGAAGTTGTAGAAATTATGGAGAATGGGATGAAGATAGTGCTACTGAGTTCCTATATCTTTTAGGATATAAATTAATTGCTAATGAAATTATAGTAGGTAACGGTAATATAGAAGGTGTAGGACCACAGGTGATTAATGGCGTAATGACCGCTATTAATGATAAAAATCTTGATATTTCGAAATATCTAAAAATTAAAACTCTCCCATTAATTAAAGGTAACGATAAACATATTGATAGTTCGGCAAAGAAAAGATTCCAAGATAATATGATATCAGAAGCAGGTATAGTTATATTTGTCTTTGGAAATCAATACTATGACGGAACTTTATCTAACTCCAAGGGAGTACTAGAAGATTTTGACAGGGCTATAAAGCAAAATAGATTTATTATTCCCGTAGGTTCAACTGGTTGGAGCTCTTTAGAAGTATACCAAACACTTTTATCTGAAATTGATAAATATTCTTATCTCACTCCTTTTCTAGATAAGCTACTGATAGAAAAAGATCCTGAAATTTTATCTCAAACTATTATTGATTGCATTAAGCACATCAGAGATGCTTACATCATGGATAAACTTTAATAATAAATCAGTATATAAAGGCTTTTTAATTTAATAAAAACAGAAGACTCACCATTTAATTTCAATTCGGTGAATCTCTGTTTTTTAGTTTTATATGTTTAATGTTCTCTAAGGCTATTTTGAACATTTATAGAAACGTCTTAATATATATCTCTTGGATGATTTCCAATATTTTAAAATGGTACTCCCCTTGGAAATCTTTCCTAAATAAACGTTCTTTTAATAGTCTAGTTATTGCGATACAAAACAAGATTTCATGTGATAGTTTAAAATTCCCCAACCGTTTTTGTTTTCTCAAATATTGAGAGAAGTTATCTAGGATAAAAATAGCATCAATACTATTTAAAGTAGTATGTCGAATTTGTTCTAATAAAAAATTACCAACATAACTGTCAATTGAAAAATTAGAAATATTTTTGCAAATAATATTGTTCAAATGCAGCAATATAAAGCGATCTACGATATAATCAGTTTCTTTTAACGATGATACCGTTAATAAATTATAATTTTTTAAGAAAGTATATTCATTAGGAATATCTTCTTTTTTTATTTTATACAATATTGGAAAAAAAGGAATCCTTTTCTGCACAGCATAATCTAGCTCTTTTATACACCATGCTTTGTTAAAGAATGTTTCATCGAATATAAAAATAATTCCATAATAATCAGCACTTTTATCGAGTACAGTATATAGATTATCAATTATTTCATCTCCAATGTTAATTTCAAATTTGTCAATCCAGGTTTTTAATCCTATTTCATTTAACGTATTATTCAGATTATTTACAAATTCGTAGTAAATATCTCTTGAATAACTCATGAAATATTGAAATTCTCTCACATCTCTCTCCTACCGATAACTATTTATTATCACTATACAATGCACTCAAATAGGTTTATAATAGCATGATTATTGATAAAGGAGATTTTTATGGATTATAAACTTATTTCTACTTACTTAGATTATTGCAAAACTCATAAGCGTTTGAGTTCACACACGATTCGTGCTTATAAGAATGATCTTATGCAATTTTATAACTCAGACTATGATAATGTCGAATCCTATATCGAAGAGTTGACACGATCTAACATAAAAACGAATACATTAAGAAGAAAAATTGCTTGTATGAAGGTGTTTTATAACTATCTAAAATACCAGAACATAATTGAAGAGAATCCCTTCAATCAATTGCGCTTTCAATTTAGAACTGAAAAAGTATTGCCTAAAACAATTCCGTATGATATTCTGAAAAGCATTTTTATATACTTAGAACGGAAAGTAATTGTATCTAAAACTGACTATCAAAAACAACACGCTGAAAGAAATCTACTAATTATTTCACTATTACTTTCAACAGGCATCAGAATTTCTGAACTTTGCCACATTCATCTCAAAGACATTAATCTGTCCAATAAGACACTCCATATTATAGGAAAAGGTAAGAAAGAACGTATCCTATTTTTAGGAGATCAAAAAACATTCAATTTATTAGAAACATATATAAATAAAACAAGAAATGAATCCAATGATTTCTTGTTCCCAGGGAAACATTCGCCTAAACCATTGTCAGAGCAAAGTGTACGTTTAATTTTAAAGAGAATCGTTGAACAAAATAGCTTATCTAAAACTATTACACCACATATGTTTAGACATAGCTTTGCAACAATGCTTCTAGATAATGATGTAGATATTCGATATATTCAACAAATTCTTGGACACAGTTCTATATCAATCACACAAATCTATACTCACGTATCTCATTCAAAACAAAAAGAAATACTTAGTTCTTTCAATCCTATGTCAGTGATTCATTCTGAAATCGAGTAAGAGACATTTCGAAGGTTACAGTTTACTTCATCTTAAATTAATGTTTGTAGTTCGACTTTAGTTAATAGATTTTATACTCAACAAAAGCAAAAAGCATACAAAACTCCACTTTGAATCAGCATTTATACTATATTCCGTATTAAGAACTCCATAATTGTTTTTCTAAAATATAACTTTCAAGTATCCTTAAATATAGATGAGGAAAAACTCATACTAGCCTAAAATCAAAAAAGATATTATAGTAGTTATGAAACTTACAAACGAGGAAATACAAAAAATTGAACAATTCCTAAGAGATTCATCGTACGCCAAATATCACAAACGACTACAGATGTTTTATTTTCGCTCAAAAGAAAAGAGTTATAAGGAAATCATGAATCTGCTAGATTTCAATAAAACAACTGTTTGGAGGAATTTGAAAAATATAAGGAGTTTGGTTTGGATGCTCTTCTTCAAGAGACCCGTGGCTGTCGCCATCGCGAATATATGACTTATGAAGAAGAGAAAGCATTTCTAAAACGCCATATAGAAGATGCTCAGGCTGGGGAATTTGTAACTGTCAATCAGTTATTTGAAGCCTATCAAAAAGAGATTGGTCGTATTTCCACACGTGATGGTTTCTATTATCTTCTGAAACGCCATGGTTAGCGAACAGTCACTCCTCGACCTGAACATCCCAAGAAGGCAGACGCTCAGACAATTGAGACGTCTAAAAATAAAATCTACATTCGATACCTTAAGTAAGCGCTTTAAAGAGGAGGGATCTTATAACAAAGTACGTTTGATGTATCAAGATGAAGCTGGTTTCGTGAGAATCAGTAAGATGAGTTCTTGTTGGGCTCCTAAAGGAGTCCGACCTAGCATTCATAGTCATTATATGCGAGAATATAGCTATTGTTATGGAGCGATAAATGCTCATACAGGAGATTCCTTCTTCCTTATTGCTGGAGGATGTAATACTGAGTGGACGAATGAATTTTTACGGCAAGTATCACAAGCTTATCCAGATGACTATATTTTACTTGTAATGGATAATGCTATATGGTATAAATCAAGTACCTTAGAGATTCCAAGTAATATTGAGTTGGCTTTTATCCCACCTTATACACCAGAAATGAACCCTATTGAACAAGTCTGGAAAGAAATTCGAAAACGAGGTTTTAAAAATAAAGATTTCCAAACATTGGAAGCCGTCATTGATAAACTTCAAGAAGTTATTCAAGGACTCGAAAAAAGCGTTTTAAAATCCATTGTCTGCTGACAGTGGATTTTAAAACGCTTTTTGAAAATAATTGGTATTAGTATGTTCCCTGTGGCAATCCCCCTCACTCTACTTTCTCAACTACTTTATCCATGAAGAATCACTTTCTACAAGATATATACTTGATTTGAAATGTCCGATAGCAATACTTAGATAAATTTACTTTTCTAGTCATAACATTTTTAAAACTTATATAAATTATCCAAAAAGTTTAAATTTGATCCAGGAATAATAGAAAAAATTACCTCATTTACTCCAAATTTTTCCAATTCTCTTAGATACAATTTCAGAATTTCCTCTGTCATAACTAAGATATCTCTATCTTCAAACTGAATAATTTCTATTTTCTTCACTGCATTATTAATACTAATAGGTAAAAACATAATTAGTTTCTTGTTCTTTATTTTTTGTTTCAGCTTAGAAATATCCTCTAAATTACTTAACCAAATAATATTACTATCAATCAATTTGTCAAATTTATTAACCATGTCAATATTTTTTGTAGCTACAGCTAATCTAGGAATCTGTTTTAAAGCGCCCATAGAATAGTAATGATTCTTTAGATTGATACGTCCATTCTGTTCCAAATTATTGAAATGATGATTATATTCAGTCAACCAAAATTCAAAGTTTAAACTCTTTTCACTCCATGAAATATTTGAATCTTTAAACAATAACTCTTTCTCTCCACTACCAACTCCTATAATTAAATTTTCTGTATTAACTAAGTTGCCCAAAGTTATTAATTCTCTAATAGTTAACATAATGTTTCTAAAAGAAGTATTTAGAACTCCAATACCTAATTTTAAAAATCCATATTTAGATAATACATACTGAATAGCTAACAGGGGGTCCATGGCTATGCCTTCATCGCTATCTATTTTCTGAGTTGCCGGTAAATCTCTAAACCAAATCCTTAACTCATTGATATTCTTTAGCTGATTGAGGCGATCCAGCTCATCATCTATATTAAAATTCCTATCCAAAGTAGGTAACATAATTCCATATTCCATTTTTATACAATCTCCATTCAATGTTCACTCTGATAAATTATAGTATTTGATTTTTATAAAACGAATTTCCGACTTTTGCAATAAATACTACTTCTGATTCATCAGCTAAAGCTACATAACTCTCTATTTCTTCTATCATTTGTAAATAGTTGTTAGGTAACATATCTTGTTTTAATCGTTTAAATAATTCATTATTTTTCTGAAAATTCCAATAAGATTGTAAATTAGAATAGCGTATAGAATATTTCTTTGATTTATGAGAAACACGTTGCAATGTACATTCTACAATACTATTCTGAATATCTTTTTCATATAAATATTTATTTTTCATGTTGAAGAACTGTTTGGCTTTTTCCAGTACCTTACCCTCACTTGCGTATCTATTAATAATCTCATTTATATGTTTTATATTTAATAGACTATCATTTGGTTCCCATTCACAAACTCCAAAAATTCCATCTGGTTCCAGTATTTGTGAAACATTTTCCAATATTTTTTTTCTCTCAAAAAAATGAATAGCAAACATTATCATTACCGCATCAAATTTCTCTGTATTAGTTGAAAAAAAACGATTAATATCCTCTACTTTGAAAGTAATATTTGAATATTGTAATTGATTTAACTTTTCTTTTGCATACGCTATTGACTTTTTATCAATATCAATTCCAACTATTTTGCAAGGCGAATCGACAGTACTAGATAATATAAATGCTTCTAATCCTACTCCACAAGCTAAAATAAGTACATTTTGTGGATGATATTGTGCAAATTGTTGTACGAATCCATATCTAGCGTCATGTAATGCGTATTTCCAATCTTTAAAAGTAATACTATTATCCAAAATATAATGCCTCCTTATCCATTTTAGCTATGAGGTAATGGAAATAAATTTGGTAACTTATTACCTAAAGTTTGTTGTAATCTCTTATTTCCTAACAGAGGAAAAGCTGTAGGCATATTAGCTAACATTTTAGGAGCTATACATCGAACGACGCTCATGCCTGCTACTTCTATATCAGACGTTGTAATATTTGCCATAAAGACATCAATTTTTTTATCTCTAAATTCTTTAATCAAGAATTTTTGTTGTTCGCTTTCTGTTAAAGAACTATTTATATCTAAGTACTCACTAATATTTTGGTAAGATGTTGTATTAAAAAAACTCATAACCTCACCATAAGCAACCGTATCCAAAAAGAATTGTGTATTTTGGAGTAAACTTATCATATCAGAATAGTCTTTATTATACACTTTAGTATAATTTCTATCTCTTTGAAAATCTTTGACACCAAACATATCTTGGTAGTTTTCTTTCCAGATAAATCCTTTTGGATCGGATAAATTAAAACTAAACATACGTAATTGATATGCTTCCATCAAGGCCTTTTCACTGGCCTGTTTAATATTAAAATGACAAGAAAAACCAACTGTGACAAATTTATTCTCATAATCGTTCAACACACAGGCTACTGTATACACTGAAAATTCAGTAGATAATAGTAAAAACTTAAGAGCAATTCCTTTTGTTTCCGATTCATTTATTACCTCGCTCAATCTGTCTTTGGAATCTATTATTAACTCTTTTGCTGGCTTTCTTCCTATCCACCAAAGCATCGTCGCATCTCTTTCAATAATTTCTAACAAACTATTTATTATGGCATAATTAACAGTTGAACCTGCAGACAATCCTGAAAATAGTATGGGTAATCTATTCCCTTTAACTTTTTTATTTTTTTGATAACTACGATAATCAACATATACTACATCTGCAGGTAGATAACAGTTCTCATCTTTTACTAGGTTTATCATTGGAACCCACTCTACTAAAACTGATTCATCTACCCCGAAATAAGTATTTATTTTCTCCAATTGCTCTTTGGTAAATTGTAAAAATTCCTTTGGATTTAAAAAATTATAACCTCTTTCTAACATTTCAACTACACTCGCCTTCAATAAATCGTCGGGAACATAATTTCCACAATATCTTTCAACCCCTTCTCCTATAGCAGACTTAATAGCCTTATCCTCATCGAAGCTATAACCTGTACTAATTTTATCCATCGGCCAATTCAACAACCTTGATACATCATTAAGTAAACATGTATACGCAAACATGGAAGACGGTTCCCCATGCCTATTCTCCACTTTATATACATGTTTCACTAAACCAAAAACCTCATCTACTACATCAAAAATAGCCATTTCCACTCCTCTTTTATTTTTTCTTTTACAACTGGAAGAGGTGTATACTGTACAAAACTCATCTCATCAGTTCGAATATCAATCTTTCCGGCCATAGTCTCTCTTGATTCAGCCAATTCAATAAAATCAATAAATAATTTTCTATATTCACTAGATTCAAATATAGTTTCCGACATTAACTGAGGATATTTTCGTTGATTTTGCATCATTTCTATATAATATTTATAAAATTTGGAAGATGATAATACTCTTATCACGTAATTATCTATTTCATCCTTAGAATACAAAACTGGACTAATTAATATATAATTATCAAGTGTATTTAGTATTCTAATCTTTCCTTCATTCTCTAATAATGTATTTAATGAGTATATATCAAAATATTTGCATTTACAAATGTACGTCGGGGTGCTAAAATTTTTAGTTACAAATGAATTAGAAAGATCAATAAATTGACTATTTTTTAATATATCAAATAAATTATCTGATATACCTTTACATAATTGATTATAAAAATCTTCAAAATTCAAATGAATAATAACCTTTTTATCTGTTTTTCTATCCCATATCAACGTTCTTCCATCATAAGGTAAAACATGGACAGTACTTTTTAAATACACTTTAGTCCTCCTTTCCACTCCAAAAAGCAGCACTCAAGTTTACATGAGTACTGCTCCTCTAGACTAATCAGCTTCGTAATATGCAGCAGCGTGATGACAATTTGCTACATAGGACATAACAACTTCTTCAAGTTCTTCAAAAATAATTTTTTCTGATTCGTTCATATTCATTGCTCCTCAATTTTAAATTTAATGATTTTTCTATTTAATAATATCCAAATAGTTACGATAGCGTATATAATAGTTGCAATCAGGTAAACAGCCTGTATACCAATCCGACTACTTAAATAGCTAAATATTGCCAAAGAGCCAGATGAAGTAATCGTTAATATTAATTGCCTTAGAGAAAAAACACGTCCTATCGAATAAGTAGGGGACTTCTCTTGTATTAATGATTGTTGCACCAAATCTCTAATTTGATACGGAATTCCAATGAAAAAGTTAATAACAAGAGCCAAGAAAGCTACTTTATTAAAAGCGTATATACCTGTAAAAATAGCAACCACAAGTGATGAAAAAAAGATAACTTTTCCCCCAAACTGAGAAATATACTTAGAGTATCTAATGCTTATAATTCCTCCTACAATCGAACCTACAAAGTAAGCAGCTCCTTGAAATCCCCACCATTCCTCTGATAAGTTCAAAAAACTCGTCGTGAAAAATAATAGAAAAGTTTGCGTCCAAATCACATTAGCAATTGATTCACATGTGTCCATAATGGTTATATTCCACAATTCAGTAATATGGAACAAATCATACCATCCCTGCTTCAATCTCTCAAAATAAGGGAGTAAATTCGTTTGCACTCTATCTTTTGTATCTATTTTCTTCAAGAGCCACAAGGATATAGTAATCATCAAAATAATCACACAAAATGCCGCAAAAGGATTAAGGAATAGAACAAAAGGTATTCCAAATGTCCAAGTAGCAGTTTGAAATACTTGAATGACAGTATAGAAAATACCATTTAAACGAATTCTATCCTCTTTAATTATATCTGCAAGCAATACACCTTGCGCAGGAGAAATAGCACTATCTAATAAACTCAATAAAAATTTTGATATTAACACAATATATATATATCTATAAGTACATATGAGTAGTATAATAATAAAAACTTTGGCTATCAATGCTCCTAGCATAATCCACTTTGCTGAAATCTTGTCAAAAATATTTGAAAGTAGAATACTTCCTAATATTCGTGAAATAGATCCAACAACTAGAATCATACTTGTATCAAATAGCGATTGACTCATTTGATATACAAAGAGAATTAAAACCATATCTAACAATATTCCAGCAAGAATAATAAATACTTGGGCTGTTAGAAACTTTAAAAATGACTTACTAAGTTTATTACTTTTTATTTCTGTTCTCACAACTATCCTTTTTCAAATATTCATTTAGTTTAGAAAAATCATAATATTTTACTAAATACTCTTTAAATTAATAGTTAACATGCAACGTCTTATCTATAATACATTGGTATCACCCCCTCCTACATCGTGTTACTTCATTAAGATATCTTAAAAATTAATTGTGCATTTTATATTTTTAGTAGTAGTAAGTCTTTGGGGAATCCCAAAGACTTAAGTGTACACCTAAGCACTCTATCCACCTACAATAATTATGATATCCAAAAATAAAAGCGGTATTAGTAAATACTTAGTAAATTTTGAAATCTTCAGCATCTTATTTCTCCTTTTTTCTTTTCTATATTGTACAATAAAGAAAAGAAATTATCGTTTTTGTTGTGAAAGTGGGAATATATGAAATTCAATTTAGGAAAAACCCTTCGAAAAATTCGTAAAGGAAAACAAATTAGCATTAGTTCTGTCGCTGATGAACATTTATCAAAATCACAAATTTCTAGATTTGAGAGAGGGGAATCTGAGATATCTTGTGCTAGGTTAATAAATATTCTTGATAAACTTAATATATCATTAGAAGAATTTTTGATAATCCATAATAACGATTTTGGAAAATGTGAAAACTTTATGAATCTTATAAAACATATTCGTGAAGATTATACCCTACATCGTGTTATATCACTCAAGAATACACTATATTGTAATAGCGATTTAACAGACTTTGATAGGACAATGTTAAAATCAATTATATATACTCTTGATAGCTCTCATAAACCTACTGACGAGGAATTATTAAAATTAACAGATTATCTTTTCAAAATAGAAAATTGGGGTTATTACGAAATAATATTACTAGGAAACTGTGTCCGAACCATAGAGTATTCTTCTTATTTTTTACTAACTAAAGAAATGTTGAAAAATTATATATACTCCTCTTTAAATAAAACAAATAAAAAATTAGTAACCCAACTTGCTATTAACTGTTTAATTGCAAGTATAGATGTTAAGAAATACAACAATTGTAGATTTTTAATCAAAGAAATATCTAGATTACTAGATAACGAACTCAATTATTATGAACAAACTGTATTCTTATATGCTCAAGGATACCTCGAATTTGCACAAGGAGCTCAATCTGGAATATCCAAAATGAGAGATGCATTACAGATTTTTGATATTCTAAACGAGAGTTCAATAAAAAAACAGTACGAGGATCATCTTTCCTCACTTATTGATAAATAATAAAAGTGAGTACTATATTTACTGAACATTCATCATTAAAAGAACTAAACTTTAAAAATTTGAGACTTTTGAAAATTTTATTTAAGAGTGGATGCATAGAATAAATGGATACACTAGATAGCAGCATACAACTTACAGATAATGAAATACTTCAATTAACGGATTATCTGTTCAAAGTCAAAAATGGAAGCTATTATAAACTCATACTACTTAAAAATTATGCTATAACTACTAAGTACACTTTATTTTTCCTATTAATAAAAGAAATGGCCGAGCGATTATATCTATTCATCACTTAAGAAATAAATAAAAGATTAGTTACTCAACTCACTATTAATTGTTTGTTATTAAGTGTAGATAAAAATCAATATAATGACTGAAATTAAATAACTTTTAGCTAATAAAATTAAACTCCTATGAAGAAATTGGCTTGAACAGCTTTATTTATTTGAAAAAAGACAGTAAAAAAGCACAAAAAATCACTTCCTGTGCTATACTTTTTTAAGATTGGCGTTAAAACTGTTTCCTCAGTCCTAGCGCCTTTTCTTTTTTGATTCTAAAGACTTTTCGACCACCTTAAAAATGAACAAAAGTTATCAGTAGACTTTACTTTAAAATTTGTGTTCTAACAATCATTTCGATTAGTTAAATCTTCCAATCTTTCTTCTCCCACCTTCAACATCTCTTCCTCTACCTTGCTCCATTTTCCGAAGAGGTATTCTTGTAGCACTTTTGCTGCTGAAATTTTATCTTCTCCTGAATCATATACACAACTTCTATCTCGTTGATAAATTTGAATTCTTTCAAAGATAGCCAATTCTTCCAATTGTCGTGTATTATCAACTAGATGATATACAATGAAATCATGATGTTCTTTTGGAGTTGCGCGTGCTTGATTTGGATTGATAGCGTACAGTTCTTCGTATCGGATAAGAGTGCTCAGATAGGACAGCTTAGGCTTTGTCGCAATCAAGGCTAATTGTACTTCATATACCTTATTTTTCAAGAGTTGTGCCGTTTTCTTTGGAACATCAACTGTTCGTAGAGTTCCCTCTATCAAAAGATTGTATCCCAAATGACTCAATTCTCTTACTAAAGACTCTACCATTTTTCCCGCAAAATCTTTGGTGTATTCAACGCTATCTTTGCCATATTCTCGCTGCAGTTCTAAATAGTGTGGATGCTGAGAACGAAAACTATCACCATCTATGATAACAATATTTCCTTGAAATTCTTTCTGTTTAATACGATGAATTGTAGTCTTACCGGCACCACTTTGCCCTCCAAGCAAAATCGCTATAGGTTGCTTACTGGACTTTTTTCCTCTTTTCAGTGAGCGAAGGTTTCGCTCTAAAGCATGTTTGAATTCACTATCGGTATAATCTTGGATTTCCATTAGGCTGCCATCCGTTTTTCAGATATCTCTAACATACGTTCAATTCCATCCAAATAGCCACTATATCTCTCTATTTCATCAAAAGTTTCTACTAAATAGATATTCGTATGAATCAAGTCAGATAGATCGTCACTCATTAAAATCCAAGGATTAGATTCATCATCAATGCTAATTCCCTGACTATCTTGATAACGATAGAGTCGAGATAATAGATGAGCACCTCTTTCTTTCACAATTTCAATTTTTAAAGTCAATTCATAATCTTCAACAGGATTGAGCATTTTATCTTCTCCTACAATATCGACATAAGATACATTAAACTTCTGGCAGATGATGTCTATTAGTTCCGTAGAGACTGAACTAGTTCCATTTTCATAACGACTCAAGCTATTTCGAGAAATTCCTATAATTCGTGCAAATTCGGGTTGTGTTAAGTCATGTGTTTTACGTAAGGATTTTATGTTCTTTCCAATCATGGCTCTCTCCTTTATTTTTATAATTCAATTATAGCATAAAAAAGCATAACGCACCAATTTTGGTGCGTTATTGACTATTTTTCCTAAATCTCTCTAAATTCTTCTCCAATTGTTCCTTATGAAGTTGATTCTTAGCTTCCTTTAATGTGTCGTCCAAAGTTTCTTCTCTGTAAGTTGATTCTGTTTTTAGTTGTTCTGATTCTTGATCTGGAGTGAAAATGATATCTAGCAATCGATCTATTTTTTCAAGATCTTGGGCAGACATATCAGATAGTCGATGAATTAGTTTCTTAAATATATCACCATTGTCTTGGTTTTTCTTAAAAAATGTTGTAAACATCTATAACCTCTCAAAAAAAGCAGCCTATCAGGACTGCTTAGTGTAATTCCGAAATCGCATCATAAATGGACTGCAATTTCTTATTTTCTTTATTCTTTGTGTCAATCAACGTATGTAAATCTTCAATTTTCTTTTGACTACTTTGAATATCGCTATTGTTATCTGCAATAAGTCTTTTAAGATGTTGCTGATAACTTGTAGTGATATCTGTCTCTTTTCCTGTTCTAACCTCTGTAACTTTGGGTTTAGAACTAGAATTTGATTCCGTCACAGGTGCTTGTTTACGCTTTTGAAAAGCTGCTTCATAATTTACATCATTACCCCCTTGATGATTTCCAAATAAGGCCGCAATTTTATCTGGATCTTCTTGATTTTCTGATTTACTTTCTAATGGTTGATTAAAATTCCAATCTTTTGTCATTCACTCATTTCATCCTTTCTAAATTCAGAATCATCGAATTGTCTTTCTTTGCCAAATGCATGGTCAAGAGCTTCTTCAAAACTCATGTGACTAATGCTTTGACGCCTTTTGAACGTCGCAAACATCGCTGTCTCCAGTTGTTCTTTGTAAGCAGCGAGTTTTTCTGTCTCTCTTGCTACCTTGCTTTCTTGCCTAGTGACCTTTTCTTCTAAGCGTTCAATAATGGTCATATACGATCCTCCTTCATTCTAATATTATCTAAAACATCTTGATTTTGTTATCACAATTCTAAAAATTGAGAGGTTTGTCTTACTGGTGGATTTCCAAATGTCTCTTTTACAGTCTCAAGCATAAATTGTAAATCTGATTTCTTTTCTCTAAGGACATCATTCCAGTCTATTTTTTCTTTCCCAGATTCATTATCAGGCAAATCCAGTAAAACAGGAAATCCTGATTGAGATAACTTATCAGAAAAATCTTTACCTGCATCATCACAATCTACCGCAAGTGTCAATAAATCAGGATGATTATCAAAATAGCTGGTGGTATCACGAATGGTATTGATCAAAGGCAATAACTTTGAAGGTATTACTGTATCTAAAAATTCCAACTTCTGATTTTCTTCAGCTATCAGTCGTAAAGTTTGATAAGCAACAACAGACCTTTTTAATCCTTCCATAGATACCAAACGAACATCAGATAGATTTTGTTGATGCAGTTCGTAATAGCTCATCAAGTCGATGAACGATTCACAAAAGACCAGTCTATTTGGTTTACCAATGTCAAAGGATATTCCAATATGTCCATGGCTTCCTTTTAGAATCGTTTTTAACCTCTCTCTAGAAAGAGCGGGATTCTTATAAATCCCTTGTAGGCTTGCTGCCTGCAGTTTGTGACGATGATCAAAACTTTTAAAAACAATAACAGGTTCAACAGTTTCATTTGTTTTCCAACTGGCTTGTGCTAGCAAACCTTGTTGAATCATCTTTTGTACGATTTCTTCTGAGATTCCTCTACATTCTATTAAATAATATCTGGCCAGACTACAGTTAGAATCTTCTATTCTCTTTAAAGGATAATAAAATGGTCTATCTCTATTTTCTTGAACAGCTTCTTTTTGAAAAGGTTCTTCAGAAAGAAAAGCTAAAGCATCTTTAAAGGGAATTCCCTTAACAAGTCGAACAAAATCAATGACATCACCTTGAATATCTCTTGAAAACCATTTAAAAGTATTAGTAGTTGAAAAAATCCGAAATGAATCGTGTTCAGGATGTTCATAGACACTGCTCGAAACTTGTTTAAAGGAGATACCTAAACGATTGGTTACATCAAGAATTGAAATTTGCTTACATTCCTCTATATTCATAAAACATCATCATTTTGTCGTAGTATTTGGCAGTGATGGAACAGATGAGGATTCTTCCAAAGCTTTGGGAGTGGCCTTATCCAAATCATCTAACCCCGATTTCCAAACCTGTACTTGGTTGACCAATAACTTACCAGGAAGTTTAGAGTAGGACAACTTAACCGTTCTGGTTTCTGTCTGATTAGTCTTTGATTGGTTGGCATTCTTTAAATCAGATACATAGGTTACATTATAAGAGACCATGGCAATGGCTTGATTCGTAGTCTGATTGACAAAGATATCTGCTTTTTCAAAATGATAATCCAAAATATAATCCTTATACACTTGGTTCATGGCATCATTTTGACTTGACAATTCTTGAGAATAAGCCGATTCAGTCATATAAGGTTGAATACGTGTATTATTTTCTCCGAGCTTGTCTTTCGTATAGTACTGAGTCAAAAATTCTTTTACAGTATCCGATGACAAAATGCTGGCTTTATCTTCTGCTTGTTTGTCCTCTACAAGTTTAGCTGCAGCCAATTCGATTTCTTTGCGACTTTGTTTAGCAGTAGAATGTTGACCCACAGTATATCCCATCATGAGAATAAAGCTAGTTGCAGCCACTGCTCCGACACTAATTAAGGCTTTAGTTTTGACTTTATTTAACATCTTAGACCTTCTTTCTATAAAAACTAGGTCAAGAATAACAAAAAGGACTTGTAAGTTTTATCACACCATAATAAAAGGTGATTCCTACATTTCAGGCGCAAAATCGTACAGTTCAGAGAAAAATATCAAAACTATCTGTCTTCAGCTTATAATGTAACTATGAAAAATTTAAAAGAAGAAAATTTGAGAAGAGCTCTTTCTCATATTGAACGACATAAACAAGCCATAAATACAAGTAATAA
This sequence comes from Streptococcus halitosis, assembly GCF_003143695.2. Lineage (NCBI taxonomy): Bacteria > Bacillati > Bacillota > Bacilli > Lactobacillales > Streptococcaceae > Streptococcus > Streptococcus halitosis. Next base: position 54,085 of record NZ_QEMY02000003.1, read on the forward strand.
CAGTGAGGATAATGATTTTCATAAATTACTGCTCCAATTTAGCTATGAAGTATATGAAAGAATCAAGGCTAATAAAAAACCTTATCCTAATTTAGATTCAGATAAAGTTTTTTAACCATCTAACAAGTTTACATACTTTCCTTAGTTTTGGAGTTTATGAAACGCCAACTGAATCCTAGAACCAACATCAGATTGATGAAAAGGTACACAGCCGTAAAACTAGTTAAACCATGTTGTCTGATATCATCAAAGTATAAAGTCGGTTCAGTAAAGAACAAATAAATTCCATAGACCTCCACGAAAATAAGAAAACTGATAAAACCAATAAGGAAAAGTCCACTGGCAATAAGAAAGAGTCTCCATAAAAGAATGAGAATTCCTCCTACTGCTAAAAAAATTACTGGGATAAGGAGTAAATCATTCATGACTTTCTCCTTCCTAATCAATCAACTGACGGTAATGGGTGGCAAGAGAGGAATCAAACTCTTCTAATTTTTGAACTAAGTCCAAATACTCCTCTTTTTCATGTTCTTCAAAGTCCACACCTCGATGATTCTGAAGAGAGATTTCCAATTGACTAGTAAGTTCTCGTATAGAAAAGCTGTAATCGCCTGTCACTTCCTCATAATGTTCCTTTAGCTCCTTGTAGGCTTGGTATTCTTCAGGCGTTTGAAATCCCTGTACCAAAGCCTCTTCTAATTGATAATAGGTATCTTCCATCATAATCGTTACCTCGCTTTTTTCTATCTTTATTCTACCGCGCTTTTCTTTTCTTGTCCGCTATTTGTATCTATTTTTTAATCTAATTCAAAAGAAAGTTGTTCTTGCTTTTCTTTTCCTTTTTCATGGAATTGTCTTAAGGCCTGATCAATAATATCTAAATCCGTTTCTGTTTCAATCAATGGCGCAAGTACATCGTATTCGGCCTTTTTAGTTTGATAATCCTCTTCCTTTGGAAAATTTTTCTCAATTTCTACTCTAGCAGTAGTCCATTTATCCTTTAATTCATCCAATAAGTTCTGAGTTTTCACTTGGTCATCTTTAATGTGATCAATCGTATGCTGAAGCCTTTGAATTGTCCCCAAAGGAGAATACAAATCTAAACTGACAGAATACTGATTTTCTCCTACAATCTTAACAGAGAAGGTTTCAGGAAGAGGTTGATTTATTGGAAGACTAAGCATTTTAATGTCAAATCCTCGATAACTGGCTAGGGTACGAAATTCTTTGCTGTCAGCTTGATTATGACGAATAAGACGGTGTAGGGATTCCCCTGCTTCAGCTCGTTGCTCAAAAGCCTGCTTACCTACTGTCATAGAAAATGCCTGATCTTTCGACATTTCAGACTGTTGAATGTCGCCTTCATACTTACTTAATCGTTTTTCAAGAATGGGCATATTTTCTTCACAGTAAGAGATTGTATGACGATAGTGATCCTTGCTGCGTTGAAAGGCGCGTCTTTGGTTTTCTAATAGGGTTAGATCATTCTCCAATTCCATCTTATGTTTGAGATAAGGATTACCTGTTGCTAGTGCCTTAAAATCAGAAGCTGTCATAGTCTGTTCATCAATGTCTTCTGCAGCACGAATCGGCTCCTTAGAAGTCATAATCTGCTTAATATAACGGAGTTTGTTCTCCTGAGTTGCCCATAGATAATTATCAAATGAACCTTTTGTAATGTAGTGGTAAATATCCACTTCCTTGTTTTCATTTCCCTGTCGGATAATACGTCCATTGCGTTGCTGAATGTCACTTGGTCTCCACGGTACATCCAGGTGATGAACTGCTTTCATCTTGCTCTGAACATTTAAACCTGTTCCTCCTTTTTCAGTTGAAGCAAGGAGAATCCGCACCTCTCCTGCATTGACCTTTCGAGACAAACTATTCTTCTTTTCATCACTATTGGCATCATGTACAAAGGCAATTTCTTTACTAGGGATTCCTCTATCAACTAATAATGCCTTAATCTCAGAATAAACATCAAAGCCATTGTCCTTTTTCTTAGGTGTGCCAATATCTGAAAAAATCATCTGAGTAGCCTTATTTCCCATTCCTTCACGATAAATTCTCTCAACATTATCCACTACCTGAAGCAGTTTATGATTGTCTGCTAGACTATAACTAGAGTCCAATAAACGCATATCAATAGCTAATTTTCGTGCCTCACCCGTAATTTTTAACATGTTATCCTGGCTTGGATCAACTGTTCCACATTTGACAGCATCTGACCTCATAACTAATGCTTCTAAATAGAGTTTCTGGTTTTCAGTTAACTCACTCTCAATAGGGATAATATGAGCTTCTGGAACAGGTAAATCCAACATATCTTGTGTTTGAATGTCGGCTGTTTCTTTATAGATTTTCATCAACTCAGGTAGATTGACAAACTTTTTAAATCGTTTCTTAGGTTGGTACTTATCTCCTGTAGGAGCTAATTCCATAGAGTTTTGAATTTCTCCAAAAGCACCTACCCAAGAGTCAAAATAATCAACTTGATAGCGTTTTAAGATATCCGGTTGAATGTAGTTCATCATAGTATACAACTCACTAATAGAATTGGAAACAGGTGTTCCTGTCGCAAAGACAATATTTTTAAAATCATGTTCTTCCTGAATCTGTCGAACCTTCATTTCCATATCCACGTTCTTCTTAGAGGTTGTATTGGTAATCCCTGCTACATTTCCAAGTCCAGTAATTGGACGAATATTTTTAAAGTGATGTGCTTCATCCACAAAGAGAAAATCAATTCCTAAGTTCTCAAAATCAATAAAACTATCACGATTGAAACGTTGGAGTTCTTCCAATTGTTTCTCTAGACCACTTATTGATTGCTCTGCTTCTTTAACGGTATACTTATTTTCAGAATGTGTTTTAATCTCTCGTAGTTCATTGAGTTTATCCTCGATATAATTCATCTGTCTTTCCTTACTGACAGGGATTTTTTCAAATTGAGAATCCCCAATGACAATGGCATCGTAATCTCCTGTAATAATACGTGACACAAATTGTTTTCTTCTCGCCTTCACAAAATCTTTCTTAGTGGTCACAAAGACCTTTTTTGTGGGGAAAAATTTCATGATTTCTTGACCAAATTGAGCAGACAAACTAGAGGGCACTACATACAAGGGCTTATGAACCATCCCTAACTCCTTTAATTTAAACCCAGCACCAAGCATGGTCAGGGTCTTTCCTGAACCTACCTCATGAGCTAATAAAGCTCTTTTTTCTTCTACGATTCTTTGAATGGCATTCTCTTGGTGAGGACGAAGACTGATGTTTTGTGCCAAGCCATCAATGACTAGATGGCTACCGTCATACTCTCGACTAACCGTTCGATTATAAAGACGATTATAGCTTTCCTCAATGACTTGTTGGACTTCTGGATACCGTGAGACAAATTCTTGAAAGAGCTCTTGTAAATGCTGCTCTTTTGCTCTTAGAACAGAGGTTTTTTCCAAATCTGTGATGGTCTTTTTCTTTTCTCCTTCCGTAACAGTCATAGTAATCGTCGGTTGGTTCGAATTAAGTAAATTCTCAAAAATCTTTCTTCCTGTATCATAACGTGACCCACTAACTCCAAGACTACTATCTTTGGCACTTGGATATCGATAAGCAAATGATGTCCTTAAATGAACCTGCCCATCGACAGGATTCACTTCAATGACTTGTTCAACATCAGGCGAAGACAATTCAAATTCACGATTGGTAAAACATTCAAAGGCAAATTTACCATAAACGGATTGAGGAATCCAACGTGACCCTATTTTAAACTCAATATCTGCCAGATGAATCCGTGGAGGGCGAACAGATTCTAACAAATCTAAAGCATGGTTCCAATCATATTCTTGGTTGTTTTCCTCCACTAATAGTTGAACTACTTCTATCTTGTTGAGAATGTCTCCTGATAAAAACTGGTTCTTAGAAAGATATTTTCTTTCTCCTCTTAAATAACTTTCTGGATCCATTAAAATCTGGTCTCCTAACTCATCTAAAATAGCAGCTTGGCTATGTTCGGGATAAATTGAAACCATATAGTCTAAATCAACCCCTCTACCATCCGATAAACTAGAGTTTAAGGCATCTAGAGCCGTTGAAACTCTTGCAATCACTCTCTCTGGCCTAACCAATGCTTTCTCAAAGGCTAAAGATTTTTTATATTTTACTTTCTGATCTTTAGAATCAATGTATTCATCTTCTAAACTTGCTAGTAAAGAATACTTATCGTCACTATCAAATAAGTTCCGATTGACTGAGGCATTCAAGTATCCAAATTGACTTACAAAACGGTCATAGTCACGATTCAATTTACTAAGCAACGCCTGAAAATCTGTCCGACTATAATCTTGATGACGTTGAATTTCAATTAAGGATTGATAAGTCTCTCTCAAATCAACCATGCCCTTAATGCGACTAATATCCTTATCCGATAAGGGACTTTCATAAAAGACAGTTTTTTTGAACAGTCCCTTATATTTCCCTCTTTTACTCGCTTCTTCTGAGTTGTAAACATCTAGTGCTTTCTCATCTGTCAAATGAAGTTGCACGAATCGGTCTATTTTATGTTCAGACAAAGAACTGTCCCAAGCTTTAAAATCTCCCTTCTCATCTACATAATAACTAATTTCGTCTACTTTTGAACTTTTCCGAACGCCATGCGTATCTCGGTAATAAATTTGATTTCCCTCATATCCAAAAGAATAGAGCGCTAAGTTCTCACGTATACGACTTGGAATAGAATTATCCACTTCTTCTTGGATAAAAACAGGTGCTTTCAAAGAATTGTCAATTTGTTTAGGTGCTTCCACATTCTCTAATGCTTCCATAATGTCAGTAGCTAATCTTTCTGATACCCCCTGAACATTGAGGGTTCCTCCTTTAAAATTACGTACCTCATATTCACCCAAAACTTGTGTATTGTATTTCCCATCAAAATAAGGATTGATCCAGGCACGTTTATCCTCCTCAAAGGGAATAGAGCCACTAAAGACAAGCTCCTCTTCATTAAGATTCTTTGTTTGATCCTTTTGAAAGAAGAGGAGATCTGTAGTCACTCGAGTACCTGCAATCTTTTTAAAAGCCGTATCCGGCAAACGAACTCCCCCTAAAAAATGAGTGTTGGTTTTAATCTCTTGTAAGACATTATCTGTTCGCTTATCCATTGTCCCGATAGATGAGATAATCGATACTTGTCCTCCGTCTCTTACTAAATCAAGTGAGTGTTTGACAAAGTAATCATGAATCATATAAGGTTTATCATAGTTTTTATCGGCAATGCGAAAATTTCCAAAAGGAACATTCGTTAAGACTAAATCAAAACTATTATTTTGATAGGGAACTTCTTCAAATCCTCGAACTTCAATATGGACATTTGGATGGAGTTGTTTTGCGATTGCGCCAGTCACACTGTCTAATTCAACCCCATAGAGTTCTGATTTATCTCGTATACTTCTAGGCATCGCCGCAAAGAAGTTCCCAGTCCCCATAGAAGGATCTAATATCCTTCCTCCCTCAAAACCATCATCCAGTAACTTTTGCCAAATCTGGCGAATAATCATTGGGTCTGTATAATAGGCTGTGAGAGAACTTTGTTTCATAGTGGAGTATTCTGATTTACTTACTAAGCTCCTAAGAGTTAAACGTTCTGTTTCATACTTTGGATTGAGTTCATCGAAAAATTCATTGGCAAGACCACCCCAGCCGACATACTTGGCTAGTAGTTCTTGTTCTTCTGGATTCGCTTGTCGTTTCTCTTTTTCTAATCTTTTAACAAGTTCAATTGCGGCTATATTCGTTTCAATTTTTTCTCGATTTGTCTTAGGATAAAAGTCCTCTAAATCATCTGGAAAATCAAAATCTTGAACGGGGACATCCTTCTCTTCTATACTTGAAATTAAAGGTTTTGTTTCCTTATCCTTTTCATTTTCATTTTCTTCTTCCAGATAGGAAAACAAATCTATTTCCTGACTTTCACTTGATGAATCAATCTCAATCTCTGAATCTTCTTTTTCAAGTTCTACATGAGACAATACTTGTTCAATCTCTTCCAAACTGTTCAAGTATAAGATAGGATTCTCTTCAAATAACTGGTCGGAATCATTGAATAGCTCTAGGCGAACTAAGTCATTTAACTGTGCATTTTCAATCGAAACCAACTGAAATACTTGTCCTTTATAACTTACTTGAGAACCGATTGGATATTCCCTCAAAGCTTCTTCTACAATTTTATCGACATTAGAAAAGGAGTTAGTTTCTTCCGTTCCCTTTTCAATATCACTTGAAGGAGATAAAACTTCCTCTACTTGATTAGACTTTTCGCTTTTAGCTTTTACTTCATCAAAATGAGTAATTATCTTCAGTTTTTGTGTCAGTGGGAGTTGTGTGTAGTTTCCTTCATGATGGACAAGATCCGTAACGGTATCTAAAGTAGCCATCAATTCTGAACCTAAATAGGCTAGAACATCTCCCTCTTTTTCTTCAAAATGAATCTCAAGAACCTCTTTTTTTAGTTCTTTGGAATCAACCATTAGAAGAAACTCCTCTATATCTCTACTAATGCGGTCAGATAGATTATTCGCAACCCGATAGACATTGACTAAATTGACATCCTGATTCTGATGACATACAAGCTCACTTAATGGTTCTAACTTCTCTTTTTCAGATTGGATGTAAAATCGAGTGGAAAGGTTATAGGTTGCGACTTCTAGCACCAAGTTTTTCTCAAAATTACTTAATTGAGATAATTTACTCAGACCTGCTTGTCCAAAATTTCTTGTGTAACTTTCTAAATCTTGGTCATTATTTTCAGAACTGGCCTCTAGGAAAGAAATAATATCTTGATGAAACGAATACACATAAGGTATCTCTTCTATCTTGCCCTCTTCAGCCAAAAAACTCTCTACCAAGTCCTGCCATTTCTCATCAAAATGTTGCGCTTGATAACGAAGAAATAGGTCCATTTTCTCCCTATCTTTTGGAATTGTTCCACGAAACATAGCCAATAATTGCATTACTTCCATACTCGCTCCTTTCATCTATACGAAAATAGGAGAATCACATGATTCCCCTACAACTCTATCTCCATTTCCACCTCTTGAGGACTGGTTTCTAAATCACTAGACAAAAGAGAAACGGCATCTGTTCTCATGTAGTAAGTATATAAGTCTTCTAGGTCTTGTTGGTTTTCAATCCCTGTTTCAATACTAATCATAGCCTGTATAAATTCCTTGTAGTGACTCTCCATCATATCTGAAATCTTTTGTTTCATTTCCATAAATACTGAAGACGGTTCAGTTATACTTATTTGATCTATGTTTTGTAAATCCTTTTCTAAGGGATTGGTTCCTTCTTCTACTTCCACTAAATCTGAACGACCATCACCATCAGAATCTGCGCTAAGAGGATTGGTTCCTAGCGCAAATTCTTGAGCATCAGTCAGTCCATCTTGATCAGAATCACGTTGATAAATGGCTTCCATATACTTCCTTCTTTCCTAGTTAATCTTTTTTCACTCCAATCCTACCAAATATTCCTTGAAAGAAGTATCACAACAAAAAGAGAACGAGCCAAAACTGCGTTCTCCTGAAAATGATAAAAATATATTTTATGCCACAAAAGATATGTAAACTAATCTTTTGAATAATAAAAAAGTTCCGACGTTTGTAAATGTTTTGAGTAAATTGAAATTACTTTTTGACCTTTTGGAAATACTGTCTTTCTCTTCAAATCTAATAAAGATTGAGGAACAATTTTCCTTGATGTTTCTTTCAATGTTAATGCTAGTATCTGTTTTCTTGTACGTAGAGCATAATCAAACTCCAAATACAAATAACGTCCTGAACCAGTTAGATGAACATGCTTTCCCAATAACTCCTCAATGAATCCTAAAACTTGTAACTTTTGCATTGTGGTTCCATCTTTTTTTATCTTCAACTCATCAATTATGACATGTCTATTTAAACAATCGTCAAAGAAACTGCCTGCACCTTTTCGGTAATCAACACCACATAGGTGCATGAAATTAGTAGGTGAAAAATGAAGTTCAACACTTTCTATTTCAGTTTCATAATACATGATTTTGCCAACGAAGTGCTCTTTAAAAAAAGAAGCCGCAATTTGTAACTGAGTAAAAAAACGCTGAAGTTTTATTTTTTCGGTGTAATTTGGATTACGATAATCTCTAGAATTTGCCATATTTTCCTCACAAAAAAGGTGGTTTACAGAGTCTGTAAGCCACCTAGTCAGTCGGTTTATTCTGGTGTCTGCCACCGCTTGGCCCTTACGTCCAAGATTGCTATCGGATTTCGTTCTGGTGTCCGCCACCGCTTGGCCCTTATGTCCAAGATTACTATCAGATTGACCATGAGCCGACCACTCATCTACACTATTTATTTTACCTGAAAATAGCTAAAATTTCAAGTGTAAACTCTTCTATTTCGTAGTATAGGCAAAACTAATGGCGCTATCTGCTTGCGAGATTTTTCTAAAGGTATAGTTAGGATTGCCACCATAGTTAGTTTCAGACACAAGGAAAGAACCATCATCATAGACCTTCTCTACAAAAGCCACATGACCGTAGATAGCTGGTGTGCCATGTGTACCTCCTACAAAAGAAACAATAGCACCTGCTTTTGGTGTGGAACCCGTTTCTCCACCAAGACTTGAAGCTGTCGCAACCCAGCCCTGACCATTTCCCATGGTATTAATGATTGAAATCTTCTCTCCATTACTTCCTTTTAATTTTAAGCCTAACTGGTTCATACGAGCCGCAACACCCCATGTACATTGTCCATAGGCATAGGCCATACCATCTCCACCACCAGGAACAGAATGATCATACAAGTCTCCACGAACACCTTCAAGGGATTGCGGGTCACTTTTTGCCTGTCCTCCATTTGTTTGGCTAAAGCCTTTTTCAATTTGGTAATACCATTCCGTTGCTCTGGTTTGTCTTTCCAGTAGTTTGTCACCAGAATTTCCCTCCCAATAGGTAAGGAAGAGTTGGGCTAGATTGGCTGCACTGCCCGTATTTCCAAAGAAATCCTTTAACCAACTTTGATAGTAAGGACTATCCCCATGAAGCATAAAATCAAGTTGGAGATCTAAATCATACCACTTCTTATTTTTGATATGTGCATAATTCAATAAGGCTGTATGACGTGTTGAACCATCTGCAGTATCCGTCCATTGACCTAAACCTAGACCTCTATGAAGAATATTAGGATAAGCACCACTATAAATGGCTGGCCCTCCTATCGCTAACCAGGTTTCATCATCCCATGAGGAATCGGTAGCGCCAACAGGAGGAGATAAATAATCCCCTTCAGCTCGTTTAGGATTGATAGAAGACTCTACCGACCAATTTCCTAAAATGGCCGCAATGGCTTGGGGGCTTGCCCCTTGAGATTTCAAAAACTCATAAATATGTTTCGCTCGTTCAAACTCATCTCCACCAAACTGACCAATGGCAGGTAAGATAGTGGTCTGAAGTTGAATGACTTTTGGAAAATAAAATTGCGGATTGACATACACCAATTTTTCTTTCTTGTTCTTATATTTTTGATAGGAAACTTTCAAACCTGTATCGTCTGGTGTTTCACCAACAACATCACCCGTTAGGACTCTTGTCCCCTCAATCGCACGGCCATTATGAATGGAATATAAGGTTAAGCGACTCTCATTCTCTCCTTTTCCGTTAGTGAGAATAACATTGTCGCCATCTAGAGATACAACTCCATCCATTGGTGCGACAATTGCTTGGTGAGCTTTAGCTTCTAGTAGAATGTACTCCTGAAGAGTAGGTTTTCCGTCTAAATCATAGTATCCATAACGATAAGTCATGGTTAAACTATCTTCGTTACTTTTCCCTTCAAATGGATTGTCCAATTCCTGCATGGAAGCATACATACCCTCTTCTTTTAGTTCCTTCATTTCCTCTTGATCGTCTTTCGATAGTTTATACTTAGGAGTTTCATAGAGGTCTTGCATGGATTTCAAATCATCCCCATCGTTTAAATCATGCCACAAAGTAGACAGATAATCCTTGTAAGTTTCTGAACTAAATAAGTGAACTGGTTTGTGTAACTCATAGTCATGGAATTTAAAGTTCATATAGCCCATCACATCATCAATTTTTGTGTAATAGGTAATTCCTTTGTCATTTGTGCGAGTATGTTCTGCATCTTCCCAAGTTAGATGGGTATAAGCTTTTGTTAATTCAAATTCATCTTGTTGAATCAAACTAGCAGATGAAAATCCTAAAAAGAAGCTCATCATAAGTAAAAAAAGAAAGACTATTCCTCCAACTATCCAGGTTGCAGGATTCCCAGCCGCAAATGTAAAGAAGGAAAAGGCTGCTTTTAGTTTTTGATAGATGTTTCGGACACTTGTAAGACCTTGTTTCTTTAATTTTCGATACCGATTTTTAAAGGAACTTGGGTTATCTTTCGCTAGTTTCCATCCTTTTCCATCCTTAAAATGATGGTATCGCTCTTTTGTGTTGGTCAGTCTTTTCTTGGTAAAACGACCTGTTGCTTGTCCTGTTTTGACACTAGCTTTTCCAAGATTATAAGAAAGCCGACTGTAGCGTTTCCCTTTTCTAATTGTCTCTTGAAGTGTGCGATAGCCTTCTAAATCTTCATTTTCTGAAGCTAACTCTCCACCTTCACGTCCAAGGACATAAAGAAAAGTTTTGACTTTCCTACTGACTTTTTTGGACTTATAGGCTTGTTTAGTAGATTTTAGATTCTCTTTTGCGTCCTTTACTTCTTTCTTAGATTTTAATTCTTCTAAACTCTTCCCTTGAAAGAAAAAATTGGATTTTGCTTTCGTTTCCTGACCGTAGAGAAATTTTTGATTGGTTTTTCTTTCTTTACGACTCTCTTTTCTTTCTTCTTTTGCTTCTACCTTAGCTTCCCTAAATTGCTTCTTGGCTATTTTTAATCGTTTCCTAGCATGAGGCAACCGTCTGTCTCTTAATTCTTTACGATTCAAAAGAGATGGAGGACTATTTTGAAGGATGTGATTGTAGTCTTCATTTGCTTGTTTTACTCTAGCCTTTGAAGCTTCTTTCATCCCCTCTAGCTTTTCTTTTATCTCTTTTTTCCATGCTTTTTCATCCAGTACAGCGGAATCTTTTCTCTGTTTCCTCACCTCCTTCTTTCCTTGTTTCAAGAATTTCTTCTCATCTTTTAGACTTCTTCTAAATGCCTTTCGGGCACGTATGATTTCTCTTTTATCCTTCATTTACCTTCCCCTTAATTAGAAGCCATTTTATCAGGATCCGTACTCATGATATCAAACAATTGAGTACCTTGAGGAATCTTATTTTTAAAGGGAACGACAACTGAACCAGCTTTTATCAGTCCTGCTCCTTTTTCTGGATTGACTAGGTATTTTTCAAGTTCTTTTGACAAACCTAAGAGTTGAACCAGTTCTTCTCGGTCATTCTTTGCTTGCTTGAGGAGAATCATAAATTCACTATTTGCAATAATCCGTCTACCATTTGGATCTAACAATAAGGTTTCAACATTTTGAGTTATTCCAGTCGGACTGGCTCCATATTTTCTGACACGACTCCACAATTTAAAGAAGAAATCACTGGCATATTTATCTAATAAGAGAAGCTGCATTTCATCAAAATAAATCCAGGTCTTCTTCCCTAATTTTTGGTTCCGAACAACACGATTCCATATCTGATCAAAAATCACCATAAGGGCGATTTGTTTCAGCTCATCTCCTAACTTTTTAACATTATAGATTAAGAAATTGGAGCCTGTCTGAATGTTTGTTTTATGAGAAAAAATATCAAGAGAACCTTCAACATACAGTTCCATATCAAGTGACAAATTCTGCGCTTCTTCTTCTGGTTGTTGACTCAAGACAAAGACCCATTCTTCCAAAGAAGGTTCTTTAAATGACTGATAGGTGAGTCTGGTAACTCGGTCGATAATCGATTTTTCTCTTCCATCCATTTTTCTATCCAATAACTTGCCGATAAAGGATAAAAGAAATTCTGATTTTACCTTTACAGGATCTTCATCCATATTTTCCTCAGACAAGTCAAGGACATTGAGATAAGTTTGGGAATCGGGCGCAATATCAATCATTTCTCCACCAAAAGCTCGTCCAATGATACTGTATTCTGCTTCTGGATCCACGATGATAATTTCAGTATTTTCACCAGATTCCTTGATTTTGGTCGTGATAATTTCATGCTTGGTTGCCATCCCTTTCCCAGCTCCAGATGTTCCTAAAATCAGACCAGACGGTGTATTTAATAGACTGCGATCAATAGTAATAATATTGCTTGAGATTTGATTGATACCGTAATATTTCCCACTGCGGTCTTGTAAGTCTACTGAAGTCCATGGAGAGTTCACTGCTATATTGGACGTTAATAAACTCCGTGATACTCCCTCTAAAAAATCACAACCAAATGGCAGCAAACTATTAAAGGCTGCTTCTTGCATATATGGAAGTTTATCAATCATTAGGTCATTTGAGCCGGCAACTTGTTGGATAGTGTCTAGGGCTTGTTTGAGTTCTTCTTCATCTTGACCAAAAACTCCAATCAAGAAGACTGTTTGAAATAGCTTATCTCCTGTCTCTGTCATAGTTTTTAAGAGTTCCTCAGCCTCATCAATATTACTTTCTAATACATGACCTACTTTTTCCAAATAGATACCTGTACGAGCTAGTTTTTGTTGTTCCCCAATCTTTTGGGATTCCATCAAGGTCTTCTTTGTTCGTAGTTTCTTCATGGCATCTGCCTTGGTCGAACTTTGTGCATGGAGGCTCACAATCAATTCCAAATCTCCTTGCATGAGGTCTCGGATAAACTGATCGCCTAATTCCATGCCGTAGTCTCTCACATAGACAATCTGTAATAAGCGGTCATTGATTTGTAGGTAATTCTTGTTTTTAAAATCCAAGAGATTAGGTGCTATGAAGTGACGAGTTGTCTGACCAGATCTGGTTAAATCACGGTAAGAAAAAGGAAGATGGTGTTCTCCTCTAAGCATATCGGCCAACAAGTTGACACGGTCTTCTCCAGCCAAGGATTCAAAGCGAGCATCAATTTCTGAAAAACCACTCTTGAAATATTCTCCTATTTGAGACAAAGAACGATAGGCTTGTTTGGGATTAGAATCCTTTCTACCAAAGCTAATCAGTTTCACAGCTGAAAAGTTATTTTCACCACTGTCTAAATTCTGATTCATCATCCGATTCAATTCTTTACGATAGCTATCATACCCATCTTCCTTTTCCTCATACAGAACGCTTTGTCTAAACTTTTCTAAATTCAATCTTTTATTAAAGATAGTCAATTGGAAGTTGGTTTGGTCGTCTAAGGAGTTAATCAAATCAGAATACTTCTCAATGATTGCCCCCTTATCTTCTAAACCAACGGTCTGGTAATTGACATCACCAAGTAAATAGCTTTGTGAAAAATAATCTTCTTTTACCTGCATCAGACCATTTTGATACAGGGCTTGATAGGAAAGAGTATTAGCCGTAGAGGGTAACACTTCCTCTTTTTTCCCTTTAACTTCTTCCTTTTTATTAGTCATTGAAGTTTTTTGTTTCTTTAATGTATTTGATTTTCTTTTCATGTTCAGGTCCTTTCTTTCCTGTAATTGTGCGTAGGGGAACCGTTAGTTCAAAATGAAGACGGTATTTCAAATAATGTTCAAAATATAAATCATTGGGTTTATAGACTCCAAAAAGCATGAGGGGGATGGTAAAAGCAAATACAAAACCGTAAACAAACCAATCTCCAAATTGCCAGAAAAAGAGATTCAAGCCCAAAACAATAATTGTGACCATAAAGGCTGGTAGGACAAAGATGATTTGCCTTGTAGTGAAGCCTAACCAAGCCCTGTGTTGGTATTTTGAGATGTCTTTAAAGACACGTGTATTCATGACTTTCCTTTCTAAAAAGGCTAAGAAGCAATCACTTCCTAGCCCTTATCTAATTACATACCTAAAATTGAGCGAGCCGTACGTTGAGAACCAACGAGGGCAATAATCAGTAAGATAGCTTGTATCAAACTACCAAACATAATCGCAAGAGATTGCAGGACTCCTGCACCATTTGAAACAGCTATTTTCCCAGCAGATTCAAATAAAGGAACAAGAGAAACAATCAGAAAAATAAGAACCCCTTGTACCGCATAAACCATAATATTTTTTAAATAGCCAATACCAATAGACTTCCATTCATCGCTTAAAAATGTTGGAATCGTAAGAGGGGCAAATGGAATCATAAGGTAGAGTTGAATAAATCGAATGGATACCAAAAGATTGACCATGGCTGCACTTACTATCCGAACAAGCCAGATAAGGAGGGCGAAAAATCCCACAATCATACGGCCAATAAATCCTGACCCTTTTAATTCAGAGATGGTATCATACTTTGCCCCACCGTGAGCCACAATCGAAGCCACTTGTTCAATGGCGTGACTCGCAATCCCGATGATAGCTTCTACAATAACGGTAGTATTGGTAATTACAACTGCGACCATAATATAACTAATCAACATCGGCGCTAATGCTTCAAAGGTCATCGCTCCACCAGAGTTAGCAATTTTCTTTGCCATCTTCGAAAATTCTAAGATGAGGACAACTGATAAAATCGCAACTCCAAGGGGCTGCATGACACTTTTGGTGATACTAGACATATAAGTCCAAACTGTTGGATTGTAGCTAGATAGAGATTTAATCAGATCTACCGTAGATTGTAAATCTACATTAAATCCTTCAAATAAATTTTCAGCTGATATTTTTTCAGATGCAAGATAAACAAAGGGTGAGACTAAACTAAGATTCATGTCATTGTTTATCCTCCTAAATTGAAATCTGGGTTACAAAGGCTCCAGCAGCCCCGACCATAACACCACCGACAATTTCAAGAATGGCATTTCGAACACCTGGTCCACCATCTTTAATGTTGGTTGCAAGGTTGACAATCCCCACAACAACGAGAAAGGCACCAACTGCAATCAATCCCTTCTGTAACAAAGACATAGCTTGTGCAAACATAGCACTTGCGTCTACTCCATAAACAAAACCTTTAAAATGCGTAATCATCTATTTCCTCTTTTCTATTTTTATTTTAAACTAGATTCAAAAGTTAAATCACGAATTCTAAGGCCGTCAAGATAGTTTTCTTGTCTTTGATTCAAAGGATTGATTTGATAGTTCCACCACCGTTCATCGGTTTCTTGATTAGCTAGGTACTTCCAGTTTGGATGCTTCGTGGAATTGTATTTTTTGCTTTTAAAGACAGGCATATTGGCAATTCGAACCAGGCATTCATGCCTTTTCATATTTCCGACCTCATCGGGTGTCATTAAATCACGAGCAATCTTTTGATGAGAAAGGGATCCTGAACCTGTCTGGCCAAAGGAACGACTAGTATTTCGAACATCAATGGTTTGTTTACCGAGTAAGCCACTCATAAATTTAAAGGTATCTTCATCATTCCCACCTAAGTAGACTAAGCTATCACAGTTCCCCAAAATGGTTTTCCAAGCTTCTTTTTCTTTATAGAGCCCTTGAAGTTGGGCAATATTTTGTAGAATAGGAACGAGACTCATATTCCGAGAACGGACTGTTGAGGTTTGTTCAGCAAAATCTGGGATTTCTCCGATATTTGCGAACTCATCTAAGTAAACTCTCACATGAAGAGGTAATTGACCCTTAAAATCAATATCTGCTTGTCTTGTTAAGGTTTGAAATACGGTTGAAAAAAAGAGGGCTGAAAGAAAGCGAAAGGTACTATCGTTATCTGGGATAACTAAGTAAACCATTGATTTTTCCTTGCCCCATGTCTTCATATCAAGGGTATCTCTTTTGGTCAAATCCATGACACTTTGAATATTGAAGAGGGCAAATTTAGCAGTGGTTACAGCTATAACAGAATCCAGAGTCTTATCCTTATAATTTTGGAAATCTGCCCAATTTCGCATGGTAAAATTTTCAGTCCCATACTTTTTAGCATAATTTTCAAATAGAATTTCTAAGACACTTTTTTCTTGATTTTCACCCTTGGATAAGTGTTTAATGAGTTTTGAGATTTCAGCAAAACTTGGATAACGCCCTCTTTTTTTTCGCTCTTCCACTTCTTTTTTTTGACGTTTCAACAAGTTTTGGTATTCCTTTTGACTTAAACGACTTTCTTCTATGAGCTGTTCTCTTGTTTTAGGTGGATTATAGAAATCGACCAAGTAGGAGGCTAAAGCTCGTACCAAAGTCATAGAAGCTTCATCCCAAAATGGATCACTACGGGATCCAGAGCCTTTGGTGTTATTGAAATAAACCGTCAGCATGCGATTCAAATCATTTTCTGTCTCTATATAGCGAAAAGGATTGAAGCCATCTGAGTTCTTCATATTGACTAAATCTAACACCTTTACTTGGTAGCCATGTTCTAAAAAGAGTTTGCCTGTTTTCTCGGCCAAGTGATCTTTAGGATCCACTACAATATTAGAACTATTCATCTGAATCAGATTGGGTTTCACAAAGCGAAATGTCTTCCCACTTCCTGAACCTCCGATTACCGCAATATTCTTATTTCTATCATATTGGGGTGGTTTTTTATCTAATAATGTCAAACGAACATCTTGTGCTAAGATTGTATCATGAGAAAATTCCTTACCGTAAAAGAGCTTCTTTTCTTTTAGAGTTCCAAAACGAGCGCTCCCGTATTCTACCCCTTCTCGGTATTGTTTTTTACCAGTCTCTAAATAGAGATAAACCAGCAACATCATCACAAAGCCTAGTAGAAAAAAAGCACTTGATTTTCCAGTAAAGGGAACATTCCATGGCGACTGAAGAACTTCATCTTGACCTTCCATTAGAAGATGAGTCCATTTATCTAAGGTATTTCCAGTATAGGAATCATACAAAAGCGTCAAACGATGAAAGACATAGCCTAGTAAGATACCTAACAGTGAGAATAGTAGGAATTTCTTTCCACTGTACATCATCTCACCATCTCTTTCTGTTTGACGGCCCCTTCTTGTCTAAAGGTAATTTGGGATTTAGCCTCATCAATTGCATCGTCTAATGACTTATCCATGGTAAAATCAGCTAATTTCTCCGGATCATTAACCATTTTTTCTAACAGATGGTCTAAATGATTGTCTAGAATCGAACGGTCTTTCGTGTAGAAATGTAGAGAATCCCCTTGCCAAGCGATGGCTAAAGGAATCTCTTCTTTTTCTAAAAAAGACTTAAATTTCTCTATATCAATTGGTTTGTCTAAGAAATCTTTCTTCAGATTAATCGTATCAATCGCATAGGGAGATTGTAGCAATTCTTCTAATTTCTGCACCCCTATCTTATAGGCGGAATCCTGTGCTAAAGCCTGACGTCTAGACCATTCTAGAATCTTTAAGAGACTTCTTACAGTAAATAAAAGACTACGCTCTGCATATTGAACTGCCATTCGTTCCTGTTGTTCAGAGGACATCTGAGGCCTCCTTCTTCACAAATAGCAGTTTTCCTTCTTTATAGCGATAAGCTATCAATTTCTGATGTTGCTTAATCGACTTGACAACCTGCAGTAAATCTCTCGAATAAGGTTCTCGAAGAGTGACTTCTACTGCCTTCCCATCAAAGATACCAACACGTTTAAATTCAATGTAGTCTTTTTTGAGATGTCCTAAGCCCATACCAAAAGGAAAGTGATGAATCAATTGGATGGTACAACTACCTTTATTTCCCATTTGTTTCAAATCATACAAGTTTACTACCTTCATGATTAACTCCTTTATCTAGTTTGTCGCATCGTTTGAGTCTGGAAACGATAAACTCCGTGTCTGTTAGAAAATTCTCACACACGTCTTGTGCCAGTTGCCCTTCACAGGGAAATACTCTCAGTCCCTACTTACACAGGCACGCTAATCAAGACGGAGTGGATTCAATTTTCAAAGAACAGGTAGCTTTATTATAGATAAGAGTAGTTGAAATTTTTATCACATTTCTTGTTTTTCTGTCGAGCTAAATTCATATTAATCAAAGAGTTTGAAATAAAAGACTAACATTGTTACATAACGCTAGCATTTCATTTCCCTAAAACAAGCTAATTTGGTCTAAAAAAGCAGCAAACTATAAACTAGTAGGTTCCACACCAAATGTAGACCCATACTTCCCCATAAGTCAGATTTATAGCGCACCATCCCTAAAAAGATCCCAAGTGAAACATATAAACACCAAGCTAGAATGGTTCCTGGATGATGTACTAAGGCAAATAAAACACTTGTCAAAGCAACTCGAATATCTAATTTTCTGACCAGGTTCCATAAAATTTCTCGATACAGAAATTCTTCAACCATACTCGCATTGATTAAGAACAATAAAAATGAAAACCAAGGAACCTGATGTTGAAGGCCAATTAAGTTTGCTTGATTCGTGGTTCCTTGAGCATGAATCAGACTAAAACATAGGCTTATAATCAGTAGGCTAACGAATCCAATACCAAGCCATTTCATCCTAGTTTTCATATTGACCTTGACCACTTGTTTTCGTTGACCATACATCCATAAAAAAGAAAAGAGCGACGCACAATAGAGAATCTGTAGTATGGTTAACTCACCAATACAAAGCAATTTCAGTAAGTATAGGGATACCAATAAGACATTTACTTGTTGGAATATATAAACTGGAATTATTCTTTTCATAGTTACCTCCGAAATAAATCTTCATAATCTAAATCTAATACCTGCACAATCCTTTCTACCCATGGACTTTGAGGCATTCGTTGTTCCATCTTGTAGTGGCGTATTTTTTGATACAAACGATTCAATTCACTTGGATAGTGAAACTCTCCTGCAAACATTTTTCTGGTTAACTCAATCCAGCTAATATTTCTTTCAGCCAAAATAATGGACAAGTTCTCCCAAAATCGTTCAGCCATATTGCTTCTCCTTTAACTAGATAAATAATGTGTTTGTGCCATGTAAATCAATTGTTTCGTATCTCTTGGCAATAGAGCTCTAGCCTCTTCCAAATTCAGATTTGGATAAACTCTCTTATTTGAAACCGCAAGAGGAAGCCTGATGCATAGTTCAGGATTTTTTAATATCATTTCAATGAAATCCGTTAATCTTAGATTGTCACGGTTCTTAAATCGTAATAAATTGGGTGATAGAAACTCAAAACAATCTGAAGAATAGCTCATCATCTCAATTAATTTATCCTTTGTCATTTCAGAAATCGAATGACAAGACACCTCGATGCCATACTTTTGAAAGAAATCCAAAAGAAGTTGATTTCTTTGGCTATTTTTACTTAGATAGAGATCAATCATGGGAGACCTCCCAAAGATTCGGTTCCATTTGATATTCTGAGACGATTAAGGAATCTAATGAATTTGAGAAGTTAATCGATTTCTTGTCTTCATCATAAGCTTTTACAGTTACTTGGGTTGTAAGTATTCCCTCTTCTCCCTCGGCTCGATAGCCTTGTCCATATAAAACAAAAACAAGATTTTGATGATCATCTACAAAGGCATCAACCCCATTCTTTATGTCTTGACTTTCAAGGAATTCCATAACGTTTTGAAGATAGGACTCGTAAAATAGTGGGTAGTTGTGTTTTTTATGGTAATCATCTAAAAATGTTACTTCAAACTCACATGGATAATTGGGCATCAAAAATAATTGTTCATCCAGCTGTTTGATTTCTGCATCATGTAATTCTGTTTCTAATTCATCACAATCTAGTATTGATTCTTTATTTAATGCTTTCATCTTTTTCCTCTATTTCTTTTAATTTCTTTGCGATCGCGGCAATCACAGGAACGGTTACACTATTACCAGCTTGTTTATAGAGCTGACTATTACTAGAGACTTTTCTCGCAGCTTCAAAAGCCCAATCAGGAAAGCCCTGCAAGCGAAAACACTCTTTAGGAGTGATTCGTCGTATCCTCAGACGGTAAAATTGTCCATCTATCAAGACACCAGCTACATGATAAACTTGTTTATCTTCTCCTTCATAGCTACCCACTACTACTCCCATTTGACCACTAGTTGTTAACGTATTCGCTATACCTTTTCCAACTCTACCACGCCGATACTGAGAACTTGGTCTTTCCAAATTGATTGAATCTCCAATCTCTGCTTGAGCGTATCCTTTTTTAGTTGCTTCCCTGACTTTTAAAAATTGGATTGTTTCTGGAATCAGTATTTTGGGAATTTTATCTCCTCCTTGCATCGTAGTCAGTGTTGGAGATAAGCCCTCACTTCCATAGACGCGACCGGTCTCCTTAAAGCTAGTGGGTAAATCTCCAACAACGACAATGCCATGACGATCCTGAGTATTTAAAGTAAACATCGGCTCTTGATTTTCCTTAAAGCGTCTACCATTTTGTCTCTTGTCTAATCTGTCTGGTGTCATACAAGGAATCGCAATCTTAAATCCTTCTCCTTTCCCACGAACTAAGGTTGGCGCAAGACCTTCTGAATAATAAACTTTACCGCTCATTCCACTTTTTGATGGATTCAAATTTCCTAATGTTTTTAAAATCTCAGAGTTAGTTGCTTGACCTTCTCGTCTGAAAGGAAATAAGAGTCTGATACCTTTCTTTCTAGAATGTCCGATAATAAACACCCTCTCTCTGTTTTGGGGAACGCCAAAATCCTTACTGTTAAGCACCTGCCACTCAACATCAAACCCCAACTCATCAAGTGTGGTAAGGATTGTGGTGAACGTCCGTCCCTTATCGTGATTGAGTAGGCCTTTAACATTTTCAAGAAAAAGAAAACGTGGTTGGATTTGTTTGGCCGCCCGAGCAATTTCAAAGAACAAAGTTCCTCTAGTATCTTCAAATCCCAATCGTCTTCCTGCGATTGAAAATGCTTGACAAGGGAATCCCCCACAGATGATATCGACTTTCCCTCTAAGTTTTTTAAATTCATCATCTGAAACATTTCGTATGTCATGAAATTCTATTTCTCCTTCCGTTTGAAAAATGGATTTATAAGATTCTCTAGCAAATTTATCAATCTCACAAAATCCAATACATTCGTGTCCGACACTTTCCATTCCTAGTCGAAAACCACCGATACCTGAAAATAAATCAATAAATTTCATTTCTTGATTACCCCTTTCTGATCGACTATTAATGTCCAAAGAGTCAAACCACTTGAAATGAAAATGAGCATAACTAATATCCACTCGATTGGCGACATTTAACCACCTCCTTTTCTAACACGGTTATTCCAAACAGAATACAAGCCGTTAAACACAAATTCAGCAAGCACTTCCGCACGTCTAACAAAGCGGACATTATCTAGAGCATACTGATAGATTCTCTCAAAATCAGTCATAGCAATTTCACTGGCTGTTTCAGAAAAACCCTCTCGTCTAAATTGATCTTGTACCAATCCCCAAATATAATCTCGATCATATTTTGTGACCTTTTCTACTTTTCTTTTCAATATAGGTTGAGTATTCCTATCCTCCTCATCCTCAATAAATAAAGAATCAGTCTCACTATATTTAGTCTCACTAACTTCAGTCTCACTAGGGGCTGAATGTGAGACGGGGGCCGTTTCATTTTCAACCTGCCCTAGTCTTTTTTTAACACTAGGCCTGTTTGAATTACCTACTGGGGTAGAAGATAATTCCCCTAAATAAATCTTATTAGCTAGTCTTCCTTTCTCACTTGAAGACTGTTGAACTTCATCAATTAAGTCATATTCTTTAAGATTTTTTTTGATGGACAGTAATTTTGACTTCGAACAACCTAACAGCCTCATCAGTTTAGAATTAGAAAATACTAAATAGACCGCGCCTTCTTCATCTATCCAACCATGACTGAGAGATAATTCTAAACGATCTTTTAAAATAGAATAAGCCACCTTTACTTCTAGTTTCATATCCATATATTTCTCATCCTCAAAAAGAATTTTAGGTAATTTATAATACCGTTCTGAAGTTTGGTATTGATTTGCGGTAATTCGTTTCATAGCTCTCCTCCAAGTTCTTTGAGTATTAAATCGCCATTTGATTCCAAGCGAACCAAGCCACTTTTTTCTAATTCAGCCATAAGAGAGATGGCTTCAACAATGTCAATTCCCATTTCACGTACTAAAAATGAAATGACGATATAGCGTGATGATTGTAATTCTTTTGTCATTTTCCCTCCAGAAAATAAAAAAAGGAGAACAATATTCAACTGTTCTCCAAAATATTTTTATTAAAAAGAAAAACCCTGCCAAATTAATTTTTGGTAGGGTTTTTGGCAGGAAACTAAATTAATTTATCAGTTTCTAAAATGTGTTCACGATTCTAAAAGGCTGATACTATAGTATTCCGAATTCTAATTGGTATATGCCTCTTATTTAAGAGTAACTGAAGCTCCAGCTTCTTCCAATTTAGCTTTGATTTCTTCAGCTTCTGCAGTTGGAACGCCTTCTTTGATGACACCTGGTGCACCATCAACAAGTTCTTTAGCTTCTTTAAGTCCAAGACCAGTGATTTCACGTACAACTTTGATAACGCCAACTTTTTTGTCACCAGCAGCTGTCAACTCAACGTCAAATGAGTCTTTAGCAGCACCAGCGTCAGCAGCACCAGCTGCAGCAACAGCTACAGGAGCAGCTGCAGTTACACCAAATTCTTCTTCGATAGCTTTTACAAGGTCGTTCAATTCAAGGATTGAAGCTTCTTTAATTTCAGCAATAATGTTTTCAATGTTCAATGCCATTGTTATTTCCTCCAAATAAGTTTTTAATTTTATAATCGTTTTTCCGTAGCTAGGCTACGCTGCGTAGCTTAAGATTAAGCTGCGTCTTCTTTGTTGTCTGCAACCGCTTTGACTGCAAGAGCAACGTTGCGCACTGGCGCTTGAAGTACAGAAAGGAGCATAGAAAGAAGTCCTTCGCGGTTTGGAAGAGTTGCAAGAGCAACGATTTCTTCTTTAGATGCGACAGCGCCTTCGATTGCACCACCTTTGATTTCAAGTGCTTCAGCGTTTTTAGCAAAATCGTTCAAGATTTTCGCTGGTGCGATAACATCTTCGTTAGAAAATGCTACTGCAGATGGTCCAACAAAAACAGATGCAAGATCTTCAAGACCAGCTTTTTCAGCTGCACGACGTAAGATTGAGTTTTTAATTACTTTATACTCAACTTCGCTTCCACGAAGCTCACGACGAAGAACTGTATCTTGTTCAACTGTCAAACCACGAGCGTCTACAACGACGATTGATGCAGCAGCTTTCATTTTCTCAGCTACTACGTCAACTAGTTCCGCTTTCTTAGCAATAATTGCTTCACTCATTAGTGTGTTCACCTCCGTAATTATTTTGCTTGGGGAATTTTTCCAAAAGAAAAACGCGCCCAAACCTAGACACGAAAGTACAATACGCTTCTTTTTACATGATACGTTTTGTCCTCGGTAGGATCTTTATGAGTCGAGCTCCCCTACTGTCTTAGGCAGTTTTTTCAAACCGTATATAAGTATAGCATAGACAAAAAAAGAATGCAAGATTTTTGCAAACTTTTTTTAAATTTTTTTAAATCTCTACTGTCAAAACTTTGCCTTGCTTAACCACCTGTTCTCCAGCGATATAAACATCATCGACATCACTGGATTTGACAGCATAAACCAGGTGAGAGAGTATATTTTCCTGAGGTTGAAGATGGATTTTTCCTTGTGGTTGAATGACCAGAAAATCTGCCTGTTTGCCGACTTCTAGGCTTCCTATCTGCTTTTCCATTCCTAGAACCTTAGCTCCTTCGATCGTCAGTGCCTTAAGGGCTGCCTCGATAGGGAATTGGCTGGCATCTCCACTCTTCATTTTCTGAAGAAGGGCTGCGGTCCGTCCTTCCTCAAACATATCAAGATTGTTATTGGAAGCAACCGAGTCTGTCGCAATTCCGACTGCTACTCCTGCTTTTTGCAGTTGGATGATTGGAGCTATCCCTGAGGCCAGTTTGAGGTTACTAATAGGATTATGGGCGATAGCCACATGAGAAGTTGCCAAGCGTTCAATTTCTCTCTCGTTTAATTCGACCCCATGAGCAAAGACAGACGGATGATCTAAGTAACCCAGTTCTTCTAGAAAGGCGAGGGGGCGTTTGCCGTATCGTTTGAGGATAATTCCTGATTCCTCCTTAGTCTCCGCCACATGGATATGGATAGGAATGTCCAGCTCTTTTGCCATATCTAAGCTCGCTTCCAGCAAGTCTCTACTACAGCTATATGGAGAATGAGGAGCTACCATAACCTTGAAATTTGGGTTTTCATATTCTAAGATTTCCTCTATGATGGCACGTGTTCTGCTTATGGTCTCAGCAGTTGTTTCTGCCTCTGAAGAAAAGAGGGTCGGTGAGAAATAACAACGCATCTTAGATGCCTTGACTGCCTGATAAATTTGCTCAATATCCACACCATTGGGATTATACATATCGTTGAAGGTTGTTGTCCCTGACTGGAGCATCTCTGTCAGAGCTTCTTTGACTGCCTTGGTAGTCATGTCGGGAGTAAATCCTGCTTCTGCCGGCCAGATATAGTCATTGAGCCATTCATGGAGGTTGCTGTCATCCCGAATCCCTCGCAAACCTGTCATAGCAGAATGGGTATGGCAATTAACCAAACCAGGCATGATCCAGGCTCCCTGATAGTATA
The DNA here is from genome assembly GCF_003143695.2 of Streptococcus halitosis. NCBI lineage: Bacteria > Bacillati > Bacillota > Bacilli > Lactobacillales > Streptococcaceae > Streptococcus > Streptococcus halitosis. The sequence goes on from NZ_QEMY02000003.1 coordinate 78,724, forward strand.
TAATCTGCTCAGCTTGCTCTAAAATCTCTGGTTTCTCTTGACCGACATAGATGATTTGAGAGTCCTTAACGGCTAAGATACCATCCAAATAAACATGGAAATCTTGGTCACAAGTCACGATATTTACATGCTGATATACTTTCATTATAGGCTCCTTTTCTATAAGACAATATACAGTGAATAATTTTTCTAGCTATTGTAACAAAAAAGTCACCCGAAGGCAACTTTTTTTGTCCATAAGATTTCAAAATAGAAAGGATTATTCAGAGCTAAAAGCCGCAGCTTTTTGCATTTGGTAATACTTGCCCTTTCTAGCCATGAGGTCATGATGGTTACCATGCTCCACAATGTCACCATCTACCAAGACAAGAATCAAATCCGCATCCTGAATGGTTGACAAACGGTGAGCAATAATAAAGCTTGTGCGCCCCTTCATGAGTTTGGCAAAGGCATCCTGTACTAGCACCTCTGTCCGTGTATCGATGGAGGAAGTCGCTTCGTCTAAGATAAGAATCTTTGGAATAGCTAGAAAGACTCGGGCGATGGTCAAGAGCTGGGCTTGCCCAACAGAGAGAGATTCTCCTGCATTTTCCAGTTTGGTATCATAGCCTTGGGGTAACTGTTGGATGAAAAAGTCTGCATTGGCTGCCTTTGCAGCAGCAATCACTTGCTCCCGACTGGCATCAGGATTTCCAAAGGCAATATTGTCATGAATGGTCCCTTGCTTGAGCCAGGTTTCTTGGAGTACCATCCCAAACTGCTGTCTCAATGACGCTCGGGTATAATCATAAATGGACTGCCCATCTAACAAGATATCTCCCGAGTTAATAGGATAAAAACGCATGAGGAGATTGATAAGAGTTGACTTACCAGCACCTGTAGGACCAACGATGGCTACCTTGCTACCAGCTGGGATATTGATAGACAAATCCTTAATCAAGATCCTTTCAGGATGGTATCCAAAAGAAACATGCTTAAAGGAAATGGCTCCCTTAACTTGGTCACTGGTCAAGACTTCCTTACCTGTTTCAGCCACCTCTGGACTTTCTAAGACAGCATAGACGCGCTCTGCGCAAGCGAGAGCACTTTGCAACTCAGCTAGCACTGAAGAAATATCGTTAAAGGGCTTGGTATACTGCTGAACATAGTTCAAAAAAGTTACTAAACGCCCAATGGTCAAGGTTGAACCCATCATGATACGATAAGCTCCTACTCCAGCTAGAAGAGCATAAATGAGCGCATTGACAAAGCGAGTCGAAGGATTAACCGTTGAGGAATAAAAGATAGCTGACTGAGAATAGCTTGCGTAGTTGGCATTCGCCTCGTGCAGTCTTTGGATAAACTCTGTCTGAGCATTGAAGGACTGGATAATGGTCTGCTGGCTAAGCGACTCTTCAATCAACTGAGTCTGAATTCCCCTCGTCTCTGTTTGCTTCTGGAAGAGATGATAGGAGCGTTTGGCAATAAAGCGTGAAATCACCATGGACAGCGGCGTCAACAGCAAGACCAAGAGGGTCATGAGGAGGTGAATTTGGAGCATGGCTAGAATACTAACCAAAATCATCAAAACACCAATGAAAAATTGATTGAAAATCATGGTCAAACCAGCTGCCAACTGTTCTATGTCTGTGGTCACACGACTAACCATCTCTCCACTGCCCTGCCGGTTCACAAAAGCAATCGGTAAACGATGGAGCTTATGGATAATTCGCTCTCGCAAGTCTCTGGTATAAGAGAAGATTAGACGATTATAAAGAAGAGGATTGGCCCATTGTACCAGAGTATTTCCTATGACTACCAATATCATCTGAATGAAAATCTGCCAAAAAACTGGTGATGAACCAGCCACTAGAACTTGGTCAATGACCTGTCCAATCAGAATAGGTAGGTAAATTGATAAGCCAACTTGGGCAATAGTTCCTAGAAAGGCAAGGAAAAGGAGGAAAGGATGGTTTGCTAAATCTATGGCCAAACGTTTGAGCGTCTGGTTTGCAGTTTGTCGTTTCATGCTAGTCCTCCTTTCCATGTTGGGATGCATTGATTTCGCGATAGACTTGGCTAGTCTTCATCAAGTCATCGTGCTTGCCAACAGCTAGTAACTCACCTTTTTCCAAGAGGAGAATCTGGTCAGCCATACGAAGTGTCGAAGTCCGTTGAGAAATCAAGATTAAACTCGTGTTTGGCAAATTCTCTCGGATAGCTTTCAAGAGATTGGACTCGGTAATGGTGTCGAGGGCCGAGGTCGCATCATCTAAGATGAGAAATGGAGCTTGGCGCAAGACTGCACGTGCGATAGACAGCCTTTGTTTTTGTCCACCTGAGAAATTTCGACCTCCAGCCTCAACCAGGGCATCCAAGAGTCCTTCCTTTTCACTGACAAAATCCTTAGCTTGCGCAATCTCCAAGGCCTGCCAGAGTTCTTGGTCAGATACTTCTTGATTGAAACCCAGAGTCAAGTTGGAACGAATAGTTCCCTTAAAAAGTTCGACTTTTTGAGGCACATAGGCAATCCAAGACCGCCATTGCTCAAGATTACGAGGACTACGTCCATTTCGATAAAGGTCAATACTTCCCTTGTCTGCCGGATAAAGACCAAGTAAGACTTGCACCAAGCTTGATTTACCTGAACCAGTTCCCCCGATTATACCAAGGATCTGCCCTTGATTCATATCAAAGGAAATGTTTCTCAGAGAAGGCTGGGCCGCATCAGGATAGGTAAAGGTTAATTCTTTGACTTGCAAAATCCGATCACCGGTAGCTTGCTTTTGTTCTAACTCTGAATGGATATCCTCTGGAGCTTCGGTAAAAACTTCCTCAATTCGCTTGGCTGAGATATAGGACTGATTGAGAGAATTGATCAGCATAGCTAGCTTAACCAATTCCACCAAAATTTGCAAGAGGTAGTTGATAAGGGCAATAAGAGCACCTTGACTGAGTAAACCTCCTTGAATTGAAATATAGCCCTGCCCGATGATGACGAGAAGGGTTCCATTGACAATCAGATAAGTCAGAGGTGTTAACAAACTAGACCAGAAACCCGTCTTTTCTTGCAATCTAGCATAAACTTGGTTAAGGGTTTGAAAAATCTGTAATTCTCGTTTTTCTTGCCCAAAGGCACGAATAACTCGCATGCCTTGTAATTGCTGACGCGTTTCCTGAACCAGTTGGTCCGTTTTCTTTCTGAGACTACTGTAGAGAGGATTGACCAGTCGAGAGAGACCGACAATGACGATTGTCAAAAAACCAACCATGACCAAAAACCAAAAAGTCAGCTCAGCTGAGATGCGATAGGCCATAAAGATAGCCCCAAAAACAATAATAGGCGCTCGCAAAAAGAGGCGCAGGAATTGATTGATCCCAGTCTGTATCTGGTAGGTATCAGAAGTCAAGCGGGTCACCAAGCTAGAAGTTGTCAAACGGTCTCTGCTGTCCTTAGGCAAAGAAAGAATATGACGATAGAGGTCGTTTGTCAATTCCTTGGCAAAACCTACCGCTGCCTTTGCTGAATAAAATTGAGCAATCAAGGCTACTAAAACGCCAATCACTGCAAAGATAAGGAGCAGGCCAATCTGCATCCATAGATGCCCTTGATCTCTCTGAGGCAAGGATTGGTCAACAATCCCAGCAATCACCATGGGAACCAAGAGCTCAAAAACAGCTTCTAGCAGCTTGAACAGTGGAGCCAAAATTGATTCTTTGATATAGGATTTGAAGTAAGATAGTAAGTGTTTCATAAATCCCTTCTATTCTTATTCTGTAAATGAAGAAAGTGGGAAGCCCCACCCTCTCTGTTTTATTTGTTTAAGTAAGGCAATAGATAGCCATATCCTGCCTCTTCCATCTCATCCTTGGCTACAAAACGCAAGGAAGCCGAATTGATACAGTAACGGAGCCCACCTAACTCACGAGGTCCATCTGTGAAAACATGCCCCAAGTGAGCATTGCCTGAACGAGAACGAACTTCGATTCGCTCCATCCCATGGCTCAAATCCTTGTAGTAGTGAATCAATTCCTTAGAAATCGGACGACTAAAGCTCGGCCAACCACATCCTGAGGCAAACTTATCCTTGGCGAAAAAGAGTGGCTCACCAGTCGTGATATCTACATAAATCCCTTCTTCAAAGGTTTGGTCATAGGCATTGGTAAATGGAGCCTCTGTAGCAGCTTCTTGGGTAACACGATAAGACTCTTCGGTTAAGCTTTCCTTTAACACCTCTTGACTAGGCTTTTCATAGTTAGAGGCATCAATCAATGGCTTCTCAGCATCAGTCACATCGATATGACAGTAACCAGAAGGATTCTTCTTGAGATAGTCTTGGTGGTAATCTTCAGCTAAAATGTAGTGGCGAAGTTTCTCCACTTCTACTGCAATCTTTCGACCCAACATACGCTCCTGCTCCTGCACCACTGTGTAGATAGCTGGCAAGTCTGTTTCATCTTGGTAATAGATCCCAGTTCGATATTGGCGGCCACGGTCATTCCCTTGCTGGTTGATAGACAAGGGATCGATGACTCGGAAATAATAAAGCAAAATCTCTCTGAGTGACACTGCCTTCTCATCGTAAATCACTTGAACCGTTTCTGCATGGTCTGTTTCCTTGAGTAGCTGGTAATTGGTCGTTTCGACTTGCCCATTAGCGTAGCCAACACTGGTCGCCAGCACTCCCGAAATGCGTGAAAAATACTCCTCTAAGCCCCAAAAACAACCACCTGCTAGATAAATTTCTGCCATCTTTATTTCTCCTTTATCAAGTTTTTATACTCAATGAAAATCAAAGAGCAAACTAGGAAGCTAGCCGCAGGCTGTACTTGAGTACGGCAAGGCGAAGCTGACGTGGTTTGAATTTAATTTTCGAAGAGTATTAACTAGACTTCTTTTCAAAAAAAGGACAGGAAGCCCTCTGGTCGAGAGTTTCCCCATCCTGTCTTCTATTCTTTATTTTGCTTCGACACGGACACCTTGGGTATCAACTTTTAGGTCATGCAATTTCCCTTTGAAAGGTTGCTTTTGCAATTCTGCCTTGATCGTTGGCATCTTGTCATGAGAAGCTAAGACCATAACTGTCGGCCCGGCACCAGAGAGGTAGGTCGCATAGGCACCATTCTCTTTAGATACTTGCTTAATCGTCGCAAATTCACGGACCAGACTTTGACGATAACGCTCATGGAAGAGGTCCCCTTCGATTGCTTGTCCAGCTGTCACCATATCTCCTGCCAACAAGGCCGCAACAGCCACATTGGCAATCGAACTAGCTGCAACAGCTTCCTTGTAGGATAACTTTTTAGGCAAAACACCACGGCTGTCTCGAGTACGCAATTCATAGTTAGGAATGTAAGCTAGAAAATCACACTCTGGGAAGTCTGCCACAATTGCTGAAACTTTCCCTTCAACAGAGCTTGCAATAACGAGATTACCATAGATAGAAGGAGCCACATTGTCAGGATGCCCTTCAATCTTGGTAGCCAGCTGCAATTTTTCATGGTCAGATAAGTTGAGCTTACCCAGTTGATTAGCTAGTTCAATTCCAGCAACAATGACAGAGCTAGAAGAACCCAAACCACGCGCCAAGGGAACATCACTGGTCATTTTCAGGCGTCTTGGTTGCAAGTCAGGAGCAATTTGTAAAGCAATCTTGAGTAAAAGGTTGCGCTCATCGTGCGGAATCCATTTGCCGATCTGATGTTCAATCAACCACTCATCCCGTTCTTCACAGACCTCAATTTGAAGATACTTGGTAACAGCTACACCGACCGAATCAAAACCTGGCCCGATATTGGCACTGGTTGCAGGTACAATAATCTTCATCCTATTCTCCTAACACCTTGAAGGTATTCAAGAGGTCAAATTCTGAAGCTTTGGCCAACTCAGCTGAAACATTCTCAAGTTGTGCTTTATTAATCTTATGAGTGATAATCACTACACGCGCCTTATCACCCTCTTTTCCATCTTGGAGGATTTGCTTGAAGGAAATATCTTGAGCATTAAAGATTTCAGCCAGTTTCAAGACCTGACCTTTTGAGTCTGGTGTCAAGATTGAGAAATAGTAATTAGCTTTGACATCTTCTGGATTTGCCAAGACCAAGTCACGGCTATATTCGTTGAAGTCTTTACCGATGGTACCATCATTCAAGCGACGAACGATACGGACAATATCTGCTACAACACTTGTTGCAGTTGGTTTTTGACCCGCACCTGGTCCGTAGTACATAGATGCACCGATGCCAATAGATTCTACAAAAACAGCGTTCATTACCCCATTCACACTGGCAAGTGGATGTGCTTTAGGAAGGAAGGTTGGAGTTACTTCCGCAGCAATACCTGAAGGAGTTTCCTCGATAGAACCTACCAATTTCACTACATAGCCGAGGTTTTGGGCAACAGCTACATCTTCTGGTGTGATGTTGCGGATTCCCTTATGGGCTACATCGTCGAAGGCAACCTTCATGCCAAAGGCAAATTGGCTCAAAATCACCATCTTGTAGGCTGCATCAATCCCATCTACGTCATTTGTAGGGTCGCTTTCTGCAAATCCAAGTCTTTGTGCTTCCGCCAGAGCATCATCGTAAGACCAGCCTTCTTCCACCATTTTGGTCATCATGAAGTTAGAAGTTCCGTTAACGACACCAAGAACGCGCGTGATTTTATCAGAAGCCAATGAATTTGCTAAAGTACGAAGAATTGGAATCCCACCAGCTACTGCTGCTTCATAGTAAAGTGCTACATTATGCTCTTTAGCGATTTCTAGCAATTCTGCGCCATGGACAGCCAAAAGGTCCTTGTTGGCAGTAACAACGTGTTTTCCAGCTTCCAAGGCACGAGTGATAAAGGTTTTAGCAGGTTCGATACGTCCCATCAATTCCACTACAATGGTAACATCTTTGTCTGATAAAATATCATCTACATTGGTTACAAAGTTAAAGTCATTTCCTGCTGCAAGCAAGCGGTTCTTTTCATCTTCATCCTTGACCAATACCTTGGCTACTTCAATCTCTGAATGAGCTGACTGAACGATTTTTTCTCCATTTTCCTTTAGGAGGAATGGCACACCACTTGCAACGGTACCAAATCCAAGTAAAGCAATTTTAACTGTCATGTTTGTCTCCTAGAAATTTTCTGATATAGCCATTATAACAGAATTTTGTGAAAATTCCTATTATAGTAAATCACTATTTCAGTCTAGTAAAGAAAAAACGAATCCCATGATTCGTCTTTCTTGATAAATGAAAATTGATTTTGAAAATTATGAATGAATCTTTTGCAGACTGAGAACTGCATCGTGATTGATCAAGATTTGCCCATACTCTTGCAAAACTGAACGACTGATGTCACTATCGTCTGCAAACTCACGCATACGAGCCAAGAGCCAGGATGGGTAGGGACCAGGATGATTTGCCACATCAACTAAGATTGTCAAATAGTAGTGTCCATTCATCTTATAGAGTTCAGATGTTTCCATCTGGTAGTTAACCGTCTTTGCAAAAGCAACCAAGTCAGCAAGACTTGTAAAACGCAGGATATAGTAGATATAAGGTTCTTTCTTACTCTCAGTCTCCGTTTCTGTTTGCTCTTGCTCTTCTTCCTTTGCTTCGACCTGCTCTAGAGATTGGATAGCTTCAATATCGTCCTTGGTCTTGTCTGCAATGCTCTTTTCCAAGGTTTTGAGAAATTCATCCGGCGACATTTGGGCTAATTCTTCCATATCTGGTAGGTCCGCCAGATCCTCAAAATCTAAATTTTGGTCAATCTTGGACTTGGTCACAAAGACGTCGACCTTATCAGGTTTTGGCGTCACACGGAAACTCAGCATACCACTATCCAAGAAATTGTCTGGCATCTCTAATTCATCTAAAATAGCATAGAAAAACTCTTCTGTTTTTTCCTGAGGAACGAGAAAGTCTGCAATTTCCATTCCCCGATCCATCAAATCATCTAAAGTCATCGTGATTTTCAGTGTTGTATCACTAATTTGTTTCATCTTCATATCTAGTAACCTCATACTTTCAGTCTATCTATTATACTAGATTTTTACGATTTTATCAAAAGAATGAAGCGAGAATGTGATATAATACTAGATATGATTTTAGATTTAAGAAAGAAAGTTCAATGAAAAATATAAAAGTAAATGCCTTGGCCAGCTTGCTGGTCAATATTCTCAATATCGTTTTTCCACTGATAACCAATCCTTATCTGACGCGGATTCTCAGCAAATCCAATTACGGTTATTTCAATACAGCCAATACCTGGGCAAGTTTCGTTATTCCACTAGCTGCCTTTGGAATATACAACTACGGGATTCGAGCTATCAGTAAGGTCAAGGATGACAAGAATAAAATCAACTACGTCTTTTCTAAGTTGTTTTATATCTCGGTTTTTACCTCTCTCCTGACGACAGGTATCTACTTCCTCATTATCTTCTTTGACACCAGCATTGAGAATCTGAAGGTCCTCTACTACATCCTAGGGGCTCAAGCACTCTTCCAATTTCTCAATATCGAATGGATGAACGAGGCTTATGAAAACTATGCCTTCATCCTCTATAAAACATTAATTATTCGAATTACCATGCTGGTCGCTATCTTCGCCTTTGTTAAAACGGCAGATGATATTGTTCCTTATGCTATCGTTATGACAGCGACCACTGTCCTCAACTACCTGCTCAGTTTTCTTTGGATTAAGAGAGAAGTTTCTTTTGTTAAGATCGGTTTCGTCGAATTAGCTAAAGCTTCTAAACCGCTCTTCACTATGCTTCTCTTAGCAAACGCTAATATGCTTTATACCTTGCTAGATAGAATGTTTATCACCAAGGGACCGGATGAAAACTATATTTCCTATTATACAATTGCCTATAGTATCGTCATGTTGATTGCCAGTGTCTTGAGTGGAGCTATCAACGTTAGTATTCCACGCCTCGGCTACTATCTCGGTAAAAAAGATTACAAGTCCTATAATTATCTCGTGAATCAAGCGGCATCCTTATTCTATTTCCTTATGGTTCCAACTAGTATCGGGATTATGATATTAGGACGGTACGCAACTGTTATTTATTCTTCTGAAAAATATCTTGAAGCGGGTATCGTAACTAGCGTCTTCGCTTTTCGTACCATCATCTGGGCTATTGAATTGATTCTTGGTAAACAGATTATCTTTATCAATGACCATGAAAATCGCTTAACTGCCTTCTACTTCCTCGGTGGTGGCGCTAATATTCTATTAAATAGTATCTTGTATTTCAATAATATTTTTGCACCTGAGTATTACATCGCTACGACCATTATCGCAGAAACTATCGTCGTTTTACTTGAAATTCATTTTATCAAGAAACACCAACTGATTAGTTTAAAAGAAATTTTTATAACCTTAACACGTTATAGCTTCATATCCCTTGGTTTTATCCCAATCTTCTATATTTTCAAGATGATTTTCCAAATCAATTCCTACACAGTAAACTTCGACATGATTCTCATGGTTCTGTCTACCATAGCAACTTGTGGTATCTATTACCTCTTGACTCTCTTTATTACCAAAGACAAAACACTCCACTATGCACTGAACCTTGTACTTGCTAAATTAAAACGAAATTAAAAAAATCCCCTACTGATAAATTAGTTGCCAGTAGGGGATTTCGTCTTTATTCTTTTTCTTTCTTTTCAGAAGCGTTGGCTTCTAGGTTTGAATCTTGTTTAGGTTGTTCCACAATAGAGGAATTAGCTTCTTGTTTCTGTTCTGGCTTGACTGCCTCGCTATTTACAGCATCAACAGCCTGTTTCCAGATACCTTCTTCGTTTACTTTGTAACCATCAGGTGTTGTTGCGTTCTTCAACAAAGAACCATCAGCTTGGAAATAGTACCAATTACCATTAAGCTGTTTCCAACCTGTCTGCATAGCTCCTGATTCATCAAAGTAATAATGATCACCATTTACTTTATGAAGGCCAATCAACATGATGCCATCTTCAGGATTTAGATAATACCAGACGCCTTTGTCTTTTATCCAACCAGTTTTCATGGCTCCGTTTGATTCAAAGTAACGATAATGATTATCAAACCATTTCCAGCCAGTTTGCATGGCACCAGATTTGCTAAAGTAATATTGCTTACCATCTACTTGATGGAGGCCGATTAACATAATGCCTTCTTTACCTTCAAGATAATACCAGGCATCACCATCTTTCAACCAACCAGTTTGGAGTGCGCCCGACGTAGCGTAATAATGCCAAGAATCATTTGACCACTGCCATCCAACTTGCATAGTACCTGCTGAGCTGAAGAAATAGTTCTTACCGTCAATCTCTTTAGATCCTACAGTCATGATACCTGTTTCTGGATCCAAATAGTACCATGATTCTTTATCTTTCAACCAACCAGTTTTCATAGCACCTGAGTTCGTATAGAAGTACCAGCTATTGTCTTGCCACTTCCAGCCAATCTGCATAGCACCACTAGCATTCAAATAGTAACGAACACCATTTATATCTTGTCTACCAGTTAACATGATGCCATCTTTATCCAGATAATACCATGTTTCCTGATCCTTGACCCAACCAGTTTTCATAGCTCCAGAACTTGCAAAATAGTTCCAGTGACCATCAACAAAGGCCCAGCCAGTTTGCATGACACCTTCTTGATTAAAGTAGTATGTGCTTCCATTGATATTCTTTTTACCGACGGTCTTTAGCCCATCCTCATCATAGAAATACCAATCTGAATCAATCTTTTGCCAAGTTGAAGGCTTACCTTCTGTTTGGAGTGCACCACTTTCGGTAAAGAACAGCTTCTTGCCATTATAGACTTGGTGTCCTGTTAGCATCTTCCCATCTGCCGCAAAGAGATACTTTTTCCCTCCAATTTCAGAGAGCTCGCTAAATCGTCTAGCACCATTTGATTGGATATAATACCAAGAGTCATCTAGTTTGAACCAACCACCAGTTTGCATTTTACCATTTTGGTTCAGATAGTAATCATTCCCTTTGGCATTTTCTCCCCAGTCGTCGTTAAGGTGAAGCCAGCGACCTGCTTGCATTTGTCCTTTTCCATTAAAGAAATAAGTGGCTCCGCCAATCTCTCTCCAGCCGATAGCCATTTCTCCATCAGTCAAACGATATTTCCAATAACCATCTTCTTGATACCATTTTTCGTCAACTACAGGGATATCAGGGAAGGAATTTGAAACATTTGCAAATCCTTTATCGCTAATATCAAAAACGGTAGCGTCTTGAGTTTGGCTAGCAGCATGAAGAACCTGAATATTTTTCTTCTGAAGGTATTCTCTGGTTGAAGCAACATTAATATCTCCACCAGTTGTCTGAATAACCATTTTTGGTGATAAGTTTTCAAGGAAATTAATCGTATTTGAAATTGTCGCATCATAATGGTGGTTCCATTTCATCATATCAACCTTGCCGATAACTGGACCTAACTTATCTTCTGCTCCCTCGGCATTATCCAAATCTCCACCAAGATAGATTCTCTTTCCTGCCACAGTCACCACTGAAACAATGGAGTTGGAGTTATCATCTCGAACTCTTTTCAGATTCCCATCAGCATCATATTCATTCTTATAGTTATAGAGTTGGATATCCATATCACCTAATTTAAAGTGACTATCCTCATCTGTAATATTCTGAATAAGAGTAACCCCTCGTTTTTGAGCCGCTCTCAAAGCATTATCATAATTAAAAAGATTATCCCAAAGTCCCCAGTGTGAGGTGATCCGATCATCTGAATATTTTTTCAAATAAAACTTACCGACTTGATATCGATTGAGTATTTCATCCGCTCCACCAATATGGTCACTATGGACATGAGTTCCTAGAATAAAATCTAATTTTTTTACACCTATTTGATCCAGGTGGCGAATCAAGCGATCTTCCAATACTTGATTATTTCTCATGGAAATTCCCCAGCGGCTTGGATAGCGTGGGTCACTCCCATCAGGGAAATCATAGTCTTCTCCCATATCAATCAAAGCATAATGACCATTACTTTCCAGAAGGATGGCATCACTCCCAGATTTTGCTTTAGTATTTATGAAATGGATACGATTGCCCGAACCTGCAGAGATGGTATCTGCATCTACTCCTTGCGATAACTGAATCAGTAATAGAAAGAATGCGAGAACACCATATCTAACTGATTTTAATAACCATTTATTTTTCACCTTGAAAACTCCTTTATCTTAAACGACAAGCAACTTTTACTAATCTAATCAATCCAATAATTTTTATCCCCTCCTGGGACTTGCTGCTCAATAGGGGGTGGAGTCATATAGTTTTCTCCAAATTCGTAGACAAGTACTTCATGGTACTTTCTCGGAACCTTGACCACAATGTTTTCATAAGGCATATCAATCAAATCATAGAGCCATTCTTTTTTTATACCATTTGGATAATAAGGGTCATAGATAGTACAAGTAAGATCTGTTGCTTGATCTACACTATACTTCAAAGCAAGGCTCTCTAATTTTTGATTCCATAGCTGTGGGGAAGTTAAGCGGAAAATAGCTGATCCCATATAACGAGGGAGGTTTTTAAGTCCCCCATTCTCAGACTTGATTCCTTTAAAATTCAAAGAAGAAAGACGAATCAAATATTTGTAGAGCCTCATTTTCTTACGGTCACTTTCTTGTGTTACGACACCATCATATGGAAAAATGTCAACACAAGTTCCCAATACGACCGTTGGGTCTACGAGGTTAGCATCTCGACGTGTCCTTACATCATAGACTCTCATATAACTGTATGGATATCCCTTTGTTTCTCTGAATGAAATCAATTTATAGTAGGGATGATTTTCATTTTGTAAAACCTTATACAGTTTTTCAAATTCATCACGCGCTAAGGAAATATCTGTATCATCATCCCAAGGGATGAATCCTTTATGGCGTACAGCTCCTAGTAAGGTTCCAAAATCAATAAAGTATTTGATTTGATGTTGTTCACAAAGCTCATGTAGATACTTTAAAATATCCAATTCTACTTGCTTAATTTCTTCAAGAGTTAAAGTTCTTTCAGACATAGGTTTTATTCTCCTAAATTTGACTATATTTTTAAACGTTTCTTAATCCCAATCCCGTCATTTAGACCTTTTAACAATCTTCCATAATTTAAAATCATGATGAGATACTCTTTGTTCAACCGGTGGCAATTGCATATAGTCTCCGTAGTCTGAGGTCAAAATTTCATGATAATTTTTCGGAATGGTAAATTCCTTACCTTCAAATGTTCCAGTAGTAACTTGTTCCAGCCATTCACGTCTCCACACTGGTTTGTTCATATCTTTGTAGATAAGATAATCCACTTGCTCATAATCTGAGACTTTACGGGATTTTGCAAGCTCTTCAATCTGGGCAACGTATTTGTTCGTATTGGTGAAATAGAAAATAATAACTGACACATAGCGTAGCAGTGAATTCAGTACACTTTTCGTATTAGTAATGCCTTTAAAGGTGTAGCAACTCAATTGACGTTTCTTTATCAGTTTCGTCATCTTGTTTTTAAATTCTACGTCATCCTCGTAGCCATCTACAGGGAAAATATCTACATAGATTCCCATATTGGAATCGATGCGAACATCTTCTTCTAGCAAGTAGGTATGGTTATCCTGCACTTTCATGAAGGGATAGACATAGTTGAGATTGTTTTTATAAGACATGACCTCGTAACGTTCATCAGGGTTAGCGATAAGGTAGTCTTGCAATTTTTCATAATCTTCTCGTAACATGCAGATATCCATGTCATCATCCCAAGGGATAAATCCTTGATGGCGAACAGCACCAATTAGACTTCCATATGCTAAGAAATACTTAACCCCAATTTTCTGACAAACTTCATGAATATACTCCATGATTCCAAGTTCCATCTGTTGAATTTCATTGACATCTGTTACTTCTTGGTACCGAACTCCTTCATCCCGTTTGCAGACTACGAGCCCATAGCCAATCGCTAACCAAAAGATGATATTGATAAAGTTGGTAGAGTACATGATCTGACTCTCAAACAACTGACCAAACAAGATACCGAAGAAAAGGATCATGATCAATTTATCAGTATTTTTCTTTGAAACAATCAAATACGTTAAAAAGCGCTTGATGACATAAGCCAGTACAAGAAGGAAGGATACCAAACCTAGAACTCCCGAACTGACAAATATGGTCACAAAAATGTTATGGAAATTCCCACCGATAAGGGAGTTTTGAATCTCAAATTTACTGAAATATTCTGTATAGTAATCTGGAACATTTCGTACACCATAACCAAAAATTGGTTTCGTACTTCCCATCTTGATGGCATTTTTCCAGATATAGGTTCTACCACTTGGTGTTGTTTCAATCAGATGGAGCTCACCATTCTTCTTAGCGACAGACGAATCTGTTTCAGCATAGGATTGTCCTTTGTTTAAATCTAAGACAGTCGTAGTTTCAGATGAAATATAGATTGAAGTTACATAGCTTAATCCAATATTAGTTGCAGTAATCAGCAAACCAACAACTATAAAAGTGAGGAATCGTTTAACGATACTTCCTCTAGTAGCAAAGAAACTATAGAGTCCAATCATGAGAAGTAAAGAAAGTAAGGCTCCTCGACTTTGCATCGTAGCGAAGTAAACTAATTGAATCACATTGTTCAGTTTAAGATAAACAGAATACTTACTTCCTTTATGGATCAAATACATAGCCAAAATAATGCTAATGTATGAAAATATCGCACTAGCATTAGGATTAACAATTCCCCACAGACGTCCATTCATGACACCATAGTAATAAGATTGTTCGCCAATCTTAAATAGGATAAGGACTCTACTTACCAATAAACCAAACGCAAAAATTGCTGAAGAAAAAGATACAATTTGAACCGTATAGGCAATCCAGTCAAATAATTTTTTAAGTTGCCCTGATTGCAACATGGTAAATAGTAAAACATAGGTTACCATGAAGAGAATTTCAATCACATTTCCAATCAAATGTCCCGAGCGATTGAAAATAGCAGATAGCAGATGGCTTCCAGCTAATAGTCCAAATAAGGATAGAAATTTACGATCTACTGTGATTTCTTTCCACTTAAACAATAAAGTATAGCAAATATAAAGCACTACAATCGCTGACAATCCCTTATAGAGGGGATTTGCTATCTTATAAACCAGTGAACTCATACTTAAAATCGAAATGAAAACAAATAGATACGCAATCCATAGTTTTGATTTTTCAAAGTATTCATCCATTTTTGAAAAATTCATTTTCAACTCCTTCTCATGATATTAGTTTTTTAATCCAACAATTTTCTTATATAGCCATGGAGAAATGACAAGTGAAAGGATCGCTACCTTGCGAAAAGTAGTGAAATAAGCATCCTTCCATATTTCACGTCGATGCTGAACAATCCAAGTCCTCAGCTCGGCTTTCTCCTTTTGATACTCTTCACGTGAAGTAAAGATAATTTTATCGTAAACTGTGATGTACGACCAACATTCTCTGTTTATTAATTCGTATTTTAAATTAGGAAAAGCTTGTGAAACTTGAGCAATTATTTGCTGATAAACTTCTATCGTATCAAACACATGCTGATTAACAGATGTTGTTGCACTTCCCTCACGATGATCATAATAATAAACAGGCTTGTCAATAAATACGCTACTGCATCTTGTCTTTAGTAGCAATTCAGTTAAAAATAAGGCATCTTCAGCTAGGTGATAATTTGTATTAAACTTTTCATCCGCAAGCAGGTCTCTCTTAAACAGTTTTGCAACTGGAAAAAATGACGTTCTGGTGGTCATCAGTAGTTCCTTCATGGTTTCTTCTGTTGACCAGAGTTCTGTTTTTCCAGAATGTGAAGGTAGGTCTGTTACAATGCCGTTTTTGATATGGTGCAGAGGAGCAATTACAAAGCCTACATTCAACCCTTCAACTGCACTTGCTAAAGTAGCTAGGTAATCCTGGGTAACGAAATCATCGCTATCAATAAAGGTAACCCAAGAACCCGTCGCTAGCTGAATTCCCATATTTCTAGCATTTGAAACTCCAGCATTTTCGATATGATGAACCTTGATATTCTCATACTGAGATGCTAAGTGATCACAGATCTGTCCGCTGGAATCAGTAGAACCATCGTTGATTAAGATTAACTCAAAATGGGCATAAGTCTGTTGAAGAATCGACTCCACACATCGCTCCAGATAGGCTTCTACATTGTAGACTGGAACGATAACGCTTATTTTTTCTCCCATCATGCTCCATATTCTCCCTTATACTCTGTGTAGCTCTTGTCCATGTCTGCTATAATGGCATCATGATGCGGTACTTGCTTGTCCACTGGTGGCGGTGTCATATAGTCTCCAAAAGCAGTGCTGAGATAGGCATCATAGCCCACTGGAATAGGCATCTCCGTTCCTTCAAATGGCAAGAATAGATTGTCTTCAAAGGATGCGATTGGATATTTGTTTCGCATGTAGCCTGGGCCCGAGCATAATTCTGTGATTCCATCGCTCTCAGCGAGACCATACTTGGTCATTTCTTTTTCAGCTTTTTTCCAAATGCGATAACGTAGAGATTTTGGAGTTAGGCCGAGTAAGATGCGACTTCCCCATTTCATGATAGCACCATGCTTTTCTGGGATAGTTTGGGCGCAAAAGAGTGAATAAATCAAAGCCCAGCGAACCTGTTTCTTACGCTCAGCCGGATTTTTAGGATAATAATCCAAAGGTAAAACATCCAAAGCCAAACCGTGTGGCAAATCCAAATCCTTCTGATAAGGCTTGATACAAGTGGTTTCCTTGTCACGAATGGTGATAAAAAGGTTACGGTCTACAAAATCCTTCTTGCTCTTTGACAAGAAATAACGCTCATCTGCATAACGGGGCCACAGTTCTGCCAATTTTTCATAGTCCTTGCGGGGCATGAAAAAGTCTAAGTCATCATCCCAAGGAATGAAGCCCTTATTACGAAGGGCGCCAATAGCTCCTCCTCCACAGAGGTAGCATAACAAATCATGTTCTTTACAAAATGCGACGAAATATTCAGCCATTTCCAGGCTACGAGCCTGAATCGCTTTCAAATCACTCATATCTCTCCTCTTCTGTCCAATAACGAGTTATATCATTTTATTATACCATAAAAAAGCCTTAAAAATCTATCAGATAGTAAGAAAAACCAAAGCTCAGACCACCATTTCACTAGTGAATCAAACTTTGATTTTCATTTATCGCCTTTTATCTCATCCCCATTTGAGCAAGTTTGGTTTGGTATTTATTTTGATCGACAAGAAGTCCTTGCCCTCCATAGACATCATAAGCATCTACCCAGTCACCAAGTTCTGGGACGGTGAGTCTTTCAATTCCATTTTGAGCACCTTCTAGGACAGATAATCCATTGGTCAACAAGAAGCTATATGGTAGATTTGTTGATGTCATGCCAAAGACTTTTCCAAGTGCCTCTGATCCTGTAAAGAGCTTGGTTGGATCTTTAATCTGCTCAAGAACAGCTGACATGACTTGTTGCTGACGTTTGGTACGACCGTAGTCCCCTTCATCATCATCACGGAAGCGAGCGTAGTTCAGCAAGGTGGATCCATTCATCTGCTGTTTTCCAACTTTGATGGTTTGGGTTGGTGACTCCGTCTCTGTTGCATGCAGATCATCTCCAACTGTAGCTTCTGTCAGAGGTTGACCATTCAATGTTGAGAATTGAGCATCAATTGTTACTCCGTCAGGGAAGAGGGTATCAATAGCTGCTGCAAAGGCCTGGAAGTCAACTAGGGCATAGTACTTGATATCCAAATCAAAGTTGTCTTTTAGAACCTTGCGGACCATTTCTGCCCCTTTTTGCCCTTCTTGTTCCCCAAGTTCATAAGCAACATTTAGTTTGTTATCCGTTTGTTTCTGGCCATTTACAATCTTACTATACCCGTCGATATAGACTAAGTTATCACGCATAAAGCTGACTAGCTTGATCTTTTTATCCGATCCGCTGACATTTAGTACCATGATCGTATCGGTACGGGTTTCTGCACTATTTTGACCGATACGGCCATCTGTCCCCATGACTAAAATATTCACACCGTCTTTGGTATCCTGACCGTTAAAGACCTCTACTTGAGCTGCCTTGGCGTCAGCTGGCTTATTTGTTGGATTGGCCGCTGACTGGAACCCTCGAAGAAACATGAAAATCATCCCTGCAGCCACACATGTAATCAACAACAAGAACCAAGTCAGTATTCGTTTGAAGCGAATTCTTCTTTTTTTCTTTTTGACTTTAGGCAGAGGAGCTACCTTTTCACGTCTCTTAGATCGACTTCTACTGCCATAAGTCGGAAGATCAATATCTCTACCCCAAGTTTCTTCTTTTTCTTCTTGGGAGAAGTGGTGAACTTCAGACTTGGGGCCTGTCATTTTTTGTTGCAGATAATCAAACTCCCTCCGTTCACGATCGTTGAGGTAATGAATATTTTTGAAGAGATAGTCATAACGTAACTGCTCGTGATGACTTAAAGGATTTTCTTTGCTCATTGACTCTCCTTTTCTATATCAGTTATGGTAAAAATCGGGTAGGTTCCCAGTATCTTGTGCTGGATCCCAATGGCCTCTAGTTCTTGTCTGGCAAAATGAACCAGTTCTTTGTCACTATAGTCTATATCGATAATGAAAAAGTATTCTCCCAAGGCTGTTTTAAGGGGGCGACTTTCAATCTTTGTTAAGTCAATCCCCCTCCAAGCAAAGGTCGAAAGTGCCTTGTAAAGAGCACCAGGTAGGTTGTCTGGTAAGGTCAAGGCCAAACTCATTTTTTCAGCTTGCGAGTTCAAAGGAATCTTCGGTATCTCTGCCCCTAACACCCAAAAACGTGTGAAATTGGCTTCCATCTCCTGAATATCCTCTGCAATTAATTCCAAGCCATATTCTTCGGCAGAACTTCTTGGTGCAATGGCTACGTATGGCTGGTCTGGATGTTCTGAAATAAATCGAGCTGCATAGGCAGTACTAGCGGTTACCTCTATTTTAGCATCTGGATAGTGTGCATCAATGAACCTCTTTCCTTGAGCCAGAGCCTGAGGATGAGAAAAGATCTTTTCAATTTTTGAGTGACCTGGAACCACCATCAACTGCTGGTGAATAGGCTGGACGATTTCTGCAACTGCTTGGATGCGAGCCTGGTGAAAAAGGTAATCCAAACTTTCACGGACACTACCTTCAATGGAGTTTTCAACTGGCACCACAGAATAGTCCACCAAGCCCTGTTCATAGGCCTTGATAACATCTGTGATATTGGCAAAAGCCTGCAATTCCTCTTTGGGAAATGCTGTCTGCACAACATGATGCGAAAAAGATCCCTTGGGACCTAGATAGGCAATTTTCATCTCAGTTCCTCTATAATTTCCTTTGGGCTTAACTTGGTCACATCAAGAACTTGACTGGCTACTTCCTCATACCAAGCTTGTCTTTCTTGGAAAATAGTTGCCAGTTCTTCCTTACTTTTGTTAAGAAAAAGCGGGCGCTGATTGTCCTTATCAGCTGCGATACGTTGGTAGAGGGTTTCAAAATCTGCTTTTAGGTAGATGTTATCAGGATTGGTCTTAAGCAAGTCGCGATTTTTCTGAGAAATGACAACCCCTCCTCCAGTTGACACAACGTGATCCGTTTTTAGTAAGTCAGCTAGGACTTCTGACTCTACTTGACGAAAGGCCACTTCTCCTTTTTCAACGAAGAAATCCGCAATGGACATGTCCAAACGTTCCTCGATTAAGGAATCCATATCAATGTAGTCTGGGGCCAACCCTCTAGCGATTGTCGACTTGCCTGCCCCCATAAATCCGAGTAATACCTTAGCCATGAATCAAGCTCTCCAAATCCTCAAAGAAGCTAGGATAGCTGGTATTGATGGCTTCAGCACGGTCAAGTTCCACTTCTCCATCCGCAACCAAGAGGGCTGCGATGGCTGTCATCATTCCGATTCGATGGTCACCAAACGTATTGACTCTAGCGCCATGAAGTCTTGATTTCCCTTTGATAATCATCCCGTCTGCTGTAGGAGTGATGTCCGCTCCCATGCTATTTAAGGCATCTGCCACCACCTGAATGCGGTCAGTTTCCTTGACCTTGAGTTCTTCAGCATCCTTAATAACTGTTACACCTTGGGCTTGGGTCGCTAGAAGGGCAATAATAGGCAATTCATCAATCAAACGGGGAATCAAGGATCCACCAATCTCTGTTCCTTTTAAGTCAGAATACTCGACAGTTAGGGTTGCTGATTTAGCAACTGGATCGATTTCAGTTATTTCTAATTTTCCTCCCATGGCGCGAATGACATCAATAATACCAGTACGCGTTTCGTTGATGCCCACATTCTGCAGCACTACACGAGAATTTGGAACGATCAAACCTGCGACTAGCCAAAAGGCTGCACTGGAAATATCTCCTGGAACAACCACTTTTTGTCCTGTCAATTTTTGCGGCCCTTGGACTGTGATTTTCTTGCCATCCACACTTAAATGGCCACCAAATTGCTGTAGCATATCTTCGGTGTGGTTACGAGTACATTCTTTCTCGATAATCACGGACTCCCCCTGAGCCTGCAAGGCTGCAAATATCAAGGCAGACTTAACTTGAGCAGAGGCGATTGGCAACTCATACTGAATAGGTCTTAGGTTTTTCGTCCCTTTTAAATGAAGGGGAGGCAGGTCTCGCTCTGTTTGCCCTGAAATGCTAACCCCCATTTTTTTCAATGGAATCGTCACACGATCCATAGGACGTTTGGAAAGACTATCATCTCCAAACATTTCTACTTCGAAGTCTGCACCAGCAAGGACACCTGAGATCAGGCGAATCGAGGTACCAGAATTACCCATATCAAGAGCATTTTGCGGAGCTTTTAAGCCATCCATTCCAACACCTTGAATGGTAATAACCCCATCTTTATCCTCAATTTCAACACCAAGGTCACGAAAAATCTGCATGGTTGAAAGTACATCCTCTCCACGCAAAATATCATATACCTTGGTTTCTCCCTCAGCCAAACTTCCGAAAATAATCGAACGGTGACTAATAGACTTGTCACCTGGAACCCAGATACTGCCATGTAAGTGGCGAATGTTTGTTTTTAGTTTCATAGTTGACCTCATACTTGCAACACTTTTTCTTATTTTATCACAAAAAAGCCAGAAATTCCTGAAATTTCTGGCTTTTATACAGATAAAATACTATTTTAATAATTCTGAAACAGGTTCAAAGACAATTTTTTCAATGTCTGAAAGGTATATAGACAATTGTTGCTGTTTGGTAAAGAAATCTGACAAAAGAGCGTTCTCTTGGATTTGTTTGCTGAAAGACTGCATCTTTTCTTGGAAAGAGGCGTCTGGCATTTGTCCCGTTTGCGCCATGACTTGGATTTCTTGCTGGAAAGCGAGGTAGTCTGCAAAAATCTTGCTAGCTTGTTCATCAGCTTGGATGGCATCTTTTGCTGCCTTGACCGCCTTGTATTCTGGTAATTCGCGTAATCCGCGACTAAGTTCATTTGCACTATCGTAAATATTTGACATGATTTTCTCCTTATTTGATGACGACTGTGTAGTCCGTATTTTCTGTAATTAAGCGCTCAGCTCGTTCTAAGTCTTGAGCATTTTTAAAGGAAATTTGTAGAATCCCGTGAACATCTTCACGGTTTTCTTCGTTGATGTGGATATTAACCAAAGAAGTCCCACGAAGTAATTCCAAAATCCGCAAGATAACATCTTCTTCATCGGGAACATCGACATAGAGGTCATAAGAACTGTCCACACCACCACGCTTATGGATTTCCATGGCCTGACGTTGCGCACGCGCTTGGTTGAAAAAGTTCCAGATTTGCTCTTCATCTCCCTTGCTGATGGCTTGTCCAACCTCATCTAGGCGCTCCTTGAAATCCGCAATTCGATCTAGAATAGTCTCACGATTGGACAAGAGAATGGAAGTCCACATACCTGGCTCGCTTTCCGCAATGCGAGTCATATCTCGAAAACCACCTGCCGCAAAGCGCCTTGCCATCTCATGTTCTTGAGCATAAACTGCCGTCTGCTCCATAAGGCTGGAAGCCAGAATATGAGGAAAATGGCTAATCTGAGAAGTCACCCGATCATGCTCCTTGGCATCAATCTCGATAAAACGAGCATGAAGGCCTGAAAGCAGATCCTTCATTTCCTCAAGTGTGTCAGGACTTGTCAGGCTCGAAGGTGTGAAGATATAGTAGGCATTTTCAAAGAGATTAACATCCGCAGAGGCAGCCCCTGTCTTGTGGCTACCGGCCATGGGATGGGCCCCGACAAAGCGAACAGGATTGCCAGCTAAATGTTCCTCCGCCGCATCCACGATGGCTGACTTGGTCGAGCCTGCATCCGAGATAATGACGCCTTCCTTCAAGTCTAAGTTTGCCAGCTCCTTAATAAAAGCAATGGTCTGTTTGATTGGCAAGGTCAGGATGATGACATCTGCTAGGGGAGCGAAACTGGCAAAATCATCCGTCGCACGGTCAATCATCCCCCGCTCCAAGGCAATGTCTCTCGAAGCCTGACTGCGATTATAACCCAAAATTTCATAATCCGGATGATCACGCTTGATACCTAGGGCCATAGAAGCACCAATCAAACCGAGACCTGCGATATAGATGGTTTTTGCCATAAGGACTCCTTAATAGTTCTTTGTATAGTCTCGGTGCTTGGCAACTGCCTCTTTTAATTCTTCAAGATTATCTGATGAGAATTTTTCAAGGATTTCTTGTGCCAGAACCGTTGCCACAACGGCTTCCATGACAACACCTGCTGCTGGAAGAGCGGTCGGATCACTTCTCTCCACGGTTGCCTTGTAAGGTTCGTGAGTTTCGATATCCACACTCATCAATGGTTTGTAGAGAGTGGGAATGGGTTTCATGACACCTCGAACAACGATAGGTTGCCCATTGGTCATGCCACCTTCGAAACCACCTAGATTATTGGTACGGCGAGTATAACCGTCTTCTTTAGACCAGAGAATTTCATCCATAACTTGGCTGCCTTTTCGGTAACCAGCTTCAAATCCGAGACCAAATTCTACTCCTTTAAAGGCATTGATAGAAACAACTGCTTGGGCCAATCGCGCATCCAATTTTCTGTCCCATTGGACATAGGAACCAAGACCAACTGGAACACCTCCGACGACTGTCTCCACAACCCCACCGATGGTATCACCGTCACGCTTGATTTGGTCAATATAATCCTTGATTTCCTGTTCCCGTTCTTGGTTGACAATAGAAACTTCAGATTGGGCAGCTCTTTCCTTAATCTCAGCGACTGTTAGATTTTCAGGTACATCGATTTCCTTACCACCAAAGACCACAACGTGGTTGGCAATCTCCATATCCAGCTCAGCTAAGAGACGTTTGGCTACAGCTCCAACTGCCACCCGCATGGTTGTTTCACGAGCTGATGAACGTTCCAAGGAATTTCGTAAATCATCAAAACGGTACTTGATGCCCCCTACCAAATCGGCGTGACCTGGACGTGGATGGGTGATTTTCCGTTTGATTTTAAGGCGGTCTTCAATGTCCTCAGCAGACATGATATCCAGCCATTTTTGGTGGTCTTTGTTGATGACATCCATGGTAATAGGAGCTCCTGTCGTCTTCCCGTGACGAACGCCCGACGTAAAGACAACCTGGTCGCTCTCAATCTTCATACGACCACCGCGACCGTAGCCACCCTGACGGCGTTTAAGGTCTCCATTGATATCCTCTGCTGTCAAAGGAAGTCCAGCTGGAATTCCTTCAATAATAGCCGTCAATCGAGGACCGTGTGATTCTCCTGCAGTTAAATATCTCATACACTCTCCTTATTTTACCAAGTAGTCTTTCATCTCTTCCAGAGAAACTGGGTGAATGGTCGCTGATCCGAGCCCTGGTACCAAGACCAATTTCAAGGTGTTCCCACGCGCTTTCTTGTCATGAGTAAGTGCTTGATAAAGCTTATCAACATCCCAGTTTTCGTACTCAACAGGCAAGCCAAATTTCTGGCACATCTCTGTGATAGACTGGGTTATTCCTTCTGGCATGAGGCCTTTCCCCTCAGCAATCTTGGAAATCTGTACCATCCCCATGGCCACAGCCTCACCATGCATGACCTTGCCATAACCAGCAGTCGCTTCAATAGCATGGCCAATAGTGTGGCCAAAATTGAGGTAAAGGCGAACACCGTTGTCTAACTCATCCTCAACCACCATCTTGCGCTTAACCTGACAAGAATGTTCAATCAAAGTCTCTGCATGTTCCAGTATGCTTTCAACAGAACCATCTATCTCCGTCAAGAGAGCCCAAAGTTCTGGATCCTCAATCAAGCCATACTTGATGACCTCACCCATCCCTTCAATCAACTCTCTTTTTCCGAGTGTTTCAAGGACAAGCGGATCAATCAGAACCCCATCTGGTTGGGCAAAAGTTCCCACCATATTCTTAGCAAATGGAGTGTTAACACCCGTCTTTCCACCGATAGAAGAATCAACCTGGGCTGTCAAACTAGTCGGAATCTGAACAAAGTGAATGCCCCGCATATAGGTAGAGGCTACGAAACCAGCTAGGTCCCCAACGACACCACCGCCAAGAGCCACAATCCCATCGCTACGAGTCAGACCTTGCTTGACTAAAAATTCATAGACCTTCTGAACAGTGGTTAAATTTTTTCGTTCTTCGCCTTCTAAAAAGTCAAAAACAGCTACCTGAAAACCAGCATCTTCTAGGCTGAGTTTAACCTTCTCTGCATAGAGAGAGGCTACATGGTTGTCGGTTACGATAACCACTTTTTGTGGTTGCCAGAGTTCTCGCAAGCATTGACCAGCCTGAGCCAAACAACCTTTTTCAATCTGAATATCATAAGGATGATGTGGAATATCGATTCTGATTTTCATAGTAGGGTCTCCTTTTTTATTGGTATTTTTCTGTTAGGGACTGCCAAATCTCTTCTGTCGGCATTTCTTTACCTGTCCACAATTGAAAAGCTTCAGCAGCTTGATAGAGCAACATCCCCAGGCCGTTGACAGCTGGATTGCCCTGACTTCTAGCCCATTTCAAAAACGGCGTCTCAAAGGGTTGGTAAATGATATCTGCGACCAAGAGAGCCTTTGGTAAGACTATGCTTTCAGGAACTGGGGATGATTTGTCATCCATGCCCACACTGGTGGCATTGACTAGTAAGTGCGAATCGGCAATCCTTGATTGCAGTTCAAAAGCATCTTCTAAAGCGTACAAATCCGCTTTAAAGCCTGTTTGCTCCTGCAACTTGTCTAGGTAAGGTCTTGTTTTTTCCATGGAAACTGAACGAACAAAGACAGAAATCTGACTGACGCCGTCCAAAATGGCTTGTGCCAAAATAGACTTGGCTGCACCACCTGCGCCCAGAATGGTCATTTTCTTATCCGAGATTGTAAAAGAAGGCAAGCTCTTAAAGAATCCCTTGCCATCTGTATTATATCCAATTAACGTTCCGTCTTGATTAACAACTGTGTTGACCGCACCAATCAAACGAGCCTCATCACTCAACTCATCCAGATAAGGAATCACTTGCTCCTTGTAAGGCATAGACAGGTTGATCCCAAACATCTGGTAACGGCGAATATTGGCAACTGTTTCTGCCAAGTCACCCGCTTCAATCTCCCAAGCTACATAGACACCATTGGTAGCTGTCGCCTCAAAGGCCATATTATGGATGAAGGGTGAAATAGAGTGTTTAATGGGATTTGCAACAACTGCAGCTAAACGCGTATAGCCATCAAGCTTCATCCAAAATCTCCCTGATTTTTTTCATGTTAGCCAATGAAATCTGACCTGGGGCACTCGCTTCATCCAGACTAGCAAATGACCAACTTGAACCCGTCACATCTGAAGTAATGCGTGATACCTTGCCCATTTTCCCCATGGAAATGGTCACGTACTCTTGCTCAGGATTGAGTGTTTTAAATCCTCGTGTGTAGTTCATCAGGTCTAAAACATCCTGCTCCGTATGGGCCATAACTGATACCTTGACCACCTTTGGAGAGAGACTGGTCAACTCCGACAGGATTTCCATCATATTTTCAGGTGTCTCCTGGAAATTATGATAACTCAAAACAAGATTTGGAAAATCCAACATTTCCTCAAAAACATCCTTGTAGCTGTAGTACTCGAAATCAATATAGTCTAGTTGATAGAGTTGCGCCACTTCCTTGATAATTTGAACATACTCTTCTGAGGAAAGTTCGATTTCTCCTCCCTCAGCGCGAGTCCGAAGGGTAAAGACCAGTTCGCGTCCTGCAAATTTTTCAAAGATAGCGGGTGCTACCTGTAAAATAGCGTCCTTTGCAAGAAAGTCTGCACGCCACTCAATGATATCGGCATCTTCATACCTAGTGGCATCCAGTTCTTGCGCTTCTTCTAAACTTCTTGGCATTACTGAGACGACTAATTTCATTTACTAACCTTCATACTAATCACCTTGAGGTAATTACTGCTTTCATCTTTTTTATTATAGGCAAAGTCTGCTGGAAGACCATATTTGTTTAAAATCTGATACCTTCTTCCTGCAAAACCTTTATCAATTTGTTCTGTAAATTTCTGGCGGGAAACATTGGCAGCATTAGTACTGGCAATGATAATCCCTCTCGGATTTAAAATCTCTAGGCTCTGGGAAATCAACTTGTGATAATCCTTCGCCACAGAGAATGTTTGTTTTTTATTGCGGGCAAAGCTCGGCGGATCAAGGACAATCACATCATAGGTCAAACCCTTTCGCTTGGCATACTTGAAGTACTCAAAGACATCCATAACGATAAAACGGTGATTGTCCATGCTGAATCCATTTGCTTGAAAATGAGCTTCTGATAGCTCTCTGGACCGTTTGGCCAAGTCGACAGAAGTCGTCTCACTCGCGCCTCCCATAGCTGCAGCAACAGAAAAGGCAGCCGTATAGGAAAACATATTGAGCAAGGATTTGCCCATGGCTAGACCGTCAACCAAACTCCCACGAACCTCATGCTGGTCTAGGAAAATACCTGTCATCAAGCCATCATTCATAAAGACTTGATAGAGCACGCCATTCTCAAGAACAGTAAAATAGTCTGGCGCTTCCTCACCATAAACATGGGCAGACTCGTAATCTAGACCTTTAAAACGAATCTTTTCGTATGCTCCCAAGACCTCAGGAAAAACTTCCTTAAAAGCCTTTACTATCAGCTTCCGAATCTGGTAAACAAAGGAGTTGTACCACGAAAAGACAGCATAATCTCCGTAGAGATCAACAGTCAGACCGCCAAAGCCATCCCCCTCTTGGTTAAAAAGGCGAAAGGCAGTAGTCAAGTCATCCTGATAATAAGGCTTTCTAACTTCCTTGGCCTTACGAAACAAAGCTTCAAAAAAGATTTGGTTAAAGCTAACCTTTTCCTTACTGACCATCCAGCCGATGCCTTTGTTCTGCTGAGAAAGATAGGCACTCCCTAAAAACTTGCCGTCTTGACTAAGAACTTCTACTGCCTGATCCGTCAGATCAATATCTGTTAAATCACTTGCTTCCAAAAGAACTAGACCCTTAGCTAGCTTTTTTTCAACACGTCTGCTGACCCTAATTCTATTCATAGCTACTATTATAGCAAATTTTATGACAATTCTCAAAAAAGAAACCGCTTATCCATTTTTACTTTAGTTTACTAAGTGCCATTTTTGTTAAAATAAGTTTATTCCATTTACTTTTTCACCAAAACATCTTTTCCCTTATAATGGAAGGAGAGATTCTATTCGCTAAAAATAGACAAAAACATAAATGAGTATAGAAAATTGCGCAAACGTTTGCCTAGTTCTAAACTTTATGGTAGAATAAAACACAACATTGATAAGCAAGAGGAAAAACAATGCAAAATCAGACACTTATGCAGTACTTTGAATGGTATCTGCCTCACGACGGCCAACACTGGACGCGACTGACAAATGATGCAGAGCACCTAGCCCATCTGGGAATTAGCCACGTCTGGATGCCACCAGCCTTCAAGGCTACCAACGAAAAAGATGTCGGCTATGGTGTTTACGATCTTTTTGACCTAGGTGAATTTCACCAAAAAGGGACTGTCCGCACCAAGTATGGGTTTAAAGAGGACTATCTTCAAGCCATTCAATCCCTAAAGGCTCAGGGAATTCAACCTATGGCCGATGTGGTGCTCAATCACAAGGCTGCTGCCGATCACATGGAAGCCTTTCAGGTTATTGAAGTGGACCCTGAGGATCGTACCGTTCAACTAAGTGAGCCATTTACTATCAATGGCTGGACCCACTTCACCTTCGATGGTCGCCAAGACACCTACAATGACTTCCACTGGCACTGGTACCACTTTACTGGCACAGACTATGATGCCAAACGCCGTAAATCTGGCATTTACCTGATCCAAGGGGACAACAAGGGCTGGGCAAACGAGGAATTGGTCGATAATGAAAACGGCAACTACGACTACCTCATGTATGCCGATCTAGACTTTAAGCATCCTGAAGTGATCAAAAATATCTATGACTGGGCTGACTGGTTCATGGAAACGACTGGTATTGCTGGTTTCCGCTTGGATGCCGTCAAACACATTGACTCTTTCTTTATGCGCAATTTCATCCGTGATATGAAGGAAAAATATGGTCAAGATTTCTATGTTTTTGGTGAATTTTGGAATCCAGATAAAGAAGCCAACCTAGACTATCTCGAAAAAACAGAGGAACGTTTTGACCTTGTCGATGTTCGTCTCCACCAGAATCTCTTTGAAGCCAGTCAAGCTGGAGCAAATTACGACCTTCGTGGCATTTTCACAGATAGCTTGGTTGAACTAAAACCCGATAAGGCTGTGACCTTTGTCGACAACCATGATACCCAACGAGGTCAAGCCCTTGAGTCTACTGTTGAAGAATGGTTCAAACCAGCAGCCTATGCTCTTATTCTATTACGCAAAGATGGGCTTCCATGTGTCTTTTACGGAGATTATTACGGTATTTCAGGGCAATTTGCTCAACAAGATTTCAGAGAAGTTCTTGACCGTCTCCTAGCCATCCGAAAAGACTTGGCCTATGGAGAGCAAACAGACTACTTTGACGATGCTAACTGTATCGGTTGGGTTCGTTCAGGTGCTGAACATCAATCCCCAATCGCAGTCTTGATTTCAAATGACCAAGAAAATAGCAAGTCTATGTTTGTCGGGCAAGAATGGGCTGACCAAACTTTCGTAGATTTACTTGGAAATCACCAAGACCAAGTCACAATTGATGCTGACGGTTATGGAGAATTTCCAGTAGCAGCGGGTTCAGTAAGTGTCTGGGCAGCAAATACAATCTAATAGCCAATGATTACCAAGCCAGGTCCAAGCTGATTTGGCTTTTTTGTATGCACAAAAAGACCTACCCTAATGGATAGATCTTCATTGTCTTATAATTTACCTGCTACTGCATCCAAGAGTTCTTGGATTTTCGCTTGGTTGCTTCCTCCTGCCATGGCCATGTCTGGTTTACCACCACCACGTCCATCGACGATTGGAGCCAATTCTTTGACAATATTTCCTGCATGCACATCTTTTGTCTTGCTAGCTACAAGAACATTGACTTTGTCACCGATAGCGGCAACTAGGACAAGCACATCAGAGTAGTCTTTTTGTTTCCAGTTATCCGCAAAGGTGCGAAGAGCACCTGCGTCGGATACAGAAACTTGGCTTGCAATGTAACGGTGACCGTTGACTTCCTTCACATCCTTGAAGACATCACCTGCAGCTGCAGCCGCGGCTTTTTCCTTCAATTCTGCATTTTCTTTTTGCAATTGACGAAGTTGCTCTTGAATTCCTTCAACCTTATGAGGAACTTCCTTGAGTTGAGGTGCTTTCAAGGTTGCTGCGACGGCTTTCAGAGCGTCTTCTTGTTCGCGATAGGCTTCAAAGGCTTCCTTACCAGTTACTGCCAAGATACGGCGAGTTCCTGATCCGATACCTTCTTCTTTGACAATCTTGAAGAGACCAATCTCAGAAGTATTGCCAACGTGGGTACCACCACAAAGCTCAATAGAGTAGTCACCGATGGTCACAACGCGAACTTCTTTACCGTATTTCTCACCAAAGAGGGCCATAGCTCCCATTTCTTTAGCAGTGTCAATATCAGTCTCAACAGTTTCTACAGCAATTGCTTCCCAGATTTTTTCGTTGACTTGCTGTTCAATGGCGCGCAACTCTTCAGGAGTTACGGCTTGGAAGTGTGTGAAGTCAAAGCGAAGGAATTCGACTTCGTTCAGAGATCCTGCTTGTGTCGCATGGTTTCCAAGGATATTGTGAAGGGCTGCATGGAGCAAGTGAGTTGCAGTGTGGTTTTTCATGACACGGTGACGACGATTGGTATCAATTGCCAAGGTGTATTCTTGGTTCAAAGCAAGCGGTGCAAGAACTTCAACAGTATGAAGAGCTTGTCCGTTTGGTGCTTTTTGAACATCTGTTACAGTAGCAACAAGGTTTCCTGCAGCATCCAAGATTTGACCGTGGTCAGCTACTTGTCCACCCATTTCAGCGTAGAATGGTGTTTCCGCAAAGATAAGAGAGGCAGTTCCTTCTGAAACAGCTTCTACTTCAGCGTTTTCAGCTACGATAGCCACCAACTTAGAAGGCAATTGACTGGCATTGTAGTTGAAGACACTTTCCACTGTAATGTTTTGGAGGGTTTCATTTTGCATTCCCATTGAGCCCCCTTTGACAGCTGACGCACGCGCACGTTCTTGCTGCTCTTTCATGGCTGCTTCAAAACCTTCACGGTCTACAGTCATCCCAGCTTCTTCAGCGATTTCTTCCGTCAACTCAACTGGGAATCCGTAAGTGTCGTAGAGTTTGAAGACATCTTGCCCAGCGATAACGTTTTGACCTTTCGCTTTCAAATCAGCTACAATGGTTTCTGCAAAGTGTTGACCTGAATGAAGGGTACGGGCAAATGACTCTTCTTCGCTCTTGATGATTTTTTCGATAAAGTCACGTTTTTCAAGCACTTCTGGGTAGTAGCTTTCCATGATTTTTCCAACAGTTGGAACGAGTTTGTAAAGGAAAGGCTCGTTGATGCCCAATTTTTGACCGTGCATAGAAGCACGACGGAGAAGACGACGAAGGACATAACCACGACCTTCATTTCCTGGAAGGGCACCATCACCGATGGCAAATGACAAAGAACGAATATGGTCCGCAATGACCTTAAAGCTCATGTTGTCGCCATCTTGGTCGTAGACCTTACCAGACAATTTCTCAACTTCACGAATGATTGGCATGAAGAGGTCTGTTTCAAAGTTTGTCTTAGCCCCTTGGATAACGGCCACCAAACGCTCCAAACCAGCGCCCGTATCAATGTTCTTGTGTGGCAATTCCTTGTACTCGCTACGAGGAACAGCAGGGTCTGCGTTAAATTGTGACAAAACGATGTTCCAGATTTCGATGTAACGGTCGTTTTCGATATCTTCTGCAAGAAGACGAATACCGATATTTTCTGGATCAAAGGCTTCTCCACGGTCAAAGAAGATCTCTGTATCTGGTCCAGAAGGTCCAGCACCGATTTCCCAGAAATTATCCTCGATTGGGATCAAGTGACTTGGATCCACTCCTACTTCAATCCAACGGTTGTAAGAATCCTTATCGTCTGGATAGTAAGTCATGTAGAGTTTTTCAGCTGGAAAATCAAACCATTCTGGGCTTGTCAAAAGCTCATAAGCCCAAGTGATCGCTTCATCACGGAAGTAATCCCCGATAGAGAAGTTCCCCAACATTTCAAACATAGTATGGTGACGCGCAGTTTTTCCGACATTTTCGATGTCGTTGGTACGGATAGCCTTTTGCGCATTGGTGATACGTGGATTTTCAGGTTTGATAGTCCCGTCAAAGTATTTCTTAAGGGTTGCTACCCCAGAGTTAATCCATAAAAGAGTTGGGTCGTTTACTGGAACCAAACTCACTGATGGTTCTACAGAGTGACCTTTGCTTGCCCAGAAGTCAAGCCACATTTGTCGAACTTGAGCACTAGATAGTTGTTTCATAATATCTCCTTATTTACTTGTTTAATTTGATTGGCTTTCCAGCATCTCCACATAGTCAATCGCGACACAGAGGGAAATGACTAGGTCTGCATAAGAGTCTTCATAGACGGTTACGTTGTAAGTCGATGTTAAATGGAAAATCTCTTTCCTAATCTCGGCGACAAGCTGATCACGATCATCTAGTAATTTGAAATTCAAATCCCAGATATTGCCTTCAATACGAAGACCGAGGTTGTCAAATTCATACTTATCTCGCCAGAAGGTCAACTTCTTACGAATGACGAAATTTGACCCGTCCCGTAGCTGAATGTTAAAGCGAGGAAGTAAGGTGAAAAATTCTTTGCTGATTTCACTGACTTGCTCACCATAGGCGTCATAGATGGTAAAGGTTTTAGGAATTTGGAAAAATGATCCCTCCACCTGATAGTTCACTACTCCTCTATCATCCTTGATATCAAAGCGTTCGCCTCCAAGACGAAACTTTTGTTTCACGAGAAATGTCTTCATAAACACCTCCAAAAATCAAAAGACAAGCTCACATCACGAAGGGCGAAAAACCGCGGTACCACCTTCATTCAATGAACTTGTCATTCTCTTATTCTTATGCAATTGTGTGATTGAGTAGCATGATTTCCTAGCTTAGATGGCTCGCAGCACCGCCATTTCTCTGGACTAAGATGACTGAAAATCAATTCTCAACTCTAGTATTATATCGTTTTTGAAGGAGTTCGTCAAGGTTAATGCCCAACTCATTTCTTTAGAAGTTTCCCAAATATTATATAGGCGATAAGCCACAAGAAACTTCCAACCAATAAGAATTGACCTAAAACAATGAGATAATCTAAAATTGAGACCAACTTATACCATCCACTAAATAGAAGACAGGGAAGAACAGTAAAAAGCATAATGATAAAATGTATGACAGATTGTTTAAATAGCGACCATTTTTCAATTTCATAAATTACCGAGGCTGATGCTATCGAGGTAGCAATAATACCAACCAAAAATGTACTTTTAACCTGAAAAATATCAATCCCTTGAAGTCTTATAAAAATTGCTAAACTGGTCATAATGACAAAAGGAATAATTCCTCTAAAAATAGCTTTTTTAATCATAACTACTACCTCAATCATAAGCTAAAATGCCTTTAACTCTATCGAAATTATAGCATAATTAAGTATATTTTTCTACTAATTCATGATCTATTTTAATAAATAACCTAGCCATAAAATGGTTAATTTTCTATGGCTAGGTTTTATTTTTTTGTCTGATTGAAATTATTTCCGATAGTAGATAATCTCCTACTTCCGATACATTTTAAACTGGAGGAAGAGGTCGCTATATTTGCCTGTCCATTTATGGTCAAATTTCTCATAAACTTCTAGGTTTTTCATGGTGTCAGCGTCTGGATAGAAGGACTTGTCTTCTTTGGTCTCCTCTGGGAGCATTTCCTTGGCTGGTAGGTTTGGTGTTGCATAGCCGACATATTCTGCATTTTTAAGAGCATTTTCAGGTTTCAACATAAAATTGATAAAGGCATAGGCAGCATCTTGGTTTTTCACGGTTTTTGGAATGACCATGTTATCAAACCATAAGTTGCTGGCCTCAGTTGGAACGACATATTTGAGGCTAGGATTTTTCTCCAACATCTGGCTGGCTTCCCCAGAGAAGGTCACCCCGATAGCAGCATTGTTCTGGATCATGTAACCCTTCATCTCATCCGCCACAATGGCCTTAATATTTGGAGTCAGTTTGTAGAGCTTGTCTACCGTTTCTTCCAACTGTTGAGGATCCTTGGAGTTGAGGCTGTAACCGAGCGAGTTAAGCCCGAGTCCCAGCACCTCACGCGCCCCATCAAAGAGCATGATGGAATCCTTGTATTCTGGTTTCCAGAGGTCATCCCAATGCTCAGGCGCCTCATCTACCATGGTTTCATTGTAGACAATTCCCAAAGTTCCCCAGAAGTATGGGATGGAGAATTTATTGCCCGGGTCAAAAGACTGGTTGAGGAACTCAGGTCCGATATTTTCGATTCCTTCAATTTTTGAATAATCAAGTGGAACCAAGAGGTCCTCATCCTTCATCTTGTTGATCATGTACTCACTTGGGATGGCGATATCGTAGGTCGTTCCACCCTGCTTGATCTTGGTATACATGGCTTCGTTAGAATCAAATGTCTCGTACTGAACTTGGATTCCTGTTTCTTCGGTGAATTTCTCCAAAAGTTCGGGATCGATGTAGTCTCCCCAGTTGTAAATAACCAGTTTTTGACTATCTCGACTGTTGATTTTACTATCTAGATGAGCCGCAATCCCCCACAAGACAAGGATAATCGCTACAATTCCTGCTAAAAATGAATAGAGTTTTTTCATGCTTGCTCCTCCTTCTCACGTGAGATAAAGTAATAACCTACAACCAGGATAATACTAAAGAGAAAGACAAGTGCAGACAGGGCATTGATCTCTAACGAAATTCCCTTACGAGCACGAGAGTAAATCTCGACTGACAGAGTCGAAAAGCCATTTCCCGTTACAAAGAAGGTCACGGCAAAGTCATCTAGCGAATAGGTGAAGGCCATGAAATAACCTGCAATGATAGACGGAGTCAGGTAAGGAAGCATGATTTCCTTAAACATCTGAAACTGACTGGCGCCAAGGTCATAAGCCGCATGAATCATGTCATCATTCATCTCCTTGAGACGAGGCAAGACCATCAAGACCACGATAGGGATGGAAAAGGCCACATGACTAGATAGAACCGTCAAAAATCCAAGTGAAAACTTAAGTTGTGTAAAGAGAATCAAGAAGCTAGCACCAATCATAACGTCAGGCGCAACCATGAGGATATTATTGAGTGATAGAAAGGCTTCTTGGTATTTCTTACGAGATTGATAGATATAGATGGCACCGAAAGTCCCAATAATAGTCGCTATCAAGGCTGATAGAAAGGCCAAGAAAAAGGTTTGGGTGAGGATCAACATGAGACGACCATCACCAAACATGGTTTGAAAATGGCTCAAGCTAAAACCAGTAAAGCTGTTCATATCATCGCCAGCATTAAAGGCATAGCCAATCAAGTAAAAAATTGGCAAGTAAAGGATGATAAAGACAAAGGCTAAGTAGATATTGGCAAATTTTTTCATCGTTCTCTCCTTTCCTTGGTCACCCACATGGTGAGAAACATGGTCAGGATGAGAATCACACCGATGGTTGAACCCATACCGTAGTTGTCATTTGTCAGGAAGTTTTGCTCAATGGCTGTCCCCAGCGTAATAACACGGTTTCCACCAATCAAACGAGTCAGCATGAAGAGACTCAAGCTGGGGATAAAGACGGACTGAACCCCACTTCTCACACCGTTCATAGATAGAGGGAAGATGACATGACGGAAGGTCTCCCACTTAGTTGCGCCAAGGTCATAGCTAGCATTGATCAGATTATTGTCCATATCGTCCAAGACATTGAAAATGGGCAAAATCATAAATGGAAGCTCGATGTAGCTTGCGACAAAGATGAAGGAGAAATCAGTAAAGAGCAACTGCTGTGAACCGATTCCAATAAATTCCAAAAATTGATTAATAGAGCCATTCTGACCAAAAATCCCGATAAAGGCATAAGCCTTAAGGAGTAGGTTAATCCATGTAGGAAGGATAATCAGCATGAGCCAGAGTTGACGGTGCTTGAGACGAGTCAAAAAGAGGGCTGTTGGATAGCTGATGAAAAGAGTCACTAGGGTCACAATCCCTGCATAGAGCACAGAGTTGAAGCTCATTTTAAGATAGGTCAAGTTTTGTGACGCAAAGTAAGATTTATAGTTTTCTAAACTAAACTGCCCTTCAATGTTGAAAAAGGATTGACCGAAAATCAAGACCAAGGGTGCGAGGACAAAGAGGGCAATCCAAAGCATGTAGGGCACTACAAAGAGTTTAGAGGTTGTTTTCTTCATCTCTTTCCTCCTCGATTGCGTTAATCAGACCTGCTTCTTGCTCTTCGATTTCTACGTATTCTTCAATACGAGCATCGAACTCTTCTTCGGTTTCGTTGAGACGCATAATGTGGATGTCTTCTGGTTCAAAATCCAGACCGATTTCCTCACCAACGATGGCCTTACGAGTCGAGTGAATCATCCATTCGTTTCCGAGTTCGTCATAGGCGATGATCTCATAGTGAACCCCACGGAAGAGCTGGGTATCAACCTTAACTTGGAGCTTGCCTTCTTCAGGAAGGGTAATGCGCAAGTCCTCTGGACGAATGACAACCTCAACTGGCTCATTTGGCTTCATCCCCCCATCGACCGCTTCAAAGCGTTTGCCATTGAACTCAACCAAGTAGTCTTCAATCATGGTTCCTGGCAAGATGTTGGACTCACCGATAAAGGTAGCAACAAAGTGGTTGATCGGCTCATCATAGATGTCTACAGGCGTTCCAGACTGAACAATCTCGCCATCATTCATAACGAAAATCCAGTCACTCATGGCAAGAGCTTCTTCCTGATCGTGAGTGACAAAGACAAAGGTAATCCCCAATCGTTGTTGCAATTCACGCAGTTCGTACTGCATGTCTGTTCGCAATTTCAAGTCCAGCGCTGACAAGGGCTCATCCAACAAAACCACACGAGGTTGGTTGATAATAGCACGGGCAATGGCTACACGCTGACGTTGTCCTCCAGAAAGTTTACGGATGGAACGCTTCTCGTAACCTTCCAACTGAACCATCTTGAGAACTTCTGCTACGCGTTGTTCGATTTCTTTCTTGTCGACTTTACGTAAGCGGAGTGGAAAGGCAACATTTTCAAACACATTCATATGTGGAAACAAGGCATAGGATTGGAAAACCGTATGGACGTCTCGCTTGTTGGTTGGGATGTCGTTGATCCGTACCCCATCCAGCAAAATATCTCCTGTCGTCGCATCCAGTAAACCTGCAATGATGTTTAAGATGGTTGATTTTCCTGAACCAGATGCGCCTAGTAGGGTGTAAAACTTCCCTTCTTCCAACTCAAAGTTGATATCTTTGAGAACCTTGGTGTTGCTGTCTTCAAAAACTTTAGAGACGTTTTTGAATTCAATAATTGGTTTTTTCAATTGTCATAAATTCCTTCTTTTTCATAAATTAACAGATCCTGGCTCTGTCAGGCCGCTACTACCTCGTGTAGGAGATTGAACTGCCTACATACATCTTCACTAACGATAGGCTTTCACCCCCTTACAATGGTTATAGCAGCAACTTTTCTGCCCAAACCTTATTCTTTCTCACCCAAAATACGGACTTCCCTCTCAAGGGTAACACCTGAGTGTTCCTTTACCTTTTCAATAACAGATTGGATCAAGTCCTCGTAGTCTTTAGCCGTACCGTCAGCAACATTGATCATGAAACCAGCGTGCTTTTCAGATACTTCAACACCACCGATACGATAGCCTTTCAAACCAGCCTCTGAAATCAACTGACCTGCAAAATGACCAACAGGACGCTTAAAGACCGAACCACAAGATGGGTATTCTAGAGGTTGTTTGAGTTCACGTAGGTGCGTTAAGCGGTCCATTTCTTGCTTGATAACCTGATGATTTCCTGGAGCTAGGGCAAATTTAGCTGACAAAACAACAGCTCCAGAATCTTGAACAGCCGAATGACGGTAACCAAAAGCCAATTCCTTGGAAGATAAGGTCTCAATCTCCCCTTCCTTGGTCAAAATTTGACAAGACTGCAAGATATGGGCAATCTCTCCTCCATAGGCACCCGCATTCATAAAGACTGCTCCACCGACGCTCCCTGGAATGCCACAGGCAAACTCGAAACCAGTCAAACTATGACGAAGGGCAATACGTGTCGTTTCAATCAAGTTGGCCCCAGCTTCCGCTTCAATGGTATAACCATCAACTGAAACGTTATTGAGCTTGTCACACAAGATGACAAATCCACGAATTCCACCGTCACGAACGATAATATTGCTGGCATTTCCTAGCACCATCCAAGGAATATTCTCTTGATTGGCAAATTGAACGACACGCGCCATCTCATAGCGATTGCGTGGCAAAACCAGATAATCCGCTCGACCTCCGACCTTGGTATAGGTA
The DNA here is from genome assembly GCF_003143695.2 of Streptococcus halitosis. Classification (NCBI taxonomy): domain Bacteria; kingdom Bacillati; phylum Bacillota; class Bacilli; order Lactobacillales; family Streptococcaceae; genus Streptococcus; species Streptococcus halitosis. The sequence goes on from NZ_QEMY02000003.1 coordinate 116,816, forward strand.
TAGGTCTTCAAGGGTTCCTTGAAACGAATATCAATTCCTTCTAATTGTTCTTGTATTTTAGTTACTAATGTCATATCTCTCATCCTTTTGTAAAGTCATTTCATTATACCATTTTTAAAGGCTTTTGACGAACCGAAAAATGGAAGTATAAAAGCATTGCATAAAAAAAGAGGTGAACCTCTTTTTATGATGATTTTTTCCAAAATGTAGATTTTGTAAGCCAGACAAAGGCAAGTACTTCTACAAGAAGAATGCCCTCCACTAGAAGTGGATTTGCAATCCAGCCCACTTGAGATAGAGCTGGAGCTAAGTCGAACAAGGCATGTAATCCATAGGCAGCAACGAGATAAATCCATTTCTTTTGACGGACACTTTGATAGACCCAGACAGTAAGGCTAATTTGGAGAACCAGAGCAAGGACACGCTCAACTCCTAGTAGATAGATCTGCCATGCTGATAGAGACTGAACTGTTTCTAATGTACTCTTTGTAAGAAGATTCGCCGCATCAGTATTTGATGACTGTACTAGTGAAAAGAGGATCAAAAGGCTAATCAAACTTCCCATTCCGAGGTAGAGCATCTCTAAGCCTCCATGTCCTAAGCCATAAGCCCAAGCATCTCTATCTTCCAACTTTCTCTTTTTCTCCAACCATTTAAAAAAGATAAAACGAGCCGTTTCCTCAAAGAGGGCAGCCATGGCGATTCCATAAAGGACATATAAGAAAGGTTGCTCCTGCATGAGCGGAATGGTTCCATCTTTTTGCGGATGGAGTACCAGAAGGTGAACCATCTTCTCTAACACTTGAGAAGAAACGAAAAATGCGATTGCCCCCAAGCCCATCACTGCAAGAGAGATTTTAAACCGTTTTTTGGCATACCAAGTTCCACCTACTAGAATGAGAACTAAAGCGATCATGGTGAGGATAATATGTAGTGTCATTTTTTTCTCCTATTCTGACTTGTCAATGTCTTTCTTCATTTCGTCAACATTAAATTTCGCAAATAAATACTGGCGATCTTGGACTGGAAAACGTTGGTCCAACTGGTCGACTGCTCCAACCTCGATCATTCCTTCTTTGATAACAAAGTCCATCACATGCCCACCAAAGGTCAAATCATCAGAGATAAAATGCAAATGATAGCCTGCAACACTCACTCCATGGAACATCTCCGGTGTCCAAAATCCAACAATGGTTCCCGATACATTTTCACGGCTATATTCAGGTTGGTGAGTCGCGACATCAGCAAACTTGGTATCAGGTGTGGATTTGGGAATCATCCGCACATGCATTTGTGAAAATTCGCCATGAATCTTGATGGAACGAAAAAGATTTTCCCCATCATAGTAGGACTCAATTCGTTTTTCCAATTCCTTATCTGTCATCTCAAAGCGCTGACGGAAAATCACTTCTGCCTGATGAGGAACCACTGCTGCATAGGGAATAAGAGCATCCTCTGCCACTTCAACGATTTCAGGCGTTTGACCAGACCCCTTGGCTTGATAAGCCTTGCCATCAAGGACAATCAACTCCCCATCAATCGAATCAAGGGTTCCCAAACCGAGGTCACCATGTTCCAGTAATTCTCCCACTGTCATGGTTCCACCATAGAGACCTGCCATTAGGGCACCTAGAGTATTGTATTGAAATAATTTAACCGGTTCCTGCACTTTTCTATCCATTCTCTTTCTTATCTTCTGTTCAATGAATCATCATACTTTCTAAGTATACCACATTTGCTCCTAGTTGTGAAAGGGAGAAATGCTTTTCCCATTGCAAAGGAGGCAAAAAAAAGGTACAATGTAACAAAATCAACGGAGGTCTGGAATGAAGAAAGAAAGTAAATACCAAGCTGTCGTTTCCTTTCTAAAAAAGGGTATCGAATCAGGAAAATTCCCAACTGGTAGCCGGCTTCCCTCCATCCGTCAATTGAGCCAAGACTTTCACTGTAGCAAGGACACTATCCAACGAGCCCTACTGAAATTACGCCATGAACAATACCTCTATGCCAAACCCCAAAGTGGCTACTATGTTCTAGAACAAGGACAGCACCAAGACTTGGAAATTGAAGTCACTGACGAGCATGCCAGTGCTTATGACGATTTCAGACTCTGCGTCAACGAAACCCTGATAGGCCGAGAAAACTACCTCTTCAACTACTATGACAACCAAGAAGGCCTTGAGGAACTCAGACAATCTGTCCATCAACTCCTCTTTGACCAAGCCCTCTACTGTAAACCCGATCAACTTGTTCTAACTTCTGGCACCCAGCAAGCTCTCTTTATCCTTTCTCAGATTAACTTTCCGAGCGAGGGAGCTGAGATTTTGGTCGAACAACCGACCTACCACCGAATGAATCGCCTCTTGGTCGCTCAAGGATTGGCCTACAGGACCATTGAACGCCGAATCAATGGGATTGACCTTGACGAACTAGAAGAACAGTTCAAATCTGAAAAAATCAAGTTTTTCTATACCATACCTCGCTTCCACTATCCTCTGGGGCATTCCTATTCAGAACAGGACAAACGAGCTATTCTTGACTTAGCTACCAAGTACGATGTCTATATCGTAGAGGACGACTATTTGGGAGATTTAGACCCTAAAAAAGGGCAGACCTTCCACTATCTTGACACTGAGGATCGGGTCATTTATATCAAGTCCTTCTCAACCAGCCTCTTTCCAGCCCTTCGTATTACCGCTCTCATTCTCCCAAATGCCCTAAAAAAGGCCTTTGTTTCCTACAAAAATATCCTGGACTATGACAGCAATCTCATCATGCAAAAGGCTCTCTCTCTTTACATCGATAGCCGGCTATTTGAAAAAAATCGACTGGCCAGACTGACCCTTCAAGAGAACTATCAGACTCAGATAAAGAAAGTGCTTGAAGAAAACACCTGTCCCTTGCCCCACTATCCTCTACATGATGGTCTTTTGCTTGATTTGAGAGACTATCCTAAAATCACCAGTTTAAAACACAGCTCACTCAAACTAGACTTTTTTGAGAAGGCTTATTTGGACGCCTGTCCTTATCAGTTCGCTAAAGTCTCTCTCGAAAATCTAGAAGAGTTATTAGAATACATAAAAGCAGAATTGGATTAAAGTCCAACTCTGCTTTTTCTTATTGTTCAACTTCTGTTAGTTTCGCTGCTTTTTCTAGATAGGTTTGATAAGTTCCATCATCTTTCAGTTTTTGGATAACCTTATCTACTACTGCTTTCAAGTCTGATTGATCCTTCTTGATAGCAACGGCATTGGCTTCGCCATCTTTCATCGTCAAATTAACAGTTGCAACGGCAAGATCAGAGTTTTTACCTGCGTAGCTAAGAGCAACTGGTTCATCCATATGAACAGCATCTACTTTTCCAGCCTGCAATTCATTGACTGCTTCCCCCATATTAGTCAAAGAAGTCAGTTGAGCATTTGGCAATTGTTCCTTGACCATGGTTTCTGGCACAGTTCCCTTTTGAGCTGCGATATTGGCACTTGCAAGGCTTGAAAGATCCTTGTACTTGTCTAAATCGGCTTTTCTAACCAAGAAACTCATCTTGTTTTCATAGTAAGGGATTGAAAAGTCAAAGACTTCCTTTCTCTCATCTGTGGCACTAATTCCCGCAATGGCTAAGTCAGCCTTTCCAGTTTGAAGGCTGGTCAAAACATTGTCAAAACTCATGCTAGAGATTTCAAGTTTAACTCCAAGCTCATCCGCAATCGCTTGAGCCATATCAATATCTGCCCCAACCACCTGGTTTTTACCATCTACCAATGATTGGAATTCAAAAGGTGCATAGTCTGGGCTGGTCGCAACAACTAGCTTTCCTTTTTGTTTAATAGCGTCCACAGCTGACTGGGAACTATCCGTACTGGATTGACAAGCTACTAAAATCACGCTGGCCAGCATGCTACATACAACTAATATCCATTTCTTAAATTTCATAAATAAACGACCTTTCTATTATTTCTGAATAATTATAACTCTTTTAAAAATAGTTGTCAACCCTTTTAGAGATTTTGAATATAAAATAATTCCTTTCATAAAAAGAAGACTGATTTATCACAATCAGCCTTTTATTCTGTATATTTAAACCGTTTCTTATAGTTCGACAATCTTCCCTGTTTCAAAGTAAACAACCCATTCACAGATATTTTTAGCGTAGTCTCCGATACGTTCCAAGAAGGAAATTACCTGGAAGTAATCACGGCCTGTAACGATGGCTTCAGGATGTTTCCTAATCTCCTCTGTAGTAAGATCACGAATACTATCAAAGTAATGGTTGATTTTTTCGTCCATAGCCGCTACTTCATAGGCTTGATCCACAGAACCATTCAGGTAAAGTTCGAGAGCAGATTCAACGAAGTTTTTCACATCGCGCCCCATTTTTTTGATTTCTTCCTCAACGGCAGGGATGCGTTGTTCCCCCTTCATACGAATAGTTGCTTTTGCGATTGACACCGCATGGTCTCCCATACGTTCCAGGTCCGATACTGCCTTGAGAACGGTCAATACAGTACGGAGGTCTTGAGAAACAGGTTGTTGAAGGGCAATCATTTCAAATGATTTCTTTTCGAGTTTCACTTCATATCCATTTACTTCTGCATCTTCCTCAATAACTTCTTTTGCCAAATCACGGTCATGTGTAACAAAGGCACGCACTGTACGATTGATTTGTGAGAGCACTTCTTGTCCCATAGCATAAAACTGGTTGTGCAATTTCTCCAAATCTTCTTCAAATTGAGATCGTAACATCATTCAACTCCTTATCCAAATTTTCCTGTAATATAATCTTCTGTTTCCTTGTTTTGTGGGTCTAGGAACATTTTCTTAGTATCGTTAAACTCGATCAAATCCCCATCTAGGAAAAATCCTGTTTTATCAGAGATACGAGAGGCCTGTTGCATCGAACGCGTTACCAAGAGCATGGTGTATTTATCTTTCAGACCATACAAGGTTTCCTCAATCTTACCAGCCGAGATAGGATCCAAAGCTGAAGTTGGTTCATCCAAGAGAATAATCTTGGGACTGGTTGCTAAGACACGAGCAACACAAACACGTTGTTGTTGTCCACCTGAGAGACCAATGGCTGAATCATGCAAGCGATCCTTGACCTCATCCCAAATAGAAGCGCGTTGCAAGGCCTTTTCCACCGCTTCATCCAAAACATGTTTATCCCTGACTCCATTGATACGTAGGCCGTAAACAACATTTTCATAGATAGACATAGGGAAAGGATTGGGCTGTTGAAAGACCATACCGATTTCCTTACGCAATTCAACCGTATCGGTCCGTGGACTGTAGATATTGTGGCCATTATAAATCACTGTTCCAGTTGTTGTCACCTCAGGATTTAGATCGCCCATGCGGTTGATGGCTTTGAGCAGGGTGGACTTTCCTGATCCAGAAGGACCAATCAAGGCTGTTATTTCCTTAGGTTGGAAAGAAAGGGAAACACTATTCAAAGCCTTCTTTTTATTGTAATAAACGGATAGGTCTTTAACCTGCAAAATCGGTTCTGTCATACTGCTTCCTTTCTAACCAAAGTGTCCCGTTACATAGTCATTGGTTGACTGTAACTTAGCATTTTGGAAAATATTGGATGTCTTATCATACTCGATCAAATCGCCCAAGTAGAAAAATCCTGTGTAGTCACTTGCACGCGCTGCCTGCTGCATACTGTGGGTAACGATGATGATGGTAAAGTCTTTCTTCAATTCCAACATGGTTTCTTCCAGTTGGGCTGTCGCAATCGGATCCAAGGCTGAAGCAGGCTCATCCATCAAGAGGATGTCTGGTTTGACAGAGATGGCGCGAGCGATACAGAGACGTTGTTGCTGTCCACCAGAAAGCATCAAGGCTGATTTGTGGAGGTCATCTTTAACCTGATCCCAAAGGGCAGCCTGTCGGAGAGAGGTTTCGACAATTTCATCAAGTACTTTCTTGTCCTTAACACCTGCACGTTCATGAGCAAAAGTGATGTTGCGGTAAATAGACTTGGCAAATGGATTTGGACGTTGGAAGACCATTCCGATATGCTTGCGCATCTCATAGACATTGATTTCTGGACGGTTGACGTCAATCCCTTGGTAGAGGATTTGACCTGTGACCTTGGCAATATCAATGGTATCATTCATCCGATTGAGACTGCGAAGGTAGGTAGATTTCCCAGATCCGGAAGGACCAATCAAGGCCGTTATTTTATTTCTTTCAAATTGCATATCGATGCCCTTGATGGATTCATTTTTACCGTAGTAAACATGTAAATCCTTGGTAGAGAGGGCCACTTTTTCTTCAGGGAAGGTGATGATATGCTTTTCATCCCAGTTATATTTTGACATGGCTTCTCCTTTAGGCAGCGGTTAATTTCTTGTGTAGATAGCTTCCGAGTTTACGTGCTCCAAAGTTAAAAATCAAGATAAAGATGAGGAGCACAGCGGCAGAACCAGCAGATACAATGGTAGCATCAGGAATGGTTCCTTCACTGTTGACCTTCCAAATATGGACAGCCAAGGTTTCTGCTTGACGGAAGATTGAGATGGGGCTGGTAACACTGAGGATATTCCAGTTAGACCAGTCAAGGGCTGGAGCAGATTGTCCTGCCGTATAGATAAGAGCGGCGGCCTCACCAAAGATACGGCCAGAGGCCAAGACAACACCCGTTACGATGCCTGGAAGGGCTTCTGGAATGACGACATGGACCACAGTCTCCCAACGAGAAATTCCGAGGGCCAGACCAGCCTCACGTTGTGTATGGTGAACGTGTTTTAAACTGTCCTCAACATTTCGAGTCATCTGAGGGAGGTTAAAGACCGTCAAGGCCAAGGCACCTGAAATGATTGAAAATCCATACTCAAACTGGACTACAAAAATCAAGTAACCAAAGAGACCCACAACGACTGATGGTAGAGAAGACAAAATCTCAATACAGGTTCTGACAAAATTTGTCACAGGACCCTTTTTTGCATATTCAGCTAGGTAAATCCCAGCCCCCATAGACAAAGGCACAGAGATAATCAAGGTAATGACTAAAAGGAAGAAGGAATTGTAGAGCTGAATCCCGATACCCCCACCTGCTTGATAAGAGGATGATTTTCCAGTCAAGAAAGACCAAGAGATGTGCGGTAACCCTCTCACCAAGATATAGAGAATCAAAGATGCCAAGATGGCAACGATGATACCCGCGATGGTATAGAGGACAGCTGTTGCAAGTTTATCTAATTTCTTAGCGTGCATAGTTTTTCTTTCCTCTTTCTTTCGTAATCAACTTAATCACACTGTTAAAGGCCAAACTCATCAAGAGCAATACTAAGGCCAGTGACCAGAGAACGTTATTATCAACCGTTCCCATGACGGTATTTCCGATACCCATAGTCAAAACAGAAGTCAAAGTCGCAGCAGGTGTTGTTAGCGAGGTTGGGATAACTGCTGAGTTTCCGACAACCATCTGAATAGCAAGAGCTTCACCGAAGGCACGCGCCATCCCAAAGACCACTGCTGTGAAAATACCTGAACGTGCTGCTTTCAAGGTCACACGCCAGATGGTTTGCCAACGAGTGGCTCCCATAGCCAAACTAGCTTCACGGTAATGCCGAGGAACAGCACGCAAGCTGTCTGTTGTCATAAAGGTTACAGTTGGTAGGATCATGACAAAGAGAACGAAAATACCTGACAAGATCCCAAAACCAGTTCCACCAAAGATGCTACGAACAAAAGGCACCACAACTTGCAAACCGATAAATCCATAGACGACTGAAGGAATACCAACGAGAAGTTCAATGGCTGGTTGCAAGATTTTTGCACCCTTTGGTGATACTTCTGTCATAAAAACTGCTGCTCCAATAGCAAAGGGAGTTGCGATGAGGGCAGATAAAATCGTCACAATAAAGGAACCCAAAATCATCGGAAGGGCACCAAATTGTTTCCCTGAAGGATTCCAAGTTTGTCCAAAGAGGAAATCAAAAATGTTGACCCCATTGACAAAGAAGGTCGATAAGCCTTTTTGGGCTACAAAAATCAAAATCATCGCCACAATGATAACAATCAAAGAAAGGCAAGTGAAGGTCAAACCTTTACCAAACTTCTCAAGGCGAGAGTTCTTTGAAGGAGAGAGTAATTTTTTCGATAATTCTTCTTGATTCATTATTGACCTCCTTCTACTGCTGTAACGGTACCTGAAGCATCCTTTTGGACTTTCATTTCATTGATGGAAATATAGCCCATGCCCCTAACAATTCCATTTTGGGCTTCATCTGAGAGGACGAAATTCAGGAATTCAGCAGCTAACTCGTTTGGCTGACCGAGTGTGTACATATGTTCATAAGACCACAAAGGCCAATTGTTAGTCGTTACATTTTCAGACGTAGGCTCATACCCATTCAGTTTCATACTTTTCACGGAGTCATCTACATAGGCAAAGGCTAGGTAAGAAATAGCTCCAGGTGTTTGGGATACAATCGACTTGACCATCCCGTTAGAATCCTGTTCTTGGCTCTGCATTGCCGATTGGCCATTCATAACCACCGTATCAAACGTCGCTCGTGAACCAGAACTTGCTGCTCGGTTGATGATTGAAATGGCCAGGTCTTTGCCCCCAACTTCTTTCCAGTTGGTCACTTCACCTGTAAAGATTTTGCGAAGTTGCTCGGTTGTGAGATTTTCGACAGTCACTTCCTTGTTTACAATCACTGCAAGACCAGCCACTGCAACCTTGTGGTCTACTAGAGCTGAAGCATCGATTCCATCTTTTTCCTCTGCAAAGACGTCAGAGTTCCCGATGTCTACTGCTCCAGACTGAACTTGAGATAGTCCTGTACCCGATCCACCACCCTGAACATTGACTGTTTTTCCGATGTTTCTAGAACCAAATTCATCTGCTGCTGCTTCGACAAGAGGTTGAAGAGCTGTTGAACCAACAGCTGTCATGGATTCTCCACGATCAATCCAGCTAGCACATCCTGCTAGAGAACCTGCCATCAAAAGAGCTGCAAGAGACATGACGAGCTTTTTTCTTTTTTTCACTGTTATTCTCCTTGAACATAATGATAAATGTTCTGATTTCTTCCGTTTGTCCTGATCATCCAATTATCATCAATGATTGTCCCGCTTTATTTTTTAGACATTCTTAGGGGCGGACAATTCCATCGTATAATATAAGTAATAATAAAAGACTATCAGAAAAAACTCATAATTCCACTATAACATAGAATAGGCTCTTTGACTAGCTTTTTCACCTGAATCTGAGCCCTTTTGGATAATAATTTTTCAAAACATTTCCCGTTACCTTGGCAAAGCCTAGTCCGTTTCCTTGAACCACAACTTGGTACCAGCCATTTGGTCGAGATTCAGACAATTGAACAGTCTCACCAGCCACATATTTTACAAAATCCTCATCATTGATTTCGACCCTTTGTTTTACTTGACTTGGTTTCAAGGCTAATCCCAGAGCAAAGCTTGGTTCGAAGCGTTTCTTCTTAAACGTCCCCAGATGGAGCCCATTTCGGGCAATTTTGAGCTTCCCTAGATCAGGTAGCATCTCTGGCAAGAGATAGAGCTGATCTCCAAAAGTCTGTAAGATACCAGTTAGATTGACCTGCAAGTGTTTTTGGGCAAAATCATGCCACAAATCCAGTTGTTCACGACTGAGATTGCTCTTGCTGGCTTTGAATTTAGGTGCTGGATTTTCTCCCTTAAACTGCAAATTGGCAACAAACTGACCTTCTCCCTTAAAATGGTGAGGGTACATTCGCGCCGTTTCAGGAAGTCCAATTCCTGCTACCATACCGTTCACATGCTCGACTGGAAGCAGTTCAAAATCATAAGTATCTAGTAACCAGTGAACGATCTCTTCATTTTCCTCAGGTGACCAAGTACAGGTCGAATAGACCAAACGACCACCTTCAGCAAGCATGGTCACTGCATCTGCCAGAATTTCTCTTTGCAAACTAGCGCATTGACTCGGATAATCGGTACTCCAATAATCCATGGCATCTGGCTGCTTACGAAACATCCCTTCACCCGAGCAAGGGGCATCAAGGACAATCACATCAAAGTAACCTTTAAAAACCTTGGCCAAGCGGTCAGCAGATTCATTAGTCACGACAACATTTGTCGCTCCAAATCGCTCCATATTTTCCACTAAAATCTTAGCACGCTTGCTTGAAATTTCGTTGGAAACAAGGACTCCTTGATTAGCCAGATAAGCTGCTAGTTGAGTGGATTTTCCACCTGGTGCTGCCGCCAAGTCCAAGACCTTCATGCCAGGACTTGGTTGAGCTACCTGGGCCACCATTTGGGCTGCAGGCTCTTGTGAATAAACGAGACCTGTCACGTGCTCTGGAGACTTTCCAGAGACCTTACCATAATGCCCCCAAGGTGTATGTGGAATAGCATCCGCAAACGATAGCTGACTTTCTTTTAAGGGATTGACCCGAAAAGCCGATACCGCTTCCTGTTTAAAAGAGGCAAGAAAATCTCTTGCCTCATCTTCTAGTATCGCTTCATATTTTTCAACAAATCCTTCTGGAAATTGCATTTAATTTTCTTTCCTTTCATAAATGTAGGACTGAATCTCTTCTTGCATCTCGATTGGCACCATCATGACGGGCTGACGCGTTTTAAAATCAGCAGGTTCACCCGATACCGTAAGAAGACGATAACCCAGACTTTCCCCTAAAATACTAGCCGCAGCGTAATCCCATGGCTGCAAGTAGGTAATATAAGTCAGAAGACGACCCGATAAAACCTTTGCATAACTAATGGCCGCACTGCCGTAAACACGGATACCCAACGCTGCTCGACCCAAATCCGCCAAGCCCCACTCATTGCTTTCAAACATACCTGAGTTACCGGCAACTAAAAATTCTTGAAGAGGTTTCTTTTTAAAAGGCGGTAAGGGGTCATTATTGCGACAAGGAGGAAAGGCACCACCACCATGGTAACAATCGCCTTTCATGACATCATAGATGATGCCAAATTTTCCCACACCATTCTCAAAATAAGCCAACATAACGGCAAAATCTTCCTGCTGGGCGACAAAGTTATTGGTACCGTCAATGGGATCAATCACCCAAACGGAACCTTGACCGACTGCAGCACGTAAACAACCCTCTTCCGCGCAAATCAAGTCCTCAGGATAGATGGACTTGATCCGATCAACCAAGAGTTGCTGGACCTCCTTGTCCAAACGTGTAACCAAGTCAGTAGGGGAAGACTTGCGCTCAACCTGCAAATCTTCTTTCATGTGAGCCAAAATATAGTCAGCAGCTTCCTGCACAATCTGTTTGGCAAATTCAAATTTAGTTTCCAAGAGAAATCTTCCCTTCCCTTTTTTCTTTTGCTAATTGAACTGCATGATAGAAGGAATAGCCGCTAGCCGTCTCAAATTCGCGACCTAGGCGCTTTTCTTCGCTTTTGCTTGGAACCACAGACTTGAATTCCTTGTAAGACTCTAGCAGTTTTTTTGCTTCTACCTTATCTTCATAGGCAGCTTCAACATCATTAAAAAAAGAAAGCACTGAAGCAAGTTCTTCAGTGCTCCACGACAAATCTAGTGGGTAACTATACTGTTTGTTCATCTATCCAATACCAGCTCTCAATGTTGCTTCTTTTAGTTCTTGTTTACGGTAACTACGAGGGAGAAAAGCACGAATCTCATCTTCATTAAAACCGATTTGCATACGTTTGGTATCTGTAATAATTGGGCGACGCAAAAGACTAGGATATTGCTCTATCAACTGAAGCAACTCCGATACCGAGATACTCTCTACATCAATATCCAATTTTTGAAAAATTTTTGAACGAGTTGAAATGATGTCATCAGTACCATTTTCGGTCAAGAAAAGAATATGTTGTAATTCTTTTCTTGTTAAAGGATTAGTCATAATATTATGCTCTTGAAAGGGCACTTTATGCGTCTCTAACCAAGCCTTTGCCTTACGACATGATGTACAACTCGGTGATAAAAATAGTGTAATCATGCTTTTCTCTTCTTTTATCTATACTTGCTATTTCTATTATACAAAAAAATAAAGCGCTTGACTAGGTATTTTTAGAAAAAAAGCCTATTTTTTCATAGAAAATAGACTGTTTTCTGAAAAAATCTCCTGCTTTGCAAGTTTATCTTTAGGATAACCTAACAATAAATAGGGAGCAGAGCACCTTCTCTCGTTTTTTATTAAAAATACAGAATTTTTTCCACTATTTCCTTGAAGCTTTAACAAGAAGGAAACAAAACATTCCTTCATACAAAGCAAAGAAAAGTAAAAAGGCATGGAGGAAGAAAATCTCTGGCAAAATCCTAATAACGGGATCCTTTGCTGGATCAAAAAGCCAGGTATCGTCTCCCACAAAGAGAATCTGATGGAACAGTGTAAAAAATTGCTCAAAACCAATCAGCACTCCCACAAGCCCAATGACTAGAGGCAATAGCACCAGAGCCAAGATACTTTTACGATATAGGGGCAAAAAGCCTTTTTTCACAATCTTTCTAACAAAGAAATAAAAACTTGGTAGCGTCACTAGGGCAACTAGCTGAACTAAGTGAAAAAGACTCTTCACCACCGCAAAGTGGTGTAAACCTGCCGCTGATGAACGAAAATCTGGCATCTCTAAGACCTGACTAAAGGGATTGGTCAGGTAATTCATCAAGATATGAAAGTTATACAGAATGGTTTCGGGCTTTAGATAGACTCGATTCGCTAAGTTCAGCCACTCAATTTCTAAAGGATAGAAAATCCATGCCAGATAAATGGTTAAGAGAATAGACAGGGAGAGGAGAAAGAGCATACTTCCCCAAAAGGTCAGTTTAGTTTTCATCAAAATTCCACTCCGCAAGGCTAGAAACTACATGAGTTGGTGCGATTGGCAAGTCCGCCACTTCTTCTGCTTTGGTAAAACCTGTGGTCACCAAGAGCGTTGGAATGCCATTGTCAATCCCTGCTCGAATATCAGTCAAGTAGTTATCCCCGACCATGAGCAAGTCTTCTCGATCTATACCCAGATGTTCCACGGCCTTTTCCATGATGATCGCATTCGGTTTTCCGATATATACTGGTTTGACCCGTGTAGCGACTTCAAGAAGTGTAATTAGTGAACCAGCACCAGGCAAGAGACCTCGTTCCGTCGGGATATTGAGGTCAGGGTTGGTTCCGATAAAGTGAGCCCCCTTTTGAATGGCTAGAGTTGCTGTCGCAAATTTTTCATAGTCGACTTGCCAGTCCAATCCAACGACCACATAGGCTGGATTTTCCTTGTCTTCGACATAACCAGCTGCCTGAATGGCATCCTTGAGTCCTGCTTCACCAATGACATAGACTGTCTTTTCCAGTCCCAAGTCATTCATATAGTCAATGGTTGCCAGAGTTGCCGTGTAGACAGTTGATAGAGGCGTGTCGATATTAAAATTCTGAGCCAACATCTCTTGAACGCTCTCAGGAGTACGAGTTGTATTGTTGGTCACAAAGAGATAGGGAATTTCTCTTTTTTGTAACTCATGGACAAAAGCTTCACCCGCCGGAATCCGGTCTTTCCCCTTGTAAATGGTTCCGTCTAAATCAATTAAATAACCTTTATAAGCCATATCGTTCTTTCTAATTGCCTTCAATTTCTTGCCAAGTAATCATGGCTTGGGCATTGATTTCGCCATCACTGATAATCTCATGCTTGCTTTCTAGTCCCTTGAGTTCATAAGCTGAAGCAATCATGCCACCCGGTCGCACTTCTTTGACATATTTGAGATTGATTTTCTTTGGAATATACTTGGTCAAAAAGTCTGCTCCCATGACCTCAAAAATCCAATCCAGGTATTTGCTGTTATTAACATGACCATTCATATCCAAGTCGTAAAAACGAACATGGTAGTCTTTACTGATCGGATCTTCTAGATTTGCATACTTTGGCCCACGGATGAGTTTTTTATCAAACTCAGACTGGTAAGGCGCAACAATCTCCGGTTCGACAGCATGAACTTTACGACTATCTCTGTCCATGAGAACAAAGGTTGCTACCATGCGAATGATTTCTTGACCTGCTTCATCATAGAGAGTGAAACGGCGGTAGCAAAAAAGACGATTGTAAGTCAACGCTTCTGTTTCAATCGTAATCTCCTCAGCAAAGCGAGGCAAGCGTACCACGTCAATCGCATAGTCTGTAATAATCCAGACCAGATTGTAGCGTTCTAACATATCCTTGTCGCTAACTCCCAGCTCAATCGACTGCATACCTGATACTTGCAAGGACAGCAAAATCACATCTGGAAGTTTGATATGACCGTTCATGTCCGCCATATCAAAAGGAATTTTCATTTTCATTTGATAAGTTAAGCCCATTGTTCTACTCCAAAATAAATCGTTCTGCTACAGTGTCTCCCAAGAAGAGACCCCTCTTTGTCATTCGGACACGATCACCGTCGATCTGCATGAGTCCTTGTTGAACCAAGTCTCTGATGATCTCGCCATAAAGTCCATCAAAGGACCGTCCAAATTTTTCCTCAAATCGCGCCATAGAAACACCTGATTTCTTGCGGAGGCCTAGGAACATTTCTTCTTCCATCTGCTCCCTTTGACTCAGGTGTTCTTCTGTAATCCGAGCATTTCCTGCCTCTACCGCAGTGAGATAGTGGCGGATAGGACCGTGGTTTTTATAACGCACCCCGTCCACATAACCCGAAGCACCCGCACCGATACCATAATACTCGGCATTGTCCCAGTACATGAGATTGTGGCGACTTTCAAATCCGGGTTTAGAGAAATTGGAAATCTCATAATGCTCAAAACCAGCTCGCTCCAGTTCTGCGATGATGTACTCAAACATCTCCGCTTCTAACTCTTCCTTGGGTAGGGGCAATTTCCCACGTCTCATGCGGTTCATAAAGACCGTATGGTTTTCCAAAATCAAGCTATAAAGACTCATATGAGGAATATCAAGCGAGATGGCTTTAGCGACATTGTCCTTGACCTGATCCATAGTTTGACCAGGTAGAGCGTAGATTAGGTCGATGGAGATATTGTCAAAATCGGCCAGTTTGAGGCGGTCGATATTTTCATAAATATCCTTCTCCAAGTGACTACGCCCAATCTTTTTCAGCATTTTGTCATCAAAAGTCTGCACACCCAAGGAAACACGATTGACTGGCGACTGTTTCAAAACGGCAATCTTATCTGCGTCCAAATCGCCTGGGTTGGCCTCAATGGTCAACTCTTCCAAGACAGACAAATCTAGATTTTTAGTCAAGCCATCCAGGAGCACTTCTAATTGCGAAGCGGACAAAGCCGTTGGCGTCCCACCTCCGATGTAGAGGGTTCGTAACTTTTGGATATCATAAGAACGAAACTCCTTGAGCAGATGCTCCAGGTAACTATCTACTGGTTGATTCTTGATAAATACTTTTGAAAAGTCACAATAATAACAAATCTGTGTGCAAAAGGGAATATGCACGTAGGCGGACGTTGGTTTTTTCTGCATAGTATTTATTATACCACAAAGACAGGCTTGCAGATAAAAATCACCATCTCCAAAAACCAGAGATGGTGATGCATTATACTTCAGTAATATCGATGATGATTTCTTCTTGGTCTTCTGCAACGTCTGGAGTTGCTGACTGTTCTTGCCACTGCTCCTTGAGATTGTTAAAGGTTTCTTTTGACGCTTCCGTCGCTTGTCGAGCACAGGTTTTGGCTTGATCAAGGAAACTGTCAAAAGTGATTTCACCAGATTCTACTTGTTCCTTTGTTTTCAGCACAAAGTCAGTTGCCTGTTCCTTCACTTCAGTTAGTTTCTCACAAACCTGCTCTCTAGCATATTCTGGATCTTCTCTCAAATCATCTAGAAAATCCTGAGCTTGACTACAAACTTGCTTGCCCTTGTCACTCGTCAAAAACAAAGCAAGAGCTGCACCTGAAACTGTTCCTAAAAGGATAGAGGATAGTTTTCCCATAAGATTTCTCCTTTTCTATTTTTTGAAAAATTTACTTGCGAAACGAAGAGCGGACAAACTTGCACCTGTTTTAATGGTCTTTGAACCAGCAGATGAAGCCTTTTTACCTAAAACACGTGCATGTTGGTTGAGATCAGATACTGACTCAGATAAGTCAGCCACAGCCGTAAAGAGTGGATCAATCGTCGCAACTTTGATATTGATATCGTCTGCTAACACATTGACCTTAACCAGTAATTCATTGGTCTGATGCAAGGTAACGTTCACATCTGAGCTCAACGTTTTGATGGTTTTCTCTGTTTCATCAATCATACGACCGGCTTTTTGAATCGTGATTGTCAAATAGACTAAACAGACAATCAAAGCAATCGCAACAAGTATATATGCAACTTCTAACATTTATTTTTCCTCCTCTGTATGATAGAAAGGGGCTTTCTTTCGATTTTGATAAAGTATGATAAAAATACCGAGTCCGATAAGGATAACTGATAACCATTGGGAAACTCGCAGGCCAAAGAACATGAGACTATCCGTCCGCATTCCTTCGATAATCATACGACCAAAGCCATACCAAATCAAGTAGAAAGCAGTGATCTGACCACGTCTGATTCCCTTTAATTTTCGTCTAAAAATCAGAATCAAAGCAAAACCGATCAGATTCCAAACCGACTCATATAGGAAGGTCGGCTGACGGTAGCTACCCTCAATGTACATCTGGTCACGGATAAAGCCTGGCAAATAATCCAAACTATCTACTGCTGCACCGTAGGCTTCTTGGTTAAAGAAGTTCCCCCAGCGTCCTAAACTTTGGGCAACCATGACGCTTGGTGCTGCAATATCTAAGAAATCCCAAGTATTAATCAGCTTTCTATCTGCAAAGATATAAAGGACAATAGCCCCTGCTATCAAACCTCCATAAATGGCCAAGCCTCCATTCCAGATGGCAATGATTTCACCTGGATTTTGCAGATAATAATCTAAGCGAAAGAGTACGTAGTATAGTCTAGCACCTAAAATAGCTATCGGAAAAGCAATCAGGATAAAATCCAAGATATCATCTGATAGAATTTTCTTTTTAGGAGCTTCCTTCATGGCAAGGTAGACTGCCAAAACCAAACCAGCCACAATACACAAAGCATACCAACGAATAGAAAAAGGACCGATTTCAAATGCGACTGGATTAATCATTTTTCACCTCATTTTTGGAGATGAGATTAGTCAAGCGTTCTTCAAATAAACGCGTCGCATCAAAGCCCATTTCCTTAGCACGGTAGTTCATGGCAGCCGCTTCAATAACAACAGAAATATTGCGTCCTGTTTTTACTGGGATGCGGATACGTGGAATGGCTACACCAGAAATCTCGATTTCTTCAGCATTATTTCCTAAGCGATCGAAGGTCTTATGCGTATCATAATTTTCCAAATAAACTGCTAGTTGAACTTGTGAAGAATCCTTAACTGCACTTGCTCCGTAGAGACTCATCACATCAATAATCCCCACTCCACGGATTTCAAGTAAATGCCTCAAAATTTCAGCTGGCTCTCCCCAAAGGGTCATTTCGTCTTTTGCAAAAATATCTACACGATCATCTGCCACCAAACGGTGTCCACGTTTCACAAGTTCCAGACCAGTTTCACTCTTACCGATACCGCTATCCCCTTGGATCAAGACACCCATGCCATAAATGTCCATCAAGACACCATGAACACTGGTCCGTTCTGCCAAACGAGAATCCAAATAGCTAGATAATTCTCCTGATAGGCGACTAGTAGCTGTTCGACTGGTTAAAATCGCAATCTTACATTCCCTGGCAGCCTTCAACATTTCTTCTGGAACTACTAAACCACGCGCAACAATAACCACTGGTGTTTCTGGTTGAAACATCTTAGTCAACACCTTATAACGGTTGTGAGAAGACATGGAGACTAAATAGGACCATTCCTTCATTCCCAACAGTTGAAGCCGCTCCGGAGTATAGTAATCAAAATAGCCCGTCATTTCCAGACCTGGTCGAGAAATGTCCGCAGTATTGATTTCTTTTTCAAGTAAATCGCCTTCACCGTAAACAATGTCTAATCTGAGCTTTTCAATGACTTCTTTTACTAAAACCGACATAATTTCCTCCTTCAATCGAGTTCTCCCTACTATTATATCAAATTGTGGTAGGAAGTTTCCTTTTTTTGCAGGATTTACAGTATTTATTTGGAAAGAAAAAAGGCTAGACAAGTCTAGCCTTTCATTTCAAATTAGAATTTTTTACGTTTACGAGCTGCTTCTGATTTACGTTTACGTTTTACAGAAGGTTTTTCATAGAATTCACGTTTGCGTGTTTCTTGAAGAGTACCAGCTTTAGTAACCGCACGTTTGAAACGACGAAGTGCATCGTCAAGAGATTCATTCTTACGTACCACTGTTTTAGACATTTTTTTCACTCCCTTCAAGTTCAAGATCTATTCCATTTTACACACAAAGTGAATAATTGTCAAGAGAAAAGCAACCATAAACTTTTATTATTTTTACTTTCTTCTTTTGAAGATGAAATAAATCACTAAGATGCAGAGAATCAATCCCAAAACAGCTGGTTTCACAATCGATATGCCACTTCCTCCGCTAAATAAAAGACTATGGGCAACCTTCAGAAACGCTCCGATCACTACCGTTGCTAATAATCCATACCAACGTCTACTCCACGTTAAGGATATAATCGCCGTAAAAAATGCTAGAATCGTCGCCAGAATAATAACTTTTTCAATACTCCATCCGCTCGTAAAATAAGTCTTCTCAAAATTCAAAAACTCAATTACTTTTACATCAACTATTTCCGGCTTTGGGAACCAGAACATGCTAGTAAATAGGCAAAATATAGAAAAGAAAATCAGGCTATAGGATTTTTTATAAGCTCCCATTACAATTGGAATAATAAAGAGAGGGCGAATATACCAACTCAGAGTATTCTGGTGTCTAGTAAACGCCCACTCAAAAAAGCTCGTATCTGATAAAAAAATGACAATGATAGCAATCGTTAGAAACAAGAAAACAACCCCACCTATTTTATCTAACGTTTTTATTTTCATAACTTTTCCCTTCTTGAATTCATAAGATTAATCTATCCATGGCAGATTTTCGCTAAGTGAGTTATCAACCCCTAATCGTTTTAGTGGTAAAATATTAATGTTCTTCCAACCACGCTTTTATTCTATTGTCAAGATATCTATTTGCTCATCGTTAACGATAATTGCTTGGTGGTTATGAAGCGGTAGCAATTCAAGCTGCTTTTCATACATTTCAAAGGTCTTTTTGCTACTATCAGTAAAAGGCTCCTCACCATAATGTGGAAGGATGTAAAACTCCACTTCATCCAATCCCGCTGTATCAGATAACTCTGTCGCTACCGTCTTGTCGTCCATGAGTTTATTGTAGTCAATATCCTTGGCTGTAATGATAGCCCCTGCTGATTCTCCCACATAGACCAACCCATCTCTTATTTGCTCTTTGATGAGAGATAGGAGTTGCTTTTTCTTCAATTCTTGCAATAAATAAAAGGTATTCCCGCCTGAGATATAAAGAATCTTACTTTGGAAAATCTTTGCCTGTGCAGTTTCTCGATCACAAGAAGCGATATCTAGAACCTCTATCTCAAATCCTAAATCTTTGAATGTTTGCTGAGCCTCATCGATATAGGCAGTATAGTCCTCTTTGTTCCCAGCGGTAGGAATAAATAAAACCTTATTTTCTAGATTCTTTTCCTTTGCATAATCGCTAAAAAGCTTTTTGACTCCAGCAAAGTATGAACATAAAAATAATTGTTTCATGATTGTACCTCCATTAATGTTTAACAATTTTATAAAGGATCCATGATCCCTTGCTTTGACTAGTTACGAGCTCAAATCCTACTGACAACAAGAATCGTCTAAATGCTTCTTCGCTTTGAACCTCTGGTAAAAAGTAAGACAACTTGTTATATTCACAAGCCAGTAAGAGCATCCCGTCTGATTTGAGTATTCTTCGAAGTTCCATAAAAGAAGCCTCTAGGTCCCGCCAATGAAAATGAGTTTGAAAGGCTGTGATTAAATCAACACTTTCATCAGAAAAGCCTGTCTCCCTAACGTCTCTTCGTTCAAAATTTAGATTAGTCATCTCTACCTGTTTGGCTTGAGATATTGCAGTATCTGAAATATCGATTCCAGTTATGGTACTTTGCGGAAAAGTTTCTTTCAGCAGGATGGTTGAACGACCATTCCCAACTCCTACATCTAAGATTACAGGGTAAAATGTCCTATCCAGATGACGAATTGCCCATACAAACATGGGGAGATAGGCTCGATTCCACAATTTCATCATTCGTTTTCCTAGAAAGCCCGAAGGACTCTTTGATTGCTGAATTAAGCGACTAAACAGAAACATTAAAAGTAAAAAACAAATAAAACCGATTATATAAATCAAAGTTCGAGCCCCCCCGTATAGCTATATTATACCACTTTAGCAGGATAGTGGACATTTGAAGTAAAAAGCCACTCACTCCAAAGAGCAAGCGGTTCTTGTAATTTTTATTTTTCAAGTAAGCTGAGCGCTTCAGCATCCGCAATAATAGTCACATCAGGGTGGTTTTGTAGGCTACTTGCTGGGAGGTTCTCAGTCACTGGGCCTGATACTGTGCCAGCAATGGCTTCTGCTTTCGACTCACCGTAAGCAAAGAGAATAATTGACTTGGCATCCAAGATGTTTTTAATCCCCATTGAGATGGCTTGAGTTGGAACGTCTTCAATCTTGTCAAAGAAGCGAGCATTGGCTTCGATTGTAGACTGGTCTAAGTCTACAAGGTGTGTCTGGCTATCAAAGGCAGTTCCTGGCTCATTAAATCCGATATGTCCATTGCGACCAATTCCCAAGATTTGCAAATCAACAGGATGGTCAGCCAAAATTTGATTGTAGCGTTCAACTTCTTCTTCAGCATTATCCTTAACACCACGTGGCAAGAAGCTTTCCTTAAATGGTTTTTGGTTGAACAAGTTTTCCTGCATGAAGTAACGATAAGACTGTGGATTGTCCCCATCAAGCCCTACATACTCATCAAGGTTCACACTGGTTAGATTTGAAAAATCAAGGTCACTCTCAACGATTTCCTTGTAAAACTCAAGCGGGCTGCTTCCTGTTGCAAGTCCTAATGTTTGAGCACCATTGGCCAATTTTTCCTTCAAAATCTCAAAAGCTACTTTTCCACCTTCGACTTGATTCTCAACTTTTATAACTTTCATTTTATATCCTCCATGTTTCTATATTTATTATATGGTATAGACCAATTTTTGTCAAGTGAAAACGATTTAATTTCTAAAAAAAGAGCGCCCAAACTTGAAACGTGTTATAATGGATAAGATTAGAACTTAGAAAGAATGATGAAAAAATGAATACAGCTGATTTTGATTTCCACTTACCAGAGGAATTGATTGCCCAAACACCCCTTGAAAAACGAGATGCCTCCAAGCTCCTCATCGTAAACCGGGAAACGGGAGAAATGCAGGATAAACACTTCCACTCCATTATTGATATGCTGGAACCTGGAGATGCACTCGTTATGAATGACACCCGCGTTCTTCCTGCCCGCCTCTATGGCCAAAAAGAAGAGACAGGAGGCCATGTGGAACTTCTCCTACTCAAAAATACTAGTGGTGATGAGTGGGAAGTTCTGGCTAAACCTGCCAAACGCCTCAAAGTTGGCACTCGTGTCAACTTTGGCGATGGTCGCCTCAGCGCTGTCGTTACGGAAGAATTGACCCACGGAGGCCGCATTGTCCGCTTCGAATACCAAGGAATTTTTCTAGAAGTCTTGGAAAGTCTAGGTGAAATGCCACTACCACCCTACATCCATGAAAAACTGGATGACCGTGAACGTTATCAAACCGTCTACGCTAAAGAAAGTGGCTCTGCTGCAGCACCGACTGCTGGCCTCCACTTCACCAGAGAACTGCTAGCAGAAATCCAAGCCAAGGGTGTCCATTTGGTTTATTTGACTCTCCACGTTGGTTTAGGAACTTTTAGACCTGTTTCTGTGGACAATCTGGACGAACACGAAATGCACTCCGAATTCTACCAACTTTCTGAGGAAGCAGCAGCCACTCTTCGCTCTGTTAAGGAAAATGGTGGACGCGTCATCGCTGTCGGAACCACCTCTATCCGCACGTTAGAGACTATTGGTTCCAAGTTTGACGGGCAAATCCAGGCTGATTCTGGCTGGACCAATATCTTTATCAAACCTGGTTACGAATGGAAGGTTGTGGACGCCTTTTCAACCAACTTCCATCTGCCAAAATCAACTCTCGTCATGTTGGTTTCTGCCTTTGCAGGCCGTGAATTAGTCCTAGATGCATACCAGCACGCTATTCAAGAACGCTACCGTTTCTTCAGTTTCGGTGATGCCATGTTTATCTATTAAGAAAATCCCTATTAGGAAACCTAATAGGGATTTTTCTAATCATTCCATACTAAACTTTGGATCTTTCAAACTCTGAACACTGGCATTGATAACTGCTCCGATAATCAAAATCTTAGCAATAAGAATAAACCAGAACATCATGACTACCACGATAATGGAACTGAAAAAACGGACATCAACTAGGTGATTAACATAGTTATTAAAATAAACAGAAAAGATATTCAATAAACCGATAAGAGTTAGCAAAACAAAGATACTTCCTGGTAAAACATAGCGGATTCGTGGTGTTTTTACTTTTGGAAGGAAATAGTAAATCATGACTAGAATGGCAAAGATCAAGGCATAGACCAGAGGGCCTGTAAAATCTTGCAGGTAGGAAAATAGCGGGCTGTCTGATTGCCAGTAAGTTTTGAGGAGGTTGAGCAACATGCGACCAAACATACTCAAAAACAAGGCTAGGGCAAAAAGAATCTGCAAGCCAAGGCTAACAAGCAAACTCATCAACTGATGGGAGATAATCCCTCGACTCTTGGTCACTCCATAGGCTTTATTAAAGGCTTTTTGAAGGAAATCCATTGATTTTGAAAAGGTCCAGAGTGCAGATAAAACGGCAAAACTCAACAAACCAGTTGATGGTTGAGTCAGAACTTCTCGGACAATCTTGGCGACCACATCATACACCGTATCAGGCAAAAATTCCTTGATCGTAAGTAAGAAATTTGAGACCGGAATCTGAAAATAAGGCAAAATATTGACCATTATCATTAGCAAAGGAAAGATTGAAATCAACCAATAGTAGGCAACCGCAACACTGGTCAACTCACTATCAGACGCTTGATAATAATGCAAAAAAGCTTTCAATAAGGGCCTGTCCATCAGCTCTTTCCACCACTTTTTCATCTTCCATCCTCCGTCATTTTCTTCATCATCTAAGTTCTTCTGATTAAATCTAGCATATCATAAGGTAAAGTATTTGCAGCCTCTTTCAGAGAATAATTCTCTAAATTATTCACATTTTGGCGTAGTTTTTTGGCATACTTGGCTGTTATCAGTTTAGCTTCTTCGTATTCAAAGATTGCCTTACGTTCGAGATAGTAGCCTCGTAGCATTTCATCGATATTGTTTGGCTTGATGCGATTGATAACCCGCTCAACAAAGGCACCACTTCCGATAATGGCCGTCTCGCGTAGACGAGACTCTTGCATAAAACTAATCAGAGAACTCTTGTAAACCCCTTTGAGGTTTTCCAAACTCTCGATAATCAGCTCTGTATTTTCCAAATACAACTCTGAAATCTGATCATAGTCAACTGCTAGTAGTTTACGAGATTCTTCATTCATCCAACTACGGAAAGTTTTGCCAAAGGTAAACATTTCATGGAGTAGAAAGCGCAGTATCCGTAAAGAAACAAGGAAATAATAAGTCACTCTAGAAGCGAAATTCCGATTGATACTCTGCTCCATGTTTTTTAGGTAACGTTGGTAAACTCGATAGCCACGCTCGCTGATTCTATTTTCTTCGTAGGCTTGCTCCAAACCGTCACTCTCAATACTCAAGATAAGAAGCTTGAGGGACTCCCAGTCCTCTTGGACTCTTTTATTTTCCTGACTAAGGATGAGGTTTTCAATCCGACCATGATAATTATCAATAGCTGCATAAAGAGGAAGTTTGTTCTTGTGATGGTCCAGCTCTTTTTCTAATTCTGCAGCCACATCATTCAGAATCGCAATATGCATCAAATGGTCCTTGCTTTCCTCTTGTTCCTCAGATAAGTGAGGGAGGACTAGTAAACCCGTTAAAAAGCTCAACAGTGTAACGCCTGCTACAAGGAAGAGTAATAAAGGATATTCCTGCTCCAAATGACTTGGTATGAGGAGAATGGTCGCGATAGATACTGTCCCTTTGACACCAGAGAAGGTCAAAAGAAGCATATCTTTCATGTACTTATGAATTTTTTTCTTAAGTCGACGCGTCCTCACAAAGTAAAAACCAGCAATCATGACAAAGCGGATCGCAAAAAGCAAGAAGGTCAGAACGACAACCGAAATCAGTAAAAGAAGGGGATTGTAGAGAGAATTAGACAAGATTGGCTCTGCTATCAACTCTAATTCCATTCCCAGGATAACAAAGACTGATCCATTTAGCATAAAGGTCACGGTGTGCCAGACGGTCTCCGTCACGGTGTCAACCTGAGCCTCAAGGAGCGTAATTTTTTTGAATCGACTAGCCTTCAAAATACCTGCAACCACTACTGCGATAATCCCTGAAACATGAAACTCTTCTGCGATGAAAAAGGTCATGAGTGGCAAACTTAGCTCTAGCAATAGTTCACTGGCTATATCTATCGCTCGCACACTCAGTAAAAAGGTATGCAAGAAACGATTGACCATAGCCGTCACAAAACCGACTACAAAACCACCAAGGATGGAAAGTGCTAGGGAAGTCCCAGCTTGGCTGAAAGAAAAAGTTCCTGTTGTCCAAGCAGCCAGGGCCATCTGAAATGCAACCAACCCAGAAGCGTCATTTAAGAGCCCTTCCCCTTTTAGAATATTAGAAACCCGTTTAGGAAAACGAAAACGTTCAGAAAGAGATGCAAAGGCAACCAAATCTGTTGGCCCAAGTGCCGCTCCAACTGCTAAACAGGCAGCTAAAGGAAGAGTCATCCAAAGGAAGTGAGCCATGCCCCCCAAGCTTAAGGTCGAGATAAAAATCACAGGAAAGATCAGAAAGACGACAATCCGCCAATGCTTCAAAATGGACGTAATATCCGCTTCTTCTGCCTCCCGGAAAAGTAAGGGACCAATAACCATGGCCAGAAACAGCTCTGTATTGAGATGAAAGTCCGCATCGGGAACGAATAAACCAATCCCAACCCCCAAAAGGATTTGCACAAGAGGAAGGGGCAAAAAAGGGAGAAGTTTATTGGTCGTAGTTGAAATGATTAAGACAAATAAAAATAGAATCAAGTAAATGAGTAATTCCACACAATTCCTCCTTAATCTTTTTTACAACAAGATTCAAAAATCTCCTTTTGCTCTTGGATTTTCTGATCAATCTTAGAACAGTCTTTGTGCTCAATTTTTTTCTGGCATCGTTCCATTTCAAGAGCCACTAATTTTTTCTTGATTTTAAGCATTTTCTTGCTCATATGTGCTTCGTCGAGCACCCCGACTGCTCGCTCGTGATGCGTTGACTCGACAAAATTTTGGCGCATTGCCTCAAGCTTCTCACGAAGGTATTGTTTATCCATGTCTATACCTTTCTAATTTTTCAATCATAACTAAAAACGGTGGATTATTAACTTGGTTGAGAGTCCGATAAATGGCAGCTGTATACTCTTGTTGGTTCAACTGGCTAACAAAATCCAATACAGCATCCCTCTCGGTGTCTCCTCCTTCATGACCATAGTAAATCATAATTGCAATCCGTCCCCCTTTGACAAGCAAGTGACACAGCTTTTCTAAGGCTTCGATAGTAGTCTGAGGTTGGGTGATGACGGATTTGTCAGCAGAAGGTAAATAACCAAGATTAAAAATCCCTGCCTTAGCTTCTGTCACAAACTGGTCTAGTGTCTCATGACCTTTCAAGATTAACTGGGCATTTTTCATTCCAGCCTGATCCAAACGCTCTTGCGTCTTCTCCAAAGCCTGCTCCTGAATATCAAAGGCATAGACTTGCTTGGCTAGCTTGGCTAGAAAAAGGGTATCATGCCCATTACCCATGGTCGCATCCACAACAATATCCTCTTTTGTCACGACTTCAGCTAAAAAATCATGCGCCATCTCAAGTGGTCTTTTCATTTTCAAACTCCTGTTTTACAGCCTTACAGCCCTGAACACTTCCTCGGCGTCTCATTTCAGTTTCAATAGCATTTAGCACTTCCCATTTATTGAGGCTCCACATAGGGCCAATCAGCATATCTCTCGGTGCATCTCCTGTAATTCGATGGATGACGATATGCTTGGGAATGATTTCTAGTTGGTCACAAATGACCTTGACATACTCATCCTGACTCATCAGTTGCAAGCGTCCTTCGTGGTAATCTCGCTGCATCCGTGTATTGGTCATGAGGTGAAGCAAGTGCAGTTTAATTCCTTGAATATCATTATCCGTAACACAGCGACGGACATTTTCGACCATCATCTCATGAGTCTCACCAGGCAAACCATTGATCAAATGGGAAACAATCTCAATTTTGGGATATTTCCTCAAGCGTTTTACTGTTTCAACATACAATTCATAAGAATGGGCACGGTTAATCAGGTCAGAGGTTGCTTCAAAGGTTGTCTGTAAGCCCAATTCTACAGTCACATGCATGCGTTCCGATAACTCAGCCAAATATTCGATGGTTTCATCGGGTAAACAGTCTGGTCGTGTTCCGATATTAATCCCTACTACACCTGGCTCGTTGACAGCCTGCTCGTATCGCTCCCGAATCACTTCCACCTTTTCATGGGTGTTGGTAAAGTTTTGAAAATAAACCAGATACTTTTTAACTTCTGGCCACTTGCGGTGCATAAAGTCAATTTCCTTATAAAATTGCTCACGGATAGGGGCATCCGGTGCCACGATGGCATCTCCAGAACCTGAAACCGTACAAAAAGTACAACCACCGTGAGCTACAGTTCCATCCCGATTGGGACAGTCAAATCCCGCATCAATAGGAACTTTGAAAGTCTTTTCTCCAAAAAGTTTTCGATAATAATCATTCAAGGTATTATAAGATTTCATAACTTTCATTATAACAAAAAACACCTACAATCTCAAAAGCCTGACTTTCCTACAAATTCCCTTGTTTCTCATTTCCTTTAGCGTTTTTTTATGATACAATATGGGTATGATTTTAATGAAAATAGCATCTATTTTATTATTGATATTAACCTTGGTGGTTTGCTTTATTGTCACCAAGCTTTTCGGACTTAGGAAAATAGGATTTAATTTCGCGGATCTAGCTTTTCCACTGTTGGTATTTGAGTACTATCTGATTACTGCTAAAGCCTTTACCCACAACTTTCTACCGCGACTTGGTGTCGCACTTTCTCTCCTAGCAATCCTCCTTGTAATCTTTTTCCTTGTCAAAAAACGAAGTTTTTATTACCCTAAATTCATCAAATTCTTCTGGAGAGCCGGTTTTCTCCTTACCTTAATCATCTATATAGCAATGATTGTCGAATTGATGATGGTAAAATAATTACCAACCCAGTATTAAATGCTGGGTCTTTCTTTTACTCTTATATCTAAAAAAGACCAGAGGAATCCTCTGGCCTTTTTATCACAGATTAAACCTAAGAAAAACAAATGGAAACTATCTTTCTCACGCTAGATTATTTATTTTTACGGCTTACAAAGTACAATCCACTAGTCACTGACATCAAAGCAAGTCCTGCAACTACTGCTGCGTTAGATGATTTTTCACCAGTGTTAGGAAGTTGAGGTTTTGGACCTGGTTTTCCTGGTTCTGGATCTTTTGGCTTGTTTGGCTCTGGATTCTGTGGTTTGTTTGGTTCTGGGTCTTTTGGCTTGTGGTGATTTACAATATTAGTGCCAATTACTTCAGATGTATAACCATCAACTGGAACTTCTACTACAGAGTATTTGAATTCTGTACCTTTAGTATCTTTATAACGCTCAAGTTCTGTGAACTCATAAGTCCAACCAGTTGCTTCTGAAGCTACCGCAGTCTTACCAGTGTCTTGACCATCGGCAAGAAGTTTAACTGTGATAGATGCTGGACGGATACCGTCTTTGTTATTTTCATCATTCCAGATCTTCTTACCTTTTACAGATGTTTTCACTGGTGTGTATTCATTGGTAACTGTGTACTTACCATCTTTGTCCGTAGTAACTGTTGAAGTATATTCTTTCACGGCCACTTCTTTGACAGTGTACTTGATTTCTGTACCATTTTCATACTTAGGAAGTGGTTTTGATTCGAACTTCCAACCAGTTGCTTCTGAAACTTCAATTTCTTGAACGAGTTCAGCTTTTTCGCCTTCACCCTTAAAGATTTGAACTTTCACAGATTTAGTACGTTTGCCGTCTTGGTTATTGTTGTCATCCCACACCTTAGTTCCTGAAAGAACGACTGTTTCTACGTCATGAGTGTTTGTTACCACTTGACCAGTCACAGAGGCTTCATAACCAGCTGGTACATCTACTTCATCGATAGAGTAAGTGATTTCTTTACCAGCTTCGTATTGTGGAAGATTTGTGAAGGATGCTACCCAAGTGTTAGCGTCGGTCTTATCCTTAGCTGACAAGGTC
>NZ_QEMY02000011.1:0-399 GCF_003143695.2 Streptococcus halitosis
ATCCACTACGTTCACTTTAACTGTGTGGGATTCAGTTGAGTAAGTCACACCTGCTTCTGTTCCTGCTTTTTCAGTAATAGTGTAAGTGTGCTCTCCTGCTTCTGTGTAGTCGACCTTGAAGACAACTTCTCCTGAAGCAGTGTTCTTAGCAGTAGCTACAACTGCATCTTTTTCTTTCAATTCAAAAGTATAAGCATCAGCCACAAGGTCTTTACCATTCAAGACTTTCTTAGCTTTGATTGTCGCGCTTGTTGAAGCGGCTTTATAAGTGTTGGTGAAGACACGTTCTGCTTCCGCATTTTCTACAGTCGCAACCAATTGACCTTGGCCGTTATCCACTACGTTCACTTTAACTGTGTGGGATTCAGTTGAGTAAGTCACACCTGCTTCTGTTCCTGC
>NZ_QEMY02000004.1:0-117847 GCF_003143695.2 Streptococcus halitosis
GGAGATACACCTGTACCCATGCCGAACACAGCAGTTAAGCCCTAGAACGCCGGAAGTAGTTGGGGGTTGCCCCCTGTGAGATATGGAAGTCGCTTAGCTTTTATCCGCCATAGCTCAGTTGGTAGTAGCGCATGACTGTTAATCATGATGTCGTAGGTTCGAGTCCTACTGGCGGAGTACTGACAAAAAACGTTCAATTGAACGTTTTTTTATGTGACTATTAGTTCGTCTTGCTCCGTCAGGTGAAGTACATAGACGGGTAGTTATGACTTTTAAGTGAAGTAGATAGTTGAAAATCTAAGTCTTAGTTTTTGTACCTATAATTACCTCTTTATTTTATTTTTAGTTCGTTTAGCTTTAAATTCTTCTTTTATAGGATTTGAAGCTTTTTTAGTTCCTTTTTTTGTTAGACTAGTGTTAGTAATAAGAAAGGGAATTTTTATATGCTTCAGAAATTTTATGACCGAGCATTTGTTTTTTTGAAACTAGTTGAACAAGAATATGCCTCTTTAGGCCAGAGTTGTGCTGAGTGGGAATCACTTCATCTTCGTTTTTTACTATATTATTTAATCCGATTTAAAATAAAAAGTGACAGGGACTTTTCACTATATCACTTTAAAACAGCTTATCGTCTATATCTAGATGAATTCCTGCAAGGTGGTACAACTCTTATCCAATAAGAAACTCATAAATCATATATCACGAACAATAATCTGTATTGATTTTATATTTTTTAGGATTTTATTTAATTTTTAAGGTTTTGGATTTTGTTATTTACAGAAATCCCAAATCTTTTCTACTGTTTCTTCTTGATAAAAAAGTGTTTTTTTCTTATAATAAGTTGTAAGATATAATTGTGGGTGAAATTCCTGCCATGTGTATGAGAAAGGACGAGCTCCTAGTAGCTCAGACGAAATTTATTATGACTTCAGTTGTTGTTGTAGGTACCCAATGGGGCGATGAAGGTAAAGGAAAAATTACAGATTTTCTTTCAGCCAATGCGGAAGTGATTGCTCGTTACCAAGGTGGTGATAATGCAGGTCACACCATTGTTATTGATGGTAAAAAGTTTAAGTTGCACTTGATTCCATCTGGAATTTTCTTCCCTGAAAAAATTTCAGTTATTGGAAACGGTATGGTTGTAAACCCTAAATCTCTTGTGAAAGAATTGTCTTATCTGCATGAAGAAGGTGTTACAACAGATAATCTACGTATCTCTGATCGTGCGCATGTTATTTTGCCTTACCACATTGAGTTGGATCGCTTGCAAGAAGAGGCTAAAGGTGACAATAAGATTGGTACTACAATAAAGGGAATCGGTCCAGCCTATATGGACAAGGCAGCCCGTGTAGGTATCCGTATTGCAGATCTTTTGGATAAAGAAATTTTCCGTGAGCGTTTGGAACGCAATCTTGCGGAAAAGAATCGTTTGTTTGAAAAATTGTATGATAGTGAACCTATTTCAGTTGATGATATTTTTGAAGAGTATTATGAGTATGGTCAACAAATCAAGCAATACGTGACAGATACTTCTGTTATCTTGAACGATGCGCTTGATAATGGCAAACGTGTGCTGTTTGAAGGTGCGCAAGGTGTTATGTTGGATATTGACCAAGGTACTTATCCATTTGTTACTTCTTCAAACCCTGTCGCTGGTGGTGTAACAATTGGGTCTGGTGTTGGTCCAAGTAAGATTGACAAGGTTGTAGGTGTTTGTAAAGCCTATACGAGTCGTGTAGGGGACGGACCTTTCCCGACTGAATTGTTTGATGAAGTGGGAGATCGCATTCGCGAAGTAGGTCATGAATACGGTACAACAACTGGTCGTCCACGTCGTGTGGGTTGGTTTGACTCAGTTGTGATGCGTCACAGCCGCCGTGTATCTGGGATTACCAATCTTTCATTGAACTCTATAGATGTTTTGAGTGGTTTGGATACTGTGAAAATCTGTGTGGCCTATGATCTTGATGGTCAACGTATTGACTACTATCCTGCTAGTCTTGAGCAGTTGAAACGCTGCAAGCCAATCTATGAGAAATTGCCAGGTTGGTCAGAAGATATCACTGGAGTCCGTAATTTAGAAGACCTTCCTGAGAATGCACGTAACTATGTTCGTCGTGTAAGCGAGTTGGTTGGGGTTCGTATTTCTACTTTCTCAGTAGGTCCTGATCGTGAACAAACTAATATTTTAGAAAGTGTTTGGTCATAGGAGATTTTTAAGATTAGTTTAAGATAGGTCGGGTATACTATAGACAGTTACAAGAAGACCTCCTAACTTGTTGTAACAAATATCCTAAACTTTTCTTTTTCATAATAATCTCCCTATTAAGTCACCGCATTCGGTGGCTTTTTTTGTCTTGGGAATCATGATATAATAGAATCGACAAGTAGGAAAAGGAATAATCAATGAATTATACAGTTGAAGAAAAAGAAAGCTTCATGAGAGAGGCCTTGAAAGAGGCAGAAATTGCTCTAGAACACGATGAAATTCCAATTGGCTGTGTGATTGTCAAGGATGGAGAAATCATTGGTAGGGGGCATAATGCTCGTGAGGAGTTGCAACGGGCAGTCATGCATGCAGAAATCATGGCTATTGAGAATGCTAATCTGAGTGAAGAGAGCTGGCGTTTACTAGATTGCACCCTTTTTGTGACCATAGAGCCCTGTGTGATGTGTAGTGGGGCAATCGGGCTTGCCCGTATTCCAAACGTAGTCTACGGGGCTAAGAATCAGAAATTTGGTGCAGCTGGAAGTTTGTATGATATTTTGACAGATGAGCGTCTCAATCATCGTGTAAAGGTTGAAACGGGAGTTTTGGAGAGTGAGTGTGCAGCGATTATGCAGGATTTTTTCCGAAATCGACGGAAAAAATAATTTCTCTTTAAAAACAGAGGGGAATGTGGTATAATAAATAGTGGAGCAACAGTTCTGCGTGAAGCGGGTCAGGGGAGGAATCCAGCAGCCCTAAGCGATGTGAATTGTGTGCTCTTTTTTCGTGCTTTTTTCGAATAAATAAGATAAAATAGCCTAGAATAATGATAATAGAAAAGAGAAAAATATGAAAATTCGTGGTTTTGAATTGGTTTCGAGTTTTACAGATGAAAATTTATTGCCCAAGCGTGAGACAGCTCATGCGGCTGGCTATGACTTAAAGGTTGCCGTGCGTACGGTGATCGCACCAGGAGAGATTGTCTTAGTTCCGACAGGGGTTAAGGCTTATATGCAACCAACTGAGGTCCTCTACCTTTATGATCGCTCTTCAAACCCTCGTAAAAAGGGCTTGGTTTTAATTAACTCAGTTGGAGTTATTGATGGGGATTATTATGGCAATCCCGGGAATGAGGGACATATCTTTGCTCAGATGAAAAATATTACGGACCAGGAAGTAGTTCTTGAAGTTGGGGAACGTGTGGTTCAGGCTGTCTTTGCGCCTTTCTTAATTGCAGACGGAGATGAGGCAGACGGGGTTCGGACAGGTGGATTTGGTTCGACTGGGCACTAAGATGAAAATTATCTTTGTACGCCACGGGGAGCCAGATTATAGTATGCTTGATAAACTTGAAAATCCGCAACTCTATAGTGGTTTTGGTCGTGATTTAGCACCATTGACAGGAAAAGGTCGCAGTCTGGCAAAAGAAGTTGCTAAAACTGCATGTTTTGGAAAGGCAGAGATTATTATTTCATCGTCTGTGACGAGGGCTTTAGAAACAGCCCATTATATAGCAGTTGAAACAGGATTGGACTTATTTGTGGAGCCGTTTTTTCATGAGTGGCGTCCAGACTTAGATGGCACTAACTCTGATTTAACTAGTGTATTGGTAGCTCATGAATATTATCTAAAACATCAAGGAGGTTTATCTGAAGATTCTCCTTATCGCTATGAAACTGATCTAGAGATGCGTCATCGTTTTTTAAGAACTTTGGAAAAATATAAAAATTATAAAACTATTATCATTGTAACTCACGGAATGCTCATGCGCCAGTTTGTGCCAAATGAGAAGATTGATTTTTGCCAAGTGATTGAGTGTGAGTTAGAGATATAGAAAGAGGTTTATCATCGCAAAGAAAAAAGCGACATTTGTATGTCAAAATTGTGGGTATAATTCCCCTAAATATCTGGGACGTTGTCCTAACTGTGGGTCTTGGTCTTCTTTTGTAGAAGAGGTTGAGGTTGCAGAGGTCAAGAATGCGCGTGTGTCCTTGACAGGTGAGAAAACCAAGCCTATGAAACTGGCTGAGGTGACTTCAATCAACGTCAATCGAACCAAGACGGAGATGGAGGAATTCAACCGTGTGCTTGGAGGTGGAGTGGTACCAGGGAGTCTCGTCCTTATCGGTGGGGATCCAGGAATCGGGAAATCAACCCTTCTCCTACAAGTTTCAACCCAGTTGTCCCAAGTGGGTACGGTTCTCTATGTCAGTGGGGAGGAGTCTGCTCAGCAGATTAAGCTACGAGCAGAGCGCTTGGGAGATATTGATAGCGAGTTTTATCTCTATGCAGAAACCAATATGCAGAGCGTTCGAGCTGAGGTGGAGCGCATCCAACCAGATTTTCTCATCATCGACTCTATCCAGACCATTATGTCTCCTGAAATTTCAGGGGTGCAGGGGTCTGTTTCTCAGGTGCGTGAGGTGACAGCTGAACTCATGCAGTTGGCGAAGACTAATAACATTGCTATTTTTATCGTAGGGCATGTGACCAAGGAAGGAACCTTGGCTGGTCCACGTATGTTGGAACATATGGTGGATACGGTGCTTTACTTTGAAGGGGAACGCCACCATACCTTCCGTATCTTGAGAGCGGTCAAAAACCGTTTTGGCTCGACTAATGAGATTGGCATATTTGAGATGCAGTCGGGCGGATTGGTTGAGGTACTCAATCCGAGTCAAGTTTTCCTAGAGGAGCGTTTGGATGGGGCTACTGGCTCGTCAATCGTTGTGACCATGGAAGGGACCCGTCCGATTTTGGCGGAGGTCCAGGCTTTGGTAACACCAACCATGTTTGGAAATGCTAAACGCACGACGACAGGACTTGATTTCAATCGTGCAAGTCTGATTATGGCTGTTTTGGAAAAACGGGCAGGGCTTCTCTTGCAAAATCAGGATGCCTATCTCAAATCTGCTGGTGGCGTGAAATTGGATGAACCTGCGATTGACTTGGCTGTTGCGGTTGCCATTGCTTCGAGCTACAAAGACAAGCCTACCAATCCTCAGGAATGTTTTGTGGGTGAACTGGGCCTGACTGGAGAGATTCGGCGCGTGAATCGTATCGAACAACGCATCAATGAAGCTGCAAAACTGGGCTTTACCAAGATTTATGTACCCAAGAATTCCTTGACAGGAATCACTCCACCCAAGGAAATTGAAGTTATTGGTGTGACGACTATTCAGGAAGTTTTGAAAAAGGTCTTTGCATAATCCGTGACAAATCCTCTTAAAAATGATAAGATAGGAGAAATATTTGATTATCAAATTTTTGAGGAGGGAATCGTGTCGTATTTTGAACAGTTTATGCAAGCCAATCAGGCTTATGTTGCCCTACATGGGCAGTTAAATCTGCCACTTAAACCCAAAACCAGAGTAGCGATCGTGACCTGTATGGACTCACGTCTGCACGTTGCGCAAGCTCTAGGTTTGGCCCTTGGGGATGCTCATATCTTGCGGAATGCGGGTGGTCGAGTAACTGAGGACATGATTCGTTCACTGGTGATTTCCCAGCAACAAATGGGGACAAGAGAAATCGTGGTGCTTCACCATACAGACTGTGGAGCTCAAACCTTTCAAAATGAAAGTTTTCATGAACATTTGAAACACGAGCTCGGGGTTGATGTGTCTGATCAAGATTTTTTACCATTTCAGGATGTTGAAGAGAGTGTGAGAGAGGATATGCAATTGCTTCGAGAATCTCCACTGATTCCTGATGATGTGGTTATTTCAGGTGCTGTCTATGATGTGGATACAGGAAGTATGAGAGAAGTATACTAACTTTGTCTCGAAAAAATTTCATCCTAGCATAAAATCGATTGTTAAAATATAGGATTTTTAGTTTTAATATAGCTAATATAAAATAGTAAAAAACAAGGGTATAAATGTTTACTCTTGTTTTATTTTTGATTGAAAAATAAAGGAAAAAGCGCTACAATGGTAGATGGAAAATGTTGTGAAAAAACAAGTGATACATAAATACCGGAGGAAATCATGTCTTTTTCTGATTTAAAGCTGTTTGCCCTTTCTTCTAATAGAGAATTGGCAGAGCGTGTGGCGCAAGAAATTGGGATAGAGTTGGGGAAATCGACTGTTCGCCAATTTTCAGATGGGGAGATTCAGGTCAACATTGAAGAATCAATCCGTGGAAAACACGTCTTTATCCTACAATCAACTAGTTCACCTGTAAATGATAATTTACTTGAAATTTTGATTATGGTGGACGCATTGAAGCGTGCTAGTGCAGAATCTGTCAATGTTGTTATGCCCTACTATGGCTATGCACGTCAGGATAGAAAGGCGCGCGCGCGTGAGCCAATCACTGCAAAACTCGTTGCAAATATGCTTGAAGTAGCTGGAGTGGATCGTTTATTGACAATCGACTTGCATGCTGCGCAGATTCAGGGATTCTTTGATATTCCTGTAGATCACTTGATGGGTGCTCCTTTGATTGCGGACTATTTTGAACGTCGTGGCATGGTTGGCTCTGACTACGTGGTTGTCAGTCCAGACCATGGTGGGGTGACTCGTGCTCGTAAATTGGCAGAGTTTTTGAAAACTCCAATTGCGATTATTGACAAACGCCGTAGTGTAGACAAGATGAATACCAGTGAAGTGATGAATATTATCGGTAAGGTAGAAGGTAAGACTTGTATCTTGATTGACGATATGATCGATACAGCTGGAACTATTTGTCATGCGGCAGATGCTCTTGCTGAAGCAGGTGCTGTTGAAGTTTACGCAAGCTGTACGCACCCAGTTCTTTCTGGGCCAGCTATGGACAATATCCAAAAATCAGCTATTAAGAAATTGGTTGTTTTGGATACTATCTACCTACCAGAAGAGCGTTTGATTGATAAGATTGAACAAATTTCGATTGCTCATCTTTTGGGAGACGCTATTATCCGTATCCACGAAAAACGTCCTCTTTCTCCGTTATTTAGTATCGAGAAAAAAATCTAAACTTTCACTTGAAATAGATCGTTCTCCTAGCAGGCTTCTTTTCTTGCTAGGAGATTTTTATAGTCAAAATCTGCAAGCCTTTTCAAAATATGCTATACTGAGAAAAAAGGAGGATTTCTATGAGTCAAGAATTTATCAATCCAAGTGATGGTGTGATCCGTCAGTATCTGGAGACCAGTAAAACGTTAGCGGTAGTGGGCTTGTCCGATCGTGAAGAAACAACTAGCAATCGAGTGACCAAGGAAATGCAGGATCGAGGCTATAAAATCATTCCAGTTAATCCCAAGGCTGCAGGTGGGGAAATTTTGGGAGAGAAGGCTTATGCGAGTCTAGCTGAGATTCCTTTTCCTGTGGACATTGTCAATGTATACCGACGGAGCGAGTTTTTACCAGATGTGGCGCGTGATTTTCTCAAGGCTGATGCCAAGATTTTTTGGGCGCAATTAGGACTTGAAAATATAGAAGCGGAAGAAATCTTGCGTGCTGGAGGATGCGATGACATCGTGATGAATCGCTGTATCAAGAGAGAACACACACGCTTAATTCTTGAGCAATAAAAAGGTAGCCAGTAGGCTACCTTTTTGTATTATAAAGTACCAATCAATGCTTGCATGCCAAGACTGGTGAGGATGATGGCAATCCAGCAAAGTGCTCCAAGAAGAATGGATTTACCGCTGGATTTGACCATAGCTACTAGATTGGTTTTGAGACCGATAGCACTCATGGCCATAATAATGAGGAATTTGGAGAGTTGTTTGAGAGGGGTGAAGAAGCTACTAGACACACCGAGAGAGGTGAGAAGAGTCGTTAAGAGAGAGGCCAGGATGAAATAAAGGATAAAAAGTGGGAAGACCTTTTTTAGTTGGAAATCTTGGCTGTTTTTTTGTTGGCGACTTTGCCAGTAGGAGAGAAAGAGCGTAATAGGAATGATCGCTAAGGTGCGCGTGAGTTTAACAATGGTTGCAGACTCGAGGGTATTGGTCTGATAAAGACTGTCCCAAGCACTAGCTGTGGCCGTTACAGAAGAAGTATCATTGACCGCAGTTCCTGCAAAGAGAGCAAAGCCGTCATTAGATAGATGAAGCCAGGTTCCTAGAGTTGGAAAGATGAGCGCAGCCAAGATATTGAAGAAAAAGATAACGGAAATGGCTTGGGCGACTTCCTTTTCCTTAGCATGGATAACAGGCGCTGTCGCCGCAATGGCAGAACCTCCACAGATCGAAGACCCCACTCCAATCAAGGTAGCCAGTTTTGTATCCAGTGCAAAGAAGCGCTGGAAGAGGTAGGCAACAATCAAGGAAATTGAAATTGTTGATAGGATGACAGGGAGTGAAGTTTGTCCAACTGCAAAGACTTGCGAGATATTGAGACCGAAACCAAGCAAGATAACAGCATACTGGAGTAATTTTTTGGAACTAAAGGTCAAACCTGCATCTAGTTGTTTGTAGGGGGAGAGCCAGGGGTGTAGGAGCATTCCTATAAAGATTGCAAAAACGGGTGCACCCACGACGGGGAAAAGTCCTCCTAGAAACCAAGAAATGATAGAAATGAGAAGGCAGGCCAAGATGCCTGCTCCATTTTTTGATAGAAATGACATAAAAACCTCCAATCATAATCTGTTACCATTATAGACCTGTAAACAGGAAAAGTAAAATAGAAAGTGGAAAGATATTATATAATGTATTTTTGCGGTCGGGGGGCTTTTGTAGTATAATAGAGATACGTTTTGAGAGTAGGAGGTATCTATGGACTTAACTAAGCGCTTTAATAAACAATTAGATAAGATTCAAGTTTCCTTGATTCGCCAGTTTGACCAGGCTATTTCGGAGATTCCTGGGGTCCTGCGTTTGACCTTGGGAGAACCTGATTTTACAACGCCAGATCATGTTAAGGAAGCGGCTAAGCGGGCCATTGACCAGAACCAATCCTACTATACAGGGATGAGTGGTCTGTTAACATTACGTCAGGCAGCTAGTGATTTTGTAAAAGAAAAATACCAGCTAGATTACAAT
This sequence comes from Streptococcus halitosis, assembly GCF_003143695.2. Lineage (NCBI taxonomy): Bacteria > Bacillati > Bacillota > Bacilli > Lactobacillales > Streptococcaceae > Streptococcus > Streptococcus halitosis. The sequence goes on from NZ_QEMY02000004.1 coordinate 9,180, forward strand.
CCTGAAAATGAGATCTTGGTTACAATTGGGGCGACAGAGGCTTTATCGGCTACTTTGACAGCTATTTTGGAAGAGGGAGATAAGGTGCTCTTGCCAGCTCCTGCCTATCCAGGTTATGAGCCGATTGTCAATCTAGTTGGGGCAGAGGTTGTCGAGATTGATACGACTGAAAATGGTTTTGTCTTGACTCCTGAGATGTTGGAAAAGGCCATTTTGGAGCAAGGCGACAAGCTCAAGGCGGTCATTCTCAACTATCCAGCCAATCCGACAGGAATTACCTATAGTCGGGAGCAGTTGGAAGCCTTGGCGGACGTTTTACGCAAGTATGAGATTTTCGTTGTCTGTGATGAGGTTTACTCAGAATTAACCTATACAGGCGAAGCCCATGTATCTTTGGGAACTATGCTGAGAGATCAGGCTATTATTATCAATGGTTTATCTAAGTCTCATGCTATGACAGGTTGGCGTTTAGGCTTTATCTTTGCTCCTGTGGCCTTTACAGCTCAGTTAATTAAGAGTCACCAGTACTTGGTAACTGCCGCAAACACTATGGCTCAACATGCTGCGGTGGAGGCTTTGACGGCGGGTAAAAACGACGCGGAGCCTATGAAGAAGGAGTACATTCAGCGTCGTGATTATATTATCGAGAAAATGACTGCTCTTGGTTTTGAGATTATCAAACCAGACGGTGCCTTCTATATCTTTGCTAAGATTCCTGCTGGCTACAATCAAGATTCCTTTGCTTTTCTGAAGGATTTTGCTCAGAAGAAGGCTGTTGCCTTTATCCCTGGTGCCGCCTTTGGACGCTACGGAGAAGGCTATGTTCGCCTATCTTATGCAGCTAGCATGGAGACTATCAAAGAAGCCATGAAACGACTTGAGGAGTACATGAGAGAAGCATGATTCAGTCTATCACGAGTCAAGGCTTGGTGCTCTACAATCGTAATTTTCGTGAGGATGACAAGTTAGTCAAGATTTTTACCGAGCAGGCTGGCAAGCGCATGTTTTTCGTCAAACACGCTGGTCAGTCCAAACTAGCTCCGGTTATTCAGCCCTTGGTGTTGGCGCGATTTCTCTTACGAATCAATGATGATGGGCTCAGCTATATCGAGGACTACCATGAGGTGATGACCTTTCCTAAGATTAATAGTGATCTCTTTGTCATGGCTTATGCGACCTATGTTGCTGCTCTTGCAGATGCTAGTTTGCAGGATAACCAGCAGGATGCTCCCTTGTTTACTTTTTTGCAAAAGACTTTGGAGTTGATGGAAGAGGGTTTGGATTATCAGGTTTTGACCAATATTTTTGAAATTCAAATCTTGACCCGATTTGGGATTAGCCTTAATTTTAATGAGTGTGTCTTTTGCCATCGGATCGGTCAGGCTTTTGACTTTTCTTTCAAATATGGAGCCTGCCTCTGCCCAGAGCATTATCATGAAGATGAGAGACGTTGCCATCTCAATCCCAATATCCCTTATCTACTCAATCAATTTCAAGCCATTGATTTTGAGACCTTGGAGACCATTTCGCTCAAGCCCGAAATTAAGCAAGACTTGCGCAAGTTTATAGATCAAATCTACGAAGAGTATGTTGGAATTCACCTAAAATCAAAGAAATTTATTGATTCCCTAGCAGACTGGGGACAATTACTAAAAGAGGAAGACAAATGAAAAAAATTGCAGTAGATGCTATGGGGGGCGATTATGCACCTCAAGCTATCGTTGAGGGTGTCAATCAAGCCCTGGCTGACTTTTCAGATATTGAGGTTCAACTCTATGGAGACGAAAGCAAAATCAAGCAATATCTAACAGCGACAGAACGTGTCAGCATTATCCATACGGATGAGAAGATTGATTTTGATGATGAACCTACAAAAGCTATTCGTAAGAAGAAAAATGCCAGTATGGTATTAGCGGCTAAGGCAGTCAAAGAAGGAGAGGCAGACGCTGTCCTCTCGGCTGGGAATACAGGTGCCTTGTTGGCTGCAGGATTCTTCATTGTAGGTCGTATCAAGAATATCGACCGTCCTGGACTCATGTCGACCTTACCGACCATTGATGGCAAAGGCTTTGACATGCTAGACCTTGGAGCCAATGCGGAAAATACAGCCCATCATCTGCACCAATACGCTGTTTTGGGTTCCTTTTATGCGAAAAATGTTCGTGGGATTTCGAAACCACGTGTTGGTTTGCTCAACAATGGAACAGAAAGCAGCAAGGGTGATCCCCTTCGTAAGGAAACCTACGCCTTGCTAGCAGCTGATAAAAGCTTGAATTTTGTCGGAAACGTGGAAGCGCGTGATTTGATGAATGGCGTTGCGGATGTTGTTGTGGCAGATGGTTTCACGGGAAACGCTGTTCTCAAATCTATTGAAGGGACAGCCATGGGTATCATGGGCTTGCTTAAGACAGCTATCACAGGTGGTGGTCTTCGAGCGAAACTAGGTGCTCTTCTTCTCAAGGATAGCCTTAAAGGTTTGAAAAAGCAACTCAACTATTCAGATGTTGGTGGAGCGGTCTTGTTTGGTGTTAAGGCACCGGTTGTCAAGACTCATGGCTCAAGTGATGCCAAGGCTGTGTATAGTACGATTCGCCAGATTCGTACCATGCTAGAAACAGACGTAGTCGCCCAGACTGCGCGTGAATTTTCAGGAGAATAAAAAAGATGACAGAAAAAGAAATTTTTGACCGTATTGTAACCATTATCCAAGAGAGACAGGGAGAAGACTTTGCCGTAACAGAAGCCTTAAGTTTGAAAGACGATCTAGATGCGGACTCAGTGGACTTGATGGAGTTTGTCTTGACACTAGAAGATGAATTTGGTATCGAAATCACTGATGAGGAAATCGATCAACTTCAAAGTGTAGCGGATGTAGTAGCGATTATTAAAGATAAAAAATAGCCAAAAGCAACATGCAAATCATGTTGTTTTTTATTTGCAGAAAAAAGAGAAACTTTTAGTAGAAATTGCGAATAAAGAGATGAGAAAGAAAAAGGAGGAACATTTATGTATGTGATTGGTTTTTATCCGTGGTTCATTAAGTGGTTTTTAAAATAAAAATGAATGAATTGTTCATTTTCGAATTGTTTTTCGAATAGATAGGTAAGGAAAAGGGAAGGAGACTATGTGATGTATTTACCAATCTTATTGCCATGGTTGATCAAATGGTATTTAAAATAAATGAAATTTACCTGTTCATTTTAAATTACTTCTCGAATAAAAAAGTGAGAAGAAAAGGAAGGAGAGAAGGAAATGATTTCAGTAATTTACCCAATCTGGCTATTTAAGTGGCTTAGAGGTTAAAGATTAAATATTATATAGAAAAAATAAGGAGAAAAAAGATGACAAATTTTGACAACATGGAACAGAACTTTGTAGCTCTTACAGAAGAAGAGTTGACGGATGTGAATGGGGGAGCATGGCCGATTGTAGCTTGGGTGATTGCTAATCCTGTGACAGCAGCTAAAATTGCTGGTGGAATTACTGCAGCAGGAATTGCAGGTTATAATTATGTGACGGGTAGATGGTAATAGAAGGAGGAGATGATATGGAAAAATCTATTTTAAAATTTGAAACAATGACTGATACGGACTTGCAGGAAATTCAAGGGGGAGCCTTTCCCCTTCTTATCCCTGTGGCAGTTGGTTTTGTAAAAGGTTTTGTATATACAGGTGGAGCTATTTTAACAACTCGAGCACTCTTTTCAGGTAAATAGGAGTCTGCTATGAAAAAAATCTTATTAGGATTTGCTGAGGGGTATTTTGTCGTATCGATTATTCTTTATATCGCAACGTATTTGATTATGAAAAATCCGATCAATACTCTGTTTTATCCAGAAACCTATCCAATTCTACTTGGTCTGTTTTATCTAGTATACAAGTACAAAACAAAAGAAAGTAAGATAGGGAATTGATGAACCATCAGATCGGAGTTTGAGATGAAAGTCGTTCAATTACTACAAAAAGCTTGGCCAGAGTTTATTGTATTGTTTAGTTCAATGGCTTATCTAATGATTAGAATTGTGGCTGATGTAAACAAAATAAATTTACCTACATGGTTTGAATGTTTTGATATACCTACGATTTCATTATTTTTGATGACCTTTATCTTACTTTATAAAAGTAAAGAAAATATCATTTCAGAATAATTTATTTCTGGGCATTCATTTTTTAACGGTTGCTTTAAGCAGGCAGAACTTTCGTTCTGCCTTTTTACATTTAAACGATAGTTTATGCTTTTTAAAGTGCGTTTTAGGCGTAAAAATAGTTTTTTCAGAAATAATTCCCTTATTTCTTCCTTGTTTGGTTAAAATAATCTTACAAAGTTTTTAGAGATTATTAGAAAAAAGGAGATGGATATGAAATTTGGGAAAAGGCACTATCGTCCTCAGGTGGATCAGATGGATTGTGGCGTGGCTTCCTTGGCCATGGTATTTGGTTACTACGGTAGTTATTACTCCTTGGCTCATCTACGAGAGTTAGCCAAGACGACCATGGATGGGACGACTGCTTTGGGGCTTGTAAAGGTAGCAGAGGAGATTGGTTTTGAAACGCGGGCTATCAAGGCGGATATGACGCTCTTTGATTTGCCCGATTTGACCTTTCCGTTTGTGGCTCATGTGCTTAAGGAAGGGAAATTGCTTCACTACTATGTGGTGATAGGTCAGGATAAGAAGACAATCCATATCGCTGATCCAGATCCTGGTGTCAAGCTGGCCAAGATTTCTCGTGAGCGATTTGCGCAAGAATGGACAGGAGTCAGTCTCTTTATGGCTCCGTCTCCAGACTATAAACCCCATAAGGAGAAAAAACAGGGACTCCTATCCTTCTTGCCAATATTACTCAAACAGCGGGGCTTGATTGCTAATATCGTTTTGGCAACACTCTTGGTAACCCTGATTAACATTGTAGGTTCTTATTATCTGCAGTCTATCATTGACAGTTACGTACCAGACCAGATGCGTTCAACCTTGGGCATTATCTCAATGGGACTAGTCATTGTCTATATTCTCCAGCAGATTTTATCGTATGCGCAGGAATACCTCTTACTTGTTCTGGGGCAACGGTTGTCAATTGACGTGATTTTGTCCTACATCAAGCATGTTTTTCACCTGCCGATGTCCTTTTTTGCGACACGCAGGACAGGAGAAATTGTGTCTCGTTTTACAGATGCCAATAGTATCATCGATGCGCTGGCATCGACCATTCTGTCGATTTTCCTAGATGTGTCGACGATTTTGATTATCTCGCTTGTCTTGTTTTCACAAAATATGACACTCTTTTTCATAACTTTATTGGCACTTCCTATCTACACAGTGATTATCTTTGCCTTTATGAAGCCGTTTGAAAAGATGAATCGGGACACTATGGAAGCCAATGCAGTTCTGTCTTCTTCTATCATCGAGGACATCAACGGTATTGAGACCATTAAGTCTTTGACCAGTGAAAGTTCACGCTATCAAAAGATTGACAAGGAATTTGTGACTTATCTGAAAAAATCTTTTACCTATAGTCGGGCAGAAAGCCAGCAAAAGGCTCTGAAAAAAGTTGCCCAGCTCCTGCTCAATGTTGTCGTTCTCTGGCTGGGAGCAGTTCTGGTCATGGATGGGAAGATGAGTTTGGGGCAATTGATTACCTATAATACTTTGCTTGTTTACTTTACCAATCCTTTGGAAAATATCATCAATCTGCAAACCAAACTTCAAACAGCGCAGGTTGCCAATAATCGCTTAAATGAGGTTTATCTAGTAGCTTCGGAGTTTGAGGAGAAGAAAACGGTAGAAGATTTGAGCATGATGAAAGGGGATATGACGTTTAAACAAGTCCACTATAAGTATGGCTATGGTCGTGACGTCTTGTCGGATATCAATTTGACCATTCCGCAAGGGTCTAAGATGGCTTTTGTGGGGATTTCAGGTTCGGGTAAGACCACCTTGGCAAAGATGATGGTTAATTTCTACGACCCTAGTCAGGGAGAGATTAGTCTGGGTGGTGTCAATCTCAATCAGGTTGATAAAAAAGCCCTGCGCCAGTACATCAACTATCTGACTCAACAGCCCTATGTCTTTAACGGAACGATTTTGGAGAATCTGCTCCTTGGAGCCAAGGAGGGGACGACACAGGAAGATATCTTACGGGCGGTTGAGTTGGCCGAGATTCGGGAGGATATCGAGCGCATGCCACTGAATTACCAGACAGAATTAACTTCGGATGGGGCAGGGATTTCAGGTGGACAACGTCAGAGAATCGCTCTGGCGCGTGCTCTCTTGACAGATGCGCCTGTCTTGATCTTGGACGAGGCGACTAGCAGTTTGGATATTTTGACAGAGAAGCGGATTGTGGATAATCTTATGGCTTTGGACAAGACCTTGATTTTCATCGCTCACCGCTTGACCATTGCTGAGCGGACAGAAAAGGTTGTTGTTTTGGATCAGGGCAAGATTGTCGAAGAAGGCACCCATGCAGACTTGCTTGCACAGGATGGCTTTTACGCCCATTTGGTCAATAGCTAGAAAGAGGAGAAGATGAAACCAGAATTTTTAGAAAGTGCGGAGTTTTACCATCGCCGTTACCATAATTTTTCCAGTCGCGTGATTTTACCTATGTCACTTCTGTTCGTGTTTTTACTAGGATTTGCAGTTTTTGCAGAGAAAGAGATTAGTTTGTCTACCCGAGCGACTGTCGAACCTAGTCGGATCATTGCCAACATCCAGTCGACTAGCAATCAACGGATTGTGGCCAACTATCTGGAAGAAAACAAGTTGGTCAAGCAAGGCGAACTACTCGTTGAGTACCAGCAAGGGGCGGAGGCTGTCCAGGTCGAAGCATATGCCAGTCAATTGGAGATGTTAAAGGATCAAAAAAAGCAGTTGGGTTATTTGCAATCCAGTTTGAAAGAGGGGAGTGATCAATTTCCAGAGGCGGATAAGTTTGGATATCAGGAGATGTTTAGAGATTATCTCAGCCAAGCGAATGGTCTAAGAAGTAATGTTTCTCAGCAAAATGAGACCATCGCGTCCCAGAATGCAGCAGCTAGTCAAACCCAAGCTGAAATCGGGAACCTCATCAGTCAAACAGAGGCTAAAATTCGCGATTACCAGATAGCTAAGTCAGCTATTGAAACAGGTGCTTCCTTGACCAGTCAGAATCTGGCCTACTCTCTCTACCAGTCCTACAAGTCTCAGAGAGAGGAAAATCCGCAAGCTAAGGCTCAGGCTGTTGCACAGGTTGAAGCACAGCTTTCTCAGTTAGAATCAAGTCTTGCTACTTACCGTGTCCAGTATGCAGGTTCCGGAACCCAGCAAGCCTATGCGTCAGGCTTAAGCAGTCAATTGGAATCCCTTAAATCCCAACACTTGGCAAAGGTCGGTCAGGAATTAGCTCTTCTAGATCAGAAAATTTTGGAGGCGGAATCGGGTAAGAAGGTACAGGGAGGTCTCCTCGATAAGGGGAAAATTACGGCGAGTGAGGATGGGGTGCTTCACCTTAATCCTGAGACTAGTGAATCTACGATGGTCGCAGAAGGAACCTTGCTAGCCCAGCTCTATCCATCCTTGGAAAAAGAAGGAAAAACCAAACTCACAGCCTATCTCAGTTCAAAAGATGTTGCTAGAGTCAAGATTGGGGACTCTGTTCGTTATACTACAACTAATGATGCGAAGAATCAAATTTTCCTAGATTCTACGATTACAAGTATTGATGCGACAGCTACCAAGACTGAAAAAGGAAATTTCTTTAAAATTGAGGTGGAGACCCATCTGACTTCTGAGCAGGCTACAACACTTCGCTATGGCTTAGAAGGTCGCCTGCAGATGATTACGGGAAAGAAAAGCTATCTCCGTTATTTTTGGGATCAATTTTTAAATAGAGGGTAATATTCGTGTTTTTCAGAGGATAAATGATTTTAAAACTGTAAGAGGAGCTTATCTTGCAGTTTTTCTTTACGCTTAAAATAGGAAAAACGTTATTTATTCGTAAAAACCTTGAATTTTTCATGCTTTTATGTTAGAATGTGCTCAAGTAAAACGAAAGGCGAACTTTAACATGTCAAAAAAACTGATCTATTCGGGAAAAGCCAAGGATATCTATACAACTGAGGATGAAAATCTCATTATTTCAACTTACAAGGACCAGGCGACTGCTTTCAACGGTGTCAAGAAGGAGCAGATTGCGGGCAAGGGAGTGTTAAATAATCAGATTTCATCTTTTATTTTTGAGAAATTAAATGCGGCTGGTGTAGCGACTCACTTTGTGGAGAAAATTTCGGACACGGAACAACTCAATAAAAAGGTTGAGATTATTCCTCTAGAAGTTGTGCTCCGCAACTACACGGCTGGTTCCTTTTCAAAACGTTTTGGCGTGGAAGAGGGCATCGCATTTGAGACTCCGATTGTCGAATTTTACTATAAAAATGATGATTTGGATGATCCGTTTATCAATGATGAGCATGTGAAATTCCTTAAAATTGCGGATGACCAGCAGATTGCCTACTTGAAGGAAGAAACCCGTCGTATCAATAAACTTTTGAAAGCTTGGTTTGCTGAGATTGGTCTTAAATTGATTGACTTTAAGCTAGAGTTCGGTTTTGACAAGGATGGCAAGATTATCTTGGCAGACGAATTTTCACCAGATAACTGCCGTTTGTGGGATGCAGATGGCAATCACATGGACAAGGATGTTTTCCGTAGAGGTCTCGGAGAATTAACAGACGTTTACGAGATTGTCTGGGAGAAATTGCAGGGTTTGAAATAATCTGTTTGCAATACTCTCAAGGTCGTTGGGAACATTGCAAGAGCTGAAATAAAGGAATAAGAATTGATGGATAAACGTATTTTTGTTGAAAAAAAGGCCGATTTTCAGGTTAAGTCAGAGAGTTTGGTAAGAGAACTCCAGCACAACTTGGGGCTTTCAACCTTAAAAAGTATTCGCATTGTGCAAGTTTATGATGTTTTTGATTTGGCAGAGGACTTGTTTGCACCTGCAGAGAAGCACATCTTCTCTGAGCAGGTGACGGATCATGTCTTGGATGAAGCGGCTGTGCAAGCAGATCTTGCTAACTATGCTTTCTTTGCCATTGAAAGCCTGCCTGGTCAGTTTGACCAGCGTGCAGCTTCTTCACAGGAAGCTTTGCTTTTGCTGGGAAGTTCGAGTGATGTTATGGTCAATACAGCCCAACTTTACTTGGTTAATAAAGATATTGATGCTGCTGAGTTAGAAGCGGTCAAGAACTACCTGCTCAATCCAGTGGATTCTCGTTTTAAGGACATCACGACAGGGATTGCCAAACAGGAATTTTCAGAGTCAGACAAGACCATTCCTAAATTGACTTTCTTTGAAAGTTATACGGCAGAAGACTTTGCTCGCTACAAGGCAGAGCAAGGGATGGCCATGGAAGTGGATGATTTGCTCTTTATCCAAGACTACTTCAAGTCAATCGGGCGCGTGCCAACGGAAACAGAGCTCAAGGTTTTGGACACTTATTGGTCTGACCACTGCCGTCACACGACTTTTGAGACGGAGTTGAAACAGATTGATTTCTCAGCTTCTAAATTCCAAAAGCAATTGCAAGCGACTTATGACAAGTATATTGCCATGCGTGATGAGTTGGGGCGTTCGGAGAAACCACAAACCTTGATGGATATGGCGACTATTTTTGGTCGTTATGAGCGTGCTAATGGTCGTTTGGACGATATGGAGGTGTCTGACGAAATCAATGCCTGCTCGATCGAAATAGAAGTGGACGTTGATGGTGTCAAGGAACCTTGGCTCCTCATGTTTAAAAACGAAACTCACAACCACCCAACGGAAATTGAACCATTTGGTGGGGCTGCTACTTGTATCGGTGGAGCCATTCGTGACCCGTTATCAGGCCGTTCCTACGTTTACCAAGCCATGCGTATCTCTGGTGCGGGTGATATTACAGCACCGATTTCAGAAACTCGTGCTGGGAAATTGCCACAACAAGTCATTTCTAAAACAGCGGCTCATGGTTATTCTTCTTACGGGAATCAGATTGGGCTTGCGACGACCTATGTTCGTGAGTACTTCCACCCGGGCTTTGTAGCTAAACGCATGGAGTTGGGAGCTGTTGTCGGTGCGGCTCCAAAGGGCAATGTCGTCCGTGAAAAACCGGAAGCGGGGGATGTCATTATCCTTCTCGGTGGTAAGACTGGCCGTGATGGAGTCGGTGGTGCGACGGGTTCTTCTAAGGTTCAAACAGTTGAGTCTGTGGAGACTGCTGGAGCTGAGGTTCAAAAGGGGAATGCCATTGAAGAACGCAAGATTCAACGTCTTTTCCGTAATGGCGATGTCACTCGTCTTATCAAGAAATCCAATGACTTTGGTGCTGGTGGTGTCTGTGTGGCTATCGGTGAATTGGCAGATGGTCTTGAAATTGACCTCAATAAGGTTCCTCTTAAATATCAAGGTTTGAACGGTACAGAAATTGCTATCTCTGAATCACAAGAACGGATGGCAGTTGTGGTGCGTCCTAAGGATGTAGATGCCTTCGTTGCAGAATGTAATAAAGAAAATATTGACGCGGTTGTGGTGGCAACAGTGACTGAAAAACCAAATCTAGTCATGCACTGGAATGGTGAGATCATCGTCGACTTGGAACGTCGTTTCCTTGATACAAACGGTGTGCGCGTGGTCGTCGATGCCAAGGTTGTGGACAAGGATGTCAAACTCCCAGAAGAACGCACAACAAGCACTAACACACTTGAAGCAGATACCCTTGCGGTTCTATCTGATCTCAACCATGCGAGTCAAAAAGGTTTACAGACCATCTTTGACTGCTCGGTCGGTCGTTCAACAGTCAATCACCCACTTGGTGGTCGCTACCAAATTACAGCAACTGAAGCTTCTGTACAGAAATTGCCAGTCCAACATGGTGTGACAACAACTGCTTCTGTTATGGCGCAAGGGTTCAACCCTTATGTAGCAGAATGGTCTCCATATCACGGAGCTGCCTATGCAGTTATCGAAGCAACCGCTCGTTTGGTGGCTGCTGGTGCAAACTGGTCCAAGGCTCGTTTCTCATACCAAGAATATTTCGAGCGGATGGATAAACAAGCAGAGCGTTTTGGTCAACCAGTAGCAGCTCTCCTAGGTTCTATCGAAGCACAAATCCAGCTTGGTTTGCCATCTATCGGTGGTAAGGATTCTATGTCTGGTACTTTCGAAGAATTGACCGTACCGCCAACCTTGGTCGCTTTTGGGGTGACGACGGCAGATAGCCGTAAAGTCCTTTCTCCTGAGTTCAAGACTGCTGGTGAAAACATCTACTACATTCCAGGTCAAGCCCTCTCTGCAGAGATTGATTTTGATTTAATTAAGCAAAACTTTGCTCAATTTGAAGCCATCCAAGCTGACCACAAAGTAACATCTGCATCAGCTGTTAAATATGGTGGTGTTATTGAAAGTTTGGCTCTTGCTACTTTTGGAAACCATATCGGTGCAGAGGTAACCTTGCCTGAACTTGAAACGGCTTTGACAGCTCAATTAGGTGGATTTGTCTTCACCTCTCCTGAAGAAATCATTGGAGTGGGGAAGATTGGACAAACAAGTGTCAACTTTACACTCCTTGTCAACGGTGTGAAGCTAGATGGACACAAGCTTGACAGTGCTTTCCAAGGAAAACTGGAAGAAGTTTACCCAACTGAATTTGCCCAATCTAAAGAATTGGCTGAAGTGCCAGCTGTCGCTTCTGATGAACTCATCAAAACCAAGGAAACTATTGAAAAACCAGTGGTTTACATCCCAGTCTTCCCAGGGACCAACTCGGAATATGACTCAGCTAAGGCCTTCGAAAAAGAAGGTGCAGAGGTTAACTTGGTGCCATTTGTGACCTTGAATGAAGAAGCTATTGTCAAGTCAGTTGAAACCATGGTTGACAATATCGGCAAGGCAAACATTCTCTTCTTTGCAGGTGGATTCTCAGCTGCGGATGAGCCGGATGGATCAGCTAAATTTATCGTGAATATCTTGCTCAATGAAAAAGTGCGTGCAGCCATTGATAGCTTTATCGTTCGTGGTGGCTTGATTATCGGTATCTGTAATGGATTCCAAGCCCTCGTCAAATCAGGTCTTCTTCCATATGGCAACTTTGAAGATGCCAGCAGCACGAGTCCAACCCTCTTCTACAATGATGCCAACCAGCACGTGGCTAAGATGGTGGAAACTCGGATTGCCAATACCAACTCACCATGGTTGGCTGGAGTGCAAGTGGGCGATATCCATGCCATCCCAGTATCGCACGGTGAAGGGAAGTTTGTTGTGACGGCCGAGGAATTTGCGGAGCTCCGCGACAATGGCCAAATCTTTAGCCAATACGTTGACTTTGACGGCAAACCAAGCATGGATTCTAAGTACAATCCAAATGGTTCTGTAAATGCAATCGAAGGAATTACCAGCAAGAACGGCCAAATCATCGGTAAAATGGGACACTCAGAACGTTATGAAGACGGTCTCTTCCAAAACATCCCAGGAAATAAAGACCAGCACCTGTTCGCGTCGGCTGTGCGTTATTTCACAGGGAAATAAAAGGTATAAAAAATGACATACGAAGTAAAATCTCTTAATGAAGAATGTGGTGTTTTCGGTATCTGGGGACATCCAGATGCTGCTAAATTGACCTATTTTGGTCTCCACAGTCTTCAGCACCGTGGTCAGGAAGGGGCAGGAATCCTCTCCAATGATCAGGGGAACTTGAAGCGTCATCGTGACATGGGGCTTTTATCAGAAGTGTTCAGAAATCCAGCTAATTTGGATAAATTGACAGGAATGAGCGCGATTGGGCATGTGCGTTATGCGACTGCTGGCGAAGCTTCTGTGGACAACATCCAGCCCTTCCTCTTTCGCTTTCATGATATGCAGTTTGGACTTGCTCATAACGGAAACTTGACCAATGCTGAATCGCTCAAGAAAGAATTGGAACAAAGAGGAGCAATTTTCAGTTCAACTTCGGACTCGGAAATCTTGGCTCACCTCATTCGTCGGAGTCACAATCCGAACTTGATGGGCAAAATCAAAGAGGCGCTCAGCCTTGTAAAAGGTGGCTTTGCTTATATCTTGCTGTTTGAGGACAAGTTGATTGCGGCTCTTGATCCTAATGGCTTCCGTCCACTTTCTATTGGGAAAATGGCCAACGGAGCGGTGGTGGTTTCGTCAGAAACCTGTGCTTTTGAAGTTATTGGTGCTGAGTGGATTCGCGATGTAAAACCAGGAGAGATTGTAATCGTAGACGACAAAGGGATTCAGTACGATAGCTATACGAATGATACCCAGTTGGCGATCTGCTCTATGGAGTATATCTACTTTGCCCGTCCTGACTCTAACATCCATGGGGTCAATGTCCATACAGCTCGCAAACGTATGGGGGCCCAATTAGCGCGTGAGTTCAAGCACGAAGCAGATATTGTGGTCGGTGTGCCAAATTCCTCACTCAGCGCAGCTATGGGATTTGCAGAAGAATCTGGTCTGCCAAATGAAATGGGTCTCATCAAAAACCAATACACGCAACGCACCTTTATCCAACCGACTCAAGAATTGCGGGAGCAAGGGGTGCGGATGAAACTGTCTGCTGTTTCGGGCGTTGTCAAAGGCAAACGTGTGGTGATGATTGATGATTCCATTGTTCGTGGGACAACCTCTCGCCGTATCGTTCAGCTTTTGAAAGAAGCAGGTGCGTCTGAGGTTCACGTTGCCATTGGTAGTCCAGCGCTGGCTTATCCATGCTTCTACGGGATTGATATCCAGACGCGTCAGGAGCTGATTGCGGCTAATCATACAGTCGAAGAAACCTGCCAAATCATTGGCGCAGATAGCCTGACCTATCTTTCGATTGATGGCTTGATTAACTCCATCGGCATCGAAACAGATGCGCCGAATGGTGGTCTCTGTGTCGCTTATTTTGATGGAGACTACCCAACTCCTCTCTACGACTATGAGGAAGAATATCGTAGAAGCTTGGGGGATAAGACCAGTTTTTACAAATAGACGGATAAAGACTCTCCGTGAAAGGAAAGGAAGAGAAGATGACAAATAAAAATGCTTATGCGCAATCTGGTGTAGATGTTGAAGCAGGTTATGAAGTTGTTGAGCGGATCAAAAAGCACGTGGCTCGTACGGAGCGTGCAGGTGTTATGGGAGCTCTAGGTGGTTTCGGTGGCATGTTTGACCTCTCAAAAACAGGTGTCAAAGAGCCCGTCTTGATTTCAGGGACTGACGGTGTCGGAACCAAGCTCATGCTGGCTATCAAGTACGACAAGCACGATACCATCGGGCAGGACTGTGTGGCTATGTGTGTCAATGATATCATCGCTGCAGGTGCGGAGCCTCTTTACTTCCTTGACTACGTCGCGACAGGGAAGAATGAACCAGCTAAACTAGAACAAGTCGTTGCTGGTGTGGCAGAAGGTTGTGTGCAGGCAGGCGCTGCTCTCATCGGTGGGGAAACGGCTGAAATGCCTGGTATGTATGGCGCAGATGACTACGATCTGGCTGGTTTTGCAGTCGGTGTGGCTGAAAAATCTCAAATTATAGACGGCTCAAAGGTGTCTGAAGGCGATGTTCTTCTCGGACTTGCCTCAAGTGGGATTCACTCAAATGGTTACTCCCTCGTTCGTCGTGTTTTTGCGGACTACACAGGTGAGGAAGTCTTGCCGGAATTGGAAGGCAAGAAACTCAAGGAAGTCCTTCTTGAGCCGACTCGTATCTATGTCAAGGCTGTCTTGCCACTCATCAAGGAAGAGTTAGTCAACGGCATTGCCCACATCACAGGTGGCGGCTTTATCGAGAATGTTCCTCGTATGTTTGCGGCTGACCTAGCTGCGGAAATTGAAGAAGACAAGGTTCCAGTCCTTCCTATTTTCAAAGCTCTTGAAAAATACGGTGAAATCAAGCATGAAGAAATGTTTGAAATCTTCAATATGGGTGTGGGACTCATGCTGGCAGTTAGCCCTGAAAATGTAGGTCGCGTCAAGGAATTGTTGGATGAACCAGTCTATGAAATTGGTCGCATCGTCAAGAAAGAAAACGAAAGTGTCATCATCAAATGAAAAAAATAGCGGTTTTTGCCTCTGGTAATGGCTCAAATTTTCAGGTGATTGCCGAAGAATTTCAGGTGGAGTTTGTTTTTTCAGACCATCGTGACGCCTATGTGCTGGAACGTGCAGACAAGCTCGGCGTCCTGTCCTATGCTTTTGAACTCAAGGAGTTTGAGAACAAGGCGGACTACGAAGCAGCTCTTGTCGAGCTCTTGGAAGAACACCAGATTGACTTGGTTTGTTTGGCGGGTTATATGAAAATCGTCGGGCCAACTTTGCTCGCTGCTTACGAGGGTCGGATCATTAACATTCATCCAGCCTACCTTCCAGAATTTCCAGGAGCTCATGGGATTGAGGACGCTTGGAATGCTGGGGTTGCTGAGAGCGGCGTGACCATTCACTGGGTGGATTCCGGTGTGGATACAGGCAAGGTTATCAAACAAGTGCGTGTACCACGTCTAGCTGGTGATACGATTGAAAACTTTGAAGCTCGCATTCATGAAGCGGAGTACAAGTTGTATCCGGAAGTTATTAGAGAATTGTTGGACAAGTAAATGAAAGGAAAAAACATGACTAAACGCGCCTTAATCAGCGTCTCAGACAAAGCGGGCATTGTTGAATTTGCCCAAGAACTCAAAAAACTTAGTTGGGAGATTATCTCAACAGGTGGGACCAAAGTTGTCCTTGACAATGCTGGGGTGGAGACCATTGCGATTGATGATGTGACTGGTTTTCCAGAAATGATGGATGGTCGTGTTAAGACCCTTCATCCAAATATCCACGGTGGGCTCTTGGCTCGTCGTGATCTTGATAGCCACCTTCAAGCAGCCAAGGACAATAATATCGAATTGATTGACCTTGTGGTGGTAAACCTTTACCCATTCAAGGAAACGATTCTCAAACCAGATGTGATGTATGCAGATGCAGTGGAGAATATCGATATTGGCGGGCCATCCATGCTTCGTTCAGCAGCGAAAAACCACGCTAGCGTAACGGTTGTAGTAGACCCTGCTGACTATGCAGTGGTGCTTGATGAATTGGCAGCAAATGGTGAAACTACTTATGAAACTCGTCAACGTTTGGCGGCTAAGGTTTTCCGCCACACAGCAGCTTATGATGCTTTGATTGCGGCATATTTCACTGCTCAAGTGGGCGAAAGCAAACCTGAAAAACTCACTTTGACCTATGACCTCAAGCAACCCATGCGTTACGGTGAAAACCCTCAACAAGATGCAGACTTCTACCAAAAAGCTCTTCCTACGGAATACTCCATTGCATCCGCTAAACAGCTAAACGGGAAAGAATTGTCCTTTAACAATATCCGTGATGCGGATGCAGCTATCCGTATCATCCGTGATTTCAAAGACCGTCCAACCGTTGTGGCTCTCAAACACATGAATCCGTGCGGTATCGGTCAGGCAGATGACATCGAAACTGCTTGGGATTACGCTTATGAGTCTGACCCAGTGTCTATCTTTGGTGGAATTGTCGTCCTTAACCGTGAGGTGGATGCTGCGACTGCTGAGAAGATGCACGGCGTTTTCCTTGAGATCATTATCGCACCGAGCTATACAGATGAAGCGCTAGCCATTTTGACCAACAAAAAGAAAAACTTGCGTATCCTTGCCTTGCCATTCGACGCTCAAGATGCCAGCGAAGTGGAAGCAGAATACACAGGTGTGGTTGGTGGACTTCTTGTGCAAAACCAAGACGTGGTTAAAGAAAGCCCAGCTGACTGGCAAGTGGTGACCAAACGCCAACCAACGGAGACAGAAGCAACTGCTCTTGAGTTCGCTTGGAAAGCTATCAAGTACGTCAAATCAAACGGTATCATCGTAACCAACGACCATATGACACTCGGTGTTGGCCCAGGGCAAACCAACCGTGTAGCTTCAGTCCGTATTGCCATTGACCAAGCTAAAGACCGTCTTGACGGTGCTGTGCTTGCTTCGGATGCCTTCTTCCCATTTGCGGATAACGTGGAAGAAATCGCCAAAGCAGGCATTAAAGCCATCATCCAACCAGGAGGCTCTGTCCGTGATCAAGAATCTATCGAAGCTGCTGACAAATATGGCTTGACTATGGTCTTCACAGGCGTGAGACATTTTAGGCATTAAGATTTTATTCATTTTTCGTTAAATTTTTTTTATCGTATACCAGTATTAATGATAAAAATTTTTAAAATATAGAAAAAGCACTCAAGTCAAAGTTGAGCGCTTTTTTGATAGTTTAAGTTACACAAACTATGCAGATTCTTCTATAGAAAATTTATCCTAATTTCTTTCATTCAAAAGCTTGTCTAATAGCAAATCTTTTCTAACACTGTCAACGATTCTATAATTAGCTTGCCATAGTGTTTTGCTTTTTCCAACTTGTTGAGGGTTAGTATCTGTGTCGAAAGTATTTTGTACCAGTCTTGTTCCAGCGATTTTCCATACGTCTTTAGGATCGAATTCCCAACTGATTTTTCCATCGGACTCTCTAAGTAATGCTCTAAAGGCACCGAAAATAGGCATCAAAAAACCAGTAGAGATATTGTAATTGATAGATTGTTCAGTGAAGTCGGTATAATAACTTCCAGATCCCTCTACTCCACGAATTCTTCCGAATGCTGCATTCTTTCCTTCAGAATTTTTATATTCTTGGTATTTGTTAGGAAGTTCCTTTTGAATTAGCTCATAAAGATCAACTAGGTCAGGAAGAAAAGGTGCTAATTTTTCATAGATATTATTGTCTGTTCCGAATTCCTTTTGGTAATCTTTGAATACTGCTTGTTTTCCAGAATATGCAGATACTGGTGCAGTACTATCGTCTGGAAAACGTTTAATATTGAAAGTAAACATCAAACGAATTAATTCAGCAATTGGAATTCTTTTATTCTCGTTATCTTTATAAGCAATCTCTGAGGCGTATTGCTCATTCGACAACGAGTCTTTAATTAGATCAAACTTATCATCTAGTTCAAATAATGCGATATCACTAACTTGAGCAGAAGTATTTCGTGCATCAGCTATACGTGAAACTGTCAATTGTTCACCGACAATAATTTCAAGTTTGACAAATTTATCTAGTCCGGAGTGAATCTGATCTCTATTATCTATAATCGCTTTGTATGTATGACCACCATCCAGGATTCCGTAATTTTGAGGATCATCTCCTAAATCTAAAGATACCAAGTTTTGATTGGGTGTGAATTTGAATTGTTTAGCAACAATTACTATTCCCCGATTATTGATATCGAAATCAGTGTCAGGCGACTTGACAGCATTAATTAACGATTTGGCAACTGCTGTAGTCATTTTAGGTTGTCTCGGATTGACTTCCATCGGTAAGTTGGAAGGGAGATCTCTAAAGTTGAGATATACAAAATAGGTAGTGACACCTTTTTGTGAGGGGGATTCGATAGTTCGAACGGCGCTAGCCTTAAAATTAAATGTTGAGCTCATAGTAAGCCTCCTAAAAATTTATTCAGCAAGTTGATTTTTCAATTGCTATACTAGTATTATATCTTTTTTTTAAAAAAAATAAAGGAACCTAGGTTCCTTTTGTGTTATAATAAAAATATGACTTTGAGAAAAAATGAAACACAACACAGAGAAATAGGAAATTTAATAAGAAAACACAGAGCGAGCTTAACAGACTTACCAAAATCTAGACAGTGATTTATAGATGATCGTAGCCAAAAATTTTTTGATTGCGATGATTGGATTAGTGAAAAAACGCTATGTAACTACGAAAATGGTAAAAATATTCCATCGTTAGAAAATATTCGTAACCTATCTATTGCTTTAGAAATTGATGAGCTTGAATTTGTTAAAGAAATATTGGACTTGCTTTAATCAATTTCTATTTCAACTTAGATTTAAGAAACCTTTCTATATTAAAAAATTAATTTGTAAACATAATCCATCGAAGCTGCGGATAAATATGGCTTGACCATGGTCTTCACAGGCGTGAGGCATTTTAGACATTAAAAAACGAAAGGGAAGAAAACAGTTTCTTTCCTTTTTTGGCTTAAAATGCTAAGTGAAACAAGATTAAAACGAACGTTTATGATATAATATTAGTAAATAATTCGCAAAAGAGGTTGAGAGATGAAGCTGTTAGTTGTCGGTTCTGGTGGTCGTGAACATGCGATTGCTAAGAAGTTGCTTGAATCAAAAGACGTTGAAAAAGTTTTTGTAGCTCCTGGAAATGACGGGATGACCTTAGATGGACTTGATTTGGTAAATATCTCTATTTCCGAACATTCTAAGTTGATTGACTTCGCAAAGGCCAACGATATTGCTTGGACCTTCATCGGTCCAGATGATGCCCTGGCTGCAGGTATCGTGGATGACTTTAATCAAGCTGGGCTCAAAGCCTTTGGCCCGACCAAAGCTGCAGCGGAGCTAGAGTGGTCTAAGGATTTTGCTAAGGAAATCATGGTCAAATACGACGTTCCGACAGCAGCCTATGGCACATTTTCGGATTTCGAGGCAGCTAAGGCTTATATCGAAGAGAAAGGCGCTCCAATCGTTGTTAAGGCGGATGGATTGGCGCTTGGGAAAGGTGTTGTCGTTGCTGAAACGGTTGAGCAAGCGGTCGAAGCCGCTCATGAGATGCTTTTGGACAATAAGTTCGGTGACTCAGGCGCGCGTGTGGTTATCGAGGAATTCCTTGACGGAGAAGAGTTCTCTCTCTTTGCCTTTGTCAATGGGGACAAGTTCTACATCATGCCGACGGCTCAGGATCACAAACGTGCTTACGACGGCGACAAGGGCCCTAACACTGGTGGGATGGGTGCCTATGCGCCAGTTCCTCACTTGCCACAGAGCGTGGTTGACACAGCTGTTGACACCATTGTCAAGCCAGTCCTTGAAGGGATGATCAAAGAAGGTCGTCCTTATCTTGGTGTCCTCTACGCGGGGCTTATTTTGACTGCTGGCGGTCCGAAGGTTATCGAGTTCAACGCTCGTTTTGGTGATCCCGAAACTCAGATTATCCTGCCTCGCTTGACATCTGACTTTGCGCAAAATATCACGGATATTCTCGATAGCAAGGAGCCGAACATCACGTGGACGGACAAGGGCGTGACTCTGGGTGTGGTTGTCGCATCCAAGGGCTACCCGCTAGACTATGAAAAAGGCGTCAAGCTTCCAGCCAAGACCGAAGACGACATCATTACCTACTATGCTGGGGCTAAGTTTGCGGAAAATAGCAGAGCACTGCTGTCAAATGGCGGTCGAGTATACATGCTGGTCACCACAGCAGATACTGTCTCAGCTGCGCAGGAAAAAATCTACGACCAACTAAAAAAACAAGACACAACAGGTCTTTTTTATAGGCATGATATTGGTGGTAAGGCTTTGTAAATCAAATCTATGAAACTTTTAGCCGTGAGACTTAAAAATAGACTTCAGGTGTTTGAAAAATGAAAAATAGATTGCTATTTTTAGAAGGTTCAAGCTTGACCTCACGAGAAACTTTGACAGTTTTGTTGAAAGAAAGCTATAAAATTGATGTGTTATCTCCTAGAAGATTTTCCATTGCATACTTCAGTCGTCTAACCCATAGAGTTCCGATAGTTGATGTGAATCGTTTTCCTGTAGATTATCTGAGACAGGTTAGTCAGTTGCTTCATAAAACCAATTACAAGGCCATTTTGCCAACACATGAAGAAGGCTGGTTATTGGCAAATGGGAAACAATTTTTGCCTCAATCGCTACCAATCGCCCTTGCTGATAAAGAGCAGTTTAAAATGTTGGCTGGAAAGATTGCTTTTGCTGAAACTGCGGATTTATTAGGACTTCCCACACCTAAGTGGGAGTACGTGAAAGATGCAGACTCTATACTGTTAGACTATCCTTATTGGCTGAAAGCAGATTATGGTACTGCCGGTCGCTCGGTTTATAAGATTTCAAGTAAGAAAGATTTGGCTGAAGTGACGAGCAAATTAACAGCGAGTGATGAGGAATGGATGGTTCAGCAAGACATAGTTGGAGACTATGGTCAGGTTCAAGCAGTGTTTGATCATGGAGAATTACTCGCAGTGCATTCTAGCGTAAAAGTAGGTTCTGGCGCGGGTGGTTCGGCTGCGGCAAGATTAAGCATAGAATCTAAAAGAACGAGAGAGCATGTTGAAAAATTAGGACAATATATACAATGGCATGGCTGCCTAACCCTAGATTTTATACGTAGGGGAGATCAATTTTACTATATAGAGTGTAACCCTAGAATGGTAGAGCCTGCTAACGCTTATAAAGCAGGAGTTAATTTTCCAAAAATCATGATAGAACTAGCCAGTCATAGCTACGCTAAATCTGAGGTCATTCTTGGTCAAGCAGGCGTTGAGACGCATAGTCTGATGGCTTTGATTATTGGAACAGCTGAGAAGACGAAAAGTAGAAGAAAAATATTGCAGACAATAAAGTACTGGCTTTTAAGATGTGATAGTGAAGAAGTGTTGACACCTGTATGGAAGGATTTGCCGAGCATTATACCTCTTGCGACAATTATACTTCGTTTATTGATAAAACCTAAGAGCGTTGAAAATCTGGTTGATCAGACTGTTCAACATTATAGTGTTGAATCAGCTACTGTAAAAAATATTGAGCAAAAGAATTAGTTTATTCAGAGGAGAAAATATGAAACCAATTATTTCCATTATCATGGGCTCAAAATCCGACTGGGCAACCATGCAAAAAACAGCCGAAGTCCTAGACCGTTTCGGTGTGGCCTACGAAAAGAAGGTTGTCTCTGCCCACCGTACACCAGACCTCATGTTCAGACATGCTGAAGAAGCTCGTAGCCGTGGTATCAAGGTCATTATTGCAGGTGCTGGCGGCGCAGCCCATTTGCCAGGAATGGTCGCAGCCAAAACAACCCTTCCTGTCATCGGTGTACCTGTCAAATCGCGTGCTCTTAGCGGTGTGGACTCGCTCTACTCTATCGTACAGATGCCGGGTGGCGTGCCTGTGGCGACAATGGCTATCGGTGAAGCAGGTGCGACAAATGCGGCACTCTTTGCCCTCCGTCTCCTGTCAGTAGAGGATCAGGCTATCGCGACAGCTTTGGCAGATTTCGCAGAAGAACAAGGAAAAATCGCAGAGGAGTCTACCAATGAGCTCATCTAAAACAATCGGAATTATCGGTGGCGGTCAGCTGGGTCAGATGATGGCCATTTCTGCTATCTACATGGGGCACAAGGTCATCGCGCTGGATCCTGCGGCGGATTGCCCAGCTTCTCGTGTGGCGGAAATCATCGTGGCTCCCTATAACGATGTGAACGCTCTCCGTCAGCTGGCTGAGCGATGTGATGTCCTCACCTATGAGTTTGAAAATGTCGATGCCAACGGTTTGGATGCTGTTATCAAGGATGGTCAGCTTCCTCAAGGAACAGACCTGCTTCGCATTTCGCAAAATCGTATCTTTGAAAAGGACTTTCTCTCAAACAAGGCTCAAGTCACTGTGGCACCCTACAAGGTTGTGACTTCAAGTCAAGATTTGGCGGAGATTGACTTGTCCAAAAACTATGTCCTAAAGACTGCGACTGGTGGCTACGATGGGCATGGACAAAAGGTTATTCGTTCGGAAGAAGACTTGGAAGAAGCCCGTGCACTAGCCGACTCAGCAGACTGCGTCTTGGAAGAATTCGTCAACTTTGACCTTGAGATTTCTGTCATCGTATCAGGAAATGGCAAGGACGTGACGGTTTTCCCAGTTCAGGAAAATATCCACCGCAACAATATCCTGTCTAAGACCATCGTGCCAGCCCGCATTTCAGAAAGTCTAGCTGAAAAAGCTAAAACCATGGCCGTGCGAATCGCTGAGCAACTCAACTTGTCTGGAACGCTTTGCGTAGAAATGTTTGCGACGGCTGATGATATTATTGTCAATGAGATTGCCCCTCGGCCACACAACTCTGGCCACTACTCAATCGAAGCCTGCGACTTCTCCCAGTTTGATACCCATATCTTGGGCGTCCTTGGAGCACCGTTGCCATTCATCCACCTGCATGCGCCAGCTATCATGCTCAACGTACTCGGCCAACACGTCGAGGCCGCTGAAAAATATGTCACAGAAAATCCAAGCGCCCACCTCCACCTGTATGGTAAAATAGAAGCGAAGCACAACCGCAAGATGGGACATGTGACTTTGTTTAGTGATGTGCCGGATGAGGTTGAGGAGTTTGGGAAAGAAGAATTTGGAAACTAGAATATAAAATATAAATGTTATTATATTAACCAAAAAATCGTAAGGAGAGTGCGAAAGTGTCAAAAAAGGAAACAGGAATAGAACAAGTTGATATGCAATCTGATGAACTATCTAGTATTGATGAAAGTGTATTTAAAATTAGGTATTGGAATACGACATATACATTTGATAGAATATCTCAACTTTATAAAAAAAGAAAGTTTGTTATTCCTGACTTACAGAGGGCATACGTTTGGACACAAGATATGGCTTCACGATTAATCGATTCTATTTTACTTGGAATACCTCTACCAAATTTTTTCATTTACAAAAATGAAGATGATACAAATGATATTATAGATGGTTTACAGAGAATTATTACAATTTCAACATTCATAAATGAAGAAAATCTCCCCGATAAAAAAGTCGTTTTTAAATTAAGTAATAATAACTCAGTGAGTTCTAAATGGCGAGGAAAATCATTTGATGAATTAACATCAGAAGAGCAGGATCGATTGAGAGATGGTGAAGCAAATATTGTTTTTTTTGAACAACGTTTTCCATCAACAAGAAAGAATGATATAAAAAAACATGTATTTGAAAGAATCAATACTGGTGGAGTTAAGCTGACTTCTCAAGAAATAAGAAATGCCCTATATCCAGGTGATTTGATGGAAAAAATAAAAGAATTATCTGCTAGATGGAGTAAACTTGAAAGACGTTTTACTGAAAAAGATTATAAAAAGTATAAAATAGATGAATTGATTCTACGAATAATTACTGTCGATAGTATTGTTAGTAATAATTATGAAGGATTAGTAAGGAATAATGCCGGGAAGATTATCCGTTCCCCAATCTCAACATCCATCATATTGAAAAATCAACTTGATTGTTTTATGGAAAAATATCAAAGCGGTTATAAGGATATAGATATTTTTGATAAGGCATTGACTACATATTATTCAGATGAATATCAGAATTTTCTAGGTCGAAATAAAAATAATATAAATGCAGTGTATGCTGAAACTGTATTTATACTTCTAATGTCGGCGATTAGAAGCGGTGAAAGAATTAACTTTACTGAAAAAAGTTACGATAAAATTAAGAATTTAGACTCAGATAAAAAGCTTCCCTTTACTCGTAGAACAACAAATATAAGTAATTTACGAATGCGCATTGAAATTTTTAAAGAAATATTGAGTGGGGATTGAAATGAGGCGTTTTTTTGTAAGCTTGCCAAACTATCTTGAAGAAGATATTTGTTATATACAGTCGGAGTTAGATAGATTGGAAGAAAAGTTAGTAACAAAAGATGAGGAGAATAATATTGAGAAACGTCATCTAATTCTTCTTATAGCAACATTTACTGAGCAAGCTTTAAAATTGTTCAGAGATGATATTGTAAATGCTAATGAAGAAATTCCTGCACATATTAAAAAATATTTTGAATTGAAAAATGAAAAGGAGCCTCTTTATGTAAAGAAAAATAGTGGAGATTCTATTTTTACAAGCTTTGGTATAGATGTAGATAGTATTACATCTCAAAAAATCAACCAAAATAAACGTATAATGTTTTTTGAAGGGAATTCAGATTTAATTGAGTTTGAAAAAATAATCAATAAAAATAGAAATATGGCGGCACACGAAACTCAGCCAAATTTCACATTGAATTTTTCTAAGATAAAAAAATTTTATGATTATTGTTTGTTATTTTTAGAACATTATTATCAACAGTTGGAGTCAATTATAAATGATAGAAATGAAAGAAGTATTTTCTTTTCTATAGATAGATATACGGAATACTTTGTGAAGGAATTTTCCGAGGGGATTGAAATGTTTTATTTAAAAAACAAACCTTCGACAAATATCAATTCAAAGGTTAAGGAACAATTTTCAAAAGATGAGTGGGAGATAGTTTTTAAACAATTTCTTATGATGGATGACTCAAAAAAGGAAGATAATAACTTCCTAAAGTCAGGTATCCCAGAATCGGAGTTTACAATATTATCTCAAGACTTAATGAGGCCTAGAAGGGAATGGAGAGGATTAGGTGGTCAAGTTGCTATGGAGTCAAAGTGTTCTCGGTTAGCAGATATAGCAAAGGATAACAGAACATTTATAAAATTTCCGATAAAAATAAAAGATAAAGAAATATTTTTTGGTAGAATAAGATAAGAAATATTTTGTAGAATATTAAGGAGAAACGACATGATCGAACGTTACTCTCGCCCTGAGATGGCGAACATTTGGAGTGAAGAAAATAAATACCGTGCTTGGCTTGAGGTGGAAATCTTGGCTGACGAGGCATGGGCTGAGTTGGGGGAAATCCCTAAGGAAGATGTGGCTTTGATTCGTGAAAAAGCGGACTTTGACATTGACCGTATTTTGGAGATTGAGCAGCAAACTCGTCACGATGTGGTTGCTTTCACGCGTGCGGTTTCTGAGACTCTTGGTGAAGAGCGCAAGTGGGTCCACTATGGTTTGACTTCTACCGACGTGGTGGATACTGCCTATGGTTACCTCTACAAGCAGGCCAACGACATCATCCGTCGTGACCTTGAAAACTTCCTTAACATCATCGCTGATAAGGCTAAAGAGCACAAGTTCACCATCATGATGGGGCGTACCCACGGGGTACACGCTGAGCCGACAACCTTTGGTCTTAAATTAGCGACTTGGTACAGCGAAATGAAACGTAACATCGAGCGTTTCGAGCATGCGGCTGCTGGTGTGGAAGCTGGTAAAATCTCTGGTGCGGTTGGGAACTTTGCCAACATCCCACCATTTGTAGAGAAATACGTCTGCGACAAATTGGGTATCCGTGCTCAGGAAATCTCTACACAGGTTCTTCCTCGTGACCTTCATGCTGAGTACTTTGCGGTTCTTGCTAGCATCGCGACTTCAATCGAACGTATGGCAACGGAGATTCGTGGTCTGCAAAAGTCTGAGCAGCGCGAAGTGGAAGAATTCTTTGCCAAAGGGCAAAAAGGTTCATCTGCTATGCCTCACAAACGCAACCCTATCGGTTCTGAAAACATGACTGGTCTGGCGCGTGTTATTCGTGGTCACATGGTGACGGCCTATGAAAACGTTGCTCTCTGGCATGAACGCGATATTTCCCACTCATCAGCTGAGCGCATCATCACACCAGATACAACTATCTTGATTGACTACATGCTCAACCGTTTCGGAAATATCGTCAAGAACTTGACGGTCTTCCCAGAAAATATGATCCGCAACATGAACTCTACGTTTGGTCTTATCTTTAGCCAACGTGCTATGTTGACCTTGATCGAAAAAGGCATGACGCGTGAGCAAGCCTATGACTTGGTGCAACCAAAAACGGCCTACTCTTGGGACAACCAAGTAGACTTCAAACCGCTTCTTGAAGCAGATCCAGAAGTAACTTCACGCCTCACTCAAGAAGAAATCGACGAAATCTTCAACCCTGCATACTACACCAAACGAGTGGATGATATCTTTGAACGTATCGGACTGGGTGATTAATCCTAACAATAAAAAGCGAGATTGAATCTCGCTTTTTTATATGCTTGTCTAAGGGGGTTAATCTTCTTTTTTCTTAGTGAGCCCGTAAGCTGCTAGCGTGGCCATGAGTCCTGCTGCGACCAAGCCTGCAGAGTCTTGACTTCCTGTTGCAGGGAGTTGTTTTTCATCTGCTTTTCTATTAGTTGGTTCAGCTTGCTCAGTTTTCTCAACGGCAGTTCCGACTTCGACAACTTGAGCGACCGCTTCCTGTGATACCGCACTATTGACAAGGGTTCTTTCTTCCTTGCCGTCAGCAGTAGTGCTAACAGAGTAGAAGACGGTACGGCGACCATTTACTCCGGAAACGACGACTTGACTTTGTCCTTTTGGCAATTGCGGATTTTCACGTGTCACGGTAGTGAAAGGAATCTCTTCTTCTTGGATGTCTAGTCTAGGTTTTGCTTCTGCAGCTGGGGCAAGACCGTGTTCATCCCCTACATGGGTAACAAGGGTTCCGACTTCAATGACTTGTGTCACTGCTTCTTGCGTTACAAGGCTATCGACAAGAGTCTTCACTTCTTTGCCATCAGCAGTAGTGCTTACAGAGTAGTAATGACTGCGACGACCGTTAACACCTTTGGTAAGGACTTGAGTCTTCCCTTTGAGCAAGAGTGGATTTTCACGTGTTACGGTAGTGAACGGAATCTCTTCCTCTTGGATGTCCAGTCTAGGTTTTGCCTCTGTGGCTGGGGCAAGACCGTGTTCATCCCCTTTGTGCGTAGTAGGGGCGCCGATTTCAACCACTTGGGTCACAGGTTCTTTGGTTACTTGGCTATCTAGAACCGTTTCTGTTTGTTTCCCATTTTCAGTAAGGACAGATATGTAATGAGTGCGTTCGCCCTCTACACCTGGTGTGATGATCTTTTCCTGATCGGCTGGGAGATTTGGATTTTCCTTCTTGATAACTTCAAATGGAATCTTTTCTGCTCTTGTGATGAGTTCCGGTTTGGTTTCAACATTGGCAGCTAGTTCGTTTTCATCGAGGCTTCCTGAGTGGGTTGCTGCTGGTTTGAGGCCTAGGCGGGCTGCCTTGAGTTTGGCTACGAGAGCGTCTAACTCGGATTGTTTGTTACGGTTGAGATTGTAGTTGAGAGCTTCTTTAGCTGCATTTAGGGCATCCAAGCTTTCCTTGCTGTATCCGTCCAAGTTTGCAGGAATTTGAGCAAGTTCCTCACGGAGTGCGTTGTAGTTAGCGCGGAAGTAGTCTTTGTTATGATCTGCAAAGGCAGTCATGAGTTCAAAGATTTCTTCTTCCTTATACTCAGCACTTGGTTTGTCTGCCCAGATAGCAAGCATGCTTCCGACGGTTGGAAGGTCTACTTCTGGATATTTGGTAGATGCAAGCTGGTTAAATGGTACTTTGCCAGAGTTTTCAAGTGCTTTTGATAGTGGATAGGCTTCGTCTGGTTTGTGATTACCTAAAACATAGTACCAGTCTCCGTTGGTGTTGAGGAGTTTATAGCCTTTGCTTGCTAGGTACTGAGGCGTTGCAAGGTTATAGCCCCACCATCCCTTAGACCAGTAAGAGATGATGACATCCTTGTCAAACTCAACATCATCCTTGTCTTCGTAGTAGAAACCATCGTTGAAGGCCATTGGTTGAAGGCCTCGTTCTTTGGCCATGGCAGCAAGAGTGTTAGAGTACTCAGCAAACTTGCCATAGAGTCCATACCATTTGAGGTAGTACCAGCCTTGAGCGTTGGTAGCATCATTAGCGTATTCGTCTGTACCGTAGTTGAAGATCTTAGTCTTGCCTGCAAAGAAGTCCATGTACTTGCCGATAAGGGCTTTGACAAAGTTCATCGCTTCTTCGTTTTCAAGGTCCATGGTTGTTTTAGAGACCTTGTCAAAGTTGGCTTGAGGATTTTGGATACCCAATTTTTCCATAGCGACAAGCATGGCATCCATGTGACCTGGGCTGTTGATCGCTGGAATTAGTCCAATCCCTTTTGATTTTGCGTACTCAATCAATTCAGTGATTTCAGCCTGGCTAAGAGTGGTTCCGTTTGGATCATCGTAGTAAGCTTTTGTTCCTTCGATAATGGCCTTCTTGACATCGTCACTTGCATAAGTTTTGCCGTTAGCTGTGATGGTCATGTCATCAAGGAGGAAGCGAAGTCCGTCATTTCCAAGAAGGAGATGGACATCAGAGTAGCCGAGTTCGCTCGCCTTGTCTACGATGCGTTTGAGTTGGTCGAGCGTGAAATACTTACGTCCGGCATCGATGGAAATTACCTTGTTCTTGGCAAGTTTTTCAACTTCGCGTTTCGCGTCTTCTTCTTTTTGAGCTTCTGGTGTGAAGGTCAAATTGCTTACAGCTTCTTGGAGTTTTGCGATTGCTTGGTCAATGGTGTCTTGTTGGGCACGGCTGAGGTTGCTATCGAGTGAGCGAATGGCTTTTTCAGCTTCTTTTACAGCTGCGACACTTTCTGCAGTATAGCGGTTAAGGTCTGTTGGTACTTCTTTCAGAGCTTGCTCAGCAGACTCATAGTCAGCTGCGAAGTATTCAGCATTGGCATTTGCGAAGCTGCGCATGAGTTTGAAGAGGCGTGATGGTGAATAGCGTGCAGATGGGGTATCCGCCCAAGCAGCTACCATACCACCGATGAATGGGATAGTAGCCCCATCAGATTTTGGTACAGAAGTGATTGGAGTGTTCTTGATACCATTGAGTCCTTGGTCGAGGTTGTACCAGCCTTGGCCATCGGCATTTCGTCCGAGAACGTAGTACCAAGCATCGTTGGTATTAAGGATTTGGTGGCCTTTTTCAACTAGAAATTTAGAAGAAGCGACGTCGTATCCGCCCCATCCACCAGTCCACATAGAAACGATGATGTCTTTGTCAAAAGTTCCAAAGCTAGTGTCGCTATTGTAGTAGATACCATCGTTAAAGGCCATTGGTTTGAGACCGTGAGATTTGACGATGCGAGCAAGGTCATTGGCGTAGGCGATAAATTTCTCATATCCTCCTACAGGGTAGCCTTCATTTGGATAGTATTTATCAGCCTGGAGAACGCTCCATCCTTTGGCATCTGTAGCGTCGTTGGCATACTCGTCTAGCCCGATGTTGAAGATGTCAGATTTGCCAGCGAAGTAAGCAGCATACTTGTCGATCAGAGCTTTGGTAAATGCAACAGCTTCTTTGTTATCAAGGTCAACGGTACGAGCAGATTCCTTACCAAAGTAGTTGAAGTTCGGCTTTTGGATGCCTAGTTCTTTCATGGCATGCAAAATCGCATCCATGTGACCAGGGCTGTTTACAGTTGGGATGAGACCAATGCCTTTGTTTTTAGCATAGTTGATCAAGTCCGTCATCTGACTTTCTGTCAAATGGTTGCCGTTTGGATCCTTGTAGTAGGCATCGGTTCCGTTTTCGAGTGCACGTTTGACATCGTCGCTTGCATAGGTTTTGCCATTGGCTTTGATCGTCATGTCGTCCAACATAAAACGCATGCCGTCATTTCCAACTAGTAGATGAAGATCAGTATAACCGTAGTGTTTGGCTTTGTCGATGATTTCTTTGAGTTGGTCTGGAGAGAAGTACTTGCGTCCAGCGTCGATTGAGATCATTTTTCTTTTTGCCAGTTTTTCATTTACCTGAGCTGCTCGTTCCGTGCTAGGAGTGGCTACTGCAGGTGTGACGGCTTCATTTTTCTTTTCTGAAGGAGTGCTTTCAGCAGGAGTTTCAGCTGGGGCAGGACTCTCTTTCTCGGCAGTAGGAGTTGGAGTAGCATTTTCTGTCACAACTGGTGCGCTTGACTCTTCTGTTTTTGGAGCAACTGTTCGAGGAGCATCCTTGTCTTCTTTGACCTCCTCTTTTACAGGCTTGTCAGCCTTTTCTTCCAGTTTTTCTGGAACCTTGGAGTCTACAGCTTCTTTGACTGCTTGAGGACTCTCCTGAATAGTTTGGACAGTTTCTTCAGCTGTTGGAGCTGGAGTAACCCCGTCAGCAGATACGACTTGTGCGCTAAAAGCAAATCCTATCAGTACAGAAGCTGCCCCAGCCGCGTATTTACGAATGGAGAAGCGCTGTTTCTTTTCTAGTTTCATGACAAAACCTCCTTGTTATTATTATGTATGATAGCGTTTACATAAAACCGATTTTATTTTATTATCTAAGGAGTAAAATGTCAAGTACATTTATATAAGAACTATAATAAATAGAGGAAATCATAAGATTTAGAAGAAAATTATTTCCAGAAATAAGAAAGAGAAAGCCGATATTTAACTTGTTTTTAGTAAAAACGCTACTAATTAAATAAGAACCTTTCAGAGCATTTCCATAGCCTCGGCCTCATGCTATAATAGGTATAGAAAAAGCCTGAGCTGGGCTCAAGCTTTCTCTTAATGACCTCGATTACATGAGAGGAATTTAATTTTGTAGTAGTCTGCTCGCTTATACGTTTCACTATAGGCGAGGACTTGGCCAGTAGCCTCAAGTTTAGTAGTCTTCGTTTGGAAGACAGTTGGAAATTGCGTATCGATTCCAAGTACAGAAGCAACATGCTCTGGTGTTGGAAATGCGATTTCATTGATTTCCTCAAAATGTTCATCGTTCATGTGAATGCGGTAATCCAATTTGAAGCGTTTATAGATAGAACTATAATAGTCAAGATTTGGATAGTTGGCATTGATGTATTGTTCAGGAATATAAGATGTGTGGTAGATGTAAGTTACGCCATTTGTTTGACGGGTACGTTCAATTTTGTAGTAGAACTGATCTCCACGTAATCCAAGCTTCTCTAGGTATTCAAGCTTGTTTCCGCGCTCGATAGAAAGGACAGTGACTTTATCATCTTTTGTTTCAAAGATTTCGACATCTGAAAATTCAACGAGTTTGTGCTTGCGGGCACGAGAAACAAAAGTCCCTTTCCCTTGTTGGCGGACAATATAGCCGTCTTTTGCAAGGTCATTCAAAGCACGCACAACAGTGATTGAACTAACATCATACATCGCGATCAATTCTGCTTCTGTATAAAATTTATCTCCACTTGCAAATTGACCAGAGATGATTTTGTTTTTTAATTCATCTTTAATATATTGGTATTTTGGAATAGCCATAATTTCACCTCGATTCTCTTTCTCCAATTTTGATTCTACCATAAATACAGACAAAATAGTAGTATTTAGGTAAAAAAAAATTAAAATAATAGACTAAAAATGTTATGTTACATGTAAAAAATTCCATTTTATAACCTTGTGAATTATCATACATTAAAATATCGCTTTCATGCTATTTTTAGATAATTTTGGTAAATGGTAAGTAAAAAAATAGAAAAATTTTAAAGAATTTTCTAAAACCTATTGACAAATGCAAAAGATTTGATTATATTTAATATTATAATAAATGAAAGCGCAAACTTAATTCGTCAGAGGTGGTAACATGACAAGATTTAAAATTGAGGACGATTTCTATTTAGATGGGAAGCCGTTCAAGATTTTGTCTGGCGCCATTCATTATTTTAGGATTCCAGCAGAGGATTGGTATCATTCTCTCTATAACTTAAAGGCGCTTGGCTTTAATACGGTCGAGACCTATGTGGCTTGGAATTTACATGAACCCGTTGAAGGGGAATTTGATTTTGAAGGTGCCAGAAATTTGGAGAGGTTTCTTCAAATAGCACAAGATTTGGGTCTCTATGCCATTGTACGCCCGTCTCCATTTATCTGTGCGGAATGGGAATTTGGTGGCTTGCCGGCTTGGCTCTTGACCAAGGACATGCGAATCCGCTCGTCCGACCCGGCCTACATCGAGGCGGTTGCTCGCTATTATGACCAATTATTGCCAAGGCTTGTGCCTCGTTTGTTGGATAATGGTGGGAATATTCTCATGATGCAAGTCGAAAATGAATATGGCTCCTATGGAGAAGATAAGTCTTATCTACGAGCAATTCGAAAATTGATGGAAGAACGAGGGATTGATTGCCCACTCTTTACTTCAGATGGTCCATGGAGGGCTACTCTGAAAGCCGGAACCTTGATCGAAGATGACCTCTTTGTGACAGGGAACTTCGGTTCTAAGGCTCCTTACAACTTTTCACAAATGCAAGAATTCTTTGATGAGCATGGCAAGAAATGGCCTCTCATGTGTATGGAATTCTGGGATGGTTGGTTCAACCGTTGGAAAGAACCCATTATCACACGGGATCCTAAAGAATTGGCAGAAGCTGTTCGAGAGGTATTGGAGCAAGGCTCTATCAACCTTTACATGTTCCATGGTGGAACAAACTTTGGTTTCATGAATGGTTGCTCGGCTAGAGGGACTCTGGATTTGCCACAAGTCACATCTTACGACTATGATGCCCTTCTCGATGAAGAAGGAAATCCAACTGCTAAATACCTAGCAGTCAAGAAGATGATGGCAACACACTTCCCAGAGTATCCACAGTTGGAACCACTCTATAAGGAAAGCATGGAGATAGGGTCCATTCCATTGGTCGAAAAAGTTTCCTTGTTTGAAACTCTGGATAGTCTCTCTAGTCCTACTGAAAGCCTCTATCCAAAAGCGATGGAAGAACTTGGTCAAAGCTATGGCTACCTTCTCTACCGCACTGAGGCAAGTTGGGATGCAGAAGAGGAACGTCTCCGTATCATCGATGGACGTGACCGAGCTCAACTATTTGTAGATGGTCAATGGATTGCTACTCAATACCAGACAGAGATTGGTGAAGACATCTACTGTCAGGGAAACCGAGAAGGCTGTTCAGAGATTGATATCCTGATCGAAAATATGGGGCGTGTTAACTATGGACACAAGTTCTTAGCAGATACGCAACATAAAGGAATTCGTACAGGTGTCTGCAAAGATCTACATTTCTTACTGAATTGGAAACAATATCCACTGCCACTGGATAATCCTGAGAAGATTGATTTTTCAAAAGGATGGACAGAGGGACAACCAGCCTTTTACGCTTTCGACTTTACGGCCGAAGAGCCGAAGGATACCTACTTAGACTTGTCTGAGTTTGGTAAGGGAGTTGCCTTTGTCAATGGGCGTCACCTAGGGCGTTTCTGGAACGTCGGCCCGACCCTCTCACTTTATATCCCTCATAGCTATCTCAAGGAAGGTGCTAATCGCATCATCATCTTTGAAACTGAGGGAGAATATAAAGAAGAGATTCATTTAACTCGTAAACCTACACTAAAACACATAAAGGGGGAAAACTTATGACAATTGTAGGATGCCGTATCGATGGACGTTTGATCCACGGTCAAGTAGCCAATCTTTGGGCTGGAAAACTAAATGTTTCACGCATTATGGTTGTAGACGACGAAGTTGTTAACAACGATATTGAAAAGAGTGGTTTGAAACTTGCGACACCACCAGGTGTGAAACTCAGTATCTTGCCAGTTGAGAAAGCAGCAGCAAATATCCTTGCTGGTAAATACGATAGCCAACGTCTCTTTATCGTTGCACGTAAACCAGACCGTTTCCTTGGTTTGGTCGAAGCAGGTGTTCCGCTTGAAACACTCAACGTCGGCAATATGTCTCAAACACCAGAAACTCGCTCTATCACACGTTCTATCAACGTGGTAGACAAGGATGTGGAAGACTTCCACAAACTAGCAGAAAAAGGTGTAAAACTCACTGCTCAAATGGTTCCAAATGATCCAGTTTCAGACTTTTTGAGCTTGTTAAAATAGGAAAAAATTTTTAGGAGGTCATTGTTATGATACAATGGTGGCAAATTTTACTTCTCACTTTGTACTCAGCTTATCAAATCTGTGATGAGTTGACAATCGTTTCATCTGCAGGTTCTCCTGTATTCGCTGGTTTCATTACTGGTTTGATCATGGGAGATGTGACAACTGGTCTGTTTATCGGTGGTAGCTTGCAGTTGTTCGTTCTCGGGGTTGGTACCTTCGGTGGTGCTTCTCGTATCGATGCAACTTCTGGTGCGGTTCTTGCAACAGCATTCTCTATCTCTCAAGGTATTGATACAGATCTTGCAATCACAACAATCGCTGTACCAGTAGCAGCACTTTTGACATACTTCGACGTTCTTGGACGTATGACAACTACTTTCTTTGCACACCGTATTGATGCTGCGATCGAACGCTTTGACTACAAAGGTATCGAACGCAACTACCTACTTGGTGCAGTGCCTTGGGCTCTTTCTCGTGCCCTTCCAGTATTCTTCGCTCTTGCTTTTGGTGGCGCTTTCGTACAATCAGTAGTAGACCTTGTTAAAGAATATCAATGGATTGCAGATGGTTTGACACTTGCAGGACGTATGCTTCCAGGTCTTGGATTTGCAATCTTGCTTCGTTACCTTCCAGTTAAACGTAACCTTCACTACCTTGCTATGGGATTCGGTTTGACAGCTATGTTGACTGTTCTTTACTCAAACGTAACAAGTCTTGGTGGAGCAGTTGCTGGAATCATTGGCACTCTTCCTGCTGAAGTTGCTGAAAAAATTGGCTTTGTTAACAACTTCAAAGGATTGTCTATGATCGGTATCTCTATCGTGGGTATCTTCCTTGCAGTTGTTCACTTCAAGAACAGCCAAAAAGTTGCTGTAGCAGCACCTTCTACACCATCAGAAAGTGGGGAAATCGAAGATGACGAATTCTAATTACAAACTAACAAAAGAAGATTTTAATCAAATCAACAAACGTAGCTTGTTTACTTTCCAATTAGGTTGGAACTATGAGCGTATGCAAGCTTCTGGTTACCTTTACATGATCTTGCCTCAATTGCGTAAAATGTATGGGGATGGAACACCTGAATTGAAAGAAATGATGAAAGTTCATACTCAATTCTTCAATACTTCTCCATTCTTCCACACAATTATCGCTGGTTTTGACCTTGCCATGGAAGAAAAAGATGGTGTAGGTTCAAAAGATGCCGTTAACGGTATCAAGACAGGTTTGATGGGACCATTCGCTCCTCTTGGAGACACAATCTTTGGTTCACTTGTACCTGCTATCATGGGATCTATCGCAGCAACTATGGCTATCGCTGGCCAACCATGGGGTATCTTCCTTTGGATCGCAGTTGCAGTTGCATATGACATCTTCCGTTGGAAACAATTGGAATTTGCCTACAAAGAAGGGGTTAACCTTATCAACAACATGCAAAGTACTTTGACAGCTTTGATTGATGCTGCATCTGTACTTGGTGTCTTCATGATGGGTGCTCTTGTAGCAACAATGATCAACTTTGAGATTTCTTACAAATTGCCAATCGGTGAAAAATTGATTGATTTCCAAGACATCTTGAACTCAATCTTCCCACGCTTGCTTCCAGCAATCTTTACTGCCTTTATCTTCTGGTTGCTTGGTAAGAAAGGTATGAACTCTACTAAAGCGATCGGTATCATTATCGTTCTTGCAGTAGGTCTTTCATTCATCGGTAAATTCTTGCTTGGAATGGGCGCATAATTTATGGTGAAATCGTTAATTTTGGTGAGTCATGGTCGTTTCTGTGAAGAACTTAAAGGTAGCACGGAAATGATTATGGGTCCACAAGACAACATTCATGCAGTGGCTCTTCTTCCAGAAGATGGTCCAGAAGAATTTACTGCAAAATTTGAAGCTGCTATCGAAGGATTGGATGATTTCCTAGTCTTTGCGGACCTTCTCGGTGGTACACCTTGTAACGTGGTAAGCCGTTTGATTATGGAAGGTCGCGACATCGAACTCTACGCGGGAATGAATCTGCCAATGGTGATTGAATTTATCAATGCGAGCCTTACAGGTGCAGATGCGGACTATAAGAGCCGTGGTGCAGAAAGCATTGTAAAAGTCAATGATCTGTTAGCAGGCTTCGATGATGACGAAGATGAATAATACTCTTCGAAAATCAAATTCAAACTACGTCAGCGTCGCCTTGCCGTATAGATGTTACTGACTTCGTCAGTTCTATCTGCAACCTCAAAGCAGTGCTTTGAGCAGCCTGCGGCTAGCTTCCTAGTTTGCTCTTTGATTTTCATTGAGTATAAGATGTGACAACGTGAAAATCGTTAGAACAGCTTGTATAGAATATACATGGGAATGGGAGTCAATCCCATTCCCATATTTTCAATAGGAATGAAACAACAATAGATTAGAGGAACTCTATGCTAAATTACACAAAAGAAGAATTACTTGAACTGGGTGCAGAAATCACGACTCGTGAGATCTACCAACAGCCTGATGTATGGAAAGAGGCTTTTGAAGCCTATCAAGCGAAACGGGAAGAAATTGCAGCCTTTCTGAAAGGAATCGCTGATAAACATGACTATATCAAGGTTATCTTGACGGGTGCTGGTACTTCTGCTTATGTGGGAGATACCTTGGTACCATACTTTAAGGAAGTCTATGACGAACGCAAATGGAATTTCAATGCTATTGCGACAACAGATATCGTAGCCAATCCAGAAACTTATTTGAAAAAAGATGTGGCGACTGTCCTTGTTTCCTTTGCTCGTAGTGGGAATTCACCTGAAAGTGTGGCGACTGTTGATTTGGCTAAAGCCTTGGTGGATGACCTCTATCAAGTGACCATTACATGTGCTGCAGAAGGGAAATTAGCTCTTCAAGCTCATGGCGATGACCGCAATCTTTTGCTCTTGCAACCAGCTGCTTCCAATGACGCTGGATTTGCCATGACTTCTAGCTTTACGTCCATGATGCTAACAGCTCTCTTGGTCTTTGACCCTACAGAATTTGCTGTGAAAGCTGAACGTTTTGAAGTTGTGTCTAGCCTTGCGCGTAAAGTTCTAGACAATGCAGCAGATGTCAAGGAGCTGGTTGACCTCGACTTTAACCGTGTT
The DNA here is from genome assembly GCF_003143695.2 of Streptococcus halitosis. Classification (NCBI taxonomy): domain Bacteria; kingdom Bacillati; phylum Bacillota; class Bacilli; order Lactobacillales; family Streptococcaceae; genus Streptococcus; species Streptococcus halitosis. Next base: position 46,704 of record NZ_QEMY02000004.1, read on the forward strand.
ATCTACCTGGGCGCTGGTCCTTTCTTTGGACTTGCTCATGAAGCTCAGTTGAAGATTTTGGAACTAACAGCTGGTCAAGTTGCGACCATGTATGAAAGTCCAGTTGGCTTCCGTCACGGTCCAAAATCTCTTATCAATGAAGATACAGTTGTTTTGATCTTTGGCACAACAACAGACTACACTCGCAAGTACGACTTGGACTTGGTTCGTGAAGTGGCTGGTGACCAGATTGCTCGTCGTGTTGTGCTCTTAAGTGATCAAGCCTTTGGTCTTGAAAATGTCAAAGAAGTATCCCTTGGTTGTGGCGGTGTCTTGAACGATATTTACCGTGTCTTCCCTTATATCGTATATGCCCAACTCTTTGCCCTATTGACTTCACTCAAGGTAGAAAATAAACCAGATACGCCGTCTCCTACTGGTACCGTAAACCGTGTGGTACAAGGTGTGATCATTCATGACTATCAAAAATAAGGAAGTGTCTATGAGTAAATTACAATTAAGTCCCAATAAAGTAGCTTGCCTGCAAAAACTCTCTGACGAGAACGGCATCATCTCAGCTCTTGCCTTTGACCAACGTGGTGCTTTGAAACGCCTCATGGCTCAATACCAAACAGAGGAACCAACAGTGGCTCAAATGGAAGAACTCAAGGTCTTGGTTGCAGATGAATTGACAAAATACGCATCCTCTATGCTTCTTGACCCTGAGTATGGTCTCCCAGCTACAAAAGCGCTTGATGCCAATGCCGGTCTTCTCCTTGCTTATGAGAAAACTGGCTACGACACAACAAGCACCAAACGCTTGCCAGACTGCTTAGATGTTTGGTCTGCAAAACGCATTAAAGAACAAGGTGCAGATGCAGTCAAATTCTTGCTTTACTATGACGTAGACAGCGCTGACGAACTCAACCAAGAAAAACAAGCCTACATCGAACGCATCGGTTCTGAGTGTGTGGCAGAGGACATTCCATTCTTCCTTGAAATCCTTGCTTACGATGAAAAAATCGCTGACGCAGGTTCTGCAGAATACGCTAAAGTCAAACCACACAAGGTTATCGGTGCCATGAAGGTCTTTTCAGACCCACGCTTCAACATCGATGTCTTGAAAGTGGAAGTTCCAGTCAACGTCAAATACGTTGAAGGCTTTGGTGATGGAGAAATCGTCCATACTCGTGAAGAAGCAGCAGCCTTCTTCAAAGCACAAGATGAAGCAACTAACTTGCCATATATCTACTTGAGTGCGGGAGTATCAGCCAAACTCTTCCAAGAAACACTTGTCTTTGCCCACGAATCAGGCGCAAACTTCAACGGTGTTCTTTGCGGCCGTGCAACTTGGGCTGGATCAGTTGAAGCCTACATCAAAGACGGTGAGGCAGCAGCTCGTGAATGGCTACGCACAACAGGTTTTGAGAACATTGACGAACTCAACAAGGTTCTCCAAACCACAGCGACTTCATGGACTGAACGTGTAGAAGCATAAAACAGGTATAGAAGAATCCCTTTTTGTTAAGCAAATGCTTAGGTTTTCTGACAAAGGATTCTGAAAATAGAAACTACAACCATAGATGGTGCATACACTTTCTATGGTTTGTTTACTTAAGAGAAATGGATTAAAGGAGACAAAAATGAAAGCATACACAGAGCGTGTATTTGGAAATCATGAGGGCAAGGATGTCTTGGCCTATCGCTTTGAGACTGACAGTGGCTACCAACTAGAAATTATGACCTATGGTGCGACTATCTTGCGCTATGTCACACCTGACAAGGCTGGAAATTTTGCCAATGTGATTTTGGGCTTTGATGATTTTGATAGCTATGTAGGTAATAGTCCCAAGCATGGAGCAAGTGTAGGTCCTGTAGCAGGCCGTATTGCAGGTGCGATATTTGAGCTCAATGGTCAGACCTATAATCTTGAAGTCAACAATGCCAGCAACTGTAACCACAGTGGTTCAACAGGTTGGGATTCGAGCTTGTTTGAATTGGTAGAGGTGAGCGACCATGGCTTGACTCTCTACACAGAGCGTACAGACGGGACAGGAGGATTTCCTGGTAATCTCAAGATCTGGATCAGCTATCACTTGGAAGAGACTGGTGCTTACGAAGTCAGCTACAAGGTAACGACTGATCAGGATACGCTTGTCAATCCAACCAACCACAGCTACTTCAACTTGTCTGGTGATTTTACGCAGACAATTGACCGCCATGTCTTCCAGCTAAATACGGAGGGCATTTACCCAATCGCTCCGGACGGTGTTCCGGCTAAGACTCCAGATGCTACTCGTGATGTGGTGAAACATATCTACAATGGAGCCTTGTTGAAGGACATCTTTGCAGAGGACGATGAGCAAATCCAGTTGGTATCTGGTTTGGATCACCCATTTGCCCTTCCTGCAGGTCATGACAATGCTGGTTTTCTTTATGACCAAAACTCAGGTCGTTTCCTGCTTTTCAAGACAGAGGCCCCTTGTTTTGTGGTCTACACAGCAAACTTTGTGGATGAGAGTGTGCTCATAGCTGGTCAGCCAATGGTACAGCACAATGGGATTGCCCTTGAAGCGCAGGCTTTACCAGATGCTATTCATAGCGACCTCAAAGACCAAGTCATTCTCAAAGCAGGGGAAACCTTCACCAGCAAAACTCGTTACGAGCTTGTTGTGAAATAAAAAGAAGAGCTGGTTTCCAGCTCTTTTGAGTTGTCTTCGTTGACATTCTATCTCAATAGTGTATAATTGATGTAATTAATTAAGTTACAACAAACGAAAGGAGACACCCGATGACTTATGCATACCAAAGCCACATTTATCTAGCAGAGGCTGTTTTAAATGTCAAGGATTTGACGAGTCAAACGGCTTTTTATCACCAGATTATTGGCTTGGAGATTTTATCCCAAACAGAGACAGAAGCGATTTTGGGACTTGGTCGAAAAGCCTTGGTTCACTTGATTCAGGCAGAAAAGACAGGGGAAGTAAGGGAGTATTATGGACTCTACCATCTGGCGATTTTGTTGCCGACACGAAAAGCCTTGGCAGATGTCTTGAGACACCTAAGTGATTTACGCATTCCTCTGGTTGGGGGTGCAGATCATGGATACAGCGAGGCTCTTTATCTAGAGGATTTGGAAGGAAATGGCATTGAACTCTACCGTGATAAGCCAGTGTCTTCATGGGATATTCGAGAAGACGGCCGCATTATCGGTGTGACCGAAGCCCTTGCGGCACAGGATATCTATGAGTTAGGGGAAAAGGTGGATCCCTTTATCCTAGCTGAAGGGACGAGAATGGGGCATATCCATCTATCGGTGAAGGATAGCCGCGCGGCGAGTCAGTTTTATCAAAAGGTGTTAGGGCTAGAAGATAAATTTAGCATTCCTAGTGCTAGTTGGATAGCGGCTGGTCAGTACCATCACCACCTGGCTGTCAACGAATGGGCTGGAAAAGGGCTAGCTCCGCGTGAACAAGGCTTGCCGGGCTTGGTCTACTATGTCCTTGAGGTCGAAAGCAAGGAGGAACTTTTGAACATCGTTAAGCAAGCACAAGAGCTAGAAGCACCGATCAAGTGGTTAAATTCGAGTGAGTTGGATTTGGTAGATCCAGATGGGATTGTGACCCGTATTCGCTTGGCACGATGAGATATGAAAAACACATCATAGACATAGAAAAAGGCGGACAAGCTCGTATTCTGTTTTTAGAATGCGGACTTGTTCGCTTTTTTATGAAATGATAAAGGGTAAAAGAGCTATAGCTATAACCAGACTGTAAAGGTAATCACTTGTTTTTTGTAGGTGACAAATATTTTACCTCTAAATAGGCTGACGAGATGCTGAGCCATGGAGAGGCCAATTCCGTGTCCAGATATGGTTTGGTTGTTGTGAGAAGTCTCCGCACGATAAAAGCGATCAAAGAAACGCTTAATATTAGCTGCTTGTCCATCCTTGTAATCATTAGAAATAGTGATGCAGGTTCGTTTGCGTAGTAGGTAATTTTTGCGTTGGAGTGTCAAGCGAATTGTTCCAGCGGGATCGCAGTATTTTCGGGCATTGTCAAGAAGGATGCTAAGAAGCTCATAAAATTCTTCTTGGGCTACTTTTTCTACAACGTCTGCTTCAATAGAACTTTCAAATTTTTTATCTTCTTTGGTAAAGAGAGGAGCAAAATCTGAGGCAACCTTTTCAGCGATGACGGAGATATTTTGAGGAGCTAATTTGATATCCTCTTGCTCCTCGAGCCGAGCAAGTCGGATGAGTCTTCCAATCAGGTGGTTGAGTCGTTCCGTCTGTTCTTTAGTGCTGATACTCCACTCAGTCTCTCCCTCCATTAACTCCTGTAGCTCGGTATTGGCCGAAATGATGGCTAGAGGCGTTTTGAGTTCGTGTCCTGCATTGGTGATAAACATCCGTTGTTTTTCATAGTTTTTGATAAAAGGACGAATGACAATCCCTGAAATCAAGGTGAAGAGCAGTATGAGGAGGAGTAAGCTAGCTAGGGCCAGCCAGATAGAGACCTGAAGTAGGGTGTCGCGTTCGCGGATATAGTTAGTTGTCTCAAAGAAAACCAGTAGTTTCCCAGTCGTAGATTGGCTCACTTGGTAGGTAAAATAGCGTCCCTTATGAGTAATAGAACCATAAGTTTCTTGCTTTTTGAGGATGTTTGGGAGAAAACTTTTGACTTCAGCCTCAGTTAAGGACTGGACATTTGTGAGGGAGATGGCGTAGTCATTTTCCTTTTCTCTGACGGAGAAGTATTGAAAATTGTAGACAATTCCTTCTTGGATATTTTTCTCAGTCAGACTTTCCTTGATTTCGTCTGTAATAGGAAGTTCGCCCTCATTCTTGGTTAAGATAGAGAGGACGGTGTGGATGTTACCCTCCGTCTGAGTGTAGACGATACTATTCATCAAGACTAGAAAGAAGGTTAGAATCAGAGCAATGGCAAGAGTGGCCGTTGCGATAAATTTGATACGAAGTTTTCGAAACATCTAGTCACCTCCTGTCAATTGGAAGGGGCCTTCTGCAGCTCCAAGTATTTGTAAGCTAGACTGGACACTTTGGAGTTTTTGGCGTAGGTAGGAGATATAGAGAAAGACGAGCTCGTGATCCTGTTCTTCCAGCTCATCTGGCCAGACCTGCTCTAGTAGTTGTTGACAACTGAGGGGTTGGTTAGCGTGCTGGATGAGGAGAGTCAAGAGTTGGGTTTCCTTTTTCCCTAAACGAATGCTGTTTGTAGCAGCCAATTCTTGTTCCTCAATATCCAAGCGAGTATTTCCTAATTGGACTGTATCCGGGGTGTAGTCTTCCAGGCGGCGTGCAGTAGAACGGAGTCTAGCTAAGAGTTCCTTGAGCGAGAAAGGTTTGGTCAAGTAGTCGTCAGCACCTGCATCAAGTCCAGTTACGCGGTCATCCACTTCGGCCATGGCTGTCAACATGATGACGTGAGTCGTATTGCCTGCCTGGCGAATTTCTTTGAGGGCTTCGATTCCAGTTTTAATTGGCATCATGATGTCAAAAATCATGAGGTGATAGTGGTTAGATTTAGCCTTTTCGACAGCGTCTTGTCCGTTAAAAACAGAATCAACGCTGTAGCCTTCGCGTTCTAACGCAACAGTGATAACACGGTTTAGTTGGGTTTCATCTTCGGCAAGTAGGATTTTCATAGGTTCTCCTTAGTCTTGATCAGAGCGCTGAATCAAATCACGGATGGTCTGCATGGTCAAGTCACAAGAAGCAAGCTCATCGGCACAACGTTTGAGCTCGCGCGTGATTCGCTCAGGATTTTGGATGTTTTTCTTGTATTTCATCTGGTGTTCGAGGCTAGCCCAGGAGTCCATAGCAATTGTGCGCAGTTGAATCTCGATAAAATAGGTACCCTGGTCATTTCCCAGACAGTCTGGATAGGGAGTGGTCACCTCTAGAATCAGATGATAGGAACGGTAGCCGTTGGGTTTGACCTGACGGATATAGTCTTTCTCTTTGAAAATATGGATGCTTGGCATCTGGCGAATATACTCTACGATGCGGTAGATATCATCTGTAAAGCCTGTGATAATTCGAACGCCAATAGCATCTCGTATTTCTTTAAGAGCAGATTGACTTGTCTGAGGAAGGCCCTTGCGTTGGCATTTTTCACGCATGCTTTTTTCTGTTTTGATGCGCGCATGCAAATGCTCATATAGTTTGAGGTTGGTTTCTTTTTTGTAATTGGCTGCGGCCTCTTCTATGTCTTGAATAAAGGTTTGCAAGATGATGGGTAAATAGGCTTCACAGCTATCATAGATAGAATTCATAAGAACGTCCATTCTGAACAGTTTTTTACTATTATATCATGAAAACACCGATATGAGATAAGTTCCTACAAAGACAGATGGGATGAGAATTTTGACAAAGCCCCTTATTCGAGATATAATGAAGAAAAATCGAGCAAGGAAAAAGAAATGACAAACTCAAAGTATATAACACGCTTGAAACGTTCAGAGGGCCAGTTGCGTGGGATTCAAAAGATGATAGAAGAAGATCGTGACTGCGCTGATATTGTGACGCAATTGACAGCAGTGAAATCGAGTGTTGAGCGCGTGATTGAGATGATGATTACGGAAAATCTCACCGCCTGCATCAACCAACCACTAGATGATCCCGAGGCTCAAAAGGAACGCCTAGAAAAGGCCATCCGATACTTGATTAAACGGAAATAAACTAATTTTTTGAGACGATAGTTGCAAAGATCTCTACTATTAGGATAGTTTAATGTGAATCAAGCGAGGCTGGAAAAAGTCTTTAAAATTAAAAAACGCATACTATCAGATGTTGAAAAACCTTGATAGTATGCGTTTTATTGTGGGGAGATTTATACTCTTCGAAAATCAAATTCAAACCACGTCAGCTTCACCTTGCCGTACTCAAGTACAGCCTGCAGCTAGCTTCCTAGTTTGCACTTTGATTTTCATTTAGTATTACTTCATTTTCTCCTGAAATTGAGTTGTTGCTCAGCTTTTTTTGCTTATTCTACTTGCCCAGGCCAAGCATTCATACCACCTTCTACGTTGATAACGGTGAGACCTTGGGCGCTGAGAAATTGGCAGGCAGAGGCAGAACGCACTCCACCTTGACAGATGACATGATATGCATGGTCAGGTTTGAGTTCTTTGTAGCCTTGTTCTAAGGTACTTAACGGAACATTTTTGGCACCTGGTGCATGTCCTGCTTGGAATTCATGTACTTCACGGACATCGATAAGCTCTAGATTTTCATTTTGATATTTTTCATAAAAGTCAGCCATGCTGATACTAGTTTCCATACTCTACTCCTTCTGGATTAGCCATTTTGTATAGTGAATAAGCGCCGTCAAGGTTTTGGACGGTAAATCCTGCTTGTTTGAGGATACGCTCTGCGATATAGCTGCGCAAACCACTATGGCAGCTAACGATGTAGGCTTGGTTCTTATCCAGTTCGTCCAAGCGTTCCCGTAGTTCGTTTAGGGGGATGTGGATGGTATCGACTTTGAGTCTACCGCTCTGGAATTCGCCACTTGTCCGTACATCTAGGAATTTCTTACCGGCGGCTAGTTCGTCTTCGAGCTGGTACCATTGAATATTGTCGCTGAGACCTTCGATAAGGTTCAAGGCTGCGTAGCCCAGCATATTGACGGGATCCTTAGCAGAGCCAAATGGTGGCGCATAGGTGAACTCCAATTCTGGTAAGTCAAAGACGGTGAGATTTCCCTTGATAGCAGTTGCTAGGATATCAATTCGCTTGTCAACACCTTTTTCCCCAACTCCTTGGGCACCATAGATTTTTCCAGTGGTTGGGTCAAAGAGAAGTTTCAAGGTCATATCAGTAGCGCCAGGATAATAACCAGCGTGGTCTTTACCGCTGACATGAAGTGCCTTGTAAGGAAGTTGATTCATGCTAAGGATACGCTCGCTGAGACCGGTAGAAGCAGCTGTCATATCAAAGGCACGAACGATAGCAGTGCCGATACTGCCCTTGTTTGTACGCCCGAGTCCTGCGATGACGTCCGCCACTTGGCGTCCCTGACGATTGGCAGGAGAAGCGAGAGAGATGAGGGCGTCTTGGCCCGTAATCTCTTGCTTGACGACGATGGCATCCCCAACTGCAAAAATATCTTTTTGACTGGTTTCATAATGTTCATCGACCAGGATCCCACCACGAAGTCCCAGTTCAATCCCTGCAGCCTTAGCTAGTCCATTTTCAGGTTCAACACCGACAGAAAGGATGGTGAGGTCAGAAGTGATCTTTTGACCGTTTTCGAGAGCGATGACTTTTCCTTGGTCTTCAAATCGAGTTGCAGACTGGGAAGTGATAACGCGAACACCATTTGCCAGCAATTCTGCTTGGACAAAGGCTGCCATTTCTTGATCTAATGGTGGCAAGACATGGGGTGCTTTCTCAACGATAGTAACTTGCAATCCACGTTTGGCCAGATTTTCAGCCATTTCAAGCCCGATAAAGCCTGCACCGATAACGACAGCTTCTTTTGGATGATTGTCCAAGGCTGCCATGATTTCATCGAGATCGGGAACATTGCGGAGCGTGTAGGCGTTCTTAGCTTCTGCCAAGCCTTCAATGGTAGGAACAAATGGTTTAGCCCCTGGGGAGAGGATCAACTTGTCATAGCTTTCTGTGAATTCCTGTCCATCGTGTCGCACTGTCACAGTGTGTTCTGCTGGCGAAATCTGGATGACCTCGTGAAATGGTCGCACATCGAGATTAAAGCGGGCCTTGAGACTTTCAGGAGTTTGGACCAATAAACTATCACGGTTTGCAATTTCTCCTGAAACATAGTAAGGAAGTCCGCAGTTTGCAAAGGAAACAAAGGGACCTTTCTCAAAAATAGTGATTTCAGCGTCTTCCATGAGACGTCTGAGACGGGTTGCTGCTGACATTCCGCCTGCAACTCCCCCGACAATGATAATTTTCATTGACTTTCTCCTTTATACATCTAGATGACCTTGCCTGTCCAAGCACTCATACCGCCTCGGACATTGATGACATCGTAGCCTTTTTTCTTTAACTTCTTCGCAGCTAGTTTGCTTCGCACACCAGAATGACAAATGACATAAAGTGTTTCTTTTGTCGCTGGTGTATAAGATCCGATTTCGGATAGAGGGACATTTTTGGCATTTTTGATATGACCTCTATGGAATTCCGTAGGCGTCCGAACATCCAGTAGCTGAATCGGTTCTCTGAGTTTAGCTTCTAACTCGCTGGTAGAAATACTGTCAATTTTTGTAAATAATAAGTGAAACATAGGCACCTCCAAATATACCCTTATGGGGTATATTAAACCATGAAGTTAAGATTTTGTCAAGCAAGTTGTTTTGAGTTGGGATGGGGAATGGTTTCGAGAGTTCAGAAAGAAGTCCTAGACCAGCTTATTCTTGACCTTTCAAAGTCTTTTTGATATGATGGCGTCAAAGTAAGTGTGAGGTATAAAGATGACCAGTGAATACCAGAAAATGATAGCAGGGGAGCCTTATCGTCCGTCGGCCCCAGAATTACGGACCTTGGGGCAGGCTTCTCGCCAAAAACAGGCTGCCTTTAACAAGGAAGAAGATTCCTTGAAGGGAGCTGAAATCATCAAGACTTGGTTTGGTTCAACCGGGCAAAATCTTTATATCAATACTCGCTTGATGGTGGACTACGGTATCAATATCCATCTCGGGGAAAATTTTTATTCTAATTGGAATTTGACCATGCTGGATGTTTGTCCGATTCGCATCGGGAACAATGCCATGATTGGTCCCAACTGCCAGTTTCTAACACCTCTTCATCCACTGGACCCGCATGAACGCAATTCAGGGGTCGAATACGGCAAGCCCATCACCATCGGTGACAATTTCTGGGCTGGAGGTGGTGTCATTGTTCTTCCTGGAGTGACACTAGGAAATAACGTAGTTGCAGGAGCGGGGGCCGTTATCACCAAGTCCTTTGGAGACAATGTTGTCCTAGGCGGCAATCCTGCGCGCGTAATTAAGGAAATCCCTGTGAAAGAAAACTAAAAAGAACAGCCTCGGCTGTTCTTTTTATGAGCTTAATTCTTATAAATTTTTCTTCTTTCTAGCTTTCTTGGTCAAGGAGACATCGCACTGAAGAATGTTGTGTTAAAAAACCTATTAAATGTAGCCTAGAGTTCAAAAATTGTTTTTAGCAGTCCTTTCTAAAAAATTACTAAGCGAAACGTAACTGAAACTGAATTTAAGGGAACTTTCAGAAAAGTTTTAGTTTTGTTTCAGGAATCTTCTGTAGACTGTCTAGCTATATCATACGAAGGAGAGGAAAAAGGTATGAAATCAAAAAAATGGACCCTGCTCGCAACGAGTTTAACGGCAATGGTGTTGATGGCAGCATGTGCCCAGTCAACAACTACATCCAATACCAATGCAACGACAAATAGTGCCACAACAACTGCAACAAAGACAAGCCAATCATCCTATTTTACAGAGAAGGACAATGATACCTCTTATGATGAAAGCACAGCTTCTAAGATTGAGTTATCTGGCTCATCAGCAAACGTCTCTGGAGATGGGGTGACAGTCTCTGAATCCACAGTGACCATCACAAAATCTGGGACCTATGTGATTTCAGGTCAGTCTGACGGAGTGCAGATCAAGGTCGAGGCAGATAAGTCTGCAGATGTTCACCTAGTCCTAAAAGGTGCGACCATGACCAATACAAATGCAGCGATTTCAGCGACATCAGCTGGCCATGTCTACTTGACTCTAGCAGAGGGAACCACCAACAGTCTCTCTGACTCAAGCTCTAACAGCGACGAAAAAGCAGACGCAGCTCTCTTTTCTAAGGTGGATTTGACCATCAACGGGAAAGGAACTCTCAATGTAGATGGCAAGAAAAACAATGGTATCAAGGCCAACGACACCCTCCACATCACGGGTGGAACCTATAACATCACAGCAGTTGGCGATGCCTTTAATGTTAATGATGAACTCAATATCACTGGTACGACCATGACCATCGATGCCAAAGAGGATGGGGTCAAGGTTGACAATGATGACGATATGACTGTCGGCAATATGTATTTGGCTAACAATACCATAACAGTCACAGCAGGAGATGATGGAATTCACGCTTCTGGTAACCTAGTGATTGATAGCGGTACCTATACCGTTAAGAATTCAACAGAAGGGATAGAAGGAAAATCCATCACCATAAACGACGGCGATATCAATGTCTATGCGACAGATGATGGAGTCAATGCAGCTAACAAAAATGCCCAACAGAGTGAAATCTTCTTCACTATGAACGGTGGGAATCTGACAGTAGAAGTTGGTCAAGGGGATACAGACCCAATCGACTCAAACGGGGATATCACGGTTACAGGTGGAACCATTAAAATGATTGGTCAAACAGGTTTTGACTTTGATGGAACAGCGACCTACACAGGCGGGGATATCTATCTCAACGGCGAAAAACAAACGGAAATCGTCAACTCTATGCCTGGAGGCGGCGGCCCAAATGGAGGTCCTCAAGGAAATGGAGGTCCTGGCGGTCCAGTCTCTGGTGGACAGGGATAAACAAAAAAAGGATAGCATTCAATTAGAATGGCTATCTTTTTATATGGGTGATAGATTGATATGTTACGAGTGGTTTTATAATCCTAGCTTTCAAAGGCTAAATTGTTCAGTCCCCCGTTTTTGTTTACTTGAATTTTAAGAGGGTGTTGAGTAGTTTCCCCTTAAATGTTTTGTTTTGATAGGCGATTGTGAGGGAATTAAAAAATTCAACTGCTAGGTGTTCCTGGTGACCGAACTCCATCTAGCTTGAGATTGCTTCTGGGGAAAAGACGCCTAATTTGATGCGGAGTCCACCTTTTTTCATCTTGAACTGATGCATACCATACATCTTGATATCAAGGCTTGGATCGGGCATGAGAGTAGCAGTATCACCTGCCATAGAAATTTTTGTATCAGCATCAGGAATGACTGGTTTTTCAGCATCTAGACTGATAAAGATTTTTTGATAAGTTGGTTGTCCGTACTCTCCAATCAACTTCATCACTTCCTGTCCACCGTGCACCCCAGCAAATACAAAATGTTCAGGGTGAACTTTAGAAGGGAGCGCTTCGTCGCCATTTGAGAGAGTTGTTCTAGACTTGTTTGCTTGTTTTCAAAACGCTGCGTCAGAAGTGTCTCAAAGAGTTGCAATTCTCGGTCAATCAGTTGCTCTGCCAAGTCATACTTGTCTAGGTAGTGTGCATAAAAGGTCCCTTTGCTGATGAGGCACTCCTTTATAAGGAGAGTTGTGGTCAGCTTTTCAAATGGCATCTCAGCTAACATTCTTAAAAAAGTAGCTTCGATTCGTTGTTTGGTTTTGATGACACGGGCATCGGTCTTGTTTTCTTTCATAGAAATACTATATCATAAGATTTATGCTCATTTTACCATAAAAGTATCTATTCATGTACAAGTGTAGGAGTTTTAGTCTGTTTAGAACAACTCCCAATTAGGTCTTGAAAATTTCTTAGTCTGTTTCATATAAAAATGAGTAAAATGAATTTCCATCGCCAAGGTCATTAGAGTTGCGATAGCAATGACGATGGTAGGATTGGCTGAGAAAAGCAGGGGAAGAATAGGCCTTTGAAAAGTGGACAGGAAAGACCATTTCAGAGTATCGAGAAGAGATTTAGAAACAGCTCTAAAAGCAATAGCTATCCATTATAAGCATCAGATAATAATATCTGGTGCTTTATTTTTAAAAAAATTCAGATTTTTTCTTGACAAGTGAGTGACCACTCACTATAATGGGTTTATATTTAGTAAGTGATCAATCACTCACCAAGGAGAAAGTAAATGAAAACATTACTACATTTACAAGATTTAGTAAAATCTTTTGACCATCAAATAGTTCTGAATCATGTCAGCTTTGAATTGCAGACAGGAGAAATTATAGGATTAATTGGTCCGTCTGGTGCTGGTAAATCAACTATGATTAAGACTACGTTAGGAATGGAAAAGGCTGATGGAGGCGTAGCTTTAGTGTTAAATCACACTATGCCCAATCGCCATATTTTAGGAGATATTGGTTATATGGCCCAGTCAGATGCCTTATATGAGGCTTTGTCAGGTCAAGAAAATCTAGAATTTTTTGGTCAGCTAAAAGGGCTATCCAAAAGAGATCTGACAGCTGAAATTGCCCATGTGGCTCAAGTTGTAGATCTGACAGAGCATTTGAATAAAACGGTATCCGGTTATTCTGGAGGAATGAAGCGACGCTTGTCTTTAGCCATCGCGCTTCTGGGGAATCCTCAGCTCTTGATTTTGGACGAACCGACAGTTGGAATCGACCCTTCTCTTCGAAAGAAAATCTGGAAAGAATTATTCGCGTTTAGAGACAATGGGGTTGGGATATTAGTTACTACCCATGTTATGGATGAAGCAGAGTTGACGGATAAGGTCGGCTTATTATTAGGCGGAAAAATCATTGCTTTTGATACACCGCAACACTTAAAAGAAAGTTATCAAGTTTCAAGTATTGAAGAAGTATTTTTAAAAGCAGAAGGTGAGTAAAATGAGAACCATTGCTATTGCTAAAAAAGTTATCAAAGAATTGCTTCGTGACAAACGAACTCTAGCCCTGATGTTTATAGCACCTGTTTTTATCATGTGGTTGATGAACCTCATGTTTTCAGCTAGTACAACCGTGAATGTCAAGTTAGCAACACAGGATCTACCAACTGGTTTGGTAACGAAAATGGATGAGCTCGATCATGTGGACGTCGAGACTTATCAAGACTTAGATCAAGCCAAAGAAGCGCTAGCAAATGAAAAAGTCGATGCTGTGATTTCTTATAAAAACGGTGAGTACCAGGTCGACTACGCAAACACAGACGCCTCCAAAACATCTATGATACGACAAGTGTTACGGACAAGTATCGCCAGTGAAGGCACCGATCAGTTAGTATCTCGTGTTAAACAAGCTCTTCCACAATTGGACTCGGACGCAAAAACACCAGAAATCAAGGAGTCTTACCAGTATGGAGATGAAAATACAAGCTTCTTTACCAGTATGATTCCGGTTTTGATAGGTTTTGTAGTTTTCTTCTTTGTCTTTTTGATTTCAGGTATGGCGCTTTTGAAAGAGCGCACCAGTGGAACACTAGAACGTTTGTTAGCAACACCAGTGAAACGATCTGAAATCGTCTATGGCTATATGTTGTCTTACGGTATTATTGCGATTTTTCAAACGGCAGTTGTCGTTTTAGCAGCAATTTGGCTACTAGATGTAGAAGTTGTAGGAAGTATTTTAAATGTTATAATAGTTAATGTGGTACTGGCTCTTGTAGCACTAGCTTTTGGAATTCTCTTGTCTACTCTAGCAAAATCAGAATTCCAAATGATGCAATTTATTCCTCTCGTGATTATGCCCCAACTTTTTTTCTCAGGAATTATTCCATTGTCATCCATGGGAGAATGGGCTCTAACTGTGGGGAAATTTTTGCCATTAACCTATTCTGGTGATGCAATAAGCCAGATTATTCTTTACGGACACAATCTTGGTGATATTTTGCCAAATCTTGGTGTTTTAATGATTTTCTTGATCATTTTAACAATTCTCAATATTGTTGGATTACGTCGTTATCGTAAAGTTTAGAAATCAACATAAATAATGCTAAAAAGGTGTGAAGATTAGATGGATAAGACTGTTTTTGAATCGTTTGAAGATTACTTAGAAGAAGCGAATTACCCTCAAGGAAAGAAAAAAATCATGCAGGCAGCAGTGGATCTCATATCAACCAGGAGTTACCATGGGACCTCAACTCTTCACATAGCTGAGCGTGCTGGACTAAGCCAGGCAACTTTGTTTAAGTATTTTAAGACGAAGGATGATCTACTGACGGCTATTTTACATCCTGTAGTCCCAGGCATTTTCGGTAGTTTTTTTGAGGAACTCTTAGCTTTTGAAACGACAGAAGAGAGGGTTCGTTATCTCGTCCACAATCGTATGAGCTATCTCAAAAAAAATCGTGCTTTGATGAAAATCATTCTGCAAGAGAGTTTTTCAAATAAAAAACTAAAAAATGAACAGATTTTTATCTGGAATGCTATTCAAGATAAACTTCGAGTGCTTCATAAGGAATTGCTAGCAGATCCACGTGTAAATCCAGAGTTAACGATTCCTCAAATGGTTCGTATTGGTGTTGGTCCATTGTTGGCTTACTTCGCTCAGCTTTATATCGTTAGCGACAATGGAGAAATAAAAGAGGAAGACTTAGACTTATTAGAAAAACAGATTTTAGGTGGTTTGTGGAAATAAGGGAGTTCTAGAAGAACTAAGGTTTATTTACTTAACTTTCAAACAAGCTAAAAAAGACATGTTCTGCTTATTTCAGATTCATGTCTTTTTGTTATTGGATTTGATATGTTTTTATAAGTCCTCAATCACTTTGCCAAAACAGAAGCCGACTTCTCCAGCGGTGCAACGATTTCTCAAGTGTATAGAAGAGGAGATTTCTGGATTGCTAAAGTCGACTCCTTGACACTCCGTCAGCTTTTGATACAATAGTACAAAATTAGAGGAGGTGAGCTATGATTCAGAAGCATGCGATTCCCATTTTAGAGTTTGATGACAATCCCCAGGCGGTCCTTATGCCAACACATGAGGGGCTAGATTTAAAGTTACCAAAGAAGTGTATCTATGCGTTTTTGGAGGAGGAGGTTGACCGCTATGCTAAGGAAGTAGGGGCGGACTGTGTTGGTGAGTTCGTTTCGGCCACCAAGACTTATCCAGTCTATGTCCTCAACTACAAGGGCGAGGAGATCTGTCTGGCCCAGGCGCCCGTGGGCTCTGCCCCAGCGGCCCAGTTTATGGATTGGTTAATTGGCTATGGTGTGGAGCAAATCATCTCTACTGGTACCTGTGGCGTCCTAGCCGATATAGAGGAGAATGCCTTTCTCATCCCTATTTGCGCTCTGCGAGATGAGGGGACTAGCTACCATTATGTAGCATCTTCTCGTTATATGGAGATACAGATTGAGGCTATCTCTGCCATTGAGCAAGTCTTGGAACAAAGAGGCATTCCTTATGAGGAAGTTATGACCTGGACGACAGATGGTTTTTACCGAGAGACGACTGAAAAGGTTGCCTATCGCAAGGAAGAAGGCTGTGATGTTGTGGAGATGGAGTGCTCTGCTCTTGCGGCAGTAGCTCAGTTACGTAGGGTTGTCTGGGGAGAACTGCTCTTTACTGCAGATTCCTTGGCGGATCTAGATAACTACGACAGTCGTGACTGGGGTTCAGAAGCTTTTGATAAGGCGCTTGAACTCTGTCTTGCTATTGTGCACCACATGTGAGTACTCTTACTGTTTTTATGGTACAATGTAGCTATGGTATTCAAATCATTTTTTGAAAAAATAAAGACGACGCTAGTTCGATTATCACCAGCTCGTCGCATCTTTTTAAGTTTTGCCCTAGTAATCTTCTTGGGTTCTCTCCTTTTAAGCCTACCCTTGGTTCAAGCAGCAACATCACAAGCGACCTACTTTGACCATCTCTTTACGACTGTGTCCATGGTCTGTGTGACAGGGCTCTTCACCCAGCCGGTGGCCTCTACTTACAATATCTGGGGCCAGTTGATTTGCATGCTGTTGATCCAGATCGGTGGATTGGGGCTTATGACCTTTATTGGAATCTTTTATATCCAAGGGAAACAAAAGCTCAGTCTTCGTAGCCGTGAGACTATTCAAGAAAGTTTTAGTTATGGGGAAACCCAGTCCTTAAGGGACTTCATCCGCTCGATCTTTTTGACGACTTTTCTGGTAGAAGGGCTCGGTGCCTTTCTCCTGAGTTTCCGCTTCATTCCTGAATTTGGCTGGGGTCGAGGGATGTTAACCTCTATCTTTTTGGCTGTTTCCGCTTTCTGTAATGCTGGATTTGATAATTTTGGAAGTACGAGTTTGGTAGCCTTTCAAACGGATCCCTTGATCAATCTAGTGATTGCAGGTTTGATTATCACGGGGGGGCTAGGATTTATGGTCTGGTTTGACCTAGCGACCCAGTTTGGGAAAAAGAAAAAACGGCGCCTACGTTTCCATACCAAGTTGGTTCTCTTTTTAACAGCGGGGATTTTGCTCTTTGGAACAGTATCGACTCTCTTAATTGAGTGGAGTAATCCTGGGACGATTGGAAATCTCAGCGCTCCAGAGAAACTGCTGGTCAGTTTCTTTCAGACTGTCAGCATGAGAACGGCAGGTTTTGCCTCTATTGACTACACCCAGGCTCGACCAGTTACCTTACTGATCTACATTTTGCAGATGTTTCTGGGCGGGGCACCTGGAGGGACAGCAGGGGGACTCAAGATTACGACCTTCTTTGTCTTGTTGGTCTTTGCTCGTAGTGAACTATTGGGCTTGCCTCATGCCAATGTGGCTCGGAGAACTATTGAACCTCGAACCGTGCAAAAATCTTTCAGTGTCTTTATTATCTTCTTGCTGACTTTCTTACTGGGCTTGATTTTACTAGGGATAACAGCAGAAGGAAATCCGCGCTTTATCTATCTCATGTTTGAGACCATTTCAGCACTTGCTACTGTTGGGGTAACGGCAAATTTAACACCAGAGTTAGGTAAGTTAGCCCTTAGTATCGTTATGTTGCTGATGTTTATTGGCCGTATTGGCCCCTTGACACTACTGGTCAGCTTAGCAGAATATAAGCCAGACAAGAAAGATTTGATTCACTATATGAAAGCAGATATCACTATCGGATAAGAAAGGAAAAACGATGTCAGATCGGACAATTGGAATTTTAGGTTTGGGAATTTTTGGGAGTAGTGTTTTGGCTGCTCTTGCCAAGCATCATATGAATATCATTGCTATTGATGACCACGAGGAGCGCATTAATCAATTTGAACCCGTGCTGGCGCGTGGGGTTGTTGGAGATATCACGGATGAAGAACTCCTTCTATCAGCTGGAATTGACACCTGCGATACCGTGGTTGTCGCAACGGGGGAAAATCTAGAATCCAGTGTTCTTGCAGTCATGCACTGTAAAAGTCTAGGGGTGCCGACCGTCATTGCCAAGGTAAAAAGTCACATGGCCAAAAAGGTACTGGAGAAAATTGGTGCGGACTCGGTCATCTCACCGGAATTTGAAATGGGACGTTCGTTAGCGCAGAGAATTCTCTTTCATAACAGCGTAGATGTCTTTCAGTTGGACAAGAATGTTTCAATTGTCGAGATGAGAATCCCCCAATCTTGGGGGGGGAAAAGCCTTAGCCAGCTAGATTTACGTGGGCGATACAATCTCAATGTACTTGGATTTCGTGACTATGAA
The DNA here is from genome assembly GCF_003143695.2 of Streptococcus halitosis. NCBI lineage: Bacteria > Bacillati > Bacillota > Bacilli > Lactobacillales > Streptococcaceae > Streptococcus > Streptococcus halitosis. Next base: position 64,999 of record NZ_QEMY02000004.1, read on the forward strand.
AATTCTCCTCTAGATGTTCAATTCGGTCCCGATGACCTTTTACGGTCAGGCGCCTATATCATGGCGGTGATTAATAACCAACATTTGGATACTCTAACAGAGCTTAGTGAGTAGGAGAGGAAGGGTTGTTTTCTTCCTCAATGATTAATGAATCAATATAAGTATTTTATAAGAGGGATTTAAGAAAAATTTTAACTTTTTCTTAATCCTTTTTAATTTTAGGAGATTATACTAGAGCCATCAAATAAAAAGCTCTAAGGAGAATCCTATGAAATTCAATCCAAATCAGAGATATACTCGTTGGTCTATTCGCCGTCTCAGTGTCGGTGTTGCTTCAGTTGTTGTAGCCAGTGGCTTCTTTGTCCTAGTTGGTCAACCAAGTTCTGCGCGTGCTGATGTCGTCAATCCAACTCCTGCCCAAGTCGTGCCAGACGCAACTTCGGTGAGTGAAAAGAGCGACTTACCAGCAGAGGTTCTCAAAAAAGCAGTCGATGTAGCTCTTCCTTCAGAACGGTCTATTCCAACACCTAAAGCAAGTGTGGATACGACAAGCTCTTCAGAAAAAGCGGACGCAACTGCTAAAGAGCCGGTAGTAGCACCAAAAGAAGAAGTGCAAGCACAACCTGACTCTAAGAAACAAACAGAAGATGCAGTTAAACCTGTGGAAAGTCCTGAGTCTACAGTTTCTGGACAAGACCGTGAAGCCAGTGAAGCGCAACCAGCGACCACCCCAGCTGAAGTGCAAAAAGGTGTGGCCGACAACACCAAAGATACAGTAGATGTCCCAGCTTCTTACTTGGATAGAGCCAATTTCCCAGGTCCATTTACAGCTGGTGTCAACCAAGTCATTCCATACGAAGCTTTTGGTGGAGATGGTATGTTGACTCGCCTTATCTTGAAAGCATCTGATAAGGCTCCATGGTCAGACAACGGTTCAGCTAAAAATCCTGCCCTTCCACCAGTAGAAAAATTGGGCAAAGGCCTCTACTTCTACGAAGTAGATTTGGCAGGTACTCAAGGTAAATCTGATAAAGATTTGTTAGACTTGTTGAAACAAAATGGCACTCAAAGCTATAAAGCTACAATTAAAGTGTACGGTGCAAAAGACGGCAAACCTGACTTGACTAATCTTGTAGCGACTAAAGATTTGACTGTCAATTTGAATGGCTTGACTACCCCAGCTGAAGTCCAAAAAGGCGTAGCCGACAATACTAAAGACACAGTAGACGTCCCAGCTACTTACTTGGATAGAGCTAATTTCCCAGGACCATTTACAGCTGGTGTCAACCAAGTTATTCCATATGAATTCTTCGCTGGTGACGGCATGTTGACTCGCCTTATCTTGAAAGCCTCTGATAAGGCCCCATGGTCAGACAACGGATCAGCTAAAAATTCTGCTCTCCCACCAGTAGAGAAATTGGGCAAAGGTCTTTACTTCTACGAAGTAGACTTGGCAGGCACCCAAGGAAAATCAGATAAAGAGCTGCTTGACCTCTTGAAACAAAATGGTACGCAAAGCTATAAAGCTACTATCAAGGTGTACGGTGCAAAAGACGGCAAGCCTGACTTAACTAATCTGGTAGCGACTAAAGATTTGACTGTTAATTTGAATGGCTTGACCACACCAGCTGAAGTGCAAAAAGGTGTGGCCGACAACACCAAAGATACAGTAGATGTCCCAGCTTCTTACTTGGATAGAGCTAATTTCCCAGGTCCATTTACAGCTGGTGTCAACCAAGTCATTCCATACGAAGCTTTTGGTGGAGATGGTATGTTGACTCGCCTCTTGTTAAAAGCCTCAGATAAAGCCCCATGGTCAGACAACGGTTCAGCTAAAAATCCTGCTCTCCCACCAGTAGAGAAATTGGGCAAAGGCCTTTACTTCTACGAAGTAGACTTGGCAGGCACCCAAGGAAAATCAGATAAAGAGTTGCTTGACCTCTTGAAACAAAATGGTACGCAAAGCTATAAAGCTACCATCAAGGTGTACGGTGCGAAAGATGGCAAGCCTGACTTAACTAATCTGGTAGCGACTAAAGATTTGACTGTTAATTTGAATGGCTTGACCACACCAAATCAGGTTAAAAAGTCTGTTGTTAACAATATCAAAGACATGATTGATGTTCCAGCTAGCTACCTTGATAAGGCTAAGGTTCCTGGACCTTTCTTGGCCGGTGTCAACCAAGTTATTCCATACGAAGCTTTTGGTGGAGATGGTATGTTGACTCGCCTCTTGTTAAAAGCTTCCGACAAAGCCCCATGGTCTGACAATGGAACAGCGAAGAACCCAGCGCTATTGCCACTTGAAGGCTTGGCTAAAGGCCAATATTTCTACGAAGTGGATTTGAATGGCAACACGACAGGCAAAGAAGGACAAGCCCTTCTAGACCAACTTCGTGCCAATGGCACTCACACTTACCAAGCTACTGTCAAAGTGTATGGTTCTAAAGATGGTAAACCTGATTTGACCAATCTTATCGCAACTCGTCAAGTAACGATTCAGCTTCGTGGAAAAGAAATGGCGTCAACACCATCTCAACAAGGTCAGATGAATACGAAGCCTTCTGAAACAGGCTCTACAGGTACGACTGAGGGTATGATGGGTACAAATCACCATATGTCAGATATGAAAGTAGATCAACCAGCTTCTAGCCCAATGGCTAATATGATGAAAAAAGATGATAAAGCGATGTTACCAAATACTGGGGAAGCTAAAACGGCTACAGCTGGCCTTGGTATCTTTGGTCTAGCCTTGGCAGGTCTTGTTGGACTTTTGGGTTTGACAACCAAACGAGAAGATTAAGATTCAAATCATTTAAACATTAGAGAAAATAGTGTTATACTAAAGCAAGTATAACACTGTTTTTATCGAAGGAGTGTCAGATGAAAAAGACAATTTTGCTGGTTGATGATGAGATAGATATTCTAGATATTCAAAACCGCTATCTTATACAGGCAGGTTACGATGTTTTGGTCGCCCATGATGGTAAGGAGGGATTAGAGCTTTTCAGAAAAAAATCTATCAACCTCATTATCACAGATATTATGATGCCCAATATGGATGGTTATGATTTTATCAGTGAAGTTCAGTATATCGCTCCGGATCAACCCTTCCTCTTTACAACTGCTAAGACAAGCGAACAGGATAAGATTTATGGATTAAGTTTGGGGGCAGATGATTTTATAGTCAAACCCTTTAGCCCACGCGAATTGGTTTTAAGAGTGAATAATATCTTGCGTCGCCTTAGCCGTGGAGGAGAGACAGAACAGATCGAGTTTGGTGACTTAGTGATCAACCATGTGACTCATGAGGTTCGCATTGGGGATCAACCTTTGGAATTGACAGTAAAATCCTTTGAACTTCTATGGATATTAGCCAGCAATCCCGAGAGAGTCTTTTCAAAGACGGAACTTTACGAGAAGGTATGGCAAGAGGACTATGTGGATGATACCAATACACTCAATGTTCATATCCATGCTTTGAGGCAAGAGTTGACCAAGTATACAAATTCAAATGCTCCTGCTATCAAAACTGTCTGGGGTTTGGGCTATAAGATGGAAAGACCAAGAGGTAGAAAATGAAATTAAAAAACTATATTTTAGTGGGGTATCTAGTGTCGACTCTACTAACGATTTTGGTCGTTTTCTGGGCAGTCCAACGAATGTTGATTGAGAAAAGTGAAGTTTACTTTCTAGTTGGAATGACCTTGATTGCTAGTTTCATTGGCGCTGCAGTGAGCATCTTTCTTTTGTCGCCTGTGTTCTCTTCTCTGAAACATTTGAAAAAACAAGCTCAGGATATAGCAAGCAAGGATTTCAGCACAGAAATTGAAACCAAGGGACCATTAGAATTTCAAGAGCTGGGCCAGGCTTTTAATGACATGTCCCACAATTTGCAGGCTACCTTTCAATCACTTGATGAGAGCGAGCAAGAAAAGAGAATGATGATTGCGCAGCTCTCTCACGATATTAAAACTCCCATTACCTCCATTCAGGTTACTGTGGAGGGAATTCTAGATGGAGTGATCAAGGAAGAGGAGCGGCTCCACTACTTAACCACGATTGGTCGACAAACTGAGCGTCTAAACAAGCTAGTGGAGGAGTTGGATGTTTTGACTCTCAATACACAACCTCAAGATACTGCTGATGAAGAAGTCGAAGAGGTCTTTTTAGATCAATTGCTGATTGAGTCAATGAGTGAATTTCAACTCCAGATTGAACAAGAGGAGCGGGATGTTTACATTCAAGTATCACCTGAGTCGGCGAAAATCAAGAGCCATTCTGACAAACTCTCTCGCATTCTGGTCAATTTGTTAAACAATGCCTTTAAATATTCAGAACCAGGAACCAGAATCGAGGTTCTTGCCCAATTAACAGAACAAGAATTGACAATCAGTGTGAAAGACGAGGGTCAGGGGATCCTTCCTGAAGATTTGGAAAAGATCTTCAAACGACTTTATCGTGTAGAAACTTCGCGCAATATGAAGACAGGTGGACATGGATTAGGACTTGCGATTGCAAGAGAATTAGCTCATCAGCTTGGTGGCGAAATCACAGCAGAAAGTCAGTATGGCTTAGGAAGCAAGTTTACATTCAGCCTCAATTTGAAATAAAGGCGTAAAATCCCTTTACAAATCTAGCTTTTCATGGTACAATAGCCTTTGTGTGAAATAGCAGCAGGAAAGCATGAAGCTCGTCAACAGGTGTCTTATGACAAGTAACCTTGGCTGTTTAGGCGAAGGGCATCTGCACGAATCAGGGCTTTCTAAGTGACTATTTCCACCGAAATATTATTTATATCAGGAGGACATACATATGTCACGTTATACAGGACCATCTTGGAAACAAGCTCGTCGCCTTGGCCTTTCACTTACAGGTACAGGTAAAGAATTGGCACGTCGTAACTACGTACCAGGACAACACGGACCAAACAACCGTTCTAAATTGTCAGAATACGGTTTGCAATTGGCTGAAAAACAAAAACTTCGTTTCACTTACGGTGTAGGTGAAAAACAATTCCGTAACTTGTTCGTACAAGCTACAAAAATCAAAGGCGGAATCCTAGGTTTCAACTTCATGCTTCTTTTGGAACGTCGTTTGGATAACGTTGTTTACCGTCTTGGTCTTGCGACTACTCGTCGTCAAGCTCGTCAATTCGTAAACCACGGTCACATCCTTGTTGACGGAAAACGCGTTGATATCCCATCATACCGCGTAACTCCAGGTCAAGTGATCTCAGTTCGTGAAAAATCATTGAAAGTTCCAGCAATCCTTGAAGCAGTAGAAGCTACTCTTGGACGTCCAGCATTCGTATCATTCGACGCTGAAAAATTGGAAGGTTCATTGACACGCTTGCCAGAACGCGACGAAATCAACCCAGAAATCAACGAAGCACTTGTCGTTGAATTCTACAACAAAATGCTTTAATTTTAAGAAATATCTTACAGAAAGCCTACAACAGTGGGCTTTTTGCTTTGTCTTAAAACGTTGATTTCTGGGTTTGCTTAGATATTTGCTAGATTGATTTCATAGCCGTTTCAAAGAATGAGACGGCTTTTTTTGTGTTCTCTTTTTAGAGGAAAAAAAGAAGCATGACTCTCCCACAGCTATAGAGCTTTTGGGCGGGAAAACCATGCTTCTTTCTTGACTTAATTATACATCTTCTTGATTTTGAAATCAAATAAAGGTGACCCACCGCCTCCACAGTAAGCTGTTTCATGGGCGTTAGACCACCTTTACCTTAAGCTAATTATAACTCAAAAAAATTTCTAGTACAAGTATAATCGGAGGTTAGCGATTATAAAAAATAGAGGTGTCCCACCTCCTACTGCAGAATGAACTGTTTCAAGGGGAGATGGAAAACCTCTATCCGTTAATTTAATTATAGACTAAAAAACTAATTGACGCAAGAATATTTAAAGCCCACCCTTTGATGATAGTCGGGATGACAAAAGGAACTGACTTAGGCACCAACCTAGAATAGATCATTGGGAGCCAAACCAGTTCCTTTATTTAAGTATACAATATGTTTACAAGAAAACAAAGTAGTAAGTTATTCTAATGGAGTATCTGTAGTACTTTAGCAAGCAAGGTGTGCTATAATGCTTTTAACAGGAACTAAAAGCCATTAGTAAATAACTAATATTGGGTCATATTGTTCCGCTGTTAGAGAGAAGGAACTCAATGAAACTATGGGAATATGTTGATAAAAATGTTTGCCTTATTTTAGAAGATGGGACTTCCATCAAGGGCTGGGTGGTTGATTGGTTTGACGCTTATGATTTAGATGGTCCTGACGAATTAGTCATAGGTGATTGCTCATATCCTGAAGATATTATCAAGGAAATCAAAATTGTTAGGGCTTAGTTCAACCTAGGCGATTTTATCGACTAACTATAAAAAGTATAAGAACTATCGAGAAACTAGCGACGAAGAGAGGAAAATAAATGAGTAAACAGCTTTGGAGGTGCCTACGATCAAGAGTTCAGGTAGTCACTAATTGCGACAAGATAATCAAGAGACGTGTCATAGACTTTGTTGACGAAATGGACAATGATGAGCAAGATGAAATCACTATCCTCATTGACAATCCTAGTCCAGATGAAGATACTGAAATTTCTCTCTTTGAGAGTGAGATTGTCTCGATTAAAACCATCTCATAGGACTTAGAACAATCTAGGTGCTTTTATCTGCCTTATTTGAAAGAAAATACTATGGAAAAGGATTTAGTTTATATGGCGATATTAGATGATTTACAAGCCTTATATGACAATGGTTGGGACGCCTCTTTTGATTATAATGGTCAAGTATGTGGGATTTTTCCTAATTCTTTTCATGACATTAGAGTGGTGATTGGAGATAAAGAATATCAGGTATCGTCATTCATTGATCTGATTTCTTTAAAAATTGGCGATAACACTTTAATAGAAATCATGGATGGAATTGTAGTGCAGTATTATTAAAATAAAAATCACGCTTGATGAATGAATCGCACCCCAAAATTAGATTTTATCTGTTAAACTTTTAAAACGCAGTTTAATATGCTACAATGCTCTTATTAGGAGGGTTTGGGTAATGAAATATAGTCAAAAGTATTAGACATGTTTAAGCATGCAGTCAGTGGGTAGATTGATAATTTTGGGGATTTTTCTTTTACGTTTAACGCTCTCTTGGGAGAAGATGAAGAGTTTGCCGAGACTTGGGATAATGAAAATCCTGAAATTTTTAAAACTATTAATGACTTTGATCTAATGATGCATTTAGAAGAGCATGATTCAAGCGACTAACAAGGATTTATCGAATTCTTAACACCTTACTACGAAAAAGCCAAGCAATTAGCCAATATTGAAAGGGATATTTAAATGAAACTCTGGAAATTTAACCGTACAGATGTAATTATCACGTTAAAAAATGGCTCGGTAGTTAGAGGATTTGTAGAAGACTATTGTGACGCCTCTGACAATGACGAGGAGATTGACTCCTTGATGGTAGATGTTGATGGAACTCTTTATGAATATTTTGAAGATGAAATCGTCAGCATCATAGAAAGCTAGTAGTGGGAATAGAATCTAAGGAAAAAATCTTGTTTGTTGAGATTGTTTTAGTTGAGATGGTCCTATATGAAAAAGGATGAAATTAAAAAATATTTAGACAAAGATCTTGAATTTAATTATAATAGCCGAGGTGCTTGCTTTTTATCGAGTATATGTGTAGTTGGTTATGATTATGAAGGTCAGCAGTTTGATACAATTGATGAAGCTATGGAAGCTAAAGTATTTGACGGGAAAAGCTTAGTAGATATATGGGATGAAGTTTTTCCACAAGTTTTTTAAAATGAAAAGCACCTTTGATGAACTGCACCCCAAAAGTTAGATTTTTTCTGTCTAACTTTTGGGGTTCAGTTCAAATGTATGAGATATTTTTAGTTTTGATTTAATTTCGATATTTTTCCGGAAAATATAAATTTTTCGGAAAGTTAATAAAATCTTTTGAATTTGAATATAAAAACAATGGAAATTCCATTGTTTTTTGCTATAATAACACTATAAATAGTAAAGGGATATAATATGTATTGAGCTCCCTTTTTATCTATAACAGAAATTATAAACTTCTCATTTTGTTAGTTTCTTTATTATTCTAAATTATGATTACATACATACAAACAAGTTAAAAAGTATTGAGAAATTTCCATATTTCGATCAAATTTATTCAAATTTTCTAAAAAAAGAAAACAGATGATCTCTGGCAAATTTTGATATCAAGCTGTTTTCAAACTCTCTAAGATGGATTTAAATCAAACTAGGATTGAAAAAGACTCTTAAAGAGTCACAATTTAAAAAAACTAGAGAGATGGGAAAAAGGAGAAACTAAGAAACTTAAAGAGAGATTTATTGTAAATTTTATAATGAGCAAATTTTGAATTAAAAGAGATATTTTCAGTTGAAAATGGGACAACATTAATCGGCACTTGGCTTAGTAACTACTGTTTCAAATGCTGTTGATAATTTATATCTTCATCAAAAATCTAAAAATACTAGTATCAGAGATAAAATTGAGATATTAAAAAAGCATTGGATAATGCTTACATGGAATACTATCGAATATAGAAGGAGATTATGTATGCTTGTTATTTCTTTAATAGAAAACTTACTGATAGAAGAACTAGGAAATTATTTTAGAGGAGTATTTGGGAAGTTAAGACTGAAGCTTTTCAGTAAAAAACTAAAAAATGAAGTCGAAGTCTCGATATTAGAGAAATATGGAGATAGGATATATTATCTAGATTTTGATAGATTTTTAATTGAACAGAACGTTCTTGAAAAAATAATAAAAAATTTTCTTAACCAAGATGTTTTACAATCGAAAACAATAAATCAATCAGTAGATTTTTACATGAATTTGTTTGTTGAAAAATACCCTAAGTATAAATTATATAATATTGAGTTAAAGCATATTATTCAAAAATATTTTGAAATTATATTTAGACAACTTAATAAAATAGGGACTCCTGAATCGCAGGCACTGTGTCGGACTATTAGAGAGATTATTGAAGGCATAGACAGGCAGTTGCAGCACATAACGGCTATTGTGGATGATAATAATGCGATGTTAAAACAGGTTGTAAATGGTAATTTTAGAATACGTTCCTATATTGAAACCTTGTTAGAAACATTAGGTGATTCATTTGATCAGTCCAACTATTTTGAACGTAGTTTATTTCAGGATACCGAAGGTAGTAAGGAAAAAGATTCATTAGATACTCTTTTACAATACCATAAAGTTGTATTGAAAGGAGAAGCTGGATTTGGAAAAACATTTGAAACCTTTAAACTGATAAATCAATTATGTGCACAATATTCTAATTATCAATTAATTCCTGTATATGTTCCGTTAATGCAGTACGTGGATGGTTTAGGAACATTATTCGAGATTATTCAATCGAAAATGGAGCCTTTCTGTGAAGGAAATTCTAAAGAGGCTATTAATCAGCTATTCGCTAATAATCAATTAGCACTGTTCTTCGATGGTATTGATGATATTATTGATGAGAGAAAGAGATTTAAATTTTTTTCTGAAGTCAATCAATTAATGACACAATATAAACAAAATTTTTTCTTTTTTACCACACGAAATAATCGCTATAAGAATGAGCTTGGGGAAGAAAAGAATTTCTTTCTAACGAATCTTGCTGATAGTATGATTCAAAGTGATTTAATTAGACTTGGATGGTATAGTAATCTTCCTAAAGCATATCTTGAATTGTTTAGAAATCCTTTATTTTATAAGATTGGTAAAACTGTTCTGGCTAATAGACAAAATAAGGAGTTGCTCAATAGAACCCAAATTTTTACAGAGTATTTCGAAAACAATTATCGCTACAAAAATAGTTATTCAGAATTATCCCTACATGAAACATTAAATCTTTTTGGCAAATTTTCTTACGAACATTTTGATCGGTCTAGTTTTACATACAGTGAAGTAGATAAAATAATAAGTTCTTATCCAGTGTCTACACCAAATAAAAGAAATACAATTGATTATTTCTTAAATTTTGGAATTTTTAGTATTTCAGATAGAATTAATTTTTCTCATAAGTTATTTAAGGAGTTTTGTGCGGCATACTATATTACGAATAGCCTAACAGTTTCATCAGATACAGAACTTCTTGAAAAACTTATCCATAATGAAGAATGGCGAGAAGTAGTCATTTTTATCTCTGGATTGTTTTCAACCATTGAAGAGCAGGATAAATTTTTAGATTTTATTCTACAACATAACTTGCCTCTTTATGTTGAATGTGTTAATTCTAAAAATGATTTATTGAGGAGTAATGGGATTACAGATTTCTCTAGGGAAGATAATGTAGAAAGAATATTATCAGAGATTCTCAAAACATATAAATTTATAGTAGAAAACTATTTCTCCTCTATATCAGAGCAATTTGAACCATTTATCATGGAAAATTGTAGATTGGAATCAAAAATAGGAATTGCTGGAGGTATGGAAGAAAACACCCTTTATTATTGGTTTGATATCGTGGACAAAGGCGTTCCAGATGTAAAAATTATCAGCGCTGAATTGTTGAGTCAAGCGATTCAAGAATATCAGGCTACTATCTTTTTTAAAACGACTCAAATGGTTCAGCGTAGTACAAACTTAGAATTATCAGGCCTTATAGGAGATAGTGGTAGAAAAATAGCAATAGATATTATTAAAGATAATCTGAAAACTATTTTAGAAAAGAAATCATTACCTGCAAGTAATTATATTTTATGTGAACTTTTGAAAGAAATAAAAAATAAATTACCTTGGCTTAAAGATATTGATGAAATATCTTTAATGAGTAAAAATGTTAGAAAAAGGATAGATGAAATCCTTCAAGATTGTCCTGAGGTTGCAAGTTATACTACTTCTGAAGGAGTAGAGCTGTTTAGTTTAAATAAACTGATAACTATTTTGCTGCAGTCTGATGTAGATTATAGAAGTTTTGTCATACCTGATCGTGATAGAGAATATTCAGAGTCAAATGGCTTAGTAATGAACTTATATTCTACAAAAAGAAAAATAAAAATAGTTGAGACATTTTTAAATTTCGCTGAGGCGAGTTATTTGGAAATGGTAAAATATAACTTTCCAAATATTTATAGATATTTTTCGAAAATTCAAGATATGCCATACAAACTACTGGTCACTTATAAGGATGATGAAAGAAATCCGTGGATAGGTTATTATCATGTGGCATATTCCGGAGATAAAAATTTAATTGAAGTATCGCTAGGTGATTTAAGTAAGTGTTATGAAAAAATATATGATGAAATACTACAAAGCTATCACTCATTAAACAGAGTCCCTAAAGATGTTTCTAGTCGTAGTAGTGATTTTTCAACTCTTTTATTCTCAAGAAATTCTAGTGGAAATACACCATTAAGTGATTATGTTCATAAAGAAATAGAAAAGAGTTTAGAAGAGATATTCGGAAAAATGTAACAAATCAGTTTTCAAAATAATATTTTTGAGTAGTTAGAGCTTAATATACAGTTTTAATAATCCATTTAGAAAAACAGGTGGATAATTCATAGACTAACAATATTCAATCTTTATTATTCGTCAATTTGAGTAAGTTTTTGTACGCTCAAGATTTAAGTAACTGTATAACGAAAATACAAGGTGGAAACAGAGTTATCAGAGTGATTAAAATATAGAGAGGGAAACTGTGATCGCTGAATTTCTACTATTATTTCAATCTCTACCTTTTTCTCTACTTTTTTTGCTTGGACTGTTATAAAGTCCATCAGATTAATCTTTGTGGGTGTAGAAGTTAATTTTTACAGAACTAAACTATTCCCCTATTAAAAAAATATTGATTCAAATTTCATGAAATGAATAAGTATATATCGTTCTGAAAAGCCTTGATATTACGCCATTTTTAGTCCAACTGAAACCCATACTTTCAAAACCAGGTCTTACGATTTGTAAGTAAAAGAACAAATAAAAAAGAGGAGCTTGACACTAAAGTTCCTCTTCTTTTTAAATAAACGAATCAGTTTCTTATTTCATAAAAGGTAGTGAAAAAGGTAGTGATTCGATTGATTCATATCGCAATGTAGTGAAATTTCGAAATTCAAGAATTGCTTTAAATCAAGGTTTCTAAAGTCTACTGACGAGTAGTGAACCCTTATTTCACTTCGGTAAACACAACGTGTTTGCGAAGTTTTGGTGAGTATTTCTTCAATTGAAGACGGTCTGGAGTGTTACGTTTGTTTTTAGAAGTAAGGTACAAGCGTTCACCAGATTCTTTGTGTTCAAGTGTAATATTTACGCGCATGGTATCTCCCTTCTATTATTCAGCTGATGCAGCTTTAGCGATCTTACGTCCTTTGTAGTATCCTTTAAGTGATACGCGGTGAGAACGTGAGTAATCTCCAGTAGTTTCGTCAAAGTTTACAGATGGAGCTGTTACTTTGTAGTGAGTACGACGTTTATTTTTCTTCGCTTTTGATGTGCGACGTGCAGGTACTGCCATTTCGTTTTTCTCCTTTTAAGATATAAATTCAATTAGGTTTGATTTTCATCAACTTTAATAGTATATCAAAACTTTTTTGTAAAGTAAAGTTACTTGACAAAAAAAGTTGTATTTTTTTATCGTACACTGTTGAATTGTCTGAAAATTTAAAAATTTTCTTCTGTTATTCATATGAAAATTGTGCTATAATGGAACAAACTGAAATGGGAGGGAACAAATGACAGAATTAGACAAACGTCACCGCAGTAGCATTTATGACAGTATGGTAAAATCACCAAACCGTGCTATGATGCGTGCGACTGGTATGACAGATAAAGACTTTGAAACACCGATTGTAGGGGTCATTTCAACCTGGGCAGAAAACACACCGTGTAATATTCACTTACATGACTTTGGGAAATTGGCTAAAGAAGGTGTCAAATCTGCTGGTGCTTGGCCTGTACAATTTGGAACCATTACGGTAGCAGATGGGATTGCCATGGGAACGCCTGGTATGCGCTTCTCCCTAACGTCACGTGATATCATCGCGGATTCTATCGAAGCTGCCATGGGTGGTCACAACGTAGATGCCTTTGTAGCTATCGGTGGCTGTGATAAGAACATGCCTGGTTCTATGATTGCCATTGCCAATATGAATATCCCAGCTATTTTCGCCTACGGTGGTACTATCGCCCCTGGAAAACTGGATGGTAAAGACATCGACTTGGTTTCTGTATTTGAAGGTATCGGTAAGTGGAACCATGGTGACATGACGGCTGAAGACGTCAAACGTCTCGAATGTAATGCCTGCCCTGGGCCTGGTGGCTGTGGTGGTATGTATACTGCTAATACCATGGCGACCGCTATCGAAGTTCTAGGGATGAGTTTGCCAGGGTCTTCATCTCACCCAGCTGAATCAGCTGACAAGAAAGAAGATATCGAAGCAGCAGGACGTGCTGTTGTCAAGATGCTGGAGCTTGGTCTCAAACCATCCGATATCTTGACTCGTGAAGCCTTTGAAGATGCCATCACTGTAACCATGGCTCTCGGTGGTTCTACAAATGCTACTCTTCACTTGCTTGCCATTGCCCATGCGGCTAATGTTGACTTGTCACTTGAGGACTTCAATACAATCCAAGAACGTGTGCCTCACTTGGCCGACTTGAAACCATCTGGTCAGTATGTCTTCCAAGACCTCTACGAAGTCGGTGGTGTGCCTGCGGTTATGAAATACCTCTTGGCGAATGGTTTCCTTCATGGCGACCGCATCACATGTACTGGTAAGACAGTCGCTGAAAACTTGGCCGACTTTGCAGACCTCACACCAGGTCAAAAAGTCATCATGCCACTTGAAAATCCTAAACGTGCAGACGGTCCGCTTATCATCCTGAACGGTAATCTTGCTCCTGATGGTGCAGTTGCCAAGGTATCTGGTGTGAAAGTTCGTCGTCACGTTGGTCCAGCCAAGGTCTTTGACTCAGAAGAAGATGCTATCCAGGCTGTCTTGACAGATGAAATCGTTGATGGCGATGTAGTCGTTGTCCGTTTTGTTGGACCCAAGGGTGGCCCTGGTATGCCTGAGATGCTGTCCCTTTCATCCATGATCGTTGGTAAAGGTCAAGGAGACAAGGTTGCCCTCTTGACAGATGGCCGTTTCTCTGGTGGTACTTATGGTCTGGTTGTCGGACATATCGCTCCTGAAGCTCAGGATGGTGGACCGATTGCCTACCTCCGTACAGGTGATATCGTTACAGTTGACCAAGATACCAAAGAAATTTCCATGGCCGTATCCGAAGAAGAACTTGAAAAACGCAAGGCAGAAACAACCTTGCCACCACTCTATAGCCGTGGAGTCCTTGGTAAATACGCCCATATCGTATCATCTGCTTCACGCGGAGCCGTGACAGACTTCTGGAATATGGACAAGTCAGGTAAAAAATAAACTCAAAAAGCAAGCCATTTTCGGCTTGCTTCTTTTCATCTTCAAAAGTGATTTGCCTGCTTATACTCAATAAAAATCAAAGAGCAAACTAGAAAGCTAGGTGCAGGTTGCTCAAAGCACAGCTTTGAGGTTGGAGATAAAGCTGGCGTGGTTTGAAGAGATTTTTGAAGAGTATTAACGAGGCGGTAGTCCAAGAGCAATACGGCCGTAGCGACTGATTCGTGTGATCTTCCAGGCAGGCGACCAGGTAACTTCAACCTTGACATCTTCGATACCCTCGATTTGTTTCAGACCTGCGACGATTTCGATAGGCAGGCTTTCGGCGCAATCGCAGGCAGTATCAGTGAAAGTCATGACAATCTTGCAGAGACCTGTTTCGTCCAGATTGATTTCATAAATCAAGCCCAGATTGTAAACATCCAATTCCACATCTGTATCAAAAACTTTCTCTAGTTTTTCGATAATTTGGTCTTGTAAGGCCAAAGCGCGGTCATTGATTTTGATATCGTCTCTCATAACAGTCCCTCCACGTGATAAATATCCCCTATTTTCTCATAATTCTGACAATTTGGCAAGTTTTTGATGAATTTTCTGAAAAGACTCTCTTGAGATTTTCTACTCTCACTGTTTTAATCCCTCTATTTATGGTAAAATAAGACTATTAAGTTTAAAGAGGATTCCCTATGAAATTACAAAAACCAAAAGGAACGCAGGATATTTTACCTGCTGAATCTGCCAAGTGGCAGTACGTTGAGGGCTTTGCCCGTGAAATTTTCAAGCGCTATAACTATGCGGAAGTGCGTACGCCTATTTTTGAGCATTACGAGGTCATCAGTCGCTCTGTCGGAGATACAACGGATATCGTAACCAAGGAAATGTACGATTTTTATGACAAGGGTGACCGCCATATCACTCTTCGTCCAGAAGGAACTGCGCCCGTTGTCCGTTCCTATGTGGAAAATAAACTCTTTGCTCCTGAAGTGCAAAAGCCAAGTAAGTTCTATTACATGGGACCTATGTTTCGTTATGAGCGCCCGCAAGCAGGTCGTTTGCGCCAGTTCCACCAGATCGGTGTTGAGTGTTTTGGCTCTAGCAATCCAGCTACCGATGTGGAAACCATCGCTATGGCAGCTCATTTCTTGAAAGAAATCGGCATCCAAGGTGTCAAACTACACCTCAACACTCTTGGAAATCCTGAGAGCCGTGCGGCTTACCGTCAAGCCTTGATTGATTATTTGACACCGCTCAAGGAGACCTTGTCTAAGGATAGCCAACGTCGCTTGGAGGAAAATCCTCTTCGTGTCTTGGACTCTAAGGAGAAAGAAGACAAGGTAGCTGTGGAGAATGCGCCGTCTATCTTGGACTTCCTTGATGAAGAAAGTCAAGCTCATTTTGATGCTGTGCGTCAGATGTTGGAAAATCTGGGTGTAGACTATATCATCGATACCAATATGGTGCGTGGTCTGGACTACTACAACCACACGATTTTCGAGTTTATCACTGAAATCGAGGGCAATGACTTGACAGTCTGTGCAGGAGGTCGCTACGATGGCTTGGTTTCCTACTTTGGTGGCCCTGAGACTGCTGGATTTGGTTTTGGACTTGGTGTAGAGCGTCTGCTCCTCATCCTTGAAAAACAAGGTGTGGCCCTTCCTATCGAGAACGCTCTAGATGTCTATATCGCAGTCTTGGGTGAAGACGCAAATGTCAAGGCCTTGGAGTTGGTACAGGCTCTTCGCCAACAAGGATTCAAAGCAGAGCGTGATTACCTCAACCGTAAACTCAAAGCTCAGTTCAAGTCAGCCGATGTCTTTGCGGCTAAGACCCTCATCACCCTAGGAGAGAGTGAAGTCGAAAGCGGACAAGTGACAGTCAAGAACAACCAAACCCGAGAAGAAGTTCAAGTGTCACTTGATGCTATCAATCAAAATTTCTCAGAAATCTTTGAAAAATTAGGCTTTTAATGACAGATAAACTGGTCGGGATCTTACTCCCGACCAGTTTCTTTTACAAAATGACAAAAATCATAAACTTTTTGACAAGTATACTTGTCAAAAAGAAAAAGATGTGTTACAATGTAAGCAAGTTAAGAATAAAGGAGAAGGGAATGCTAAAAAATCGTTTAAAAGAGCTTCGGGCTCGCGATGGTCTCAATCAGACCGAACTGGCCAAGCTAGCAGGAGTTTCCAGACAGACCATTAGCCTACTAGAACGGGACGAATACACCCCGTCAGTTGTGATCGCCCTGAAGATTTCACAGATATTCAATGAACCAGTCGAGTCGGTATTTCGTATAGAGGAGGATGAGGAATGAAACACAAACATAAATGGATTGGAATCGGAGCAGGGGTTTTAGGTTTCTTTCTGGGAATGCTTAGTCTCGCTCTAAGAGGACTATTCAATCAGATTCAAATCGAACAAGTTTTATATACTTCTTTCGGTCTTATTGCAATTGTTGGAGTAATATCTCTCGCTTTAGCTGTGTACTACCTTCGAAAGGGTCGTGAAGCTTACGTGATTTACCAAACAGTAGAAGAGGAAGAAGCTAATGAAAAGGCATATGTGAGTGCTTATCGCTTCTTGGACTATGGAACAGTTGCTTCGAACATTTTGATGATTGCGATGCTTTGCTGTTTAGTAATTGTCACTTCTCCAGTAATTGAGAATGTCTATCTTTTCATCTTTTCACTTGTTTTAATGTTCTTTTCTTTTGCTGTTGCAAATTATTGTGTGCGAACAATTTTTCTCATTCGCCAGTATAAACTATCTATTTTCTCGACTCCAAAAGAAGTTTTGTCTTTTCTAAACAGTTATGATGAAGGAGAGAAGCAGGCAGAAATGGAGAATGCTTATTTGACCCTATTTAGGTTGAATCAAATCATACTCCCTGCGCTTTACATTCTACTATTTGTACTATCAACCATCCTGCAAGAAACCCAGCTGGTTGCCTTGCTTATCCTAATTGTAATCCATCTTTATATCAATATTGACCAGCTACGCAAAACAAAACGTTACTTTAAGTAAAAGGAGTTCCTATGATTCGTGTTGAAAATGTAAGCAAAAGTTTTGGAGGCAAGAAAGCTCTGCATCAGATTTCTTTTGAGATTCAAGAAGGTGAAATTTTTGGCTTCCTAGGACCTTCAGGTTCAGGTAAAACAACTATGATCAATGTTTTGACGGGTCAGTTAGCTGCAGATCAGGGTGAGACCGTTCTCCTAGGGAAGTCCTCTCGAAATTTGACTTCAAATGATTTGGAACAAATCGGGATTGTTAGTGATACCAGTGGTTTTTATGAAAAGATGAGCCTCTATAAAAATCTGCTCATTTATGCAAAATTATATGGTCTTAAAGCTTCTAGAGTAGATACAGTACTTGATCAAGTTGGGTTATCAGATGCCAAAAACCTTATCGCAGAAAAACTATCCACAGGTATGAAACAACGGATGTTCTTGGCTCGTGCTCTTCTAAATGCTCCCAAAATCCTCTTTCTGGATGAGCCAACAAGTGGTCTTGATCCTACCACCTCAAAATCGATTCATGCTCTTTTACAGGAACTGAAGCAGGCTGGTACAACGATCTTTTTAACAACCCACGATATGAATGAAGCAACCTTGCTTTGCGATCGACTCTCTCTTTTAAATAAGGGGAACTTGATTGAGTATGGTAGCCCACAAGAGATTATCCAGAAATACCATGTGGATAAAAAGGTCCGTTTACGCTACCAAGATGGACGCGAGCAAGTGATTCCTTTTGAAGAATTGCCCCATTTGAATACGACAAATCTAATAGCTGTTCATTCTTGTGAACCGACTTTAGAAGAAATCTTTATTAGATTGACAGGAGAAAAGTTAGATGTTTAGAAAATTAAATGCCCTTCTTTGGTTAAGGTTGCAAGTTCTTATTAGCAATTCAACCTTGTTAGCGACTTTATTAATGCCCTTTGGTATTGCTATCCTGTATAATGAATTCTTAAACAAGGGTGGAGAACTGACTATGTTTCTCCTCTCTACGAGTTTGACGATGGTCTTGAGTATGGGAAGTGGTTATATGGTATCGATTATGATGGCTGAGGATAAGGAAAAACGCAATCTTAAATCACTCATACTAAGTGGTGTGACAGCAACGGAGTATACTCTGAGCATGATGGCCCTTCCTCTTCTCGTGGTGCTTTTTTCGATGGTTGTTCTCCCTCTATATCTTAAAGTTGATTTGACAAACTACTTTCTTACCTATGGTCTCTATCTGCTTCTGGCAACTATCAGCATTATCTTTCTTAACATTCTTATCGGTGCAGTATCAGATACTCAGTCTAAGGCGCAAGTGTATAGTATTTTTCCTATGCTGACCTTCTCTTTCTTGCCCACTCTTGCTGTTCAAAATGCAACTGCGCAAAAACTGTTGGACTATTCTTTCATTGGTCCATTGGTAAGTCTGTTAAAAGCAGGTGGTGGAGAGTTATCTTTGAGAAGTCTTGGTCTTTTGCTAGCATGGGTCCTTTTGCTAGGATTAGCTAGTCTCTTCGTATTGAAAAATAGTTATAAAGGAAAGTAGGAGGCCTATATGAACTTACTTAAAAATCTTGGCTGGTTTCTTCTAGCTGTTCTATCCTTTTTCTTTGGCTATGGTCTGGTTCAGAGTATGGCGTTATCAGCTCTTGGACTAGGGGCTCCAATCTTTGGAGTCTTACCACTTTATATCGCCCTGTCAGGGGCCTATGTTTATGGAGTTTACAGATGGTATCAGACAGAAAAAGTTAGCATCCAGACGACAGCTTTTAATCGTTATATCTGGTTGCCTACTCTGGTTTTGCTAGTGGCGATTACAGCCCAGTTCTTTTTGCCAGAAGATCCGTCAGTCAATCAACAAATCGTATCTCAACTGACAGTCGCACAGCCTGTCTTTGGTTTCTTTATGGTGGTAGTCTTTGCTCCTCTGACGGAAGAACTCATCTTTAGAGGGATGTTAGCGCGCTATCTCTTTCCTAAGCAGAACAACGGCAAACAGACAGCTCTGTTTCTCCTCGTATCGAGTGTGCTTTTTGCCTTGATTCATTTTCCAGGGACTTTGCAACAGTTTTTAGTCTATGCTAGTCTGGGATTGAGTTTGGGTTTGGCTTATGTAAGCCGAAAAGGCCTTCTTTATAGCATTTCTTTACACGCTTTGAATAATTTAATCGGCTTTTTGATGATACTCATGTTATAATAGAGTCAGGAGGTCACATGAAACGAGTAATTTTATTAGCAGTGATACAGGCGGTCGTTCTCTTCTTTATCATCGGGGCACTTGCCTATGCCTTTAAAGGCGACTTCTTTTACAACTATCTAGCAGTTGTCTTTGCGCCTATTGCAGGTGTCTTGCGTTTTGCTTCGGCTTATGCGACGGAGATTGTTCTACCTAAAAAGGCAGCTGAGATTGCTGAAAAGCGTAAAAAAGGTTAAGAATCATAATCAGAGAATCCGATGACGTTTTCATCGGATTTTTTGTCTGTTTGTTTTGATTTCTAAAGACAATCAAACTTTTCTGCTGATTTTCATGAAGTGCTTACGCTTTTATGGTAAAATAGTAACAGAATAAAAGAGGAGAGAAACAATGAAACGTAGTATGTATGCTGGTCGTGTTCTTGAGGAACATATCGGACAAGAAATTACCTTGAAAGGATGGGTTAGCCGTCGTCGTGACTTGGGTGGTTTGATCTTTATCGACCTTCGTGACCGTGAAGGGATTATGCAGTTGGTTATCAACCCTGAAAAAGTATCTGCAGAGGTCATGGCAACAGCTGAAAGCCTTCGTAGCGAATTTGTCATTGAGGTGACTGGACAAGTCGTAGCGCGTGAGCAAGCCAATGATAAGTTGCCGACTGGTGCGGTTGAGTTGAACGTGACAGCTTTGACAGTGTTGAATACAGCCAAAACAACACCTTTTGAGATTAAAGATGGTATTGAGGCCAATGACGATACGCGTTTGCGTTACCGTTACCTTGACCTTCGTCGTCCAGAGATGTTAGAAAATCTCAAACTTCGTGCTAAAGTGACCCACTCTATCCGTAACTACTTGGATGAGTTGGAATTTATCGATGTGGAGACGCCATTCCTTTCGAAGTCAACGCCAGAAGGGGCGCGTGACTATTTGGTGCCGTCTCGTGTTAATAAAGGGCATTTCTACGCTCTTCCTCAAAGTCCACAGATTACCAAGCAACTTTTGATGAATGCTGGTTTCGACCGCTATTACCAAATCGTCAAATGCTTCCGTGATGAGGACTTGCGTGGTGACCGTCAGCCTGAGTTTACCCAGGTCGACTTGGAAACATCCTTCCTTACGGAGCAAGAAATCCAAGATATTACAGAAGGATTGATTGCGCGCGTGATGAAAGAAACCAAAGGCATTGACGTGACGCTTCCATTCCCTCGTATGAAGTATGATGACGCGATGTCTCTCTATGGTTCTGATAAGCCAGATACTCGTTTTGATATGTTGCTTCAGGACTTGACAGAAGTTGTCAAGGGTGTTGATTTCAAAGTCTTTTCAGAAGCACCTGCCGTTAAAGCCATTGTGGTCAAAGGAGCAGCAGATAACTACTCACGTAAAGACATTGACAAGATGACTGAAGTAGCCAAACAATATGGTGCCAAAGGTCTTGCTTGGGTCAAGGTGGTTGATGGAGAATTAAACGGACCAGTTGCCAAGTTCTTGACTGGCATTCAAGCAGAATTGACTGCAGTACTTGGTCTTGAAGATAAGGACTTGGTTCTCTTTGTGGCGGATACGCTTGAAGTAGCCAATGCAACCCTTGGTGCCCTTCGTGGCCGTATCGCCAAAGAGCTTGACTTGATTGATAACGATAAATTCAATTTCCTTTGGGTGGTTGATTGGCCAATGTTTGAATGGTCTGAAGAAGAAGGTCGCTACATGAGCGCCCACCATCCATTTACCCTTCCACAGGAAGAAACAGCTCACGAATTAGAAGGTGATTTGGCTAAGGTTCGTGCCATTGCTTACGATATCGTCTTGAATGGTTATGAGCTTGGTGGTGGTAGTCTTCGTATCAATCAAAAAGACCTTCAAGAACGCATGTTCAAGGCTCTTGGTTTCTCAGCTGAAGAAGCCAATGACCAGTTTGGCTTCCTTCTTGAAGCCATGGACTATGGTTTCCCACCACACGGTGGTTTGGCTATTGGACTTGACCGTTTTGTCATGTTGCTTGCAGGAGAAGAGAATATCCGTGAAGTCATTGCCTTTCCTAAGAACAATAAGGCAACAGACCCAATGACTCAAGCTCCATCAACAGTCGCTCTCAAACAACTAGAGGAACTCAGCTTACAAGTAGAAGAAGATGAAACAAGCAAAACGAATTAAGCGGTGGCGCTATTATCTGCGCCGCTTTGCTTATCAGATAAAAATCTTACGAGTTTTACAAAGTATCTCTCGGGAAAAATACGATGAGAAAGTATCGGCTTCTCTGGTTTATGGCTTTTTGTCAGCAGTAGCAGTCAATTTCTTTTTTCAACCAGGACACGTTTACTCCAGTGGTACGACAGGTCTGGCACAGATTATCTCTGCCTTGAGTCATCACTGGTTTGGCTTTTACATTCCAATATCGCTAACCTTTTATGCTATCAATTTTCCGTTGATGATTTTAGCTTGGTATCAGATTGGACATAAATTTACGGTCTTTACTTTTATTACAGTATCCATGAGTTCCCTCTTTATCCAGCTTGTACCAGTTGTGACTTTGACAGAGGATCCCATTATCAATGCCCTTTTTGGGGGTGTTGTCATGGGCTTAGGGATTGGTTTTGCACTCCGTAACAATATTTCTAGCGGAGGTACAGATATCGTCAGTCTGACCATTCGTAAGAAGACAGGTAAGAATGTCGGTAGCATTTCTTTCCTGGTAAATGGAACCATCATGCTGATAGCAGGTCTAACCTTTGGTTGGAAATACGCCCTCTACTCTATGATTACCATCTTTGTATCGAGCCGTGTGACAGATGCGGTCTTTACCAAGCAAAAACGCATGCAGGCCATGATTGTGACCAATAATCCTGACAAGGTAATCGCAAAAATCCATAAAAAATTGCACCGCGGAGCAACCATGATCCACGATGCAGAAGGAACCTATAATCATGAGAGAAAAGCAGTCTTGATTACGGTTATCACGCGAGCAGAGTTTAATGATTTTAAACACATCATGAAACAGGTCGATCCGACAGCCTTTGTCTCTGTATCTGAGAATGTCCACATCCTAGGACGATTCGTAGAAACAGACAATTAATAATACTCAAAAGACCAGCCTTGGGGCTGGTCTTTATTTTTCGATAATTTTGTGTCCAATCAACTGGCGGTAACAAATCTGTTTATTGTTTTTAGCATCGTTGATGATCTGAAGAATAGTTTCAAAGGAAACGCGCCCAAGTTCCAGGCTATTGATATCCACATAAGCTACAAGGTCAAGTCGAGGATTGACAGAGTCGAAACTCAAGACAGGAACCTTTAGCTGATGCTTACTGATGTAGTCACAAACCCCTTCTGCGAGGAGACTATCGGTTGTGATGATAGCGTCAATCTGTGGATCGTGATTGAACAGGAGTTCGCTGAATTGATAACCTTTTTCTTCTAGAAATTCGGTCGCAAAGTAGGTTAAGTTGGTATCAATCGGAAGCTGGTGTTGTTTGAGTGCGGACTCATAGCCAGTTAGACGATCTTGCGTTACGAAGAGTCGCTTTGTACCCCCGATGAAGGCAATTCGTTTGCATCCTTTTTTGATGAAATACTCTGTCGCATCAAAGCCAGCTTGTACATTGTCATTATCAACAAGAGGGATAAAGGGTGAAGTAGATTTTCCGAGAATGAGGAAAGGGAACTGCTCATCGGCTACTAGCTTGACCAGAGGATCTTCTTCTTCAGCGTAGAGGAAGATTAGACCATCGACACGTTTCCCATAGACCATTTGAGAAATGGCATTGAGACGCTCCTTCTCATCTTTACCAGTTGCGATCTGAATAGCATAGTGGTTCTCAGATGCGACTTGGGCAATCCCCCGTAGGACTGATGGGAAGAAAGGATTTTGGTAAAAGGCATCCGAGTCGTCAGGGAGCACCAGACCGATAACTTGAGTATAGCTACTTACCAAGCTACGAGCATTGAGATTGGGATGGTAGTTGAGCTCCTTCATCGTCTTGCGAACTCGTTTTTTGGTTTCATCACTAATCGTTGATTTGTTTTGAATGACGCGGGTAACAGTTGAAGGTGAGACACCTGCAGCCTTAGCCACATCTTTAATCGTCACGGGCATAAAAATCTCCTATTTATGATAATCTGGATCACGGAAATGTGTCTTGTAAAAAATAGTGACCAGATAAAGAACAAAAAGAATGTTCTGTACAGTGATAAGGGTTGTCATATTTTGGCCGAAAAGTCCCAAAACAAGTGTAATCAAAGTTGGTAATCCTAAACAGTTCAAGATAAAATGGTAGCACTCTTTAAAGCTCCTAAATGAAAAGAGGCGTGATTTTTTGGTGATATAAAGGAGAAAGCTAGCCCCAAGAGACACAATGAAGAAATTCAATCCAAAGAGGAAGCTTGCACCAAGGACGAGAAAGAGACTGATATAGACACGGTTCTGTTGGTACCAGTCTTTAGAAATAGCCTGGGTCAAACTTTCCTTACTCTGGAAACTCTCCGTTTGAATGGCGTGGTAGCGAATACGAGTCAGCTCTTTACTTTCCTTGCTGATAACGAGTTCTTCCGTATCAAAATGAAGTTGTAAGTCCTTTGGCAGTTCTTTACTTTGGCTTGGACCAATCAAAAGAGAAGGCTGCTGATTCTTAGTGCCTGAGTAGTTCAGTTTTCCATCAACGATTTGTGCATTCTCTGACAAGTCCATGATGGCTTCATCTGTCAGGGGCGTGTAGACATTATCGATAAACGTATCCAATGGATACGTTTCCTGTGAGCTGTTTTGAATAGCAATTGGAATCATAGACAAGCTGATGAGGAAAATGCTAGTAAAGAGGAGTTGAAACCAGTTGAGTCCGAAACGTTTTGACAGGGGCTTACGAAATCCCCAGATACTAGTAAAATACGAGAATGGATATGGAAGCATAGGCATCTTTCTAAAAGTGTTTTCTATATGAGTAATATTATATAGAGAAATGTACTTTATTTCAAGTCTAGGAAATCAATTATGTATTGAAAGAGGGTTTCAATAAGATTTGTAGAAGGGTGTCCAATCTTGTAGCTTTAGCAACAAGCTCCAAAATGAAAAAAGGGTGGCGGGGATAGATTATCCCTTGTCGCCACCACTTGTAAGTCCTGAAACAAAGTTCTTTTGTAAGAAGAAGAAGAGAATACAGATTGGAAGCGCGATGAGGATAGCACCTGCTGAGAAGTAGGCAATCTTCAAGTTTTTCACATTGCTGACAAAGGGCTGTAGACCAACGGCAACTGTAAAGTATTCTTTCTCACGAAGCAAGAAACTAGAGAGGATGTAGTCTCCGAAAGGTCCCATGAAGGCCCAGAGCGCTTGTACTGCAACCATTGGGCGAACGAGTGGGAGAACAATTTGCCAGAAGCGACGGAAGTGTCCTGCACCATCTAGTTTTGCTGATTCATCAAGAGACATTGGTACGGTGTCAAAGTAACCTTTCATCAACCAAGCGTTCATTGGGATACCACCACCGACATATAGGAAGATGAGGAACCAGCTATGGTTAAGGGCATTCAACATAAGGGCCATAACGAAGAAGGCTGTCAAAGCGGCCATTGTTGGTACCATTTGGATGATCAAGAAGAAGACCAAACTTTGTTTACGAGCCAAGAAGTTGTAACGGCTGTAGGCATAACCAGCAAGTACGATGATACTTGTTTGAACAACCATGGTAATCAAGGCGATAATCAAGGTATTGAGATACCAAGTACCGTATAAGGTTTCAGTAAAGAGTCCTTTAAAGTTATCAAAATTGAAGTCGATGTTAGTATCTAGTTTAAAGGCTGCGACGTTACCTGCTTTAAAGGCTGACATAATAGTAATCAAAAGTGGATAGATAATCACGATTGAAAGACCAATCAAGTAGAGGTAAGTGAGGGTTTGAGTCAGTCTACGTTTGAGTTTGATTGAGTTATTCATCTTAGACATCCTCCATATCAAATGCGTGTAGTTTCTTGAATGCGATCATAGAGATAGAGATGACAATGATAGAGATGATCAAGGTAACAGCTGCCGCCATAGAGTATTGAGGAGATGTACCTGTTGTCAAACGATAAATCCATGAGATCAAGATATCAGTTGAACCGGCTCCACCACCAACGCTACCAGGACCTCCGCCGTTGAAGAGGTATATGATAGAGAAGTTGTTAAAGTTGAAGGTGTATTGGCTGATCAATGTTGGTGCTGCAACAGCCAAAATCATAGGGAAAGTGATGTTGCGGAATTTTTGCCAAGCATTGGCACCATCGATGTAAGCCGCTTCGTAGAGGTCGTTAGGAATCGACTGCAAGATACCCAAAGTCAAAACGTAGATGTATGGGAATCCTAGCCAACCTTGCATCATAATCAAGGCAATCTTCGTCCAAGTTGGGTCTGTTTTCCAAGGGATAAGAGCACCGTCAAGGAAAGGAAGAACCTTAGCCAAGATAGGCAATACTTGAGTGTTGATCGCTCCGACACTATCGTTAAACATGTTTGAGAATGTCAAGATAGTGATGAAGGCTGGAACAGCCCAAGGAAGAAGGAAAATAACACCAAAGATACGTTTTCCTTTGATAAATGGTTGGTTGGCAACGATTGCTGTAAATATACCAATGACAATCTGCAAGGTAGAAGCAGCCAAGGCCCAGATGATGGTCCAAGAAAGAACCGCACCGAAGGCTGAACGGAAGGTACTTAAGCTCCAGATGTTTGTAAAGTTAGTCAAACCAACCCAGTCCAACAATTTGTTTGGTGGCAAGTGTTGGAAGTCATAGTTGGTAAAGGCAATCATCAAGGTTACGATAACTGGGAAGATAATCGCAAATGTCATAGCGACGTAAGATGGGATGATCAAGAGGTAAGGGAAACCATTCTCATAAATACCTTTGATCATATCTTTAAAAGTACGTGGGACAGGAATTCCATTGTTAATACGTTTTGCGATTGTATGTGCATCTTTAATATTTGAGAAATAAAAGAGCACATAAACGACTACAAAGATTAAATGGAAGGCACCACGAATCAGCATAAAGAGGGAATTATCACGACCTGGCTTGTCACCAAGAGTGATCAAATTGTGCAATTCAGGGGCTGCAAGTGCTAGGAAATAAAGAACAAACACGATAGTGACACCAAGGAAGATAAAACCTTTGGCCTTTTGTTTATTGTAAATCTGTCCTAACCCAGGAATCACTGAAAGCAAGGCTGCTTTGCTAGGTTGTTGGTTTTCCATGAATACTCCTTTCATAGGATACGAGATTGAAGTTTGTCTCCAATCACTAGATAGGCAACTGCAATCATTCGTAAATTTATAAAATCAAAGGGGGATTTGTATTCTCCCCCCTTGTAACGAATTCAATTATTCACCAAATTTTTGTTTGATTGTTTCTTTGATCAATGTAACAGCATCGTTAGCAGCTGTCTTAGCATCTTTTTTACCACTTACAGCGTCAAAGAGCATTGTTTTAGCTGGATCCCAAACAGCTGACATTTGAGAAATGTTTGGCATTGGTTGAGCGTTCTTGAACTGTTCAATCACGGCTGTTGTCAACTCATCTTTTTTGCCTTCAGCGTATGAACGAGCTTCAGTGTTAGCTGGGATTTCGTTAGTTGCATCGTAGAATGCTTTTTGTTGTTCAGTTGAAACAAGGAAGTCTACAAATTTTTGTGCAGCTTCAAGGTTCTTAGTGCTTGATGGGATGATCCAAGCTTTACCACCACCGAATGGTGTGTAGTCTTTACCATTTGGAAGAGTTGGAATAGTAGCAACACCGTAGTTTACTTTAGCATCTTTGAATGCTTGAGCTTTCCAAGGACCGTCGATGATAGCAGCTGTTTTACCTTCTTGGAATTGAGTTTGGATCAAGTTTGCAGCACCTTCAGTATCTTGCATCCCTTTAGGCCATTTTTCGTACCAAGATTTAGCGTAGTTGATACCTGTGATAGAACCGTCGTTTGCAAGACCGATGTCTTTAGGATCTTTACCGTTTTGTCCGAATACGTAACCACCGTTACCAGCAAGGAGTCCGTATGCGTAGTAGAAGTTTGTCCAGTCGGCTAGGAATGCAGTAGTTTTGCCATCTTCACCAGCGAAAGCGTATTTGCTGTCTTTAGCAAGGTTTTCCAAATCAGCAAATGTTTTAGGAGCTTCTTTAAGCAAATCTTTGTTATAGTACATAACAAGTGACTCGATAACGGCAGGAGCACCGTAAACTTTACCGTCAGCAGCTGTTACAAGAGATTTAGTCTTATCATCTGTTTTAGCGCCGTCGCTCAATTTAACTTCTGAAAGTTGTCCGTCAGTACCAAGGCTACCTACGCGGTCGTATGGTGCCATCATAACGTCAGCAGCTTGACCTGATTGGTTGTCAAGAGAAAGTTTGTCAAGTCCACCAAGTTGGTCACCTGATTTGATGTTAACTTTTGTACCTGATTCTTTTTCATAAGCTGCAGCAACTTTTTCAGCGTAGGCTTTGTATTGGTCTTCAACGTAGAAAGTAAGTTCTTTTGCTTCAGATGAGCTAGTATCAGCTGCTTTATCAGCAGTTTTGCTTCCGCAAGCTACCAAAAGTAAGCTAGCTAGAGTAGCAGTTCCGAGCACAGCAGCGCTCTTCATGAATTTAGATGACATAGTGTATTCCTCCTAAAGAATAACAGTTATAATTTATTCGGGAAACGCAAACGTTTTCCTCTATGAGCTTAGTATAGCACAAATAGAAAACGGTTGCAAGGTTTTTTTGAAAAAATTTTAAAAAATTTTTAAGGTTTGGAAGTGGATATGATTACCTTTAATAGGAAGAAAATATCCTAAACGCTGATTTTCTTATTTTGTGAAAACCAAGGGAAACGATTGCGTTAATTTAGCCCAATTTTCAGAAAATATAGCAGACGTTCGGAATGAATTATCTTAAATCAGAAAATCTTTAAAAATTTTTTCGCTTATTTCGTAAAATATCAGTGGGAATAAGTTTTAGTCAGATAAAAATAATTCAAAAAAATTTTTAAAAACGCTTGCATTTGTCTTTGAAATGCGCTATACTTAATTCAACGCAAACGTTTGCGCCTTGATTGCGCAACGTTTTATAACAAACACATGAGGTGCTATTATGAAAAAACGTCAAAGTGGTGTGTTGATGCACATCTCTTCTCTACCAGGAGCATACGGGATTGGATCATTTGGTCAGACTGCCTATGATTTCGTTGATTTCTTGGTTCGTACGAAGCAACGTTACTGGGAAATCCTCCCTCTTGGGACAACAAGCTATGGAGATTCTCCATACCAATCATTCTCGGCCTTTGCTGGAAATACGCATTTTATCGACCTTGATATCTTAGTAGAGCAAGGCTTGCTCGAAGCTAGTGACCTTGAAGGTGTTGACTTTGGTAGCGATGCATCTGAAGTTGATTATGCGAAGGTTTATTATGCACGTCGTCCGCTTTTAGAAAAAGCAGTTAAACGCTTCTTGGAAGTGGGAGATGTCAAAGATTTTGAGAAGTTTGCTAAAGACAACCAATCATGGCTTGAACTCTTCGCTGAGTATATGGCGATCAAAGAGCATTTTGACAATCTCGCTTGGACAGAATGGCCAGATGCAGATGCTCGTGCTCGTAAAGCTTCAGCACTTGAAAGCTACCGTGAGAAATTGGCAGATAAGTTGGTTTACCACCGTGTGACTCAATACTTCTTCTTCCAACAATGGTTGAAATTGAAAGCTTACGCTAACGATAACCACATCGAAATCGTCGGGGACATGCCTATCTATGTAGCGGAAGATTCAAGCGACATGTGGGCAAATCCACATCTCTTCAAGACAGATGCCAATGGTAAAGCAACTTGCATCGCAGGATGCCCACCAGATGAGTTTTCTGCCACTGGCCAGCTTTGGGGGAACCCAATCTATGACTGGGAAGCAATGGACAAAGACGGTTACAAATGGTGGATTGAACGCTTGCGCGAAAGCTTCAAGATCTACGATATCGTTCGTATCGACCACTTCCGCGGTTTCGAATCTTACTGGGAAATTCCTGCTGGTTCCGATACAGCAGCACCTGGTAAATGGGTGAAAGGCCCAGGCTATAAGCTTTTTGCAGCTGTTAAGGAAGAGCTTGGTGAGCTAAACATCATCGCAGAAGACCTTGGTTTCATGACAGATGAAGTTATCGAGTTGCGTGAACGCACTGGCTTCCCAGGAATGAAGATTCTTCAATTCGCCTTCAACCCAGAAGACGAAAGTATCGATAGCCCACACTTGGCGCCAGCTAATTCTGTTATGTACACAGGAACACACGATAACAATACAGTCCTTGGTTGGTACCGTAATGAGATCGACGATCCAACTCGTGAATACATGGCTCGTTACACGAACCGTAAAGAGTACGAAACAGTGCCACACGCAATGCTTCGCACAGTCTTTTCATCTGTTAGCTTCATGGCTATTGCAACCATGCAAGACTTGCTAGAACTAGATGAGTCAGCTCGTATGAACTTCCCGTCTACTCTTGGTGGAAACTGGTCATGGCGTATGACAGCAGACCAACTCACACCAGCTGTTGAAGAAACTTTGCTTGACTTGACTACAATTTATCGCCGAATCAATGAAAATTTGGTAGAATTAAAGAAATAAGACATTATCAGGAGACACATAAACATGTTACCATTAAACGAATTTGTACAAAAGCGTTACAATAAAACCATTGCAGAATGTAGCAATGAAGAGCTTTACCTTGCTCTTCTCAACTACAGCAAACTTGCTAGTAGCCAAAAGCCAGTCAACACTGGTAAGAAAAAAGTTTACTACATCTCAGCTGAGTTCTTGATCGGTAAACTCTTGTCAAACAACTTGATTAACCTTGGCCTTTACGACGATGTGAAAAAAGAACTTGCAGCTGCAGGTAAAGACTTGATCGAAGTCGAAGAAGTTGAGTTGGAACCATCACTTGGTAACGGTGGTTTGGGACGTTTGGCAGCCTGCTTTATCGACTCAATCGCTACACTTGGTTTGAATGGTGACGGTGTTGGTTTGAACTACCACTTCGGTCTTTTTCAACAAGTTCTTAAAAACAACCAACAAGAAACTATTCCTAATGCTTGGTTGACTGACCAAAACTGGTTGGTTCGTTCAAGCCGTAGCTACCAAGTACCATTTGCACACTTCACATTGACATCTACTCTTTACGATATCGATGTACCTGGTTACAAGACAGCTACTAAAAACCGCTTGCGTTTGTTTGACTTGGATTCAGTTGATTCTTCTATCATCGAAGATGGTATCAACTTTGACAAGACAGATATCGCTCGCAACTTGACTCTCTTCCTTTACCCAGACGATAGCGACAAGCAGGGTGAATTGCTCCGTATCTTCCAACAATACTTCATGGTTTCAAACGGTGCACAATTAATCATCGACGAAGCAATCGAAAAAGGAAGCAACTTGCATGACCTTGCGGACTACGCAGTTGTACAAATCAACGATACTCACCCATCAATGGTGATCCCTGAATTGATCCGTCTTTTGACTGCACGTGGTATCGAACTTGATGAAGCAATCTCTATCGTTCGTAGCATGACTGCCTACACTAACCACACCATCCTTGCTGAAGCCCTTGAAAAATGGCCTCTTGAATTCTTGGAAGAAGTGGTTCCTCACTTGGTACCAATCATCAAAGAATTGGATCGCCGTGTGAAAGCAGAATACAAAGACCCAGCTGTTCA
Source organism: Streptococcus halitosis (assembly GCF_003143695.2). Taxonomy (NCBI): domain Bacteria; kingdom Bacillati; phylum Bacillota; class Bacilli; order Lactobacillales; family Streptococcaceae; genus Streptococcus; species Streptococcus halitosis. The sequence goes on from NZ_QEMY02000004.1 coordinate 96,341, forward strand.
AATCATTGATGAAAACGACCGTGTACACATGGCTCACATGGATATCCACTACGGATACAGTGTTAACGGGGTAGCAGCCCTCCACACTGAAATCTTGAAGAACTCTGAGTTGAAAGCATTCTACGACATCTACCCAGAAAAATTCAACAACAAAACAAACGGTATCACATTCCGCCGTTGGCTCATGCATGCCAACCCAAGACTGTCTCACTACTTGGATGAGATTATTGGAGAGGGATGGCACCATGAAGCAGATGAGCTTGAAAAACTCTTGTCATACGAAGACAAAGCTGCTGTCAAAGAAAAATTGGAAAGCATCAAAGCTCACAACAAACGTAAACTGGCTCGTCATTTGAAAGAACACCAAGGTGTGGAAATCAATACAAACTCTATCTTTGATATCCAAATCAAACGTCTTCACGAATACAAGCGCCAACAAATGAACGCTTTGTATGTGATTCACAAATATCTTGACATCAAGGCTGGTAACATCCCTGCTCGTCCAATCACAGTCTTCTTTGGTGGTAAAGCAGCTCCTGCCTACACAATTGCCCAAGACATCATTCACTTGATCCTTTGCTTGTCAGAAGTGATTGCAAATGATCCAGAAGTAGCTCCACACTTGCAAGTGGTTATGGTTGAAAACTACAACGTTACTGCAGCAAGCTTCCTTATCCCAGCATGTGATATTTCAGAACAAATCTCACTTGCTTCTAAAGAAGCTTCAGGTACTGGTAACATGAAATTCATGTTGAACGGAGCTTTGACTCTTGGTACTATGGACGGAGCTAATGTGGAAATCGCTGAGTTGGTTGGCGACGAAAACATCTACATCTTTGGTGAAGATTCAGAAACTGTTATCGACCTTTACGCAAAAGCAGCTTACAAATCAAGCGAATTCTATGCTCGTAAAGCTATCAAACCTTTGGTTGACTTCATCGTCAGCGATGCTGTTCTTGCAGTAGGTAAGAAAGAACGCTTGGAACGTCTTTACAACGAATTGATCAACAAAGACTGGTTCATGACTCTCCTTGACTTGGAAGACTACATCAAAGTCAAAGAGCAAATGCTTGCTGACTACGAAGACCGTGACGCATGGTTGGATAAAGTCATCGTTAACATTTCTAAAGCAGGATTCTTCTCATCTGACCGTACAATCGCTCAGTACAACGAAGATATCTGGCACTTGAACTAAGATACAAATTTATACTAATACATTTTGTAAAAAAGCGAGTTTCGATTGAAATTCGCTTTTTTTGAATGATGTGGATTTGGGTCAATCTTGTCTAAAAAGAGATAAATCCTAGATACGTTGAAGTTTTAGAAATTCTACTTTTCACTGTATTTCAGTATCATGCTTCTTCGTAGTTGATGACCTCGTATTCCTTGTATTCGCTTACATAGAGTATTATAATATGATTGCGGGAAAGAGGGTGTTCTTATGTGGAAAAAATATTTTTCAAAATATAAATGGACTGATTTATTTTGGATTCTTTTTGTAATTTGGTCATGCCTTTATATGGGTAATAGTAGTTCCTTTCCACTGACTCATCAAGAAATCTCTTATCATGGGTGCTATTTGGGGATTACACTTGCCTCATTTCACTTATTATTCATTGATAAATTTGTTATTTCGAATTGAAAATAAATGGAGAGGTTAAAATTTTTTCCACTTTTCGGATAGACAGTTGAAAAATCGCGATTTATACCCACACCTCAAGAGGAGGTGTGGGTTTTGTCTTATTGAAAGATTTATTTACACTGCTTTCCCAACTAAAATCTCTGCTTCGATGGTAATCTCAGTCAACTGACTCCAGTCAATCTTGGTTTGGTCAACGTGAAAGAGGAGAGGCGTCATGGCAAGCAGGGCTTGGCGTTGCTCAGCCGAGATAGGTTTTGTTAAGGAAGCAATCTGACTAGATTGGATGCTGAAATGTTCCTGGAAATGTTCTTTGATATCTTGGTTGGAATAGCCCTTCTTTGTCAGCTGGTCCTGCACCATTTGACGGATTTCTTTGAGGTGATTTTCCGTCGGGATGACCTTTATCAAGATCCCATCTTTGAATAGAACGCGACGGAATTCCCCATAGTTGGCAGGCGAAAAGATATCAAGCAGGATATCCATGCTGGCGTCTTTCATAGGGAGACGAGCCAGGTCACCAACAAACCAGTTGACTGACCAGTTGGGTTCGCTCTTGGCAGCGATTTGGACGGAATTTTTGGAGATGTCAAAGGCGTAGAAGATTTTGTCAGAGTGACTTTCTTGGAGTTTGCGAGAGTAGAAACCTTCACCACATCCGATATCTAAAATTGTTTTGGCATTTTTTGAGTTTGAAAGTAAATCAGAAACGGCCTCTAGAATAGCTTGATAAAAGCCAGCTTCTAGGATTTGTTGGCGGTTTTGAAAGTTTTCCTTGTCGTAGTTGGCAGATTGCTTGATTTGCGGAGCCAAGTTGACATAGCCAAATTTTGCCAAGTCAAAAGAATGGCGTTTACTACACTTGAGACTAGTTTCGATCAAGGTCAGATTTTCTTGACAGATGGGGCAGGAAAAGGCGCTAGCAGTAGCAAAACGTTGAAGTTTTGGTTTGAGATTTGTATTCATAGTTTTAGTCTAGCAAAAAAAGGACTGGATGGCAAATGCCCCCCAGTCTGCTTTTTTAGTATGTAAGAACGAAGTATTTTTTCTTACCGCGGCGGATAACAGTTAGTTCATTTTCTAACTTATCTGCATCACTCAAGACATAGTCAAGGTCTTGGATACGGTCGCCGTTGACGTAGATGGCTCCATTTTGAACATCTTCACGGGCTTGGCGTTTTGAATTCACCACACCAGATGACACGAGGAGTTCCACGATATTGTGGTTTTCGTCTGCTTGTACTTGGTAGTTTGGCACGCCACGAAGTCCTTGTTTGAGTTCTTTAACAGAAAGATTTTTGATGTTTCCAGCAAAGAGTTGCTCTGTGATATTGAGGGCCTCCTTGTAGGCTTCTTCGCCGTGAACAAGTGTAACGACTTCACGAGCCAAGACTTTCTGAGCCAAGCGTTCGTGTGGAGCCGCTTCAAACTGTTTACGGATGTCTTCAATCTCATCCAGTGACAAGAAGGTAAAGATCTTCAAGAAGCGAACAGCGTCAGCGTCCATGACGTTCATCCAGAATTGGTACATTTCGTATGGAGAAGTCTTTTCAGGGTTGAGCCAAACAGCGTTTCCTTCAGATTTACCAAATTTCTTACCAGTTGCGTCTGTGATGAGTGGAACAGTAATCACGTGACCAGTCTTATCAGCCTTACGACGAAGCAATTCGGTACCTGCGGTCATATTTCCCCACTGGTCAGAACCACCGATTTGTAGCGTTACGTTGTGCTCTTGGTTAAGGACGTAGAAGTCATACCCTTGCATGATTTGGTAGGCAAACTCAGTGTAAGAAATCCCTGTTTCAATCCGTTTCTTCACAGACTCCTTGCTCATCATGTAGTTGACAGTGAAGTATTTTCCGACATCACGGAGGAAGTCAATGAAGCTGATGCTGCCAAACCAGTCGTAGTTGTTGACCATGACAGCCTTGTTTTCGCCATTTTCAAAGTCAAGAAAACGAGAAAGTTGTCCTTGGATAGACTTGACCCAGCCCTCTACTGTATCTTTTGTTTGGAGACTACGTTCAGCATCTTTGAAGGACGGATCTCCGATGAGACCTGTGGCACCGCCAACGAGCGCATAAGGTTTGTGACCTGCTAGTTGCAAACGACGACTTGTCAAGATTGCGACAAGGTGACCTAGGTGAAGGCTGTCAGCAGTTGGATCGTAGCCAGTATAATAAGAAACTTGACCTTCTTCTAGGGCTTTACGCAAAGCTTCTTCATCAGTCGTTTGAAAAATCAAACCACGCTCTTTTAGCTCATCAAAAATGTGCATGTGTCTTTTCTCCTTTATAAAATATTGTTTCTACCTATTGTATCACAAACTCGGACAATAGCCTAGTGGAATAGGGAAGAAAGTGGCTATTTTATTGAAAGTTTCCCTTTTATGGTATAATAGAGAAAGCGAGGACATTCATGAAAGAAAGAATTAATGAATTAAAAACAAAAATGCTGCATTTTTTTCAGCAGCTAGCTGCTAAATGGAAACAAAAACAAGCAGATAAGAAAATCGATAAAAAGGCGACCTCTTCTGATAAAGTTAGAAGGGCAGGATCTAATTTTGCTAGGGTTTTGAGTGGGTTTAAAATAGTCTTTAATACTCTCTTTATCTTAGGTTTTATCGGTGGACTGTTTGGTGCTGGGGTGGCTATGGGTTATGGAGTTGCCCTATTTGACAAGGCCCAAGTCCCTCAAGCAGAAGAGTTGGTCAAGCAAGTGAAGGATATTGCCTCTATCTCAGAAATCACTTATTCTGACGGCAGTACCATTGCCTCGATCGAGGGCGATTTGTTGCGCACTTCAGTCGCTTCTGCTGCTATTTCGGATAATCTTAAAAAGGCTATCATTGCGACAGAGGACGAGAATTTCAACGAGCACAAGGGAGTTGTGCCTAAGGCCGTTATTCGTGCGACCTTGGGAACTTTTGTTGGTCTGGGGTCATCCAGTGGTGGTTCGACCTTGACTCAGCAGGTTATCAAGCAGCAAGTGGTGGGGGATGCTCCCACTCTAGCTCGTAAGGCTAAAGAGATCATTGATGCTCTAGCTTTAGAGCGGGCTATGGGTAAGGATGAGATTTTAACAACCTACCTCAACATAGCTCCTTTTGGTCGCAATCACAAAGGTCAGAATATTGCAGGTGCCCAGCAGGCTGCAGAAGGGATCTTTGGGGTTAAGGCTTCGGATCTAACGGTCCCTCAAGCAGCCTTTATCGCAGGATTGCCACAGAGTCCAATTAGTTACTCCCCTTATGAATCTGACGGTAGTATGAAGAGCGAGGAGGATTTGGCTCTGGGGGTCAAACGGGCTAGAGATGTTCTCTATAATATGTACCGGACAGGGGCTCTAAGTCAGGAAGATTACGACAAGTACAAGGATTATGATTTTAAGAAAGACTTCTTACCATCTGGTAGTGTCAGTGGTACTTCGCGTGACTATCTCTACTTTGCAACCTTGGCAGAAGCTACTGATCGGATGTATGACTACCTGATTCAGAGAGATAATGTCTCTGTACAAGAGCAAAAGAATGAATCCATCCAGAAAGCTTATCGTGATTTAGCGACTAAGGAAATTGAAAATGGTGGATATAAGATTACGACGACTATCAATAAAAATGTTCATGCTGCGATGCAAAATGCAGTGGCGACCTACGGCTATCTGCTAGATGATTCGACAGGCCAGCCTGAGGTGGGGAATGTCCTCATGGATAACCAAACAGGAGCTATTCTTGGGTTTGTCGGTGGTCGCAATTATCAAAAAAATCAGAATAACCACGCTATCGACACAAAACGTTCTCCTGCTTCGACTACTAAGCCGATATTGGCTTACAGTATTGCCATCGACCAAGGTCTGATGGGAAGTGCAAGTATCTTATCAAACTATCCGACCAACTTTTCAAACGGCAATCCTATCATGTATGTCAATAGTCCTGGTACAGGGATGATGACGTTAGGGGAGGCCCTTAACTACTCATGGAATATCCCAGCCTACTGGACTTATCGTACACTTCGAGAGAAGGGTGTTGATGTTAAAGGCTATATGGAAAAAATGGGTTACGAAATCCCAGAATATGGTATTGAGAGTTTACCGATGGGCGGAGGAATTGACGTTACAGTTGCTCAGCATACTAACGGATATCAGACTTTGGCCAACAACGGAGTTTACCATAAGAAACATATGATTGCGAAGATCGAATCAACAGATGGTCGAGTGGTTTATGAACATAAAGATAAACCTGTCCAAGTTTACTCAAAAGCGACAGCGACCATCATGCAAAGCTTGCTTCGCGATGTTATCTCATCTCGGATTACCTCAAGTTTCCAAACAGACTTGGCTACCATCAATCCAAGCCTCGCTAGTGCCGACTGGATTGGAAAAACTGGTACAACCAATGAAGATGAAAATATGTGGCTTATGCTTTCTACGCCTCGCTTGACCTTGGGTGGCTGGCTAGGTCACGATGACAACCGCCCACTAGCCAAAGGGGCGGGCCACTACCGCAATGCCAACTATATGGCCCACTTGGTTAATGCCATTCAACAAGCAAAACCTGGAATTTGGGGGAATGAGCGCTTTAATCTTGACTCAAGTGTGACCAAGTCACAAGTTCTCAAGTCTACAGGGGAGAAACCGGGCAAGGTTTCAATTAATGGCAAAGAAGTCAACGTTTCCGGTTCTACCGTAACAAGTTACTGGGCTACTAAAGAAGGGGCACCAGTAACCACCTACCGCTTTGCTATTGGAGGAAGCGATGCAGATTATCAGAATGCTTGGAAGAATATTCTAGGAAGCATCCCTGCAGTAACTCCTCCAAGCTCAAGTAGCAGTTCGGGAACAACAAGTTCGAGTGGAAATACTCAGAGTGGCTCTTCAGGACGTTCACGTCTGTTTAATCGCTAAGATAGAGTAGCAGCAAGGTTAGTAATTTCTCCTTGTTGCTACTTTTTTCTTTGTTGGTTTCGTGTTACAATAGGAGTATGAATCATTATCAGAAAAAGATTGTTAAGGGAACACTATACTCGCTACTCTCAGGCCTAATCTGGGGGATCTGTGGGATTTTAGGAGAGTATTTTTTCACTCATTATCCAGTGTCTTCTGGATGGATTACTTCTATGCGTTTACTAGTGGCGGGGAGTTTGGTTTTAGGTCTATCTGCCTTTCAGTTGCGTAGCCGCTTGTTGGACATCTGGCGTGATAAGAAAAATTATCTACCTTTTTTAGCCTATGCTATTCTAGGTATTTTTTCTGTGCAGTTTTTCTTTTATCTCTGCGTTGAGTATTCGAATGCGACGACGGCGACCATTTTGCAATTTATCAGCCCAGTTTTTATCCTGTTTTACAATCGAATCATCTATCAGAAGAAGGCTTCGACTACAGCAGTTTTCTATGTTTTGATTGCCATGCTAGGTGTTTTTTTGATGGCTACAAAAGGGGACTTGTCCCAGTTATCCATGACACCTTTGGCTCTAGTAACAGGTTTGCTCAGTGCAGTAGGGGTCATGTTTAATGTTATCCTGCCTCAGCGTTTTGCACGGCGCTACGGATTTGTTCCGACTGTTGGTTGGGGGATGATTCTGGCAGGACTCTTTAGTAATTTCCTTTACCCTATTTATCAGATAAGTTTTCAAGTGGATCTGGTAAGTGTGCTGATTTGTCTGATGATTGCCGTGTTTGGGACTGCTTTTGCCTTCTTCCTATCTATGAAGGCTGTGTCCCTCGTTTCCCCGCTGGTCGTATCGGTGGTGAGTGCTAGCGAACCGCTTTCTTCAGCTTTATTAAGTGTTCTTTTTCTGGGATTGGTCATGGATGGTTTTTTGGCTTTAGCTATGGTGTTGATTATCGTTCCGATGATTTTCTTATCTGTAGAAGAAGCAAAACAAGCCAAGTAAAGATGCTTATTTGATAGTTGAGGCTTCAAATTTGAGGCCTTTTTTGGTAGAATAGGTATCATTATAACGAACCAGGAGGCGCCTATGACTGCCACAAAAATGACTGCCCAAGAAATCATCCAATTTATCGCCAATGCTGAAAAGAAAACCAGTGTCAAAGTAACCTTTGAGGGGCAACTCGCATCTGCTGTGCCTAGCTCTGTTGTCAAACTAGGAAATGTTTTATTCGGAGACTGGAAGGATGTCGCTCCGCTTCTTGAAGGTTTGGTAGAAAATCAAGATTACGTTGTCGAGCAAGATGCTCGTAATTCTGCAGTTCCTTTGCTAGATAAACGTGCGATCAACGCTCGTATCGAGCCAGGTGCTATTATCCGTGACCAGGTTGAAATTGGTGACAATGCTGTTATCATGATGGGAGCTGTTATCAATATCGGTGCTGAAATTGGTGCTGGAACCATGATTGACATGGGTGCCATCCTTGGTGGCCGTGCTATCGTTGGGAAAAACAGCCACGTTGGTGCAGGTGCAGTTTTGGCAGGTGTAATTGAGCCAGCTAGCGCAGATCCAGTCCGTGTCGGAGATAATGTTCTTATCGGTGCTAATGCAGTGTTGATCGAAGGAGTTCAAATCGGCAGTGGTTCAGTTGTTGCAGCAGGAGCTATCGTTACCCAAGATGTTCCAGAAAACGTGGTAGTGGCAGGTGTTCCGGCTCGTATTATCAAAGAAATTGATGCCCAAACCCAACAAAAAACAGCGCTAGAAGATGCGCTTCGTACCTTGTAAAAATAAAAAGAGGCGGATATTTCTTCCAGCCTCTTTCTTCTATCAAAAGGAGGATCGATAGATGTTAGATTTGATTCAGACTCGACGAGATTTGCACCAGATTCCAGAGATTGGCTTAGAAGAGTTTAAAACTCAAGCTTATTTGTTGGCTGTGATTGAGAAATTGACTTCGGACAAGAACTTTGTTCAAGTCCGTACCTGGCGGACAGGGATTTTGGTCTACCTGCAGGGAAGCCAGCCGAAGCGGACTATTGGTTGGCGAACAGACATTGATGGCCTGCCTATCGTCGAACAAACAGGCCTTCCTTTTTCTTCCCAACATCAAGGTCGTATGCATGCTTGCGGACATGATTTCCACATGACCATTGCCTTGGGCTGTCTCGAGCGTGCTCTTGAGGAGCAGCCCAAGAATAATCTGCTTTTTCTGTTTCAACCTGCTGAAGAAAATGAAGCTGGTGGCATGCTCATGTATGAGGACGGTGCTTTTGGGGACTGGCTACCAGACCAGTTTTATGGACTCCATGTTCGTCCAGATTTGAAAGTTGGTCAGATTGCGACCAATACACACACTCTCTTTGCAGGGACTTGTGAAGTGAAGATCCGTTTCAAAGGAAAAGGTGGACACGCAGCTTTCCCGCATGAGGCCAATGATGCCTTGGTGGCTGCTAGCTATTTTATCACTCAGGTGCAGTCAGTGGTTAGCCGCAATGTTAACCCCATCGAGGGAGCAGTGGTGACCTTTGGTGTTTTCCAAGCTGGTGTTGCGAATAATGTCATCACAGACACAGCCTTTTTACATGGAACCATTCGCGCTTTGACTCAGGACATGAGCCTCTTGGTACAAAAGAGAGTCAAGACAGTAGCAGAAGGTGTTGCAGCAGCCTTTGATATGGAAGTCGAAATCGAACTTAAACAAGGGGGCTACCTACCTGTTGAGAACAATCCAGCCTTGGCGCGTGAACTGATGGACTTCTTTGGAGAAAAAGACGGAATCGAGTTGATTGATATCGAGCCTGCTATGACAGGTGAAGATTTTGGTTATCTCCTTTCGAAGGTAGACGGCGTTATGTTTTGGTTAGGTATCGATAGTCCTTACGCCCTGCACCATCCTCAGATGAGCCCCAAGGAAGAAGCCTTAGCTATTGGAGTGGATGCGGTCTCTAGCTTTCTTAAAAAGAAGGCAGCAGAGTAGAGGGCTTATCTATGAAATCGAAATTACGCAAGCAAGTCTTGCAAGAAATGAAGGCTTTATCTCAGGAGAAAAAACAGGCTATGGATCAAGCTTTAACCGAACGATTTTTGAATCATCCTGTTTACCACGAGGCCAAGGTCGTCGCAACCTACCTCTCTTTTCCGCATGAGTTTCAAACACAAGAACTGATTGAGCAGGCGCTGAAGGACGGCAAAAAAGTTTTGATACCCAAAACCTATCCCAAGGGGCGTATGGAGTTTGTGGTCTACGATCCGCAGCAGTTGAAAAAAACTTCCTTTGGTTTACTGGAGCCCCAAGGGGACTTAAAAGTGGTGGATGCCTCTCAGATTGATTTGATTCATGTTCCTGGCTTGGCTTTTACAAGAGAGGGGTATCGAATTGGATATGGCGGAGGCTATTACGACCGCTATCTGGAGAATTTTGCTGGTCAGACCATGAGTACAATCTATCCTTGTCAAATCCAGACATTTAATCCAGATAGCCACGATATTCCCGTTCAGGAGGTATTGATCTATGAAGGAAATCTTTGATAAACGTCACCCTGTGACTAGTTTTTTCCTCCTAGTGACTGGCTTTGTATTTTTACTGATGCTGATTACTACGGGTATCAACTTTGATCAGACAAAAACTCTGTTTCAGTTTGGAGCTATGTACGGACCGATCATTCGCCTGTTCCCTGAGCAGCTATGGCGCCTTTTTTCGGCTATATTTGTGCATATAGGTTGGGAGCATTTTATCGTCAATATGCTTTCTCTCTACTTTCTTGGAGGACAGGTGGAGGAGATTTTCGGCTCCAAGCAGTTCTTTTTTCTCTATCTCTTATCAGGAATGATGGGCAATCTCTTTGTGTTTGCTTTCACACCGAAAGTCCTAGCAGCAGGAGCATCCACCTCCCTCTATGGACTATTTGCTGCGATTATCGTTTTGCGCTACGCGACTCGCAGCCCCTATATCCAGCAGTTAGGGCAATCCTACCTGACGCTTTTCGTGATAAATATCATTGGAAGTGTTCTAATTCCAGGAATCAGCCTAGCAGGGCATATTGGAGGCGCAGTAGGCGGTGCCTTTTTAGCAGTCATTTTTCCAGTCAAATGGGAAAAAAGGATGTTTAGTACCAGCCAGCGAATCGGAGCAACCCTACTTTTTGTCGCACTTGCCATTTTCCTTTTCTACAAAGGAATGAGTTATGTGTAAGGGGGAATAGTTAAAAAGCTACTCAAAAAATGAGTAGCTTTTTATGTAGATTGTAACCATTCGAAACAACACAGCTCTATAACTAGGAAATATTGATACTATCAACTCCGCACATCCTACATAGACAGTTTACCTAACGTTTTTTAATATTCTTCAAAACTATATCTTATACAAATTATTTAACTTTTCTAACTCTAATACATTCATACATACTTCTACTCCAGTAACTACCCCCTTGCTATGAATAAATCCACAAGAAAACACAATCCTCTCCTTACTCAAAATATTTGACAATATTACTAATGCTTCTAAAACATAATCCTCTATGGTAATGAAACTATTGTTTTCATCTTTGAAAAACTTTATAAATCCAATATCCTTACACCTATCACCAAAATAAAACCTAAGTGATTTTAAATAATAATCAAAAAACACATCAATCTCCATAGAAACCCCCTTCATTTTTAAAATATTCTGTTATATCATACAAAAAAGTTTTGGAACCATTCGAAACAACACAGCAAGTTAAAATAAGACTTTGTCCGTGCACAACTTGAAAAAGCGAGTGCCGATTCAGTTGCTAATAAGTCATCTGTAAAGATGGCTTTTTTATTGCAAGCTTCAACAAAACAACAAAGCCCTTATTTAAGAGCTTTGTTTTTCTTCTATTCCCCCCCAGCCAGTTCTTTTCCAAGTTGGATGAGGTAGTCTTTCAAGTCGTCTTTGACTTGTGGGTGTTTGAGAGCGTAGTCGATGGAGGTTTTCATAAAGCCAAACTTGTCCCCGACATCGTAACGAGCCCCTTTGAACTCACGAGCAAATACACGTTGTGTTTTATTGAGGGTATCGATTGCATCTGTCAGCTGAATTTCATTTCCTGCACCTGGAGCTTGGTTTTCGAGGATTTGGAAAATTTCAGGTGTGAGGAGGTAGCGGCCAATAATAGCAAGGTCGCTAGGAGCGTCCTCTGGAGCTGGTTTTTCAACGAAGGTTTCAACGCTGTAAAGGCCGTCTTTTCCTTCGCCCTGTGGAGCAATCACCCCATAGGCAGATACTTCGTCATGAGGAACTGGCATGACAGCGATAGTAGACGCATGGGTACGCTCGTAGTCATCCATGAGTTGTTTGGTAAGCGGAACAGCCTTTTCGTTGGTGATATCCATCAAGTCATCACCAAGCATAACGACAAAAGGTTCATTTCCGACGAAAGCCTTGGCTTGTAAAACAGCATCTCCGAGACCGCGTGGATGAGTTTGGCGGATAAAATGCAGGCGCATGCCAGTTGTTTCATCAACTAGCTTTAAAAGATCTGTTTTCCCTTTTTCTTTGAGGTTGTATTCCAATTCGAAGTTTGAGTCGAAATGGTCCTCAATAGAACGTTTTGACTTACCCGTAACAACCAAAATGTCTTCGATACCAGATTTGAGAGCTTCTTCAACGATAAACTGGATAGTTGGCTTGTCTACGATTGGCAACATTTCCTTGGCCAAGGCCTTAGTTGCTGGGAGGAAGCGAGTTCCCAATCCAGCGGCAGGGATGACTGCTTTTCTGACTTGTTGTTTCATAAATGTTCCTTTCTATAAGGGTCTAAGACCATTCGTTTTCTGCTTTAAATTCATTGTTCATGATGTCACTGATGGCTTCTTTGATATTGACACCTTCGTAGATAACTCGGTAAATAGCCTGTGTGATCGGCATGTAGACGCCCAATTCCTGAGCCAGTTCGTAAGCTGCTCGAGTTGTTGAAATTCCTTCAATGACCATACCCATGTTGGCTTCGATGTCTGCTAGGGATTCTCCACGGCCGAGAGCGTCACCGGCTCTCCAGTTACGAGAGTGGACAGATGTCCCCGTTACAATCAAATCCCCAACTCCAGAAAGCCCGCTATAAGTTAGAGGATTTGCCCCAAGAGCGACTCCTAGACGGGTGATTTCTGCCAAGCCACGGGCAATGATAGCCGCCTTGGCATTGTCGCCAAACCCTAGTCCATGTAATGCACCAGCACCAACTGCGATGATGTTTTTAAGAGCACCAGCGGTTTCAACCCCGATAACGTCCGTATTTGTATAGAGGCGGAAGTAGTGATTGCTAAAGAGATTTTGGACGTACTGAGCAGTTTCGAGGTCTTTAGAGGCTGCTGTGATCAAGGTAATATCCCGTACAATAGTTTCCTCAGCATGGCTCGGTCCTGAAACAACGACGATATCACTGCGAAGGTCAGCTGGGATTTCCTCTTCAAGAATGGTTGATAGACGTTTGTGGCTATCTGGTTCCAATCCTTTGGAGGCATGCATGATGATAACCTTGTGATCGAGCACCTTTGCTACTTGTTGGGCAACCAGTCTCGTTACTTTTGTTGGGACCACAAATAAAACAGCATCCACATCCTTTAGTGTTTCTTCCAAGTCATGATAGGCTTTAATTTTTTCGTCGAGTAGAATATCTTTAAAGTAGCGTTTGTTTGTGTGTTGGTTATTGATTTCATCAATTTGGTCAGAAATATTTCCCCAAATTCGAACTTCGTGTCCATTGTCGTTTAGGACCTGCGAAAGGGCAGTTCCCCAAGAACCAGGACCCAAGACAGCGATGGTTTGTTTCTTCATCTTTTCCTCCTTATAAGAGTTCTTCCTTTCATTTTACCATAAAAAGCCTTTTCATGCATCACCTGTGGATGAAAGCGCACTAATTTATAACAAGGAGACTTCTTTGACAAGATGCCTCTTTTTTGCTAGAATAGCATCAATATGACCGAATGAGAAGGAGCTGACGCAGGATGTCGCTCCCTTTATCTATTTTATTAGGAGGAAATATGCTCATTAAAAAAATAAAAACCTATAGATGGCAGGCCTTGGCATCCCTAGTGATGACAGGCTTGATGGTTGCGAGTTCACTCTTGCAACCGCGCTATTTGCAAGAGGTGTTAGAGGCTTTGTTGGCCGGGCAAAATGAGGCTATTTATAGTATTGGCGCTTGGCTGATAGGAGTAGCCCTAGTCGGTCTGGTTGCAGGTGGGGTCAATGTGACGCTTGCAGCCTACATTGCTCAAGGAGTGTCTTCGGATCTTCGGGAAGACGCCTTTCGCAAGATTCAGACCTTTTCTTATGCCAATATCGAGCAGTTTAATGCGGGTAATCTTGTCGTCCGTATGACCAATGATATCAACCAAATTCAGAATGTGGTGATGATGGCTTTTCAAATCCTCTTCCGTCTCCCTCTTCTCTTTATCGGTTCCTTTATCTTGGCGGTTCATACTCTTCCATCACTTTGGTGGGTGATTGTCCTCATGGTGCTCCTAATCTTTGCACTAACAGCCATCATGATGGGGATGATGGGGCCACGATTTGCTAAGTTTCAAACTCTTCTTGAACGGATCAATGCTATCGCCAAAGAAAATCTACGTGGTGTGCGCGTGGTCAAATCCTTTGTACAGGAAAAAGCACAATTTAACAAATTTACCGAGGTTTCAGATGAACTTCTCGGTCAAAATCTTTATATCGGCTACGCCTTCTCAGTTATAGAACCCGTTATGATGCTAGTGGGCTATGGAGCGGTCTTCCTCTCTATCTGGTTGGTGGCAGGCATGGCTCAGTCAGATCCATCTGTAGTGGGTTCGATTGCTTCCTTTATCAATTATCTCAGCCAGATTATCTTTACTATTATTATGGTTGGATTTTTAGGAAATTCTGTCAGTCGTGCCATGATTTCCTTGCGTCGTATCCGTGAGATTCTAGATACCGAGCCAGCGATGACCTTTAAAGATCTCCCAGATGAAGAGTTAGAAGGAAGTCTCTCTTTTGAAAATGTGACCTTTACCTATCCTAATGATGACGAACCTATGCTGAAGAATGTAACCTTTGATGTTGCGCCTGGTCAGATGGTCGGTGTGGTTGGGGCTACTGGAGCAGGGAAGTCCACTCTAGCTCAGTTAATTCCACGACTATTTGATCCACAAGAGGGATCTATTAAGATTGGTGGCAAGGATATTCGAGACGTCAGCGAGGGAACCTTGCGTAAAACAGTTTCCATCGTCTTGCAACGTGCTATTCTCTTTAGCGGGACCATTGCAGACAACCTCCGTCAAGGGAAAGGCAATGCTAGCGTATCCGAACTGGAACGTGCAGCACGAATCGCCCAAGCCAGCGAATTTATCGGACGCATGGAAAACAAATTTGAGAGTCCGGTCGAAGAACGAGGCACCAACTTTTCTGGTGGGCAAAAACAACGCATGTCGATTGCCCGTGGGATTGTCAGCAATCCCCGTATCCTGATTTTTGACGATTCGACTTCGGCCTTGGATGCCAAGTCAGAGAGACTCGTGCAGGAAGCTTTGAACAAAGACCTGAAAGGGACGACAACCATTATCATCGCTCAAAAGATTAGTTCAGTCGTCCATGCAGACAAGATTTTGGTCTTGGACCAAGGACGTTTGATTGGAGAAGGACGGCATGCAGACTTGGTAGCTAACAATGCCGTTTACCGTGAAATCTACGAAACACAAAAGGGAAAGGAGGAATAAAATGAAAACAGTTCGATTTTTCTGGAATTATTTTAAAGTTTACAAGCTCTCCTTTGTCATTGTGATCCTGATGGTTGCGATTGCGACAATTGCCCAAGCCCTCTTTCCTGTTTTTTCAGGTCAAGCAGTCACGGAGCTCGCTAATCTGGTTTTGGCTTATCAAAATGGGACTTCAGAACTAGCCTGGCAAAGTTTGTCAGCTCTGATGCTGAATCTAGCTCTGGTTGTCCTCGCCTTAGTGGTATCCAGTTTGATTTACATGACCTTGATGACCCGTGTGATTGCCGAGTCGACAAATGAGATGCGTAAGGGCCTTTTTGGCAAACTTTCCCGTTTGACGGTTTCTTTCTTTGACCGCCATCAGGATGGAGATATCCTTTCTCGCTTCACTAGTGACTTAGATAACATCCTTCAAGCCTTCAATGAAAGTCTAGTTCAGGTTATGAGTAATATTGCTCTTTACATCGGTTTGATTTTTGTCATGTTTTCAAGAAATGTGACGCTAGCCCTGATAACAGTAGCCAGCACTCCAGTGGCTTTTCTCATGCTGGTCTTCATCGTGAAAATGGCCCGCAAGTACACTAATCTCCAGCAAAAAGAGGTTGGGAAACTCAACGCCTACATGGACGAGAGTATTTCTGGACAGAAAGCTGTTATCGTACAAGGAATTCAAGACGACATCGTAGCAGGCTTTGTGGAGCAAAATGAGCGCGTGCGCAAGGCAACCTTTAAAGGGAGAATGTTCTCAGGCATCCTCTTTCCTGTCATGAATGGGATGAGCTTGGTCAATACGGCCATCGTTATTTTTGCAGGTTCTGCGGTCTTGCTGAACGATCCAAGTATCGAAACAACGACGGCCCTAGGTTTGATTGTCATGTTTACCCAATTTTCTCAGCAGTACTACCAGCCGATTATCCAGGTGGCTGCGAGTTGGGGGAGCCTCCAGTTGGCCTTTACTGGAGCGGATCGTATCCAAGAAATGTTTGATGCAGAAGAAGAGATTCGTCCGCAAAATGCACCAGCCTTTTCGGAATTGCGAGAAGGTGTTGAAATCAGTCACATTGATTTCTCTTATGTGCCAGACAAGCCGATTTTGAAAGATGTCAGCATTTCAGCTCCTAAGGGGCAGATGATAGCAGTTGTCGGTCCAACTGGTTCAGGGAAAACGACTATCATGAACCTCATCAATCGTTTCTACGATGTGGATGCAGGTAGCATTTGCTTTGATGGAAAAGACATCCGTGACTATGACTTGGATAGCCTGCGGAGCAAGGTCGGGATTGTCCTGCAGGATTCGGTCTTGTTTAGCGGAACAATCCGAGACAATATCCGCTTTGGTGTGCCAGATGCCAGTCAGGAAATGGTTGAAGCAGCTGCCAAGGCAACTCATATTCATGACTACATCGAAAGCTTGCCTGATAAGTATGATACCCTTATTGATGATGAGCAAAATATCTTCTCAACTGGGCAGAAACAATTGATTTCCATCGCTCGAACCCTGATGACAGATCCTCAAGTCCTAATCTTAGATGAGGCGACTTCCAATGTCGATACCGTAACTGAAAGCAAGATTCAACATGCTATGGAGGCAGTAGTAGCAGGACGAACCAGTTTTGTCATTGCCCATCGTCTCAAGACCATCCTCAATGCCGATCAGATTATTGTCCTCAAAGATGGAGAGGTTATTGAACGTGGTAACCACCATGAGCTCCTAAAATTAGGTGGATTCTACTCAGAACTTTATCACAATCAATTTGTATTTGAATAAGAAAAAAGTTGTCCTTGTGGGCAGCTTTTTCTTGCCCATAAAAAATACTTATCACGGTCTTTAAAAAAACATATTAGACAGGAAAGGGTTGGAGTGATAAGATAAGACTGTCGCAAGAAAATCGAAAGGAGACACATCATGGCTAGAACGGTTGTAGGAGTTGCTGCAAACCTATGTCCTGTAGATGCAGAAGGGAAAAACATTCACTCATCTGTATCCTGTAAATTTGCAGAGAGCATTCGTCAAGTCGGTGGTCTCCCTTTAGTGATTCCTGTAGGAGATGAGTCTATTGTGCGCGATTATGTAGAAATGATTGACAAACTCATTTTGACAGGTGGACAAAATGTCCATCCCCAGTTTTATGGAGAGAAGAAGACTATTGAGAGCGATGATTACAACCTTGTACGCGATGAGTTTGAACTAGCTCTCTTGAAAGAAGCGCTCCGTCAGAATAAACCAATTATGGCAATCTGTCGAGGGGTTCAGCTTGTCAATGTTGCTTTTGGCGGCACTCTCCACCAAGAAATTGAAGGCCACTGGCAAGGCTTGCCTTTTGGGACCTCTCATTCTATTGAGACGGTAGAAGGAAGCGTGGTGGCTAAGTTATTTGGCAAAGAAAGTCAGGTCAACTCAGTCCATCGTCAAAGTATTAAAAATCTGGCGCCTAATTTCCGTGTAACTGCTATTGATCCAAGAGACCAGACTATCGAAGCAATTGAGTCTATCGATGAGCACCGTATCATCGGTTTGCAGTGGCATCCAGAGTTTCTGGTCAATGAAGAAGACGGCAATTTAGAATTATTTGAGTATTTATTAAATGAATTGTAACGGTTAGAATCTCTAGCCGTTTTTATTCGCCCTTTCAGATTTTTTATATTTTAGCAAATTTACGCAAACGTTTGAATTCTGATAAAAATTGGGCAAATTCAATAAAAAAGCTTGAAAAAATCGAAGGTAAGCGTTATGATAGAAAAGAAGAAATTTTGGAGGATTATCATGTCACATATTAAATTTGATTATTCAAAAGTTTTAGACAAATTTGTTGCCCCACATGAAGTGGAATACATGCAAGAACAAGTAACAGCTGCAGACGAATTGATTCGTAAAGGAACTGGTGCTGGTAGCGACTTTTTGGGTTGGTTGGACCTACCTGAAAACTACGACCGCGAAGAATTCGACCGCATCTTGAAAGCTGCTGAGCAAATCAAGTCAGATAGCGATGTTTTGGTTGTAATCGGTATCGGTGGATCTTACCTTGGTGCCAAAGCAGCCATTGACTTCTTGAACCACCACTTTGCGAACTTGCAAACAAAAGAAGAACGCAAAGCGCCACAAATCCTTCACGCTGGGAACTCAATCTCATCTACTTACCTCGCTGACTTGGTAGAGTACGTAGCTGACAAAGACTTCTCAGTAAACGTGATTTCTAAATCAGGTACAACAACAGAACCAGCTATCGCTTTCCGCGTCTTCAAAGAACTCTTGGTTAAGAAATACGGTCAAGAAGAAGCTAACAAACGTATCTACGCTACAACTGACCGCCAAAAAGGTGCTGTTAAGGTTGAAGCAGATGCCAACGGTTGGGAAACATTTGTGGTTCCAGACGACATCGGTGGACGTTTCTCAGTCTTGACCGCAGTTGGTTTGCTTCCAATCGCTGCATCAGGAGCTGACATCAAAGCCCTTATGGAAGGTGCTAACGCAGCTCGTAAAGACTACACTTCAGACAAACTTTCAGAAAACGAAGCTTACCAATACGCAGCCGTTCGTAACATCCTTTACCGTAAAGGCTACGCTACTGAAATCTTGGTAAACTACGAGCCATCACTTCAATACTTCTCAGAATGGTGGAAACAATTGGCTGGTGAGTCAGAAGGGAAAGACCAAAAAGGGATCTACCCAACTTCAGCAAACTTCTCAACTGACTTGCACTCATTGGGTCAATTTATCCAAGAAGGAACTCGTATCATGTTTGAAACAGTTGTCCGCGTTGACAAACCTCGTAAGAACGTGATCATCCCTACTTTGGAAGAAGACCTTGACGGACTTGGTTACCTTCAAGGAAAAGACGTTGACTTTGTAAACAAAAAAGCAACTGACGGTGTTCTTCTTGCCCACACTGACGGTGACGTGCCAAACATGTACGTGACTCTTCCTGAGCAAGACGCCTTCACTCTTGGTTACACTATCTACTTCTTCGAATTGGCCATCGCCCTTTCAGGTTACTTGAATGCTATCAACCCATTTGACCAACCAGGTGTTGAAGCCTACAAACGTAACATGTTTGCCCTTCTTGGAAAACCAGGATTTGAAGAATTGAGCAAAGAGCTTAACGCACGTCTATAATAGAAGAAAAGAGTGGCTTGTCCACTCTTTTTTACTCTCTTTATTCGTAGACATTGGACTCAGGCGAGACTTGTGATATAATATAGAAAGTAAAAAGGCAGACGCCTAGAGACTTTATAGGAGAAACTATGTCAAAAGATATCCGCGTACGCTACGCACCAAGTCCAACAGGACTACTACACATCGGAAATGCCCGTACAGCATTGTTTAACTACCTTTACGCACGCCATCATGGTGGAACTTTTATCATTCGTATCGAAGATACAGACCGTAAACGCCATGTTGAGGATGGAGAACGCTCACAGCTTGAAAATCTTCGCTGGTTAGGCATGGATTGGGATGAAAGTCCAGAAACTCATGAAAACTATCGCCAATCAGAGCGTTTGGAACTCTATCAAAAATACATCGACCAATTGCTAGCCGAAGGAAAAGCCTACAAATCTTACGTTACAGAAGAAGAGTTGGCAGCTGAGCGAGAACGCCAAGAAGCAGCTGGCGAAACACCACGCTACATCAATGAATATCTTGGTATGAGTGAAGAGGAAAAAGCAGCTTACATTGCAGAACGTGAAGCAGCTGGTATCATCCCGACGGTTCGTTTGGCTGTCAATGAGTCTGGTATCTACAAATGGCATGATATGGTCAAAGGTGATATCGAGTTTGAAGGAGGCAACATCGGTGGTGACTGGGTTATCCAAAAGAAAGATGGCTACCCAACATACAATTTTGCCGTTGTGATCGATGACCACGATATGCAAATCTCTCACGTTATCCGCGGTGATGACCATATTGCCAACACCCCCAAACAGCTTATGGTTTATGAGTCTCTTGGTTGGGAAGCACCAGAGTTTGGTCACATGACTTTGATTATCAACTCTGAAACGGGTAAAAAATTGTCTAAACGTGACACCAACACCCTTCAGTTTATAGAAGACTACCGTAAAAAAGGCTATTTGTCAGAAGCAGTCTTTAACTTTATCGCTCTTCTTGGTTGGAACCCAGGTGGCGAAGATGAAATCTTCTCTCGTGAAGAACTCATCAAGCTCTTTGATGAAAACCGCCTCAGCAAGTCTCCAGCAGCCTTCGACCAGAAGAAACTAGACTGGATGAGTAACGACTACATCAAGAGAGCTGACTTATCAACTATCTTTGAGATGGCAAAACCATTCCTAGAAGAAGCAGGACGTTTGACTGATAAGGCTGAAAAATTGGTGGAACTCTATAAACCGCAAATGAAGTCAGTGGATGAAATTGTTCCATTGACAGATCTTTTCTTTGCAGATTTCCCAGAGTTGACAGACGCTGAGCGCGAGGTCATGGCAGGAGAAACCGTTCCGGTTGTTCTAGAAGCCTTCAAAGCGAAACTAGAAGCAATGACAGATGAGGAATTTGTGACAGAAAACATCTTCCCGCAAATCAAAGCAGTCCAAAAAGAAACAGGCATTAAAGGAAAAAACCTCTTCATGCCGATTCGTATTGCTGTATCAGGTGAAATGCATGGACCAGAACTTCCAGATACGATTTACCTATTAGGTCGTGAAAAATCTATCCAGCATATCGATAACATGCTCAAAGAGATTTCTAAGTAAAAAGGACTTCCAATGGATACATGGGGAAAAGATGTATGAAGAAGCACGAATCCTATTCAATCCCCGTGAAGTTTCTGACTTTGTTTATGCTAACCATGTTGTTGCTGCGATAGAAGCAGAAGATGGTCAAATCTTCACAGGATTCTGTATGGAGGGCACTTGTGGCGTTTTTCATCTTTGTGCAGAACGAGTGGCTCTCTTCAATATGTATCAATTTTCAGGACAAACTAAAGTTAAGAAAATCCTCGCCTTTCGAGACAAACCTCCCTACGGCGAAGGATCAGGTATGCCCTGTGGCGCTTGCAGAGAATTTCTCTTAGAATTGAATGCTGAAAATAAAGAAGCAGAGTTCATGATGGACTACGAAACAAGAAAAACAATTAAGGTTGCCGAATTGATCCCTTACTGGTGGGGAGAGGAACGTGCGACTAATTGGCAAGATAAATAGAAGGAGTCAGTTTAACTGGCTCTTTTCCCTTATATTTTCAGAATTTCGGTAAAGAGGAAAAAAGATCTTGACAAAGTAGGAAAAGTAGGTATAATAGAAAGAGTTGAAAAGCTCAAGGTCCG
>NZ_QEMY02000015.1:0-255 GCF_003143695.2 Streptococcus halitosis
TGGAGGATTACCCAAGTCCGGCTGAAGGGAACGGTCTTGAAAACCGTCAGGCGTGTAAAAGCGTGCGTGGGTTCGAATCCCACATCCTCCTTTTATATTAACGCGGGATGGAGCAGCTCGGTAGCTCGTCGGGCTCATAACCCGAAGGTCGTAGGTTCAAATCCTGCTCCCGCAATATTGGCTCGGTAGCTCAGTTGGTAGAGCAATGGATTGAAGCTCCATGTGTCGGCGGTTCGATTCCGTCTCGCGCCATAT
>NZ_QEMY02000016.1:0-243 GCF_003143695.2 Streptococcus halitosis
AGAAGATAAGTCAATCAAGGTTCCGAACAAGGCAGCTTACAAGGCAGATCTTCCAAACAAACCAGGCTTTACGAAAGACTCTAATGAAGTTCCAGTAACGCCACCAACACCAGAAGAACCAGAAATCAAGAAAGATGTGAATGGCAAAGAAGCTGAAACTCTTGGCAAACGCGACCAAGTCTTCACTTATAACGTGAAAACAACAGTAGCGCAAGATGCGACAGCCTTCTCAGTCACAGATAC
>NZ_QEMY02000017.1:0-241 GCF_003143695.2 Streptococcus halitosis
AGAAGATAAGTCAATCAAGGTTCCGAACAAGGCAGCTTACAAGGCAGATCTTCCAAACAAACCAGGCTTTACGAAAGACTCTAATGAAGTTCCAGTAACTCCACCGACTCCAGAAGAGCCAGAAATCAAGAAAGATGTGAACGGCAAAGAAGCTGAAACTCTTGACAAACGTGACCAAGTCTTCACTTACAACGTGAAAACAACAGTAGCGCAAGATGCGACAGCCTTCTCAGTCACAGAT
>NZ_QEMY02000018.1:0-210 GCF_003143695.2 Streptococcus halitosis
TCAAATCCTGCTCCCGCAATATTGGCTCGGTAGCTCAGTTGGTAGAGCAATGGATTGAAGCTCCATGTGTCGGCGGTTCGATT
Organism: Streptococcus halitosis; assembly: GCF_003143695.2. NCBI lineage: Bacteria > Bacillati > Bacillota > Bacilli > Lactobacillales > Streptococcaceae > Streptococcus > Streptococcus halitosis. The sequence continues at coordinate 84 of NZ_QEMY02000018.1, forward strand.
CCGTCTCGCGCCATATCTTATTTTATTAAGCGGGTGTAGTTTAGTGGTAAAACTACAGCCTTCCAAGCTGTTGTCGCGAGTTCGATTCTCGTCACCCGCTTTGAACTTTGTTCAAATACCAAGTTTT
>NZ_QEMY02000005.1:0-54976 GCF_003143695.2 Streptococcus halitosis
CGGACCTTGAGCTTTTCAACTCTTTCTATTATACCTACTTTTCCTACTTTGTCAAGATCTTTTTTCCTCTTTACCGAAATTCTGAAAATATAAGGGAAAGTTCTCTCAGGAGAGCTTTACGTCCTCTAAAGACTTCTCCTCCCATGAGACGGTCTATTAACTCTTGTTTTTCCATACTCTGCTTTGATTTGTAATTCTTTAGAAGTTCGTGAAAGAGATAATAATCGTCTAGCCTGAGTCCTTTTTCTCCTAGGCGATGACTAATCTCACTCACCTCTTCATAGGGTTCTTTGTCAAAACGTCGCTTGTGGCTTTCCTGTTTACGGATGTAATCTAGAATACGATTTCTAAATTTTGTTTTAAAGCAAACATATAGTTGATGGCGCTCGCCCTCTAGTAACTCTGGGTTGCGACTCACCAGCTCATACAGACATAACATGCCTTCCTGGTCCCAGTCCTCTTTCTCCCACAGATGCAAATGATAATCTTTGCGGCACTTATGGACGATGCCCTTCGTTTCTTCGTATAGTTCCTTCAGATTCATAGACCTCTCCTTTCTGCATTTAGTTTAGCAAAATGCACGAACCCATGGGTCTATTTCCTCTATTCTATACTTCTTCCTCTCTCAACGGCACATAAAAAGAGAGGCAAGGCCTCTCTGGGGTTATAATTCTGCAATTTGGTTTAGGTTTACTTCTGCAATAGTATCATTACCAAACATAGAGATAATCATCTTCACTTTATTGTTATCAATTTCGGTAATTTTACCTGTGTAGTCTGCAAAAGCGCCATCAATGATGCGGACTGTCTGGCCAACTTCAACATCAATATCGAACTCTTGAACAGTTTGTCCCATTGAAACCAAGATATCACGGATTTCTTGTTCCAATAGTGGAGTTGGTTTTGATCTGTTCCCGTGTGAGCCGACGAATCCTGTTACGTTCGGTGTGTTTCGAACGACGAACCATGCTTCATCTGTCATGACCATTTCTACAAGGACATAACCTGGAAAGCGATTCTCTTCAACTTCCTTTTTCTTTCCATTTTTCTCAACTTGCACGGTTTGTGTTGGAATCTCAACGCGTAGAATATTATCCAACATGTTATACGTTTGCGCACGTTGCAATAGATTTTCTTTTACCTTATTTTCATAGCCAGAATAAGTTTGTAGAACAAACCATCCTTTGTCAAAACTATCCATGATATTTCCTTTCATAATAGAAGAAATTAGCAGAAGCTCTCTGCCTTTCTTCTAAAAAATGTTAATAAATCGAATCAAACCTGAAACAATCAACTGGTCAAAAATGTAAATGATGACCACAAAGAAGGCTGTGTATTCCATAATAGAGCGAAAATCTCTCCAGCTTTCCTTGCGAGTTGGCCACGTTGTTTCTTTAAGAAGTTTAAAAATATCCTTAATAAAACCCATCGTTCTCTCCTATCTCGTTTCTCTATGTGTCGTATATTTCCCACAATGTTTACAAAATTTATTTACTTCTAGTCGTGTTGGCTTGGGGTTCCCACTAATTTTGATTGAATAATTTCTTGAACCACAAACTGCACAAGCTAGGCTTGCTTTTTTTAGTGCCATAACGCCTCCATCTTATCTATTATAACAAGAAACCTAGGCTTTGACAAGCCTCTTAACGAAATAGATTAAGGATTGAGTCCCATATTGTCTGGGCTTTTTCTTTTATTTTAGCTTCTGAAATCGCACGTCCTGCTTCATCTACAAGATTTTGTGCACGACTACGAATATCTCCTATCGGATCCTCAGACTGGTTTGTCTCATTTTCAACAACCTGCTTTTTCGTATTTTCTGGTTCAATACCATTTTGTTTATAAGCATTCTCAACTGTAAAGGTGCTACCTGGAGTGTATGGCAAAATGGTATTAGCCATACTTCTAAAGACATGGGCTGCTCCATTTGAGGTCGAACCTGCTAGATAATGGTTCTCATCCGTCGTCGGGAAGCCGAGCCAGTGGGTGATTACCACATCTGGAGTATAACCAATCACCCACTGGTCACTAGTATATACTGAATTAAAAGCAGCCTCAGTAGTACCTGTCTTTCCAGCCATAACATAATCTGTTGGCGATGAACTAATTCCTGTACCATTGGTAAATGTCCCTAGCATCATGCTGGTCATTTTATCGGCTACTGACTTATCAATCACTCGTTTTTGGGAATTTTTATAACTCTTGATGACCTGACCACTGGCATTTTCAATACGAGTGATAAAATGCGCTTCAGGCATCAGACCTTCATTAGCAAAGGTTGCATAGGCCTGTGCCATCTGGAGGGGATTCGTCTCTACACCTCCACCGAGAGCGACTCCAAGAACTCGATCAACATTTTCCATATTCAGGCCAAATCTCTCCCCAGCGTCAAAAGCTTTGTCAATACCTAATGCATTTACAGTCGCAACTGCCGGTAAATTGAGTGATTCCGCCAAAGCCTGATACATAGGTACTTCAGGAGAAGTCTTAATCCCTGCATAATTGTCTACTTGATAACTATCGTACTGCATCGTATGATTATCCAGTTGCTTGTTTAAGGCCCATCCTGCTTCTACCGCAGGCGTATAAACCACTAAAGGTTTGATAGTTGAGCCTGGGCTACGCTTAGACTGAGTGGCATAGTTGAAATTGCGGAAGCCTGGTTTGTCATCGCCAGCTACGCTACCAACAACGCTACGCACCCCACCTGTTTTAGGCTCTAAAGCAACACTACCTGATTCAGCATGTGTTCCGTCTTCTGCCTTTGGAAATAGTGAGGTATTTTCGTAAACAACCTGCATGTTGGCTTGGTAGTTTTGGTCAAGTTCTGTATAGATTCGATAGCCGTTGTTGACAATTTCCTCTTCTGTGAGATTGTACTTGGAAACTGCTTCGTTGACAACTGCATCAAAATAGGACGGGTAACGATAATCCGAAATCTTCCCTTCATACTTATCTTGCAGTTGAGAAGCCATATCTGCTCCAGCTGCTTCGGTCTCTTGATTTTTATCAATATAACCCGCTACAACCATATTTTGCAAAACAGTATCCCTACGGTTGGTTGAAGTCTCAACAGAATTTAATGGATTATACAATTCTGGCCCCTTGAGCATCCCTGCTAGAGTTGCCGCCTGATCAAGCGTTAGTTGTGAAGCCGATACACCGAAATATTTCTTACTTGCATCTTCAACACCCCACACCCCATTTCCGAAGTAGGCGTTATTGAGGTACATAGTAAGGATTTGCTCCTTACTGTATTTCTTGGTCAACTCTAAGGCAAGGAAAAACTCCTTGGCCTTCCGTTCAACGGTCTGGTCCTGAGAAAGATAGGCATTTTTTGCCAACTGTTGAGTGATGGTGGACCCCCCTCCAGAACGACCCGCTGTAAGGATGGCTAGAAAGAAACGACCGTAGTTAACCCCATCATTTTTATAAAAGGAACGGTCCTCTGTCGCGACGACAGCATTTTGCAAGTCTTTACTGATATCTGTCAGTTCAACATAGGTTCCCTTTTGACCTGATAGGGCTCCTGCCTCTTTTTCTTCGCGGTCAAAAATCAGAGTTCGCGTTTTCAAGGCATTTTGCAAGTCATTGACATTGGTAGACTTGGCTATCGCAAATAGGTAGGTTCCTACTAGCAAACCTGCACTTAACCCTAAAATGATGACGATCTTTGTCAGATGATAACGACGCCAAAATTTCCGAATTGGGCCAACTTGGGACAATTTTTTTCTATCGCTCCGAGAACGACGCATGCTAGTCGAATCAGATCCCGCCGATTCATTCGTTTCTTTTTTAAAGAGAGAAAGAAACTTCTCAAATAATTTATCTAATTTCATGCGTTTATTTTATCATCTTCACCATGGGAACTCAAGAATTTAGCTACTCCCTATCCAAATAGGGCTTTTTTTGTTACAATATCTGTATGCAATTCACATTTACATTACCCGAATCCCTGCCTCAAATGACGGTCAAACAATTTCTAGAGGAACAACTCCTCATCCCTAGAAAAATCCGTCATTTTTTGAGAACCAAGAAGAACATCTTAATTAACCACGAAGAAGTTCACTGGAACGAGATAGTCAAAGCAGGGGATATTTGCCAATTGACTTTTGACGAGGAAGATTATCCCCCAAAAGAAATCCTTTGGGGAAATCCAGACCTCGTTCAAGAAGTTTATCAAGACCAACATCTTATTGTCGTCAACAAACCTGAGGGTATGAAAACTCACGGTAACCAACCAAACGAAATCGCCCTTCTCAACCATGTCTCTGCCTACGTTGGGCAAACTTGCTATGTCGTTCATCGTCTAGATATGGAAACCAGTGGACTAGTGCTTTTTGCTAAAAATCCTTTTATCCTGCCCATCCTCAATCGCTTGTTGGAGAAAAAAGACATCGCTCGCGAGTACTGGGCACTCGTAGAAGGACGAGTAGAGAGTAAAGAAATTGTCTTTCAAGATAAAATTGGCCGTGATCGACATGATCGCAGAAAACGAGTAGTAGATCCCAAAAATGGGCAATATGCTGAAACGCATATCAGTCGATTAAAGCAATTCCCAAACAAAACAGCTCTTGTTCGTTGCAAGCTAAAGACCGGTCGAACGCATCAGATTCGTGTTCACCTCTCTCATCACAAGCATCCTATCTTGGGCGACCCTCTCTATAATAGTAAATCAAAAGCAAGCCGGCTTATGCTTCACGCCTTTCGCCTTTCTTTTACCCATCCACTCACCTTAGAAAAATTGAGTTTCACTGTTCTATCGGATACTTTTGAAAAAGAATTAAAAAAGAATGGATGACATTATCATCTATTCTTTTATCTATACAAAAAAGCAAGGCCAGAAAGCCTTGCTTTTTTATCGACTCAAGAATTATTTAGCGATTTTTGCAAAGTATTCAAGAGTACGAACAAGTTGTGAAGTGTAAGACATTTCGTTGTCATACCATGAAACAACTTTAACCAATTGTTTACCGTCAACGTCAAGAACTTTAGTTTGAGTTGCGTCAAACAATGAACCGAATGACATACCTACGATATCAGAAGATACGATTGGATCTTCAGTGTAACCATATGATTCGTTAGAAGCTGCTTTCATAGCTGCGTTTACTTCATCAACAGTAACGTTCTTATCAAGAACTGCTACCAATTCAGTTACAGAACCTGTTGGAACAGGAACACGTTGAGCAGCTCCGTCCAATTTACCGTTCAATTCAGGGATAACCAAACCGATTGCTTTAGCAGCACCAGTTGAGTTAGGAACGATGTTAGCTGCAGCAGCACGAGCACGGCGAAGGTCACCTTTACGGTGTGGTCCATCAAGAACCATTTGGTCACCAGTGTAACCGTGGATAGTAGTCATCAAACCTTCAACGATACCGAAGTTGTCATGAAGAGCTTTAGCCATTGGAGCCAAACAGTTTGTAGTACATGAAGCACCTGAGATAACTGTTTCAGTACCATCAAGAATATCATGGTTAGTGTTAAATACAACTGTTTTAACATCTGATCCACCAGGAGCAGTGATAACAACTTTCTTAGCACCACCAGCGTGCAAGTGTTTTTCAGCAGCTGCTTTAGTAGCAAAGAAACCAGTTGCTTCAAGAACGATTTCTACACCGTCGTTAGCCCAGTCGATTTGTTCTGGATCACGTTCAGCAGAAACTTTAACGAATTTACCGTTAACTTCAAATCCGCCTTCTTTAACTTCTACAGTACCGTCGAAACGACCTTGAGTTGTATCGTATTTCAACAAGTGTGCAAGCATCACTGGATCTGTAAGGTCGTTGATGCGAGTAACTTCAACACCTTCTACGTTTTGGATACGGCGGAAAGCAAGACGACCGATACGTCCGAAACCGTTAATACCAACTTTAACTACCATTAGTGATTTCCTCCTTATGAAAATCCTGAAAATTTTATTGTGAAAAGAGTAACTTGAATCACTACAAATCACCTTTCAACACACCTATTATATAACTATTTGAGTTTAATTGCAAGTACGGGCGTTGATTTTCTCTGTCAGTTTCTTTTTGATAAACTTCTTTCCCTACTCATAGCGTAAGGATTCCACTGGATCCATTTTACTAATCTTACGTGCTGGGAAGTAGGCTGAAATATAGCCAAGAAACAAAGCAAAAATAAGAGTTCCTGAAACGGAGAGAAGATTTAATTCAAAAACTTTAGAGATAGACGGATAGAAATGGTGGACAATAATATTCGCTAGGCTTCCTAGTCCTTGTGCAATGATAAAGGCTATTAGCAAGGCGATCCCTACAATCCAAAGAGCTTCGTAGATAAAGATTCCTTTCACATCTCTATTTTGATAGCCAACCGCCTTCATGACACCAATTTCCTTAGAACGTTGCATGATATTGATGTAAATAATGATCCCTATCATAACTGCTGCCACCACAATCGCTTGTGAAGAAAGCACAATCAGTAATCCCTGAATGACACGAATAAAGGTAATCACAATATCAAGAACGGCCTGTTGAGAAAGAACTGTATACTTCTTATTTTTCTGCAATTCTTCTATTACTGTTTTCGTACGAGAAGGATCTTTAAGTTCCAGAATAAAATAGGATACAGCCTTTGTAAATTCAGCTTCTTTTAAAATAGTTTCCATCTGGTTGGAAGCCATGAAACTATTGCTATCCTCTGCATCATCTTCGTCATTGATGACACGCACAATATGAGTTTGAAAACCTGCCAACTTGCTACCTTCAGCAGCATTTTCTACAATGGTTGCTGAAACTGGCTTGCCAATAACATCACTAGCTGTCAGATTTTCCCCTGTTTGTTCATTCCAATTTTTGAGCAAACTCATCGGAATCGTCAATCCCTGCTCGTTAACATCCGTATAAAGAGTGCCTGCTAACACTTTTTCTTTTTCATTGCTACTAACAGAAATACTTGTATCTTCATACAAACTCACGACTTGAGCATAAGAAGGCATAGATTGGCTAAATTCTACTTCGTGTCCGTCTATGCTAATCTTTGACATGGTCATGCCAAAAGGACTTTCTAGATATTTAATATTTTCTTTCCCAATCGTATCCACGATATAGTTCTTATCATCTTGGTTCAAAAAACCTCTGCCAGCAACACTAGAATTCAGCGCAATCTGAACTTGGGAAGGGAGCTTCCCCCCGTTGGTATTCTCATCAATCATCGAAATCAAGGCATTTCCTAGCCCAAACGAAACCAATACACCTACAAAACCAATCGAGGTCGCTACTGCAATCAGCAAGTTACGCCACTTTCTTTCCAAAAAGTTACTTAAAGAAAGTTTGAATTTGTTTTTAAAGGACAATCCTTTATTTTTTGACTTCTTCAACGACTTCACCATCCTTCATTTTGATAATCACATCTGCATATTCAGTAACCTCTGGGTTATGAGTAACAATCAGTACTGTTTTCCCAGCTTGGGCCAAATTTTTGAACACTTCTAAAACCATCTCTTGAGATTGAGAATCGAGCGATCCAGTTGGTTCATCAGCTACAATCATATCTGGTTGGTTTACCAGAGCACGCGCAATGGCTACACGTTGTTTTTGTCCACCAGAGAGCTGTTTAATATTCTTAGCCATAAAAGGCTCCATCCCTAAATTATGAAGTTGTTCTTGGGCTATTCTTGTCATTTCTTTATCCGATAAATCTTTGACATAGAGAGGCAACTTAACATTATCCAAAACAGATTGATGGGGGATGAGATTGAAGTTTTGAAAGACAAACCCAATGTTGTCTTTGCGAAATTGCGTCAATTCAACCTCTGACAATTCCTTGAGAGACTCTCCTTTAAAGTCTAAAATTCCCTCGTACTCCCTATCTAAACCGCTGATAATATTTAATAGACTGGTTTTGCCACATCCTGACGGGCCATAAATCGCAGTGATTTTCCCTTCAGCAATTTGCAGGTTAATATTCCTTAGAGCCTGCTCTTTATTATTCCCATCCAAGGCGTAAAATTTTGAAATATTTTTAATGGATAAAATGGACATTACAATCTCCTTTAATCACTTGTGATATCGTGTACCGATACAAACTAAAATAAACAATACCAATATAAATTATATTTAACAGTATTAAACTCCATAAACCAAATAATTTAATCTGATTGAATAATAAGCAAACTATGATTGGTATGAGGCGCATAATATATAACTTAATCCTCATATTCACAGGAATCGAAAAAGCTTCTAGCTCTTTCGCATCTCGAAAACGATATTCTCTAAATAGCAATACCTCTAACATTTGTATGCTTTGACATAAAAAATATGCTAGAGAAATTCCGAAAAGAAATAAGAAGATATCTATCAAACCATACCCCAAATAATTTAGAAAGAAATATAAAGAAGTAGCAGGAAATAAAATACTAATAACATTTAAAGACCAAATTCTTTTTTTTATAAATTTATTTAGATCGATTCCTACAGCCTTCAGATAAGGAAAATCTTTGTTTAAGGTAAGAAAATAGAAATTTATTCCTTTATTGCTAAAAAATATTGTCCCTGAGAATAAAGCTGTATTCAATATCATCACTTTATTTGAGGTATCAATTCCTAAAAAATCTGGTAAAACCAACCACATAAACATAAAAATAAATGTTGAAAAGATAGGTACGGTAATAGCTTTAAACACTGTTAAGCTATCAACGACAGACAGTAAATATGACACGTTGAATAATTGTTTAGATCTTGACCTCACATATCTAATCTTTGGTATATAAAATATGCTATTAAGTAAAAAAATAAGTAAACATGAAAATAGTCCTAAAAAAATATTATAGAAAAAAATAACTACTAAGATGGGCAAAACTAGAATTAAATTCTTAAAAAATACTATATTCCAAAATTCTCTCCCTGTTATATTGAAAAATATCCTCATTGTACTTTCTGTTTTAGTTTTTAAAACATAAATATTTTCATAAAGTATTCCTAATAACAGAATTGCAGGAACCAATATTGTTGCTAATTCAAAGTATGATAGGATTCCCCAAATTTGATTTTCTTTTAATATATTATAAATTTCTGATTTAGCAATCAAAAAAATAAAAACCAAAGCAATAGAAGATAAGAAATATTTGTAAGTCAATTGAATTAGCGATAATTCCTTGACATTATTCGAATCGTTCCAGTATCCTTGTCGTGATAGGAACAACAGAGTAATAGAATAATAAAACTTTTCCATACAATTTCCCTCTACAAAGAAATAATCTGATCAACTGTCGGTAAAATTTCCTGTCTCTCGTGGCTTACAATAATGAAGTGTTTACCTAAATTTATCTTTTGCTCAATCAAATGAATCAGATTTTCAACCGAAACTTGATCTAATCCCGATAAAGGCTCGTCCATAACATACAAATCAGAATCCAATAAAAATGCTGCTATAAGCATTACTTTTTTCTTTTCTCCTAATGACAATGATTGAATTGTTTGCGTCATCAATTTCTCATTCAAATAAAATTGTTCTCGTAATTCTCTTAACCGTTCTTCAAACAAATTTGTTTCAATAAAAAATTGTTTCTGTAAAAATTCGAATAATAAATTAGGAGATAAACCGATGAAATAGTTGTCCGAAGAATCTGGAACATAACTGACCTTTTCGTCAGAAATCAATGAGCCAGAATATGGTTGAACAATTCCTAGTAATACTTTTAATAATGTTGACTTCCCTGCACCATTTTTCCCAGTAATCAGTGTGAGACCTGAATTCGAAGTATCAAAAGAAATATGATCAAACAGTATGCGACTATTTACCCTATATGAAATATTTTCTACTTTCATTTTTTCTCCTTTTATATTATAATTAAAATAGTTGATAGTTATGTCTATAATCTTTTTGAGAATGCCCATTTTCAAACCGAGACATAACTATCAATTATTTTTTTATTCAATTATAATCATTCTAGTAATTTCTAATAGAAATTATTTATTTATTTATCTGTTATTAACTAAACCATTGTTTAATCCAGCCCCAAATTGCTGTTAAAATCCAGTCAATAATAATCCATTTGATAATTTTTTTTACCCAACGCCACATAATAATTCCTCCTATTTACTAAACCACTGTGCAACCCAAGCCCAAATAGCTGTCCACATTAAATTAATTAAAATCCATTTTACAATTTTCCATACCCAACGCCACATAACAATTCCTCCTATTTACTAAACCACTGTTTAACCCAGCCCCAGAGAGCTTCCCATAGTAAATTAATTAAAATCCATCTTACAATTCTCCATACCCAACGCCACATATATTTTTCTCCTTTTCTTTGATTCTTATTTTAATCTTCTAAAAAAATTAAAATTCCTAAATGTCCTGTTATTCTCTAACGTCATATCAAGTCCTACACTTACTTCTTGAACGAGAATAAGTGCATTTTTTTTAATACCTACTAAAGGATAAATTTTTAACTTTTTGGGTTTTATTGTAATCAAATCCAGTAAGTAGCCATTAACTCTTATTTCTACTTGAATAAGATTTGATAGTGTTTGTCGAATGAGCAGTACATCTCCTACTTCTGACATGCCAGTCAATAAAACATTGTTTATTCGTTCAAATTCTAGCATATCATTCCTCTAAACTCAAGTCCACCACCCACCCGTGATAAATAGAAAAATCAGTATTTTAATCATAGTAAATTCCTTTCTCTTTATTATGAATCCATTTTAACAAAAAAGCGACATTCCTCCAATGACAGAAATGTCACTCCTATAAACTCTTTAACGATATCTTTCTAGATCCTCCGTCCATTCATTGTCTAAACTAACGATTAACTTCTCATTTCCAAACATTCTCGCCATCATTTTTGCTTCTTCATACTTTTGTTTGGCTGTTTCATAATCCATCTGAATATAATATTTCCACTCCACCATCAAGACAATTGGTTGTTTTTGAAAATCTCGTGTTTTCTGTCCTATTTTATTTAAGGTCTCAACTGCTCTCTTAAAATAATGAAACAGCCCCATAATTTCTATACAAGCTAAAGAAGCTAACAAGGAATCTCTAAGCAAGTCCAAACAATCGAACTCTATCTTATCAACCTGAGAACTTAATTTGTCATGAAAACAAAGAATGGTTTCATGCTCAGACTTTTTTATCTCACCCTCGTTTAAACCATCCATTAACTGACAGTTGAAATACAGTCTCAATTTCAACAATTCCTCAGCCCTGTATACATCTCTGGATAGTAAGTCTTGAAGACTGTCCTCAATCACACTACTTCCGTATAAGGAATTACTAGTCGCCCTCACCTCATCTATAGCTTGAAGACAATCCACTATCACTTTCTCATCACGTGGCAAATCATCATAAAAACATTCAAAAATCTCATCAAAATATTTTTCCTTTCGTTCCTGCAACTCTTTGTCTCCATAGTCAGGATGATGAAGAAGAAAGTATTTTAATTCTTGGTAACGTTTGGGCAATTCCTTGTAGTCTGGCATCAAGACATACGATGGAATACCTAGCCTATCCGCAATATATTCCAGTGTTTTTATCGTAGGACGAAACTCTCCCTTTTCAATGCGCACCAACTGACGAACGGACAACTCTGACTCATCCCCACAAAAAACTGGACGACTAAGACCCTTCTCCTCTCTAAGGAGTCTTACCTTTTCCCCTAAATCATTCACTTCTCTCATTTACCTCTCGAATCTTTTCAAAAACTTTGATATTCAAATAACTATATGCGCTTATTATAACATTTTTCAAGAAAATGTACAAAAAAAGAGACAGGATAACTCCTGCCTCTAGGCTGATAAACAATTATTTGCGACGTCCTGGTCGTTCTGCATAACCATAGTAAGCATCTGCCATGATTTCTTCCATGTCAGCTACCATTGGCAAGCGTGGGTTTGCAGGTGAACATTGGTCTTCGTAAGCAAGTAAGGCAATTTCATGCAAGCTGTCTTTCCAAGCTTTTTCATCAATTCCAAAGCCTTTGAAGTTCATTGTGATTCCAACTGCTTCACCAAGATCGTAAACTGCTTTGGCATAAGCTTCAACCGCTTCTTCTGGTGTTGAGCAAGGAAGACCTAGCATACGAGCGATATCTTGGAATTTTTCATCAGCTTTCCAGTAATTGTACTTAGGCCATGTTGTAGTTTTAGATGGACGAGTTCCATTATAACGGATAACATAAGGAAGTAAAATAGCATTTGTACGTCCGTGAATGGTGTGGTGAACAGCACCAATCTTATGCGCCATTGAGTGACTCATTCCAAGGAAGGCATTTGCAAAGGCCATACCAGCCATTGTAGAGGCATTATGCATCTTTTCACGGGCTTCTGGGTCAGCTGTTTTTACAGATTTTTCCAAGTATTTGAAGACTAACTTGATGGTTTGAAGAGCAATACCATCTGTATAGTCATTGGCAAAGTTAGAAGTATAAGCTTCAGTTGCGTGTGTCAAGACATCCATACCTGTGTCAGCAGCAATAAATGCTGGAACAGATTCTACCAAAGCAGGGTCAACAATTGCAATGGTTGGTGTCAAAGCGTAGTCAGTGATTGGGTATTTCCGGTTGTTTGCCTTGTCAGAGATAACTGCAAACGGTGTTACTTCTGAACCTGTACCAGATGTTGTTGGAATACCGATATATTGTGCTTTCTTACCAAGTGATGGGAATTTGAAGGCACGTTTGCGGATATCCATGAATTTTTGAACGAGGTCACCGAAGTCAACGTCTGGCTGTTCATAGAACATCCACATACCTTTAGCTGCATCCATTGGTGAACCACCACCAAGGGCAATGATAGTGTCTGGTTCAAACGAACGCATTACTTCAACACCACGACGAACTGTTGTGATATCTGGATCTGGTTCAACATCTGAGAAGACTTGAATCGTGACTTTGTTTTTACGAAGATTCAATTGGTCAATCACACGTTGTACAAAACCGAGTTTTTCAATTGATTTATCGGTAACAATCATGACACGTTCGATACCTTCGCAAGTTTGAAGGTATTGGATAGAATTGCGTTCGAAGTAGATTTTTGAAGGAACTTTAAACCATTGCATATTATTTCTACGTTTTCCTACTTTCTTGATGTTAAGAAGGTTGATAGCGGATACGTTATCACCAACTGAGTTGTGTCCATATGAACCACATCCAAGTGTTAATGATGGAATGAAGGCGTTGTATACATCACCGATACCACCAAAGGTAGATGGAGAGTTCCAGATAATACGCATTGCCTTTATTTCCGTACCGAAACGTTTTGCAAGAGCTTCGTCTTTTGTATGGATAGCAGCTGAGTGTCCTAGACCATTAAATTCAACCATTTGACGAGCTTTTTTAAGTCCATCTTCAGTATCTTCAGCTTTCAAAACTGCAATAACAGGTGATAATTTTTCACGAGTCAATGGTTCTTTAATTCCAACTTCTGCACATTCAGCAGCCAAGATATTTGTACCTTCTGGTACTTTGAATCCTGCTTGCTCAGCAATCCATGTAGCTGGTTTACCAACAATATTTGGGTTCAATTTTGCACCAGCGCAGTTCTTGCTGTTAGCTTTTGCACCAAAACAGAATTCTTCCAAAAGCGCTTTTTCTTTCTTGTTTACAAAGTAAGTGTGATATGATTTGAATTCTTCTACAAATTCGTCATACACTTCTTTATCAATGATAACCGCTTGTTCTGATGCACAGACCATCCCATTATCAAATGATTTAGACATAACGATGTCATGAGCAGCTTGACGAAGGTCAGCAGATTTTTCTACATAGGCAGGAACGTTTCCGGCACCTACCCCAAGAGCTGGTTTTCCACATGAGTATGCAGCTTTAACCATGGCATTCCCACCAGTTGCGAGGATAGTCGCAACACCTTCGTGGTTCATAAGCGCTCCAGTTGCTTCCATAGATGGCTCTGTAATCCATTGCACACAGTTTTCAGGTGCACCGGCTGCGATGGCTGCATCACGAACGATTTGTGCAGCATGAGCAGAAGATTCTTGAGCTGATGGGTGGAAGGCGAAAACGATTGGGTTACGTGTCTTCAAGGCAATCAATGATTTGAAAATCGCTGTTGAAGTTGGGTTTGTTGTTGGAGTGATACCACAAATAACTCCGACTGGCTCCGCAATCTTCGTCAAACCTGTAATTGGATCATCTTCGATAACTCCAGCTGTTTTAACTCCACGCATATTGTTCACTACGTGTTCACAGGCAAATAGATTTTTTGTCGCCTTATCTTCAAATACGCCACGACCAGTTTCTTCAACTGCATGTTGTGCAAGGATACCGTGCGCGTCAAGTGCTGCAACAGACGCTTTTGCTACGATGTAGTCAACCTGCTCTTGGTTCAACTTGCGCATTTCATCAAGCGCAACCAAGGCTTTTTTCACGAGACCGTCGACATGCTTTTCAGCAGCAAGTTGTTTTTCCTCTGGTGTTATTGTTTTTTTATCAGCCATATTATCCTCCATAGCCTTTAAGGATGTTATCCTTTGTTAATTTTTTCACAAGTTTATTATAACTCTTTTTTTATGCTTTGTAAACAGTTTCATAAGTATTTCACAAAGAATTTTTCTAAGTTTGTGATTTTTTCTCAATATAGCTATGCAATAGAGTTTTGCTTGGATGATTGTGAAATTATGGAGAAAATTTTTTTATTTCACAAAGTTTTTCTAGTTGATAGATAGTTATCGAGTCCAAACAAAGAAAGCGCTTTCTTGATGGTTTTAAAAAATAGCCTCCTCATCTGGAGACTACTATTTTTGTTGGAAAACGCCTTGTTTAAAGGTCCCTTCATAAACAACTTCTTGCTCTGTTGTCAACTTTCCTTGGCCTTCAGCCTGGCCATTTACAAAATCACCTTCGTATTTCCAGCCATCTTTTGATTGGAAAGTCCCTTTTCCATTAAAGGCTCCATTATTGAAATCACCTGTATATTGGTCCCCATTTTCAAAGGTCAAGGTCCCCTGACCATTCATTTTCCCTCGTACCAAGGTGCCATCATAAACAAGGGTACCGCCATCAAGTGTCAGGGCACCCTTTTTAGGTGTATTTAGTAGAAATACTGAAAGGGAACAGAGTGCAATTACGACTACTGCAATGAACTCTAGCCTAGGGCGAGTTAGGTAAACTCTATACTTTTCATAGATTTGTTTAAGCTTTTCCATTGTCACTCTCATTTTCTAATCGATCTAGCCAGCTTCGACATCCACTTGTGATGCGAGCATAGGTTTCCTCAAAATCTCCTGTATACCAAGGATCTGGAACACTTTCAGATGCAAAAGGGTAGATCTTATGTTGCAATTCCTGAGGACACATTTGACGCAGATCTGAAACGTTTGAAGCATCCATACCGATAATGTAATCAAACGATTCAAAATCTTCTCTACAAATCTGGAGTGATGTTTTGTCTTTGTCATAAGGAATCTGATACTGCCGGAAAATCCCCTGCGTTCCCTTATGAATCGGATTACCATGTTCCCATGATGACGTTGCACGGCTCTCGACTTGGTAATCGCTCGTCATGGATTTCATCACAAACTCTGCCATGGGGCTACGGCAGATGTTTCCTAAGCACACAAATACTATTTTTCTCATCCCTTTTCCTCTTACTTCATAGAAAAACGGGAGTGACAGGTCCCGTTTTATTCTTCGATTGCTCCGCTTTCATCAACAACTGTTCCTTCTGGTGTCACAGCTTCTTTGAGTGGCAACACTGTCTTGATAGCAGCCAATTCAAAAGTCAAATAAACGCCATCTACATCAAGTACGATTGTTCTCTTCTCAGTATCTACTTCATCCACTGTTCCGTAAAGGCCGCCAATTGTAATAACTTCATAGCCTTTTTGAAGTTTATTTAAGCTTTCCATACGCTTTTGAGCTTGTTTCTTTTGAGAACGTTGCATAAAGAACATCAAGGCCATCATACCTACAAGCATGATTAAAAAAGTAATATTTGGATTCATTGTTTTCTCCTTTGTATTTTACATAGGACTACTATATCAAATTTCAGCTACTTTTACAAGATTGTGCCTTGTTTTTATGGTTATAAAAAATCAGAGTTTTCACTCTGATTTTTGTGATTATTTCAAGTTTTGAACGACTTTGACTAGATTTTCAACTGTAAATCCGTACTCTGCCAATACTTTTGGTGCTGGAGCAGATGCTCCGAAGGTATCAATACCGAGAACTGCACCATCTAGACCAACATATTTGTACCAGTTTTGAGTTGCACCCATTTCGACTGCAACACGACGGCGAACTGCATTTGGAAGGATTTCTTCCTTGTATGCTGCATCTTGTTTATCAAAGACATCTGTAGATGGCATGCTGACTACACGGACTTTTTCGCCTTGACTAGCTAATTCTTTGGCAGCTGCGACAGCTAGATTGACCTCTGAACCTGTCGCAATCAAGATTGTATCAAAGTCTGCTGCATTTTCATAGACAACATAGGCACCTTTCGCAACCTTGTCGAAGTCTGTTCCTTCTTCGACAGTCAAGTTTTGGCGTGTCAAGACAAGGGCAGTTGGTGTTTTCTCGCTTGTCACTGCAAGGTACCAAGCCGCTTGAGTTTCACGCGCATCTGCTGGGCGGAAAACATTCAGATTTGGCATAGCACGGAGACCTGCTAGGTGTTCAACTGGTTCGTGAGTTGGACCATCTTCACCAACTGCGATTGAATCGTGAGTAAAGACATAAGTCACAGGAAGTCCTTGCAAGGCTGACAAGCGAACAGCTGCTTTCACATAGTCAGAAAAGACGAAGAAAGTACCACCGTATACACGAAGTCCACCATGAAGGGCCATCCCGTTCAAGATTGTTCCCATTGCAAATTCACGAACACCAAACTGAATGTTACGGTTCAAGCGATTAGCATCGTCTTGAAGGCCATCCGTTTTGATGTAAGTCATGTTTGAGTGAGCGAGGTCAGCTGATCCACCTAGGAAAGTTGGCAACTTGGCAGCGACAACGTTCAAAGCATCTTGACTTGAATTACGAGTTGCTTGAGAGAAGCCATTTTCTAAGGCTGGGAAGTCTGCTGGAGTCACCTCAACTGGATCACGGCCGTCGATAATAGCTTCTACTTCTGCAGCCAGTTCTGGATGAGCCTCTTTATAATCAGCAACTAATTTAGTCCAAGCTTGATAAGCTGATGCGCCACGGTCTGCAACATTTTCCTTGAAATCAGCATAAACTTCAGCTGGGATTTCAAATGGTTCATAGTCCCAACCGAGGGCTTGACGAGTTGCTGCAGTTTCGTCTGCACCAAGAGGAGCACCGTGTACAGCATTGGTTCCTTGTTTGTTTGGAGAGCCATATCCAATCACAGTCTTCACTTCAATCAAAGATGGTTTGCCTGAAGCTTTGGCTGTTTCGATAGCAACATGGATTGCTTCCAAGTCTGTTCCATCTTCAACCAAGGCTGTATGCCAACCGTAGGCATTGTAACGGTCACGAACACTTTCTGTAAAGGAATCCTTTGTTTCACCATCCAAGTTGATGTCGTTTGAATCATAAAGGACAACCAACTTGTCTAGTTTTTGCAAACCTGCGTATGAAGCCGCCTCACTTGAGACACCTTCCATCAAATCTCCATCTCCACAGATAACGTAAGTATAGTGATCAAAGATATTGTAGCCTTCGCGATTGTATTTTGCTGCTAGGAAACGTTCTGCTTGGGCAAAACCAGTAGCAGTAGAAATCCCTTGTCCTAGAGGACCAGTTGTAGCGTCAACTCCTGCAGTATGCCCAAATTCTGGGTGACCAGGTGTTTTGGAACCCCATTGGCGGAAGCTCTTGATTTCATCCATGCTGACATCTTCAAAACCAGAAAGGTGAAGAAGGGCATAGAGAAGCATAGATCCGTGTCCTGCTGAAAGAATAAAGCGGTCGCGGTTAATCCAGTTTGGTTGGGCTGGATTGATACGAAGTTGTTTTGTAAAGAGGCTATAAGCCATTGGAGCAGCCCCCATAACCACCCCTGGGTGACCTGAGTTTGCTTTGTTGATGGCGTCAATACCTAGAAAACGAATTGCATTAACAGATAGATTTGACATAGAATTTCCTTTCTCTTTGAGGTGATTAATGAATCACACATCCTATTTTACTATTATATGAAAAAATGTATAGAATAGCAATAAAACAATTTGCGTTCATCTAACACATTTGATTTTCTATTTCCTCGTCACTTCATAGTACGGAAGCAAGCGAGTATAAACGTCTTCTAGCTTCTCCAATATCCCTTCTACTGACTGATTTTCAATAAGGGAAACATCTGACTTGACCAAAACTTTACGGACTTCCTGACTTCTCACCTTCTCGCATAAAGTACGACGGTTCTCCTCAGTAGCCTCCATCTTATGACTTTCCCCATTTGAGTAGACTAGATAATAAATTCCTTCTACCACTGGAATTTCTAAAACCTTGGCTTGCTTGCCTAAGGTCTGTTCGTCTTTCTTACGCTCGATGAAACTGACCTCTAAAGAAATCCCATAATCAGCAGGTGTTCCATACAAACGAAGAGCCATCATAGGTTCTGTCACTTGTCCGTCTCTCTGTAGATAGGCCCAGAAATGCGGCCGCAAGCGTTGTGCTTGGTTCATCCACTGACTAGTCTGTTGCAGTTGCCATTCTGGATGACTTGCTTGAAAGGTTTTGACCAATTCTGTGAAAGCCTTTCGGGCCTCTTGACCTTTTCTTCGCAAGGTCAACATCTTTTCTCTTTCATCACCAGCTTTATCAGGATTACAGTACTGGACCCCTGCAAATGATAGGTATTCTCTAACTGCTTTCAGCATATCTGAATCTTTCCTTTCCTAGCAAAAAATCAGGATGACCCTGATTTTACTTTGCTTATTCTGCATCTACGACAACATAGCGATTTGGCTCATCACCCTCAGAGTAACTCGTCACGCCATCCATGCGTGAAATAATGCGATGGATAATCTTGCGTTCGCTATTTGACATTGGATCTGTTTGTTGGCTACGCCCTTCTTCTAAAACGCGAGTCGCCAATTTTTGAGCGTAGGTTTGCAAGACTTCTGCACGGTGTTCAACGTAATCATTGACATTGATTGTGATGTAGAAGGTTCTTGAATAGCGATTATAAAGGTAATTTTGCGCTAACAGTTGAAGAGCCTTCAAGACTTTTCCATGATAGCCGATAATACGGCCTGGTTCGTTGGTGTCAATTTGAAGATTGATGGTACGACGATTGTAGTCGCTTGAAATCGTACCTTCAACATCCATATCATCCACAATGGTTTGAACGTAGCTCGCTACTTCTGTTGCCACTTGTTCGATATCATAACTTGGCTCTACTTTTAAGCCCAAATCTTCCAACGATTGGCTCGCTACTTCTTGCGTTTCAGCTTCTTGTTCTGGGGCAGACTTAACTTCCTCAGCAACATCTTCTGCTTGCAGTTCATTTAAAATTGAAATATGACCTGTTTCTTCCAAAATCGTGCTGGCATGTTTTTCATTTTTCAAGATTTCAGCCTTGACCTCTTCAGAAACACCTTGACCTTCTTCTTCAATCTTCTTGATGGCTTCCACTACATGCCCCAAATCAACTGTTGCTTCGCTGACGCTCTTTACTGGTTCATTCTTTTCATTGACTTCTTTTGGAACCCCTTTAATAGCCTGCTGATTGGCTTTGATCACTGTCGTTTCACTAATCGCTTCGATATCAACTTGAGCTGGCTTCTTACCAAACAAGCCTAAGAACCCTTTTTTCTCTTTCGAAACAACCTTGATGTGGGCCTTCATTCTTGGAATGTCTAATTCTTTCAATCCTTTTTGGATTGCCTCTTCAACCGTTGAACCTGTAAATAGTACCATTACAAGATTCCTCCTTATTTTTTCTTTTTCTGTGCTTTTTTCAAGGCTTTTCTCTTCTTACCTTCTAAATCTTTTTCTGCTTGCGCCACTGCTTCTCTTTCAGCAATAATCTTGAAAGGATTGTTCAAGAAATAGGTTTGCAAAACTTGGTAAGCATTGGATACAGCCCAGTACAAGGCAACTCCACTAGGTGCAGAGATGGCAAAGATAAAGATCAGTACCGGCATACCATACATCATCCCTGTCGTAGCTCCACTTTTTTCGGATAAAGCTTTATTCGATAACCAGCTACTCAAGAAGGTAAAGACTGCCGCCAAAATCGGAAGGACAAAACTTGTATCTACTCCTCCCAAATTAATCCATAAAAAGTGACCTGTTTTCAAAAAGTCTACTCGACTCAAGGCTTGAAAGAGCGCCAAGAGAACCGGCATTTGTATTAAAATCGGCCAGAGAGAGGAGGAATGTTTGATTCCTAACTCTTTATAAACCTTACGCATCTCCTGGTCTAGCTTGGTTCTACTTTCCATATCACGACCCGGGTATTGCTCTCGCAAAGCCTTGATGCGTGGCTGAGCCTCTTGCATTTTTCTAGAGGCAACCATCTGTGTCTGAAAGACTGGTAATAGAATCGTCCGGATCAAGATCGTAAAGAGGATAATCCCCACTCCGATACTAATGTCAAAGGACAAAAAGCGGATAATTTCAGCAAAAAAATAGACGAATTTACTCCAAAAATCTGTCGAGTCTGCTGTTATATCGCTAGCTGTACTATTTGTTGCACAGGCCGTCATGATAACCAAGGACAAGCCCAACAAACTAGTCAACTGTAGTTTCTTTTTCACTCCCATTTCCTTCCTGGTAAATCTTTGATAACTTTAATACGTGGAGTAGATTTTTCTCCATCTCTGCATATTCCAAGGTTTCCACCCCTTTTCGGGCAATCACGACAAAATCAACATGCTCTACTAAACTCCCTTTTACACTTTGTAGAATGTGTCGGATTCGTCTCTTAATTTGATTTCTGGTAACTGCATTCCCCAGCTTTTTGCTGACGGACAGTCCTACTCGAAAATGGTTTTGCTGGTTTTCCAATTGGTAGACAACAAATTTTCGATTGGCAAAACTTGTTCCGTCCTTGAAAATCGCCTTAAAATCTTTCTCTCTTTTTACACGAAAGCTTTTCTTCAAAACTCAACTCCATCTATTAAATTACTACTATTATACCATATTTTTTGAAAAAGCCAATAACAGCAAGGTTTTAGACATTTTCTGCATAAAAAAAGCTGGAAAATCTCTTCCCCAACTTCTTTCTACAATCAAATTTTATGTGCATTTACTTATTTTTTCAAGCGTTCAACATCGCGTGCAATCACCAATTCTTCATCTGTTGGAATAACCAAGACACGAATTTTCGCTGCGTCCGTTGAGATATCTCCCGTTACACCAAAGACGTTCTTTTCTGGATCCACATCACAACCAAACCAAGAGATACCTGAGATGACATCTTCACGTACGTTTGCAGCATTTTCACCGATACCTGCTGTGAAGATAATCGCATCTGCTCCATTTAGGACTGCAAGATATTGGCCGATATGTTTTTGGATACGATCGACATACATTTCATAAGCCAAAGTTGCATCATGGTCTCCTGCTTCCATGGCAGCAATCACATCACGCATATCGCTTGACTGACCAGAAACTCCCATGAGCCCTGATTCACGATTGAGAACGCGACTAATATCTTCTGGGGTATTGAAATCCTCTGTATATTGCATGAGATAAGGGATGATAGCAGGGTCAATATCCCCTGTACGAGTTCCCATCATCACACCGCCGAGTGGTGTGAATCCCATAGAAGTATCCACAGACTTCCCACCCTTAACAGCTGTGATAGAAGCCCCGTTACCAATATGGCAGGTAATCAATTTCAAATCTTCTAGAGGACGACCCAAAAGTTTCGCTGCTTCTCCTGCGACAAACTGGTGGCTTGTACCATGAGCACCGTATTTACGAACCTTGTTTTCCGTGTAGTATTTAGTTGGTAGAGGATAGCGATAAGCCTTCTCTGGCATGGTTGTGTGGAATGAGGTATCAAATACGACAACACTGGTAATATCTGGAAGCAATTCCTTAAATGCGCGGATTCCAGCTGCGTTAGCTGGATTGTGAAGAGGAGCCAAGAGTCCCAACTCCTCAACTTTTTCTATCACATCTCCCTCAACAACTGTTGATTCCTTGAAATATTCACCACCTGCAACGACGCGGTGTCCGACACCTGTAATCTCATCGTACCCTTTGATGATGTCAAAACGAATCAAATCATCCAATAAAATTTTAACGGCTTGTGTGTGATCTTCAATATCAAGAATTTGTTGCTCCGAACGACCGTTAAATTTTACTGTTGAAATTGAGTCTTTCAATCCAATACGTTCAATCAAGCCTTTAGCCAAAACTTTTTCCTCAGGCATTTGATAAAGTTGCCATTTCAAGCTTGAGCTTCCTGCATTGATTGCAATTGTTTTTGTCATAAGATGATACCTCTTTTTTAAGCGTTTTCATCTATTATAACAAAATCTCTTTTATATTTCAGTACCTTTGCTCCAATTTTGAAAATTTTCTTTAAAGGTCAACAAAACTGACGGATCTTGCAAGCTAGTAAGAGGGTAAACAAAGGGTTCTATTTCTTTATCTCTTTTCTTCTGTAAGACAAAAATACTTTTAGCTTGGCTTGCAGTTGAGAAAATATCCTCTGGCAGAGCGATGATGGCAGCCAGACTCACTTCGTCTTTGAGCCACCCTTTTAATAAGTCACTTTGAGGACTGGTCAATAAATCACTCGGAGCTAGAAAAATAGCATAGCCATCTGACTTAAGGTACTTGAGCCCTTGCTCCATCAGCAAATGATGGGCATAGGTATGCTCTTGACTAGAAGCCACTTGATAGCGCGAAGCGATGGCATCGTCTGGGTAATAGCCAACAGGCAAGTCGCTAATGACCACGTCGCTTTCCTTAAGCATTTGCGGACGAACCGCGTCGCCTTGAACAAAACCAGCCTGTAAACCAATCACATCTGCCATACTGGCTGCCAAATCAATCAGCAAGTCATCCACTTCGATTCCCAAGTAATCTACTTTTTTAGAGAGAGAAGTCAAGAAAGTAGCCCCCAAAATGCCCATACCAGAACCTATTTCGAGGATGCTAATTTCCTCTTGTTCAAACAATTCTTCCACAACAAGTACCAAGAGGAGGGCAATGGCATCTGGAGTAAACTGGTGATTGGCCTGTAAAGGCTCCGTTTGTCCTGCCTTCATCAAGAGAAACTGGTAGGTCTTGAGCCACTCTTCCTTGCGAAGCGCTAAGCGTTTAAGGGCTTGATTGTTCTCTTTGACCTGCTCTAGTTCGGTCTCGCCATCTAGGTAGATACTATTTTGCTCTACCAAGGCATCATAAAAGTTGGTCGCCAAATCACTTTGGATGACTTGGACATTCTCTAGTAAATACGTATAAGCTTGTTCTATTTTTTCAAAATCCATATTCCTATCTTATCAAATTTCCCTCCTTTTTTCCATCTGAAGAGAAAAAATCACTGCTTTAGTCAGCGAGTGATTTTTGGGCTACAGTTAAAAAGAGCTCTGCGTAATTTTCTAGGAAAAGACCTTCAGCACTGTACAGAATCTGACTGTCAATGCTCGAAAAACTAAACTGGTCGAGTTTGGTTTCCAGTTCAGCTAAATCAAAACCATGGTGGTTGGTATCTGTCTTGACAAAATCAGCAATGAGAACCTGTCCATTCTCCCTAAGGTGATGGTGAAACATGGCAAGAGTCGCATCTAGATCAGGCATATGATGAAGAACCCGACTGACAACAATTATGTCAAATTGCTGCTCCAAGGGATTTGCCAGTAAATCCTGCTCCAAAAACTGGATATTCTTGATGTCTTGCTGCTCCGCTTTCAAACGAGCTTGCTCCAGCATTTTCTCAGAAATGTCTACAAGAGTGACAGACTTAGCCTGCTTGGCTAGGGGCAAGGCTAACAGACCCGTCCCACCACCAAAGTCCAGTATTTCCTTGTCTGATAGAAGAGCAATCTGTTTTTCAATTGCTTGACAAACCAAGTTTGCAAGAAAGATATTTTTGGGCGAATCAAAGGTTTCTGCTTTGTGATTAAAATCGTATTTCATGCTTTTAGTGTAACACAAAGTAGTTGAATTGCCTAGGAATCGGCTTTCTTTTCAAGCTTTTCTTCTGATTTTTTCTTCCCTGCTTGATTGCTTGAATCAGTCGCTACCTCTTCCTTTTTAACTGTTTTCTTTTCTTGGGTTTTCATCGGAGGAAAGAGAAATTCATAGTTACCCTTATTCATATGAACACTTGTTGCAAAACCTGTTTTCGTATTTTGATACGTGACTTTTCCTAAGTTAAAGACTCGTTCCCCACTTTCTTGTTCAGCCTTATCTTTACTTCGCTTGGCCATGGCAAAAGCTGCCAACTTTTCTTTGTTTAGGGCAAAGTCTTTGTGATGGGCTACTTGCCGATTTAAATAAAACTGCAACAAAAGGCTAAAAATGGCTGCCATGGTGACTGCATATAAAAGAACGCCTGCCTTAACTTTTTGTTTTTTCCACACGATAGATGAACTCTCTTTCTAAGCCCTTTTGAAATTGAAAACGAAAGCGAACCAATTGATTTTCCTCTGTAATTTGAGCTGATTTGAGTCCATAAACCATGGGTTGGTAGCCTCGTCCACTGGTATCCGCTTTTCGAAAATCATCTGATTTAGACTTCCCTATAGAGATATCCTTACCATCCTGTTTCATGTAGAGGCGATTGCCTTCCACCTTTTCAAACCGCGAACGCTCTAACTCAGCCTCTAGCTGGTCCACAAACAAGAGCCACTCCTTTTGCTCGCTTTGCTGCTGGTAACGAACTTCTGAAATGAGGAGCTGACTCATAGCTTGAAAAAGGAGCAAACCTCCGCTAATGACGATAAGGGCAATCAGAGATTCTAAAAGAGTAAAAGCTCTTACCTTACTCCTCTTTAAGATCGAGCAATTTCTCTGAACCATGGTAGACCTCCAATCCCTTTTCACTAGAAAACACCTGAATCTCCACTCCGTTTATGTTTACCTGATTTTGACCTGTTTGCAGAGCCATCTTGGCCACACGTAAGACTTCCTCCTTTTGCAAGATTTCTGCCTCTAACCGTCGATTTTGTTGGATTTGTCCCAAAAGAAGGGTCGCAATGCTGGCAAAGATAGCTAGAGCGACCAACGCTTCCAGTAAAATCACTGCCTTAATTTTTTGTTTCCTTAATGCGTTTAATTTTCCCATTTCCTAGATATAATTGATAGCGAATCGCTCCTTTGCTGGTCTGAAATTCAACCTTAGCCAGGGACGAATTGCCCCCAGCTCGGTCAAAATGAATCGTTTGTCCAGATGGTGCCTGAATCCCTTTGGGAACAGTCAACTTCTGACTACCATTGTTGATTGTCTGCCCATCTAAGTTCAAGCTGGTCTTTTGCTGACTGGCTAGACTGCGTTTTTGAGTTTCACGGTATAGTTCTTCAAATTCCATGAAAAATATTTGCTCTTCCACTGCTGCAAAACTAGACTGGACTGAGCCAGATAAAGCCAAAGCAATGATACTCACAAGTCCCAAAACTAAGAGACTTTCCAGCATAGTAAAGGCCTTAATCTGCAACAGTTTGACTTGTTTTTTGTTTTGCATGGTAGTCTTTATAAGCCTTGACTTGCTCTGCTGTGATACGTCCGTCCGCCTGTAATTTACTTAAGCTAGCATCTTCATTTTTGTCCAGACTATAGAGTTCTGCCTGACTTTCCACCACCTTGACAACTGCAGCTTTTCCTTTGTCATCAACAGCATCCTTTTGCTTGGTCAAATTGGGCACAAAGAGCAAGAGGAGTACGCTGATGATAAGCAAGACGACTAACATTTCTACCAAAGTGAAAGCTTTAACCTTGGCTTTTTTTAAATTTGTCATGAGTTTTTTCATTTTAAAAATTTACCTCCATATTTTGATACATGGGCATAAGCATTGCCGCATAAAGTAAAACGATAATCAGGGCCACAAAGATAAAAACCAGTGGCTGTACTAAGTTCATGGTGCGGTTGACTCGGGTAAAAAAGGCTTCCCAAGTTTTTTCAGCATAGATTTCCAACTCACTCCCCAGCTTGGACTTGACTTCTCCATACTCGATGATGAGACTCAACTCCTTTTTAAAGAAAGGATAGGTCGCTATGGTTTGAGAAAATTCACGGCCATTTTGCAGGGCTTGAGACAAATCTTGACCGATTTCTTTAAAGAGTTGGGAACCTTGTTCCTTCATGATTTGAAAAATCTGCGTCAGCTCCATTCCCTGTGAAATCATATTGCCCCATTCACGCGCATAATAAGCTGTCAGATAAGTCTGGACAAAGATTCCTAGAAAGGGAATCCGCGCTAACATCGAGAAGACCCGCATCTTGGAACTTCTTTTGTAAAAAGTGAGAGCTAAAAGTAGAGACAGAGAGCAAACCAACACTAGTCCCAGAAAGATTTGTGGCAGATTGCCGATGATTTGAGTGGCGATATTGCTACTGTCCAGTTGGGGGAGCAAATAATTCCTGAGCCCCAACATGATTAGCAGGAGAAATCCCAGCAAAATCAAAGGATAGGTTGCTACTTCGATTAACTTTTTCTTGACCTTGGCCAGATTGTCCAGATATTCTTCTATCTTTCCCAAACTCAGGTGAAGATTGCCATGAACTTCAGCTAGGGATAGCTGGGTCACAATGGCACTTGAAAACCCTAAACTCTCCATCATTTCTGAGAAAGATTTTCCCTGAGACAGTCCTTGGTGCATCTGTGTCACATAGTCTTTTTCTAACAAAGCACTTCTACCCAAGAAAGAAATAATTTCCACCAAATGAAAACCACTGGAGAAGAGGTTGTTAAACAAGGTGATGATTTTCTTCTGCTTAGCTGTAGCTAATTTTTTCCGTTTCAGCCTGAAGACTTGTGATATGTCCATCTTTAAGAAGCTGGTCAATCTGCGCATTCCACCTGGTTGGCTGATGTTCCTGATAGTCTTTGTTTGCAAAGTCAACGATTCCTCCTCCCCCGATTAATCTCTGATAGCAGACACCTTGCAGGACAACTGCTAGTTCCTCCTCCGTCACACCCAACTCCAGAAGGCGTTCATAAACTCCTCGGATACTCTTGGCATGAATGGTTGAAAAGACTGTCGCCCCTGTCAAACTGGCTCTAACCACTGCACGCGCCGTCTCGCTATCACGAATTTCACCGATAATCAAGAGATCTGGACGATGACGGAGAGACAGTTTGATCAGATTTTCATAGGTCAGTCCAATCGCCTCATTCAACTGCAACTGCAACATCTCTTCCTGCTTGATCTCGACAGGGTCTTCGATAGACATAACCTGCTGCCCCTTAAACAGAGACTTAGCCAATTCGTGCATCAGCGTCGTCTTGCCACTTCCGACGGGACCTGCAAATAGATAGAGACCCCGTTGCCTGTACTGCTTGCCCAGTTCGTTCATATCCTGAAACCAGAAATGCAAATCCTGCTCCTCATCGTGTAACAAACGAATGACCAAACTCTCATGCCCCCGATAATCTCCCACGGTAGACAAACGCAGAGAAGACACCTTCTCCCCATGCTGATAATCGCAAGAGCCCAGCTGACTACGCCTCTTCTCTCCTACATTCATACCCGCTACAAACTTAAAATGACTAATCACAGCAGCTAAAACATCAAACTCATAGGAGTCAACTAGACACCGCTCGTCTCCAATCCGCATGTGAAGCTCATAGCACTTTTCCTTGGGGATAAAATAGATATCCTGAGCCTTCTTTTCTTTCGCAGTCGCAATAATTTTCTGTGCAATTTCTTGTACCATACCGCCCTCCTTATCTAACTATTCGCAAAAAAATAAAAAAAGCAACTTAAAAAGTTACTTTTTATCTCCATTTCATACGGCAAGAACGGTGTTTTTCTTGGCCTGTTTGTTTTTCGTAGCCTGGACGTAGCTTTTCATCGGGGATGACTTGCTCATCCTGTAAAAGTGCCAAAGAATGGTACTGCTGCAAATACTCATCGCACTCATCACACCAGCGTTTATCAGCAGGATCCCAAAAAATAGTCATCAAATCACTCCGACTCTTATAAAGAGGATTCTTCTTTTCCAGCTCAAACCAGCATGATTTATAATATTTTAGAGCATCATAATACTTATCAAAAGATTGACTCATGATGACATCTTCTTCCCAACCTTCTATGAACCACCACGGTTCAAAATCCCCATACATTTCTATAACACGATACATTCTTACTACTTCCTTTGTACCGTATATTATATCTAATTTTTTAATACAAGAAAAGGATTTTGCTTATTTCCCCCATTAGAAACTTCTTTAAGAAGCCTGTTATTTTCATCTGATAATAAAAATAGGAGTCCTTTATTGACCCCTATTTTTATCTTCTTAGGCTTGATAACGTTTCACACCATCTAGGTAGGTTGCTACCAATTCCAAATCTTTATCTAGTACGATAAAGTCGGCATCGTAACCTTCACGGATTTGACCACAGACATCATCGATGTGAACAGATTTTGCTGGGTTGAGGCTGGCCATCATGACTGCTTCATGCGGATTCGCAATTCCCCATTCGACCACATTCTTCAAACCATCTTTGAGTTTAAGGATAGAACCTGCCAAATTACCTGTCGATTTGAGGCGAGCAGTTCCATTAGCAACAACTACTGGGAATTCTCCCAACATGTAATCTCCATCTTCCAAGCCACCAGCTGTCATACAGTCTGTGATAAGGGCGATATTTTCAGTTCCTTTTTGCTTGAGCAAAATATCACAGGCCTTTGGATCTACGTGGTGACCATCACAAATCAATTCAGCGTAAGTATGTGGCAACTCATACATGGCTCCCACCATACCGAGCTCACGGTGAGTCAACCCACGCATTCCATTATAGGCATGTACCCAAACACTCGCTCCAGCATCGACTGCTTTTTTAGCTTCATCAAAAGTCGCATTGGAGTGTCCAAGAGCAACAGTCACTCCTTCACCCGTAATTGTACGAACAAAGTCTTCTACACCTTCACGTTCTGGCGCAAGGGCAATTTTATTGAGCAGGCCATTAGCTGCTTTTTGCCAAGCACGAAACTCATCCATACGAGGATCTTTCATGTAAGCAGGGTTTTGAGCTCCCTTGTATTTCTCTGTGAAATAAGGGCCTTCAAAATAGA
This sequence comes from Streptococcus halitosis, assembly GCF_003143695.2. Taxonomy (NCBI): domain Bacteria; kingdom Bacillati; phylum Bacillota; class Bacilli; order Lactobacillales; family Streptococcaceae; genus Streptococcus; species Streptococcus halitosis. The sequence goes on from NZ_QEMY02000005.1 coordinate 29,092, forward strand.
TCCCACGAATCTTGGCTCCACTTGCTTCCTGGTAACGAGCACCGATATTTTCAGTTACCGCAAGCAACTGCTCGTAAGAGGAAGTCAACGTCGTTGGCAAGAAGCTGGTAACACCTGTGCTAAGCAATCCTTCACTCATGGTATGAAGGGTTCCTTCGATATTATTATCCATGACATCGACACCGCCAAATCCATGAATATGGGTATCCACAAGTCCTGGGGCAATGCTATAACCGGTATAGTCAATCACCTCAGCTCCTTCAGGAATCTGTTCTACATGCTTGCCAAACTTGCCATCCACAAGTTCCAAGTAACCGCCACGACGAACTCCGTGTGGGTAGAAAAACTGATCCGCTTTAATATAATTAGGCATAATGATAACCTCCTTGATAGATTGATTCTAGAATTTATTATGTCAATTACATTATAAACCTTTCTTTTTCATTTGTAAATGGTATAGACCTATTTTCTAGAGATATTTTAAAAGAGCTGGATTTCTCCAACTCTTTAATTTTATTTTGATTTTACAGGTAGTTCTTGAGCAGCCTTGACAGCAGCTGCAATCGTTTCTGCGTAAAGTTTAGCACCTTCTTCAATCATGTTGCTATCATTCCCAAAGTGGACTTGGTCGGTTCCAGCCCAGATTTCAGGGTGCTCCTTAGCAACCTTATTCCAGTCAGCGATGCTCACGTAAGGATTCTTTTCAGCTAATTCCCGTGCATAAGCCGCATACTGCTCCACTGATGTGTAAGTGTCCTTACTCTTATCTCCCTCATAAGGTGTCACCAATATCAGATGGTGTCCTTTCGGTAGATTGTTCACGATGCTGTCCAAATCATTCTTATAGCCTTCAGGATTGTTGACCCCCGTTGCAATGACAACTGTTTTTAAAAGCGCCTTGTTCTGGCTATTATTGAGCATGATGTCATTGGCTTGCTTGGTCGTCCGACTAACCTGAGCATTGATATTTGCATCAGGAAGTGCCTCTTTTAAGGCTGTATTGGCACGTAAAGTCACTGAATCCCCAATCAGACTCGTTCCCTCAGAAATTCCTAGGCGACTGACTTCAGCTTGTTCAGCCAGAGTCTTTGTTTGTCCTATATTGGTCTGAGCTTGCTTGAAACCATTGACCATCAAGTCTGTCTCAAAAGCTCCAACCTGAGGAGCTGCAGCTATGATAATCAAAGTAAGTAAGGAAAGGGCGCCCACAACACTAGCACTAATAGGTTTGATATGACGCAGTTTAGTGATTTTTCTAACTAAAGCGTTGGTCTTACCGGCAATCAACGGCTCAATAATATAGAAGGATAGGATAGCAAAGAAATAAGAAAAGATAATTGTCAGAATAACAGCAGGCAGATTACTCATCAACTGAGAAAAGATAATATAAAAAGGCCAGTGGAAGAGATAAACCGCGTAGCTGGTATCCGCTAAAAATATAATGATCCGAGGTTCTTGTATCTCAGGTGTTTTCTCATGCAAGACACGCGCAGCAAAAATCATGGTCACTGCCGCTAAACTTGCTAGCAAGAAGCCAAATAAGTACGCAAACAGGTAGGTGAACTTGACAAAGAAAGTCAAGAGCATTAACACCAAGAGACCTGCAGCAAATACCAGTAGATTCTGACGAATATCCCACATCCGGTCAAACTGCTTGACTAAATCGCTCGTCTGACGAACCCCCACAACTGTCGCCAAAATACTTCCTAAAAAGAAAGGATAGACATGGGTCAGACTTGAAAAGTAGACAGATGAATAGGAACTCGCCATTAGACTACCAATAAACATGGAGAAAAAGCTAATGATAAAAGCTCCAGCAGAAAGGAGAAAGACCATCCCTCTCAATTGACTACTAGATTTTGAACGTTTCGATAAGAACCAAACCGCTAAGCCCCAAAGGATATAGTAGTGAACCTCAACAGCTAGGCTCCAGTTGTGAACAAAGAGATGCGGAATGAACTGGGATTCATAACTTCCTCCTGTTAACATTTCGTAGAAGTTGGTCATAAAACCGAGAACTCCAGCTATCTGGCCACCAATTCCAGCAACATAGTCTTGACGAACCAAGAAAGTAAAAGGCATGGTCACCAAAATCATCAGCACCACAGGTGGCACGATGCGGTAAAACCGTCTCTTAAAAAAGCCCAGTAAATCAATCTGGCGTGCCTTCCCAAATTCTTCTAAAAGGAGGGCAGTGATCAAAAATCCTGAAAAAGTGAAAAAGACATCTACCCCAAAGAAGCCTCCAGGAAAGATTGTTTGAAAGAAGTGGTACAAGAGCACCAAAAGTAAACCTGTAATCCTAATCAAGGAAAACCATTTAATACGCATACGAGTTTATTCCCCACTCAATTAGATCGTAAAAACATCTAATTTTATTCCATAATACACCTTATTTTATCAAAAAAAGAAGAAAAATCCTAAGAGAAAACTTAGGATTCCAGTATTCTATTTTTACACTTTAGAAATTGCGTCCTGACTTGTTGTAGCCATATTTTTCCACAAAATATTCACGGAATTCCAAGAGATTGTCATCCACGATGGCTTGACGGACCTGCTTCATCAGGTTGAGTAAGAAGTAAAGATTATGGTAGCTAGTCAAGCGGATACCAAAGGTTTCGTCAGCCTTGAGCAGGTGGCGAAGGTAGGCGCGTGTATAGTTCTTACATGTATAGCAATCACACTCAGGATCCAGTGGCGTAAAGTCTTCAGCGAATTGGGCATTTTTGACAACCAAACGACCTTGACTGGTCATACAAGTTCCATTACGAGCGATACGAGTTGGCAAGACACAGTCAAACATATCTACACCACGAATAACTCCATCAATCAAGCTATCTGGCGCTCCCACACCCATCAGGTAGCGAGGTTTGTTTTCAGGAAGGAGTTGGGTTGTGAAGTCCAAGACTGCATTCATCTCTTCGTGCGTTTCTCCCACTGCCAAACCACCGATAGAGTAGCCTGGAAAGTCCATGCTGACAAGGTCGTGAGCTGACTGACGGCGAAGGTCTTCAAATCCTGCCCCCTGTACAATCCCAAACAAACCTTGATCCTCCGGACGACGGTGAGCCTTTAAGCCACGTTCGGCCCAACGACTGGTACGCTCGATGGATTTCTTAACGTAGTCGTAAGGTTGATAAAACTGAGGACATTCATCAAAAGACATCATGATGTCTGAGCCCAGATTATTCTGAATAGAAATAGCCTTTTCTGGCGACAGGAACATCTTGGAACCATTGAGATGGTTTTTAAAGGTTACGCCTTCTTCTGTGATATTTCGGCTATCTGCTAGGGAATAAACCTGGAAGCCACCACTATCCGTCAAGATTGGTTGGTCCCAGTTCATAAATTTGTGGAGACCACCTGCGCGTGCGATGAGTTCATCTCCAGGACGAAGCCAGAGATGATAAGTATTAGAGAGGATAATTCCTGATCCCATCTCCTTCAATTCCTCTGGCGACTGGGTTTTAACAGTGGCTTGGGTCCCAACTGGCATAAACATAGGTGTCGGGAAGGTACCGTGTGGGGTGATGATTTCTCCTAGACGAGCTCCTGTGTGTTTTTCTTTCTTAATCAAACGGTATTTGATTGGTGAATCTGACATTTTCTACCTCCGAAGCTGGGAAAGACAGTCCCAGTTCATACTTTGTGCCCAAAGGCATACTGTATGATTTTATCAAAAAAACCAGGAACTGTCACGAACTATGGTATAATGAAAGAATGAAATACCAAAAAATTGATTTAAAAACCATTCGTCTGCAGACGAGGCAGTTTCAGGCTGAAAATCCCCGCCTCTTTCTCGTCTATCTCTTACCTAGCATACTGGTCATCTTATCAGGCTTTCTCAACCCCTTGGCTCGTCTCCAAGAAAGTGTTTTAGAGCAATCCTTTTTCAGCATGCTGGCACAAGTGCTCCAAGCCTATCTCTTCCCACTAGTGGTTTCTTTTTTGAGCACGATTTTTCTAGCAGGTGCTGCCTTTGCGACACTCCGACTCCTCAAGGATCCTGATACAGAACTCTCAGTAAAATCAAGTCTAGCCCTCTTTGCTGAAGAGCGCTTCTCGCAAACCTTCCTAACTCTGCTCCTCAAACGTTTCTACCTCTTTTTATGGAGCATTCCAAACTTAGTAGGCGTTTATTTTCTCTTTTATAGCAATCTCTTGGCTCGGAGATTTGTCGCCCTACATCCTGAATTTCCAAAATTAGACCTCTCATCCGTTGAAACCGAGCAATTCCTTATGACCTTTGGACTCTACTTTTTCGCGAGTCTCATCTTGATGATTGTGGGCAATAGCCTCTATATCCCGCAACATTATGCTTACTCGCAGGTAGAATTCCTCCTCTGCGACACTCTGGATTTAGGACAGGTTAAACCCCGTCAAATCCTGAAAACCAGCCGTTTCTTGATGAAGGGTTACAAGTTTCAACGCTTTGTCCTCGACCTACAACTACTCCCTTGGTACTTCCTCAACTGGATTACTTTTGGAATTGCTAGCTTTTCAATCCTTCCCTATATCCAAAACAATCACATCTTCTTTTACAGAGCCCTACTAGCCCGTAAACGTCGAAATGGATAAGAGCATATAAAAACCAGCGTCCTGAACGACGCTGGTTTTCTTATTTCAAAAGCAACATACTCAGCAGAGTCAAAATAGCAGGCCCACCTTGCTTTAGAATAATCTTCTTGTCTGCTGTCAGAGAACCGTAGGTCGCTGCACCAAGCACAAATAAAACAAAGATGGTCACCATTTCCAAACTTTGTGAGAAATAAATCCCGTACAAGAGAAAGACACCTATCAAGGCATTATAAATCCCTTGATTTTTAAATAATGAACTCACTGAAGGACGAGCCAGTTCTTCTTTATCCACATTAAACACTCGACTAGTAGTATCTGATTGCGTAGCCACACTTTCCAAATAAAAAATGTAAAAATGCTCCAAGGCAACGATAGTTGCTAAAATAGTAGTAATGATTGACATCGTTTTCTCCTTAAAATTCTATTTTTTCTAGACCTGACACTAGTTTCGTCAGTAAAGTTGTTAGCTCTTTCTGCTCGGTTGTCGATAAGATGCTCTCCATCTGTTCCTTTACTCGCAAATGATGTTTAGGCGGACTGACTAAGAGTTGATTTTTGGCTTCTTGGGTTAATTCAACTAAGACTTCTCGCTGATTGGCCGGATTACGCTTGCGACTGACATAGCCCTCTGACTCTAGTATCTTAAAATGACGGGTCAAGGCCGCCTGGTCGATTTGCAACTTCTCCTGAACGGCAATCTGGTTGCAGGGTGACTGCTGCAGTAAAAACTGCAAGATTTGATAGCGGGTCAAACTAATTCCCAATTGTTTCTCAAAAAGTTGAGTGATCATCTGATCTGTTAAATGGAGCTGGTACAGTAAGTCGTTAATTTTTTTCATTTCTACCTCCTTGCGTACACTTGATTTATCAACTATTGATTTGTCAAGTATATTACAGAAAGATTAAAAACGCAACTATTTTGCTTACTCACGAAAAATAGCCTCTTGGTTTCAATCCCAAAAGGCTATTATTTCTATATTCTAGATAAAATCCAGCACTAACCTACCAAATCTGCTCGAAGGATTTCTCCCTCTTTATCAATGACAACTTCGATGGCATGGCCTGCAAAAATTTCCTCGCTATCATCATAGTAGAGGGTCAATTCCCCGTCTTCGTTGATCGATAGTTCACTCAAGGAAAGAGAGTTGATAAAATACTCTTCTGTTAACTCCACATCATTTTCATCTGAATCTATCCAGTCTTGGGCTGTTTCCCACAGTTCTTTGACAATATAGTCTTTAATCCGAGTATCTTGAACTTGGAAAGTTCCCATAAATTTCTTTAGATCATCAAAAGAACTTGGAGGGAGACTTTCATCTGCACTCACAGCAAAGATAGCATGAATCTTACCACCCTCGTAAGTGATGAATCCTTCAAACCAAGAATAGGCTCTGTTTAAGGTGAATTCGCCAATATCGTCTTGAATGATGACCGGTTTTTGATAGGTTTCAATCAAGGTCTCTAACCTAGAGTCTGAGGATTGGTCATCTAGGTATTCCAGCAAGTGGTAGCAGTTATTAGCTACTTCTGACATATATGGCTCTAACTCCATGAAGGGGCGTTTTTGACATTTGATATGATGAATTTTGTAGGGTTCAAAACTAAAGCCCCATCTCTTTTCTTCAAATTCCTCAGGAGTCAATACCCATTCCAAACGTCCCTCACGTTCAGAGAATTCCTGGGTTGCAACATTGACACTAGCTTTAAAATGAACGGACGGCATTTTACAACCATCTTTTAAAGAAGCGGCCCCAGTTACATTTTGGAGGGTAAAAATCAAGAATTCGACAATTTCACCACAAAATTCCTCTTCAAAATCATCTCTTGTTTTCTCAAATGGAGTTTTTAATCGATTTGTCATTCACTTCATCCTTTCTCTCTATGCTTAAAAGCGTTAGTATAGTTTTGTATCCGCTTACATTTTAACATGTTTTAGATTTTATTTCACTTATCGACACTATTTTACACAAAAAGAAGCTACACTTTTAAATGTATAGCTTCTTATTATTCTTAATTCATTGATACGTGAACGTGGTCATAGTGGTTTTCGGTCACACTACCACGATCCGGCATTGGATTCCACGTATAGGCTGGTCCATATTTACTATCATATGGAGCGTAGAAACGTTGTTTCCAGATGATATAGTTGATACCACGGCTAGCCATATTTTTGACTGCATATTCCGCGATTTGATCACCAAGTGCTGAACTCACTGGAACCATAAAGTCGATGGCCAAACCTTTCCCATGGTCGCCACTGTCTCCAGGACGGTAACCACTAAAGGATGTGATGCCAAACAAGTTGGCGATTTCTTCCTTAAAGGCTGCCGTTTGCGGTTGAAGACCAGCATTCTCAGACTTAGCTACAGCAAGTCCTGCATAGTCAGGAGCCGCTGGAGCTGAATACGTTCTTGAAGGAGTTTGGCTTTGCTCTGCTTGATAAGTCGAAGTTGCAGTGTCAGAAGTTGCTGTTGATGCTGCTGTTTCTTCTGCTGCACTTGCTCCTGTTGTATCAGCAGGTGTTTCAGTTGCTGGAGCAGCTGATACTGGTGCTTCTGCTGAAGTTGTTGCTGCCGTTTCTTCAGTAGCTGGAATCGCCACTTGTGGAGCTTCTTCAACTGGGCGAGTTGTTTCTGCTACTGGTGCTTCCGCTGGAGTCGTTTCAGCTGTTTCTTCAGCTACAGGTGTTTCTGTAGATGGTGTCTCTTCAGCAACTGTCGCTGTCTCAGAAACTTCTGAACTTGGCGCTACTTCTGCTGGTTTTTCAGTCTCTGTTGCAGTTGGAGCTTCCTCAATTGGTTGAGAAAGGTCTTCTACTTGAACTGTTTGTTCATCAACTGTCACTTGATTTGTCGTCAAATCAGCTGTCGCAGTCGTCACTTCTTCACTAGCATCTGCTTGAGGAGTTTGGATTTCAACTTCCGTTACCTCTTCTGCCTCATTGACAGTTGTAGTGAGGACAGTATCTGGGAAAATCAAGTCCATATTGGTGATTTTGTTCAAATTAGCAAGAACCGTCACATCTACTCCCAAAGCTTCTGCAATCGTGCTCAGGGTATCACCATACTGAACTGTATAGCTTGTTTTGTTGTCCGTTTTAGTCAAATCGTTTTGGATTTGCTCAACACTACGTGCAGTCCAAAGGACTTCTTCTGCTTGGGTTGCCAATACTGGGGCAAATGACAAGGCTACTGTTGAGGCAAAAATCATTCTTTTCTTCATTCGTTCATATTCCTTTCAAATGAGTACCCGTCTATCATAACACAAAAAAAGCAGAAAAAAAGCCCTCTCGGGCCTATTTAATAGAACTGTCTATTCCTTGTAACAAACTCGATTACTTGAAATAGTTTGTTAGGTCTCTGTCACACAACTGACACAATCTTCTCGTTACTTACTCTCAAAAATATGAGGAATATCTGCTAGTGCTCGAATCATGTGATTGCCTTCAAAAGAAGACTCTAAAAAGTTGATGCTTTGAATGCCGCTATTCTGGGCGAATTCCACATCTAAAGTCCGGTCCCCTATATAATAGGTCTTCTCAGGATCCAGCTGATACTTGTCTAACAAATAGGTAGCCGCTTCTGGACTAGGCTTGCGCTCAAAGCCACTCTGACTGGTTAAAATCTCTGTAAAATAGGATTCCAATCCCAGATCCTTTAGAATAGTAAAAGCATTGTCCCCTTTATGAGTGTAAACAAAGTTCCGAATCCCTACTTGGTCTGCCCAATTCAACACCTCACGCGCACATGGCATCAAAACTACCTGAGCATTCTTCTCAGCCAGGCTCTGGGCACGTACCTGATTGAGCACTTCCGCATTCAGATTTCTCTCTTCTGCCACCTGCACCAGCAAATCCTGCACAGAAAACTTGAGGATAAACTCTCTCACTTTCTCCTTATCATAAGGAATAGAAAACTGACCAAAAGTCTCCTCAATCCCTGACAAAATCGCTTCGTAAGAATCCAATAAAGTCCCGTCTAAATCCCAAATAAAAGCTGTTTTTTGCATCTTCTATCCTTTCAAACTCATATAACGCTGGTAACGGTAACGTAGAAATAACCAACGGAAACCATTATCCAAGAGAGTCCCTGCCCAAATACCAGGCAAGCCCCAACCAAGAACAATCCCCATCAGATAGGCTGTTCCTATACGGATACACCACATCCCAATACTTGTCGCATAAAAGGGGAGGCGAGCATTTCCCAAGCCCTGCCAAACTGCCGTATATATAACTGTCCCTGTCGCCATGGGAGTCCCCAATAGAGAAAACAGTGCCACCAAAACGCTCGCTTCGACTGCTACAGGGTCGGTCGTATAGAGATGAGTCAATGGTGTCCCCAAGGCATAGATACTGAGAGTTAAGGGCAACATGAGGAGCAGAGAAAGCCAAAAGGCTTGTTTGCTCAAATTATCTACTCTTTTCCAATTATCCTCTCCAACCGCTCGAGCCACCAGCATGACCGTTGCCGTAGCGACGCCAAAGGCAGGCATATAATTAAACTGGGTCAAGACTTCTCCAACTGCATTTCCCGCCACTGCCTCCGTCCCAAAAGAAACGACCAAGGCAATGATAACCACATCTCCAGCCCTCATCATGAGGCGCTCTCCAGCTGCTGGCAAAGCCAAGATCAGTAAGTCTTTATCCAGTCCAAAAGTCGGTTTCTCAAAAGGTAGCTTTAATTGCGACCACAAAATCCCAAGACCAACCAAACGAGACAAGATAGTCCCCCAAGCAACACCCGCTATGCCCATATCAAGGATAAAAATAGCTAGACTTGAAAAAAGAATATTCAAGGCATTGGATAAAAGACTAACATAGAGGGGTAGACGCGGATTATGCGTTGCACGAATCAAGGCACCTAGACTGGTCATCAAGCCCAAGAGAACAATCGATCCACCCACCAAAGATAGGTAGAGCCCACCACTCTCAGCCACCTCCTGCTCAGTTCCCAAAAGTCCAATCATTTCTTGCCCAGCAAAGATGGATAAAGCCCCTAAAAGAAAACTTAGTAGCAAGGTAATCTTCAGCGCTTCTGTCACGTGATAAGCCAACTTGGACTGATCTTTCTGCCCCATACTTTTTGAAATAACACTGGAAATAGCAGCTCCCAGAGCGATAAAAATCGCCTGGTAAATCGTGATAATATTGCTAGCCACTGAAACACCTGAAATAGCGATTAAGCCCAAGTGAGCGACCAAATAACTGTCCACCATACCCATGAGCATCTGCAAAAAGTTTTCGCCCATAGCCGGCAATGCAATATTAAGAATGTCTTTATTTTTCTTAAACAATCTCTCCTCCTGATGAAAAGAAACTCAGTTGGTTTCCCAACCGAGTTTACTCCCTCTGCCTTAAAGTCCTAGATAAGCCTCAACCGCTGCTTGCATATCAGCAGCTGCCACTGTTGTTTTATGACGAACTGGAGCTGTTTCAAGGCCATCAACCGCTGGTGGCACTGCCACTCCTGAAATGTCATGTAATTGAGCCAAGGCTTCAAAGTCAGTTAAGCCTGCTTTTCCTGTTACTGCTTCTACGGCAACCACTGGGAACTTGTATGGACTAGCTGTTGAAGCAATCACTGTCTTAGTCGCATCGCCAGTAGCTGCTTGGTATTTTCTATAAACAGCTGAGGCAACCGCCGTATGTGGATCCTCGATATAGGCATCTGTTTGATAAACACGTTTAATTTCTGCCGCAGTTTCTTCCTCAGTTGCATATTCAGCTGCAAAGAGTTCCAAAATCGCTGCATCAAAGTCTGTCAATTCATATTGTCCTTGTGTACTCAAGGCATTCATGAGTTCAGCTGTCTTAACCGCATTATTCCCCAAAAGATGGAAAATCAAACGCTCCAAGTTTGAAGATACTAAGATATCCATAGATGGACTAGTTGTCACTTTAAACTCACGTTTCTTGTCGTAAACACGTGTCTTGAAGAAGTCTGTCAAAACATTGTTGTCATTTGAAGCACAGATTAATTTGCCAACTGGCAGACCGATTTGTTTAGCATAAAAGGCAGCCAAGATATTTCCAAAGTTTCCTGTTGGTACTGTGAAATTGACTTTTTCACCCGCCACAATTTCGCCTGTTTTTACAAGCTGAGCGTAGGCATAAACATAGTAAACAATCTGTGGTACCAAACGACCAATGTTCATAGAGTTAGCTGATGAAAATTGCAACTTGTTCGCTGCCAATTTTTCACGAAGAGCTACATCGTTGAACATGTGCTTCACATTTGTTTGCGCATCGTCAAAGTTACCATCAATAGCGATAACATGAGTATTGTCGCCAGTCTGAGTAGTCATTTGCAACTCTTGTACCTTGCTGACACCATCCTTTGGATAAAAGACGATAATCTCAGTTCCAGGCACATCGGCAAACCCCGCCATAGCAGCTTTCCCAGTATCACCAGATGTCGCTGTCAAAATGACAATCTTGTTCTCCAAACCATGCTTTTTAGCGGCCGTTGTCATAAAGTATGGCAAGATAGACAAGGCCATATCCTTAAAGGCAATCGTTGAACCATGGAACAATTCCAAGTTGTATTGCCCATCCAGTTTCACCAATGGCGCAATAGCTGGAGTATCAAACTTGCTATCGTAGGCATTGTTGATACAGTAGTCCAACTCCTCAGCTGTAAAGTCATCTAAAAATGCTGATAAAACTAATTTAGCCACTTCTTGGTAAGAAGCATCTTTTAATGTATCAAAGTCCAAATCCACCTTTGGATAAGTAAGTGGTGTAAACAGACCACCATCCGTCGCCAAACCTTGCAAAATAGCTTGGCTGGCAGTTACTGTATTATTGGCATCACGCGTTGATTGATAAACTAATGTCATGAATCTCTATCCTTTATCTATAGTCTCTTCCATTATATCATGATTTTTCAGAAAATTCTCCCTTTATAAGAGAAATTATAATCCCAATTCTTTCTTCAAAGGCTCTAAATAAACCATTTCTTGCTTATCTCTTTTCTCCAGTCCTTCCTCAGCTAGGGTGAGTAAATCTTTAGAAAACTCGAGAACCGCAGCTTCTTCTTCATCTGTGAGTTGTTTTTTAGAAAATTGTCGTCTTAAAAGCTTATAATCACGACCAGCTGTGGTAAAAAAAGGAGCAGTTCGCAAGTAAGCCTCAAGCTTGTCTAAATGAACCAACAAGCCCAAGTGAAAAGCTGCTGAAGTAAAAGTCCTATCAAGTGGCTGAGTACACACACTACGAAACTCAACTGTTCCTCGAGTCGTTAAGTCTTGATACTGATAACTACGATGAGTTTCAAAATCCTTCTCCTGAGGATAAAGAAGAATCTCCTCCCCATCAAGAGCAAAGGCATGAATTTCAGGGGTTCCTAAGTAATCTTTTGCTCGAATTGGATAAAAATAATAGGTTTCACCATCCCGCTCTGCTGTAAAAATCGCAGAATGATTTAGGTAATCCAAAAAATCATCCTCATCTTTAAAGAGTCTAGCATTGACACCAATGTTCTCTGGATAGATACCATGCATGGACTCTTCCCAAAAAATATCTCTCGAAATTTTGGTATCCCAATCTGCCCCCGAAAACTCAGAATTTGCAAACAAATAAGCTTTGGCAGCTTCAATCTGAGTAAAAGCGTTGATAACACGCAGGTAGTTGGACCTTGAAACGTCCAGTTGAACCTGACTACCGCAGATAAAGGCTCCATACTCAGGAAAATCGTGTAAACCTCTACTAGTCTTACTTCTACTTAAGTTCAAATAATCCATCAACATCTGATAGCGGGGAAAAGCCACTGGACAATTCTCATTTTTATCCCAGTTAGGATGAAGGCCACAGCCAACAATAGCATGATTAGCTTCACCTAACTTATTCTGAATCGTAGCCATATAGAAGTTAAAGCGTTCTTCTACCTCTTGGATAGATTCAGCTTTTCCGAATGCAAACTCAATTGTCGTATAAGCAACCTCAAACAAGATCGTATCTTGGCTGACTAGATCAAGTAACTGAATTGGATTCCCAAAATCATCCACTTTTTCGATAGTAAAGCCCAGTACTGATGGTAAATACCGAAAGAGATCCTTAACAACTTCACCATCTGTAGCTTTACCCTCTAAATTTACAATAGGAAATTCTAACTCAATCCCAATAAATAAATCTGGGTTCTCTTTTATATTCTTTAAGTAACGTTTCTTTAGTAATTCAACAGAGCGAGACATCAAATACCAACACTTTCATAATCAAAATAAATTGTGAATAAATAATATTATACCAAAAATCTAAGCAAAAAAGATTAGAATGGCACTCAAAAATAAGGCTCTATAATATTTGCAGTGGGTAAATCCCCTATAGATATTATGGAGCCTATTTTTGTGTGATAAATTGTAAAATATAGTGCAACAAAAAACTCATAGCGTTTCATTGGTGTAAACTGTAAGTAACCACACAAACTATCATCCGAAATTACTTTCTTCGCTACGATAGAATCGTTCGCTGTCAGGTGAAAATCATTACGATGGATATGTTTAGTCCTTACTATGACTTAGCTAAACAGCTTCGCTTTCGAATTTCTAGGCTCAGGCTCATCGAGGAGAATCTAAAGCAGGTTCATCCTCTTTTTCAGACTGTCTTTAAAACCTTCCTCAAGGACAAAGAGAAAATCCTCAACGCTCTTCAGTTACCCTATTCTAATGCAAAATTAGAAGCGACTAATAATCTCATCAAACTTATCAAGCGAAATGCCATTAGTTTTAGGAACTTTGAAAAGTTCAAAAACGGATTTTCATCGCTCTTAACATCAAAAAAGAAAGGACAAAATTCGTCCTTTCTCGATCTTAGCTGACTTCAACCCACTACAGTTGACAAAGAGCTATTTTTAGTAACTCAAGCAAATACAGATAATCAGATAAAAGAAAAGACAAGGCCTAGAAACCTTGTCATTATTACTATACCGGTGGCCAACAAACTAGCGTTAAAATAAGTTAAAATAAATAACCAAAAAGCGATTAAATCAAGATGTTATCACACGCTAGTTAATATTCAAAATTGAGAAGTTGACCAAAAGTTGACCAACAACTATTTTACGCATTAAAAATCTTCTTACTTTCTCGAGTAAGAAGATTTTTATTATATATCAACTAATAAAACTGTTGTTTAACTAACTATTAAGATTTTAATTTGATAGTTCTCAAAATCCTAACCACTCTAGTTTTCTTTTAAATATTGAAATTTTTAAGAATCTGACTTATGACTATCAATTTCTTTCTTTATATTTATTTCACCATCTTTAAAAAGTAAAATACATACAAATATATTTGCTACAGCGCTAAGATAATAAATTATTCCTCCAAAACCTAACGCTCCCGTTCTTCCTATCAATTCACTTGTGATCGCTAAATGTACCGCGATAGCATAAATATTTAACAATATGATAATTACAAATCTGATTCTACTAAAGATTATCGATTTAATATTGACTAAAGATAATATTAAAGCAATCGAAAATGCTCCATACCATAAAATAAATAAAATCACGGGTGATGGTAACCGTAAATAGCTAGCAACTGCCCTGCTCATCGGAGCAAGTGACATATCTCGACCAGTGACAACCGGTAGTAAAAAAGTAACAAGCCCTAAAATTGTTGTACCAATTAAAATATTCTTATATTTCATAATATTTCCTTCCTCTTATTGATTTTTAAGTCTTCTATTTTTTGATTAATATCAATTCATCATCACTGCTACCATCAGAAAGTCTTAAAATGTCACCTTCCTTCCTAAAAGTCATTTCTGTAGTCAAGTCCCTATCCGGGTCTTTTAATGTGAAAGTTTTTGTAGCTGAATTAATCTTTTCAATTTTTCCTTCATGTTTTTCATCACCTTTAATCATTACCAGATTGCCTTCGTTACCATGTATTGACACTACTATAGTAATTCCACCTTTTTCACCAGAATAACTTCCGTCCAAGTCACTCTTGATTAAAAAGCTACCAGCAAACATCACAGATATTATTGCTATCCCTACTACTATTATCTGCTTTAATTTTAAAAGCTCTTTAAACCAATTAACAACCTTCATAAAAAATTCTTTTATCTCGTTCATTTCAACCTCTTTTTTATTATGTAATTATCTTTTAATTTTTGATTAATTTATTCACTAATTAATTCTTTTTTCTGCTTCCTACTGCACAAACAACAGATAGAATAGTTACACCGAATATAGCTAACCAACTCTCATGTTCACCTGTCTCCGGTAGTGTTTTTGCTCGTTCTACTCGTGAATAAATTGGCTTACTTGATGCTTGTTGTTGACTTGTGTACGCTTGACCATTAACAGTAACATTGCCTTTGTCATCAATAGCGAGTATCTTATTATCGTCAAGTCCTTTGTTCAAACTGTTAATGTCAAATTCTGAAAGTTCTTCAGCAGTTGGTGCTGTGTTAGGAATTGCAATGATAGTTCCGTCAGGTAAGGTAATAATTTTATTATCTTTAGCCTTGTCTTCTAAGTCTTTTAGACGGTCATATTTTGTTTGTAGTTCAGCTAGTTTAGCTTGTTCTTCAGCAAGTTTTGCTTGTAATTCTTTAAGCTTAGTATGAGCAGCTTTAGCTTTTGTCATTGCATCTTTAAGGGCTGTATCCTTTTCTGAAGCGGTTGTTTGTGCAGCGGCAAGAATTGCTGGAGCTTCTAAGTAGCCTTTCAATTCAGTAGCAAGTGCTTTTGCTTCTGCAACCAAGCGGTCTTTTTCTTCAACTAATTTAGCTTTTTGAGCTTTAAGAGCTTCAAGTTTTGATTCTTGTTTTGTGAGTTTAGTTTTTGCATCAGCAAGAGCTTGAACTTTTTGTTCTTGAACACGTTTAGCTGATTTAAGAGCTGATTTAGCATCATCAAGAGCCTGTTTCTTAGAAGCAAGGTCCGCTGAGAAGTTATCAACTGCTTTTTGAGCTTCAGCTTGACGTTTTTGTGCGCTTTCAAGAGCAAGTTTTGCAAGACGCAAGTTGTTTTCAGCAACAGCTGTTTGAACAGGTGTAGCAGTAGCGTCAGTTAATGTCTTTTCAGCTGAAGTTTTAAGTTCTAGAGCGTTAGCATAATCAGCAGATGCTTGTTTGAGAGCGTCATTTGCGTTTTCTGAAGCAGTTTGAGCTGTAGCTTTTTCAGCTTTAGCGTCTTCATAAGCTTTTTGAATTGCTTCAGCATTGTTTGGGTTAGTGATTGATTCACCTTTGTCTGCGGTAACCATTACTAGCCAATATTGTCCATTGATGTTTGCAATATCAAGACCAACATTTGAAGCACTAGAAAGATTATTTTCCAAATGTCCCCATTTTGATGGTGCGTCAGCAAATGATGTACGCATTAATGCATCAATAACAGCCTTTTTCAAATCGTACATGGTTTTTAGTTCTGATTTAGATGCGATACCAGCAAGATTTTCTGTTCTAGCAGTAAGATTTTGACCAGCTAACAAACTGATGTGTCCATGTGTAAGTGGACTTTGAGCTCTTTCTTTATATGCTTTAGCACGATTTGATGCAACGTCAATCATTTCTTTTGTGACTGATGTATCGTTTGTCACACCAAGTTTTCTACGAATTTGATTCAATGCTTGAACATATAAGTGAGAGATTTCTTCTTTTTGAGCTTGAGTTAGATTGTCAATATCAACAGGTTCATCTTTTGCATTTTTGCCAATTGAAACGTCTGTGTTTTCAATAGCTGTAGCACCAGAGTCAGTCATGAAGTCATCGTCACCTGAAGCTTTATCTTCTTTGAATTGAGTCAAATCTGGAATTTTGACAATATCAACGCTATCTAGAGCTTTAGTAGCTTTAGCTAGTTTATCTTCAGCTTGAGAAAGTGTAGCTGTAGCATCATTAGCTTTTTGAGTGGCTGATGTGAGGTTGTCTTTAGTTTCGTTAACTAAAGTTGTTTTAGCGTCAACGTCTGCTTGAGCAGTGTTGATTGCGTCTTGACGTTTTTGGTCAGCTTTCTTAGCATCAGTCAAAGCAGTTTCTGCATTAGTGACATTCTTTTCAGTAGATTTTGTTTGAGCTTTAGCTTCATCAAGTTTATCTTCAACTTGAGCAAGTCCAGTTCCTGAAATTGCGTTTTTAGCTGATTGAACTTGGGCTTCTTTAGCAGAAACATCAGCGTTAGCGTCTTTAAGAGCTTGTTCAGCATTAGACACATCTGTTTGAGCATTGTTTACAGCTTCAGTTTGTGTTGCAATTTTTGCATCAGTAGTAGCTGTTTCTGTAGCATTAGCTTTTTGATCAGCAAGATTTGCTGCTTGGTCAGCTTGGTTAGCTGCGATATTTTTTGGTGTTGCTTTTGCTGCGTTTGCTTCAGCGTTTTTGACAGCTTGATTTGCTGCATTTGCTTCATTTTGAGCCTTAGCTTGTGCTTGGTCAGCAGCAGTTGCGTTAGCAGTAGCGTTGTTCACTTGAGATTGAGCAGTAGCAACATTTTTTTTCTGAGCATCAACGTTATTTTTGACCTCATCAGATGTCACTTTATGTGGTTCAGTAGTCGCACCTGTTGATGGATCTGTCTTAATGATAGATTTATTAGATGCGTTAACTTTTGGTGTTACTTCATCAGCAAATGCTGGTGTACCAACGGCTGCAAGGGTGATTGCAGTAGTTGCTGCGATGGTTTTGATTGTATTCTTTGCCATAAAATTCTCCTTTATTGCTATTAAGGTAGGTTTGGCTGTAAAGTCAAACCTTGTTATATGTAGTATAACAAGAGATTTGTCAGCTGTTTTACCAGTTAACTCTCAGGAGTATTTTAACAGAAATAATTAATGTAATTTCTCGATTTTATCCTATAGGTTCATTTTTTTCAAAACAAACCGAATAATTGGGGAGTTTCCCTTTTTTTGAACCTATAGGTAGGTTTTACATCTTATTTCAACCTATTTTACGGTATAATAATATTGAAAAACAAAAGGAGATGACTATGACAGATTTATACCCATTTGGACAGACATTTAAGCAGTTGCGAGAGAGTAGAGGACTTAGCTTGAAGGAAGCAGCCGCCAATATTGTATCCCCTCAATTTCTAAGTCGCTTTGAAAAAGGGGAAAAAGGTATTTCTCTTGAAAACTTTAGTAGATTACTCATTGTTTTAGGATTAGAATGGAATGATTTTGCAACAGCTTATGCCAACCAAGGTGGCGACTGTATGGAATTTCCTTCTATTGAATTTGCGAAGCATGTTAAGAATGAAGAAGATATTTTAACTTATGCCACTGTATATGAAAAATTATTTGATACTTATTTAAATGACAACCCTCTACAAGCTGATATACTATTAAAATCAATTAAACTAGGACATTACCCCACTATTTCTAAAACAGATGAAACTGTAGCGAAAATTCAGCATATTATCAATCATTTAATGAAAATTGAAACATTTAATAGTGCTGAACTGGAGATTTACTGTCGTATCATCAATCATTGCCCACTTGAACTTGTTGAACACATGTCTAAACAACTCCTCCTCATGTATGCACAAAGTGCCAACACTGACACTCATATTCGTATTTTGAACGGTCTAACCTTTACAGCTAAACATTTTTCAGAACTTGGTTACTACGCTAAGGCGGATGATATTATTAAAAAAATAAAATCATTGCAAACATTTGAAAGAGGTTATTTATCCACACCACTCATGTTCCTTGAAGTAGAACATGTATACAATCAATTTCGTTGGAACAAGCCTGAAGCAATCGCTTTAGCAAAAAACCTTTTCAACTATCTTGAAAGTGCAAAATTTATTGATATAAACTACTACTCCAATTTTATCAAAGCTTTTACTTATCATTGTCATAAATTAAATAAAACAGGCAAAGAACTCTTCTAACATTTATTATAAGATAAACTAAACCGCTAAGACTAAATCCTAGCGGTTTTCTTTTATTCTATTTACATAGGTAAAGCTTTGTCTTTATATGCCTTTTCAATATCTTCATTTATTTCATCGAGAGTAAGCTGCTTCGGTTCAATTTGAACTTCTGTTACCTGAAAATATTCTTTATCAAATCCTGTTAAATCAAATCCTATTTTGAACAATTTTTTATCAGTTTTACGATATCCTAATCGACTATCTTGCAACGACTGAACCTTCTCTAAATCTGATACAAAACGTTCAATGGATTGTACAATCATCTGTTGTTCTTTATCTAAATAGTGTGAAAGCTTTAACTTTGAATATCGACTATCACTTTTTATTGCAAAAGTACTCCTATATTCTCGCATTTCATGTGAATAGTATAAATTATAGGTTTGATAAATTTGATAACCAAGGGAATCTGAAATGATTGCAGTCTGTTTCTCATTCCATTGCTCAATCTCATCAATCACTTGATGAGCAAATACTTTAAGTTTAGCATCTAAATAGCCTAACTCATAATCACTGTCAATAAACACTTGTTTAAATAATTGATAAAATTGTTGCTCAATCTCGGGCTGATATAGTCGAAAAATTACTTGAGCTAACTTTTTATCATGAATATCAAAAGAAATACTTTCAAATGAGAAATCAGATTCAATTTCTTTTTTAGCCAATTCAGATGCAAAAACGACGGATGGCTTTAAGACTTCAATAGCTCTCTCTTGAAGAGAGAACTTTTCTTTTGTACCCTTATTAATATGATTCAATGCATCAAAAATTACAAGATAAAACAGAGCTGGGAGAAGTGTCTTCCAGTCTTTTTCTTTTCCCCACAACAATTCAGATACCGAAATCTTCATATTCTCAGCTATAAGCCTAATAGGGGTGGGGCTCATCTTTTTACGCTCTCCTTTTTTGATACAAGTCATTCGTTGCTTCGCAGACTCTTTAGATAAACCATAGTACGGTTCATCTTGATAGTCTCCTTTATTTTCTTTAATAATCTTCTGATTATTGTTGGCTATAGTTTTATCATATAAAAATTGATATAGGAAATATTTTTTTTCTTTAGGATGCTCTTTCCGATACTTTTCCTGATAGTCCAATACTCTTTGTGGGATAGAATCTAATGTGAATCTATAAATCATTTCTTTTATGTTATGCATTATACGCTACTCCTTTATTATAAGTACAAGATTATTATAACACAAAAAGTTATACATGTGAAGTGTTTAACTTTCTGTTTTTTATACTATTGTCGTATAACTTTTTTGTGGTAAACTAGTATTGTAAATAAAGAACGTTCAACTATTTACAAAATAATTTTATTAGAAACCTTCCTATATTGGAAGCGGAGAATTATCATGTCTACATTTAATCAAATCGTATCAAATGCTAATAAGTCTTCTGAAGAGACTATCAATGTCACAGCAGTGAATCTAGGTTCAGTTGCAACACCTTACAAAGAGTACCTTCGTGATAAGAACGGACAAAAGGTTAAAGATAATCGTGGTTACGATAAAAAAGAAGATACAGCTTCAAAGCTTAAATACCAATTTGCAACAGTTGGTCAAGAATGCAAGACTGTAACTTTGTTATCTCCAATTGATCAGCCTCTTTCTATTGAACCATTAGTGGTTTATGAAATTACCGCATATGGATACTCATTTAAGAATAGCGGATACTGGTTGACTGAATTGGTAAGTGCTAAGCCACTATTACAACTCAAAGAAGTCAACGTGACACGGCCAACAGGAGGTCAAACAAATGGATAATATTCATGAAGAACTAGCAGACTTGTCAGCTGATGATCTTCCTCGTGAAGTTCGAAACCTGTTCGCAAGCTATTTACGCACAGAAGACAAAGAAATCATTAATGATTTTATCAATCTAAGCCTAGCTTATTCAAACGGTCGCTATACAGATTTCATTCGGACATACATGTATTTTGAACTATTGCGTCAGAAAATGTGGGCTGAAATGGAAGAACTCTGTAAGAAGTTATGATTAGATATCGTTTAAACTCTCACTTGGGTTACATGATGCGAGCTTATCCTAGTTTAGTAACCCTGCTTCAATTCTTTGGAGCAGGCTTACTTATCACAGGATTTGTTGGCGAATGGTTGATGAGGAAAGCAGTTGAACTAGAGCTGATTATGGCTCACAGTAGATGGGCATTCTATCTCATGATATTTGGCTCAGCTGTCTTGCTTCTCGTTAATGGTTCATTACTCTTGCGTTTCCTTTATCGTGTTAAAGCAGCGGATTCATTTTCTCAATATCGTCAATTAAGATTGATAGAGCGTCAGGCTCACAAAGCATTGAAAGATTCGGCAACTGCTAATCGCAAAGTCGGCAGCAAATTCATAGATGTTTCAAAAGCGACTGCGTGCTTCTCGAAGCAAAGCAGGCGCATTACAGTTACTATCAATAAATTAGCTGACCAAACTACTGATGATTTAGAAAAATTTGCGGACATGCTTTCAGCGTGTTTAATAGGTAAAAATCGGTCTTTGATCGTCCTTGATTACTGGTTATCTGAGGATAATACAGAATTTGTCTATTTGCTTGATGATATCGTAGAAGCTAAAGCAAGACAGCTGACGCCAAGACGAATCACAGAATTAAAACCAGCTAATGATTTTGAAATTACAGTTGAAAAAGACTTGACCTTTTCATTGCTGCAATCTCCTCATTTATTATTGGTCGGAAATACAAATAGCTCCAAAACAACGTTTTTAAAATCTATGCTTGCACAGGTATTCATGTTCAATGAAGATGTTGATCTGACAATCTTTGATGTAAAGTCAGAGTTCAGTTCGTGGAGCTTTTTACCTAAAGGTACAATTATATCCAATAGTGAAGAAATCCTAGCTTATTTTGAAACTTTACTTGACTTAGTCATCAAGCGTGAACAACAAATTGCTCAATTATCCGCGAGGGAAGATATTACTGGTGCAACTTTTGTCAATTTTGGCAAAGAGATGCGAATGAAGCTCTGCATTATCGAAGAGTACAGTGCAATGCTTTCAAGCATCACTGATACCAAAAAGCGAAAAAGAGTACAAGATTTAGTTTTATCTATCGTATCTCGTTCACGTAGTAGTGGAGTATATATCTGTATCTGCATGCAGCAGCCTAGATCTGAATTGCTTTCTACTGCTATCAGGGACAATTTAGGGGTTCGCATCTGTCTTTCAAATGGTGCTATTACAGATGAACTAGCTCGCATGGTCTTCGGAGAAACAGATAATATTGACAATCATGCTCCACGATTCAGTGCTTATATCATGACATCAGACATTAAATTCTTTAAGCCGAGACGCTTTTGGAATATTAATATGCACAAACATGGACTTGAAAAGATTAGCACATTTGAAAAAGCATATCTGTACGGCATTAAGAAACGAAAAGCACAGGGACAATCCACGTCTAATCCTTAACTTTTGGAACAACATTTGAATCTGTGTTGTGCCAAATTTTGAACCCTATTTGATATTTTTGGACGCCACATTTTTCTCCGTCTGTGGCGTCCAAAAAACAATCAAATCTATCTTAACAAAATGACACATCACAATCATTTTGTGTCAAAAAAATACAAAGGAGACCTCAACATGGTTAAAAAGAAAGCGATTGATCCAAACACTCGCAAACGTAAATTCTTTGGTCAAATTTCTTATGAATATGAGAAAAACGCTGATCCTAAGCTCAAAGAATGTGATTTCAAAAAATCGATTGATAAGCGTATCAAAGCACTCTGTAAACATGATGAAGATGTTTACTACTATATCTATCATGATAAAGATAAAAAAGAAGACGGAACACCTAAATGCCTGCACGTTCATTTCGTTATCATTTTCAAGCATGCTCACAGCTATCAATCCGTTTATAAATCGCTCCAGATTTCACGTGAGGAAAATCTTGAATTTGTACGGAGCGTAATCAAAGCTTGTAGATACTTGACACATAGAAATGAGCGAAATATGGCTGAGGGGAAATATCCCTACAATGTTGACGAAGTTATTCAATCACCGAATGGCAATTATATCAACTCAATTACGGGGGAAATCAAAAACCATAACAAAGAACAATCTGATGATGGCTCGGAAGTTGATGAGTATTGCTTAGATCTTAGCTATCAAATTTCATCAGATGGATTACTACCACTAGAAGCAAAAAAAGATTTGTTTGAACAATTCACTCAACGAACCGCACAAAAGGCATGGAATCAAAATAAACGGCAATTTGAAGAAAACCGCTTAGAGTACATTCAGAAAGAGTTTGAACGTATGAGTCGTGGGGAACGTAACCATAACGGAATCTATATACAAGGATCAGGTAATAGCGGAAAATCATTTCTAGCACGACTTATTGCGGAACAACATGACAGATTAGGTGCTCATATACCTTCAATAAATAAAAAACGCTTTGATTTAGGTTCGGGCTACAAAGGTCAAAAAACAATGATCATCAATGAATTTGATGCATCATGCGGCATGTCATATCGTGAGCTCTTTCAAATTTTAGAACCGAATTCAGCCAATCAGCTCAGTTCACGTTTTAAAGATGCCTATATCATCAATGATTTAACGATTATGACCAACTCAGAATCATATTTTGATTGGGTTGATGCTTGGTTTCCTAAAAAGAGAGAATATCATCAGTTGATGCGGCGTATTCGCTATATCTTAAAAATGTATCATGACGACTACAACAAGCTCAATATTGAATTATGGTACTACAATTCAATCCGTGATTTAAAAGAAAAAGCAAAGTTGCAATTTCAGAAAATTAAGGTTTGGAAGTTAGAACCTATCACAAAAGATTCTGAAGATGAATTGACTCTGATAGCTCAAGAATTATTAGCAGAAATCCAAAACAATCACATTAATTCTAAACAAACCAAAAAAGTTGCCGTAAAATCTACCGACCAAAGTGATTCAAACGACAACCCAAAAAATCTAGAAGATTAGTCAAGTAAGCTAACTTCTTACTTGATTATCTCATATCATGACAATGAGGTAAAGCAAAATGATAAAAATAACAACAACTGAACTAATTTACCTATTATTTGAAATTGAACAAATCGAAGCAGCACTTGAATATGAAACAGGATTCAACTGCTATGACTACTTTTTAACTGACATTCTTATGATGAGCTCTGAACAAGTTTTAGAATGTTTGAATTCTCAAAAGGACAATCCAAGGTGGTTGATGAACCGCTTAATGGATTTTGTCAGTGAGTATTTCAACATCCAATATCAGTATGAGCCTACAAACGAAAGGAATACATTATGATTACACAATTTGAATTAAAACTCAATCCTATTACAATACAGCTGCCTAAAAGCCATATTATCATTTCTAAAGATGATTATGATCATTTAACAAAGGAAGCCACACAAGGACGTTATTTGACCTTAAATGAGGTTTTAGAGATGCTTTCTGTGTCTCGTCCATGGTTATTAGAAAACGTTCTATACAAGCCAACCATTCGCTCAAAAATTGATATTGACAAGAACAAAGATGGATTTGTGAAATATCCTCAAAACCAAGGCGGACGTTACTATTTTTTAGCAAGTAAAGCCAAAAAATATTTTGAAGAACATTTTGCAGAAATTTTTGATTTGTGATATGATAACCAAGATAATATCTTGGTTATCGCTTTTAGAAAGAGGTAATCAATGGCAATTTCATATAGAAAAAGAGGTAAAAATAAAACTTGGGATTATCGAATCTTTGATAAGAATAAAAAGGTAGTCGCATCTAATTCTGGATTTAAAACCAAGCGTGAAGCTGAGATTGAAGCACTTAGCATTGAAATAAAATTAATGCAAGGGGCGATCATAGACAAAAATATTACTTTTTATGGTCTATGGGAAAAATGGTTAGAACTGACTGTAAAACCACTTGGCAAAGCTGATACAACCATAAATAAGCATATGATACGTGGAAAATTCATCAAAGCACAATTTGAAGATAAGCCAGCGATTCAGATAAAAGCTAGTGAATATCAAGCTTTTATCAATAAATACGCTGAAACAAATTGTCGTGATAACGTAAGTAGAATGAATGCGGAAATCCGAAATGTCATTATCTTTGCTAAACGTGATAAGCTTAATATGGAAGATTTTACAGAAGGTGTTATTTTATCTGGTCGTCCTCCTAAGAAACGTAAAGAAGATAAATATATTCATAGTTTTAAGGATTATCAAAAACTGGTCAGTTACTTAGAAGAAAACTTAGATTTATCTACATCAATCATCCCACACTTACTATTGATCCAACTAAAAACTGGACTCCGTGCAGGAGAAGTTGCAGGATTGACTTGGGACTGTATTTTATGGAATACTTCAGAAATTAAAACATATCGTCGATATGATACCGTTCGTCATCGCTGGTCAAAAGCAAAAACAGACGACTCTATCCGAACCATCCCCATTGATGAGGTTACATTAGCAGTTCTTCAGAAATTAAAACAAGAACAAGAAGTCTTCATTGAGAATGGTGCCATTGCAAATGATGAGAATATGATCTTCATTGATATAAAACATAATATGGTAACCAATGCAGGCATTAATAAGCACTTAAAACAAATTTTAAAAATGTTACGTATCTTCCCTAATAATATGACAAGTACAGGGTTACGCCATACCTACTGTTCAACCATGTTAGCAATGGGCGTTGACATTTGGGCTGTATCGAAGCTAATGGGACATAAAGATATTACAGAAATCACTGAAACATATGGTCATCTAATCAAGGAAAAAGCTGAAATAGAGAATAATAAAGTACGCAATGTTTTAAAGAGTTTATCTAAGTAGGACTTCGGGTGACCAAAAGTTGACCAAAAAGCAAAAGAAACGCTGTTAAATAAACGTTTCTCAAACTTAAACTATACCGGCGGCCGGGGTCGAACCGGCACGTCCTTGCGGACACTGGATTTTGAGTCCAGCGCGTCTGCCAATTCCGCCACGCCGGCAAATAGTAACTGGGGTAGCTGGATTCGAACCAACGCATGAGGGAGTCAAAGTCCCTTGCCTTACCGCTTGGCTATACCCCAATAATATAAAATAGGCGAGTGATGGGGATCGAACCCACGCATGCCAGAGCCACAATCTGGTGTGTTAACCACTTCACCACACCCGCCATAATCATATTAACACGGGCAGTAGGAATTGAACCCACACTGAAGGTTTTGGAGACCTTAGTTCTACCTTTAAACTATGCCCGTAACTAAAGCAATGGAAGGGGAGGGATTCGAACCCCCGAACCCGAAGGAGCGGATTTACAGTCCGCCGCGTTTAGCCTCTTCGCTACCCTTCCAAGTTATAAATAAAATATGGCGCGAGACGGAATCGAACCGCCGACACATGGAGCTTCAATCCATTGCTCTACCAACTGAGCTACCGAGCCAATATTGCGGGAGCAGGATTTGA
>NZ_QEMY02000012.1:0-370 GCF_003143695.2 Streptococcus halitosis
AATATAAAAGGAGGATGTGGGATTCGAACCCACGCACGCTTTTACACGCCTGACGGTTTTCAAGACCGTTCCCTTCAGCCGGACTTGGGTAATCCTCCATTATTTACAATGGACCTTGTAGGACTTGAACCTACGACCACTCGGTTATGAGCCGAGAGCTCTAACCAGCTGAGCTAAAGGTCCAACAAGATCAATATAGCGGCGAAGGGGATCGAACCCCCGACCTCCCGGGTATGAACCGGACGCTCTAGCCAGCTGAGCTACACCGCCATCAATCGGGAAGACAGGATTCGAACCTGCGACACCTTGGTCCCAAACCAAGTACTCTACCAAGCTGAGCTACTTCCCGCGTTAAATAAAAAAATGCACC
>NZ_QEMY02000006.1:0-45039 GCF_003143695.2 Streptococcus halitosis
AAACATATCAACTGACTGGATATACTGGAGATCATAGACTTTTACCAGTTTAACTAAATCTCGTGCCAAGGTCGAAACATTGCAGGATACATAGACCATCTTTTCTGGGACATAGGTCAGGATGGTATCCAACAGCTTATCATCTAAGCCTGTACGAGGAGGGTCAACTATCAATGCATCCGCTCGGTAGCCTTCTTTATACCAGCGTGGAATAATCTCTTCTGCTGTCCCCGCTTCGTAATGGGTATTGTCAAATCCCATTTTTTGAGCATTTCGCTTAGCATCTTCTATGGCTTCTGGAATAATATCCATCCCTCTGAGACTCTTGACCTTATTTGCGAAGGCAAATCCGATTGTCCCAACACCGCAATATGCATCAATCAGATGATCCTCTTCGCTGACATCCAGAGCCTTAACTGCTTCACTATAGAGAATTTCTGTCTGCTCAGGATTAAGCTGATAAAAAGCTCGGGGCGAGAGAGAAAACTCATAGTCAAGTACTCCTTCTTGAATACTCTCTTGGCCCCAGATAATTTCCGTCTTTTCACCATAGATTTCACTTGTTTTTGCTGTATTTGTATTGACTGCAACTGTGACGACTTCTGGAAAATCCTTGACTAGGTCTTTGACTAGTTGATTCAAATTTAGCTGGCGATTCGTGACGATGATTATCTGGACTTGTCCTGTTTTTCTTGCTCGACGTACCATGATGGTGCGAACGCCGAGCGTTTTTCTCTCATCGGTGATGGGGATTTGATGGTAAGTAAGAAGTTCAGCTAGGCGATTCGCAATTGTCTGGGTTTCCTTATCTTGCACCAAGCAGTCTTTCAACTCTACGAGGTAATGAGAGTTTTGCGCATACAAACCTGCCTTGACCTGATTTTTAAATTTTCGAGTCTGGAATTGAAGCTTAGCACGGTAGTACTTTGGTTCCTGCATTCCGATAGTTGGACGGATTTCATAGTTTTCATATCCTGCAGGAGCAAATTTTTTCAGGGCTTGATGGAGCAGATCCGTTTTAAACTCTAACTGTTTATCATAGTGGAGGTGCATGATTTGGCAACCACCACATTCATTATAAATGGTACAAGCTGGCACGACTCGAAATTTAGACTTCTTATTAACCTTTAGCAATTTGGCTTCGACAAAGTTACGTTTAATAGAAGTAATCTGACAATAGATATCTTCTCCTTTGAGGGCGCCAGGCACAAAAACGAGGGTTTTCTGGTAGAAACCGATTCCCTCACCATTGATACCCATCCGCTTGATTTTTAAAGGTATTTTTTGTTTGACTTTCAGATTCATACCCCTATCTTATCACATTTTAAGGTATAATAGAACTATGAAAATCACAAAACTTGAAAAGAAAAAACGCCTCTACCTGATGGAGCTAGATCATCAGCAAACCTCTTATATCACGGAAGATACTATTGTCCGTTTTATGCTGTCTCGAGATAAGGTCATTAGCAAAGAGGAACTGACCAAGATACAGGGCTTTGCTCAGTTTTCTTATGGTAAGAACCTCGCTCTCTACCATTTATCCTTCAAGGCTCGTACTGAAAAGGAAGTGAGAGAGTATCTGAAAAAGTATGATATTGATGAAACAATCACTAGTCAGGTTATCGCTAACCTTAAAGAAGACAACTGGATAAATGATCGTCAGTATGTCTACTCTATTATCAACGCAAATCAACTTTCTGGAGATAAGGGACCTTATGTGCTAGCTCAAAAACTGTCTCAAAAAGGGATTGTCAAATCAACGATTGAAGAGGTTTTAAAGGATTTTGATTTTTCAGAGGTTGCTCAACGTGTGGCGGAGAAACTTCTTAAAAAATACATGGGAAAGCTTCCCGCTCGTGCCTTGCAGGATAAGATCATTCAAAGCTTGACGAACAAAGGCTTCTCC
This sequence comes from Streptococcus halitosis, assembly GCF_003143695.2. NCBI lineage: Bacteria > Bacillati > Bacillota > Bacilli > Lactobacillales > Streptococcaceae > Streptococcus > Streptococcus halitosis. The sequence goes on from NZ_QEMY02000006.1 coordinate 1,907, forward strand.
TATTCTGATGCTAAAAATGCTTTTGATGACTTGGATAGTCAAGTCGGCCAAGAAACGACTCAAGAACTCATTTTTAAAGAGCTAGACAAACAATATGCTAAGTATGCTCGAAAGTATGAAGGATACGAACTTAAACAGCGTTTAACCCAAGTTTTAGCCCGAAAAGGCTATGATTTTTCGGATATAGCCAGCGCTCTCAGAGAATATCTTTAACATTTTCGTGTAAAATTCAAAAAAAATAGACCGATTTATGATATAATAGTAAACGATAAACTTATAAATTGTAGAAAGTTGGTTAGTTATGAAACTTCCAAAAGAAGGCGACTTTATTACAATTCAAAGTTATAAGCATGATGGGAGTCTTCACCGTACTTGGCGAGACACCATGGTACTAAAAACAACAGAGAACGCCATTATCGGCGTCAACGACCACACACTAGTTACCGAAAGTGACGGTCGTCGTTGGGTGACTCGAGAACCGGCTATTGTTTACTTTCACAAAAAATATTGGTTTAATATCATTGCTATGATTCGCGATAATGGGATTTCCTACTATTGCAATATGGCTAGTCCCTACTATCTAGATGAGGAAGCCCTGAAATACATTGACTATGATTTGGATGTCAAGGTCTTCACTGATGGTGAAAAGCGTCTCTTGGACGTTGAAGAGTATGAGCGCCATAAACGCAAAATGAAGTATTCTGATGATTTAGACTATATTTTGAAAGAGCATGTTAAAATCCTTGTTGATTGGATCAACAATGGACGCGGTCCTTTCTCAGAGGCCTATGTCAACATTTGGTACAAACGCTACATAGAACTAAAGAATCGGTAAAGTTGTCAAGCCGGGGTGAGAGCCCTGGTTTTTTTATTTGAAAAACCCAGCTTTTCGACTGGGTTGATTTCTATATATCTAATTTAGTCACAGTAAACTTGATGTGGGAATAGTCTTTTTCAACATCCTTATCCAACAAGAAAGCCGTGGCATCCTTCTTAACCTGAACAAGGTCAATGTTCTGAGCTTGAGCCGCATAGACGCATCCACAATAACATTGACGATAGATATCATACTCCTCGCACATCTCCACCGAGCGCTTATAGCCTTGATTTTTCTTGAAATCACTTGGAAGATAGTGGGTGGTATAAATCTTTTGCACATCGATTCCGATGCTGTTGATGGTTTGAGAGTTCTTATGGGGACTGATGGTCAAAGCTGAACCAAAGTAGTCAAAGCCCAAGTCCATAGCTACCTGTGCTGTTTTATCCAAACGGTAATCAAAACAAACCTTGCAACGATCGCCACCTTCGGGTTCTTCTTCCAGTCCTCTGACTAACTTCCGGTATTCATTGGGTTCATAAGGCGCTTCTAAATAGTGGACCGTATTTCCTGTCCTCTCATTGAAATCACTGACAAATTTCTTGGTGACGTAAGCTCGCTTGTGGTATTCTGCCTTGGGATGGATATTGGAATTGGCAAAATAGATAGTCACATCAGCGTATTTTGTCAGGTATTCTAGGGTGTAGGTACTACAAGGAGCACAGCAAACATGCATGAGAATAGTGGGACGTTCCTCATTTTTTTCCCAAACCTGAACCATTTTCTGCATGACACGGTCATAATTAATCTTCTGATTGGGATTCATCTTGCTCAGAATTTCTTCTACATCGATCATGTTCTTCTCCTTTTTCTAGTCTTATTTTATCATATAAGTTAGGAGAGCTCAATCCAATTTAGAAGTGATTATCATAAAAAGAAGGGATATGTATTCCCTTCTTTTGTGTTTTTTATAAGTTACTTTTACATCATCCCGCCCATCATGCTTGGGTCCATTGCTGGAGCTGGGGCTGCTGGTTCTGGTTTATTGGCTACGACTGCTTCTGTTGTTAAAATCAAGCTAGCCACAGAGGCTGCATTTTGTAGGGCTGAGCGACTTACTTTAACTGGATCGATGATTCCCTCTTCAATCATGTTGACCCACTCACCAGTTGCTGCGTTGAAGCCTGTACCAACTTCAGCATTCTTCAAGCGGTCAATAACGATAGACCCTTCGAATCCCGCATTGTGAGCGATTTGACGAACAGGTTCTTCCAAGGCACGGAGAACAATATTACGTCCTGTGGCTTCATCACCTGTCAATTCCAAATCAGCTACGGCTGGAATGACATTAGCAAGAGCTGTTCCACCACCAGCAACGATTCCTTCTTCAACTGCTGCACGAGTAGCGTTGAGGGCATCTTCGATACGGAGTTTCATTTCTTTCAACTCAGTTTCAGTTGCAGCTCCGACCTTGATGACTGCGACACCACCTGATAATTTAGCCAAGCGTTCTTGGAGTTTTTCGCGGTCGAATTCAGAAGTTGTGGTTTCGATTTGTGACTTGATAACTGCAACACGGTGGGAAATGGCTTCAGGATTGCCAGCACCTTCTACGATAACCGTACTGTCTTTGTCCACAGTCACTCTAGCGGCTTGACCAAGCGCTTCAATGGTTGCATCTTTCAACTCAAGACCAAGGTCTTCTGTGATGACTGTTCCGCCTGTCAAGATAGCGATGTCTTCTAACATAGCTTTGCGACGGTCACCAAAGCCAGGGGCCTTAACTGCTACTACGTTGAAGGTTCCACGAATCTTGTTCAATACAAGAGTCGGAAGAGCTTCGCCATCCACATCATCCGCAATAATCAAGAGTGGACGATTGCTTTGGAGAATGCTTTCTAGAAGTGGCAAGATTTCTTGGATATTTGAAATCTTCTTATCAGTAATCAAGATATATGGATTTTCAAGGTCAGCCACCATCTTTTCGCTATCTGTCACCATGTACTGTGAAAGGTAACCGCGATCAAACTGCATTCCTTCAACAACTTCAAGTTCAGTTTCCATACCACGTGACTCTTCAATGGTGATGACACCATCTTTGCCAACTTTTTCCATGGCTTCAGAGATGTATTCGCCGACTTTCTCAGAACGAGAAGACACCGCAGCAACCTGAGCGATGGCTTCTTTATTGGCAACAGGGATGGCATTGTTTTTCAAGGCTTCTACTGCTGTGGCAACCGCTGCTTCAATCCCTCGACGGATACCAATTGGGTTGGCACCAGCTGTGACGTTTTTGATTCCTTCACGGACGATGGCTTGAGTCAAAACAGTTGCAGTTGTTGTTCCGTCACCTGCAATATCATTTGTTTTTGAAGCTACTTCTGATACCAATTTGGCACCCATATTTTCAAAATGGTCTTCTAATTCAATTTCTTTGGCAATAGTAACACCGTCATTGGTAATCAATGGTGAGCCAAATGATTTTTCAAGAACGACATTACGACCCTTTGGTCCTAAGGTTACTTTAACTGTGTCCGCTAGGATATCGACACCACGGACCATCGCTGAACGAGCATCAGATGAAAATTTAATTTCTTTTGACATACTTACTTTCTCCTTCTATTCTTCAATGATTGCCAAGATGTTGGCTTCGCCTACGATAATGTACTTTTCATCGCCATCTTTGACATCAATACCTGCATGAGCTTCAACTAAGACACGGTCCCCAGGCTTAACGCTTGGAGCAACCAAGTCACCATTCAAGGTACGAACACCTTGTCCAGTAGCTACAACTTGGGCTGTTTTTGTTTTTTCTTGGGCTGAGCCTGCAAGGACAAAGCCTCCAACAGTTTGTTCTTTTTCTTCGATTTTCAAGACCACACGGTCTCCTAATGGTTTCAACATCTGTTTTCCTCCATGATAAACTACATATTATTAGCACTCTTTATATCTGAGTGCTAATTTATAGTTCTATTGTATCACTTGGTCAGAAATAGTCAAGAAAAAAGTCTGACTTTGGCAAGATAAAAAGCCTGAGACAAACTCAGACTTTTTAATGCTTAAAATGGCAATTCTTCCTCTTCCAAGACTAGGTCTGCTAAGTCTTGACCTGCGTTATTTTCACGCATGGCACGTTGGGCGCGGCTTTCCAAGAGTTGGAATCCTGTAACAAGAACTTCGGTCACATAGTTCATCTGGCCATTTTTCTCGAAGCGACGGGTACGCAATTCTCCATCAACGGAAATGAGACTGCCTTTGGTTGCGTAGCTTGCCAAAGTTTCTGCTAGTCTGCCCCATAGGACCATATTTACAAAATCGGCTTCACGTTCACCGTTTTGGTCTTTGTAACGACGGTTCACAGCGATAGTTGCTCGCGCCACTGACTTGTCATTGTTGGTTTTGTGCAATTCTGGTGTAGACGTTAAACGTCCAATAAGAATAACTTTATTATACATATTTTCTTCCTCCTACTTATCTATTCGCAGGAAATCAAAAAAAGTTACAGAAATTTGTAACTTTTCGAAGAAATTTTTTATTTTTTATGAACCATGAAACCTGTCGCCTGTTGATTGGCCATAATAGTCATATCTGTAATCTGCACACGACGGGGTTGACTGGTCACATAGGCAACAGTGTCTGCGATGTCTTGTGCCTGCAAGGCTTCGATCCCCTGATAAACCGTCGCAGCACGCTCTTTGTCACCGTGGAAACGTACCGCAGAAAAATCTGTTTCGACAATTCCTGGCTGAATAGTAGTTACCTTGATATCTGTTGCAATGGTATCAATTCGCAAACCATCTGAAAAAGTCTTGACAGCAGCCTTGGTGGCTGAGTAAACAGCTGCCCCAGCATAGGCATAGATTCCTGCGGTCGATCCCATATTGATAATATGACCTTGATTGGCTGCTACCATAGAAGGCAAGAAACAGCGAGTGACTGCCATCAACCCCTTGACATTGGTATCCAACATGGTCAGCATGTCCAACTCTTCATAGTCTTGATAGGGAGCCAAGCCAAGAGCTAGTCCAGCGTTATTGACCAAGATATCAATCTGCCCTATCGTTTCCAGAATATCGGAGCAGACAGTCTTGACCATGGTCATATCCGTGACATCCAGTGGAAATGTCCAAACTGTTTGATTAGGAAAAATTTCTGCAAACTCTGACTTGAGGGTATCTAGTCTGTCTGTCCGTCGCCCTGTTAGAACGACATTCTCCCCCTGCTCTAGATAAGCACGCGCAATCGCTTCACCGATTCCTGAGGTCGCTCCTGTAATTACTACATTTTTTGCCATCTTTTCCCCCTCTATCTGGTCTATCAAATACTGACAATTTCCTAGGCAGTCCAGTGTTTGGCTGGGTCAAATGGAGTTCCGATAACTTGGTCTTCTGATAATTCAATAATCCCACGTTTTTGTGGAGCATTTGGTAGATGCAATTCACGAGGGCTACACATCATGCCAAAACTCTTCTCACCACGAAGTTCGCCTGGGAAAATGAGATTTCCTTTTGGCATCATTGCTCCAGGAAGAGCTACAATGGTTTTCAGGCCAAGACGCGCATTGGGAGCCCCTGCAACGATTTGCACTGTCTTGTCACTTGCAACTGCAACTTGGCAGATGTTAAGGTGGTCACTATCTGGGTGAGCGACCATCTCGACAATCTCACCAACAACAAACTTAGGTTCCTTGTCATTGACAATTTCTTCTGTAAAACCTTCCGCCTGCAACTCTTGGTTCAAACGAGCGACTTGCTCATCTGTCAAAAAGACTTGACCGCGCTCTGCAATTTCAAACAAACTTGAAACTTCGAAAATATTCCAAGCTACTGTTTCCCCATTTTCTTTGAGGCAAACACGGGCAACCTTGCCTTTGCGTTCCACGTCCAACTTGGCATCTCCGCTGTTTTTCACGATGATCATAAGGACATCGCCAACATACTCTTTGTTATATGTAAAAATCATTGTTTCCTTTTTCTCCTATTTCAGTCCTGCTAAAAAGTCGTTAATTTGTTGCTTGCTTTTACGGTCACGATTGACAAATCGGCCGATTTCCTTGTCCTTTTCTAGCACAACAAGACTAGGAATGCCGTACACATCCCAGAGTTTGGCCAGATCCAGATACTGGTCTCGGTCCACTCGAATAAAGGTGAACTCTGGATTGGTTTCCTCAATCTCTGGCAAGGCTGGATAGATATAACGACAATCGCCACACCAGTCCGCCACAAAAAGGAAGACCTTCTTGCCATCTTGCTCTACAAAACCTGCTAGTTCTTCTATACTATTGGGAGTAATCATAAGACTTCCTCCTCATAGACCAGGTCTTCATTTTCATAGACAAAGGTATAGTGACGACCATCCTCGAAAACGACTCCTCCGACAAGTCGCTCTAGGCTACTCTCGTAGACTTGAACATAGAGAGTCGCAATCTCACCCATATCTGAGAAAAGTTCGCGCACGATAGCGGTCAACTCTTCCTGAGTCTTCATGAGCTTGTGATTATCTGCTGCTTTTTTAGCCCCCAAAGCAAGGGCACTTAGACCAGCCACAGTCAAGCCAGTCATCCATAATTTCTTAGCTTTCATACCATTCATTGTAACACAAAAAGGGCTCTAGGACAAATAGGGAAGCCGTATACGAGCAAGGAAAATCTCATCCATTACTGTAGAAAGAAAACTTCTGATTCTTTTCGCCAAGCGCCTGAGTTAACAAGAATTTCCTGAATGGATTAAAAAATCTCTGAGATTGCTCTCAGAGATTAGAAGATAACTAGTTACTATTTTCAACTGCTGCAGTGACAAATGCGGTGTAGAGTTCTTCTGGGCGGTTTGGACGGCTGGAAAGTTCAGGGTGATACTGACAAGCCACAAAGAATTTATTTTCAGGAATCTCAACGATTTCTACCAAACGATTGTCTGGAGAAACTCCTGAAAAGACAAAACCTGCTGCCTCAAACTGTTCACGAAAGGCGTTGTTAAACTCATAACGGTGACGGTGACGGCGTTGCACCACTTCTTGATTGTGATAAGCAGTCGCTGCCTTAGAACCACGTTTCAACTTAGATGGATAAAGTCCTAAGCGAAGGGTTCCACCCATATCTTCAACATCAACCTGGTCACGCATGATATCAATAATAGGGTATTTTGTTTCTGGCGCAAGCTCTGCAGAATTGGCCCCTTCAAGACCTAAAACGTTACGAGCAAACTCGATACAAGTCAACTGCATTCCCAAGCAGACACCCAACATTGGGACATCATTCTCACGCGCATAGCGGATGGCTTGGATTTTCCCTTCCGTACCACGTTGACCGAAACCACCTGGCACAATGATTCCGTCCGCATCAGACAAGAGCTCTGCTACATTCTCTGCTGTCACATCATTGGCATTGATCCAATTAATCTTCACTTCTGCGTCGTTGGCATACCCCGAGTGTTTCAAGGCTTCTACCACTGAGATGTAGGCATCTTGCAACTCCACATACTTACCGACAAGAGAAATCTTGACTTGTTTCTTCAGGTTCATGACCTTATCCACCATGGCTGACCACTCTGTCATATCCGCTGCTGGTGCATCTAGTTTCAAATGGTCACAAACAATTTGGTCCATGCCTTGAGCCTGCAAGTTCAATGGAATTTGGTAAAGGTGTTCAACATCCAGAGACTCGATAACAGCTTCTGGTGCCACATCACAGAACTGAGCTAGTTTATTTTTAATTCCTTGACCAGCTGGTTTCTCCGTACGAATAACCAACATATTTGGCTGGATTCCCAAACCGCGCAATTCTTTTACAGAATGCTGAGTAGGCTTGGTCTTCATCTCACCAGCAGCCTTGAGATAAGGAAGTAAGGTTGTATGGATGTACATGACGTTATCTGCACCCACATCTGCCTTCATCTGACGAAGGGCCTCTAAAAATGGCAAGGACTCGATATCCCCAACTGTTCCACCAACCTCTGTGATAATAACATCAGAGTCAGTCGTTACAGCAGCACGCTTGATTTTTTCTTTCAAAGCATCTGTGATATGAGGAATAACCTGAACAGTTGCCCCAAGGTATTCTCCACGTCGTTCCTTACGAAGAACTTCACTATAAATTTTACCAGTTGTCACGTTGGAATATTTGTTAAGATTGATATCGATGAAACGTTCATAGTGACCCAAGTCCAAATCTGTCTCAGCTCCGTCATCTGTCACAAAAACTTCTCCGTGCTGGTAAGGACTCATAGTTCCCGGATCGATATTGATATAAGGGTCAAATTTTTGAATGGTTACTTTGAGACCACGATTTTTCAAGAGACGGCCCAGACTTGCTGCGACAATCCCTTTCCCAATAGACGACACCACACCACCAGTTACAAAAATATATTTCGTAGACATAGATTCCTCTTTCTAAAATGCTCAAGGCCTTGTTAACTACGAGGGGAGATCGAAAACAAGACCCTTATGGATATCGACTTTTCAAGAAAACTTCCTGAAAAACAAAAATAGCTCCCTAGTAACTAGGGAGCCCCGACCTCTAAAAGAGGTGCCCGAACAATATGATACCTTAAAGAAGAACATTTGTCAACCCGAATTGGTAAAAGATAAAAAAAGAAGATTGTTTTCAGCAAACCAACTAAAAATCCGAATTCAAACGGACAACACGCTCAAAGAACAAAAAAGGAGATCAGGCGATCTCCTCTGTGAAGTCTTTTACTCTTCTTCACTCGTTTCAGCGTCATCGTCAGAAAACTCGTCATCTTCTTCGTTAAGATCCACATCTTCACCCAAGTCATCAGGAGCGATTTCGTTGATTTCTGCATCGTAAGCTTCCACTTCATTTTTCTCATCATCTGGATTTTCATCATCATATGAAAGAGCTGGATCGGCTTCGTATGCATCTTCGTCTTCTGGATCATCCGCATTGTAGTCAATGGCATCTGAATCACCATCCATAAAGGCATTGACACGTTTTTTCTTAGCTTTTGGAGCTACTTCATCGTCGTCACTTTCTTCAAGAGCGATGATTTCTTCGTCGATTTCATCTACACCATACCATGAACGAAGGCCCCATTTGTTGTCTCCTAGTGAGATGAAGCTACCGTCAAAGTTCAACTCTGTGTAGAACAAAGGCAAAGCTTCACGGATATCGCTGTTTGATGTTCCAAGGTAGTTTTGAATTTCGTTTACAAGATCACTAAAATGCATCTCATGATCGCGACCACGAAGTTCCAAGATAGCACGCGCCACCTCAATCATAGATAGTTCACTTTTTTCTTGCCCAGCAAATACTTCTAATTCCAAAGCGTTTCTCCTCATTTTTACTACTATCGCCAGAGCGAACAGACTCTGACCTCATTTTATCATGTACTCTTTATTGTACGATAATTTTGCGGAATAGTCAAAGGTTAAGGGAGAGAAATCTATATCTTTTACTTTAGCTTTTATATGCCAAAAGACTAACTCTTGAAAAGAATAAATTACATTATGTTTATCTAATTCTTTCTAAGATTCATAATAATTCAATCTCTTACAATCAGTTTCTTATAAAATTTTGTTATTTATTCATTAATTCTTCAATCAGAGTTCGTGAGCTACCAAACTCATTTTCAAACATTTGATCAATAATATCTAAACACCTATCAGCAATATCGTCCCCCATATGTTTATCGTAAAGTTGCATCATCAATCTAGAAAGATATTCTTCTATTCGTCTATAATAATATGGTTCTAATTTCAATTTATTAGTTTTACTCACAATATTGCATACTGTTTCAAAAATGATGTTTTCATATTCTGAAATTGATTCTTGTTTTTCAAGAGATTCTAAAAAATAATAATATAATTTATCTCTATATTCAGAAGTTAGTAGATTAAATATTAAATCCTTATCTTCTTTAATATCTAATAAATCATCCCTGAATAGTTGTGGTAAAATTTTTTCTAAATTTGTAACATTCTTACCTAAATAATTCAGTACAATCTTCTTTGCTTTGTCTTCATGGTTCTTTATCTTTAAATAATTAATAGCCATCTGACAAATACCTTCTACTTGAAATCCACTTCCACTATATACAGTTGATTCCATATCTCCTTTATTTAAGTAAATTTCTGTAATCAGACATGAAGCATTTTTTACAAGTAATATATCTTTTGAATCAAAAGCTAACTGCAATAGACATTGAATTTGTTCTTTCTCATCTTCGTATAGTCTATACAAAATGTAGTTACTATGCCAATGAGCTAACATCTTTTCATCCGTAAAAATCCCTCTAAATAACTCTCTAGCAAAATCCTTATCTAAATCCAAAATTATATACAGAAGAAAAATAGCATTTAAGCGTATGTAATCAGTCTTATCATTAGCAAGTGAAATGATAGTATTTTTGAAGTACGAAATGTTTGTTGGTGAATTTTCTATTAGTTTTGTTAAAGCATGTATTCCATGACCTCTTAAAGTTGAGTATGACTGTTGTAAATAATTTTCCATAGTTTGATTCTCGTTAAATTTATCAAGAGCATCTAAATCAGTTTTCTTAAGATAATAATTAAGCCTTTCCAAAACTTTCTCGGACCATTCTATGTTTGCGTGTTTCTCTATGACTCGGAAAAAATAATAAAGATTCTCCCAATTATTTTCATTTACAAAATTTAATAATATGAATTCAAGATCACTTAAAACAGTATCTGGAATTTTTTCTAAGTCTACAATCCCACCCAGTAGACCATCTATATAATGTTCATTGATTTTATGATTAGACGATAAGTTTAAAAATAAAGAAACGTACTCTTTAGGATTTTTAGAAACAGTACTTCTAAAATCAGTAGCCAATTCTCTAGGAGAAGACTCAATTAATATTTTTCTCTTACTATCCCATCTACATTTTGTCTCACCTTTTGGGCTGATAAGAATATTTCTCCAAGATTTAGCAGAAATATTCTTTCCTTGTAGCGGAGAAACTACACTTCCACAATGTGAGTCATAAAAAGAATCAGAAAAACTATTAGATCGTTCTAATACCTTTAGTAATTCGATAGCTTCTTTACTCATTCTTTTTTTCGGTAAAACTGATAGCAATCTATACTGTAAATCTCCCCAAAATGGCCAATAAACCCTATAATCATTTTGAGATTTATTTGTTTCAATTCTCCTTGCTAGTCTTTGTTTAGCCTTAGGTGAAACATAATGAATAATTTGTTCTTCAAGTTTATTATACATTTCTAACGAACATCTCTGTGAAACTTTTGAAATCAACCGTTTGGCTAAAAAAAATTTGCTTGAATGGCCTTGAGATTTTTCAAAGAGTGTTTTATCAAAATCAGCCAGTAAATATTCAACACAAGTATTAAAATAGTTCGTAGGCAAGTGATACATTGAATCTAAAATAACTTCATTGTAGAGATAATCACCATTTCCCATATAATTACTATAAATTTCAAAAAAAATCTCAGGATGTTTCGAAACTAAACATTTATTTGCTTCATTTAATAAATGAAGGTAATATCTTTGTAAGCTATCGCGTTCTTTCAGGGTTGGATTGTATTTAGTAGAATTATTCTCGGAATACTTTTTAAGATAAGGCAATAATATTTTGACGATTTGTATACAATTTTTATCTATGTAATTATGGGAATCTTCGTCGAATTCCTTTGATTCACTATAAAATCTATTACTATTATCAGAGTCTTGAAATTTGTCAAGAAATAAACATATAATCTTAATTGTATATGCGTTTATATTTTTATAGAAGTCGTCCAACAAATCTGGTTCTTTTAGATAAGATTTCCAATAATGCAATCTTACCTTAAAAAATTCTTCTGAATCATTATGATAATCACTAAAGAAACAGCTCCGCCACTCATTTTTATTATTAGAATTTGCTATTGATAATTTGATAAATTTAATACTTTCAGTTGTGTAATTTGGAGAGATACTACTTAATAAATTAATTACTAATATTCTATTCTCATCAAACCACTTTTTAAAAATACCCTCTTCCACTAAAAAATTCACATATAATTGATGACTACTAATTACCGTTTGACACAAATGATTTCTATACTCTGTTTCCTGAATCAGCTCTGCTATATAATTTAAAATCTTTTTAGATGGTTCTTGAATACTTCCTAAGATTTCAAAAAAAACATATTTGAAATTAAACCTGACATTATCACTCTTTATTAATCTAGTTCCAAAATTTAAAAAATCTTTTTCTGATTCCTCTAATAATGATTGAAGAAAAATCTGAAATTGATAACGTCTTGTTGGATTCTGTTGTGTTTTATTTCCAAGAATGTCGTTTACATCAGAATTAGTATAGTAATCGAGAATCATTCGCTCTGCAACAAAACAGTCTAGGAATGACTGATGAACAAAAGAAACTTTGTTGGAATGTTCTGTTAACATCCCTTGACTAGTTAGATAACGCAAAGCCCTCTCATTACCCAGTAGTCTTCTCTTGCTAAATACAGTTTCACCTGTATCCGTAAATAGTTTTACAAATTTTTCTTTTAAATCACTCAGATTATCTTCAATGAGGCTAGCATCGTGACACTTCTCTGATAAATCTCTCCACCATTTATCTACTAGATTATATGTACTTGTTATTTGATAGTACTCCTCTTTATTATTAATTTGTTCCCATATGTAGAGATTGCTAGGAGTTCTTAGTAACTGTTTTAATTTATTTGGAAAGCTATGGTATTTACTTCCTAAAATTTCCTCAACCTCATTTTCCAATAATTCATTAACTTCAACTTTATGCCAAGATTCAGTATCATCTTTCGATTTATTTTCAAATAACGCCTTAATTCCGTTATCATTTTCTAAATCATAAGTTCTGCAAACAAAAATAATTGAGATTTTATTTTCTCTTTCCGAATTAAGGTTCCGTATCTCTCGAATCAACTCCAAACAAGTCGCAAGTGAACTTTTAGAATTTCTTGCTGTCCATCTTAATGCATCTAGTTGATCTAATATGAGAACAGTATTATCCTCTTTAGAAAAAGCGTTCAAACAATAACTTATGCTAGCAGGAAATCCTAACTTCTCCCCCCATTCTTGTGCTGTACCCTCAGGAATATAACAATCTAGTTTTAAATCTAAGTGTAAAATATTACTTTTATTACACCAATCAATAATATTTTCTGTTAAACCACTTTTACCATTCCCAGCTTTCCCGTGAATGATAATTGATTTTCCTTCTTGAATATATTTCTTACATTCATCAAATTGTTTGCGAATTTTTAGACCGGAATCCAATGTTTTAAAGCTGTTTTTATACTCATCATTTAAAATATTTATTCTAGGTATTATCCTATCATCACGTGCTAAATTTCTGAATTCAATTTTCTCATTTTTAATAAATTTCTCCAAATCCTGAAATGAAAGCCATCTTCCATAAATTTCACCTTGTAAAATTAGATTAATGAATTTTGACTTTATGCTAGCAGCATCACCAATAAAATATTGACTAATCATATCTTTTATAAATTCTTCATTTTCTGGAGATGGATCTTGTCTAATCACCGTTCTACTTAAAAAATTTATAATTTTTGGAATATCTTTTTCCTTAGAAAATCCCAAATTATTAACATAGTTATCAAATAAGTTTTTAATCTCTGAAGATGTATTAACTTGATAATCAATAAAAGACTGAGCATTATCATTAGTCTTAGCTCTATAAATTAAATCAGAAAAGTTTGTAAACGGAAGTGGACTAACTAATGAAACTTTAGTTGTCAAGTCTCTGCTTAGATGCAATTTCCAATATTTCAAAATTCCACGACTATTTAAATCTGATAAAGTCCAATAATCTTTACTAGCATTTCTTCCTTTACATTGTTGAGCTTCTGTTATTCCGTTAGAGTATCTAACCCAAACGTCCACCCCCACTTCTTCTTCACCTATAGCTTCAACTTTAATAGCATCTATTTTTTCGGAAATAATATCAATAAATTTTAAAACAATCCAGTTGAACTCATATTTATTACCTAATTTATCTGCTCTTCCACCTGATTCATAAGGCATATCTGTACCTCTTTTGGATAATTTATTTATACTGATTATACCAAAAAACACGGCTCATCACCGTGTTTCTGTGTTTATTTAACCAACTTCTTCATCTCATCAATACGTACTACGGTCGCATCGTATTTGGCTTGATAGTCGGCTTGTTTGTCGCGTTCTTTTTGGACGACTTCTGGTTTGGCATTGGTTACGAAGCGTTCGTTAGAGAGCTTCTTGCCGACCATGTCCAGTTCTTTTTGCCATTTAGCGAGTTCCTTGTCGAGACGAGCCAGTTCTTCTTCGACATTGAGGAGGTCAGCCAGTGGCAAGTAGATTTCTGCTCCTGTGATGACGCTTGACATTGCGAGTTCAGGTGCAGGAATGGTTGATGCGATTTCCAAGTGTTCTGGATTTGTGAAGCGTTTGATGTAGTTGACATTGCTGTTAAAGAAGGCTTCCAAGTCGTTATCGCTTGTCTTAACTAGGATAGTGATAGGCTTGCTTGGGGCTACGTTTACTTCCGCACGCGCATTCCGAACGGCACGGATCAAGTCTTTGAGACTTTCGACACCAGTGTGAGCAGCAAGGTCTTCAAAGGCTGGGTTGACAGTTGGGTATTCTGCTGTAACGATAGAACCTTCTGAGATTTGGCCAAAGATTTCCTCTGTCACAAATGGCATGATTGGGTGAAGAAGACGAAGGATCTTGTCCAAAGTGTAAAGGAGAACAGAACGTGTGATGACCTTCTCTTCTTCGTTATCGCTATAAAGGACTTCCTTGGTCAACTCAACGTACCAGTCCGCAAACTCATCCCAGATGAAGTTATATAGGATATGCCCAGCCACACCAAACTCAAACTTGTCAAAGTTTTCAGTGACTTTGCCGATAGTTTCGTTGAGGTTGTGGAGAATCCAACGGTCTGTGACATTTCCAGCTTCCTTGTTAGCAACTTTTTCCACATTGGCAGTTGCTTGCTCAAGGGTCAAGCCCTCATTATTCATGAGGATGTAGCGAGAGATGTTCCAAATCTTGTTAATGAAGTTCCATGAAGCATCCATTTTCTCATAAGAGAAGCGCACGTCTTGCCCTGGTGCTGAACCGTTTGAAAGGAACCAACGAAGGCTATCTGTTCCGTACTTATCAATAACATCCATTGGATCAATCCCGTTACCGAGGGATTTAGACATCTTGCGTCCTTGCTCATCACGAATGAGACCATGAATCAAGGCATTTTTGAATGGCGACTTGCCAGTAAATTCCAAACCTTGGAAAATCATCCGAGACACCCAGAACGGAATAATATCATAACCAGTCACCAAAGTTGATGTTGGATAATAACGTTTAAAGTCTTCTGAGTCGACATCCGGCCAGCCCATGGTAGAGAATGGCCAAAGGGCAGAACTGAACCACGTATCCAAGACGTCTTCGTCCTGAGTCCATCCGTCACCTTCTGGAGCTTCTTCACCGACATATATTTCACCCTCAGCATTGTACCAAGCAGGGATTTGGTGACCCCACCAGAGCTGACGAGAGATTACCCAGTCATGGACATTTTCCATCCATTGGAGGAAGGTGTCGTTGAAGCGTGGCGGGTAGAATTCTACCTTGTCCTCTGTGTCTTGATTAGCGATAGCGTTCTTAGCCAATTGGTCCATCTTGACAAACCATTGAGTAGACAAGCGTGGTTCAACCACAACACCTGTACGCTCTGAGTGACCAACACTGTGGACACGTTTTTCGATTTTAACGAGGGCACCGATTTCTTCTAACTTAGCAACGACTGCCTTACGAGCTTCAAAACGGTCCATACCTGCAAATTCAAAGGCCAAGTCATTCATAGTTCCGTCGTCGTTCATAACGTTGACTTGTGGCAAGTTATGGCGTTGACCAACCAAGAAGTCGTTTGGATCATGGGCAGGCGTGATTTTCACGACACCTGTACCAAACTCAGGGTCTGCGTGTTCGTCTCCAACGATTGGAATCAATTTATTAGCGATTGGAAGGATGACATTTTTACCAATCAAGTCCTTGTAGCGTGGGTCTTCTGGATTGACCGCAACGGCAACGTCCCCAAACATGGTCTCAGGACGGGTTGTCGCAACTTCAAGGGCGCGTGAACCGTCTTCTAGCATGTAGTTCATGTGGTAGAAGGCACCTTCGACGTCCTTGTGAATCACCTCGATATCAGAAAGAGCTGTGCGAGCTGCTGGGTCCCAGTTGATGATAAACTCACCACGGTAGATCCAGCCTTTCTTGTAAAGTTCGACAAAGACCTTGCGAACGGCTTTTGACAGACCTTCGTCGAGGGTGAAACGCTCACGAGAGTAGTCTACAGAGAGCCCCATCTTGCCCCATTGTTCCTTGATAGTAGTGGCATATTCGTCTTTCCATTCCCAGACTTTTTCAAGGAATTTTTCACGACCAAGGTCATAACGGCTAATGCCCTCACCGCGCAAGCGCTCCTCAACCTTAGCCTGAGTGGCAATCCCCGCGTGGTCCATACCCGGAAGCCAAAGCGTGTCAAAACCTTGCATGCGTTTTTGACGGATGATAATATCCTGTAAAGTCGTGTCCCAAGCGTGACCAAGGTGGAGTTTACCAGTTACGTTTGGTGGTGGAATCACGATAGAATAAGGCTTAGCCTTTTGATCGCCTGAAGGCTTGAAAACATCTGCATCAAGCCATTTTTGGTAACGACCAGCCTCAACCTCGGCTGGATTGTATTTCGGTGAAAGTTCTTTAGACATGTGTGTTCTCCTTGTTTAAGTAGTTCAATATCTTAAAAATTTGTTCTAATTCTTGTTTTTTCATATAAGAAGTCATATAGTCATAATCTGGCAATCCAGTTTTAGTAACTGGCAACATAATCTTTTGACGTTTCATGCGTTCGCCATTGAATTTATAACCATAGGCATACTTGATTTTTTGCGACAAAATCATTTGTTTCAAGAAAAGGTAGGTATATTTGTTTCCGTATATCTCGTCCTTCCATTTCAAACGTTTGACATCATCAGAAAAAATGGCTTCGTAGGGATGATAGAAATTTTCAACAACACTACCATTGTAATTTACACCGAGTACATTTGCATCAAGACTTTTATTTGTATTAGATACAAAAGCTGTAACTCCATTATCACTATCGCTAGCACCTACAAATGGTCTCAATCCAATTTCTTGATTTGCTTTTGTCAAACGAACGCCTGATTTAATCTCACAAATATCCTCAATCCAGAAATCTTTCCAAGAAATTTCACAAACTTTTTCTTCAAGAATGTTCTTCACTCTGATATATATATATATATATATATATATTCGAGCACTTCTTGGGCTTTATCCAGTTCTAATTTTTTCACAAAGTCAGACATATATTGGAAATTAGGGTTACCTTCTTTATCAACTGGAAGAATGAGTTTTTCTCTTTTTATACGGGTGTCGTTAATCTCTCTGTTAAAAGAATATTTTTCTTCTAAGCGTTTAACAACGGTAGATAAAAATAGATAAGCGTATTTGTCTGCATTCTCAGACTTTAAAGCTGTTACGTGATCACTAGCCACAAACTCAAATTGCTGATAAAAAGTGGAACCGACACTTCCGCTATTGGCAAGAGTGAGGACATCTTCAAATTTCCGAACCCCTGTTTCATTTCCAATAAAGGCATCTACACCATTGTTTTCGGAAGTTGAGGAAATATAAGGTTTAGGACCATCTGTCTGATTAGCTTTTGTCAGACGTTTTCCTCTTTGAATTTCTTGAAAAACTTCAGTGAAACGAAATGTTTTCCATTCTACCTTGTCTAGTCCTGCCACATCTCCAGCTAGTTCAACCAATTTACGCTCATAATAATCAATGATTTTCTGAGCTTGTTGTTTCTGTTCTTGCTTGATGTAGTCTTCCATGAACTGCCAGTTCGGCTGACCTTGGAAATCGATAGGGAGCATAATAATTTGTTCTTTAATTCTCTCAGTAAATGCTTTTCTCCCAAAAGCATATTTGGACTTATTAGACATTATACTATTTGAAACAAATAATCCATTATGTTTATTGATATATTTATTATCTAAAATAGTTATTTCATCACTAGCTGTAAAGGTGTTTCCTGCATAGAAAGCATCGCAAAATGTAGTTACAATAATTTTATTCCTCATCACAAACAGTGGATTAGATATAAAATCAGTTACTCCATTATTTACTGAACTAGCTGAGTAATACGGGATACTCCCTTTTTTTCTGTTTTTTTCAATGTGGCGCTTACCTCTAGCTATTTCAAAAATATTCCCTATCTTAAACTCTCCCCACTCCACATCCGTCAATTTTAACTTACTCATCTTTGTCACCTGCCATTAGTTTTTTGATTTGCTTGTCAAAATCCGATACGATTTTCTGGGTACGGTTGAACTTCTCATATTCTTGACTGGCTTTCTCGTCTGCCTGTTTTTTCGAAATAGATCCTTTTCCTTCTAGAATTTCATATTCATTAAAAGAAAGGAAGCGGTCAATACTTTCCGCCAAAGATTGCATGGTAAAGGTATTACGGCGTTCAACCAAACCTTCAATATAGTCGAAGTAAGAGGTTACGGTACGCTCTAGTTGACGGATTTCGGTTTCTTGCAAATAATTCTTAGCAACTGTCACATCCGATTTCAGTACTCGACCATCTGGTGCATTCTTCCAAGTCGTTAATCCCATTTGTTTCTTATCAGCGTCTGCCTTATGATAAATAATCTCAGCAGCGGTATTACCTGTAATAGCAAAATGAAACTTGTTCTGCACCATAGCATAGAAATTCTTAGTGATTTCAGAGTTTCTATCGTAGTCAATAGCGCATTCCGCAAAAATATCGGTTATTTGCTGATAAATACGGCGTTCACTGGCACGGATTGAACGGATTCGCTCTAAGAGCTCACGGAAGTAATCTTTACCAAAGACCGTTTGTCCCTGTTTAAGACGCTCGTCATCAAGTACGAACCCCTTAATAATAAATTCTTTTAAGGTATTCGTTGCCCAAATTCGAAATTGTGTCGCCTTAGTTGAATTGACGCGATAACCAACTGATATAATGGAATCAAGATTGTAATACTCTAATTCGCGCTGAACCGCTCTACTACCCTCTTTTTGAACTGTTCGAAATTTTCGAACAGTTGCCAGCTTGTCTAACTCGCCATCACTATAAATATTTGATAAATGGTGACTAACCGTTGATTTAGAAACTCCGAACAAGTCAGAAATCTCTTTTTGTGTCAACCAAAGATTTTCATCTTGTAATAGAATATCTAAATTAACATCACCATTAGGTGTCGTATATAGGACAAAATTAGAAATTTCATTCATAATCGTCACCTTTTTCCGCTACCATCGGAAGTTCCTCAATATCGGTAATTTCTTGGTAATTCTCTTTCTCTTCTATTCCGAAAAGATAACCTCGTCCATGAGTAATCATATTGACTTCAAAAGTTAGATAATCTGCAATGGTCTTTTGAAAATCTTCCTCAGAAGGAATTTCATCATTAAAGTAATAGAAAGAGTGGAGCCACTCATCATCAGCTTCAATCGTTGTTTGAACACAGAACTTAGTTTCTGCTTCAGTGCGATCAAACCAGACATCAAGCAAGTGTTGTTTTTTATCTTTAGCCGTAGCTGTTTCAACTAGACCGATGTGTTTAGAGACTTCAAAACCATCATTTTCAAAGTTGATAAATTTGCATTCTTTTTCCGGACGATGCGGTATACCAGCTGTAAATACTGCAATACAAGGGTTTGTTCCCACGCCATAAAAGGTATTTTTATTAAGTGTAATAACACCTTCTAAAGTATGGTGTTTTAAAATATTTTGTTTAGTTTCTTTTTCAAACTTGGTCTTCCCTGTAAAGGTGGACTGAGGAACGATGACAACCGCCTTAGCACCTTCAACTAAAGAATTTAACAGGTGTTCTGTAAAGTTGATTTCATACAGATCTGTATTGGCTGTCGAACCCATTGAATATGGCGGATTCATCATACCAACGTTGCATTGTTTTAGCTGAAGCTTACTAGGATTTTGGCGTAGAAAGTCTTGGTTTTCAAGGTTACTTTTCCCATCACCTCGTAATATCATATTCGTCGTAGCAATTGTAAACATATAAGATTGTTCTTCAATCCCGAAGAGCTGATGTTTCCGAATTTGGTCACGTTGAGAATCATTTTCTGCTTTTGTTAACATATCATGCATAGCAGCGATTAGGAAGCCTGCTGTACCGCAAGTCGGATCAAAAACCTTATCCGTCGGTTTCAAATCAACCAAATCACAAAACAGTTCCGTGATATGCTTTGGTGTTAAAACAATGCCTAAGTTCTGGCCATCTCCTCCAGAGTAAGACATGAATTCTCCGTAAAAACGACCTAGATAATCTTCAGCAGAACTGTTATATCTTAAACTTTGATAAATACTCTTATAAAGAAATTCTGTGAAATGTTTGATAGGTGTTTTACCTAGATTAGCATTTTTTTCATTAATTTTCACATCGTCTCTGATGATAGCAAACTGACTAAGTAGTTTATCTTTTTTTACTTCAGGAGACACATTAGCGCGCTGAAGGTTAGACTTGATGGCAGTATAAATCTTTGAGCCGTCTGTTTTTACAGTATCTCCAGTTAAACTTTCCAGAGAGAAGTTTCCATGCTCCGTTTCTCTCAATGCTAACAGAATTCCTGAAACAATCAGAGGTTTGTTCTTTTCCTCAATATTGCCGTAATTTCTCAAATCATTGTGTAAAGTCGCGGCATCTTTTAAAATTTCAGCAGTTTCTTTTTCAAAATTGGTTTCTTCTTGAAGAATCTCTTTTACGTAATACTCATCAATATTATCTATTGAAAAGGAAATAAGGGTCTCAATATCCGCAAGTTCAAAATATTCACCACGTTCATTTACAAAAACAGGAGTAATGCGATGTTTTTTTTCATTGCCACTAATTCCAACAGCAATGATTTTTTTGTAACTAACCTTATCTGCTAAATGTTTAGCATAAAAGACCGCTCCGTTTACTGCATAGTCTGTATTTGATTTGACATCATCAGCAATCAAATCATCATCTGTATAATTGATATGTTTTGATAATCCAGGTTTATCTTCAATAATGATTAAGAAGTCTTTAACAATTCCAACGTATTCTGGGAAGCCTGAATTTCCAGTCCCTTTTTTCGAAGCAGTCTTCAGTGCTTCATTAATCTCTTTAACATTACTTCCCTGCGCATCAAAATTTTCACGGATTCCTGCTTCTTTTAAAAGTTCATGAACCCATAAATCAGTATTTACTTCTTTTTTTGCCATTATTCATCTCTTTTCATTACTAAATTTCCCACTCACTCCTCAGCAAGCCATATATCAGACTGTCACAGCGATTTCCTTGGGCATCTTTGCGGTCTCTTATGCGAGCTTCGAGGGTAAAGCCAAGCTTCTCTGCAACTCGTTGACTTTGAAGGTTATACCCAAAGCAAGTCAGTTCAATCTTGTGAATATCAAGTTCTTTAAAAGCTAGGTCAATCAAGGCACGTGCCGCCTCTGGAACATAACCTAGACCCCAATAGTCTGGGTGCAAGGTATAGCCAATTTCCAGCACATCGTCTTCGTGTCGATGGTTGAAATCAACAGAGCCGATGATTGTATCAGTTCCTTTGACCACAATGCCGTAACCAGCTGGGAGATTGTCCTTTTCATTGCGCTCGGGAAGAATGTACTCCAGATAATAAATCTCATCTTCCAAGGTCTTGACGGGCGGAAAGCCTGCTGGATAGGAGACTTCTGGCCGACTGGCATAGTCAAAGATATCCTCGGCATCAGCAACGGTGCGGACTCGCAAGACCAGTCGCTCCGTTTCGATTCGCTCAGGTAATGTTACTCTTGCCATCCTTCCTCCTCGCTTTCTTGATGAAGTTCCCCATAGGGTCGACACGATCATCTAAATAACGATAAACGCGCTGGTAGCCGTCCCCCATAAAGTAAGTTGGCGAAAAACGGTCATTTTTAAAATGCCCCTTGTCATCTAAGAGCTCAGGATCAGCAAGTCGCTCGATAATCTTAGCAAAGATATGGCAGATGCCGTCTTCATCGATAATCCTATCTACCTGACAGTCCAATACGACTGGACAGACCTTTAAAATCGGTGCCTGAGTCCGTTCAGAAATCTCGTAGTCAAGCCCCAAGTGTCCCAACTTTTCTCGGTGGCTAATAAAACCAGCCTGCTCCATTTCGAGCATGAGGTTTTCATCAGGTATGTTCACCGTGAACTGTTGATAATGCTTGATTTGCTTAGCTGCATTTTCCTCAGCGCCGACACCGATGACTAGTCAATCTCCTAGGCTATAAGAGGAACTGCAGGTCGTAATATTGTGACCAAAGTTCTGGTCCTGATAGCCTAAAATAAAGATAGGAAAACCATAGTAGAGCTTACTGGTTTTAAAGGATTGCTTCATGAAAACCTCCTTTGACTAAGACGCAAAAAAAAGCCCCTGCCATATCCATGACAGGGACGAATGTGTTTATCCGCGGTACCACCCAACTTCGGGCAGAGCCCGCAACTCTCGTCTTTAAAACAAAAAGACACTTTTATTTCAATTTTTCATCCATTAGCAACCAGTTTCGACACATTTGTGGACTTCTCAACACCGCCACTTTCTGTAAAATGTGGAACTCAAAACACCTCTAATGGCTTTATTTTAACAAGTTTTTGACGGAAATGCAAGGGGCAAGAAAGATTACTTGAACTTGATGCCGTTTTCTTTTAATTTCTTGATGGTAGCTGGACCGATTCCTTTTAAGGCAAGGAGTTCTTTTTCTGTCCAATTTTTGAAATCAGCAGCAGACTTGATTCCTTCATCGTAGAAAGTCTTGGCACGGTCGACTGAAAGTCCACCTAGGTTGGATGCGAATTCTTCTACAGAGCTTGTAACTTTTTGAGCTTGCTCTTTAGTTGCTTCTACTGCTTGTTCCACTTTTTTAGAGACAACTTTCCCTGCTTCGCTAGCAGATTTTTCTGCATGTTTCACAACTTTTTTTGTTTCTTCGACAACCTTGGTCACCGTACTTGAAAATGCACCTGAACGACGAAGGCTGTTTCGTAATTGTTTTTTCCGTTGGAGTTTCTTTGACATGATAAAATCCTTTCAATAAAAAATCCCTGTTCTGACAAGGATTTAATAAAGATATTCTATCAAGATTTTGGGAAAAAATCAAGAAAGGAAACGAGATTGCTCCTAAAAATCTAGCCGTTTTTTCTTTCAATCTAATTTGACAATGATTCAACTTCTTGATAAAACATGCAGTAATGTGCAAGACTAATTCACGTAAAAAGCTGATAAGGAGAAGAATATGAATAATGAAAGTTACTTTGATGGTGGTCTTTTGAGCTACGTTGGATATGCTATCCTAGCCATGCTTATCATAGTTTTTACTATTGGAATCGCTACGCCTTGGGCAGTTTGTATGATGCAAAACTGGAAAGTCAATCACACTGTCATCGATGGGCGTCGCCTCTATTTTGACGGAACAGGTTCTCAATTATTCGGGAACTGGATCAAGTGGTTCTTGCTCACCATCATCACTTTGGGCATCTATTCATTCTGGTTGCATATTAAAATGGAACAATGGATTACCAAACACACACATCACGTATAAACAGAAAAAGTGCGTTCATACGCACTTTTTGATTTACAACGATTAATAGTTTCTCTCGCCAAACAATCCTTCTGGCAAATCATGAAATCCCTTGCCTGCTTTGAAATTTTCAAACTTACCAAGCAAGAACTGATAAGCATCCAAGCGGCTTTCGTAGCGAATCATGGCATCTTTGGCACGCTCGTCTTGGTCTTCTTCGTAAACCTTCTGACTTTCCTTATGCGCCATGTCGTTGATCATGATCTGGGTGTTCACCCAGGCCTCAAATTCCTTCATAAATTCTTGTTCGTAACTCATTGATTCTCCTTATTCTAATCCACGGAAGTAGTCCGTATCAATCTCACGGTAAGGCTGGATATCCTGAACATACTCTAGGACTCCTTGAAATTCCCCGTTCTCATCGTGTACTGCAGCATAGGTGATGTGGACAAACTTGCCTCGCGACTCCGACTTGAACCACATTTCATACTTGTCCTTGAGCCCTTCACGAAGACCTTGCATGATGGCTTTGACTTTCTCCAAATATTTTGGAGGATGACATAATTCGACATTGCGCCCGACTTGGGACGGTGTCCGTTTGAAAATCATCTCATCAGCTGGCGAATTGTCATTGTAATACTGAAAAATATCGTCCTTATTAACAAAAGTGATCTCCATAGGGAGGTGATTGAGGATGAGGTTGGCCTGCTCGACTGAGAGATAGCCATTGCCAAAAGCCTGTTGGCTATGGCGGTCCAGCACTGCTTCCTTTTCCTTAGGGGTAAAGGTAATGGTGAACTGGCCTTCTGGTGTATCGATAACTTGCTGAACTTGACCTTCAGCCGTGTCTAGTTGCACGGGCTCCTCTGCACTCTTTTCCTCAACGAAACTCTGGCGCTCTGGCACCCATTTCTCTGACGGACGGATGATGGCATAGCCGTAGGCATCGCTCTCCTCCGCAATCTGAATCCAGTCATCCTGGGTGAAAGACTCAAGGAGAATCATGAGGAGGATGGACTCTTCCTTGAAAATCATACTTTCAAACTCTGTCGCAAAAGCTTCAAAATCTTCTTTTACACTGCTAATCGATACTTCAGGTAGTGACTTGGCTGTCGTTAAAGCTGTTTGAAAGAGTTCTCGGATCTGGTCATCCACTCCCCACATAACCTTAGGAGGTGAATCGTGTCCATAGCGCTCCATGATGGGAAAGAAGAGCTCTTCCTTGCGCTGATAGTGAATATCAAATTGGCCCAACAGCCCCATTTGACGAACCAAACCCTTACGCATCTCTGCCAGCATTTCCTCGTCTTCCATAGACTCATAGGTGTCCAACAATCTCCGAATGCGAATCAAGGCAGCACGGAGAGCCAGATTTTCATCCTTGAAGACGCGAACTGGGTGGCCAGGGTGTTCAGTATCCTCCACTTCGACGCCCTTAACAGCATTTTTAAAAAGATTAGCATGGACATCGCAGAGTTCCATGACATCTTCAAAGGTGACACCTGAGTCTGAGTTCATCAGCTCGTGCTCCATGAGGGAAATCTCGATGGCTGACACACCTGTAAAGGTCGCATCAAAACGCTCCTGAACTGACTCGGGAGAGGCGCCGTTGTGCAATTCTAACAAAATATCCCGTAGGATATGAATCCGTTCATCTGCCATTAGTCTAATCCAATCACTTCATAGCCGTTCGCTTCCAACGTGCGGACAATCTTGTCCATAGGAGTTCCTTCAAGTTTAGAACCCTGCTTAAGCGATACCTTGCGACCGACTGTATTGCGCATCAAGGGATTAGCAAGTGGTTTAAAACCGAGCTCCACTAGGATTTCCAAGACTTCCGGGTGCTTGTCTACCACTTCTGCAACGGGTATTGACACATCGATGATATTGTCCATGACGACCTCCATGTATGTTCTAAAATGATTTTCCTGCTTATATTATACCATAAGGACGATTAGCATACACCAAAAAAGAGGGTTTCCCCTCTTTCTTAGTTTTTATCCAGATTGCGTAACATCTCGTCAATCTTGTTTCCATATTCAATGGATTCGTCTTTGACGAAGGTTAAATCTGGGATTTTGTACAATTTCAAATTGCGACCAAGTTCACGTTTGATGGTACCAGTTGCTTTTTCAAGCCCGATTTGAGCTTTTTGGTTATCCGAAGCAAGGTTACTCAAAATGGTGTAGTAAACCTTAGCAACAGACAAGTCACCTAGCATCTGAACATCTGTAATGGTCACACCTTGGACACGCGGATCACGGACTTTCTTTTGCAAAATCTCATTGACTTCACGCTTGATTTCCATGCCCACACGATCCGTACGGAAATGATTTGCCATGATATTCCTTTCTCTACTTTGAACCAAAAGCTAGGCCAGCAGACCTAGCTATTTTTAAATTTATTGATTTTCAGTTCAAATTGAAACGAAGTTCAATTTGAACTTGTCTGCTTCTTTCGCTGTGGTGAAAGTGATGGAACTGATTTATCAGTCCCATCACAGGGGATTTTTGAGACACTAGGCTCAAAAACAAGCAATGAAACCATCGGTTTGCTTGCGTCCCTCACCACCTAAGAAAGGAGCAAAAATCTTAACGTTTAATTTCTTCCATGACGTATGCCTCAATCACATCATCCATCTTGATATCATTGTAGCCATCAATCATGAGACCACCTTCACGGCCGTTCGTAACTTCTTTGACGTCATCTTTGTAGTGTTTCAAGCTTGCAAGTTCACCGTCATAGATAACGACACCGTCACGGATAACACGGACTTTAGAGTCACGGGTAACTTTACCACTCGTAACCATGAATCCACCGATGGTTCCCACTTTAGATACCTTGAAGGTTTCACGGATAACTGCCTCACCGATAACTTTTTCTTCGAATTCTGGATCAAGCATCCCTTTCATGGCTTCTTCCATCTCTTCGATAACCTTGTAGATAATGCTGTGGAGACGGATTTCTACATCATCTTCTTCTGCTTGTTGACGAGCTTGTGGTGTAGGGCGCACGTTGAAACCGATGATAAAGGCATTTGAAGCTTCCGCAAGAGTCACATCAGATTCATTAATGGCACCGACCGCTGAGTGAACGATGGTAACTTTGACACCTTCTACATCGATCTTTTGAAGCGAGGCAGAAAGGGCTTCAACTGAACCTTGTACGTCGGCCTTGATGATGACGTTAACAGACTTGAGCTCGCCTGCTTTAAGCGTATCAAAGAGGTTTTCAAGGCTGACACGTTGAGTTACTTGACGTTGCTTCATAAGAGCACGTTTCGCACGTTCTTCACCTGCTGCACGCGCAGATTTTTCATCTTCGTAAACGGCAAAGTGGTCACCCGCCATTGGTGCTTCGTTCAAACCTGTGATAGATACTGGTGTTGATGGTCCAGCAACCTTAACACGACGACCAAGGTCATTGGTCATAGCACGGACACGACCGAAGGTATTTCCGACAACGATTGGATCTTGGACATTCAAAGTACCTTGTTGCACAAGAAGGGTTGCGACCGCACCTTTTCCTTTATCCAAGCGCGCTTCGATAACGGTACCGATAGCACGCACTGTTGGGTCTGCCTTGAGTTCTTGGATTTCAGCTACAAGAAGGACTGTTTCCAACAATTCATCAATGTTTTGGTTGAATTTAGCTGAGATTTCAACAAATTCAGAATCTCCACCCCAAGCTGTTGACATAACACCGTGTTCAGCCAATTCACCGATAACGCGTTCTGGGTTGGCACCTGGTTTATCAATCTTGTTGATGGCTACGATAATTGGAACGTTCGCTGCTTTTGAGTGGTTGATGGCTTCGATAGTTTGAGGCATAACCCCGTCGTCGGCCGCTACAACCAAGATGGTAATATCGGTAACAGAAGCACCACGCGCACGCATAGATGTAAAGGCCGCGTGTCCTGGTGTATCAAGGAAGGTAATCTTCTTGCCATTTTCCACGATTTGGTAAGCACCGATATGCTGAGTGATACCACCCGCTTCACCTGTTGCAACACGAGAATTACGAAGGGTATCCAAAAGTGTTGTCTTACCATGGTCAACGTGTCCCATGATGGTGACAACTGGTGGACGCTCAACTAATTCATCTTCATTGAGATAACCATCTTCGACGAAGAAACGTTCGATGTCGGCATTGTCCACTTCAACCTTTTGTTTGGCTTCGATACCATAATCCACCATGAGGAGTTCAATGGTTTCTCCATCCAAAGATTGGTTTTGTGTGGCCATAATCCCCATCATAAAGAGTTTCTTAACGATTTCAGCTGGTTCACGTTTGATACGTTTTGCGATTTCCGCAACAGTCATACCATCTGTATATTCGAATTCTGTTGGCAATTCATGGAACTTGCGCTCTGTAACAGGTTTTGGAGTCTGGTTACGGTTGTTCTTGTTATTGCCTTTTTTGTTCTTCTTATTGTTATTCCAGTTACTATTTCTTTGATTTCTCACTTGATTTTGACTACTTCGATTCTTTTGTTGTTTTCTAGGACCATCTTCTTCGTGATCATAATCATCACGTTCTTTGTCTGGTCGAGCTTGTTTTTTACGACGTGTATCCACTGGCGCTTCTTTCGCTACAGGAACTACTGTTACTGCTGGTTGCGTTTGTTCAGCTAACTTAGCAGCTTCTTCAAAGATTTCCTCTGGCTCCTTGCGTTTATTAGCTTGAGCCAAGGCTTCTTTAGCAGCTTGCGATTGTTTGAAGCGCTCCTCGCTTGAGCGTGCGTACTCTGCATTTTGCTCTGCTTTTAGGGCTGCTGCACGGGCTTTAAAGTCAACACGTGGTCCAGCTTGTTTTGGCTGGAAGTCTTGTTGCTGACGGCGATTATTGCCACGGTTTCCCTGACCTTGTGGTTTTTTCCCTTGGTCGTTAAATCGGCGATTGTCGCGGTTTCCTTGACCAGGTTTTCCACCATTACGGCCGTCATTTTTCTGACGGTTACCGTTTTGTTGTTGGTCACGGTTGTTGCCCTTGTTTTGTTTGCGTCGCTCTGCCTGCTCTTTGGCACGCGCCTCACGCTCCGCCTTGAAGTTTCGACTTTGTGGTCTTGCGGCCACTACTTTTTCTTCCTTAGGAGCTACAGGTGTAGCTGGTTTACTTTCTTCCTTAACAGCTACTGGTTTAGCTGATGCAGGCTTTTCCGCTTTCTTTTCTACACTTGCTTTTGGTGTCGCAGGTTTTGCTTCTGCTTTCGGAGCAGCTGGTTTAAAGCTAGCTGCGATTTGTTCAGCAGCAGCAGCTTCCACGCTCGATGAGTGGCTTTTTACATCCAAGCCCAACTCTTTTGCACGCGCTACAACTTCTTTACTTTCTTTTCCAAGTTCTTTTGCGATTTCGTACAATCTTTTCTTAGACAAATCATGTCCTCCTCTTCTATTCCATAAGAGACCTCATTTTCTTTGTAAATCCAGCATCTGTCACAGCCAAAACCTTTCTCGATTTTCCGACTGCTATGCTTAATTCCAGTGTTGAAAACACGGTTATAACTTCTACTTGATAATAGTCACTTTTATCTTGAATCTTCTTGGTTAGATTGGGGCCAGCATCATGGGCTAGAAAGACTAGCTTGGCTTTCTGAGCTTGGATGGCCTTGACCACCAATTCCTCACCCGATATGATCCGGCCTGCTCGTTGAGCAAGTCCCAAGAGATTGCTTATCTTTTGCTTATTCAAGTCCTAACTCTCTTCTTTTCACTTTATGATCCACATAAGCGATCAACTCGTCATAAAAGCTTTCTTCCACTTCCATGTTAAAGCTGCGGTTAAAGACTTTCTTCTTTTTTGCCTCTAGGGCTTCTGTATTGTCTAGCTTGATATAAGCGCCACGGCCATTGGCCTTGCCTGTCGGATCGATAAAGACCTGTCCTTCTTTGTTCTTGACAATGCGGAGCAAATCACGCTTATCAATCACTTCGTTGGATACAACAGACTTGCGCAAAGGGATTTTTCTTGTTTTCATCTTTCCCTCCTCTAGCAGCTTTTATTCTTCTGTCAATTCATCCGCAGCTGCGTAATCCACTTGACCTGCTTCTTCCATAGCTTCAAATTCACTTGCAGACTTGATATCGATACGGTAACCTGTCAAATGAGCAGCCAAGCGAACGTTTTGTCCACGACGACCGATCGCAAGAGAAAGCTTGTTATCAGGTACAACGACCAAGGCTCGTTTGCTGTCATTTTCATCAAAGATAACTTGGTCAACTTCAGCAGGAGCGATGGCATTGTAGATAAACTCAGCTGGATCTGCTACCCACTCGATAACATCGATGTTTTCTTCGACAGGAATCATGCGGTCGCTCTTAGCATCGTAACGAGCTGGGTGGAATTTGCTGGTGATCTTCTTGATATTGGCACCACCACGTCCAACGATTGTCCCGATAGCATCCACGTTTGGATTGTGGCTACGAACGGCTACTTTCGTACGGTCACCAGCTTCACGAGCTACGCTCATGATTTCAACAGTTCCATCGTAGACTTCTGGAATTTCTTGCTCCATCAAACGTTTGATCATTTCTGGATGGCTTCGGCTAACAAAGACGTTGACACCACGAGGGTTGTCTTCAACCTTGTAGACATAAACTTCGATACGATCGTGGGAAGCAAACACCTCTCCAGGAATTTGGTCTTGTTTGGACAATTGGGCTTCGATGCTGCCAAGGTTGACGTAAATAAAGCGGTTGTCAAATCTTTCTACTGTACCAGACATGATTTCTTGTTCATGTTCTTTATAAGTATTGTAAGTGATAGCACGTGTTTGCTTGCGCATTTTTTCCATGATGGTTTGTTTGGCAGATTGGGCTGCTACACGACCAAACTCAGCTGGTGCTTCTTCGAACTTGATTTTATCACCAAGCTCATAGGCTGAATTAATGGCAAGAGCATCTTTCAAGCTGATTTCCAAACGGCTATCAAATACTTCATCAACCACTTCACGGACAGTATAAACTGTAAAATCACCTGTTTTTTCGTTGAAGTCGATGGCTACGCTGTCTGATTGGCCATAGCGTCTGCGATAAGCGGAACGAAGTGACTCTACTACTGCGTCGATGATGTCTTCTTTTTTGATTCCCTTGTCTTCTTCCAAAATGCGGAAGGCCTCTAGCATTTCTTTACTCATGTTCTTTTTACTTTTGAATCCTCAAAAGCTATCCTTTCTTTTCTATAGTTTTACTGCTAAACGTGCTTTTGATACTAAACTGTATGGAATTTGGACGGTTTTCTTACGTGTCTTGTCCATATATTCCATGGTCAACTCGTCCTCTTCAAAGGATACCAAGGTTCCTTCAAAGACTTTTTGCTTATCGATGGCCTGGTAGAGCCCGACATGGATGTATTTCCCAACAGCTCCAGCGACAGCATCCTTGGTTTTCAAAGGACGTTCCAAGCCTGGACTGGTGATTTCTAGGAAATATTGTTCTGGGAAGGGATCGGGCTTGATGGTATCTAGGACAGGACTGATGATTTCTGTCAGGTCTGCCGTGTCGTTCAAGGTAATTCCTTCAGGTTTATCTACAAAAATACTGAGAATCATGTCACTGCCAATCTTTCCATACTCGATATCCACGAGTTCGAAAGGTGCTTGGATGACAGGTTCTACAACTTCTCTGACTAATTCTACGATTGTTGCGATTGCGTCCACCTCCTCATAAGCAAGAGGCGAAGATATTTCCCCGCCTCTCTTTCTCATATTCTTACTATCAGTATAGCACGTTTGTCAATTTATGTAAAGTATTAGCACTCAAACAGCTGGTTTTCAAGCTATTTCTTAAAATTCTGCTTCAACTCGGTAGATCACTTGACCTTTGCTGGAGAATTTTTGCTCATACTCTGTCATGACATTGCCTTCAAAATCACTGGCATGTAAGTCTAGCCAGACACCATTGAGTTTCATCCCATACTGAGAAAAGCTCACTAGACTATACTCAAATAAGCCACGGTTATCTGTCTTGAAATGGATTTCCCCATTCTCAGGCAAGATGCGCTTGAAAGTATCCAAGAAACTCTTGTAAGTCAAACGACGTTTTTCATGGCGTTTTTTAGGCCAGGGATCTGAAAAGTTGAGGTAGAGACGATCAATCTCACCGTCTTCAAAGTAGTCAGTCAAATCTGAACCATCTACCCACAGCAATTTGATATTGGGAACTCCAACTTCAAGCACCTTGTCCAAGGCATAACTCAATACCGACTTTTGGATGTCAATCCCGATGTAGTTGATGTCAGGGTTTTGCTTGGCCATTCCTGATATGAAGGCCCCTTCCCCACTTCCAACCTCAACATGAATAGGATGATCATTTCCAAACAAGTCTCGCCATTTCCCTTTAGCCTCCAAGGGATTAAGGACCACATACTGAGGATTGGCCTCTAGTAATTCTGTCGCCCCTTTACGATTTCTAACTCTCATCTCTTCTTTCCATACTTATCGCGGAAGACACGCAAGGCGTAAATCTCCCGGTTTACATTGTCTAAATCTTGATTTTCACAGTATTTGGCAATCTGGTTCAAGTAAGAATACTGACCATACCAATACAATTTATCTAACACTGTCTGATTGTACTTATAGCCATAGTCTCTCAACCATTGGCGCCACTGATGATCTGGAATGTAGTGGCATAGCAAATGCGCCACATCAAACATACGATCCGTCAGGCGAACCGAATCCCAATCCACTAGATAAACAAGTCCACTCTCTGTCTCAATCCAATTACTATGGCGAAGATCCCCATGCACAATCGTTGCATGGTCTTCCCTAAAACTTGGAACCGTCTTACCTAGCTCAGCAATCACACTGTTCAAAAAGTGATTCTGCTTCAAGATTTCTGGAACTCCTTGCTGCCAAGAACGTAGCAAATCAACTGGTGTTTCCATGGTGTATCCCAAACGGCTCAACTGCTTCATCAAAGGACGCGAGCGGTGAAGGCGGTTCAAGATATTGATAATCTGCTTGCGATTCATATCGTAAGGGGTCAAGATTTTGCCCGTCAGCCATTCCTGAGCACACATATCACGGCCGTCTGGCAAACGACGAGTCCATAGTAATTGAGGAGCGATTTGTTCTCTGGCTAGGCCAGGTAGGATTGGAGAGGTGTTCATTTTTACAAAGACGCGCTTCCCATCAGGGTAGCTTCCCATATAAGCTTTGCCGCTCTTCCCAGGGATAGGGGTCAGCGTTAGCTCATTATCACCCAAGTCCATTTCTTTCCTCCGTATAAAGTTTCCTTACTATTCTACTAGTTTTTGGTCTATTCGTCAACCAATCTTTTTAGTTGGTAAGGCAAATAAAACAATTGTAGGAAGAGACTTGCTCCTACAAGAGCCAACAAGGCTATTTTTTCTTGAAAAACCACTGCTCCGACCAGCAATTCTAACAAAAGAACTGCACTTCCCACACCGAGTATGATCTGTTTCAATCCCTTTTCTTTCTTCCCTTTTTCTAGTGGAAAGAGCTGGGTCAAGTATTGGTAATCAAAGGCATGATAGAGGGCCAGTAACTGAAAGAGCAAGAGGTAATTAAATAGAACCACCACTGCCGTCGCGATCCAAGCTTGTTCGATAAAGACTAGAGCTAACAAGGATAGGAAGAGGAGGCGGAGACTGAGGGCAAAGAGGTCTCCATTTCGCAAGTAAGAACGAAGATAGAGATTTTGCCAAATCTTGCTCGGCACTTTCTGAACTACTTTAAGGATAAAATCCAGATAAGCGCGACGTTTGACACTATTGGAAACGCCCTTGACCTGAGTAAAGAGAGCAAAGAAACGAAGCAAGACCTGCTTGCGTTTGCTTTCTTGGGAAATGACAAAGTCCCAGTCGAGACCAGTATCAGTAAAAAATTTACTAGCTTTTTGGCGAAAGAGGAGATATTTCCCAGCTCCCAATAAAAGCACATAGATGAAAAAAACTGGCAAGCCATAGCCCATGGCTAAAAATAAGGGCGCAAATAAAAGCAAGAAAAGGGTCTGGACAAAAAGCCAAAAGACCAGTGAGCGCACTGTCTGCCCTTTGAGGTGAGACTTAACCTCCTCTTCACTGACTAAGAGAAAGAGCTTATCCGGTTCTTCCATATAGGTCGCGATTCCTCCCCAAGCCAAAAGTAAGACAGATACAATCCCCAAAAACAAGAGGATAGGCCAGTGATTTTCAGGAAAATGTTGCAAGAGTTGACTGTACTGGTAAGCTAGAAAACCGATGAGAACTAGCAGGAACAAGACAAAGTGGTCATTTAGAACATAACGGAGATAAC
Organism: Streptococcus halitosis; assembly: GCF_003143695.2. Lineage (NCBI taxonomy): Bacteria > Bacillati > Bacillota > Bacilli > Lactobacillales > Streptococcaceae > Streptococcus > Streptococcus halitosis. The sequence goes on from NZ_QEMY02000006.1 coordinate 35,589, forward strand.
CGACACACTCCTTACGAAAAGCCTGTTTTCGCTTTAAAAACAAGTCTTTCATAGCTCCTCCTCTTTGGTCAGAGCCAAGTAAATATCATTCAAACTAGCATCAGGCATGGCAAAGGCTTCGCGGAGTTGCTGGAGGTTCCCCTGAGCCCGAACCTCTCCCTTGTGGAGAATGACAAAGGCATCACACATCTTTTCTGCTGAGTCTAGCACGTGGGTACTCATGAGAATGGACTTGCCTTTTTGCTTTTCCACTTCTAGAAGCTGAATCAAGTCAGAAATGGCCAGCGGATCGAGGCCAAGAAAAGGCTCATCAACGATGAAAAGACTCGGATCTACGACAAAAGCACAGATAATCATGACCTTCTGCTTCATCCCTTTTGAGAAATGTACTGGAAACCAGTCTAATTTTTGATCCAAACGAAACATTTTTAACAAAGGTTCCACACGATCAAAAGCCTCTTTTTGCTCAATACCATAGGCCATGGCAACCGTCTCGATATGCTCTCTGAGGGTCAATTCCTCATACAGAGTAGGCGTTTCTGGGATATAGCCAATCTGCTTGCGATAGCTGGTCGCATCTTCTCGCAGGGTGAGACCATTAATCTTGATTTCTCCACTGTAAGGTGTCAACAGACCAATAATCTCATTGATTGTCGTTGATTTCCCAGCACCGTTGAGCCCAATCAAACCGACCAACTGCCCACTTTCAACTGTAAAGGACACATCTTTCAAGACAGGAACGTGAACATAGCCTCCTGTCAGGTTTTTAATTTCTAACATATTTTCTCCGAATCTGGTATAATGTAGCTATATTATATCAAAATTCAATACAGTAGAGGTGGATTTTATGTCAGATTGCATTTTTTGTAAGATCATCGCAGGGGAGATTCCTGCTTCAAAAGTATACGAGGATGAGCAGGTTCTTGCCTTTCTTGATATCTCTCAAGTAACGCCTGGACACACGTTAGTCGTACCAAAAGAACATTATCGCAATCTTTTGGAGATGGATGCAGCAAGTGCCAGCCAACTCTTTGCCCAAGTGCCACTAGTAGCTCAAAAAGTTATGAAGGCTACCAAAGCTGTCGGCATGAATATCATCGCCAACTGCGAGGAAGTCGCGGGTCAAACGGTCTTTCATACACACGTGCACCTCGTACCTCGCTACAGTGCAGAAGATGACCTTAAGATTGACTTTATCGCCCACGAACCAGACTTTGACAAACTCGCCCAAGTCGCTGAAACCATTAAAAATGCTTAAGGAGTTGCCATGAAACTATCCAATCTATTGCTATTTGCAGGAGCTGCAGCTGGAAGTTATTTTGTCGTGAAAAATCGCCAAGCCATTCAGGATGAAGTGCTAGATACAACTGACCGCGTCGAAGCTATCAAGGATGATTTGGATATCATCCAAAACAGCCTACAAATCATCGACCAACAAAAATCCCTTATCAAGGAATACCAAAAAGATTTAACCTATAAATTCAAAGTCTTGGAAAAGGATTTCCAGACTAGAATGGCGGTCCTCCAAGAAGAAAAACAAAAATAAGAAAGCCTCCAACTTTCCTTAAATCCATTTTGGGTTACTAGATTCGAACAGAAAAGGGAGGGAATGAAAATGAAACAGTCTTTAAAAGTTCTAGCGAAGGTCATCGCGATCCCTTGTGGCTGCCTTAGCCTTCTTGCAGTCCTGGCATTTCTAGTACTGATGAATCTTTTCAAGGCTTCACCGAGTGACATCCGTGAGGGGAATGAAACCTTAAAACAAATCTTTATCTCCCTTGATCTCCCTCCCGAGAAAGTCGAATCAGATGGACACTATCAATACGAGGGTGGAGGCTTAAATTTTTATGTTACTTTCTCAGATGAGGTTGTCAATAGCCACCCCGTCCTAAAAGAAAGTCCAAAACTCACCAAAAACCGACTCGAAGTCTATGTCCTACAGACAGGAGATATTTCCTACTATAAGGTGGGAGACAACTTGTTCAATCACGGTTTATTTCAGTTTTTAGAGGAGGAGAGCAAGAAGTATCTCCAAGAAATCGGGAAGACATTTAACCCTAATTACTCAATTCTCTTTTGGGATGATCAGGAAAGTCTTAAAAAGGGAATTGCATTCTATGAAAAAGCTTTGACTTTAGTGGATATTCAGGATAATTCGGCAATCAAGCATATTGATACTGTCACTGTGAAGCCTGGCAAGGAAGCGGAACTCAAGCAGCTCATCCAAGATATGGATGCAGCTGGCTTGCTCATTCAAAAGTATAAATAGTAGACTATCTGGAAAATGATTTTTCGACGCTAAATGTTCAATGATAACACAAAAAAGAGCCAATCGGCTCTTTTTACTTTATTCTCCTTCAAAGGCATCTTTTATATGGTCAAAGAAGCCTTTTTTCTTTGGATTGACTTTCAAGTCACCTGCAGCTGCGAATTCTTTAAGCGCAGCTTTTTGGCGGTCGTTCAAACCTGTCGGAGTCACGACATTGACAGTCACGTATTGGTCACCAACGGCACCGCCACGAAGGCTCGGTGCTCCCTTACCACGTAGACGGAATTTCTTGCCAGTCTGAGTTCCTTCTGGAATGACCAATTCAACATCACCATGCACGGTTGGAATTTCCACAGTATCACCAAGAGCTGCTTGGACAAAGTTGAGGTTCAGATTGTAGAAGATAGTGGTTCCTTCACGTTCAAACTTATCACTAGCTTCTACTGAAACCACCACATACAAGTCACCATAAGGTCCACCGTTAAATCCTGCTTCACCTTGACCCGCTAGGCGGATTTGTTGGCCTGTTTCCACACCCGCAGGGATCTTCACATGTACGCTATGAGCTTGTTTTTCATGACCTGTTCCGTGACAAGTTGTACATGGATCTTTGATTTCTTTTCCGCGACCATGACAGACATCACAGGTTACTTGGCGGCGCATCATACCAAGCGGAGTCTGCGTATCGACGTTAATAACACCAGCGCCATGACAGCGTCCACAAGTGACTGGACTTGTCCCTGGCTTAGCACCAGATCCATTACATGTACGACAGCTAGCTTCACGATTGTATTTAACTTCCTTTTCTGTTCCGAAGATAGCTTCTTCAAAGGTCAAGTTCACACGGTACTGGAGGTCATCCCCTTGACGAGGAGCGTTTGGATTGCGCGAAGCTCCGCCTCCACCGAAGAAACTTGAGAAAATATCCTCAAAACCACCGAAGCCACCTGCTCCGTCAAAGCCACCAAAACCACCGGCACCACCAAAGCCACCGTTGGCACCTGCAGCACCATATTGGTCGTAGGCTGCACGTTTTTGGTCGTCACTCAAAGTCTCATAGGCTTCTTGAACTTCCTTGTATTTTTCCTCAGCACCAGGCTCCTTGTTGATATCTGGGTGGTATTTTTTGGAAAGCTTACGATAAGCCTTTTTGATCTCGTCTGCCGAAGCGTTTTTTGACACCCCCAGACGATCATAAAATTCAGTATTGTTCATAATTCAAGATACAAAGGGCGTCAAACGGACACAGCCAAAATAGGAGTTTTGACGACGGACGCTTACGTCCTAGAAAAAACTATCTTTTTGGCACAGTCCGTAGCCCGTGTTCAGTTACGAACACCCTTGTTCCTTTCTGTTAATATTGCGGAACGAGACCACGATTTAGGTCGGGTTCAATTCCTTTCTTTGTATATTGATGATAAAAACTCAAATAAAATAGGTTCAGTCCCTTTTTACCGAAAAACAGAGGCTGGGTTGCAACCTCTGGATTTCTTCTTATCATTACGACGTTCGAGTTTCAAAAATCAAACTAGTAATGCTTAACTGAGTTTCGGCTAAAAACTTCGGAAAAAAGATAAGCCATCTTTTGTGCATCGCACAAGGCGATGGCTTCCTATTTTTCTTTCGTTTTCTTAACGCCTCAACATCTTACCGAATCAAGCACGCCCTAACCTCTTGGTGAAAAAGAGACGTAGCTGTTTTCGCTTTAGCGAACTACAGATATGGCTACCTTTAGGTGCAAGTCTTCCTAGAAACTAAAGTTTCTGCGTTAGATTTCCTATTTTCACTGTGAGGTTTTAACGGGCTTTGCATCTTATTTTTCAGTAAACTCTCCGTCTACGACATCATCGCCTGCGTTTCCTGTTGCTTGCGCGCCTTCTGCTCCTGCTTGAGCTTGTTGAGCAGCTGCGGCTTGTTCGTAGAGTTTAACAGCAAGGCCTTGAGCTTTTTCGTTCAACGCTTCAAGTTTTGCTTTCATTTCATCCAAGTTGTTGTCTTCTTGAGCTTTTTTAAGGTCATCAAGGGCAGCTTGGGCAGCATCACGTTCTGCATCGAAGCCTTTGCCTTCAGTTTCCTTGATGGTCTTTTCAGTCGCAAAGATAGCTTGGTCTACTTCGTTACGAAGGTCAACTTCTTCTTTACGTTTCTTATCTGCTTCAGCGTTTGCTTCTGCATCTTTCATCATGCGGTCGATTTCTTCGTCTGTCAAACCTGAGTTAGATTGGATAACAATTGTTTGTTCTTTTTGAGTTCCAAGATCTTTAGCCTTAACAGACACGATACCGTTCTTATCGATATCAAATGTTACTTCGATTTGTGGGATACCACGAGGTGCAGCTGGGATATCAGTCAATTGGAAACGTCCAAGAGTCTTGTTATCTGCTGCCATTGGGCGTTCACCTTGAAGAACGTGGATATCAACGGCTGGTTGGTTGTCTGCTGCTGTTGAGAAGACTTGTGACTTAGATGTTGGAATAGTAGTGTTGCGATCGATAAGTTTTGTAAATACTCCACCCATTGTTTCGATACCGAGTGATAATGGCGTTACGTCAAGAAGGACAACGTCTTTAACATCACCAGTGATGACACCACCTTGGATAGCAGCACCCATGGCAACTACTTCATCAGGGTTTACTGATTTGTTTGGTTCTTTACCAGTTTCAGCCTTAACAGCTTCTACAACGGCTGGGATACGAGTTGAACCACCAACAAGAATCACTTCATCGATTTCTGACAAGCTCAAACCTGCATCTGAAAGGGCTTGACGAACTGGAACTTTTGTACGTTCAACAAGATCACGAGTCAAATCGTCAAATTTCGCACGAGTCAAGGTCATTTCTAAGTGAAGAGGTCCAGATTCACCAGCAGTGATGAATGGCAAGCTGATTTGAGTTGAAGTTACACCAGAAAGGTCTTTCTTCGCTTTTTCAGCCGCATCTTTCAAACGTTGAAGAGCCATCTTGTCAGTAGACAAGTCAATACCATTTTCTTTCTTGAATTCTGCAATCATGTGATTGATGATTTTTTGGTCAAAGTCGTCACCACCGAGTTTGTTATCCCCTGCAGTCGCCAATACATCGAAGACACCGTCACCGAGTTCAAGGATAGAGACGTCAAATGTACCTCCACCAAGGTCGAATACCAAGATTTTTTCTTCTTTGTCGGTTTTGTCCAAACCATAAGCAAGAGCTGCTGCAGTTGGTTCGTTGACAATACGTTCTACTTCAAGACCAGCGATTTTACCAGCGTCTTTTGTAGCTTGACGTTGTGCATCATTGAAGTAAGCAGGTACTGTGATAACAGCTTTAGTTACTTTTTCACCAAGGTAATCTTCAGCGTAACCTTTCAAGTATTGAAGGATCATAGCTGAGATTTCTTGTGGAGTGTATTCTTTTCCGTTAGCAGAAACTTTTTCAGAAGTTCCCATCTTAGATTTGATAGAGATAACTGTATCTGGGTTTGTAACTGCTTGACGTTTTGCGGCATCACCAACGATGATTTCACCGTTTTTGAATGAAACTACAGATGGAGTTGTGCGGTTTCCTTCTGGATTTGCGATGATTTTGCTTTCAGTTCCTTCAAGAACTGCTACTGCTGAGTTTGTTGTACCTAAGTCAATACCGATAATTTTAGACATGTGTTTTTCTCCTTAAATTTTATATTCTTTCTTTTTGGTACTCTTCTTAGGTGGCGGCGCCGTCAGAGCTTGACTCGTCAATCTCTTTGACCAAACTTTGAGCCTAAGGTTTCAAAGTTTGCGCAAATAGCGCCACGGCGAAGAGTATCGTCTTTTGTTCGCTTCGCTCACTATTGCAAAGCTGAACAATTTCTTATCTTTCTTTCATAGTTTATTGTCGTTTCGGACAAGTTTTCTATTATGTATGTTGCAACCGTCAGAATTGCCTAGTTGTAGACAACTACCATTGCTGGGCGTAGGATGCGGTCATGGAGTTTGTAGCCTTTTTGGAAGACTTGGGCGATGGTATCTGCTGGGTGTTCATCGTCTGCTGGGAGAGTTTGGATGGCCATGTGATAGTTATGGTCAAATTCGCCTTCAGCTGCAATTTCTTCGATTCCTTCTTCTTTCAAAGCGTGAATCAAGCTCTCTTGCACCATCTCCAATCCTTTTTTGACGTCGTCTGTCAAACCTTCAACTGCTAGTGCACGTTCTAAGTTGTCGAGCGATGGTAAGATTGCTTTTGCCAAGTCCTGGCTACGATAACGTTGCAAGTTTTGACGTTCTTCATTGGCACGGCGTTGAATATTCTGCATTTCTGCATGAGCGCGAAGGTATTTGTTTTCGAACTCATCTGCGCGTTCATTTGCCAAGTCCAACTCAGACTTCTCAGGAGTTGTTTCTTCAGTTGTTTCCACAACTTCCTCTTCTTTCATTTCTTCGTTCTTTTTATCTTGGGCCATTTTCGCCTCCTTTAATGATTTCAAAATTAATTTACTTCGTAATGATTACTGCTGAGGTAGCGATAAAAATCCGTCAACTTCATGGTCAATACACGGTTGACTACATTGACTTGGTTGACCAATTGCTGGTAATCCAGATTAACCGGACCGATAATCGCTAGAATTCCAAAACCTCGATAAGGAATGAGGAATTTACTGCTAATCACCGCCAAGTCAGCTAGACAGGATTCCTGACTGTCCGCAACACGGACATTTTGCATCTGATCTTCATGCAGACCCTCACGAATCTCCAGAGCCACCTTTTGCGGTTGGTCAAAGAACTGATAGGCCGCTAGATTGGCAAAATTCAAGAGATTGACCTTGCCCGATACCACAATGTTTTCGTTGAACATTTCTTTAAAAATGTGTTCAAAGAGATCCATGACATTGTCCGTTGTTGTAAAGTAACGTTGGATAATCTGCGGAATCTCCGTCCGAATCTTGTAGTGAATATCCAGAACGGTATGAGTGAGGAAACGTTCCTGAATGATGCTCTTCAGTTTCAGCAAATCTTCCTGCAAGAAGTTCCTTGGAATCAGAAATTGACTGGTAACCGTTCGGGACTCGTCTAGGGTAAATACTGCCAAGGCTGTATGTTGCCCCAAGACAACAATATCAAAGGCTGTCAACCGTTGCCTGCTCGGCTCAACATCCAGAGCCACTACCGTACAGCCACTCAGGTCTGTCAGTAGATTAGCAGCCTCTTGCAGAATATCCTCCAGTTTGAAGAACTCCTGATCAAAGGCTTTGACAATCTCGTATACCTCATTTTCAGCCAGTCTGTCAAAAGCAAGCGAATGTTTCACATAGTACTGAAACCCCGTGACACTTGGCATCCGACCGCTTGAGGTATGAGCCTTCTCAAGCAAACCCTGCTTCTCTAGAGCTGCCATGTCATTACGAATGGTAGCACTACTAGAATTAATAGACTCTTGTAGCGCCTTGGATCCGACAGGTTCGTGCGTTTTGGTAAAGATGTCAATAATCAGATTTAAAATATCCTGTTGACGCTCTGTAACCATCTTATCACTCCTCTCTGTCTGATCGATTAGCACTCTATGCATTCAAGTGCTAACTCATGATTCTATTATACACCCTTAGAAGAGAATGTCAAGACAAAAACTCAAAAAATTAGCACTCTTTTGTTAAGAGTGCTAAAAATCAGTCTACAGACCTAGAAACTTACTTCTCATCTACTTGGTATTTCCTTTTAAGTCTGAAAAAGCCGTAGATTAGATAAGAAATTAAACAAGTGTATAAAACGAAAAAGAGAGAACGATTTCTCGTTCTCTCTTCTTAGACTCAGGAATTAAGAAGTCATTTTGTTATTTCCTAAGAGTAGCTTAGTCTTTCTTGCGAAGAACAAAAGCTGCTAGGCTTGCAAAGGCAAGACCGATGATTGAAAGAAGACCAGATACTGCTGAACCCGTGTTTGGTAACAAGTTCTGATTTTGACTACTTCTTTCTTCTGGTTGACTAGTATTTCCAGAATCTTTAATTGGGGCCGGAGTGAATTCCCAAGTTCCTACGAAGTGTGCGTCTGCTCCATTGATGGTTTCAGATGTCTTGTCATAAGACTTGAAGCTCCATGTGCCTTCTGCTGTCTTCACTTCTGTTTGACTTGGTTGCGTCGGAATCGCTTGGCTACCGTCTTTCAAGTCTGTTTGGTCTGCTGGAAGCAAGGCTTTTACTTCTTGTGGAAGTTCTTTACCTGGAGTTCCGCTAACAAACTCGTGAACTGCTTTATGAGTCACTGTTGGAACTGGGGTGAATTCCCATGTGCCTACAAACTTAACATCTGCTCCATTGATGGTTTCCGATGTCTTGTCATAGGACTTGAAGCTCCACGTACCTTCTGCGGTCTTCACTTCTGTTTGACTTGGTTGAGTTGGAGTCGCTTGACTACCGTCTTTCAAGTTTGTTTGGTCTGCCGGAAGCAAGGTTTTCACTTCTTGCGGAAGTTCTTTGCCTGGCGTTCCACTGATAAACTCGTGAACTGCTTTATGAGTCACTGTTGGAAGCGGGCTTGCTGTGAATTCCCATGTGCCTACAAACTTAACATCTGATCCATTAATTGTTTCCGATGTCTTGTCGTAGGACTTGAAGCTCCATGTGCCCTCTGCTGTCTTCACTTCCGTTTGACTTGGTTGCGTTGGCGTTACTTGGCTGCCGTCCTTCAAGTCTGTTTGATCTGCTGGAAGCAAGGTTTTCACTTCTTGTGGAAGCTCTTTACCCGGAGTTCCGCTGACAAACTCGTGAACTGCTTTATGAGTCACTGTTGGAACTGGGCTTGCTGTAAATTCCCATGTCCCTACAAACTTAACATCTGAACCGTTGACAGTCTCTGAAGTCTTGTCATAGGACTTGAAGCTCCATGCACCTTCCGAGGTCTTAACTTCTGTTTGACTTGGTTGTGTTGGTGTTGCTTGGCTGCCATCTTTCAAGTTTGTTTGGTCTGCTGGAAGAAGGGCCTTCACTTCTTGTGGAAGCTCTTTACCCGGAGTTCCGCTGACAAACTCGTGAGTTGCCTTATGAGTCACTGTTGGCGCTGGAGTGAATTCCCAGGTGCCTACGAAATGTGCATCTGCTCCATTGATGGTTTCCGATGTCTTGTCGTAGGACTTGAAGCTCCATGTGCCTTCTGCTGTCTTAACCTCTGTTTGACTTGGTTGCGTTGGCGTTGCTTGGCTGCCATCTTTCAAGTCTGTTTGGTCTGCTGGAAGT
>NZ_QEMY02000006.1:45107-52999 GCF_003143695.2 Streptococcus halitosis
AGTCACTGTTGGAGCTGGGGTGAATTCCCAAGTACCGATAAAGTGGGCGTCTGCTCCATTGATGGTTTCGGATGTCTTATCATAGGACTTAAAGCTCCAGGTGCCTTCTGCGGTCTTCACTTCTGTTTGACTTGGTTGAGTCGGAGTCGCTTGACTACCGTCTTTCAAGTCTGTTTGGTCTGACGGAAGTACGGATTTCACTTCTTGCGGAAGTTCTTTTCCTGGCGTTCCACTTACAAACTCATGTGTTGCCTTGTAAGTTGGAGCTGGGGTGAATTCCCAAGTACCGATAAAGTGGGCATCCGCTCCATTGATGGTTTCTGATGCCTTGTCATAGGACTTGAAGCTCCAAGTACCTTCTGATGTCTTAACCTCTGTTTGACTTGGTTGCGTTGGAGTCGCTTGACTTCCATCTTTTAGATCTGTTTGATCTGCTGGAAGCAAGGCTTTTACTTCTTGTGGAAGCTCTTTTCCTAGAGTTCCACTGACAAACTCGTGTGTCGCCTTATAGGTTGGAGCTGGGGTGAATTCCCAGGTGCCTACGAAGTGTGCGTCTGCTCCATTAATAGTTTCAGATGTCTTATCGTAGGACTTAAAGCTCCATGTACCTTCAGTTGTTTTCACTTCTGTTTGACTTGGTTGCGTTGGCGTTGCTTGACTGCCATCTTTCAAGTCTGTTTGGTCTGCTGGAAGTAGGGTTTTCACTTCTTGTGGAAGCTCTTTACCCGGGGTTCCACTGACAAACTCGTGAGTTGCCTTATAGGTTGGCGCTGGAGTGAATTCCCATGTTCCTACGAAATGTGCATCTGATCCATTGATGGTTTCGGATGCTTTGTCATAGGACTTGAAGCTCCATGTACCTTCTGCTGTTTTCACTTCTGTTTGACTTGGTTGCGTTGGAGTTGCTTGACTGCCATCTTTCAAGTCTGATTGATCTGCTGGAAGTAGGGTTTTCACTTCTTGTGGAAGTTCTTTATTTGGAGTTCCGCTGACAAACTCATGTGTTGCCTTGTAAGTTGGAGCTGGGGTGAATTCCCAAGTACCGACGAAGTGGGCATCCGCTCCATTGATGGTTTCGGATGCTTTGTCATAGGACTTGAAGCTCCATGTACCTTCTGCCGTCTTCACTTCTGTTTGGCTTGGTTGCGTTGGAGTTGCTTGACTGCCATCTTTCAAGTCTGTTTGGTCTGCTGGAAGCAAGACTTTAACTTCTTGTGGAAGTTCTTTACCTGAAGTTCCGCTGACAAATTCGTGTGTCGCCTTGTAGGTTGGTGCTGGGGTGAACTCCCAAGTGCCTACGAAGTGTGCGTCCGCTCCATTGATGGTTTCTGATGCCTTGTCATAAGACTTAAAGCTCCATGTGCCTTCTGACGTCTTCACTTCTGTTTGACTTGGTTGAGTTGGAGTTACTTGACTACCATTAGACAAGTTCTTATCCGTCGCCGGAAGCAAATCTTTCACTTCTTGCGGAAGCTCTTTACCTGGAGTTCCACTGACAAATTCATGGTGTTTTTCGTAAAGAAGAGCAGTGCTCACCTGATTAGAAGGAGCTGATAAGTTATCAACATGCAAGGTTACAGTGTTGTTAATTTTTTCAGGTCCCTTTTCTTCCACTTTTTTGTTTGTAGCTGTTTTATAAGTGATAATAATCTCAGCGGCAGAATTTGATTTTATGTATTCAGGTGTCATTTTAACAGTAACTGTTTGACCTGACTTCTCAATCGTATAGTCACGTCCTTCTTGCAGAGTCACTCCACCTGATTCAACTTTAAGTTCTTTATAGTCCAAGCGATCATCAAAATTTTGAACCATTTCAATAGATGATGGAGCTGCTAAAAGGTCTTTACCTGGAACCGGAACTTTAAAAGTAGCCTTATAAGTTACATCCTGCCCCTCTTTAGCTGGAATCTCAGTAGGTTCTACCTCTAGGACTGGACTTGGGTCAATCTTTTCGACATAAAGCCCAAATACAGCCGAACAGGTTTCCGTTGATGAATAACCGAAATTCATGCTGTTACTATTTGATCGAAGAGCTAAACCCGAGATGTTATTTTCAGCATTACTACCATTTGTACTTTGTGTAGCAATCCATGAAGTATGATCACTTGTTTCTTCCTGCCGCAAGACATTGGCATTGTTCATTAATCGAAGGTTCACATCGTTCTTATAGTTTTTAACATAGAAGGTTTCCTTCAAATTGTTTGCATCAATTGCATCAATATCTGTTGGTTTCATGACCAATTTCAAGTCTGTTTCTGTCCCATCAGCATAGCGAATTTCGGCTGTAACATCAGCATCAATCCAAAACGCTTTATTCATGATGTAGTCATGATTCGCATCCACATAAGGAACATTCCCAATTTCAAAAGCATTACTTTCCCATAATTCAGAAATTGAGAAAAATTCGACAGTAGATTTTTGAGCACTATTCATTTCAGACTCTGCTTGAGCAGTATTTAGATAGTGAAGAGTGACCTTATTAAATTTTAAATAAGCATCTACTTGCTTTCCGTGAATGTTACTAATATTTGTGAATTTTAGAGATAAAGGATTTTCAAAAACTTGATCTTGTTTTTTACTTTTATCTACTTTGAGAGTAAAGTTTTCCATCTCACCTGGATAAGCACCCCCACTTAGATATTCATAATGGGGATTCGATAGATGAAACTGATCAACAGACTGTGATTTAGATAAAACACTAGCATTGTTAATATTTAAATTAAACTTACGAATATCCAAGGTAGAGATATCCGTTCCATTTTTAATCTCTTCTAATGCAGCATAAGACTGAACCGGAAGAAGAAAAATAGAAAAAAGTAAAACGACTAGGCCGATATAAGCCTTTGTTTTTCTACCTAAATTAGTAGAAAACGGCACTTTCATGCCTCTTCTCCATTTCATAATTAACCTCCAAACTAAAAATGATTTGTATACAATCATTTTAAAAAGAAATGTTCACCTCATTCTAACACAAAAAGGGGACAATTAAAAGTAGATTATAGATAAAAATTTATTATTTTGTATTAGTATACTATCATCGTTTACAATATATCAACTTACATATTTAATATACTGTGAAACTTTAAAAAGAAACTTTTTGGTTTATTCATAAAAATAATTTTTTCTGCTAATCACTATGCGATATCTCAGCCTTCACCTAAATAAAAAAGAACTCAAGAAAAATCTTGAATTCTTTTAAAAATTAAGTCTGTAAGACCTTTCAGATGAAAGTTTATTAGTCCTTCTTACGAACGACAAAGCCTACTAGACCGGCGATAAATAAACCAATCATTGAAAGAAGACTGGTAGAAGCTGTACCTGTGCTTGGTAGAACTTTCTTATCTTGGCTTGCAGTTTCTTCTTTCTTAGTGCTTTCAGCTTGGTTCCCTGTTGTTGCAGTATCATTCTTATTACCGTTGGTTGTTGTAGAGGCTACTTTCTTAGTTCCAACTTCAACAATCTCGTCTACTGCTGGAGTGGTGATTGTGTTGGATTTCTCAACACGATCTGTTTCTACTCCGTCTGTGTAAGTCACTGTGTAAACGATGGTGCGAACACCCTTCTTACCAGCAGCTTTCACTTGACGACTTCCTTCTGGAAGGTCTGCGTTCTTCACTTCTTTGACTTGGAAGGCAGCATCTTCTGTCTTGGTCTCTTCCTTAGTCGTTACAACTGGGGCTACTACTTTCTTAGTTCCTACTTCGACAACTTCGTCTACTGCTGGAGTAGTGATTGCATTTGATTTCTCAACACGACCTGTTTCAACGCCGTCTGTGTAAGTCACTGTTTCAACAATGGTACGAACACCCTTCTTACCAGCTGTTTTCACTTGACGACTTCCTTCTGGAAGATCTGGATTTGTGACTTCCTTAGTTTGGAAAGCAACTTCTTCTGTCTTGGTCTCTTCCTTAGTCGTTACAACTGGGGCTACTACTTTCTTAGTTCCAATTTCGACAACTTCGTCTACTGCTGGAGTTGTGATTGTGTTGGATTTCACCTCGCGGCCTGTCTCTTTTCCGTCTGTGTATGTCACTGTTTCAACAATGGTACGAACACCCTTCTTACCAGCTGTTTTCACTATACGAGTTCCTTCTGGAAGGTCTGGATTTGTGACTTCCTTAGTTTGGAAAGCAACTTCTTCTGTTTTCGTCTCTTCCTTAGTCGTTACAACTGGGGCTTCTACTTTCTTAGTTCCTACTTCAACGATCTCATCTACTGCTGGGGTGGTGATTGTGTTGGATTTCTCAACACGACCTGTTTCTACTCCATCTGTATAGGTAACTGTGTAAACGATAGTGCGAACACCATTTTTACCAGCTGTTTTCACTACACGAGTTCCTTCTGGAAGATCTGAATTGGTTACTTCCTTAGTTTGGAAGGTAACCTCCTCTGTCTTCGTTTCTTCCTTAGTGGTTACAACTGGGGCTTCTACTTTCTTAGTTCCTACTTCAACAATCTCATCCACTGCTGGAGTTGTGATTGTGTTGGATTTCACCTCGCGACCTGTTTCAACGCCGTCTGTGTAAGTGACAGTTTCAACAATCGTACGAACACCTTTTTGGCCAGCTGTTTTCACTCGGCGAACACCTTCAGCTAAGAGTGCATTTTCAACCTCACGAGTCTGAAAGGCAACTTCTTCAGTTTTGGTTACTTCCTTAGTGGTCACAACTGCTTTTGAACCGGTATAAGTAACCTTGTTTTTTGCAGCTTTCTTAGTCTTGCGTGAAACTTCTTTACGAGATTTTTCAACACCATCCACTTTTGTCACTTCATAAGTGACTTCATCGATACCTTCTTCACCTTCTTCAACACGCGTTTGACCTTTATCTAGTGCTGGGTCTGCTTTCGTTTCTTCTTTGAAAGCAACTTTCTCCTCTACAGTCACTGTTTCTTTGGTTTCTACAGCTGTTTTCTTAGTTCCAACTTCAATGATTTCTTCTACTGGTTCTTTAATTACCGTTTGGCTCTTTCTATCACGTTTTTTCTCAACGCCATTTACCAAAGTAACATCCCAAACAACTTTCTTCTGACCTTTTTCTCCCGCTTGTTTTACCTTTCGAGTACCTTCAGCGAGGTCTGCATTGTTTTCTGTCCGAGATGGGTAAGGAATCTCCTCAGTAGTTGTGACTTCTTGATGTTCTTCTTTTAAATCTCCCCCAGTGAGAAGCGCCTCAGCCTTAGCTTTTAAAGAATTGTAGCGAGCTTCAAGCACCGCAAAACTTTTTTGACCTTCTGGACTCTTCATTGCCTTCTTTGCAGTTTCAAAAAAATTCTTTGCTTCTTCTACGTCACCCTCTAGGAGTTCTTTATTCTCCTCATCTGGACTATCTGTAAAATCCTTAATTGAAGATTCTATACTATTAAGCATTCTTTTGAATGTATTTGCAATATTTCGCTCTTGTCCATCTGGAATTTCTTCATCTTCCGCTGGTGTCTCTTCCGCATGCACTGTTGGAATTTGATACAAGTCGGGAGCTACATGATAAGTAGCTACTCCAAGTGCATTTAAAGCAAGTATTGAAATCCCTAACTTTAATAATTTTTTTCTACTCATTATTCTTTCCTTAACACTTTCAATATACAGTAAGGAGAAGAGTAAAATTTTCTACTCTCCTCTTACTATATGATACTAACGTTCAGCTTTACGCTTCCAAACTAGAAGTCCAGCAAGTCCTAGAGCTAGGGCAGCAAGTACTCCAAAGATTGAAGAAGCTTCAGAACCTGTATTTGGCAATGTTTTCTTAGGTTCTGCAGGAGGAACGGTTCCACCTGGTGGCGGAGTTTGTGGTTTTTCTGGTGTTGGTGGTGTTGGTGGGAACACCACAACTTTGTTGGTAGTTTTTGGCTTTGGATTATGGTTAAAGCTTACTTCAGCTGTATTTGGTACACCACCAGTGAATTTTGTAAAATCTGTTCCTTCTTTGAAGTTAGTGTAAAGTACAAGACGTACGGTACTTCCCTTCAAGGCTTCAAGAACATCCTTGTCGCTGATTTCAAAAGTCACAACATTGCTAGTTTCATCGTAAGTAACAGTAGCAATTGCTTCTAAATCTTTACCTACTAATTCACCGCGGTCATTTGAAACTTTTGACAATTTATCAATAGCTGCTTGAAGCTTGGTTTGAGCTTCTTTTAGTTTCTTGATTTCATTTTCAAGTTTCTCTTGTTGTTGTTTCTTATCAGCTGGTGCCAATTCTGATTCTTTCTGAGCTGGCGCTTGAAGCTTAGCCAAGTTTTCTTCAGCTGCTTTCAACTCTACTTCCAAGCTTGCAAGATCTTGACTTAGCTCACTAGTTGCAGGTTTCTTATCTTCTGTTGCAGAAGAATCAGATGTAGCTGGTGTTGTTTCTTCAGCAGCTGTTGCTGGAGTAGCTGGTTTTGTCGCTTCCGCTGGTTGGGCTGGCTGCGCTGCCTTAGCCGCTTCCAACTTCGCTTTCAATTCAGCTACTTTAGCTTTCGCTGCCTTGAGTTCTTCCTTCTTACCAGTCTCTGTTGAAGTCTCTTCTGTTGACTTGCCTGTCAAAGCTTTGAGTTCTTTCTCTGCTTGATCAAGTTGAGCTTTAAGAGCTGCTTTGATCTTGTCAAACTGAGCGTTTTCAACTTTAAGAGCGATACGGTCTTTGTTGACTTTCAAGACTGAATCGATTTTATCAGTGATCGTAAAGCTAGTCAAGTCTGTCTTGATAAGACGACCATATTGATCCTTCTTAGCATTTCCGTTTTCATCTACTGGATCTGTTGGAACCGGTGTAGTGATATCGAATCGGAAGGTATCTAAAGCGTTTGGCAAGTGGTAATCTTTATCAGGTTTAGATCCATCTTCTGGTCCAACTGTCTTAGCAGGTTCACCTGGTGTCGGATTTGTTGGTTTTTCTGGGTCACGCGGTTTCACCGTTACTGGTTTTGTTCCCTTGTTACCAGATTGACCATTCGCATCCTTGAAGTTGACAGTTGCTTTGTTTGGTACCAATTGGTCCTTATAAGCTTTCAAATCGCTATTCGCTTTGAGTTTAGCTGGAATATACAATTGGATTTCTTTGAAACCTTTCAATCGAGCGAAATCTTTCACTTTCACAGTGACTGTATTTCCTTCAACACTTGTTTCAAGGGCACTATTTGCATCACGTCCATCTACATAAGCTACTGGTGTATCAGCGATTGCCAAGACAGATTCAAGTGTGTCCGTTACGGTGAACTCTTTGTACTTATCAATATCTTTTGGCAAAGTGGTATTGACATTATACATGTATGGTGCGTCGTATTCCACATCCAAGTGGTCCAAGGTACGGTTGATTTTCTTCGTAATTTCTGGTTCTGGTTCTTTTGGAACGACAACCGGAACTTTATTCGAATCTTTGTGTAGTCCTGGTCTATTTGGAATGTTTGCGTCATAAGAAGCCGTATTTGGAACAGTAAATCCACGATCTGTTAGATATGGAGTCAAATCAGCTCCCGCTTTAATCTTAGCAGTGAAGCTCAATTCAACAGCTTGACCGCCATTGGCTTTCACTTGTTCCTTTGTAAGCGTCAAGGTGATGGTTTGTCCTTCTACCTTGATTTGACTGGCATCAAGAGCTTGACCATTCAAGATTGCACTTGCTGAACCTGCATAATCAAGAACAGACTCAAGTGTGTCACTTACACTGAAGGATGATACATCTGTTGGGACACTTGTTTTCACGTTGTATGTGAAAATTTGGTCACGATCAGCAAGCGTTTCTTCAGCTTTAGTATTGACATCTTTCTTGATCACTGGTTCGTCTGGTGTTGGTGGCGTTACTGGGACTTCATTGGAGTCTTTCGTAAAGCCTGGTTTGTTTGGAAGATCTGCCTTGTAAGCTGCCTTGTTCGGAACCTTGATTGACTTATCTTCTGATAGGTAAGCAGACAAG
>NZ_QEMY02000007.1:0-22581 GCF_003143695.2 Streptococcus halitosis
TTTGAACTGCTCTTTTTCTTTTTAATGAGTGTCTAGCTTTAAACAAGTTCGTCGATAGACGTATGATCTTTATCGAGTCCTTGAGCAACTGGTAGGCTAGTTAAGTAACCTTGATAAGTGGTCACACCTTGACGCAAGCCCTCATCTTCAGCAATTGCTTGTGCGAACCCTTTTCCAGCCAAAGCTTCGATATAAGGAAGAGTGACATTGGTTAGGGCGATGGTTGAAGTACGAGCAACCGCACCAGGGATATTGGCAACGGCATAGTGGAGAACACCGTGTTTTTCATAGACGGGTTCATCGTGTGTTGTCACACGGTCAGCTGTTTCGATAACGCCACCTTGGTCAACGGCAACGTCAACGATGACAGAGCCTGGACGCATTTGTTTGACCATCTCATCTGTCACCAATTTCGGAGCCTTGGCACCAGGGATAAGCACCGCTCCAATTACCACATCGGCATCTCTCACACTTGCTTCAATGTTGAATGAATTTGACATAAGAGTTTGGATTTGATTCCCAAAGACTTCTTCTAGTACTGAGAGGCGTTTGGCACTGATATCTAAAATAGTCACTTGAGCACCGAGTCCAAGGGCAATGCGGGCAGCATGTGTACCGACGACACCACCACCGATGATGGTTACTTTTCCTTTTGGAACACCCGGCACACCACCTAGTAGGACACCAGAACCACCAGCTTGCTTAGTAAGGAAGTGAGCTCCGATTTGAACAGCCATACGACCTGCAACCTCACTCATAGGAACGAGGAGTGGTAGTTGTCCTTGATTGTCACGAACAGTTTCATAGGCAATTCCTGTTGTTTTGGCTGCTAACATAGCACCTGCTAATTCTGGTGCAGCGGCCATGTGCAAGTAAGTGAAGAGGAGAAGATCATCGCGCAAATAACCGTATTCAGAAGCTAGTGGTTCTTTTACTTTCACGACTAATTCGGCTGCCCAGGCTTCAGCAGCAGTTGCGACAATCTCAGCTCCTTGCTTTTGATAGTCTGCATCAGTAAATCCTGAACCGAGACCAGCATTTGTTTCGATGAGAACACGATGTCCACGACTGACTAAACTGTGGACGCCAGCAGGAGTGAGGGCAACACGGTTTTCATTATTTTTAATTTCTTTTGGGATTCCGATTAACATAGAGATAACCTACCTTTCAATTGACGGTCTTGTTTTGGTTGTCACATTCCAGTTCATAAATCAAAAATGTGATGGTTTTATTGTATATGAAACCGCTTCAAAAATCAAGAAAAACTTGTCATCCAAATTTATTTATGCTAGACTAGTGAGAATCAAGCTCTAATGGAGGGAAAAGTATGGAATCAATATTTGTGAAATTTGCCCAGTACCCAACTATAGAAACGAAGCGTTTATTGCTCCGACCTGTAACCTTGGATGATGCAGAAGCTATGTTTGAGTATGCTTCAGACAGAGAAAATACACGATACACTTTTCCAACAAATCAAAGCTTAGAAGAAACTAAGAACAACATTGCTCAGTTTTACTTGTCTAATCCCTTGGGCCGTTGGGGAATCGAATTAAAAAGCAATGGTCAGTTTATTGGAACTATTGATTTGCACAAGATTGACCACATTCTCAAAAAAGCAGCTATTGGCTACATTATCAATAAAAAGTATTGGAATCAAGGATTGACGACAGAAGCCAATCGCGCCGTGATTGAGCTGGCTTTTGAGAAAGTTGGAATGAACAAGTTGACCGCTCTTCACGATAAGGATAATCCCGCATCAGGAAAGGTCATGGAGAAATCAGGTATGCGCTTTTCCCACGAAGAACCCTATGCTAGAATGGATAACAAAGAACCAGGTCGAATTATCACAAGGGTTCATTATGTCTTGACTAAGGAAGACTATTTTGCAAATAAATAAGCAGTTGAAAAGAAATTTTCGACTGTTTTTTCTTTCTCTTGCGAATAACTTAAGAGAGGAGAAAATATGGAAGCAATTATCGAGAAAATCAAAGAGTATAAAATCATTGTCATCTGTGCTGTTTTAGGCTTGGCCTTAGGCGGATTTTTCCTACTAAAGCCATCTACACAGACACCTGTGAAAGAAACAAACTTGCAAGCTGAAGTCTCGGCCGTTTCAAAGGATTCATCGTCTGAAAAGGAAGTCAAGAAGGAAGAAAAGGAAGAGTCTCCTGAACAAGATCTGATCACAGTGGATGTCAAAGGTGCTGTCAAATCGCCAGGGATTTATGATTTGCCAGTAGGAAGTCGAGTTCATGATGCCGTTCAGAAGGCGGGTGGATTGACAGAGGAAGCAGATAGTAAGTCGCTTAATCTAGCACAGAAAGTCAGTGACGAGGCTCTTGTCTATGTTCCAACTAAGGGAGAAGAATCAGCTAGTCAGCAGACTGCCTCTGGAACGACTTCTTCGACAAGTAAAGATAAGAAGGTCAACCTCAATAAAGCTAGTCTGGAAGAACTCAAGCAGGTCAAAGGCTTGGGAGGAAAACGAGCCCAGGATATTATCGACCATCGTGAGGCAAATGGCAAGTTCAAGTCGGTTGATGAACTCAAGAAGGTCTCTGGCATTGGTGCCAAGACCATAGAAAAGTTAAAAGACTATGTTACAGTGGATTAAGAATTTCCCAATTCCCTTAATCTATCTGAGTTTTCTATTGCTCTGGCTTTACTATGCCATTTTTGGAGCGTCCTATCTCTCACTGCTAGGTTTTGTTTTTTTGCTTGTCTGTCTCTTTTTCCAATTTCTATGGAAATCTGCTGGAAAAGTTTTAGCGATTTGTGGAGTTTTCGGATTTTGGTTTTTGTTTCAAAACTGGCAACAGACACAAGCTAGTCAAAACCTAGTGGATTCTGTTGAAAGGGTACGAATTTTACCAGATACCATCAAAGTCAATGGAGACAGTCTGTCCTTTCGGGGCAAGGCTGAGGGCCGCACCTTCCAAGTTTACTATAAACTCCAGTCTGAGGAGGAGAAAGAGCTCTTTCAGACCTTAACAGACCTTCACGAGATAGAGCTAGAAGGAAAACTTTCAGAGCCTGAAGGGCAGAGAAATTTTGGTGGATTTGACTACCGAGCCTATCTGAAGACTCAGGGGATTTACCAGACACTGACTATCAAGAACATCCAGTCACTTAAAAAGGTTAACAGTTGGGATATAGGTGAAAATTTGTCGGCTTTACGTCGAAAGGCTGTAGTTTGGATCAAGACGCACTTTCCAGATCCTATGCGCAATTATATGACTGGGCTCTTGCTGGGATATTTGGACACAGACTTTGAGGAGATGAATGAGCTCTATTCCAGTCTTGGAATTATCCATCTCTTTGCCTTGTCGGGTATGCAGGTGGGCTTTTTCATGGATGCCTTTAAGAAACTCCTCTTGCAATTGGGCTTGACTCAAGAAAAGTTGAAGTGGCTAACTTATCCCTTTTCTCTTATCTATGCAGGTCTGACAGGATTTTCAGCTTCGGTCATTCGCAGTCTCTTGCAAAAGTTACTAGCCCAACATGGTGTTAAAGGTTTGGATAATTTTGCCTTGACGATCCTTGTCCTCTTTATCATCATGCCCAACTTTTTCTTGACAGCTGGAGGGGTCTTGTCCTGCGCTTATGCTTTTATCTTGACTATGACTAGCAAAGAAGGCGATGGGATCAAGGCTGTTGCTAGAGAAAGTCTGGTCATTTCCTTGGGAATATTGCCCATTCTATCCTTCTATTTTGCAGAATTTCAGCCTTGGTCTATCCTTTTGACCTTTGTCTTTTCTTTTCTGTTTGATGTGGTATTCTTACCGCTTTTGTCCATCTTATTCATTCTGTCTTTTGTTTACCCAGTCACTCAGTTTAACTTTGTCTTTGAGTGGTTGGAGGGCATCATTCGCTTGGTTTCACAGATGGCAAGTAGGCCCTTGGTCTTTGGACAACCCAACGCATGGCTGTTGATTCTACTGTTAATTTCCTTGGCAATACTGTATGATTTTAGGAAAAACATCAAAAGACTAGCAGGATTCAGTCTCTTTGTCATAGGGCTCTTTTTCTTAATCAAGCATCCTCTGGAAAATGAAATTACCATGCTGGATGTAGGGCAGGGAGAAAGTATTTTCCTACGGGATGTAACTGGAAAAACCATTCTCATAGACGTGGGAGGCAAGGCAGAGTCTGATAAGAAAATTGAAAAATGGCAAGAAAAGGCGACGACCAGCAATGCCCAGAGAACCTTGATTCCCTATCTTAAAAGTCGAGGAGTAGAGAAGATTGACCAGCTGGTTTTGACCAATACAGACAAGGAGCATGTTGGCGATTTGCTAGAAGTAACAAAGGCTTTCCATGTCGGAGAGATTTTAGTATCAAAAGGAAGTCTGACACAGAAGGAATTTGTAGCGGAGCTAGAAGCAAGCCAAACCGAGGTGCGCAGTGTGGCAGCAGGGGAGAACTTGCCGATTTTTGGCAGTTACTTAGAAGTCCTATCTCCAAGGAAGATTGGAGATAGGAATCGTGATGATTCTCTGGTTCTTTATGGAAAACTCTTGGATAAGCATTTTCTCTTTACTGGAAACTTGAAAGAGAAGGGAGAGAAGGATCTTCTAAAGCAATATCCTGACTTAGAGGTGGATGTCTTGAAAGCAAGCCAACATGGTGCTAAAACATCATCCAATCCAGCTTTCATAGAAAAAATCAAACCAGAAATTACTCTCATCTCAGTTGGAAAAAACAATCGTGCGAAACTTCCCCATCAGGAAACCTTGACACGAATGGAAAGTATCAAGAGTAAGATTTACAGAACTGACCAGCAAGGGGCTATCCGCTTTAAAGGATGGAATAGTTGGCGAATTGAAACGGTGCGATAAAATAGACAAAGTTTTTCGAAAAATTGACTTTTTATCTTGACAAGGGATAGAAAACTTGGTATCATATAAAAGTTGAGAAAAGCAGAAGTGAGAGCTTCTCGCCTTGTGACATCAAGTTGCCTGGCCCTACGGATGAAAAGTTTCTAAGAAACGCTATCATAACGTGCGGGCTTGTATCATTACGAGTCCGCTATTGTTTTTCTCTAATAATAAAAAAGAGGTGAAAACCATAGCAAAGCAAGACTTATTCATCAATGATGAAATTCGTGTACGTGAAGTTCGCTTGATCGGTCTTGAGGGAGAACAGCTAGGCATCAAGCCACTCAGCGAAGCGCAAGCATTGGCTGATAGTGCAAATGTTGACTTAGTATTGATTCAACCCCAAGCAAAACCACCTGTTGCTAAAATTATGGACTACGGTAAGTTCAAATTTGAGTATCAGAAAAAGCAAAAAGAACAACGTAAAAAACAAAGTGTTGTTACTGTGAAAGAAGTTCGTCTGAGTCCAACTATTGACAAGGGTGACTTTGACACAAAACTTCGCAATGCACGCAAGTTCCTTGAAAAAGGAAATAAAGTTAAGGTATCCATTCGCTTTAAAGGGCGTATGATCACCCATAAAGAGATTGGTGCAAAAGTTTTAGCCGAGTTTGCTGAAGCAACACAAGATATTGCAATCATCGAACAACGAGCTAAGATGGATGGACGCCAAATGTTCATGCAGTTGGCGCCAGCAACTGACAAAAAATAATTGTCAGAAAGTTAAATAAAGGAGAAAAAATCATGCCAAAACAAAAAACACACCGCGCATCAGCTAAACGTTTCAAACGTACAGGTTCTGGTGGACTTAAACGTTTCCGTGCTTACACTTCTCACCGTTTCCACGGAAAAACTAAGAAACAACGTCGTCATCTTCGTAAAGCATCTATGGTGCATTCAGGAGATTTCAAACGTATCAAAGCAATGCTTACTCGCTTGAAATAATAGCCTAATAGTAAGTAAACAATTCTAGGAAATATTTGGAGGAAATAAAACATGGCACGTGTTAAAGGTGGCGTTGTATCACGCAAACGTCGTAAACGTATTCTTAAATTAGCAAAAGGTTACTATGGAGCTAAACACATCTTGTTCCGTACTGCAAAAGAACAAGTAATGAACTCTTACTACTATGCATACCGTGACCGTCGTCAGAAAAAACGTGACTTCCGCAAATTGTGGATCACTCGTATCAATGCGGCAGCTCGTTTGAACGGACTTTCATACTCACAATTGATGCATGGTTTGAAATTGGCTGAAATCGAAGTTAACCGTAAAATGCTTGCTGATTTGGCTGTTAATGATGCAGCAGCTTTCACAGCTCTTGCAGATGCAGCTAAAGCAAAACTTGGTAAATAATAATTGATAAGACTGGAACAGGATTGTCCCAGTCTTTTTAAAAATAAAGGAGAATATATGGCTTCAAAAATGCTACACACTTGTTTGCGAGTAGAAAACCTTGAAAAATCAATCGCATTTTATCAAGATGCTTTTGGATTTAAAGAATTGCGTCGCAGAGATTTTCCAGATCATGCCTTCACGATTGTCTATCTAGGACTTGAGGGTGACGACTATGAGTTGGAATTGACTTATAACTACGATCACGGCCCTTATGTGGTGGGAGATGGTTTTGCACATATCGCCCTCAGTACACCTGACCTTGAAGCGCTTCATCAAGAGCACAGTGCAAAAGGATATGAAGTGACTGAGCCAAATGGTCTACCAGGAACTGCACCAAACTATTACTTTGTCAAGGATCCTGATGGCTACAAAGTCGAAGTGATTCGTGAAAAATAATCGAGTAATGTCAAGTAGAATGTTCGTTTTCTACTTGACTTTTTTTCTTTGAAAGGGTATACTAATACAAATTTAACCTTTAAGGGGAGTCCAGAGAGACTCACAAGGTGTCAGATAAAAGGGATAGGGGACTCTCTGTGGAGACTTTTTAAGTGTGCGCATGAGTTCTAGCCTAACCTAACTGAGGCCTTGCATTAGCAAGGCCTTTTCTTTATCTGGTCCCCTTAAATTTAAGGAGGAAAATCATGAATCCCACATGTAAGAAGCGTTTGGGTGCCATTCGTTTGGAAACCATGAAGGTGGTTGAACAGGAGGAAATTGCGCCAGCAATCTTTGAATTAGTTCTAGAAGGAGAAATGGTTGAAGCTATGCGAGCAGGCCAATTTCTACATCTACGTGTGCCTGATGATGCCCATCTCTTGCGCCGTCCTATTTCAATTTCGTCTATTGACAAGGCAAATAAGCAGTGTCATCTCATTTATCGGATAGAGGGTGCTGGAACCGCTATTTTTTCAACCTTAAGTCAGGGAGATACTCTTGATGTGATGGGGCCTCAGGGAAATGGTTTTGACTTGTCTGATTTAGACAATCAGAGCCAAGTTCTCCTCGTTGGTGGTGGGATCGGTGTTCCACCCTTGCTTGAGGTGGCTAAGGAATTGCATGCGCGTGGGGTGACAGTAGTGACAGTCCTCGGTTTTGCGACTAAGGATGCTGTTATTCTCGAAACCGAATTGGCCCAATATGGTCAGGTATTTGTAACGACAGATGATGGTTCTTATAGCATCAAGGGAAATGTTTCTGTTGTTATCAATGATTTAGGTAGTCAATTTGATGCGGTTTACTCATGTGGGGCACCTGGAATGATGAAGTACATCAATCAAACCTTTTATGACCACCCAAGAGCCTACCTATCTCTGGAATCTCGTATGGCTTGTGGGATGGGGGCTTGCTATGCCTGCGTTCTAAAAGTGCCAGATAGTGAGACTGTCAGTCAACGCGTCTGTGAAGATGGCCCTGTTTTCCGCACAGGAACAGTTGTGTTATAAGGAGAAAATTATGACTAAAAATCGTTTACAAGTTTCTCTTCCTGGTTTGGATTTGAAAAATCCAATTATACCAGCATCAGGCTGTTTTGGTTTTGGTCAAGAGTATGCCAAGTACTATGATTTAGACCTTTTAGGCTCTATTATGATCAAGGCGACGACACTTGAACCCCGTTTTGGCAATCCAACTCCAAGGGTGGCAGAGACACCTGCTGGTATGCTCAACGCAATCGGTTTACAAAATCCTGGTTTAGAAGCTGTTTTGGCTGAAAAACTTCCTTGGTTGGAAAGAGAATACCCAAATCTTCCTATCATCGCTAATGTAGCTGGCTTTTCAAAACAAGAGTACGCTGCCGTTTCTCGAGGAATTTCCAAGGCAGCCAATGTAAAAGCTATCGAGCTCAATATCTCCTGCCCGAATGTAGATCACGGCAATCATGGACTTCTGATTGGGCAAGATCCTGACTTGGCTTATGAAGTGGTAAAAGCGGCTGTGGAAGCCTCTGATGTGCCAGTCTATGTCAAGCTTACTCCTAGTGTAACAGATATTGTCACCGTCGCCAAAGCCGCAGAAGATGCAGGGGCAAGTGGCTTAACCATGATCAATACTCTAGTCGGTATGCGCTTTAACCTCAAAACTCGCAAACCAATCTTGGCCAATGGAACAGGTGGAATGTCTGGCCCGGCAGTTTTTCCAGTAGCCCTCAAACTCATCCGTCAAGTTGCCCAAACAACAGACCTGCCCATCATTGGAATGGGAGGAGTGGATTCGGCAGAGGCTGCACTAGAAATGTATCTGGCTGGAGCGTCTGCCATCGGAGTTGGAACAGCCAATTTTACCAATCCTTATGCCTGTCCTGATATCATCGAAAATTTACCAAAAGTTATGGACAAATATGGCATTAGCAGTTTGGAAGATCTCCGTAAGGAAGTCAAAGCCAGTCTGAGATAAGCTAGGTCTTCCTTATTGTCAACAAGAAATAGAATCTTCATCAATTTGTAATATTTCCGTCGGTTAACTATGTTACAATAGGGTTTAGAAAACGTTATTGGAGTATTTAAATGAAACGATGGAAAGTGGCCCTAGTAAGTGCTGGTTTATTGGGGTGTTTTTTTACTGTAGTGGAGACAGCAAAAGCAGAAGAGGGAACTTGGCAAGGAAAGACCTACCTCAAAGCTGATGGAAAACCAGTAACCAACCAATGGATCTTTGACCAAACGTATCAGAATTGGTTTTATCTTAAGGCTGATGGACAACGTGCAGAAAACGGCTGGTTGACTGTTGCTGGTAAGGACTACTATTTTGATGCTAATGGAATCTTGGCTACAAATACTTGGGTCAACCAATATTATGTCAATGCTAATGGTGCCAAGGCCAAGGACCAGTGGCTTTTTGACCAAGAAGGACAGAGCTGGCTTTACCTTAAGGCTGATGGTCAGAGAGCTAAAAACGAGTGGATTACTCAAGGACAGGAAAAATATTACCTTAAAGAAGATGGCAAGATGGCCAAGGATGAGTGGATCACTCAAGGTGAAGACCAGTACTATGTCAATTCTCAAGGGAAAATGCTGAAAAGTACTTGGCTTGGTAAGAACTATTTGTCAGAAAATGGTAATAAGGTCAAACAAGGTTGGATTTATGATGATAACTATAGCAGTTGGTTCTACATTCAACAAGATGGTACCTATGCTGAAAATGGCTGGCAAACTATAGATGGGAAGGACTACCATTTCAAATCAGGCGGTTATCTTTCTACTGAACGTTGGATTGACCGCTTCTATGTTGCTAAAAGTGGAGCTAAATTGAAATCGGAATGGCTCTTTGATAAGAATTATGATTCTTGGTTTTACTTGAAAGCTGATGGTAGCTATGCCGAAAAAGGCTGGGAAACGATTAAAGGTAAAGATTACCATTTCAAATTTGGAGGCTATCTTTCTACTGAACGTTGGATTGACCGCTTCTATGTTGCTAAAAGTGGAGCTAAACTGAAATCGGAATGGCTCTTTGACAAGAATTATAACTCATGGTTTTACTTGAAAGCTGACGGAACCTATGCTGAAAAAGGTTGGCAAATCATCAAAGGTAAGGATTACCATTTCAAATCCGGTGGCTACCTCTCCACAGAAACTTGGATTGACCGCAGCTATGTGACGAGTAGTGGAGCAAAAGCTGGTAAAGGTTGGCTCTTTGACAAGAATTATAACTCATGGTTCTATATCAACTCTGATGGAAATTATGCCAATAAAGAATGGATATGGGATAATGGTTACTACTATCTCAAATCTGGCGGTTATATGGCTGCAAGTGAGTGGGTGTGGTACAAGAACAATTGGTTCTACCTCAAGTCAAACGGGAAGATGGCTGAGAAAGAGCTTATCTACGATTCATCCGACCAATCATGGTACTACCTTAAATCAGGCGGTTACATGGCAAAAAACGAGACTGTAGATGGTCATACCTTGGATGCCTCCGGTAAATGGCATGTTGCGGATAAAACCAAATATTACAAAGTTAAACCCATCACAGCCTATGTCTACAGTGCATCTGGAGAAATCTTGAGTTACATTAATCAGGGAAGCATCGTTTCACTGGATAGCTCGACGCGAAAAGGTGGCCGACTTGCAGTTTCGATTTCTGGCTTGTCTGGCTATATGAATCAAAGTGATTTGACAGCAGTGGATGAAGGAAGCGAATTTATCCCTCATTATACTAGTGATGGGAAATTCCTCTACCATGAACTCTCTCCTTACACGAGTATCAAAGTAGCTCCACACACATCTGCTATGGTTATTGGTAAGAAGTACTACTCAACTGATGGTGAGCATTTTGATGGCTTTACCATTAAAAATCCTTTCCTTTATAAAAACTTGAGAGAACCAAGTAATTATAGTGCAGCTGAGTTGGATAAACTGTATTCGATGATGAACTTGCAGGATAGTCCTCTTGCGGGTAAAGGAGCGACTTTCAAAGAAGCTGAGGAACGCTACGGTGTCAATGCCCTTTACTTGATGGCACATAGTGCCCTTGAAAGTGCTTGGGGTCGCAGTCAAATTGCCAGAGATAAGAACAACTTCTTTGGTATTGCTGCTTATGATACTAGCCCATATCTCTCAGCCAAGAGTTTTGATAATGTGGATAAAGGAATCCTTGGAGCAGCCAAGTGGATCCGTGAGAATTACATTGACTACGGCAGAGACCACCTTGGAAATAAAGCAACCGGGATGAATGTTCGCTATGCTTCTGATCCATACTGGGGTGAGAAGATAGCCAGCATCATGATGACTATCAACAGCAAACTTGGTGGGAAAGACTGATCAAAAGAAATCAACGGTAACTACTGAAAAGTGGTTATCGTTTTTGTTTTGGACATTGGAGGATAAATAGTATAATAACAGACTTTTTACTCTTGAACAATTAACAAAATGATAGTAAAATGTAAGAGGAGATATTAATCTAATTACTATATAAAAAGGAGATTTTTATGAAAAAGCTACTATCCTTCTCAATTGCCTTGCTTTCAATCACAACCCTAGTTGCTTGTTCTGGACATAAGGCAGAATCAAAGGCCCCAGAAGAAAAAATTGAACAGAAGCAAATCAAGTTTGATGAGAAGTTGTTTAAAGAAGCTGGACTCTTGCCTTTTAAAAATGAGAAGCAACTAGAACTTGGAGAATTAGATTCTAAATCACGCGCAACGGGTGCTCATATTCAACTTAAGGACAGCGATGAGCCAACTGAGAAGAGAGAGTCCAAGTTGACTTATGATCCAGTTGGATGGCACAATTATAAATTCTTTTATGGTGATGGTAAAAAAGAAGCTTGGTTGATGAGTCGAGGCCATCTGATCGGGTACCAGTTTAGTGGATTAAACGATGAAAAGAGGAATCTGGTTCCAATGACTAACTGGCTCAATGCTGGAAATTATTCTGGAACAGATGATCAAAACCAAAGTAGCATGCTTTACTATGAAAATCGATTGGACTCTTGGTTGGCCAACCATCCGAACTACTATCTTGACTACAAGGTGACCCCAATCTATCAGAAAGATGAATTGATTCCGAGACAAATTGAATTGCAGTATGTGGGAATTGATGAAAATGGTAAACTTTTGGAAATCAAGCTGGGTGGTAGTAAAGAAAAGGTTGATCAGTATTCAGTGACGCATGTCGTTTTAGACAATGTTTCAGCTAATGCGGAAATCAATTACTTGGATGGTACTGCTAAAAATACAGTTGAAGATGCAAAGATAAAAGAAAAGGCTAAGAAGGAAGCTGAGGAAAAAGCCAAGAAAGAGGCTGAAGAAAAAGAAGCGGCTGAAAAGAAAGCAAAAGAAGAAGAGCAAGAAAAAGCTCGCCAAGCCACACAAGAAAAGGAAGAAAGCCAGGAATCAAACTCGCAATCAACAAATTCAGGTGGCTACTTTAGAGATAGAAAAGGAAG
Source organism: Streptococcus halitosis (assembly GCF_003143695.2). Taxonomy (NCBI): domain Bacteria; kingdom Bacillati; phylum Bacillota; class Bacilli; order Lactobacillales; family Streptococcaceae; genus Streptococcus; species Streptococcus halitosis. The sequence continues at coordinate 12,156 of NZ_QEMY02000007.1, forward strand.
ATGGCACAGACCAAATGGTAAATTCGCTTCCAAGAAAGAAATCAGAGAAGCCGGATTGCAGTGGTAAGAAGAATTTAGTAGATACACAGTCAAAAAGCCGTTGGAAAACGGTTTTTTGTTGCTTGTTTTGATGTATTATAGTAAAATTGTGAAGATATTAAATACTTTTTGGAGATTGAAATGAAGAAAAAAATAATGATATTGTCAATGTGTCTCATCATAGGAATTTCTGGTCTGGGGTACTATTTCTTATCCTATGCGCCTCATCAAGCTGCTGTAACTAAGTTTAAAGATGTAGTAAAGGATTTAAATGAAAAAAATAAAGAAGTTGAAGATCAAATAGCTGAGGCTGAAAAGGTTGTTGATAATGATGAAGAACCTCTTGATTCTAAGACATTGGAAGAATTGAAATCAACTATAAAGGATAGCAAAGATTCACTTCGTAAAATACCAGATATTGAAAAACAAACTGAGCAAATTGAGAAGCAAATTGAAGAATTAAGTCAACCATTAGATTATAGTGAAACAAAAAAGAATTTGTCTGAAAAATTGACTCACTATCAAAATAGCATTCTTCAATTAAAACAAATTACAAATCCTTCTAGTTCTTTTATTGAAGAAAGACTCAAAGAAATTGAATCAATTACTGGAGTACAATCTGTTACGGAGGATAATGACCCTAATAAAAAATTAAATAAACAAGGAGGATATACAGCGTCTGTATATTTCGTTGACAAGCAAGTGAATGAATCTGTAGAAGGCTCAGATATTGTTCAAAAAGGTAATGATGCTGGTGGAGATATAGAAGTTTATAAGACAAAAGAAGATGCAGAGAAACGCAATACTTATATTAGTGCTTTTGATGGAACTGCTTTGAATCCGGGATCACACTATGTTTATGGAACCATATTAATTCGCACTTCGCACCATTTAACAGGAACGCAACAGAAAGAACTGACTGAGAAAATCTACAATAAATTAATTGAACTAAAATAATAAAAAAATTGGATAGCTATTTGTTTTATTGAACTGAGACACAGTCAAAAAGCCGTTGGAAAACGGTTTTTTGTTATAATTAATTGAAGAATGTAGAATTAAAGGAGAACACCATGACATTTGAAGAAATCCTGCCTGGGTTAAAGGCTAAGAAAAAATATGTACGAACTGGTTGGGGAGGGGCAGAAAACTATGTCCAACTTTTTGACACCATCGAGCAAAACGGGGTTGCACTTGAAGTGACGCCTTATTTCCTAATCAACGTGTCTGGAGAAGGGGAAGGTTTTTCCATGTGGAGCCCGACACCTTGTGATGTTTTGGCAACGGATTGGGTAGAAGTGTATGACTAGACGTGTATTGATGACGGGAGTGAGTTCAGGTATCGGACTTGCTCAAGCTCGACTCTTTTTAGAGAAGGGTTATCAAGTTTATGGAGTTGACCAAGGTGAAAATCCCCTCTTAGAGGGTGATTTTCACTTTTTACAGAGAGATTTGACCTTGGACTTGGAGCCTATTTTTGACTGGTGTCCTTATGTGGATGTTTTGTGCAATACTGCAGGAGTTTTGGATGCTTACAAACCCCTTTTGGATCAAACAGCGCAGGAAATTCAAGAGATTTTTGAAATAAACTACATAACTCCTGTTGAGCTAACTCGACATTATTTGACACAAATGCTGGAAAATAAAAAAGGAATCATTATCAATATGTGTTCGATTGCCTCAAGTCTAGCTGGCGGAGGTGGTCATGCCTATACTTCCTCTAAGCATGCCTTGGCAGGATTTACCAAGCAGTTGGCCCTAGACTATGCTGAAGCTGGAATTCAGGTCTTTGGTATCGCTCCAGGAGCTGTTAAGACAGCTATGACTGCTACGGACTTTGAACCCGGTGGATTGGCTGACTGGGTGGCTAGTGAAACGCCAATCAAGCGCTGGATTGAGCCAGAGGAAGTAGCAGACCTTAGCCTTTTCTTAGCAAGTGGAAAAGCAAGCGCCATGCAAGGACAAATCCTGACGATTGATGGTGGCTGGTCTTTGAAGTAGCATAGTTGGTATTTAGTGAATATGTGGAGGTAAGCTATGAAAAGAGATGAGTTCGCATTTGTGTTACCAAGCCTCTATTATCAGTTTTTATCAGAATGGGACGAAGTGGATCCTTATGAGATTGGTGACTCAGGTATCTGTTTATATGCTAAGGAGGATCTCTTAGAGCGTAATGAGACCTATCAGATAGAAGTAGATGAACCAGACTTCTTTATGATTGGTCAAGAGGGAGATTTGGCCTACTTTATCAAGAAAAATGCTGATGATTGCATTTATGAAAATGATTTGGGTGCTTTGGGCTCTTTAGAAATGCAAAAAGTTGCTGCAACTGTCTATGACTTTATTGACAAGGTCTTAGAAGAAAGATTGTAAAAACCGGAGGGATAATTATGCTGAGAGCAACAGATGCGAATGAACCAATTACAAGAGAAGATCTTTTACAATTTGAGGAGAACCTTGGAAAGAAATTGCCGGAAGCCATGTTAAACTTTTATCTCAAGTACAATGGTGGTCAATCTTGTGTGTCTGGTGTTCATGATGACAAACATCTCTTTCCTTTCAATGCTTTTTATTCATTAGAGGAGATGGAGAAGGCCCTCAACTGGTTTGACGATGAGGTTGTTCCTGCTGGATTTCAGGCTAAAGACCTCCTTCATTTTGCCTATGATCCTGGGTCTGGAAACTATGCTCTGTCTCTAAGGGAAGAAGATTATGGCAAGGTTTACTACTATGTTTTAGAAGAAAGAGCTGAGATTTTTGGTCAATGGCTTTCATTTGAGGCTTTTCTGACTAGTTTTGTGGAAGGTGAGTAGAAATAAAAGGAGCAATCATACGTAAACACCAATTCTTTTCACTAGCAGATATTTTAGAGCAAGTTAAGTTAGAACAATGTACTCAAGATGACTTTTGCCTCTATGACAATGATGAAGGGAATTTGGCTTTCGATAGCCTTTATTTTGGTGTCGGATTATCCAGTTGTAGTTGATGATAAAGATGTCTACCCTGTGGGAAGTAGTAGAGAGAAATCTTAATCTGGTATATTATGGTGAGCATCTGATAGATGTCCTTCTAGTGCATTGGATGAAAAGCCAGACGCAAGCCCTGAATACTTGGTCGATGCCTTAATTTATTATAATCAACATGATACTTTTATTCCCTTTGCCTAGTAACTAAGCTGGATTTGCATAGTTCTATTAAACATAAGCGAATACAGTAAGGAGTCAAGAAATGATAGATTACAAAATGGTAAATAAAAAAATTTCACCTTTTAAATTTTTAGTCCATGATGAAGAGAGACAAAGTGTTCGAGGGTCGCTCATTTATTATCCTGATGGAGAATACAGACAGGAAGTATTCGACACTCGGGAAGATGAGGGATTCGAAGGAAATGGATACGATTGGGCATCTCTTGCTTTGATATTTTTAGAGGAAAAAATGCCTGAATTAAGCTAATCTATTGACTTTGATCCAGAAGGAAGTATGTTTTGTGCCTATTCTTCCAATATTGATGCCTTAGCAACATTTGCTTTAGGTTTTAAGGAGTTTTGCGACGATTCTGAGTCTATGATAGACTTGTTTAGTCGAGCAGAGTTAGATTAGCTGATTAGAAAAGCTTTAACTACTAGATATTTGACTAGGGAAAAGACACAAAGGAGTGAAGATGAAGCTGATAGAAGTATTTGAGCTAGTGGAAAATCATTCTGATTTAAAACCCTATGTAGAAAAAATATTAAAAAAGTACAAGAAGACCAACTGTTCCTATCTTGAGTCTCTTAATCACCTTGCTTATTTACTCTATCTATATGGTCAAAAAGAACTAGCTAAAAAGTTGTTAGATATTTTGCTACAAATTCCCTTTGAAGGAGATTATAATAGTTGGACCTTTGTTGAGAGTTCGATAGTCTTGTTGGCCTATATGGAAAAGCAGACGGAAAATCAGGTGTCCATCTATCAAAATCTCCTTTTAAGTCCACTAGATTCTGGGGAGGAATCAACTAGAAAAATAAGAAGGAGAGTACATCAGAGATTTTTGAATGGTGATACTTTGGAACAAAAGCTTGCAAAAATCGAGCAAGCTTCGACCTTTACATCTGAAATTGAATGGCGCTTACTTTACTTAGCAGACTTGTTAAAACTTCAGTTGTTTAGTGCGGAATCAACTCTGGACGAGGCGGATATCCAGTCTAAAATAGAAGAACAAATCGAAAGATTACAAAGCTTTATCAAGGAGCAAGGTATTGTTAGCCTTTTCCCTTTTAAGGGATGAGGAAGTGTGGCTAAATTTGAAGGATGGAAAGAGGTGAATGGCTATGAAAAACCAGCTAGCCCTTAGTGGAGAGCAAATTGTTGAAAAAGTTTACCCACAACTATTGCATCATGTTGGTATGATTCGTGGGGAATACTTACTGAGAGAGCTTAATCAAAACATCCTATTAGCAAGTTGTCAGCAATTTGTAAAAGATTATCTAGATACCATTTGCTCCTTGTACTCAGATGAAGAGGTTTGGTATCGTTTTTCAGAGTTAACAAATACAGAAGCTAATTGTTTAGAGGGGACTAAAGAGTATTTTGATGAAAATCATCCCTTATTTGGATATAGAGGGATAAGGCGTTTGCTGGCGTGTCCGAATGAATTTCAGGCTGAGGCACATGTCGTTACAGAAGTTTATCAAACCAATTCCAATCTGTCTGTTATTTTTCCTTTTGTCAATGATGCCGACCAATTAAAACAAGCTATTAGAGTATTGCGTGAGCATGGTTTTACTGGAAAAGTCGGTACAATGATTGAATTACCGTCAGCATATTTTGACTTGGACAGGATACTGGAAACTGGCATTTCAAAGATTGTAGTTGGAATGAATGATTTGACTTCCTTTGTTTTTTCGACTGTGAGAAACAGTCAATGGCATGATATGGAAAGTCCAATAATGTTAGATATGCTGAGAGATATGCAGGATAAAACAAGGATGAAAAAGATTGACTTTGCTGTAGCAGGCTATCTGAATGCTTCTTTCATACAAAAAACGAATCAGATGGGTATCAAGTGTATTATCCACTATAGTTCTATTCCAGAGATTTTTGATTTAGATATTGATCATCCAGACCACCTCAAACGTGTAAAAGAAGTAAGTAAAAAATTACAAAGGAGTGATCTATGACACCGCAAGAAATGTGGAATATTTACAAGCAAATTAACCCCTCTATCGGAGATGAGATAGACGCCTGGGCTTTTGGAGTGGAAGCAGATCTCTTGGCAGATTTGGTTTTAAAAGGCGAAAAGACAGCAACCGCCTCAGTCTACGACCTCTACGCACTAGAAGACGAACCTCTTCCACAAGAAGGAACCTTCGATGTCATTTTAGACAGTCAAAATCAGGCTGTCTGCATTGTCGAAATTACCAAGGTTTCCGTTCAGCCTTTTCATCAAGTTTCTGCAGACCATGCCTACAAGGAAGGTGAGGGAGACAAATCTTTAGCCTATTGGCGCCAGGTTCATGAGGACTTTTTCACCGAGTGGATGAGGGAGGCTGGACTGACTTTTACACCTGACAGCAAGGTCGTTTTGGAAGAATTTCGTAAGGTCTACCCACTGTAGACTGCCAGAAGGAAGAAAGTTTTGGAAATTACCGTCCAATCCTTTTTTCTAAAGCAAAACATGATATAATAAGTTTGTTTGAAGAAGAGTAAAACTCTTAAACTTAGAATAGGAGAAAACTATGCAAGCAGTTGAACATTTTATTACCCAATTTGTTCCTGAACATTATGATTTATTTTTAGACTTGAGTCGTGAGACCAAGACGTTTTCTGGGAAGGTGACCATTACTGGTCAAGCACAGAGTGATCGTATTTCCCTTCACCAAAAAGACTTGGAAATCGCTTCTGTAGAAGTTGCGGGTCAAGCTCGTCCGTTTACAGTTGACCATGACAATGAAGCCCTTCATATCGAATTAGCTGAGGCTGGCAAAGTTGAAGTGGTTCTTGACTTTTCTGGTAAAATCACAGACAACATGACAGGGATTTACCCTTCTTACTACACAGTTGATGGTGTCAAGAAGGAGGTCTTGTCTACTCAGTTTGAAAGCCATTTTGCGCGTGAAGCATTCCCATGTGTGGATGAGCCTGAAGCCAAAGCAACTTTTGACCTTTCTCTACGTTTTGACCAAGCAGAAGGTGAAGTTGCCTTGTCAAACATGCCAGAAATTGATGTTGAAAACCGTAAGGAAACAGGCATCTGGAAGTTTGAGACAACACCTCGCATGTCTTCTTACTTGTTGGCCTTTGTTGCTGGTGATTTGCAAGGGGTAACGGCTAAAACTAAAAACGGTACCCTCGTCGGTGTCTACTCAACGAAAGCCCACCCACTATCTAACCTTGATTTCTCACTAGACATCGCCGTTCGCTCGATCGAGTTTTACGAAGATTACTATGGAGTTAAGTATCCAATCCCTCAATCACTTCACATCGCCCTTCCTGACTTCTCAGCTGGTGCTATGGAAAACTGGGGTCTTGTGACTTACCGTGAAGTTTACTTGGTTGTAGATGAGAACTCAACCTTTGCTAGCCGTCAACAAGTTGCCCTAGTTGTAGCGCATGAGTTGGCCCACCAATGGTTTGGAAACCTCGTTACTATGAAATGGTGGGATGACCTCTGGCTCAATGAAAGCTTCGCTAACATGATGGAATACGTCTGTGTGGATGCCATCGAGCCAAGTTGGAATATCTTTGAAGACTTCCAAACAGGTGGTGTTCCAGCTGCGCTTAAACGCGATGCGACTGATGGTGTTCAGTCTGTTCATGTCGAAGTTAAACACCCAGATGAAATCAACACGCTCTTTGATGGCGCTATCGTCTATGCTAAAGGAAGCCGTCTCATGCACATGCTTCGCCGTTGGCTCGGTGATGCTGATTTCGCTAAAGGCTTGCATGCTTACTTTGAAAAACACCAATACAGCAATACCATCGGTCGTGACCTTTGGAATGCTCTCGGACAAGCATCAGGACGTGATGTCGCAGCTTTCATGGATTCTTGGTTGGAACAGCCTGGCTATCCAGTTCTCACTGTCAAAGTTGAAAATGATGTCTTGAAGATTTCGCAAAAACAATTCTTCATCGGTGAGCACGAAGACAAGAACCGCCTCTGGGTTGTCCCACTCAACAGCAACTGGAAGGGTCTACCAGATACACTTGAAACTGAAAGTATCGAAATCCCTGGCTATGCTGCTCTTCTTGCTGAAAACGAAGGAGCCCTTCGTCTCAACACTGAAAATACAGCCCACTACATTACAGATTATCAAGGAGACTTGTTAGAAGCTGTTCTTGCTGACTTAGAAACACTTGATAACACAAGCAAACTACAAATCGTTCAAGAACGTCGTTTGCTTGCTGAAGCGGGTCACATTTCTTATGCTGACTTGCTCCCAGTCCTAGATAAACTTGCTAAGGAAGAGTCTTACCTGGTGGTTTCAGCTATTTCTCAAGTGATTTCAGCCCTTGAGCGCTTTATTGATGAAGGAACGGATGCTGAAACAGCCTTCAAAGCACTGGTTGCTAAATTGGCTCGTCACAACTATGACCGTCTTGGTTTTGAAGCCAAAGATGGAGAATCAGATGAGGACGAATTGGTTCGTCAGTTGACCATTTCCATGATGATTCGCTCCAATGATGCAGAAGCTAGTCAAGTCGCTAGCCAAATCTTTGCAGCTCATAAGGAGAACCTTGCAGGACTTCCAGCAGCCATCCGTGCACAAGTTCTCATAAATGAGATGAAACACCATGAGACAAAGAACTTGGTCGCAACTTATCTGGACCTCTACACTCATGCCACAGATGCTGTCTTCAAACGCCAGTTGGCAGCTGCTCTAGCCTACAGTACAGATGCTGACAATATTCAAACCTTGGTTGGCTCATGGAAGGATAAGTTTGTTGTGAAACCACAAGACTTGTCTGCTTGGTATTACCAGTTCCTAGATCATCAAACAACTCAAGAAACTGTTTGGGTATGGGCGCGTGAAAACTGGGATTGGATCAAGGCAGCTCTTGGTGGGGATATGAGCTTTGATAGCTTTGTTATCCTACCTGCCCATGTATTTAAGACAGAGCAACGCTTGGCAGAGTACAAGGAATTCTTTGAACCGCAACTTTCTGACCTTGCTCTTAGCCGTAACATTCGTATGGGGATCAAGGATATCGCAGCGCGTGTTGACTTGATCAAGCGTGAGAAAGCAGCAGTCGAAGCTGTTGTAGCCCAATATGCTAAAGCTTAATTCATTCGAAATGTAAATAAAAAACTCAACTTTCTATCTGAAAAGAAGAGAGAGTTGAGTTTTTTTTAAGGCAATTTTGGTATAATAATCGTAACAAGGAGGAGTTTCTGATGATAAAAATCTTATTAGTAGAAGATGACCTAGGTCTGTCAAACTCAGTATTTGACTTTTTAGATGATTTTGCAGATGTTATGCAGGTTTTTGATGGAGAAGAAGGTCTCTACGAAGCTGAAAGTGGCGTCTATGACTTGATTTTGCTTGACCTGATGTTGCCAGAAAAAAATGGGTTCCAAGTCTTAAAAGAGTTGCGAGAAAAAGGGATCTCAACACCAGTACTAATCATGACTGCTAAGGAAAGTTTGGATGACAAGGGACATGGTTTTGAGTTGGGGGCAGATGACTACCTCACCAAACCTTTCTATCTAGAAGAACTCAAAATGCGGATTCAAGCCCTTCTCAAACGTTCAGGTAAGTTTAATGAAAACACATTGACCTATGGAGATATTGTCGTCAACCTTTCGACGAATGAAGTGAAAGTGGAAGATACTCCTGTAGAACTACTCGGAAAAGAGTTTGAGTTATTAGTTTACTTCCTTCAAAATCAAAATGTCATTCTTCCCAAGACGCAAATTTTTGACCGCCTATGGGGATTTGATAGCGATACGACGATTTCCGTCGTAGAAGTCTATGTTTCAAAAGTTCGTAAGAAACTGAAGGGGACAGCTTTTGCTGAGAATCTTCAAACCTTGCGTAGTGTCGGGTATATTTTAAAAGATGTTCAATAAACTAAAAAAAACATGGTATGCGGATGATTTCAGTTATTTTATTCGAAACTTTGGAGTGTTCACCCTGATCTTCTCTGCGATGACCTTGATTATCCTCCAGGTCATGCACTCGAGTCTCTACACTTCTGTAGATGAAAAACTCCAAGCTCTTAGTAGTAGTCCCCAAGCGGTTATCCAGTTAGCCCTGAATCGGGCAACTGAGGAAGTCAAGGATATTCAACCAGCAACAGCGGATGCCAGCAAGGCTGAAATCAAACCCAATGTCAGCTCCAATACGGAAGTCTTGCTCTTTGACAAGGATTTTAACCAACTCTTACTGGGTAATCGTTTTTTAGGTTTGGATAAGATCAAGCTGGATAAGAAAGAGTTGAATCACATTCGTCAACTCCAAGTTGTCAATAGCTACGGTCTGGAAGAAACCTACCGGATGATCTTGATGGAAACCAATTCATCCACTGTTTCAAGTAATGTCAAATATGCGGCAATCTTGATCAACACTAGTCAGCTTGAGCAGATTAGCCAAAACCATGAGCATTTAATCGTAGTGGTCATGGCCAGTTTCTGGCTCCTATCTTTAATTGCCAGTGTTTATCTGGCACGTGTCAGTGTCAAACCTCTGCTGGAAAGTATGCAAAAGCAGAAGTCCTTTGTTGAAAATGCGAGCCACGAACTGAGAACGCCTTTGGCCGTTTTACAAAATCGTTTAGAGACTCTCTTTCGAAAACCAGAGGCAACGATTATGGAATCCAGCGAAAGTATCGCTTCGAGTCTTGAAGAAGTTCGCAACATGCGTTTCCTCACGACCAATCTTCTCAACCTTGCACGTCGAGATGATGGAATCAAACCAGAAATAGCAGAAGTATCACCACAGTTTTTTAAGACTACCTTTGCCAACTATGAGTTGATTGCTTCTGAAAATGATCGTATTTTTGAGTATGAAAATCGGATTTATCGTTCTTTTATGACCGATCAGTTGCTTCTAAAACAGCTCATGACCATCTTATTTGATAATGCCATTAAGTATACTGAAGAAGATGGGGAAATTGAGTTTGTGGTCCATGCTACGGATCGCCACCTCTATCTATCCGTAACGGATAACGGAATTGGGATTTCAGCTGCCGATAAGAAGAAAATCTTTGACCGCTTTTATCGTGTAGACAAGGCAAGAACTCGTCAGAAAGGCGGTTTTGGTCTAGGTTTATCTTTGGCCAAGCAAATCGTTGATGCCTTACGAGGAACGATTACCGTTAAAGATAACAAGCCTAGAGGAACGATTTTTGAAGTTAAGATTGCTATCCAATCTCCTCCCAAACGTAAGAATAAATAAAAAGACAGTTATAT